>CAWGJE010000003.1:0-788485 GCA_963822855.1 uncultured Solirubrobacterales bacterium | reverse complement strand
TACCGCCGGGAACCCGGTGCATCACCGCACCATCGGGGATGGTGGCCCATGGGCGCTGTGCGGGAAACGCTCGCCACCTCCGATCGGTTCGAGGTCGACCCCACTGCGAGCGATTCTGGGTCTCGCAGAACCCTAGTGGCTATCTCCGGCGCGTTCGCTGATTTCATAAGTACGAGCAGCCGGTTCAGCGCTGTTATACCCAGATTTGTTGCTTCTTTCCGCTGGAAGCACACTACAGCGGGGCGAGAGGGCCCTTCCGGCCACGCCATCGCGGCCCCGACAGCCAGGCCAGCGGAGACGACCCTCACGCTAATTCTGCGACGATGACGAGGATGACTAACATCGACGACGACGTGCTCGACGGCCAGTGGCGCTCAACGTGTGGATCGACTTTGTGACTCTTGTCACAACACCGAGCCGCAATTGTTGAACCTACGAGAGCCCTCAGGTGAATGCGCATCCGCTTCGAAATATCTCTTTGCCACCACGACATGTTCAGCACCGCGAAGAGCTTCCCGCGCTGTCAGTTGCTCCGGACTCGATCTAAGGGGTGGCGTATCGCGAGTGCCGACGTCGGCTCGCCGAATGACATCTTCGCCTCGAGCTCGTGGACTGCAACGTCGAGAGCGGCGAGGAAATCTATCCTGTGGATCCTCTCGTGAACGTTGTGATCGTCGCTCCGACCCGATCCGACAACTCGCTCGGGTGAGCCCTGAGCCTTGCGGAGGCGTATCGCGAGGCGGGATCCGTTCGGGTCCTTGCGGGGAACGATGGGCCGCTGTGGCAGGGCGCTCAGGATTCGGATTTCATGATTGAGTCTTTTTCGTTACCCGCCGATATCGGCGGCGTGATCGCGGCTGCCCGGCCGAACGCTGTGGTTGCCGTAAAGCCCTTTCGTCGATCGCTGTCGTGGGACGGTCAAGGCGGTTCGTGCAGTACCTCCTTCGGCTCGGCGTCCGGCGCTGGTCGCCGACCTAGACGACTACGACGTAGCGATCCACGCTGCCTGGCATCGCGAGCTGCCTCCGATCGCGCGGGCTCGGAGCTTGATGCGTTCAGACCTTTCGCCGGTACGGATGCGAGCGCGCGTTCGGTGGCTGTTACCCGCCGCCGACATCCTGACCGTCTCGAGTTGGGCGCTGCGTCGCGTGCTGCCGCCCTTCCGCGGTCCCGAGCTGCGAATCCCGCACCCACGGCCGGCGCGCGCCTATGCGCCGCCGGTTCCGTCCGAGCGGTTCCGAGTTGGCTTTCTGGGCACCCCGGTGAGCTATAAGGGGGTCGGAGTACTTACGGAACTGGTTAGAAGCCGGCGGGACACGGAGCTTCACGTGCTTGACGGGACGGAGGCCGCGTTTGCAGCGCTCGGCAGTGAGCGGCTGGTGGTGCATCCTCATCGCGGCAGCGACACTCTTGCACTCGCCTTTCGCCACGTGGACGTGGTCATCTTGCCTCAAGACGCGAGCGCATCAGCGGCCCGCTACCAACTGCCGGCCAAGCTCATCGACGCTCTTCGTTTCGGTCGTCCGGTGGTGGCGACAGACACTGCGGCGATCCGCGAGATCGCGGGGCCGAGCGTGGCGCTCGTGCCCTCGTGGGAGTGCCTAGACGCCGGCCTGGCCGCGCTTGAGAGGTTCTCGGGCCTCGAGCGTCGCGAGACCCTTGGTCGCGAGGGCGCCGAAGCGTGGGCGCGGGCCTTTTCGTCGCATGCTCTCTCCCGCCAGCTGGCGGCCGGCCTCGAAAACGCTGGTGCTGCCTGACTACGCGTGCGACATCATCGAGTGTCTATCTTTGAGTCTCGGTCGCGTCAGTTCCCACACGAACCTACGACCTGATCTAATTCGCCTCCTCCCTCCGACGCCGAGTGATTGAAGTCGGCCGCTCAAAGGCACATAAGTACCGCTCCACCGACGCTTTCACGGATACACGGCCGGAATAGAAAATCGACGATCGGCGGTGCGCATCGCCGGCGGGTTGAGGTCTAATTCGGTATCACAATGCGGCGCAACTTGGGGAATCTGTACGACACGCTGTCGATGAGAATCCGCGGCCGAGATAACGCGGGGGCCGGGGGGCTGTTGCGGCCGGACTCAGGTCGGCGTGCGAGAATGGCGGTTGTGTCGGCGATGGCTGACGGAGAGCTGAAAATCAGAGACGAGGAACTGTCCTGGCGCCAGGTCGGCGACGAGATCATCGTGCTCGACCTTCGGTCGAACGCCTACCTCTCGATCAATGCGACTGGGACGGCACTGTGGGAGATGCTGGTCGACGGAAGCACTTCGGCGACGATGGAGTCTGGCCTGGTGGCGGATTACGGCGTCAATGCAGAGCACGCCCGGACCGACGTCGAGGAGTTCGTGGCGATGCTGACGGACCAGGGGCTCCTGGCGTGACGGCGGCAGTTGGGCGGCGTCGATCGCGGCTGGTCACGCTCCGGCGCCGAGCCTTGGGTCCCGTGCATGACCTGAGAGCCGGCGTGTGGGCTGCGCGCGAGCTGAGGCGGCTGCGTGGGGCGTTGGCGCGTGATGGCGTTCGGGTGACGGTTAGGGAGCCGCCTCGCCGCGTGTCCCGAAAATCCGGGCAGGTGGTGGTACTGGCCGCCCGGGTGACTGGCGCGAGTTGTCTCGAGCGCTCGCTTCTGCGGCAGGCTTGGCTTCGAGGTCGCGGAACGATGCGCGACGTCGTGATAGGCGTTCGGTCCGAGGACAAGTTCGAGGCGCACGCCTGGCTCGACGGAGACCCGGATAGTGTGGGTTATGTAGAGATACACAGGATTCACTCGGATTCGAGTAAGTCGTAAGCTCGAAGTCACTCACTGGCAAGATGGACGAAAGCTGGTACCACGAGGTTTGGTCCCATCCTGCTAACGCATCCGGGCTCACCCGGTTGGAGGTGATCACTGGGTGGACCACCGGCATCGACACGCGCGCGCCCGACATCGCGAGCATCGAGCCCCGGAGCCATCCTGTGCCCGCCCTCGAGCGCGCGCTGCTACCGGCGGTCGCGAGATCTCCCTGCTATGTGGCCTTTTCCGGGGGGCGGGACTCGTCGGTGCTGCTCGCCTTGGCGACACGCGTCGCGAGGCGCGAGGGCCTTGACGATCCGATCCCGTTGACGATGCGCTTCCGTGACGTTCCCGAGGGCGAGGAGTCGGCGTGGCAGGTCGACGTTGTCGAGCATTTGAAACTCAGAGAGTGGAAGGTCGTGGAGCAGGCGGAAGACATCGATTTGATAGGTGCCGAGTGGCGCTCGTCGCTACGCGCGAACGGATTGCAGTGGCCGCCGGCGGCGCACGGTCTCTGCCGCTGCAACGCGCCGCGAGAGGCGGCGCGTTCGTTCACGGTGAGGGCGGCGATCAGGTATTCGCCGGCTGGAGTCGGGCAGCGGCCAGTGACGTCCTCGCGCTACGACGGCGACCACGTCTCCGCGATGTGCGAAGCCTGATCCGAGCCTACGCCCCCCCGCGCGCGAGAGAAGCGATCGAAACGCGACTCGCGCCGACCCCGGCGCCGTGGCTAATCCCTGCCGCCAGGCGTGTCTGGGCGCGCCACCAAGGGCAGGCGCACGCCGCGGAGCCTCGGACATGGCCCGAGTTCCTGCGCTGGACACGGCGAGAGCGAGCGACGGTTCTGATGCTCGAGACTCTCGAGCGCCAGACCCGGAACGAGGGCGCCGAGCTTTTCACGCCCTTCTGGGACGCCGCCTTCCTGCGTTCTCTGGGGAGCTGGGGCGGTCGTCTCGGCCGAGGGTCACGGACCTCGCTCATGGGCGCGCTGTTTGCTGACCTACTGCCCGATCACGTGCTTCGACGCACTACAAAGGCTCATTTCACGCGTGCTTTCTTCAATGGACCAACTCGGGAATTCGCCCGCGTGTGGCAGGGTCCAGTGCCTGAGCCGGACGTCGTCGTGCGCGAGCCACTGCGAGGGGCGTGGCTGTCCGAGCTCCCACCGAATACCAGTGCGGTGCTCCTCCAGGCAAGCTGGCTGCTCGTCAACTCCGGCTGACCTTGCCGGAGTGTGGCCCGACGCTGAGGCGAGTTCCGCTAGAATCGCGGTCGTCGGAACGCCCTAGCGCAAATCGACGACGCTGGAGGTAGGTATGGCTCAACATTACGAGTCACCGAAGGTGAAGATACTGGGTCCGATTTCGGATCTGACTCAGGCCAAGCCGGGGATCTATTTCGATTTCCCGGGCTCATCTGAGGGCAACAAGAATCCGCCGCCGAACGGGGCGCCGGGTACTGTTTCCTGAGTAGGACAGGGCAGGGCTCTCCTGGGCCACAGGAGAGCCTCGTCTGACATGACGTCTGGCGGTGGGGCTCGCGATCTGTCGCCATGTTGCTTTGAGGCGACATGACGTAGAGGTATCCGCGTCGTGCGGGCCTCGCGTGTGTCCCTACTGCCCTCCATCCAAACCGAGCGTCTCGTGTCAATCCGCACGAGTGCGATCTGATTCTTACGCCGGCCGTAGACTCTCCCTTGGCTATGACTACCGATTATGAAGTGTCGGGCCTTCGCCTGCGGTCGGACATTCCCCTCGCCGCAGATACGACGGCTGAACCTGGTCGGGACGCCGATGTCACGGTGCTCGTAGGTCGCTGCGCCGAGATTCCCTGTTGCCGTCCTTCGCCGAACGTGATCGCTGAGGCGTTCGATCATGCGGGGTGGCCGCGTTATACCTTCTCCGAGCTGGATGACGGGACCACGGTCGCCCGGTTCTACGCGCTCGCCGACTTTGCCTTCAGCCATGACCTCCGTCACGTGACCTGTCATCGGCACCCCGAGGTCAGCGAAGAGATGGCGGGTCTGCTGGTCCCGGGCAACGTGGTCTCATACCTGTTGACGGTGGCCGGGCACTGCGTTCTTCATGCAAGTGCGGTAGAGCTCCCGAATGGCAAGGCCGTCGGCTTCGTCGGTCCGACCGGCAGGGGGAAGACCACGTGCGCGGCGTTGCTGTGCGCCGAGGGATGCGGGCTCGTCACCGATGACGTCCTTGTTGTCGACCTCGATGCCGACGTGCCTCGATGCCGGCGCGGGGCGTCAGAGCTGCGCCTGCGCACTCAGCAGGCCGAGCTCGTGTCTCGGTTCGCGACCGCGCCGACCGTGTCAACTACCCCCGACGGCCGGCTCGCTGTGCGCCCTGAGCAACTTGCTGTAGACGGCCTCGCGCTCGAGGCCATCGTTTTGCCGTGTCCGTCGAGGGACCGGTCAGCTCTGATGGCGAAGCAGCTTTCCGGCGCAGATGCGGTTGCCGTGCTCATGGCGATGTCCAGGATCGAGGGCTGGCGTTCACCGGCCCGGGTCACCCTGCAGTTCGAGCAGGTCACCGCTCTGGCTCAGGCGGTCCCGGTTCTCGAGGTGAAGATCCCGTGGGGTCCGCCGTTCGCGACTAACGTCGGTGCCCGACTCGTCGACGAACTCGACCGAGTCTCGTCAGAAGCTCTCGTGTGACGGCTCCGGTGGCGACACCTGACGTCGGAGCTGACGAGCGAGTTGCCGATCAGGTCACCGGCGATGGCGGGCCGGCATCGCCGTTCGATCCGCTCGCGTACCTTCAGTCGAGCGCCGAGGAGCGAAAATCGGTCCGGGGGTTCTTCGGACTGACGCGGCGTTCGCTCCGGTTGGCGCGACAGGCGAGCCCGCGTGTCTTCTGGATCAACCTGTCGCTCTCGTTCTTCTCGGCAGGGCTGCTCCTAGTGCAGGTGGTGCTCGGGAAACTCATACTCGACGAGCTTCTGGCCAACCACCACAGCCCGAGCCTGGCGGCGATCCTGCCTCTCGTCATAGCCCTGGCCGCCACGACCGCGCTCAGCGGACTCGCGACGAGCTCCCAGCAGCAGTTGCAACGCTTACTCGGTGAGGAAGTCCAGCGTCTCACCTGGGATGGCATTATCCGGGTCACGACGCACGTGCCGCTGGAGGCGTTCGAACATCCGGAGTTCTTCGACGCACTGCAGCGAGTCAAGACAAACGCCGTGCTCCGCCCGCTGACCCTCAGCCAAGGGCTCGTACAAGTCGTCAGCGGCTTGTTCGGTGTCGCGGGGTTGACCGTGGCTCTGGTGGTCATTCAACCGATCCTGGTCGCGGTCCTTCTTGCCGGAAGCCTCCCTCTGTGGCTGATCTCACGGAGGACTGGACACGTCGAGTTTCACTTTCGCGCAGGACAGACAACACAGCTGAGGCGCAACGAGTATTTGATCAACACTCTCTCCGGGCGAGGTGAGTCAAAGGAGATCCGAGCCTTCGATCTCGGCCCGGTCCTGAAGCGCCGGTGGCTTGAGAATTATACCGACTATCTTTCGGACTACCGTCGTCATATCGGCCGGCGCTTGGCGCTTGGCGGACTTAATGCGCTGGTGACAACCGTGGCCACGAGCGCTGCGCTCGGCGTCCTGGTGTGGCTCATCGTCAGCGGGCGAATCGGCGTCGCCTCGGGCGGTGCGGCGCTGCTCGCCATCAGGCTATTGGGGGGCAACCTACAGCAAACCTTCTTCGGAATCGGCGAGCTGTTCGAATCGGCGCTATTCCTGAAGGACTACGACGAGTTCCTCGCTCGTCGCCCGAGGTCGGCAGGTTCTGCCAGCCATCGGCGTACGTCTGTTCCTGGTTTCGCCGAACTGTCACTACACAAGGTGGGGTTCAGGTATCCAGGCGCAGCAGCATGGGCCGTCCGGGACGTGTCACTGACAATACGCGCGGGCGAGACCGTCGCACTCGTTGGTGAGAACGGTTCGGGGAAGACGACGCTGGCGAAGCTCCTGGGTCAGCTGTACGCCGCCACAGCCGGAGAGGTCCGCTGGGATGGGGTGGACACGGCGACGTTGGACGTCGCAGCCCTGCGAGCCCACATCGGCGTGATCTTCCAGGACTTCGTGCACTACCAGCTATCGGCTCGCGAGAACATCGCGTTCGGCCGGCCCGAGAAGATCGACGATCTGGCGGCGGTCCGGTTTGCCGCGGAGCAGGCCGGCGCGGACCGATTCCTGCAGGCGCTCCCGGCCGGATACGAGACCAGCCTGGGAAAGCAATATCAGGGAGGACTCGACCTCTCCGGTGGACAATGGCAGCGCGTCGCCCTCGCTCGCGCGTTCTTCCGCGACGCCAGTCTCCTGATCCTCGACGAGCCAACCGCATCCATGGATGCGCGCTCCGAGCACCAGCTGTTCGAGCAGGTTCGCCGTCTCGAGGCGGGTCGCACGCTGGTGTTGATCTCGCACCGGTTCTCAACGGTGCGGGATGTGGACCGGATCTATGTGATGGACCAGGGGAACGTCGTCGAGACGGGGAACCACGACGAACTCATGGGGGTCGGGGGGCGCTATGCGGAGCTGTTCGAGCTTCAGGCGAAGGCATACCGCTGACCTCGCCGCCAAGTACTCTCGGGCTCCGAATGCGACCCTTGAACCCAGATGCGACTTAACCAGCTGATCCCCGAGGTCCCGCCGGCCGCGGGCGACGTCGAGATCACCGGTCTTGCCTACGACAACCGCAGCGTGAACGCGGGAACGCTGTTCTTCTGCGTGCCCGGGTTCACGCGCGACGGTCATGAGTTCGCCTCCGACGCGATCGCCCGGGGCGCCGTCGGCGCTGGTCGTCGAGCGGCCGCCTCGGATCTCGGACGTGCCAGAGGTGATCGTGCCGAGCGTCCGGGCGGCGATGGCGCCGGCCGCGGCGGCCTTTTACGGCGACCCGACCGCGCAGCCTGACCGACGATCGGCGTGACCGGCACCAACGGCAAGACCACCACGGCGTTCCTGGTCCACGCGCTGCTGGAGGCGGACAAGCGCCAGACCGGGCTGCTGGGGACAGTCAACGAGCGTGGTCGGTGGCGCGGAGCGCCCGGTTGAGCGCACCACACCCGAGGCGATCGACCTCCAGCGAACGTTCCGGGAGATGCTCGACGGAGGCGACGTCGCGTGCGCGATCGAGGTGTCCTCCCACGCGCTCGAGCTCCACCGGGCCGATGCGATCCACTTCGCGGTGGCGATCTTCACCAACCTCACCCAGGACCATCTCGACTTCCACGGCACGATGGAGGAGTACTTCCAGGCGAAACGTCTGCTGTTCACCGAACGGGGGCCGCAGATCGCCGTGATCAACATCGACGACCCCTACGGCGCCCGCCTGGCTGGCGAGATCCCCGGGGCGGTGACGTTCGCGGTCGACTGCGAGGCTATCTACCGTGCCGAGATCCTCGAGACCAACCTCGCCGGCTCGCGCTTCACCGTGCACGGCCCCGACGGCGCCACCGACCTGCGCTCGCCGCTGCCCGGGCGCTTCAACGTCTACAACGTACTCGCGGCTCTCGCCGCCGTCCGCGCCGTCGGCGTGCCGATCGAGGTCGCGGCCGCCGCGATCGAGACCGCCGGCCACGTCCCCGGGCGGTTTCAGCCCGTCGACGTCGGGCAGGGGTTCGCCGTGCTGGTCGATTACGCACACACCCCGGACTCGCTCGAAAATGTATTGCGCGCCGCTCGAGGGTTGGTGACCGAGAGCGAGGGGGCCCGGGTCCACGTCGTGTTCGGATGTGGTGGGGACCGCGATCGAGGCAAGCGCCCGCTGATGGGCGAAATCGCGGTCCGCCTGGCCGACCGGGTGATCGTCACTTCGGACAACCCGCGCTCGGAGGACCCCGAGGCGATCATCGAAGAGATCCTCGCCGGCACCGGACCGCAGATCGAGCACGACGCCGATCGCCGCGCGGCTATCCAGGCGGCGCTCGCCGGCGCGCGGCCGGGCGATGTGGTGGTCATCGCGGGCAAAGGCCACGAGCAGGGCCAGGAGTTCGAAGGCGGGCGCAAGATCCCGTTCGACGACATCACCGTCGCCCGCGAGACCCTCGAAGCCGTGCGGATCGCGTCGTAGACGCCCGATCCGGCCAGTACCCTCCCGAATCAGAGCATGAGGACCTGGACACCCGAGCGAGTCGCACGGGCAGCAGGGGCCCGGCTCGTCGCCCCGCCTCCGAGCGCGACGGGTCCTGAGAGCGCGGTCATCGACTCGCGCCAGGCCGGGCCCGGAGCGCTGTTCGTCGGCCTCCCAGGCGAGCACGACGACGGCGGCCGCTTCGCCCCGCACGCGCTGGCCGCCGGCGCGTGGGGGGTGCTGACGACGCCCCAGCATGCCGACGACGCCCGATGCGCCCCGCCCGGGGCATTGATCGCCGCCGATGACCCGCTCCAAGCAATGCAGCGCCTCGCCACCGCCTGGCGCCGCGAACTGGACGCGAAAGTGATCGGCGTCACCGGGTCCACCGGCAAGACCTCGACGAAGGACCTCCTGCTCGCGCTGCTCTCACCGCACCGCCGCACGGTTGCCTCTCGCGCCAACTACAACACGGAGATCGGGGTGCCGCTCGAGATCCTCTCGGCTCCTGGAGGCACTGAGGTCCTGGTGCTCGAGATGGCGATGCGCGGCGCCGGCCAGATCGCCGAGCTGGCCAGGATCGCTGAGCCCGACGTCGGCGTGATCGTCAGCGTCGGGCCGGTGCACCTCGAGTTCCTCGGCACGATCGAGGCGATCGCCGCGGCCAAGGCCGAGCTGATCGCGGCACTGGCGCCGGGTGCGACCGCGATCCTGCCCGCGCGCGAGCCCCTGCTCGAACCGCACATGCGGGACGATGTCGAGACGATCACGTTCGGGGAAGGGGGAGACGTGCAACTCCGACGTTCGGACGAGGACCGTGTGGAGATAGACCTGCGCGGCCGGCCGATCGTGCTGGAGGTCCCGTTCACGCAGGCACATCTGCGCCGCAACCTTCTCCCCGCGGTGGCCGCCGCGGCCGCGGTGGGCGTGAACCCGCACGGCTCCGTCGCGCTCGAGCTGACCGCCGGCCGGGGTCAACACGTCGCGCTTCCCGGGGACGTGACTTTGATCGATGGCTGCTACAACGCCAACCCGATGTCGATGCGCGCCGCTCTCGAGGACCTCGTGCAGACTGCCGGGCGGGCATCCGACGGCCGGCTCGTGGCCGTGCTCGGGGACATGCGCGAGCTCGGCCCCGGCGCGCGCGGCTACCACGTCGAACTCGGCCGGCAGGTCGCCCGCGCCGGCGTGGGGCTGCTGGTCACGGTCGGGCCGCTCGCGCAGGCGATCGCTGAACCTTTCCGCGGCGAGGTCCACTCCGTACCCGACGTCGGGGCTGCGGCCGAACTGGTTCCGGGGCTGGTCCGCCCCGGCGACGTGGTACTGGTCAAGGGGTCGCTCGCGGTCGGCCTCGAGCGGGTTTGCCGGGCGCTGAAGGCGACCGCGACCACCGGCGTGGGGGCCCACGCCTGATGGGATCGGTCTCCGGGCGCGTCCTGATCGCGGGCACCGCGTCGCTCCTGCTGTGCCTGTTCCTCAGCCCCAAGTTCATCGAGTTCCTGCGCCGGCGGGAGTTCGGCCAGAACATCCGCGAGGAGGGCCCCGCGGGGCACAAGACCAAGGCCGGAACGCCGACGATGGGCGGGATCATCATCATGATCGCGTTCGCGGTCCCGTTCCTGATCCTCTCGACCCGTGATGCGCAATCACTCGGGGTGTTCGGCGGCGCGGTGGCCTGCGCGCTGCTCGGCTTGGCGGACGACTACACGAAGATCGTCAAGCGTCGCTCGCTGGGGTTGCGCGCGCGAACCAAGCTGGTGGTCACGATCGCGATCTCCCTCGGGCTGTGGTGGGTCGCGACCAAGAAGGCCGGTGTCAACGAGACGATCAGCCTGCGCTTCGTCGACGCCACCGTCGACCTCGGGCCGGTATTCCCCGTGCTGATCTACCTGGTGGTCGCAGGTACCACCAGTGCGGTCAACCTGACCGACGGGCTCGACGGACTCGCCGCCGGGTGCGCCGCGATCGTACTGCTGGCGTACATCGGGATCACCTTCATCACCAGCGGCCAGGCCGACCTGACGCTGCTCGCGGCGTGTCTCGTCGGCGCGTGCATCGGCTTTCTGTGGTTCAACAGCTTTCCGGCCAGCATCTTCATGGGCGACACGGGATCGCTCGGGATCGGGGGCGCGATCGCGGGCCTCGCGGTGATGACCAATACCGAGGTGCTCTTGATCCTGCTCGGCGGGATCTTCGTGATCGAGGCCCTGTCCGTGCTGATCCAGGTGTTCTCGTTCCAGCTGTTCCGCAAGCGCGTGTTCCTGATGGCGCCGATCCACCACCACTTCGAGCTGCAGGCCTGGTCGGAGACGAAGATCATCCTGCGCTTCTGGATCGTGGCGGCGGCCTGCGCGGCGATCGCGTTCACGGTGTACCGCCTCAGCATTCGGGGATGACCTCTAAGCCGCGGCCCCCGCTTCCGCCGGGGCCGTATCTGGTGGTCGGGCTAGCCCGGTCGGGCGTCGCCGCCGCGCTCGCGCTCCGGGCTCGCGGCGAGACCGTGATCGGCGTCGACGCCGGCGGTGCCGGCCACCGGGCGCTCGCCGAGGCCGCGGGAAGGCTTCGCGACGCGGGCGTCGAAGTACGGCTGGATGCGTCAGGCGTCGACCTTGCCGCCCGCGCCAGGACGCTCATCAAGAGCCCCGGCGTACCCCAGGACGCGCCCGCGATCAGCGCGGCGCGGGCTCGTGGCGCCGTCGTGCTCGGTGAGCTCGAACTCGCGTGGCGGTTCATCCCCAACGAGTTCATCGCGGTGACCGGAACCAACGGCAAGACCACCACGACCGAGTGGATCGGCCACGTCCACCGCGAGGCCGGGCTTCCGGTGGCAGTCGCCGGCAACGTGGGAACCGCGGCGACGTCGCTCGTGGGCCTCCTCGACGACGACGTGACCGTGGTGTGCGAGGCATCCTCGTTCCAACTCGAGGACACGGTGGCGTTCTCCCCGGAGGCGGCGGTCCTGCTGAATCTGTCCCCCGACCACCTCGACCGGCACGGGACCTACGAGGACTACGTCGCCGCCAAGCTCCGGATCTTCGTCAACCAGGGCAACTACGACCTGGCGGTGGCGCCCGCGGACCTCGAGGTGGAGGACCTCGGTGGGTGCGCGCGCCGGGTCCTGTTCGGCCGCGGACCCGGCCCCGAGCTCTCCGACCGCGCCGGCTACCTGTGGTGGGACGAACAGCCGCTGATCCGCGTCGAGGAGATCTCGCTTCCGGGCGCGCACAACGTCCAGAACGCGATGGCGACCGCCGCCGTGTGTCTCGCCCGGGGGGTGGACCCCGAGGCCGTCGCCACCGGACTACGCACGTTCGCCGGGGTTCGCCACCGGCTCGAGCCGATCGCGGTGCAGGACGGCGTCGCCTGGATCAACGACTCCAAGGCGACGAACGTCGCGAGCACGATCGTCGCGCTCGAGGCGTTCGAGGCGCCGATTCATCTGATCGCGGGCGGGCGCGGCAAGCAGCAGGACTTCTCGCCGCTGGCGCCGCTGGTGGCCGAGCGCTGCCGGGGGGTGTACCTGATCGGCGAGGCGGCCGGCGAGCTGGCGGACGCGCTCTTGCCGACCGGCGTCCCCTTGTACGACTCGCGCGAATTGGAGCGCGCGGTCCGGCTCGCGCGGGAGCTCGCCGTCGCCGGGGAGATCGTGCTGCTCTCGCCCGCGTGCGCGAGCTACGACCAGTTCACGGACTTCGAGGCGCGCGGGGACTTCTTCCGCGCGCTCGTGGAGGGCGCCTGATGGCCGGCGCGGCAACCGCCCGCGGCGCCCGCGGCGCGACCCGCGAGGGCGCTTCGCGGGCGGGAACGACGAAGCGCTCCGCGGCGCGCCGCGTCCCACCGCCACTCGAGCACCGCATCCTCATGACCGCGACGCTGTGCCTGCTCGCGTTCGGGGCGGTGATGGTCTACAGCGCGTCCTCGCCGCTGGGGGCGCTGTCGAGTGGCGGAAGCGGCGCCGGGGAGTTCGTGCGCTACCTGGTGTTCGGCGCGCTCGGGCTCGCGGCGATGCACGTGCTCTCACGCCGAGGCCTCGAGATCTTCACGCCGAAGCTCGTGAACGGGCTGCTGATGGTCTCGTTCGCGCTGCTCGTGCTCGTGCTCGTGCCCGGCTTCGGCGTGGTCGTCAACGGCGCGCGGCGCTGGTTCGCGGCCGGACCGATCCAGTTCCAGCCCTCCGAGCTGATGAAGCTCGCGATCGTCCTGTACGTCGCCCGCTATCTCGCCGACCATCCCAAGCGCATGCGGAGCTTCCGCCAGGCGGTGGCGCCGATCGCGGTGCTCGCCGGCCCCGCGTGCCTGCTGATCGTGGTCGAGCCGGACCTCGGGACGACGCTCGTGGTGGCGCTGTCGGTGGCGGCGCTGCTGGTCGCCGCTGGGTTGCCGTTGCGCTACGTCGTGCTGCTCGCGGGAGTCGTCGCCGTGTGCGTGATCCTGCTCGCTACCGCGCAGCCGTACGAGCGTGCCCGGCTCACGTCGTTCCTGCACCCGTTTGCGACCGCGACCAAGTCCGGCGCGAGCTACCAGGCGGTTCAGGGGCAGATCGCGCTCGGGTCGGGCGGGCTGTTCGGAGTCGGCTTGGGCCGCTCGGTGCAGAAGATCTTCTACCTGCCCGAGGCCCAGACCGACTTCATCCTCGCGGTGATCGGCGAGGAGCTTGGCTTGCTCGGGATCCTCGGCGTGGTTTGCCTGTACGGGATGATCGCCTACGCCGGCCTGCGGACCGCGCGCCGTGCCGCGGACCGGTATGCCAAGCTGCTGGCGACCGGGCTGACCTCGCTGATTCTTTGCCAGGGGATCCTCAACATCTTCGTCGTCCTCGGGATCGCCCCGCTGACCGGTGTGCCGCTGCCGTTCATCTCCTACGCGCCGACGAACCTGTGCGTGCTGCTCGCGGGCGTCGGCCTCCTGCTCAACATCGCTCGCCCGGGGCGGCGGCTGCAAGTAGTCCGGACAACCAAAGTTGAAAGCGCCGAGGATCGTGATCGGCGCCGGCGGGACCGCCGGGCACGTCGTTCCGGCGCTGGCGGTAGCCGACGCGCTGCGAGCTGAGGGTGCCGAGGTCACGTTCGTCGGCGGCGACCGCGCCGAGGTCGAGCTCGTACCGGCCGCCGGGTACGAGCTCCGCAGACTGCGCGTGGCGCCGTTGCCGCGCGGACGTCCGGTGGCGGCGGCTCGGGCGGCGCTGGTCGCGGCCGGGGCGGTGCGGGACGCGCGCCGGATCGTCCGCGAGCTTCGCCCGGCAGCGGTTCTGGCGGGAGGTGGCTACGTCGCCGGGCCCGTCGGCGTGGCCGCGGTGCTCGCGCGGGTTCCGCTCGTGCTGGCCGAGGCCGATAGCCATCTCGGGCTGACCAACCGACTGCTGGCGCCGTTCGCTCGTCGCGTGTGCCTCGCGTTTCCGATCCAGGGTCGCCACCGCTCTCGCTACGTGGTCACCGGGCGTCCGGTGCCCGCGCCCGCCACCGACTGGCGCGCGGCCCGGGCCCGCTTCGGGATCGGCACCCACGAGTCGTGCGTGGTCGTGTTCGGCGGGTCCCAGGGCGCCCGTTCGATCAACCGGGCGGCGTTGGACGCGTTCGTCGGCGCGCGGTTTCGGGTCCTGCACGCCGCCGGCGAGCGCGATCTGCGCGATCTCGAGGACCTGGTGGCGCCCGGGCCGCACTACGACCTGCGCGGGTATATCCCTCAGTTCGGCGAGGCGCTGCTCGCGAGCGACTTGGTGGTGGCGCGAGCCGGCGGCTCGATCTTCGAGATCGCCGCGCACGGCAGGCCCGCCGTACTTGTGCCCTATCCGTACGCCACTGCCGACCACCAGACGGCCAACGCGGACTTCATGGCCCGTGCCGGCGCCGCGGTGGTGATCCCGGACAGCGAGCTGACGGGCGCCCGGCTCGCGAACGAGGTCGGAACCCTGCTCGCCGACCGGGGGCGGCTGGCCGCGATGGCGCAGGCGTCGGCGGCGCTCGCGCGGCCCGACGCGGCGCGCGATATCGCGCACGAGGTGCTGGCCGTCGCGCGGGACCGTTGATGGGAAATTCGGCTCAGTACGTCGCGGGTGAGTGGCGTGATGGGGCCGAATTTCCTTAAGGGAATCCGGCGCCTCGACAGTTCAGATTGCTGGGTTGCGTCGAGCCGGATTCCCCGGGGCCGCCTTCGGCGGCATCCATGGGGCCGTTCCGCCGGGCGTCCGTGCCCGGCGGCCGTGGACGCGACCCCGGCCGGGCATGGATGCCCGGCCGCACTGGCCCCACGGACGCCGGCGAAGCCGGCCCCAAAACCCCCTGATACGGACGCTTTGTATAGCCTCGCCCCGGAAACCCCGAAACGAGGTGTAGGGATGCTGTTCGGCCAGGAGCATGTCAGGCGGTACCTGAAGACCGATGGCGTCGAGGGACACGACTGGCAGGGTACGACCGTATTGATCTTGACGACGACCGGACGGCGCTCCGGCGATCAGCGCAGCACGCCGCTGATCTACGGACAGCACGGCGACGACTTCGTGGTGGTCGCGTCGAAGGGAGGCGCCGACGAATATCCGGCGTGGTATCTGAACCTGTCGGCGGAACCGGAGGTGAGCGTGCAGGTGCGCGGTGATCGCTTCAAGGCGCGGGCCCGAACCGCCTCATCTGACGAGAAGCCCGGCCTCTGGAAGATGATGGCCGAACGCTGGCCCGCCTACGACGAGTACCAGCGTAAGACGGCTCGGGAGATCCCGGTGGTCGTGCTCGAGCGCGAGGAGTGACCCGCCCCGCCGAGGACTGGTCCGCACGGAGGCTTCATTTCGTCGGCATCGGCGGGGCGGGGATGAGCGGGCTCGCGATCATCGCTCGCGAGCTCGGCGCCGCGGTCACCGGCTCTGACCGAGCGCGGTCGAGCTACACCGATCGCCTGCGCGAGCACGGGATCGAGCCCATGCTCGGGCACCGGGCGGAGAACGTCCCCGCGGGCGCCGAGGTCGTGTACTCGACCGCGGTGTCCGCGGACAACCCCGAGCGTCTTGCCGCCGAAGGACGCGAGCTCCATCGCTCGGAGCTGCTCGCGCAGATCGCGGCGCTCCGGCGCTGCCTGGCGGTCACCGGCACGCACGGCAAGACGACGACCGCCGCCATGATCGTGCACATCCTGCGCGGCTGCGGGCTCGACCCGGCCTACGTGGTCGGGGGCGAGCTTCGCGACACCGGGGTCAACGCCGGCTGGGGGAGCGGCGAGTGGATCGTCGTCGAGGCGGATGAGTCCGACCGCTCGCTCCTTCGGCTGTGGCCCGAAATCGCGGTGCTGACCAACGCCGAGCTCGACCATCACTCGACCTATAGCTCGCGGCTCGATCTCGAACAGACGCTGCGTGAGTTCATGGGGCGCGCGCAGCTCGGCGCGGTGGTGTGGGACCGCCCGGCGCTGCGGGCGCTGTGCCCCGAGCGCGCGGTCGCCTATGACGCGACCGACACCGCGATGTCGGCACGCGGGTCGCGGTTTCACTGGCGGGGGATCGAGGTGTCGCTGGCCGTCCCCGGCGAACACAACGCTCTCAACGCCGCCGGCGCGTTGACCGCGTCGGCGCTCGCGGGGGCCGACGCGGCGGTCGCGGCGGCGTCGCTCGCGGACTTTCAGGGCGCGCGCCGTCGGTTCGAGTTGCTCGGGACGACGGCGGCCGGGGTGCCGGTGTACGACGACTACGCCCACCACCCGACCGAGGTCGCCGCGACCATCTCCGCCGCCCGGACGCTCGCGCCCGAGCGGCTGGTGGCGGTGTTCCAGCCGCACCTTTACTCGCGCACGCGCGCGCTCGCGCGAGATTTCGGCCGCGCGCTCGCCGGCGCTGACATCTCGGTCGTGCTCGCGGTCTACCCCGCCCGCGAGCGGGCTGAGGACTTCCCCGGTGTCGACGGGCACCTGATCGCCGCCGCCGCGGCCGACTTTGCCGAGGGGCGCCGGGTGGCGTGGCTGCCCAAGTTCGAGGACGCCTCGCGGTTCCTGGCGGACACGCTGCGCCCCGGGGATCTCTGCCTGGCGATGGGCGCCGGCAACGTCGACGCGCTGGCGCGGTCGCTGGTGGCGAGCGCCGGCTAGCGCAGAGCCACGAGCACCGCGTTCGTGCCCTTGCGCCACAACACGGCCACCTCGTCGAAACCGGCGTCGCGGAGCGCGCGCTCGTGGACCGCCAGGTTCGTCTCCGTCTTCTCCGGGTGCTCGAACTGGAGTTGGTCGCGCTCGGCCACGGCCTGGCTGAGCTCGGGGTCGGCGCGGATCGCGTCCCACCAGCCCGACCAGTCCTCACCGTCGCCCGGGTGGCGCTCGGTCCGGCGCCGGTCGAGCTCGCGCGCGAGCTTGTCGAGCTTCGGACTCTCTAGGTCGTGGAGGTGATCGCCGTTGGCCAGGAGGCCGCCCGGACGCAGGAGCCGCGCGCACGCCGCGTACACGGACCGGAGCGCGTCGGGTTCGAGCCAGTGGAGCGCGGTCGTCGAGAGCACGGCGTCGTAAGGGCCGGCCGGGATCCGATCGGGCCAGTCCGGCCGGCGCAGGTCGGCGTCCACCAGCTCGAGGCTTGCCGGCGCGGCCGCGCGGGCGAGGGCGAGCAAAACCGGATCGGTGTCGACGCCGACGACCGAGGCCTCGGGCAGCCGCGCGAGCACGCGCAACGCGAGAGACGCAGGCCCGCAGGCCAGGTCGAGGACTCTCGGGCGCGGGCCGGCGGTCGCCTCGAGCAAGTCGACGATGACCTCGAAGCGCTCCTCGCGTTCGGGCAGATAGGTCTCCTGCTGGGCGTCCCACCGATCGAGCCATGTGGTCGTCACACCCATTCGTCCTCTCCTCGTCACTTGCGTTGTAGCATTAGCCAGTGATTCTAGATCCGACTGCCGTACCTGGTCAAGTGCTTTTTGGCAGTGACTTGGTCGCTCGCATCGAAGTTAGCGCGGCGCTCGTCAACGAGCTCGCGATCGACATGGCGGGGGGTCGTCCAGTCCCGGCGCCCGATGGGGATGAGGACTTGCGAGCCCGGGCCACGCGCGCGCTGCGTGAGGCCGGCTGGCCCGACGCATCCCTCGATGCCGAGCAGGCTCGCGGGCTGCGGGAGCTCGCCGGGACGCTCAGGCAGATATTCGGCGCGATCGATGGCGGTCGCTCGGACGACGCGGCCAAGCTCCTCAATGACGTGATGGCCCTGTGCGGAGCGGCCCCGCACCTCCACCGCGACGGCAACGGGCCCTGGCATCTCCACTTCCACCAACCGGATGTCGGTTTCGTGCGGGGCTGGACGGCGGGGTGCGCGGTCGGGCTCGCGTACGCGCTCGGCAGCGGCCACGGCGACCGGCTCGGGGTGTGCGCCGGGCCCGGGTGCGAGCGCGTGTTCGTCGACGTCTCGCGCAATGGATCCCGGCGTTTCTGCAGCATCGCATGCCAGAACCGCGTCAAGGCCGCCCAGTACCGCGCCCGCCGGCGTGAGGAGGGGAGTCGCCGGGCCGGTATCTAGCCTCCACGTTATGACGGAGCTACCCCGTGGCGTGGAGCGAGACTACCCGCTGGCCCGCCTGACGACGATCCGCACCGGCGGGCCGGCCGAGCTGTTCGCACGGCCCGGGTCGCTCGCGGTTCTCGAGCGGCTGCTCGCGTGGGCCGATGCCGACGGGCTTCAGGTAGGGGTCGTCGGATCGGGGTCGAACCTCCTCGTGGCGGACGTGGGCGTCCGCGGACTGGTCCTCAAGCTGGACAAGGAGCTGAGCACGATCGAACTCGACGGAACGCAGATTCGCTGCGGGGGCGGCGCGCGGCTGCCGACCGTGTCGGCTCGCGCTGCGCAGGCCGGGCTGACCGGCATCGAGTTCGGCGTCAGCATCCCCGGGACCGTCGGCGGCGCGGTGCGGATGAACGCCAACGCATACGGGGGAGAGCTCGCGCGCGTGCTCGAATGGGTCGACGTCGTCGGGCCGAGCGGAACCGAGCGCCGGACCCCGGACGAGCTCGGATTCGCCTACCGGCGGTCGAGCCTCGTGCCCGGCGAGGTCGTGGCGCGGGCCTCGTTCGCCCTCGCCGAGGCCGTGAGCGACGAGGTCAAGGCGACGCTCGCCGACATGCGAGCCCGCCGGAAGGCCGCCCAGCCGTCGGGGATCAAAACGTTCGGGTCGACCTTCAAGAACCCCGAGGACCCGCGGGCGGAGAACCGCACCGCCGGGCAGCTGCTCGACGCCGCAGGCTGCCGGGGGCTCCGCGTCGGGGGCGCCGGGTTCTCCGCCAAGCACGCCAACTTCGTCGAGAACCATGGCGACGCGACGACCGCCGACGTCGTCGCGGTCATGGCCGAGGGGCGCCGGCGGGTCAAGGACCGGTTCGGCATCGAGCTCGAGCCCGAGGTCCAGGCGCTCGGACCGGTCGAGTTCCCGGCCGAGTGGAGCCGGGCATGACGATCGCGAAGGCGCGCGCATGATCGTCGCGAAGGGCCGCGTACGGGTCCGGGTCAAGCTGATCGCGGCGGGGCTCGCGGCGCTCGTGTTGCTCGGCGGCGGGTGGGTGTGGCTCCGCGACTCCTCGCTTGTCGCCGTGAGGCGAGTCACGGTCACTGGCGTCTCGGGTCCGGACGCGGGCCAGATCCGCTCGGTGCTCGTGCTGGCGGCGCGGAACATGACCACCCTCGACGTCAGGCTCGGGCCGCTTCATACCGCCGTGGCGCCGTACCCGGTGGTCAAGGATCTTGAGGTCAGCGCCCAGTTCCCACACGGGATGCGGATCCACGTGGTCGAGCAGCTTCCGGTGGCCGCGCTTGTCGCGGGCGGGCAGAAGGTCGCCGCCAGCCCCGACGGCACGCTGATCCACGACGCGCCCACGGCCTCGCTGCCGGAGGTCCCGGTGGGGGCGTTCCCGGGGGGGTCGCGCGTCACCGACCCGACCGCTTTGAACGCGCTGGCGCTCCTCGCGGCGACACCCGAGCCGCTCTTGGCGAAGATCAGCCAGGTCACGACGAGCGCGCCCCACGGTCTAGTCGTGCAGCTTCGCAACGGCCCGACGATCTACTTCGGCACCCCAAACCTGTTGCACGCGAAGTGGGTTGCGGCGACCGAGGTGCTCGCCGCGCCGACCTCGGCAGGCGCGACGTATATCGACGTGGCGGACCCGGCGAGACCGGCCGCGGGCGTCGGCTCGGAGGCGCTCTCAGCGGCGGGTCTGGCGACCACCGGCTCGCAGACAAGCGCCGACAGCGCCGCCGGCCAGACCGCCTCGCCCGCCCAAGCCTCAGCCTCAACCGGCGGAGCCTAACCCTCGACTCGAGCTTTAGCCTCGAAATTTGGGAACTCTTTGCCGATCGTCGAGGGTTGGGCGATCTGCAATAGACCTTGCGTCAGGGGCGCTGACGTTGACTTCCCGCAACTCCAGGGAATAACGTGCGAAACTCCCGCTAAGAGCGACTGACCACAAAACGCTCAACGCTAACTCAAGGGTCGGACGGTCATCAATGGAAAGCGGCAGTTATCTCGCAGTCATCAAAGTCGTCGGCGTCGGCGGCGGCGGCACCAACGCGGTCAACCGCATGGTGGATGCCGGCTTGCGCGGGGTCGAGTTCATAGCCTGCAACACCGATGCCCAGGCGCTCGCGATGTGCGACGCCGACATCAAGCTGAACATCGGCCACGACCTCACCAAGGGCCTCGGCGCGGGCGCCAACCCAGAGGTCGGCCAGGGTGCGGCGGCCGAATCCCGCGACGAGATCAAGGAGGCGCTGAAGGGCGCCGACATGGTGTTCGTCACGGCGGGCGAGGGAGGCGGCACCGGCACCGGCGCGGCTCCCGTGATCGCCGAGATCGCCAAGAACGAGATCGGCGCGCTGACCGTCGGGTGCGTCACCCGGCCGTTCGCGTTCGAGGGCACGCAGCGCGCCCGCCAGGCCCAGGACGGCATCGCCAAGCTGCGCGAGAACGTCGACACGCTGATCGTGATCCCCAACGAGAAGCTGCTGGCGATCGTCGAGCGGCGCACGACGATCCTCGACGCCTTCCGCGAGGCGGACAATGTCCTGCGACAGGGCGTCCAGGGCATAACGGACCTGATCACGATCCCGGGCCTGATCAACCTCGACTTCGCCGACGTCCGCACGATCATGCACGACGCCGGCACGGCGCTGATGGGAATCGGGAACGCCGGCGGCGAGAACCGGGCGGCTGAGGCGGCCAAGGCGGCGATCTCCTCGCCGCTGCTCGAGGAGTCCGTCGAGGGCGCCACCGGCATCCTGCTCAACATCACCGGTGGCCACGATCTCGGGTTGTTCGAGGTCAACGAGGCCGCGGAGATCGTCCAGAGCGCCGCCGACCAGAACTCGAACATCATCTTCGGCGCGGTCATCGACGACTCGATGGGCGACGAGGTCCGCGTCACGGTGATCGCCACCGGCTTCGACCACCGCTACGCGCGGCCGAGCCAGGCTCGCGAGTCCACCCGCCGGCGCGGGCGAGACCGGGACGTCACCATGGACGACGACCAGCGCTCCTCGCTCGAGATCCGCGACGACGAGATCGACATCCCGTCGTTCCTCAAGGACCGCTGACCGTCTCTTAACGATCCTTCATCCGGTGCGCCGCAACCCTACGGCGTGCTGGTTGTTGTAGTCCCGTCAGACGTTACGGCCGACAACTGATGCAGGGTGGGTCGCCGCGGTTCGCGCTGCCCGCTTTCGGCACGGTCGTGGTGGTTTCGGTTGCGATCGGGGCGGCGGCCGCGCCGGTCGCGTGGCCCGGCGCGGCGCTGGCCCAGCCCTCGCAGGCGCCGCCGATCGTGATCGACGGGCCCAGCGCCGCGATCACCGGGCTCAGCGGGCTGTCGATCGCCCGCGACGGCAGCGGCGCCCTCGTGTATACGAAGCTCGTCTCCGGGATCCAGCACGTGTTCGTCTCGGCGCTCGTCGGCGGCCAGTTCCAAGCGCCGGTTGAGGTCGACGCCGGGCTCGCCGGCCCTTCGTCCCAGCCGGTGATCGCCGCCGGCAACGGGGGCGTGCTCCTGATCGGGTTCATCAACGGCGGACAGCTGTACGTTGTCGACCGCGCGAGCACTACGGCGGCGTTCGGCGCCCCGGATGCGCTCGCCGCCGGCGCGAGCAACCCGTCGCTCGAGATGACCAACCTCGGCAAGGGCTACCTGGCCTTCACCGTCGCCGACGGCAGCGGACACGACGTCCGGGCCGCGTATTACGACAGCGGCACGTGGGCGCTCGAGACCGGCGCACTCAACGTCACCCCCGCCGACGACGCCGGGACGGGCGCGGGGGCGCCGGCCGTTGCCGCCGCGGGCGACGGGGTCGCGATTGTCGCCTGGGGCGAAGGTGGGCACATCTTTACGAGGAAGGTCTGGGGAACCGCGGCGAGCGTGGTCGACGAGCAGGCCGACGTCCCGTCGCTGTCGGGATGTGGTGAGGTGTCGGCCGGCCAACCGGCGGTCGCCGCCGGGGGCGACTCCTCATACGCCGACGTCGCCTTCCAGGAGCTCGTGTCGTGCGCCGGGGTCGACCAGACCCGCGTGCTGATGAACCGGCTGCACGGTTCGGAGTACGACGGGATCGACCCGGTCGACCGGCTCTCGACGCCCGGCGCGGTCAGCGCCGATGACCCCGACGTCGCGATGACCGAATACGGCCAGGGGTTCGTGACCTCGGCCGGCCAGCAGACGAACGACGTCGTGGCGATGGAGTTGGGGAACAACGGCGCCGCCGGGACCGTTCTGCAGGTCAACAGCCTCCAGGGCACTTCGCCGCCGTATGCCGTCCCCGCGATCGCCGGCCTGTTCTCGACCCTCGTCGCCTGGCAGCAGACTCCAGGCGCGACCGGACCCTCTGAGATCCGGCTTCGGTACGAGCCGCGCGCCTCGACGCTCGGCCCCGAGCAGGTGCTGTCCTCGCCCGCCGAGGGCGCCACCAACGCTTCGCTCGGGCTCGCGGCCGGCGGCGACGCGGGCGGTGACGCCGCGGTCGCGTGGGTGCAGGGGGCCGGCGCCGGCACCCAGATCGTGGCGGATCAGCTGTACCAGCCGCCGGGCGCGGCGACCGTGTCCAAGGCGGTCTCGTACTCGAGAAGCGTGCAGCCGGTGCTCAGCTGGACGCCGGCGAGTGGCCGGTGGGGACCGATCACCTACACCGTGAGCCTCGACGGGTCGGAGGTCGGGCAGACCCAGGGCAGCTCGCTCCGCGTCCCGGCGGCGCTCCGCAACGGCTCGAACACCTGGTTCGTCACCGCGGGCAATCCGGCGGGCCTGACCGCGTCCTCGAAGGTCGCGAGGGTGTTCGTCGACACGATGCCGCCGGTGTTGAAGGTGACGGAGTCGGGTCCGCGGCGGGCGGGCTCGAACGAGATCCTTCGCGTCAGCTACCGCGACCCGGCGCCGGCCTCGGGCGTGGTCACGGTGACGATCCGGTGGGGAGACCGGACGACCACGCACGTCAAGCTCGGCACCCACCGGATTGCGCATGCGTACCGCCGGGCGGGCCGCTACACGATCACGGTCACAGCCTTCGACCGCGCCGGCAATCAGACCAAGGTGGTGCGGCGCGTGAAGATCCAGTCGGCGTCGGCGGGCGGGAAGTCGGGGTCCGGGGGCAAGTGATCCGGCGGGTCTTGGTGTTGGCGACTGTTTGGGCGCTCGGCGTGAGCGGGGTCGCCCGTGCGCAGGGACCGGCGTACAGCCCGTCGCCGCCGACCAAGGGGGCGTGGTACAGCGACGGTCAATCCGGCCGCTACCTGCTCGGGGGCACGTGGCTTTACCGCGCCGACACGACCAACGTCGGGATCGCCGACGGCTGGTACCGGAACGTCGCCTCGACCGACGGCTGGTCGACGACCACGGTCCCCAACGCGTACAACGCGGGCGACCTCTCCCAGACGAGCATGAACGGCTACGTCGGCTGGTATCGACGGGACTTCACGCTCCCCACCGACGCGTTCGCGAGCTACGTTCCGAAGGCCAACCGGCACTGGATCGTCCGCTTCGAATCGGTCAACTACCGCGCCACCGTTTGGCTGAACGGGCGCGAGATCGGCACCCACGCGGGCGCCTACGTGCCATGGGAGCTCGACCTGACCGGTCTGCGCAGCGGCGTCAACCGCCTGGTCGTGCGCGTCGACAACGAGCGGACCGCCGCCGACCTGCCGCCCGGTCCCGGCGGCCAGTGGTGGAACTATGGCGGGATCCTGCGCGAGGTCTACCTGCGCGCCGTGCAGACCGCCGACCTGTCGCAGGTCCAGATCCAGACGCTCCACCGCTGTCCGAAGCTGCGACGCGGACATCGTCGAGCAGGTGCTTGTGCGCAACGTGACCGGCGCGCGGCAGAAGGTGGCGCTGGCCGGCGTGTACGGGGGCAAGCCGCTGCAAGTTCGGGTCGGCGACGCTGGCGCCGCAGGGTTCGTGGACCGCGCACGCGTCGGTCCTGATCCCGCATCCGTCGCTGTGGGCGCCCGGCCACCCCAAGCTGTACACGAGCACGCTGACGCTGTCGGACTCCCGCGGCCGGCGCCTCCAGGGCTACTTCACGTACAGCGGTATCCGGACGATCCAGGTGGTGGGCGGGCGTCTGGAGTTGAATGGTCGGTTTTTGAACCTTCGTGGCGTGGACCTGCACGAGCAGACGCTGCAGACGGGGGCCGCGATGACGCCGGCGCAGGACGCGCGGCTGATGTCGTGGGTACAGCAACTCGGCGCCACCGTGATCCGCGCCCATTACCCGGTCGGTCCCGAGATGGAGGAGATGGCCGACCGCGACGGCATCCTGGTCTGGTCGGAGGTCCCGGTCTACCAGGTGCAATCGCAGTACTTCGGCCAGCCTGGCTGGCTCGCCCAGGCGCACGCGATGCTCGAGGACAACATCCTCTCCAACGAGAACCACCCGTCGATCCTGCTGTGGTCGATCGGCAACGAGCTGCCCTCGCCGGCAACGGGAGCCGAGGCGCGCTACATCGCCGGCGCGGCCGCGCTCGCGAAGAAGCTCGACCCCACCCGGCCGGTCGGGATGGCGGTCAGCAACTGGCCTGGCCTTGGCTGCCAGAGCGCCTACGCGCCGCTCGACGTCATCGGGGACAACGAGTACTTCGGCTGGTTCGACGCCGGCGGGGGTGGCGACGACGACCGTGACGCGCTCGGCCCATTCCTCGACACCGTTCGGGCCTGCTATCCGACCAAGGCGATCATGGTCACCGAGTTCGGCTTTGACGCGAACCGCAACGGGCCGGTCGAGGAGCGCGGGACCTACCTGTTCCAGGCCAACTCGGTGGCGTTCCACCTGGGGGTGTTCGCGACCAAGCCGTGGCTGTCGGGGGCGATGTACTTCGCCCTGCAGGACTACGTCGCGTTCCCAACGTACTCGGGCGGCGACCCGCGGCCGGATCCGCCGTTCAACCAGAAGGGGCTCGTCGACTTCGACGGCAACTTCAAGCCGGCGTGGTCGGTCGTGTCGCAGATGTACCACTCGACGCAGCAGATCGCGCCTCCCTAGGGGATCGGGCGCTCGACGCACGGTCGGTCGGGATCGGTCGGTCGGTCGTAGGTCCGGTGGCCGCCTTCGGTACGAGCGCAAGCCGCCGTCGGACAGGCGCGACGACGGACGGCCGCCACCGCCACGGCCCGCGTACTACCCTCCCGTGACGGTGTCGTCCACCACCGAACTGCGCCGCACGCCCCTTTATGACCGCCATGCCGCGGCGGGCGCGAGGCTGGTTCCGTTCGCCGGCTGGGAGATGCCGGTCCAGTACGCCGGGATCCGCGAGGAGCACGTCGCGGTCCGCGAGCGCGCCGGGGTGTTCGACGTGTCGCACATGGGCCAGGTCGAGACGAGCGGCCCGCAGGCGCTCGAGTTTCTCCAGCGCCTCCTCTCGAACGACCTGCGCCGGATGCCTGAGGGCGGGGCTCAGTACAGCGTGATGTTGCGGGAGGACGGTGGCGTGATCGACGACCTGTTCACCTACCGCCTGTCCGACAACACGTTCCTGACCGTCACCAACGCCGCGAACCACGAGAAGGACCTCGCGTGGATGCAGGCTCACGCCGGTGAGTTCGACGTCGACGTGTTCGACCGCGCCGCGGACTTCGCCATGCTTGCGGTGCAGGGCCCGAAGGCCCGCGGGATCGTGCGCGGCCTGGCCGATGGGAACCTGCCGGGGCGATTCCGCGTGTGTGAGCGCACGGTGGCGGGAGCCGCGATCCTCGTGTGCGGCACCGGCTACACCGGCGAGGACGGGGTCGAGTTGCTGCTCCGCCCCGACGACGCGCCAAGCGTGTGGGACGCGATCACGCATGCCGGCGCGACGCCGGTCGGCCTCGGCGCGCGAGACACGCTGCGCCTCGAGGTGTGCTTCCACCTGTACGGCAATGACATGGACGAGGGCAGGAACCCGATCGAGGCCGGCCTCGGGTGGTGTTGCAAGGAGCAAACCGGCTTCATCGGCTCCGAGGCCGTGGCCAGAGCCCGCAAGGAGGGCACCGCGGAGAAGCTCGTGCCGTTCGCGATCGAGGGACAGGGCATTCCGCGCCAGGGCAACTCCGTCGTCGGCGGTGGCGAGGTCACTAGCGGCACGTTCTCGCCGTGTCTGGAGCGCGGGATCGGGATGGCGTACGTTTCCAGCGCGCGTGCCGATGAGGGCACGCAGATCGAGATCGACGTGCGCGGCCGGGTGCGTCCGGCCGTGATCATGCGCAAGCCTCTCTACAGAAAGGAAGCGTGACTGCCGACATGGCCGACCCGAGCTATCCGGACGACCTGAAGTACTACGCCGAGCACGACTGGGCTCGGATCGAAGGAGACAGCGCCACCTTCGGGATCACCTGGTACGCCCAGGACGCCCTCGGCGAGCTCGTGTTCTTCGACGCGCCGAAAGTCGGCGCCGAGGTGAGCAAGGGCCAGCCGTACACCGAGGTCGAGTCGGTGAAGGCGGTCTCCGACGTGTTCGCGCCGTTGTCGGGCGAAGTCACTCAGGTCAACGAGTCGCTGGCCGACAAGCCAGAGACGGTCAACGAGGACCCCTACGGGGAAGGCTGGCTCGTCAAGGTGAAGCTGTCCGACCCGTCCGAGGTCGATGCGCTCATGGACTCCTCCGAATACCAGGCGACCCTCGACTAAATGACCCGTTACACCTCAGTCACCGACGCCGATCTGAGCGAGATGCTCGGCGCGATCGGCGTCGGCTCGATCGAGGAGCTGTTCGCCGACATCCCCGCCAACCTGCGGCTGGGCCGACCGCTGTCGCTGGGCGAGGGCCTGTCCGAGCAGGAGGTGTTCGAGGAGTTGCGCGCGCTCGCCGCCCGGAGCACCTCGGCCGAGGACGAGGTGTCGTTCCTGGGCGCGGGCATGTACGACCACTACGCGCCGGCGCTGATCGACTCGATCATCCTGCGCTCGGAGTTCCTCACCCCGTACACGCCCTACCAACCAGAGATCTCCCAGGGCGGGCTGCAGGCGATGTTCGAGTACCAGACCGCGATCTCCGAGCTCACCGGTTTGCCGGTGTCGAACGCGTCGGTGTACGAGGGGCCGAGCGCGGTCGCGGCCGCGGGCTACGTGGCCAAGAACACGAATAACCGAAAGCGCTTCGTGATCTCCCGGGGCGTCCATCCCCACTCCCGCGAGTGCGTGCGCACGCTCGCGCACGCCTGGGAGATGGAGGTCGTCGAGGCTCCGCTCGATAACGGGCTCACCGTGCTGGAAAGCGTCGGCGACGACGTCAGCGCGGTGATCGTCCAGCAGCCTAACTTCCTCGGAGCGGTCGAGGACCTGACCGCCCTCGCCGACACAGCAAAACAGGCTGGCGCGCTCACAATCGCAGCGTGTGACCCACTCCCACTCGCGCTGCTCAAGACGCCCGCGCAGTGCGGCGTCGACATCGCGGTCGGCGAGGGCCAGACGCTCGGCAACCGCCTCGACTTCGGCGGCCCGTCGTTCGGGTTCTTCGCCGCCACCGAGGCGCTGATGCGCCGCATGCCCGGCCGGATCGCAGGCGAGACGAAGGACCTCGACGGCAAGCGCGGGTTCGTGCTGACGCTCCAGACACGGGAGCAGCACATCCGGCGCGAGAAGGCGACCTCGAACATCTGCACGGCGCAGGCGCTGAACGCGCTCGCCGGCGTGATCTACCTGAGCTGGCTCGGTCGGCGCGGGATCGTCGAGCTGGTCGAGCTGATGCTCCAGCGGACCGCGTACGCGCGCGACCGCCTGAACGCGATCGACGGCGTGACGCAAATCCACGACCGCCCCGTGGTTCGCGAGTTCGCCATCAACCTCGACGCGCCCGTGCAGCGGGTCATCGCCCGCTGCCAGGAGCAGGGGATCAACCCGGGCTACGCGCTCGGACGCGACTACCCCGAGTACGACAACGGGCTGCTGGTCGCGATCACCGAGCGGCGCACGAAGGCCGACATCGACCGCTTCGCCGACGTCCTCGGCAGCGCGATCGCGGCGGAAACGCAGGCCGTCAAGACACGAGCATGATCCGCGAAGCCGACGACACCCTCACGATCTTCGAGCGCTCGAAGGACGGCCGCAGGGCGTTCACCGCCCCGAAGCTCGACGTGCCGGAGCGACCGCTCGACGAGTTGCTCCCGCCGGACGCCAGGCGCGCCGAGCCGCCCCGCCTGCCCGAGGTCGCCGAGCCCGAGATCGTGCGCCACTACAACCGCCTGTCCAAGCGGAACTTCGACCTCGACACCGGCTTCTATCCGCTCGGCTCGTGCACGATGAAGCACAACCCCAAGCTGCACGAGCGCGTCGCCGGGCTGCCCGGCCACGCGCGGCTTCACCCGCTCCAGGATCCGCGGTACGCGCAGGGCGCGCTCGAGCTCATGTGGCGCCTCCAGGACGCGCTCGGCGAGATCGCCGGCCTCCCGCACGTCTCGCTCCAACCGAGCGCAGGGTCGCAGGGCGAGCTTGCCGGCGTGCTGCTCACGCGAGCGCTCCACGAGGACCGCGGCGAGCACCGGACCAAGGTGCTGACGCCCGACACCGCGCACGGCACGAACCCGGCGACGGTGACGATGGCCGGTTACGAGGTCGTCAAAGTCGGCATCGACTCCAGCGGCAACGTCGACCTCGACGACCTGCGCTCGAAGGCCGACGAGGACGTCGCGTGCCTGATGCTCACCAATCCCTCGACGCTCGGGTTGTTCGAGACCGGGATCGAGGAGATCGAGCGGATCGTGCACGGGGTCGGGGCGACGCTCTATTACGACGGCGCGAACCTCAACGCGATCATGGGGATCAGCCGCCCGGGCGACATGGGCTTCGACATCGTCCACTTCAACCTGCACAAGTCGTTCACGCAGCCCCACGGCGGCGGCGGTCCCGGCGCCGGTCCGGTGGCGGTGTCCGAGCGGATCGAGCCTTACCTGCCGCGGCCGCAGGTCGTCCGCCGCGAATCGACCACCAACGGATTCAACGCGTTCTACGACCTCGACTACGACCGCCCGAAGTCGATCGGGCGCCTGCGCGGGTTCCAGGGCAACTACGGCGTGTTCGTCCGCTCGTACGCTTACATCCGGTCGCTCGGGGCGCCCGGCTTGCGCGAGGCCTCGGAGACCGCGGTGCTCAACGCCAACTACCTCGTTGCCAAACTGCGAGAAGCCGGTGTCGCCGAATACCTGCCGGTCGCCTACGACCGGCTGTGCATGCACGAGTTCGTGCTCTCGGGCGAGCCGATGCGCCGCGATCTGCACATCAAGACGCTCGACCTGGCCAAGCGGCTGCTCGACCACGGCGTACATCCGCCGACGGTGTACTTCCCGCTCGTGGTCGAGGAGGCGCTGATGGTCGAGCCGACCGAGACCGAGACGAAGGAGACGATCGACCACTTCGCCGAGATCGTGGCCGACATCCTCAGAGAGGCCGGCGAGGACCCCGAGATCGCGCGGGCCGCGCCGTACACCACGCCCGTGAGGCGCCTGGACGAGGCGGCCGCCGCCCGGCATCCGATCGTACGCCAGGCGATGGACGGGGACTAGCCGCACCACATGCGGTTCATCATCTTCGGCGCGGGCGCGATCGGCGGTGTCGTCGGCGCGAACCTGCACCAGGCCGGTTACGACGTCGCGCTGATCGCCCGAGGCGCTCACTACGACGCGATCCGCGACCACGGCCTGAAGCTCGAGACGCCGCGTCGGAGCGCGGTGCTCGAGATCCCGGTGGCGGACTCACCGTCCGCGCTCGAGTTCGTGGGCGAGGAGGTCGTCATGGTGTCGACCAAGAGCCAGGACACGGCAGGCGCGCTCGAGGCGCTGCGTGCCGCCGCGCCCGCGAACACGCCGGTGGTGTGCCTCCAGAACGCGGTCGAGAACGAGCGGCTCGCGCTGCGGCTGTTCGCGAACGTATACGGAGCGGTCGTGATGTCGCCGACCGCGCACCTCGAGCCGGGGATCGTCCAGTCCTACGGGACGCAGGGGACCGGCGTGATCGACGTCGGCCGCTACCCGGAGGGCCTCGACGCGCTGTGCGAGGAGGTCGTGCAGGCGCTCGGCGGGTCCGACTTCAGCTCGGTCGCGCGGCCGGACATCATGCGCTTCAAGTACGCGAAGCTGCTCGGGAACCTCGCCAACGCCGTCGACGCGATCTGCGAGCCGGGGCCAGCCGCCGGCGAGCTGATCGAGCTGGCTCAGGAGGAGGGCCGCGCCGCGCTGAACGCCGCGGGCATCGAGTTCGTCGCCGAGGACGTCAACGAGGTCGAGGCCCGCTGGGAACGGCTCGACGTGCAGCCGATCGCCGGCCGCGAGCGCGCCGGCTCCTCGACCCGCCAGAGCATCGCCCGGGGGATGCCGACGGTGGAGACCGACTACCTGAACGGCGAGATCGCGCTGCTCGGTCGCCTGCACCGCGTGACGACCCCGGTGAACGACGCCCTTTGCGAGCTGTCGGCGCGCCACGTGCGTGAGCGGCGCGCTCCCCAGACGCTGCCCGCCGGCGAGGTGCTGGCGCTCGCCCGGTCCGGACAGTACGCGGATGGACCAGTTCGTCGCTGACACCGCCGCCGAGATCGCCGCGCGGGCAACGCGCGAGCTAGAGGCGCTCGTGGCCGTGTCCTCGCCCTCGGGCGACGTCGAGGGAGCCGAGGAGGCAATCGCACTGTGCGCCGCGTTCCTCCCGCCTCAGGCCGAGATCGAGCGCGTTCCATGCTCGACGCCCGGCAGCGCCGATGACATGGTGGCGCGGATCGCCGGCCAGGGGACGGGCCGGGTGCTGCTGCTCGGCCACGTCGACACGGTCATCGAGCACGCCTCACACGCGCCGCTGCGGCGCGACGGCGACCGGCTGTACGGGCCCGGCACCGTCGACATGAAGGGTGGCGACGTGCTCGCGCTAGGGGTCGCGCGCGCGCTCGCACCGCGCCCCGAGCTGTTCGCTGAGGTGACCGTGCTGCTCGTCACCGACGAGGAGTGGCGCCGGCACGAGTTCCGGCACATCGAGCGATTCGCCGGCTACGACGCCTGCCTGTGCTTCGAGGGCGGGCAGATGACCCCCGAGGGCGACGAGGCGGTCGTCGTGCGGCGCAAGGCGGCCGGGACCATGCGGGTGGTCGCGACCGGTCGCGCATCGCATTCCGGCAGCGCCCCCGACCGGGGACGTAACGCGCTGCTGGCGCTCGCCGCGACCGCGATCGACCTCGCCAAGCATCATGACCCGGGTGGCGCCGAGCGGCTCAGCGTGGTCCCGACCGTGATGCGGTCGGGCGACGCCTTCAACGTCGTGCCCGCCGACGGTGAGTTGCTGTTCGACATGCGGGCCGACCGGAGCGAGGCGTTCGACGCGGTGTGCGCGGCGGTGCCCGACGAGCTCGACGACGTCGCCCTCGAGACCAAGATGCTGCGGATCTGGCCCGGGATGGACTCGCGCGAGGCGACGCGCGGCTTGCTCGAGCGTGCCGGCGCGAGGCTCGAGCGCCCGATCATCGGCGCTCCCCGGGGCGGCGCCAGCGACGCCAGCCACTTCGCGCCTCACATCCCCCTGACCGTCGACGGGCTCGGACCCCGTGGCGGCGGCGCCCACACTCCCGAGGAGTTCGTCCACGCGCCCTCGTTGCGTTCGCGCGCGGAGGTCGCGCTGGCGGTTGCGGTGGCCGTGCTTGATTCTTAGCGAGCGCTTCACCGGATCTGCGAGCCACCTGCGATCCTTAATCGCGTGAGCACCACGGCTCCAGGCACACCGACCGCGCCCCGAACGTCCGGCCGACCTCGCGCACGCAAAGGTCAGGCGCAGCTCGAAGGGCTCGCGGTGCTGGCCGGGGTCGTCGTGCTGATGTGGTTCATCGAGCTCATTAACACGCTCGACTCGAATCACCTGGACAGCGACGGAATCCTGCCGCGGAGCATCGATCACATCTGGGGCATCTTCACCGCGCCGTTCATCCACGCGAGCTGGCAGCACCTGATCGCGAACACGGTCCCGTTCGTGTTCATGGGCGTGATCATCGCGTTCCAGGGCGCCAAGCGGTTCGCGCTCGTGACGTTGATCGTGATCGTCGTCGGCGGGATCGGGACCTGGCTCGTCTCGCCCGCCCACACCTCGACCGGGATCCCCGAGTACACGATCGGGGCCAGCGGAGTCGTGTTCGGCTACGCAACGTACCTGTTCACGCGCGGGTTCTTCAACCGCAACATCCTCGAGTTGCTGATCGGCCTGGTCGTCGGCGTGGTCTGGGGCGGCGCGCTGTACTCGAGCGTGGTGCCCCACACCGGGATCTCCTGGCAAGGGCACGTGTGCGGGGCCATCGGCGGGGTGGTGGCCGCGTACATGCTGCGCAATGAGCGGCCCCGGAAGCCGGCTCGGACGACCCCGCAGACACCGCTCGACAAGCTGCTCGCCGACAGCTAGCCGCGTCGCGCTCGCTCCGGGTAGCCTGAGACGGCGATGCGGATCTTCTCGGGCATCCAGCCGACCGGACGCAAGCACCTGGGCAACTACATCGGCGCGATCGAGCAATGGGTCGCCGGCCAGGATCGCGGCGAGGGGATCTATTGCCTCGTCGATCTGCACGCGATCACGGTCGCGTACGAGCCTGCCGCGTTGCGCGAGGCGGTCTACGACACCGGGGCGATGCTCCTCGCGGCGGGCCTCGACCCGGACCGGTGCATCTTCTTCCGCCAGAGCGACGTCCAGGAGCACCCAGAGCTGTGCTGGCTGCTCTCGAGCGTGACGTCGTTCGGCGAGCTCAACCGTATGACCCAGTTCAAGGACAAGGCCGGCTCACAGCGCGACCTCGTGTCCGGTGGCCTGTTCTTCTACCCGGTCCTGCAGGCGGCCGACGTGCTCGCCTACCGCGCGAACGAGGTGCCGGTGGGGGAGGACCAGCGCCAGCACGTCGAGTTGATGCGCGACGTCGCCGAGCGGTTCAACGCCCGCTTCGGCGAGACCCTCGTCGTGCCCGAACTCCGCCTGCCCGAGGTAGGCGCCCGGATCATGGACCTCCAGGTACCCGACAAGAAGATGTCGACGACCGGTGGCAGCCCTCAGGGGACCGTGCTCGTGCTCGACGAGCCCGACGCGATCCTCAAGAAGTTCCGCTCCGCGGTGACCGATTCGGGGACCGAGGTCGTCCGAGCCTCCGACAAGCCCGGGATCACCAACCTGATCGAGATCCTCGCGGCGGTCCGGGGCACCGCGCCCGAGGAGATCGAACAGACGTTCGATGGGTCTGGGTACGGGGCGTTCAAGCGGGCGGTCGGCGAGGCCGTAGTCGAGTACCTCGCGCCCGTTCGTGAGCGCTACCAGGAGCTCCGCGCCGACGAGCCGGCGCTCGAGCGGATCCTCGGCGAGGGTGCCGACAAGGCCCACGCGATCGCCGCGGACACGGTGCTCGACGTCCGCCAGGCCATGGGCGTCGGACCGGTCCGCCCCCGCCGGTAGCCTGCCGAAGCGATGCGGATCGCCGATCTCGAGCTGGACCTGGACGTCTTCGCCGGTCCATTCGACCTGCTGCTGACGCTGATCCTGCGCGAGGAGATCGACCTGCTCGAGGTCGATCTGGCCGAGGTCGTGATCGCCTACATCGACCATCTCGAGAGCCGCGGCGAGCTGGAGCTCGAGGCCGCCACCGAGTTCCTGGTGCTGATCGCGGCGCTGCTCGAGCTGAAATCGCGGCTGCTGCTGCCCGGCGAGGATATGCAGGAGCTGATCGAGCTCGATCCGGGCGAGGCCGCCGAAGAGCTGCTCGCGCGCCTGCTCGATGCGCACCGCTACCGTGCGGCGTCGGCGGAGTTGCGCGAACGCCTCACCGCCCAGGAGGGGCGTCGCTTCCGTTCGGCGCCGCTGCCGCCGTCGCTACGGCGCGCGTCGATGACCGAGGCCACCGCGGTCTACGACCCGGCGACGCTGGCGGCGGCGCTCGGCGGGCTGCTCGAGATCCCCGAGCCGGTCAACGTGAGCCACATGGTCGGATCGCGCGTCACCGTGGCCGAGCGGCTGGCGCACCTGCGTACGATGCTGCGGCGCGGGAGCTTCTCGTTCGACGAGGCGGTCGCCCAGGCAGATCGGGTGACGATCGCGGTCACGCTGTACGCATTGCTCGAGCTCCACAAGCAGGGCGAGCTCACCTGGACCCAGGACGAGCCGTTCGGCGAGATCACGATCGCCGCGAACGGCGTCCACCACGGACGGGCAGCGATCCGGCCCGAGGAGCGGCTGACCGCGTGAGCCTCGGGCTCGAGAGCACGATCGAGGCGCTCCTGTTCCTCAGCCCGGACCCAGTCGAGGCCGACGCGCTTGCCGACGCCACCGGCGCCGAGTTGCACGAGGTCGTCTCGGCGCTCGAGCGGCTTCGCGAGCATTACGAGTTCGAGCGGCGCGGACTCGTGCTGCGCGAGCTCGCCGGCGGCTGGGCGCTATCGACCCACCCCGACGCCGAACCCGCCGCGCGCCGGCTGCTGGCCAAGCCGCGCACCCCGGCGCTCACGCCCGCTCAGGCCGAGACGCTCGCGATCGTCGCGTACCTGCAGCCAGTGTCCCGGCCCGAGATCGCCCGGATCAGAGGGGTCAACGCCGAGTCGGCCGCGTCGACGCTGCTAGAGCGCGGGCTCGTCGAGGAGTCCGGCCGTTCGCAGTTCGGGGCGGTTCTCTACCGGACCACCGATCTGTTCCTGAAGCTGTTCGGGCTCACCGCGCTCGACGAGCTGCCGGGCATCGAAGCGTTCGACCCGTCGCCCGAGCTCGAGGCCGAGTTGCGCGAGCGGCTGCTTCAGGCCGGCGAGGCCCGCGCCGCGAACTGAGTCGACGAAATCAGTCCCGCTGGCGCCGGTTATGGTGGTACGGTCTCCATCGAGGTGGGAAAACAACACGATTGGGGCGCGTCGTGTAACGCTGCGCGCAGCTTCGACTTTCTGCTGGCCACGATGCTGGCGTTGGCCGTCTCGCTCGCGCTGGCGGCGAGCCCGGCTCTGGCGCAAGGGTCGGGATCGGGGGGGTCGGGCTACTACGTCACGTTCGTCGCGCGCGTGTGCCCCGAGTACACCGACATCTTCGCCAATCGGGCGCGTAACGACATCGTCGAGAGCCTCAAGGACCTCGGACCCGACACGCAGTACGGCGACAGCGGCGCTCTGATCGACCCAGTGTATGAGGACTTCATCGCCCCCCAGACGAACTGTCAGCCGCTGCCGGGTTGGCAGTTCACGCTCGGGACCGGTTACGAAAGCCGGGCCGTCACCGGGGACTGGGGATCGTTGTCGAAAGTAACGGGCGCCTACAACACTTCGATCGTCACGCAGGATTCGGCGCCGCTGCTGGACACCAACGCCAGTCCTGTGGCGGATACCACGGTCGCCGGCGCGACCACGATCGAGCTGACCGACGACCAGCGGGCACAAGCCAACAATCCCGATCAGCTGTGGGCACAGGGAGGCACGCCGACCGACCCGGTGCTCGCGGGGATGTATCCCGGCCCCGAATACGGATTCGGCACGCTGCGCTGCGCCACCGACAACCTGAACGGCGACAACGTCGAGTTCATCTATTTCCCGGCCGGGGTGCGCCACGTGTTCTGCTACGCGTTCTACGTCAAGCCGCCGCCGACCACCGGGCTCATCACGATCCAGAAGCAAGTCATCGGGGCTCCCGCCGGTACCAACCCGTCGTTCCCGTTCAACGGCGACATCTCGTTCGACCCGAACGGATTCCAGCTGACGGACGGCGGCTCGATCGACTTCTGGCGCGCAGGCGGATCGACCTGGACGGTGACCGAGGGGCCGGTCGACGGCTACAGCCTCGACTCGATCAAGTGCACCGCGGTGACCGCAGATGGCGGCCAGGGCCAGAGCACAACCACGACCGACGTCAGCAGCGGCACTGCCGCGATCGCGCTCGTCGCGCTGGAGCACGTGACATGCGTCTACACCAACCGGTATATCCCCCCACCGGGCGGCCTGACGATCAGCAAAGTGACCCGCGGCGGGGTGGGAACGTTCTCTTACTCGGTCACGGGCGACGGTGGGATCCACCGCGCGTCCGCGACGACCACCGAGGAGAATGTCCCGGTCGACGCGACGCCCGCGCTGACGTCGCTGGCGCCCGGCAACTACGTGATCCGCGAGCACTCTCCTACCGCGACGGGTGGAACCTGGCGGATGCGGAGCGCGAGCTGCAACGGCGTGAAGCGGACCGCGGGGCGGCCGGTGGAGGTGACGATCCAGAGCGGTGAGCAGGTGACGTGCCTATTCACGAACGTGTTCATCCCGCGGGGCTCGATTTCCCTGGCGAAGATCACCGAAGGTGCCACCGGCACGGTGAACTTCCAGGTCGAGCGGGTGAGCGGCACCCCCGCGCAATTCCTCCAGACGGCGACCACCACGACGCAAGGAGTCCCGACCGACGCGGCGCCGAACACGCCTGCGGATGCGACCGACAGCCTGCGGCTGGGCTCCTACCGGATCATCGAGCAGGTGCCGGCGAGCACCCCGGCCGGCGGCTGGACGCTCGTCTTGGTCGAGTGCAACAACGTGCCGACGCCGTTCACCCAAGGCACGATCGTGGTCGCATTGACGAGATCGCAGCCCGCACTGCGCTGCGTGTACACAAACACGTTTTCACATGAGGCCAAGCCCGAGCCCGCCCCCGAGGAGCCCAAGCCGCTCCCGCCTGAGCCCGAGCCTCCGCCCGGGCTCAACCCCGATCAGCCATCCGCTCCTTGGGCTGACCTCGCCGTCACGAAGACCGCCTCGCCCTCGGTTGTGGTGACCGGTGACGTCATCACCTATCGCATCACAGTGACCAATCACGGGCCCAACGACGCCGCGCGCGTGGTGGTCGACGACAAGCCCGCCGCCGCCGCGGCTGTCGTCTCCGTCCACTCGAGCGTCGGAACCTGTCGGGTCCGGCTCCCCGTGGTCTGCCAGCTCGGCACGCTAGAGGCGGGCGCGAAGGTCACGATCACTGTTCGCCTGCGGGCGGGGGAGCACACGCGCAGCTTCACGAATCGCGCGGTCGTCGGCAGCGCGAGCTATGACCCGTTGCTATCGAACAACTCCGCCCACGCGACCGTCAAGGTGGTCGGGCCCCCGCCGCCGGTCGGGTTCGGCTGAGCCGACCGCCGCAAGGGACGAGCGCGCCGCGAGCTGACCGCACGCGGCGTCGATGTCGCGGCCGCGGGTGAGGCGAACGGTGGCGTCGACGCCGCGGCGCTCGAGCTCGTCGCGGAATGCGGCAATCGCCTTGGGGCTCGAACCGGTGTACGCCGAATCGGTCGGGTTGTACGGGATCAGGTTGACCTTGAACATCCTCGGGTCGAGCACGGTCGCCAGCTGCGCCGCCTGCGCGAACGAGTCGTTGACGCCGGCGAGCATCACGTACTCGACGAACACCTTGCGGCGCTTACGTTCGTAGTAGGCCTCGCACGCCGCGATCACGTCGGGGAGCGGGTAGCGCTCGTTGACCGGCATCAGCTCGGTGCGGAGCGCCTCGTCGGCGGCGTGGAGCGAGAGCGCGAGGCGGATCGGCATCGGGGTGGCCGCCAAACGCTCGATTCCCGGGATCCACCCGATCGTCGAGATCGCGGTGCGGCGGTGCCCGATCCCGATGTCGGGGAGGCGCTCGCACGCTGCGAGCACGTTGTCGAGGTTCATCATCGGCTCGCCCATGCCCATGAACACCGCGTGGTCGACCTCGCTCGCGCGCCGGAAGTGGAGCGCCTGGTCGAGGATCTCCGACGCCGTCAGGTTGCGCCCGAACTTCATCTGTCCAGTGGCGCAGAACGTGCACGTGAGCGGGCACCCGGACTGCGAGGACAGGCAGATCGACCGCCGGCCGTCCCGGTAGCGCATCAGCACGGCCTCGACGGGGCGCCCGTCGGCGGTGCGGAACAGCGCCTTGACCGTCCCATCGGCGGCGCGGGCCTCGCGCTCGACCGACAGGCTGCTGAACGGCACTCCGTCAGTGAGCGTTTCGCGCAGGGTGAGCGGGAGATCAGACATGTCGGAGAAGCCGCTGGCGCCGCGCGCCGCCCATCGCCACACCTGGCCTGAGCGGTAGCGGGGCTCCCCGAGCTCGGTCAGCTTTGCTTCGAGCAGGTTCAGATCCACTCTGACTATGGTGGCAGCCATGCGACTCGCCAAGTACCTGGCCACCTCCGGCGTCGCGTCGCGGCGCGCTTCCGAGCCTGTGATCAGGGCGGGGCGTGTGACGTTGAACGGCGAAACCGTGACCGATCCGGCGCGCGATGTCGGCCCGGAGGATGCGGTGGCGGTGGACGGCAAGCCGGTCGCCCACGGCCGCATCGAGCGCGTCGTATACGCGCTGAACAAACCGGCGGGCGTCGTCTCGACCGCCCGCGATCCGCAGGGGCGTCCAACCGTGGTCACGATGGTGCCGCAGACCGACCGCTTGTATCCGGTGGGCCGCCTCGACATCGACACCACCGGGCTGATCCTGCTCACTAACGAGGGCGATCTCGCGCACCGGCTGACCCACCCCAGCTTCGAGGTCGAGAAGACCTATCGCGCGGTCGTCTCCGGGCCGCCCGTGCGCGAGTCCGAGCTGCGCGCCCTCCGCGACGGCGTCGACCTCGACGACGGGCGGACCGCGCCGGCCAAGGTCCGCCGCGTGGCGGCCGACACGATCGAGATCACGATCCACGAGGGCCGCAAGCGCCAGGTCAAGCGCATGTGCGAGGCCGTCGGGCATCCCGTGAAGCGGCTGGAGCGCGTGGCGTTCGGCCCGTTGGCGCTCGGGGAGCTGCCGCGCGGGCGGTGGCGCAAGCTGAGTCCGGCCGAGGTCGACGAGCTGACCGAGTTCGTTCGCCGGCCGGGGTAGCGAGGCCGCGCGTTACCTCTGCAGGATCAGCTCGTCGTTGACGCGGTGCGTCGCGGTCAGCACCCGCGACACCTCCGCCGGCGTCACCCGCACCGGTCGAGCAGCCACCATTCGGATGACGGTGAACTGGAGGACACGCCGCTCCGACACCGGGCGGAAGCCGGCGATCGGATACGACGATTGCGTCCGTGACGGCCACAGGTTGCACGCCGAACCCCACCAGCAGAAGCCGGCGCTCGCCGGCGAGGTGAACGACACAACGTCGAACTCGCGGACCCGCACGGGCTGACCGCCCCGCCAGAACTTCAAGCCCGGCATGTAAAGCGACAGCGGCAACAGGTCGCGATAGTGCTGCACGAGGATCGCGCGGCCGCCCGGCGGCGCGTGCGTACCGAGCGCCCGCGCCACCACGCGCCAGTCGGGCCGCTCGTAGTTGCGATCGAAGGCAACGCCGAGCGCGGTCGTCACACCCATGACGCACAGGACGATCGCGCCGACCGCACCCAGGAACCGCGGGCGCGGCACCGACAGCCCGCCGGCGACGAGGAGCGCGCAGGCCGACCAGATCGCCAGCATGTTGCGCGTCAGCAGGTCGTCAAAGCCAACCGCGACCAGGATCAGGCTGAGCACGAACCCGGCCAGCGCGAGCCCACCGGCGAGCAGCGCCCCGCGCCGCGCCTCGGCCGGCGACCGGGTCAGGAGCAGAACCAACGACAGAACGACGATCGCGATCGCCAGCGGCTCGAACAGTCCGTGCGCGGGTCCCTCGAAGCCGCTCGAGAACTGAGGCACGATCTGGCCGAGCCGTCGCCAGAACGGCGCGTTCGAGATCCAGTTGCCGCGGCCCGTGCCGTGCTGGCTGATCGCGAGCGGGATCAGGCCGAGGCCGCACAGGCCGACGACGGCGAACGCGATCTGTACCGGCCGGCGCGTACGGTGGATCCAGAGGAGCCAAACCGCCTGTGGCACGACCGCCAGCACCGCGTAGTAGTGCGTCGCGAGCGCGAGTGCGGAGGCGACGACCCAGAAGGTCAAGGCCCGCGGCGTCGGGTCGGCGCGCGCACAGGCGAACGCGAGCAGCGACAGGCCCGAGAGCAGCGCGAGCATCTCGTACGAGCGTGCCTCCTGCGAATACCAGATCAGCAAAGGGCTACAGGCGGCGAACGCGGCCGCGATCACGCCCGCGCGCCGCGAAATCAGCTTCGCTCCCCCGGAGTACACGACGGGCACCAGCACCACTCCGCACACCGCCGACAGCGATCGCAACCCGGTCTCGGAATAGCCGAACACGCGCGCCCACACCCACGCCACGCAGTAGTAGAGCGGGGGAGTGGACTCGGTCTGCGGGATCAGGCCGAGCATCTTCCCCGGAGAGAAATGCACGAGCAGCGCGGTGTTGCCCTCGTCGAACCAGAACCCCTGATGACCGAGCCGGTAGACGCGCAGAACTGCGGCGAGCAGCGTCAGTGCGGCTACCGCAAGCACCGCCGGCTCGGCGAGCAGCGCGCGAGTCCGCGAGGCGTGCGTGCGCGCCGCGGGGCGGCGAAGGTCCGGTGCCGCCGTGCCGACGCTCACGCGCGGGATGTTAGGGTCAGCTGCAGCCGCGGTCCCGTACGGTGAGCGCTTAACAAGATTTCAACCCGCTCACAGGGCAGGCGGCTCACCCACCGGGCAACATTCCCTAAACGATGCGACACGAGTCAGGCCACGTTGACGGCACGCCGGTGCTTGCTTCGAGCACGGCATCCCAACCGGCGCTCGCGCCGAGCGGTGCCGGAGCCGCCTCCGCGAGCGTCGACGGCGCGGTAACGCTGCCCGGCATCAGCCGGCTGCCGAAGGCGCCGGCGCTCCGGATCCCACGTGCACTGGAGGAGGCCAGGGCGGGGAAGATCGCGCTGGCCACGATCGTCGGCGGGATCTTCCTGATGGTGCTCTACTCGACCCACGGCCCGACGATCCTCGTGCCGCGCTCGAGCGTGATCTTCGCGCCGTGGGAAGCGGGGCCGTTGCGGTTCGTGCTCAGCGGCGTCCACGTTGGAACGGCCGTGACCAACTACTCGTTGAGCGCGCTGATCCTGGTGCTGCTCGGGGCGTACGCCGTCGCGCTACTGGCACTGCGGACACTGACGACGCGGATGATCGTGATCACGATCGTCGCCGCGAACCTGCTCCTGATGCTGGCACCGCCGTTCCAGCTGACCGACATGGGCAACTACCTCGGGTACGCGCGGCTCGGCGGCCTGCACGGGCTGAACCCGTACACGCATGTGATCGGGCAGGAGATGCACGACCCGATCTACCACTTCGCGACCTGGAACAACCTGCACAGCCCGTACGGGGAGTTGTTCACCGCGCTCAGCTATCCGCTGGCGTTCCTGCCCATCCCCGTCGCGTACTGGATCGTCAAGGTCGTCACGGTCCTGCTGAGCCTCACGTTCATCGGGATCGTGTGGTGGTGCGCGAAGCGTCTCGGCCGCGACCCGCGCTACGCCGCGGTGCTCGTCGGGCTCAACCCGATTTACCTCGTGTACGCGGTGGGCGGGTTCCACAACGACTTCTTCATGCTCGTTCCGTTGACGGCATCGATTGCGTTCCTGCTCGCGCGCCGCGACAAGTCGGCGGGCGCGATGTTGGTGATCGCGGTCGCGGTCAAGTTCAGCGCGGTGCTGCTGCTGCCGTTCCTGCTGGTCGCGGCGCGCCCGACCCAGCGCCGGCTCCAGGTGATCTACGGATGCCTGATCGCGGGAATACCGCTGCTCGTCATGAGCCTCCTGCTGTTCGGGCTCTCGATCCCCAACCTGTCTCAACAGGGGAGCCTGCTGACGCCGTTCAGCTTCCCCAACCTGTTCGGCTACTTCCTCGGCGTGGGCGGCGGCACCTCGGGCATCCTGCGCCTTGCTGACCTGGCGCTAGTCGTAGCGGTTCTGCTGCTGCTCCGCCGGCGGGGAGACTGGCTCTCGCGTGCGGGCTGGGCGACGTTTGCCCTAATCGCAAGCCTCGGCTGGGTGATGCCGTGGTACGTGATCTGGCTGCTACCGCTGGCGGCGCTCGGGTCGAGCGTGCGCTTGCGGCGCGTCGCGCTGGGGTTGACCGTGTTCCTGGTGCTGGTGTTCCTGCCCTCGTCGGGGAAGCTCTGGAGCCTGATCAACTTCAACCCGCTGGGCGGCTCGGCCGGCCAGGCCTCCTCGACGCTCCAGGCGAAGCTATCGTCGTACTCCCCGCAGGCGTCGCAGGCGCTTCAGGCCCAGCCGTAGCTGCGGCGACGCCGACCGATCCCGCAACCGTATGGGGCCTCGCCGCTGACGGCGACGCTAAGGTAAGGACGTTCATACCGCGGGTTGGCCGGCCCGCGGGTGCCGTGGTTTCAGTTGGCCGGAACGCCCCAGCGTCGCGTCCGGCGTGAGCCGAGTCCCCAATCCGCCGCCGGGTTTATGCCGTGATTATTAGCATCGTGTTAGCGTCGCGCGCCAATGCGCCTTGAAATCGAGTTGGTCGACGGTGGCCGAGGCGGTCCGGCGCCCGACCTACCGCCGGTCCGAATCTCTCCACCGCGCCGCCGCGGCCTTGATCGCTTCGAGTGGTCGGTGCTGCTTGCGTTCAGCGCGGTGTCGCTGTTCGTGCTCGGGGCCGACCTTTGGCAGGTAATCGTCAACGGCCGAGTGTGGACCGGGACCGACGGCGTGTACATCGTCGACCAGATGCAGTACCTGGCCTGGATCACGGACGCTTCCAAGCACATCCTCGCGTCGAACCTGTTCGTGCTGCGCGACACGCCTGGGGACTACTTCAACCCGGCCGTGGTCGTGTCCGGCGGGCTGACCGCGCTGGGGATGGCCCCGTGGCTGTCGCTGCTGCTGTGGAAGCCGGTCGCGGTGATCGGGTTCTTTTTCGCCGTGCGGGGGTTCGCCTACCGGCTGCTCAACGGCGTGTGGCCGCGCCGGGCGGCGCTCGTGCTGGCTCTGTTCTTCGGCTCGTTCACCAACGTGTATGGGAGCTTCAGCGTCCTCGGCGACCTGTTCCCCGGCTTCCTGACATGGGGCTACGTGTTCGGCGTGATGGCGCTGGCGGCGATGGTGTGGGCGCTGGTCGCGCACCATGACTCCCGGCTGAACGGACGCCGGATCTGGCTGGCGGGACTACTCGGCGGGCTGGCGAGCCTGCTTCACCCGTGGAACGGCGAGCTGCTGATCGGGGTGGTGCTCACGGCCGAGGTTGTGCTGGCGTTCGGCCGCCGGTACGAGCGCGCCCACGTCAAGCTGACGATCGCCACGGTCGTCGGCACGGGGATCCCGCTGCTGTACTACGCGATCCTCGACAAGACCGACATCAGCTGGAAGCTCGCCCAGGCGGCGAGCAAGCACGCGTTCTCGTTCTGGTCGATCACGATCGCGATCGTTCCTCTGCTGGTTCCCGCGGCCATCGCGTACACCAGGCGCCCGACGACGTTCCTGGCCGCGGCGACGCGAACCTGGCCGGTGGCGGCGTACGTGATCTTCGTGCTGTCCGGGACGAGCCTTGGCGCGACGCCGCTGCATTCGTTCCAGGGCATCACGATCCCGCTGGCGGTGCTCGCCGTCGAGGGGCTCCAGATCATCGGCTGGCAACGGCTCCAGCGCCCGGTGCTGGCCGGCGCGGTCCTGGTCGCGCTGTTCACGATCCCGGCCACGTTCGAGGAGCTGAAGATCGCCAAGGGTCTGGCTGCGCCGACCCCCGACAACGCGAACTTCATCACCAGCGATGAGCGCAACGCCCTCGATTACCTGGCGCAACTCAAGCAGCCGGGGAGCGTGATGACGCGTAGTTATCTTGGCGCCGTCGTGCCCGGTAAAACTGGCAGGCGCACGTATGTCGGCGACTGCCTGTGGTCCGAGCCGAGCTGCCTCGGCCTGAGCTACAACGCGCAATGGCTGTTCACTGCCACCCCGCAAATCCCAGCCGCACGCAGCTTCGTCTTGAGCAGCGGTGCGCGGTTCGTGCTCGCCGACTGCGACACCACCGCCGACATGACGAAGGTGCTCGGTCCACTCATCCGCTCGGCGCACGAATTCGGGTGCGCCGCGGTGTATGAGGTTCAGTAGCCGCAGCTCGACCAGGCATGGAGGCCGGCAGCTTGGGGTGAGTGGGCGCCGTCGCCGGGCCGCCGGGGGTGCGGTGATCGCCGTCGCCTCGGTCCTGATCGGGCTGTCGCTGGCGGGGTGCGGCGGCGCCGTGTCCGCAGCGACGCCGACGGTCACCGTGTTCCCGATCCCGGGCGCCCGCGTCGCGTCGCCCCAGACACAGATCGCGTTTCGTGGCGTGCCGATCGACCAGGTGGGCAAAGTGTTCGTGACGGGCTCCCGCAGCGGCGTCCACACGGGGCGGTTTGAATCGGACTCCGATCACGATGGCGGGAGCTTCCTCCCGGCGAAGCCGTTCGTCCCCGGCGAGATGGTCACGGTCCGGACCACCCTGAGCATCGTCGGCGCCAAGACCCCAGGAACGTTCCACTTCACGGTCGCCACGCCGTCGGGGTCAATTCCGGCCATGCCGCTGCCGCCGGCGGCGCGGGTCCCGGGCGACGAGCTCACGTTCCACTCGCAGCCGGATCTGACACCAGCCTCGGTCGAGATCACCAAGGACAATCCCGACCCTGGGCCCGACGGCGACGACATCTTCCTCACACCGCAGCAGGGCCCGACGCAAAACGGCGTGATGATCCTCAACAAGCAGGGCACGCTGTTGTGGTTCCAGCCCGTGCCCCAGGGGGACATGGCGGCCGACCTCCAGGTGCAGCGCTACGACGGCCAGCGCGTGCTGACCTGGTGGCAGGGCTACTCGGGGGCTGGCGTCGGGGCTGGAGAGGACCTGATCGAGAACTCCTCATACCGCCAGATCGCCGTAGTGCACGCCGCCAACGGGCTGAGCGCCGACCTGCACGAGTTCCGGCTGACGCCGCAGGGCACCGCGCTGATCACCGCGTATTACCCGGTGTACTGGGACGCGACCGCCCTGGACATGTCCTCTCGCCAGATCGTGCTCGACTCGGTGGTCCAGGAGATCGACATCAAGACCGGGTTGCTGCTGTTCGAGTGGGACAGCCTCGATCACGTCCCGCTGAGCGACACGTACGAGCCTGCCGTGAAATCGGCGGGCGCGCCGTTCGACTACTTCCACATCAACTCGGTCCAGCTGCAGCAGGACGGCAATCTGTTCGTCTCGGCGCGCAACACATGGGCCGCCTACGAGGTCGACCTCCCGAGCGGTCAGGTGGTCTGGACGCTCGGCGGCAAGAACTCGACTTACAAGCTCGCGTCCGGAGTCCAGTTCGCGTTCCAGCACGACGCGCGCCTTCACACCGATATCGACCCGACCGTGACCATGTTCGACGACGGCGCGGGCCCACCTAAGGTCCACGAGCAGTCGCGCGGGATCACGGTCCGCCTCAACGGCACGACCAAGACCGCGACGCTCGTGAGCGAGGACCTGCACTCGCCGGCCTTGGACGCGAGCTTCGAGGGGAACGTCCAGGAACTGCCGGGCGGCGACGACTTCGTCGGCTGGGGGCAGCAGCCCTACTTCACCGAGTTCAACTCTCGCGGCCAGACCGACTTCGACGGCCGGTTCGTCGGCGACAACTCGAGCTATCGCGCCTACCGCTTCCCGTGGATCGGGACGCCGACGACGCTGCCGTCGGTAAGCGCGTCGAGCACCGGCACGAGCACCAACGTGTACGTGAGCTGGAACGGCGCCACCCAGGTGAGCTCGTGGCGCGTGCTGGCGGGCACGAGCGCGAGCGCCCTGCAGGCGGCGACGACCGCGTCGAAGCAGGGGTTCGAGAGCCAGGTGACGATCCCGGCCCAGCCCTACGTCGCGGTCCAGGCGCTCAACAGCGCGGGCCACGTGCTCGCCACCTCGTCCGTCGTGCACGCTGGGTAACTGACACACTGCCGCTCCCATGCGGCTCTTCGCGCTCCGCGGCGCCAACACCGTTCCCGCCAACGAGGCCGACGCGATTCTCGGCGCCACCGACGAGTTGATGCGCGAGTTGATGGAGCGAAACGCGCTCGAGCCGGACGCGATGGTCAGCTGCATCTTCACGCTGACTGACGACCTGGACGCCGAGTTCCCCGCGGTGGCGGCGCGCGCGCTCGGCCTGAGTCGCGTTCCGCTGCTGTGCGCGCGCGAGGTGCCGGTGCCGGGCTCGCTGCCGCGCGTGATCCGCGTGATGGTCCACTACTACGCGCCCGACGGCCACGAGCCTCGTCACGCGTACCTCGGGGAGACGCGCGTGCTCCGAGCGGATCTCGAGTCCGCCCAATAGGGGCCGCGCTTCGCGAGCGCAGCGAGGCCTAGTAGATACCCTAGGCCGCGCGATGCCGATCGAATTCGGAGAACGGGTCCGCCGGATGCCGGTCTATCCGCTGGCCGCCGGCTACGACCTCGGCGCCGACGTCGCGATGCTTGCCTCGAACGAGTGTTGCTTCGCGCCGCTGCCCGAGGTCGTGCAGGCTGCGACGCGCGTGCTCGGCGGCGTGAATCGCTACCCCGATCCGTCGTACGAGCCGATCCGGCGTGCGCTGGCGGACCGCTACGGGATCCCGCCACAGCGGATCGCGCTCGGCAACGGCTCGTGCGACATCCTGCTCGCCGCCGGCGAGGCGCTGCTCGAGCCGGGCGCCGAGGTCGTGTACGCGTGGCCGGCGTTCAGCGTGTACCCGCACCTGGCGGCCGCGTCAGGCGCGCGGGCGATCCAGGTGCCGCTCGACGACGCGGACCGCCACGACCTCGACGCGATCGCCACCGAGGTCACGGTGGCGACGCGGCTCGTGCTGATCTGCAACCCGAACAACCCGACCTCGACCGCGATCGGGCTCGACGAGATTGACGCGTTCATGCGGCGGATCCCCGGTCACGTGGCCGTGATCCTCGACGAGGCCTACTGCGAGTTCTCGCTGACGCTCGGCGACACGTATGCCTCGCTCGAGTTGCTGCGCAGGTACCCGAACCTGGTGCTGCTCCGGACGTTCTCGAAGGTCTACGGGCTCGCGGCGCTGCGGGTCGGGTACGCGCTGTGCGGCGCCGAGGACTTCCGCGTCGCGGTCGACCAGGTGCGCCAGCCGTTCTACCTGAACGCCGCGGCGCAGGCCGCCGCGGTCGAGGCGCTGAAGCACCAGGACGACGTCGAGCGGCGCGTGACCGAGACGATCGCGGGGCGGCTCGAGATGGAGGACGCGGTGAGGGCACTCGGCCTGTGGGTGGCGAAGTCCGACGCGAACTTCATCTGGTTGCACCTGCCCGAGACCGTCGAGGAGGCCGACGTGGTTTCCGGGTTGCGAGATCGTCGGGTTTTGGTCCGCGCCGGCGCCGCGCTCGGCCGGGAGCGCTCGCTCCGCGTGACGGTGGGCACCGACACCGAGAACGAACGCTTCGCGGGCGCCCTCGCTGAGGTCCTTGCTGGATAAGCCGCCGCAGCGGCGGAAATTCCAGCAACGCCTTGGCATCGCGGCGACCATCTGGTAGAAACCGCCGCGTGAGTACCGGTAGCCGCACCGCCTACACCCTTCGCGGCTACGCGTACGCATACGCCTGGCGATTTAGCTAGGCGCTCGGCAACGCCCTCGTCGACGTCCGCCCATCGAGGCGGACCACCGCACAGTCCGAGCGCCGAAAAAACCCCCCGGTCGGGTGAAACCCGTCCCGCTCGCTTTCGTACAGTTCACCAGGCACCAGAGAGGACCGAGAAATGATGATCGTGATGAAACCGACGGCCACTGAACAGGAGGTGCAGGCCGTCGTCGACCGAGTCCAGAGCGTCGGCGCCCGTGCGCATCTCAGCCGCGGCGACGAGCTGACCGTGATCGGCGCGATCGGTGACCGAGAACACGTGGCGCGGCTCGAGCTCGACGGCGCACCCGGGGTCGACCGCGTCGTGCCGATCTCGAAGCCCTACAAGCTGTCCTCGACGCAGTTCAAGCACGGCGAACGCACCGTGCTCGACATCGCCGGGCGGAAGGTCGGCGGAAACAGCTTCGCGATGATCGCCGGGCCGTGCACGGTCGAGTCGCGCGAGCAGACGCTCGAGACGGCGCGCGCGGTGCGCGACGCCGGCGGGACGCTGTTCCGAGGCGGTGCCTACAAGCCCCGCACCTCGCCGTACGCGTTTCAGGGACTCGGCCAGGAGGGGCTGCGGCTGCTCGCCGAGGCCAAGGCCGAGACCGGCCTACCGATCGTCACCGAACTGATGGACCAGCGCGACCTCGACCAGGTGCTCGAGGTGGCCGACGTGATCCAGATCGGCGCGCGCAACATGCAGAACTACACGCTGCTGGCCGAGGTCGGGCGCTCCGGCTGCCCGGTGCTGCTCAAGCGCGGCTTCTCCTCGACGCTCGAGGAGCTCCTGATGGCGGCGGAGTACGTGCTCAAGGAGGGCAACGAGGCTGTGATGCTGTGCGAGCGCGGGATCCGGACGTTCGAGACCGCCTACCGGTTCACGCTCGACCTGATGGCCGTGCCGGTGCTGAAAGAGCTGAGCCACCTGCCGGTGATCGTCGACCCGAGCCACGCCGCGGGCCGGCGCGATCTCGTGATGCCGCTGTCGCTGGCGGCGGCCGCGGCGGGCGCCGACGGCATCATCGTCGAGGTTCACCCGCATCCGGAGCAGGCGATCTGCGACGGGCCGCAGCAGCTGTACGCGGACGAGTTCGGCGAGTACGTGGAACGCGTTCAGGCCGCCGCGGCTGTCGCGGGCAAGGCGCTCGCCGCCGTCTAAGTGAGGATCGCGCTCGTCGGCGTCGGGCTGATCGGCGGCTCGATCGGACTCGCCGCGCGCGAGCGGCTCGACGCTTCGGTGGCGGGTTATGACCCGAGCGCGGAGGCGCTGGAGATCGCGCTCGAGCGCGGCGCCATAGACCGTGCGTGCGACGGCGTCGCGGGCGCGGTCGCCGACGCCGAGGCGGTGTTCGTGGCGGCCCCGGTGGGGGCGCTCCCGGACGCGGTTGCGGCGGCGCTGAGCGCGGCGCCGCGGGACTGCACGGTCAGCGACGTCGGGTCGACCAAGCGGGCGATCGTGGCCGCCCACGACGACCCGCGGTTCGTCGGCGGCCATCCCCTTGCCGGCGCCGAGACCTCGGGGGTTCGGCACGCGCGCGCCGACCTGTTCGACGGCGCCACCTGGTACCTGACGCCGACCTCGACCACGTCGGGGATCCTGTACGAGCGCCTGCACCGCTTCGTGCACGGCATCGGCGCTCGCGCCACCGCGATCGACCCCGACTCTCACGACACCATCCTGGCCACGGTCTCGCACCTGCCCCACGTGCTCGCCAACGTGCTCGTCGCCCAGGCCGCGCGCACGCTTGACGCCGGCTCTGATCCGCCCCAGCGGCTGCCCGCCACCGGCCCGTCGTTTCGGGATGCGACCCGCGTCGCCGGCGCGCCGAGTGCGATCTGGACCGACATCTACATCTCGAACCGCGACGCGCTGGCGGCGCGGATCGACGACACGATCGCGCGCCTGACCGCTGTACGGGATGCGCTCGTCGGCGCGGACGCGGACGGCATCGCCGACTGGAACGACCGCGCCGCCGATGACCGGCGCCGGCTGCTCGAGGCCCAGCTCGCGGGGGGACCGCTGTTCGAGCTCAGAGCGTCGGTCCCGAACCGCCCCGGCGTGGTGGCGCAACTCGCGCTGGAGTTGGGGCGCGCCGGAGTGAACATCACCGACATGGCGCTGTATCCCGCGCCGGATATGAGCGAGGGGGTGGTGGCGCTGTGGATCGCCGGCGAGCAGGAGGCGCGGCGCACCGAGGAGCTCGTCGGCGAGCTCGGCTTCCCGGTGGCGCGGGCATGAACGTGCGCTTCGACCCATCCGGGCCGTTACGAGGGCGGGTAACCGTGCCGGCGGACAAGTCGATCTCGCACCGCGCGGCGCTGATCGGGGCGATGGCTTCGGAGCCGGTGCACGTCCGGAATTACCTCGATGCCGCGGACACGCGCTCGACGCTCGCGGCGGTGACGCAACTCGGCGCGATCGTCGAGCGTCGCGACGACGGCGAGCTCGTGATCCGGGGGTGCAGCATGCGCAACGCGCTCCCGCAGCGCGAGCCGATCGATGTCGGCAACGCCGGCACGCTGATGCGGCTGCTGCCGGGCTGGCTCGCCTTCCAGCAGGGATCGAGCTTCGAGCTCGACGGCGACGACTCGATCCGCCGGCGCCCGGTCGACCGGATCGCCGAGCCGCTCGAGCGCATGGGCGCGCGGATCGAGGCTCGCGAGGGAAGGTTCCCCCCGTTCACCGTCCACGGCGCGCCGCTGACCGGAATCACGTACGAGCTGCCGGTGGCGAGCGCGCAGGTCAAGTCATGCACGCTGCTCGCCGGGCTGGTCACCGACGCGACCACCGTGATCGAGCCCGTCCCCACCCGCGACCACACCGAGCGGATGCTGGCCGCCGCCGGCGCCCCGGTCGCACGTGAGCGCGACGGGTCCGGAGGCGGGTTCCGCACGACTGTGGGCAACACCGACGAGCTCGAGCTGGACCTCGTGGAGGTGCCCGGCGACCCGTCCTCGGCGGCGTTCCTGATCGCGGCCGGCGTGCTCGTGCGCGACTCCCGGCTGGTGCTCGAACGCGTCGGGGTCAACTGGACCCGCGCCGGGTTCCTGCGGATCCTCGAGCGGATGGGCGCGATCGTGCTCGCCGACGTCGAGCCCGCGGGAACTTTCCAGCCGGAGGAGCCGATCGCCGACATCGACGTACGCAACGCCCCGATCGAGGCGACAATCGTCGAGGCCGAAGAGGTGCCGCTCGCGATCGACGAGCTGCCGCTGGTGGCGCTGCTCGGATGCTTTGCCGACGGCGACACCGTGGTGCGGGGCGCGGGCGAGCTGCGGGTCAAGGAGTCCGACCGGATCGCCACGGTCGTCGAAGGCCTCCGCGGCCTGGGTGCCGTTATTGAGGCGTTGCCCGACGGGTTTGTCGTGACGGGGACCGGTGGGCTCCGCGGCGGGCACCTCGACGCTCACGGCGACCACCGGCTGGCGCTGCTCGGCGCCGTCGCCGGGCTCGCGTCAGAGGAGGGGGTGGAGGTGATCGGGATGGAAGCTGCCGACGTGTCATATCCGGGTTTCGCCGAAGGCGTGTCAGGGCTGATCGCGTGAGCATCGTCGCCGGGGTGATCGGGTGACCGTGGTCGCGATCGACGGGCCGGCGGGCGCCGGCAAGTCGACGGTGGCCCGCGCGGTCGCCGGCGCGCTCGGCTTCACGTACCTGGACACGGGCGCGATGTACCGAGCCGTGGCGCTCGCCGCCACCGATCGCGGCGTGCCGGCCGCCTCGATCGCGGCGTCGCTGAGGATCGAGCCCGGCGAGCGGACGCTGCTCGACGGCCGCGATGTGACCGACGAGATCCGCACGCCGGCGGTGTCCGAGGTCGCCTCGCGGGTGGCGGCGGATCCCGAGGTGCGACGCGCGGTCGTGGCGGAGCAGAAGCGGCGGCTGTCCACCGGCGACTGGGTGGCCGAGGGACGCGACATCGGTACCGTCGTCGCCCCCGACGCCGAGGTTAAGGTGTTCCTGACCGCCGACCCGGCCGAGCGGGCCCGACGGCGGGCCGCGGAGCTCGGGGTCGACGCGGCGACCGTGCTCGCCGAGCAGACCATCCGCGACGAGCGCGACCGCACGCGCGAGCACTCGCCGCTGGCTCCCGCCGAGGGCGCGGTGGTGATCGACACCACCGGCATGGCGTTCGCGGACGTGGTCGGCCGGATCAGCGGGCTCGTGCGCGACGCGACCGGATGAGGATCCTCTTACCCCGGCGGTTGGCGGGGATGGGGCTTTCGGCGGCGGGGTAGAAACGAGCCCACATCCATCGATTGCCCTGGGCAGGGGCTGAAAACAGAGGGTCATAACATGAGGAGTCGTTTGCTTCGCGGGGTCGGCGCGGCCGCGGTGGTCGCTGGGTTGTTCGGCGGCGGCGCGGGCGCGGCGTCGGCCAAGACGATTTTCATGCCGACGCTGCAGAAGGAAGTGCAGATGCAGCGCGCGTACTGGCAGCAGCACGTGTTCGCCCCGGTCGGATCGCTGCAGCCGCCGGCGCCGCCTTGTCCTGAGAACGGCATGCTCCCCTCGCCGTTCTCGAACTGCGGCCTCCCCGAGTTCCCGGCGACGACGCTTCCCGTGCTCGGCAACATGTCCTATTACGGCGGTCACGTGCAGACGACCCCGAAGGAGTACCTGGTGTTCTGGGGCTGGGGCGACCCGGGAGCGTTCCCGGCTTCTGATACCTGCCAGTCGGAGAACATCACCGAGGGGTCGATCACCGCGACGCTGGCATGCGACCCCGACGGCGCCGGCAAGTACATGTCCGACTGGGTGCAGCAGCTCGGCGGCACGCAGTGGGCGGGCGAGCAGACCCAGTACTACGAGACCGATTCGGCCGGGGCCCAGGAGCAGATCACGAACCCGACCGACCAGCTTCAGGGCATCTGGGTCGACGACACGAACGACGCGAGCACGCTCGCCGGGACATCGTCGAGCAACCCGCCGGGCTCGACGAACACCTACACGGACCTTGCCGCGGAGGCGCAGCGAGCGGTGGCGCACTTCGGCATCACCGACCTGGCCAACAGCAACATCATCATCGCCCAGCCGCCGAACTTCAGCGATCCGAACGCGCTGTCGTCGGGCTACTGCGCGTTCCACGACTACACGCAGCCTGGGCTCGAGGGCGGCATCTACAACAACATCCAGCCCGGGATCGCGTGGACGAACATGCCGTACTCGCTCGCGATCAACTCGAGCGGCACCAACGAGTGCGGCGAGAACGCGGTCAACAGCGGCGCCGCCGGCAAGCTCGACGGGTTCTCGATCGTGCTCGGGCACGAGATCGAGGAGACCGTCACCGACCCGGGTGCCGAGGACGTGATCGGCAGCGGAACGGGCGCGCAGCAGATCGGCGGGTGGTACGACCCGCTCGACGCTAACGAGAACGGCGACAAGTGCGCATGGGTCGGCGAGAACCTGCTCACCGCGCAGGGACCGCCGGAGCCGATCCCCGGCGCGATCGGCGACGTCAAGGGCAACGCAGGCGGCACGTTCGCGGTCCAGTCGCTGTGGAGCAACGACTCCGCCGAGGGCGCCGGATACTGCGCCGGCGCGGGACCGGACCTTCCAACCGGGTGATTCGCATCTGACGGTTTTCGACCGCTGATTGGCGGACCCGGGGCACAAGCTACGCTCGGGTCCGCCATGAAGGTCGCAATCGTCGGATACCCGAACGTCGGCAAGTCCTCGCTCGTCAACCGCCTCACAGAGTCGCGAGAGGCGGTCGTGCACGAGCGCCCCGGCGTCACGCGCGACCGCAAGGAGCTCCGCACAGACTGGAACGGGCGGTCGCTGACCCTGATCGACACCGGCGGGGTCGATCTCGACGACCGCGCCGAGCTCGCCGCCGCCGTGCACGAGCAGGTCCGCGCCGCGCTGGCCGATGCGGACGCCGCGGTACTCGTGGTCGATGCGCGCGCGGGTGCGCGGCCCGGCGACCACGAGCTCGCTGATCTGCTGCGCCGCGCGCCGCTGCCGGTCCTGGTCGCCGCCAACAAGATCGATTCGGCGCGCGACATCCCGCTCGCCGCCGAATTCCACAAGCTCGGCCTCGGCGACCCGATCGCGGTTTCGGCGGCGCAGGGGCTGGGCACCGGTGACCTGCTCGACCGGATCGTCGTGCTGGCCGCCGACGCGCCCGAGCACGAGCAGCCGGCCGAGGACGCCGTGCGCCTGGCGGTGATCGGCCGCCCGAACGTCGGCAAGTCCTCGCTCATCAATCGGTTCGCCGGCGCCGAGCGGGTGATCGTCTCGCCGGTCGCGGGGACGACGCGCGACGCGATCGACCTCCCGATCGAGTTCGAGGGGCGCTCGCTGATCCTCGTCGACACAGCCGGGCTGCGGCGGCAGGCCAAGGTGGGGGAGTCGATCGAGTACTACACGTCGCTGCGCTCGCGGCGCGCGGCTGAGCGGGCCGACGTCGCGCTCGTGGTCTGCGACGCGACCGACGGCGTCACGTCGCAGGACCTGCGCGTGGCCGAGCTGGCGATGCGGAGCGGCTGCGCGACCGCGCTCGTGCTCAACAAGTGGGACATCGCGAGCGAGGTCGACCTCGACTACGAGCGCGCCCGCGCCCACCGGTCGCTCCGCCTGCGTCCGCGCGTGCTGACCGCGAGCGCGAAGACCGGTCGGCATGTGGAACGGCTCCTGGTCGAGGCGATCGCGATCGCCGACCGCCGCGCCACACGGATCCCCACCCCGCAGCTCAACCGCTTCCTGTCCGACGTGGTCGCCGCGCGCCAGCCGCCGGCGGGCGGACAGAGGCAGGGCGGGCACCGCCTCAAACTGCTGTACATGACCCAGACGGACGAGCGTCCGCCGCGGTTCTCGATCCAGGTCAACTCGCGCGCGAGGGTGACGCGGGACTACGCGTACTTCATCGAGAATCGGCTGCGCGAGCGCTACCGGCTCGAGGGCGTGCCGGTGATCATCGACTTCGTCGAGCGCAACGAGCGCCGCGGTCGCCCTCGCCGCGCGGCGTAGCGATCACCCGGGTTTGCCAGCTTTCAGCTCCGGGAAGGGTGTCGGGGCCACTCGGCTCAACAACCGGCTGCCAAGTGGCGCAAAGGGCGCCAGGAAATGCTTCAGTGAACGTGCTGATGTCGAGCATCACGCGGCCACGTGCCCCCGTCCCGACCGTGCCCGAACGGCGCGAGCGAAGCGCGCTCCCGCGCCCCGGCGGCGGGCGCGACCCGGACCGCGGGCGGGAGTTCCTCCGCCGGCGCCTCGCATTGGCGGGCGTGTCGCTCGCGGTGGTGATCGCGGTGGTTGCGGTGCTCGTGTTCAGCGGCTCTGGTCCCGTGCCGCCCGCCACGGGTGCCGCCCGGGTGGTGCCCGCGGACGTCCTCGGGTACGTGAACGTGTCGATCGATCCAGGCCGACCGGCGGTGCGCGACGCCGAGTCGCTCGCCAGGAAGTTCCCCGATCTCCCGCTCGCCTACGCGGTGGCGGTCAGCCGGCTCACGGCGATCGTCGGCGGCTCGAGCTCGGTCGACTTCGCCACCGGCATCCGTCCGTGGCTCGGCAAGGAGGCGGCGTTTGCGCTGCTCGACACGCCGGGCGCCTCGGCGCCGTCGCTGATCGTGCTCGACGTCTCGAGCCGCACGCGAGCGCAGCGGTTCCTGGTCAGCGCCGGCGCGGCCCCCGTGGCGGTCTACGACGGGGTGCGGATCCTCGGCTACAGCTCGGGAACCGAGCTCGCGTTCGTCAGCCACTACCTGGTGGTCGGTCCGGACGGCGCCGTTCGCGGCGCGATCGCCGCCGGAACCGGACGTGCCCGCTCGCTCGCCGACGATGCCGCGTATCAGCGGGCTGCCGCGGGCGAGCCCGCTGGCCGTGTGCTCGACACGTACCTGCCCGCCGCCGGACTGCGCCGCGTGCTCGAGTCGCGCGGAGGCGTAATCGGAGCGATCGCCGGGCTGCTTGACCGGCCGGCGCTCGAGGGCACGACGCTGTCGCTGTCGGCGGTCTCGAGCGGGGCCGAGGTGCAGATCCACAGCGCGGTCCGGTCGGGCGCGTCCCACCCGACCGCGTTCTCGCCGACGCTCCAGTCGGTGCTGCCGACGGGATCGACGCTGATGCTCGACGTCGACGGCCTCGACCGAGCGGGGCCGCAGTTGCTCCGCGCGTTCGCGACCGCCGGCGTCGCCGCCAACGTGGCGCCGCTCCTGTCCCGGCTGGGGACCTCGCTCACCGGTCAAGGCGTCAGCGTCGGCAAGGTGTTGAGCTCGATCTTCGGTGGCGAGACGGCCGTGGCCCTGTCGCCGGCCCCGACGCCGTCGCTGGTGATCGTGTCCCGCACGTCTCATCAGGCGGCGACCCAGAGCGCGCTCGCGGGCCTCGAGGCGCCGCTCACCGCGCTGTTCCCGGCGCCGACCGCCGGGCCGGGACAGATCCCGGGGCTGGCGGACCAGCAGGTCGGCGGGGTCACCGTCCACGAGCTCGGCCTCGGACCGGGACTTCAGATCGACTACGCCGTATTCAACGGGCTTGTGGTCGTGTCCACCAGCGAGCGCGCGATCGACGAGGTCGCGAGCCGCAGCCGTTCGCTCGCCGACGACAACGCGTACAAAACCGTGCTCGCGGATCAGCCGGGGCAGGTGTCCTCGGTACTCTTTGCCAACTTCAGCCAGCTCCTCAGCCTCGGCGAGCAGACCGGACTGACGAGCGGCGCGCGGATGCGCGCGCTGCTCCCCGACCTAGCCAAGGTCCGCGCGATCGGTTTGAGCTCGACCGGAGGCGAGAGCGACACGACCACGGAGCTACACCTCGAGATCCCATGAAGATGCTTTCGGACAACGAATATCTGTTCACGTCCGAGTCGGTGACCGAGGGTCACCCGGACAAGGTCGCCGATCAGATCTCAGACGGAGTGCTGGACGCTGTGCTCCGGGATGATCCGAACGGCCGGGTGGCGTGCGAGACGCTGGTGAACACCGGGCTGGTCGTGGTCTCCGGCGAGATCACCACGACGACCTATGTCGACATTCCCGACGTGGCGCGCGACACGATCAAGCGGATCGGTTACACGAACGCCGAATACGGGTTCGACTACCACACGTGCGCGGTGATCAACGCGATCGACAAGCAATCGCCGGACATCGCGCAGGGCGTCGACCGGGCGTGGGAGTCGCGGATCGACCCTGGCGACGACGACGAGCTCGATCTCGCCGGCGCCGGCGATCAGGGGATGATGTTCGGCTACGCGTCCAACGAGACCGAGGAGCTGATGCCGCTGCCGATCTCGCTTGCGCACAAGCTCGCCAAGCGGCTCGCGGACGTCCGGCGCGCCGAGATCCTGCCGTACCTCCGTCCGGATGGGAAAACGCAGGTCACGGTGCGTTACGTCGACGGCCGTCCGGTCGAGGTCGAGAAGGTGCTGATCTCGACCCAGCATCGCGACGGCGCCGAGTCGCTGCTCAAGGACGACCTGTGGGAGCACGTGATCGAGCCCGTGATCCCCGAGGACCTATACGACGCGCGCAAGCTGCACCGCACGCTGCTGGTGAACCCGACGGGCCGGTTCGTGATCGGCGGTCCGATGGGCGACTGCGGCCTGACCGGGCGGAAGATCATCGTCGACACCTACGGCGGGATGGCACGCCACGGCGGTGGCGCGTTCTCGGGCAAGGATCCGTCGAAGGTCGACCGCAGCGCCGCGTACGCCGCGCGGTATGTGGCCAAGAACGTGGTCGCGGCCGGTCTTGCCGACCGCGCCGAGCTCCAGGTGGCGTACGCGATCGGCGTCGCGCATCCGGTGTCCGTGATGGTCGAGACGTTCGGCACCGAGAAGATCTCCCGGTCGAAGATTCTCGAGCTGATCAACGAGCATTTCGACCTGCGGCCGGGCGCGTTCCGCCAGTACCTTCGCCTGCACCGGCCGATCTATCAGAAGACCGCGGCGTACGGTCACTTCGGCCGCGAGGATCACGATTTCACATGGGAGCGCACCGACAAGGCGGCCGCCCTCCGCGCCGCCGCGGGTCTTGACCCCGCCGCCGTCCGGGCGTAGACGCTCGGCGGCTCCGGCTCACACCTGCGGATGCGTGAGCCGAAGCTCGTGCAGCGCCCGATCGACCGTGCGGACGATCTGGTGCGGGTGGTCGACGCCTCGGAACTTGAAGTCATACGACGCGCTTCCGGCGGTGTCGAAGTCGACGGTTCCGACCCGGAGCAGCCGCTCGAGCAGCCGCTGGCGCGAGTTGACGTTCTGGACGCGCTCGAGCCGGGTCTCGTGCATCTCCCGTGACACCACGCCGGTCCTGATCGTCAGCCGCCGGTTGGTGATCAAGTACGTGGTGCTGATGCGCCGGATCAGACCCCACAGCAACACGATCAGGAAGATCACGGCCACCGCGGTACCCACCCAGCCCGCCTGCACGCCACCGTTGGCGATCCGCGTGACGACGCCCGCGATCACACCCGCGACGATCGCCACCAGCAGCCCTCGGACGTAGAACGCGAGCATCGAACGCCACGAGGGGTGGCCGTGGAAGAAGACCTCTTCTCCTGGCTCCGGATCCACCGTGGCTCAGCGTACCGGGCGCGTCAGTCGCGGCTCCTCAGCTGCCGAGGACGAGCGCGAGGATCGCGACCGCGCCGGCAAGCACCGCGAGCAGCGCCGCCAGCGGAGCCGGTTCGACGTCGATGCGCGGGCGCCGGAACAACGTGACCCAGGCCACGACCGGGGCTCCGACGATCGCGCACGCACAAGCCCACCCGCGCTCCTCGGCGCGTTCAGCCGCGACCGTGCCCAGGGCGCGCGAGAGCAACTCGAGCACGATCGCCAGCCCCAACAGGAGCCGGCTGTCTCCAAAGGCGACCTTGATCACGCCGAGGTACAGCTCGCCGATCAGAAGTGCGGCGAACGCGAGCCCGGCGAGTATCCCCAGGCCCTGCACGAATCCGCGCGGGACAGCGGTGCGCTCGACCTTGACCGGCGTCCACTCCGGTGCCGCCGCCCCCCGATCCGCCCCCCGATCCGCCGCCCGGCGCGAACCGGGCTCCCTCTCCGGCGCCGGGGGCTGCCGATCCGCGGGTGAACGCGATGGCCGCGGACGCCGTCGCTGGACGTTTTCGAGGTCGAAGAACTTCGCCGCGAGCGATGCCTTGACGGCCTCCCGGTCGCTCCCGAGCACGGCCGGATCGAGCATCAGCAGCCCAAGCCCGTGGGCCGGGATCTGCTCCCGAAACAGCGAGTCGTGCGGCCCGGGCCCCGAGCGGCAGATCACTACGAGACGGGCGCGCGGGTAGTACGCGTCGACGGCGAGCCAGTCGCCCGTGCCCGCCCCGGGCGCGCGGAGCCAAGCGAACATGTGGTGCCGGCGTCCCGCCTCGCCCAGCAGCCCGTCGCACAGCGACAGGATCGTGGGTGCGGGTAGGCCCAGTGCGGCACGATCGCTACGGCCGGGGATGGGCTCCCGCGTGCTCTGGGCGGGACTATCGGCCGTCATCCTCGTCGGACTTTACCCTCAGCTGCACCGATGCACGCCCCCTCGGCCAGCCCGCAACGTATCGCCCGCGTCGAGCCGCTCACGCTGACGCGGGCGGTCCGCGGGCCGTTCGACTACCGGCTGCGCCCGGAGCAGTCCGACGTCGGCGTCGGCTCGCTGCTGCGGGTCACGTTCAACCACCGGACGACGCTCGCGGTCGTTCTCGAGCTCGCCACCGAGTCCGAGCTCGCGCCCGAGCGGCTGGCCGAGCCCGACGCCGTGGTTCCGCCCGGCGTCCCCGCCGACCTGGTCGCGCTCGCGGGCTGGATCGCGCGGGAGTATTGCTCGACGCGCGCGCGGGCACTCACGCTGGTATTGCCCCCCGGAACCACGGGCAGAGTCGTGTCGCGTAAGCGGGCGCTGGTGGCCGAGCTCACGTCCGCGGGCGCGCGGGCACTGCGCGGCGAGGGTCCGCTGAACGACCGCCAGCGAGTCGTGCTCGAGGCGCTCGAGCGCGACGGCCCTACGGTGGCGGCGGCGCTCGGCACCCCGATGCTGCGCCGGCTCGAGCGGCGCGGCCTCGTGGCGATGGCGCTGTCCGACCAGCGCCGCCGCCCCGCGTCGACGGTGATCGGGCGGCGGCTCGCCGGCGCGCCGGCGCTGACCGGCGAGCAGCAGGCCGCGCTCGACGCGGTCCTCGGCGCGCTGCGTGCCGGCGCCGGCGGGCGGTTTCTGCTCCACGGAGTCACCGGGTCGGGCAAGACCGAGGTGTACCTGCGGGCGGTGCAGGAGACGCTCGCGGCCGGTCGCGGTGCGATCGTGCTCGTTCCCGAGATCGGGCTCACGCCGCAGACCGTCGGGCGTTTCCAGGCGCGGTTCGGCGACGTCGTTGCCGTGCTCCACTCTGGGCTCGGCCTGGGCGAGCGCCACGACGAGTGGCTGCGGCTGCACTCGGGCGAGGCTCGCGTGTGCGTCGGGCCGCGCTCGGCGGTGTTCGCGCCGCTCGCCGACGTCGGCCTGATCGTCGTCGACGAGGAGCACGACGCGTCCTACAAGCACGAGGGGGACCCGCGCTACGACGCCCGCTCGGTCGCCTTTCGCCGGGCCGAGCAGCACGGCGCGGTACTGCTTGCGGGGAGCGCGACCCCACGCCCGGAGAGCGCCGTGGCGCTCACGCGGCTGCGCCTGCCGAACCGCATCGATCGCCGGTCGCTGCCGCCGGTCGAGCTGCTCGACATGCGCGGTGCTCACCATTCGCTCCACCCCCGGACGCGGATGGCCCTGGCCGACGTGCGCGCCGCGGGCGGCAAGGCGATCGTGCTGCTCAACCGGCGCGGCTGGTCGAACTTCCTGTGCTGCCGCGGCTGCGGTCATGTGTGGATGTGCCCGAACTGCGATGTCGCGCTCGTGCTCCATCGCGCCGCCGACCAACTCGCGTGCCACCACTGCGGCCACCGCCGGCGGGCGCCGAACCGGTGCCATGAGTGCGGGTCGGTCGCGGTCGCCCGCCACGGCGCCGGCACCGAGAGCGTCGAGCAGGAGTTCCGCGAGGCCTTCGGCGAGGAGCTCCCGGTGTTCCGGCTCGACGCCGACGCGGCTTCCGGCAAGGGCCGGCTCACGAGCACGCTCGCGGCATTCGAGGCCGCGCCCGCCGGCGTTCTCGTCGGAACCCAGATGGTGGCCAAGGGACACGACTTCGACGGTGTAAGCCTCGGCGTCGTGCTCGACGCCGACCAGACGCTCCGCTTCCCGGACTTCCGCGCTGAGGAGCGGACGTTCGCGCTGATCACGCAGCTGGCCGGACGGGTCGGCCGCGGGGCGGACTCCGGGCCAGCCGCCAGGGTCCTCGTCCAGACGCTGGCGCCCGACGCCGAGTCGCTCGCGTTCGCCGCCCGCCACGACTCGGACGGATTCCTCGCGGCCGAGCTGACCCGGCGCAAGCTGCTCGGGTATCCGCCGCACGGCTCGCTGATCCGCATCGTGTGCTCGGGCCCCGAGGCCTCCGGGGGGTCCGTCGCGAACGGGGCCGCCGTGGCGAACGGGGCCGCCGAGGCGCTCGCGCTGGCGACCCGCCTGCACGCCCTGATCGCGCCCTCGGGGGCGACCGTGCTCGGGCCGGCACCGCTGTTCCGGCTACGTGGACGCTCGCGCAGCCAGCTCGTGATCAAAAGCGGCGACCGGCCGGCCACGGTGCTCGCGGTTGGCACTGCGGTCGACGAGATCGCCGCCGACGCCGTGCGGCGCGGGGTCAGCGTGAGCGTCGACGTCGACCCGCAGTGAGTCCGGAAACGAGGTCCCCGATCACACGGCGTTTTGCTCGACGCACTAAGCTGATTTCGTGTCCGATTCGACCACTGAGATCACCGCCGAGGAGGCCCTGGAAGAGGACCTCGAGGCGGGTGCCGACGCCGAGCCCCGAGAGGCCGAGCTCGATCCCGAGACCGCGGCCCGCCGGAAGGCGGCGCTCGCCCACATCCGCCAGTTCGGCGACCCCGTGCTGCGCACGAAGGCGCGCCCGATCGATCGGTTCGACGGCGAGCTGCGCGAAGAAATCGAGCGGATGGGCCAGCTCATGGAGGACGCGATCGGCGTGGGCCTGGCGGCGACGCAGGTAGGGGTCGTTCACCGCCTGCTCGTCTACCGGGTACAGCAGGAGGCTGAGCTGGCCGCGCTGATCAACCCCGAGGTCGAATGGTCCGGTCGCGACACCGAGTCGATGGAAGAGGGCTGCCTGAGCCTCCCCGGTGTCCTCGTCGACGTCGACCGGCCGGTTCACGTCCGAGTCCGCGCGCTCAACGAGAACGGCGAGCCGATCGTGATCGAGGCTTCGGGACTCGAGGCCCGCGTTATCCAGCACGAGATCGATCACCTCGACGGCGTGCTGATCCTCGACCGGACCAGCCGGGAGCAGCGCAAGGAAGCGATGCGCATCCTCCGCGAGGCGCAGCAGGCTGCTTAGTGCAACCTAGCTCGCGGCAGGCCCCAGAGCGCTGAGCCGCGGGGTGCGCACCGTCTACCTGGGCACCTCGGAGTTCGCCGCAGTGGTGCTGAGACGGCTCGCGGAGTCGCCGCACCGGCCCGAACTGGTCGTCACCCGTCCTGACCGGCCCCGCGGCCGCGGCCGCAAGCTGTCCCCGCCCCCGGTAGCCGAGGCCGCCCGCGAGCTCGGGATCGCGCTCGACCAGCCGGTCTCGATCAACGCCGAGTCCGCGATTGAGACGATCGCGCAGGCGCGGCCGGACGCGGTGCTGGTGTGCGCTTTCGGCGCTCTCATCACCGAGCCGCTGCTGTCGCGCTGGGAGATGCTGAACGTACACCCGTCGCTGCTCCCGCGGTGGCGTGGCGCCGCCCCGGTCGAGCGGGCGATCATGGCCGGCGACGACGTCACCGGTGTTTCGATCATGCGCGTCGGGGAGGGGCTCGACGACGGGCCCGTATGCGCCCACGCGACCGTGCCGATCGAGGGGCTCGACACCTACGGCACGCTCGCCGCACGCCTCGAGCAGCTCGGGGCCGAGTTGCTCGTGCGTACCCTCGACGAGCGGCCCCCGTGCGCCCCGCAGGACGAGGCCCGCGCCACCTATGCGCACAAGATCAGCCCCCAGGACCGCGAGCTGATGCCGGCGCGCACGGCGGTCGAGCTCGAGCGAGTCGTGCGCGCGCTGACGCCGCACATCGGCGCGTACGTGACGCTCGCCGACGCGACGTCGCTCGGCGTGATCGAGGCGCGCGTGCGGCCCGACGGCGGGCCGCCCGAGGGCGAGGTTTCGTTCGACGGGCCCGTTCCGGTGCTCGGGTGCGCGTCGGGGGCGCTCGAGCTGCTCACGGTTCAGCCTCCGGGGCGCCGTCCGATGAGCGGCGCGGACTACCTGCGTGGGCGAAGGCGGTAACCGCGTGCCTGCGACGAAGACCCAGAGCCGCGTCTCGCCTGCGCGCGTCTGCGCGCTCAGCGTGATCCGGCGCGTGTTCGAGGACGGGGCGTACGCCGATCGCGCGTTCACCGGCGAGGCGGCCGGCCTCGAGCCGCGCGACCGAGCGCTGGCGATGGCGCTCGCGTACGGGACCGTTCAGCGGCGGGCGACGCTCGATCACGTCGCCGCGCAGTTGACCGACCGCCGGCTCGAGCGTCTCGATCCGCCCGTGCTGGCCGTCCTCCGCCTCGGCCTGTTCGAGCTTCTGTACATGGGCGGGACGGCCGAGCATGCGGCGGTGAACGAGAACGTAGAGCTGATCAAGCAGGCACGACCGCACGCGGCGGGCCTCGTCAACGCCGTCCTGCGGCGTGGGGCGCGGGAGGGCACGGCGATCCTCGCGCGGCTCGATGACGAGTCTCCGGAGTCCGCCGCCGTGTTCCATTCGGTGCCTGGCTGGCTGGCCAGCAAGTGGTGGGATGAGCTCGGCGCCGACGAGGCGCGCGCGCTGCTTCGGGTGGTCAACGACCCGGCGGAGAACGTGCTCCGGGTCAACTCGCTCATCGCTACGACGCCCGACGTCGCTGCCGCCTTGCCCGTGCCGAGCCGTCCCGCGCCGGACCTGCCCGAGGGACTCGTGCTCGACGGCCCGTTTGACGTCCAGGGGTCCGACCTGTGGGCGAGTGGGGCGGTCCAGCCCCAGTCGCGGGCCTCGATGCTCGTCTCGAGGACCCTCGCGCCGCGCCCCGGCGACCGGGTGCTCGATCTGTGCGCCGCCCCGGGCGGTAAGACCACGCACCTGGCGGCGCTGATGGAGGATCGGGGCAAGGTGGTGGCGGTCGAGCGGCATCCGGGCCGAGCGTCCGCGCTCGCGCGCACCCGGGCGCGGCTGGGCGCGTCGTGCGTGCTCGTCGAGGTTGGCGACGCCGCGTCCGTTCGGACGGACGGGCCGTTCGACAAGGTCCTGGTCGACCCGCCGTGCAGCGGGCTCGGGACGCTCCAGTCCCGGCCGGACCTGCGCTGGCGGGCCCGCCCCGAGGCGATCGGCGAGCTCGCGTCGCTCCAGGCGCGGATCCTCGCCGCCGGGGCGGAGGCGCTGGCCCCGGGCGGCGCGCTCGTGTACTCCGTGTGCACGATCTCGCAGGCCGAGAGCGAGGGCGTCATCGACGCTTTCCTCCGCGATCACAGCGATTTCGTTGCCCAGGAACGCGTCCAGCTGCTGCCCCATCGCGAGGGCACCGACGGGTTCTTCATCGCCCGCCTGGGCCGTGCCTCGGCAGCCTGACCCGGCTGCTGGGGTTGAGCCGCCCGTGCGGCTCGTTAACCTGTCTCCGTACCGTGACCGATCAGATGCACAAGCTCGGTCCCGAGTGCCCGGGGTGCGGAGAGCCCTGGCTTCGTCCGACCGCGGCACCCGGGCGCTACCGATGCGTCTATTGCCTGCAGCGCTACGAACTCGTCTCGGTGTGCCCGAACTGCGGCGAGCATTCGACGATCGTGCGCATGTCCAGCACCGCGATCGTCGCCTGCAACCACTGCCACGGCAGCATGCTCCGGGCGGTCTGAGGTGGTCGGTGACGGCCCATCGGCCCGCCGAGGCGACCCTGGGGCTGCTCCGCGAGCGCCGGGTCGCTCCGTCGATCCTGTCGGCGGACTTCTCCCGCCTCGGCGCGCACGTCGAGGAGGTGCTCGCGGCCGGAGCTCGGGTGATCCACGTCGACGTGATGGACGGTCACTTCGTGCCTCCGATCACGTTCGGCGCCCTGATCGTCGACGCGCTCGCCGAGCGCGTCCACGCGGTCGGCGCGATCATTGACGTCCACCTGATGGTCGAGCGCCCGGAGCGCCACATCGGCGACATCGCCAAGGCGGGGGCCGACAGCATCACGGTTCACGTCGAGGCGACCCCGCACCTGAACTACGCGCTGAACGCGATCCACGACGCGGGGTGCGCGGCCGCGGCGGCGGTCAACCCGGGAACCCCGGCCAGCAGCCTCGATGAGATCGCCCATGAGTTGCTCGACATGGCGCTGTGCATGAGCGTCAACCCCGGTTGGGGCAACCAGCAGTTCATCCCCTGGTCGCTCGACAAGCTCGCGAGGATACGCCGCGCGCTGCCTGATCACGTCGCGCTCGAGGTCGACGGTGGCGTCCACGACGCCACCGCTCGGCCGTGTGTGGAAGCCGGCGCGAACCTGCTCGTGACGGGCTCGGCCGTATTCGGATCGGCCGATCCGGCCGCTGCCTACGCCTCGATCGTCGCGGCCGCCGGGGCCGTCTGACCGCCCGGTCCCGGGCAAGCATCGACTCCGATCCGCCGCTAGCCTGAACGATGATGCGTTTTGGGAGTCTTCGGACCGGCCTCGCCGTGCTGCTAACGGCGGCGTTATGCGCAGCGTGCGGATCGAGCGGATCCTCGAAGGTCAGCGCCAGCACCTACGTCGGTTCGGTGTGCTCGGCGATCACCCCGCTCGAGAAGGACGTCGTGAGCCGCAGCAGCGCGCTCAACGGCGCGACCGCCGCCAACGCCACGCAGGCGAAGAAGGCTCTCCAGGGCTTCCTGGTTGCCATCGAGTCCGACAGCAACAATGCGCTCACCAAGATCCAAGCCGCTGGCACGCCGGACATCTCGAACGGCAAGGCGGTGGCCGGGACGATCGTCAAGGCGTTCACTCAGTTGCGCGATGCAATGAAGGTTGCGCTGACCAAGTCGGACTCGCTGCCCACCGACTCCCCCTCGTCGTTCCGGACCGCGGCTCAGGCGCTCGGCGCGAGCGTCAAGTCCTCGCTCAACAGCATCGACTCGAGCGGGTTCAGCAACCCCGAGATCGAGAAGGCCGCGAGCAGCCAGGCCGCCTGCAAGAGCCTCAGCAACGGCTGATCGTCAGCCAGCGGCAGCGCCGGCGCCCACCGCGTCGCCGCGGACCGGCGCCGACCCGCGTCGGTAGACCGCCCACAGCAGACCGGACAGAACCAGTGCGGCGGTGAAGTACGCGACCTCGACCCGCGTCACCTCGTTGCTGATCGCGTTCGAGAGCATGAACAGGACGAACAGCGCCGCCGCGGACAGCCACGCGATCGCGGCCAGGGGAGCGCGGCCCCGGGCGAGCGCGGCCTGGTTGAGCGTGCCCGCGGTCAGGTGGAGGCCCATGCCGAGGCCGACCACCGCGAGGCCGAGTCGCCCGTAGTGAAAGCCCTTGTCGCCGAGTAGCGCGGTCATCACGATCGGGCCGATCGCAAGCAGCCCGATCGCGACCGCCCCCGCGAACGCCGCGATCGCCTTGATCGTGATCTTGATTGCCCGGTCGAACTCGTCGGCCGACTCGTGGGCCTCGAGGGTCGCGAGATGGGGGAGGATCGAGGTCTGGATCGCCTGGAACAGCTGGAGCGGCGCGCGCACGATCAGCAGCACGTTGAACACGAACCCGGTGATGCCGACCGTCAGCCCCGCCTTGCTCCCGGCGTTGGCGGCGACGATCAGGACGCCCGCGTTCATCAGCGTCTGCTCGGCGAGCATGATCCCGACGACCGATACGGCAAACCCTGATCCGCCCTTGAAGCTGAGGTCGGCGTTTGCTTCCTCGATCTCAGCGTGGGCCGGTCCCTCGCGAGCGGCGTCGGCGACCGGCACGCCGGCGGGGCCCTTGAGCCGGAGTCGCGAGAACGCGAACGGCATCACGCACAGCGACGCGAACGGCGCCACCGCCATGCCGAGGCCGACCGCCGCCTGGCCTGAGGCGATCCCGACCGCGACCGCGAGCGCGAACAGGAAGCGCGAGGTCGACTCGAGGAACACCAGCCCGCCGTACAGGGCGAAGCGCTGGTGACCGGCGAGCCAGCCGCGGGCGAAGTAGCTCGCGGCGTAGGCGAGGACGCCGATCACGAGGATCCAGTACAGGGCGGTCGAGCCGTCGAAGATCCCCTGCTCGATCTCCGATCGCATCGCGAGTGCGACGATCAGGAACAGCGTCGCGAAGCTGAACTGGATCAACGCTGGGATCCGGAGCGGATGGCCGTGCAATCCACGCGCCCGGCGGTCCGCGATCGTCCGGGACAGCAGCTGCTCGATCGGGCGGTAGATCACCGACAGGATCACGAACATGATCGCCCAGCACAGCGAGATCCGGCTGTAGGAGGCGGGGTCGAGCGAGCGGCTCGCGAGGGCGAGGTAGAGAAACGTGAAGATGCCCGTCGAGGCGATGCCGATCGAGAGCACGCGGGCGCCTGAGGCATAAGACGGCTGCCTCGATCCGTCGGGCGCGCCATCCGGCGGCTGGGCGGCAGCACGGTTCGTCACCGGCGGCGCCGGAGCGGTCGTCGTGTCGTGTGGCGGCGTCATCCGACGCGCACCAGGAGCATCGTCCACGGAAATGGCGAGCAGGCCTCGAGCACCTCGCCGTGGCGGGCGGCCATTTTCACGAAGCTCGATTTCGACCAGTGATTGACATGACCCGGGGTGTTACCCAGATCCCGCACGTAGGCACCTCGGGCGACGTTGAGCGCGCGCCACAGCGGCTCGCGCGGGACCGACACGAGCACGTGACGGGCGGCGACGCGCGCCATCTCGGCAAGTGTGCGCTCGGGGTCGGGCACGTGCTCGAGCACCTCGATCGCCGCCGCGAGGTCGAACGCGGCGTTCGGGAACGGCAGATCCTGCAGCTCTTCGGGGGTCATCGCGCGGAACTCGAGGTTCGAGCGTTCTCGAGCGCGCCATTCGGCCTCGAGCTTCGGGTCGGCGAGGTCGACTCCGAGCACCGGCCGATCGCCCAGCGCCCGAGCCCACTTATAGGTCAGGACCCCCTCGCCGCATCCGACGTCGAGTACCGATTCCGGCCCCGCCCGTTCGAACAGACGCCCCAAGGTTCCCTCGAAGCCTGACATCAGCCGCCGCACGACCGGGTTCGTCGAGCCGTACTTGTCGAACGTGTTGCCGGTCGGTACGTCGATGGGGTCGCCGGCGGTGGCGACCTCCGGAGCGCAGCTCATACTTCGAGCGCCTTGCGGTCCGGTGCCTCGGTGCCCGTCTGGCCGTTGCTGGCCGGCGGTGTCTGCGTCGCCGGCGGGGCTCCGCGCTCGTAGTGCGACGGCTTGATGCCGAGTTGCAGCTCGATCCGCCGGACGCGCTCGAACGTCCGCTGCGACAGCGTGCGCTGCGCGTCGAGAAGATCGCCGATCACCCCGAGAGCGCCAAGGAGCATTGCCGCGTTGAACAGGACGCCGCCCGCGATCAGCTCCTGGATGTGACGGGTCCCCGCGTCCGGATGCTGGACGAAGAACACCAGGAACCGGAGAAAGATCGCCATCGCGGCCACGCCGAGGATCAGCGCGCCGGTCCAGAACACCCTGAGCGGCTGGTACTGGGAGTACACCCGGAAGATCGAAAGCGCATTTCTGCGCACGTACGCCGTCGTCGAGGGGAACAGGCGTGACTCCCGGGTCTTCGGATTGGTGCGGATCGGGACGTGGTCGACCGCGACCTGGAGGCGTCCCGCCTGGATGATCGTCTCGAGCGTGTAGGTGAACTTCGACACCGCCTGCACCTGCAGCGCCGCCTCCCGGTTGTAGGCCCGGAAGCCCGAGGTGGTGTCGGGAATCTCGGTCGAGGACGCGTGGCGTACGACCCAGGAGCCGAGTCGCTGGAGCAGCTTCTTGGGCGCCGAGAAGTGCTCGATCGTCTCCACCTGCCGGTCGCCGACGACCATGTCGGCGTCGCCGCGCACGATCGGCTCGACGAGCTTGGGTATGTCGGCCCCCTCGTACTGGTTGTCGGCGTCGGTGTTGACGATCACGTCCGCGCCGAGCTTGAGGCCGGCGTCAAGGCCCGCCTGGAACGCCGCCGCGAGGCCCTTGTTGTTCGTCAGCCGGACGATGTGATCGACGCCGTGCTCGCGCGCGACCTCGATCGTGCGATCGGTCGACCCGTCGTCGATGATCAGCCACTCGACGGCGTCGAACCCGGGGATCTCCCGCGGTAGGTGCCCGAGGGTCAGCGGAAGCTGGGCCTCCTCGTTGAAACATGGAACTTGGATGATGAGCTTCATAGACGACGGCCGGGTCGCGTTCTTAAACGAGGACTCCGGCAGGATGGAGCGCGGTACGTTCCAAGGGCTGGTCTGACAACGGTAGCGATAGGGGCGTCCGAGAACCGCCGCCGCAAGCGAGTCAACTGCCCTTATTCTCCAGGGTTCCGCCATGTCCTCGCCCGCCGACATCGATCGCCGCCATCTCGCCCGCGCGATCGAACTGGCCGAAGGTGGCCGTGGCCGGGTCAGCCCCAACCCGCTCGTGGGCGCGGTCATCGGGCGTCACGACGAGGTGCTCGGCGAGGGCTTCCATCAGGCGCTCGGGGAGCCGCACGCCGAGATCGAGGCGATCCGCGCGGCCGCGGGGCGGGATCTGGTCGGAGCCACGCTGTACGTGTCGCTCGAACCGTGCTGCCACCACGGGCGGACCCCGCCGTGCACCGACGCGATCCGGGAGGCCGGGATCGAACGGCTCGTGGTCGCATCCGACGACCCGAGCGAGCACGCTTCCGGCCGCGGACTGGGCATTCTGCGCGACGAGGGCATCGAGGTCGTGGTCGCCGACGGCGATCTCGCCATCCGGGCGCGCCTGCTCAACCAGTCGTTTCGCAAGCACGCTCGCACCGGGCGTCCGTGGGTCCTGTTCAAGTCCGCGATGACGCTCGACGGCAAGGTCGCCACGCGGGGCGGCGATTCGAAATGGATCTCCGGTGAGGAGAGCCGTCGGCTCGCCCACCGGTGGCGGTCGCAATGTGATGCGGTCGCCGTCGGGATCGGGACGGCGCTCGCCGACGATCCCCAGCTGACCGCCCGCATAGACGGCGTGATCCGGCAGCCGCAGCGGGTCGTGTTCGACTCGCTGGCGCGCTTGCCGCTCGACTCGCAACTCGTCCGCGGCGCCCGCGAGGTCCCGCTCACCGTCGTGGTGTCGCGGGCCGCGCCCCGGACCGCCACCGACGCGCTCGCCACTCACGGCGCCGAGGTGATCGTCGCCACCGGGCAGCACGAGCCCGCGCGCGTGCGATCGGCGCTCGACCAACTCGGCGCGGACGGCGTCGGCTCGGTCCTGCTGGAGGGCGGGCCCCACCTCGCCGGCGCGTTCATGGACGCGGGCGAGGTCGACGAGATGCGCCTGTTCCTGGCACCGATGGTGCTCGGCGGCCGGACCGCGCGCGACCCGCTCGAGGGCGAGGGCGTCGACGCGATCGCGGACGCGGCGCGCGCGCTGACGCTCGAATGCGAGCGCGTCGGAGAGGATCTGTTCGTCTCCGCCCGCATCAAGGAATGGTAGGGCCGGGCCGTCTTTACTGGACTCATACAGGGGATCGGCTCGGTGGCGGGGATCGAGCGCTCGGACGACGGCGCGCGGGTCACGATCGCCACACCGCTCGCCGCCGAGCTGAGCGCCGGTGACTCGGTCGCGATCAACGGGGTGTGCCTGACCGCGGTGACGCTCCGCGATGACTCGTTCGTGGCCGACGCGATGAACGAGACGCTCGCGCGCACCTCGCTGGGCGACCTGGTCCCGGGCTCGGACGTGAATCTAGAGCTCCCGCTGCGGGCCACCGATCGTCTCGGCGGCCATGTCGTGCAGGGGCACGTCGACGGCCTCGGGTCGATCCTGGACGCGACCGACGATGGGTTCGCGCGGCGGATCCGGATCGGGGCGGGGCCCGAGGTGCTCCGTTACGTCGTCGAGAAGGGCTCGATTGCCGTCGACGGAGTTTCGCTGACCGTCACAGAGGTGGACGAGCGATCGTTTACCGTTTCTCTCATCCCCGAGACGCTGCAGCGCACGAATCTCGGGGCCGCTGATACGGGCAGGCGAGTTAACGTGGAGGTCGACGTGCTGGCGAAATACGTGGAGAAGTTGATGGTGACGGCCTCATGAGCTCGGTGAGCACACGGTTCGCGACGATCGAGGATGCGATCGAAGACATCCGCCAGGGGAAGATGGTGGTCGTCGTCGACGACGAGAACCGTGAGAACGAGGGCGACCTGACGATGGCCGCCCAGTTCGTGACCCCCGAGGCGATCAATTTCATGGCCAAGGAGGGGCGCGGGCTGATCTGCCTGTCGCTCACGCCCGAGCGGTGCGACGAGCTCGGGCTCGACCTGATGGCGGCCAAGAACGAATCGGCGTTCGAGACGGCGTTCACGATCTCGATCGAGGCGCGCTCGGGCGTCAGCACGGGCATCTCGGCAGCCGACCGCGCCCGCACGATCCAGGTCGCGATCGACCCCAAGACGAGCCCGCGCGAGCTCGTGCAGCCGGGGCACGTCTTTCCTTTGAAGGCGAAGCCGGGCGGAGTGCTCGAGCGCGTCGGCCAGACCGAGGCCGCCGTCGACCTCGCGCGGCTCGCGGGCCTCATTCCCGCCGGCGTGATCTGCGAGATCATGAACGACGACGGGACGATGGCGCGCGTGCGCGACCTCGAGCCCTATTGCGAGCGCCACGGGCTGCGGATGGTCACGGTGGCGGACCTCGTCGCGTATCGACGCAAGCACGAGAAGCTCGTCGAGCGCGTCGTCTCGACCAAGCTCCCGACGGGGTTCGGCGAGTTCATGGCCGTCGGATATCGCTCGCTTGTCGACAACAAGCACCACGTCGCGCTCGTCAAGGGCGACGTCGATGGGCGGGACGACGTGCTCGTCCGCGTGCACTCCGAATGCCTGACCGGAGACGTGTTCCACTCGCTGCGGTGCGACTGCGGCGAGCAACTCGAGTCGGCGTTGTCGATGATCGAGTCCGAGGGGTCCGGCGTGCTGCTGTACCTCTCGCAGGAGGGGCGCGGGATCGGCCTGCTCAACAAGCTACGGGCGTACAAGCTCCAGGAGGAGGGGCTCGACACCGTCGACGCCAACCTCAAGCTCGGGCTCCCGGCCGACCTGCGCGACTACGGGATCGGAGCGCAGATCCTCGTCGACCTCGGGCTCACGAGCATCCGGATCCTCACCAACAACCCCAAGAAGATCTCCGGCCTCGCCGGGTACGGGCTGTCGGTGACCGATCAGATCCCGATCCAACCCATGCCGAACCCGCACAACGAGGCCTACCTGCGCGCCAAGCGCGACCGGCTGGGCCACACGCTGCACCACCAGGGACTCGCGCTCGATGAGCAGATGCTGCACGACGAGCACGAGCACGACCGAGCCCGCCTGAAGCATCCCTCGGACGAATGACGCAGGACGCGATTGCCGGCAGTCGCGTCGCGTTGTGCGTGGCGACGTTCTACTCCGAGCTGGCCGAGAAGCTCGAGGCCGGCGCGCGTGAGGCGCTCGAGGAAGCCGGGGTCGCCGACGTCGACCGGTTCGAGGTCCCCGGTGCGTTCGAGCTTCCGCTGATCGCCAAGTACGCGGCGGAGTCGAGCCGCTACCGCGCGATCGTCTGCCTGGGCGCGGTGATCCGCGGCGAGACCGACCACTACGATTACGTCTGCGGCGAGGCCGCCCGCGGGATCCAGACGGTCCAGCTCGAGACCGGCGTGCCGTGCGGCTTCGGCGTGCTCACCGTCGACACGATGGCGCAGGCGCTCGACCGCGTGATGGGCGGGTCAAAGCGCGACACCGGACGCCATGCCGCGGAGGCGGCACTCGCGTCGCTAGCCGTCAAGGCGGAGCTGGTCCGGCCGGTACGCGGTCGCTTAACTTCCCCGCGCTCGTAATTAGTCGCCCTGCGAGTTGCCGGACTGACCGGGCGGCTGCGGTCCAGTGCCCGGCCCCGCGCCAGGTCCGCCGGGCGGTCCCACCCCCGGCCTGTGGTGGCCGTGCCCCTTCCCGGGCGGTGTCGCACCGGCGCCCCCGCTCGAGCTCTGGCCGAGCGCGATCAACGCGGCCTGGAGCTCTTGCCGGACCGCGCCGGTCTGGTTGGGAATCTGAAGGCGCTGGTAGAGCACCGTGACGGCGTCCTTCGGGTCGCCTGCCAGCAGGAGCGCCTTGCCGTAGTCATACAGCGCGTACGCGTACGTGAGGCTGTTCGGGCTCGCTGCGTTGACCGCCTGGCGCAGTACCGGAACCGCCGCGTCGTAGTCGCCCTCGCTCAGTAGCTGATGCCCGCGTGCCTCGAGCGTGTCAGCGGTCGGCGGCGCCGTGGTCGCGGCGGCGGGGGTGCCGGTGACGGTCGTCGGCGATGTCTTCGGCTTCGGGGCGGCGGGCTTCGCGGGCGCCGGAGCGGTCTTGTGCGTCGCCGCAGACGCCTGCCGCTGGACGCTCGCCGTGCGTCGCGCCGACTGTCCACCACTGCCGATCGTGCCCGCGATCGCGACCGCCGCGGCCGCCCCTGCGATCAGGGCGGCCAGGGCGGGGATCCGGCTCCGGCGCCGCCGGGACGGTGCGTACGCGATCGGCGGGTGTGACCCCGTCCGCGGCGCCGTCCGGCGCCCCGTGGTCGGCTGCGTGGCCGTCGCGGGACGCCGCCCGGCCCGCGCTGCTCCCGCGGTCGCCGCTCCGGCCCCTGCGGCTGCTGCCGCGGCCGCCGCGGCCGTGGCCCTGGCGGGCCGGGCAGCCACCGCGACCCGGTGGGGCTTGGTCGCCGCCTCGGTGAGCGCAGTCTCGAGGGCCTGGGCGAAGTCCTGTGCCGACGGCCAGCGGTCCTCGGGCCGCTTGGCCATGCCGCGGGCGAGTACCGCGTCGACGGCCGGCGGAAGCGAGCGGTTGCGCTCGCTGGCGGCCGGCGGCTCCTCGTCGACGTGCTGGCGGGCCTGCGCGGCGAAGTGCTGGGAGGTGAACGGCCGCTCCCCGACCAGCGACTCGAACGCGACCACCGCGAGCGAATACCGGTCGCTGGCGTCGGTGGCGGGCTCGCCGAGCGCTCGCTCGGGGGCGAGATAGGAGGCGGTCCCGAGCACCTGGCCGTCGCTCGTGATCGTGTCCTCGGTCCCGAGGCGGGCGATGCCGAAGTCCGCGACATGCAACGTCCGGTCGCGGTCGAGCAGCAGGTTGGCCGGCTTGATGTCGCGGTGCAGCACGCCTCGGCTGTGGGCGTAATCGAGTGCGGAGGCCGCTTCCCGAACCCACTTGATCGCGTGCACGCGCCGGACTGAGTCCACCCGGAGCGCGTCGGCGACCGTGCCCCCGGCGAGGAACTCCATCACGATGAACGCACGACCATCCGCGGCCGCCTCGCCGACGTCGTAGATCATCACGACGTTCGGATGGCCCGAGAGCCGCGCAGCCGCGCGGGCCTCCCGGAGGAACCGCGCGTTCGCGTCGTCGTCGTCGGCGAACCGCTCGGCCAGTAGCTTGATCGCGACGTTACGTCGCAGCGCGTGATCGCGGGCACACCACACCGACGCCATTCCGCCGTTGGCGACGTGGCGCAGCGCCGCGTACCGCTCCGGAAGCCCCAAGTCCTTCCGGGCGCGCGCGTCAGGGTGGGATTGATTACCCATCAAAACGCCTCATTACCCTCGGGGAAGAATACGAACCTCGCCGGAGACTGTCGCAATCCGCCACCCGCGGTCGTTCTGGCCGCGCAATCGGCCCTGCGCCCGCCCAGGAGAATTGCCCTCAGGGCGCCGGAGAATTGCCCCCCGGGCAATTCTCCTAAGCGCAGTCGCCCCCCAGGGCGACTGCGCCCTATACTGGCCCGCCATGGCCAAGGTATGCCACGTCTGTAGCAAAGGTCCGGCTTTCGGTAACACGCGGAGCCACTCGATGCGCGCCACCAGGCGGCGCTTCGATCCGAACCTGCAGCGCGTCCGGATCGACGACGACGGAACGCCGCGCCGGGTCTACGTGTGCACCCGTTGCCTCAAGGCCGGCAAGGTCACCAAAGCCAAGTGATCGAGCCGGCTCGGGCTCCCGCGCCGGACCCGAGCCCCGACCCGCCCACCGGGTCGGACCACAGTCTGCTCCGGTTCCGCGCCGTGCTTGAAGCCGGGCTCGCGGCGCTCGAGGCGCGCCGGGAGGAGATCAACGAAATCAACGTCTTCCCCGTCGCCGACGGCGACACCGGCGACAACATGGTCATGACGCTCCGAGCGGTCTTGTATGAACTCGACCGTCTCGCGACCGCACCGCCGGACGGGACGATCGAGCGCGTCGGACGCGACGAGATCGTCGCCTCGGTCGCCCGCGCCGCCCTGCTCGGCGCCCGCGGCAATTCGGGCGTGATCCTGTCGCAGCTGATCCGCGGCGCGGCCGAGGAGTTCGCCAGTCGGCCGGGTGAGCTGGTCGACCCGGTGCTGATCAGCGCCGCCTTGGCTCGCGCCTCCGACCAAGCGTATGGATCGGTCCGCGAGCCCGTCGAGGGCACGATCCTCACCGTGGTCCGGGAGATGGGGGCGCAGGTCGCCTCCGAGACCGCGCGAATGCCCGATGCCCGGCTTCCCGCGGACGCGGGCGCCGAGGAGCAGAACGCGGCGATCGCGCGCGTGATCATCCGCGCGCTCCAGGCCGGCGAGAGTTCCGTGCAGCGCGGCCCCGAGCTGTTGCCGCTGCTTCGCGAGGCGGGCGTCGTCGACGCGGGCGGCTACGCCCTCACGGTGTTCGTTGCGGGCATCGTCGGCGCGCTCGCGGGCGGGCAGCCGCCGGTACGCGAGCACCGCGCGGGCGCCCGCGTCACCCATCCGCAGCACTCGTCGTCGACCTACCGCTATTGCGCGAGCTTCGCGGTCACCGGCAGCAATCTCGAGCAGTGGCGGTTCGCGCCGGCGCTCGAGCGCCTGGGAGACTCGCTGTTGATCGTCGGCGACCAGGCGACGCTCAGGGTGCACATCCACACGGACGATCCCGACGGTGCCACCGCCGTGTTCGCGCCGCACGGAACCGTCTCGCACCTGGACGTGGCAGACATGCGCGAACAGCTGTCAGGGCGTGGCGACCGCGTTCCCGTGGCCGATCCGGTCGTGTGCGGCGCTGTGGCGGTCGCGACGGGCGCCGGGATGCAGGCGCTGTTCGAGAGCCTCGGCGTGCGCGCGCTCGACGGGGGACCGTCGCTCACGCCCTCGAGCTACGACGTGCTGGCGGCGATCCACGCGATCGCGGCCGAGCAGGTCGTGGTGCTGCCCAACAGCCCGAATGCGCTGGAGGCGGCGCGTCGCGCTGCGCAACTCTCGGACAAGGCGGTCTGCGTCGTCCCGTCGCTGTCGCCCCAGGCGGGCCTGGCGGCCGCGGTCGCGCTCGATCCGACCCGCAACTCGGGTCAGAACGCGGCGTCGATGACCAGGGCGCTGGAGCATGTCCGCACCGGTGCGGTCGCTCCGGCGGCGCTCGACGACGCTCAGGGCCGGTTCCGCGCCGGTGACGCGGTCGGGTTCGTCGAGGAAGAGATCGTCGCCTGGGGGCGGCCGAGGGACGCGCTACGTGAGGTGCTCGAGCAACTCGCGCACGACGCCGAACTGATCACCTGCTTGCGGGGAGCCGAAGCACCGCTGGACGATGGGACGGTTCAGGCGCTCGCTCATGGTGATGTCGAGTTCGAGCTGTCTGATGGAGGTCAGCAGGCCCAGTGGTGGTTGCTGGCGGCCGAATAGCGACGACGTTGTCGCTGACGAGCAGCGCCTCGAGCTCCGCTGCCGGAAGGGGACGGGCGAGCAGGAACCCCTGAGCGCGCTCGCAGTCGAGCGCACGCAGCGCGTCGAGTTGCTCATCGGTCTCGACGCCCTCCGCGGTCACCGTGCAGCCGAGCGCCCGCGACATGGAGATGAGCGAGGACACGATCGCCCGATCGCGAACGTCGTCGGCGAGACCGCTCACGAAACCGCGATCAATCTTGAGCGCCCCCACCGGGTGCTCCTTGAGCCAGGACAGCGACGAGGCGCCCGTGCCGAAGTCGTCGAGCACGATGCGAATGCCTTGGGACTCGAGCTCACGCAGGGTTCGCGCGATCACCTCGTCGCCGCGGGCCAGCGCGGTCTCGGTGATCTCGAGCGTCAGCTGCTTGGGGGAGAGCTCGGCGTGGGACAGCGTGAGCCGAACCGACCGCGCGAAGCCCGTATGGGCGATCTGGTGGGCGGACACGTTGACGGACAGCTCGAGCTCCCGACCGGTGCGCTGCGCGATCCGCGCGACGGTCTCGCAGCTCTCACGAAGCACCCAGGCCCCGATCGGGACGATCGTGCCGGTGTCTTCGGCGACCGGGATCAGCTCCGCGGGGGAGACCTGGCCGAGGGCCGGGCTGTTCCAGCGCAGGAGCGCCTCGACCGCCGCGATCTTGCCGGTCTCCAGCTCGAACACGGGTTGGAACACGAGCCCGAGCTCGCCGCGCAGCTCCGAGCCGCGCAGCTCGCGGGCGAGCGCCAGCCGGCGCCCCTCGCGGACGCGGTGGCTGCCGCGATAGAAGACCATTCGGTCGCCACCGGCTCGCTTGGCCTCGTACATCGCGCTGTCCGCCCGGCGGATGGCCTCGCGGGCGTCGGTGCGCGTGCCGCCGATCATCGCGATTCCGATGCTGGCGGTGAGGACCGTCGACTCGATCGCCGACATCGGCTGCGAGATCGCGTCCAGCAGCCGGAAGCCGAGCTTGGACGCTTCCTCCTCGCTGCGCATCTCCTCGGCGACCACGATGAACTCGTCGCCGCCAAAGCGACCGACGAAGTCCGTGCTCCGGACGCCGCTCGCGAGGCGCTGACCGACCTCGCGGATCATCTCGTCGGCGCGGTCGTGTCCAAGCGTGTCGTTGAGCATCTTGAGCCCGTCGAGATCCACGAACAAGACGGCGACGGACGCGCTGGAATCGTTGCGAACGATCGCCTCGTCGAGCGACTCGAAGATCGCCATGCGGTTGGGAAGCCCGCTCAGCCCGTCGTGCCGGGCGTCGTGGACGAGGCGCTCGAAAGCGCGGTGACGCTCGATCGCGATCCCCGCCAGCCGTGCGCCGTCCTCCATCAGCGTCAGGTGCTCGGGAAGCGGCCGGCGCGGGCGCGGTCCGTACAGCGCCAACGTGCCCTGCACGTCGCCGGCTGAGTCCTTGATCGGCATCGACCAGCAGTGGCGCAACCCCGCGCCGACCGCGAAATCGCGGATCGGAGCCCATTTCGGGTCCTCGGCGATGTCATGCGCAATCGTGAGCTGCCCGGACCAGGCAGCCGACCCGCAGGACCCGACGTTGGGCCCGATCACGACGCCGTCGATCGCGGCGAAGTAGTGGGGCGGGAGCGACGGAGCCGCACCCGGGCGCAACGCGCCGGCCGCGCGGTCGAGCAGGACCACGCACGGGATCACTGAAGGATCGTGGCGCTCGATGCCCTCGACCAGCTCGATGAGCACCTGCTGAAGCGGCGCGCCGACGGCGATCAACTCGTGAACGCGGTTGTGGGAGGCGACCAGTTCGTGGAAGCGGACCGCATCGTGATTGGCCAGGCGAAGCCGAACCTGCACCGCTATGGCCGCGGTGGCGTTCTCGAGCGTCTGGAGGTCACGCTCGGTCCAGTCGCGCGGGGCCGCGTCCGCGAGGCTGATCGTGCAGATCACATGACCGTCGACCTTCACCGGCCCCGCGAGGTAAGCCCGCGGCGCCGTCTGTGACTCGGCTGGGACCCTGGCGGTGACGAACCGCTCGACGGGCTCCCCTGCGGGGATCTCGGTCGTCTCGGGCTCGGTCGCGTCGCCGGCCCACATCCCCCTGATCAGCGTGCCGTCCTCGGTCTGGACCGACACCGCCACCACCGACGCGCCCGTGGCGCGGCGAAGCACCGAGGTCCAGTGATCGACCTCGGCGTCCGGCGCCGGATCGAGCAGCCCGCTCCGCGCGAGCAGCACGGCGCGAGTGTCCTCCTCGGCGCTCGGCACGGTCCTCGGTGCGTCGGTCTGGTCCATTCGGGCTTACCTCGTCCGTTTGCGCGAGCTGTTTGATCGACCTTGAGTGTGCTCGACGCATTGGCTTGTCCGAACGCTGACCGGTGTGCTCGTTGGGTCCGGCCGACCGCGGCGACGGTCATGATCTGCAGGAAATGAACGCGCGCGACATGGGCCCCACCGCGTTCGCCACGTCCGAGGCGCTCGAGCGCTCCGAGCTCGAGACGGCTCCGGTTCGCTACCCGCGGCCGTCGGCGCTGGAAGCCGAGCTGTCGTTCGAGGGAGCGAAGATGCGGCGCGCCGCCGAGACGCTCGGGCTCGAGACCGTCGGGGACCTGCTGGCGCATCTCCCGCGCGACCGCCGCGAGGCTCGCGCCGTCGCCGACCTCGTGCCCGGCGACAGCGCCACCGTCGTCGTTCAGGTCAGGAGCATCTCCTCGCGATCCGTACGACGGCGAGGGATGCGTCCGCTGGTCGAGGCGACGGTGGCGGACGACAGCGGCGCGATGAAGGCCACGTTCTTCAACCAGCCGTGGCTCGAGCAGCGCTATCCGGTCGGCACCCGGCTGGCGCTGCACGGCAAGTTCGAGGGCCGCCGCAGGTTCCGGGTTCAGGCCCACGCGCGGACCGGCGACGCCGTCTCCGGGGGCGACGCGACCGTCGCGCATTACCCGGCCACGGAGGGTCTGACCTCGACCCAGATCCTCGCGCTAGTGCGCGAGCACAGGGCGGCGTTCGACGAGGTCGTCGAGCCGCTGCCGACTCGCGTGCGGGTCCGGGAGCGGCTGCCCGACCGCTCGGCGGCGATGATCGAGGCGCACTTCGCGGCCTCCGACGCGGGGCTCGAGCTCGCGCGGGGTCGGCTGGCGTTCGACGAGCTGCTGCTCGCGCAGCTGGTGTTGTTGCGCCGGCGTCTGCGCCGCAGGTCCTCGAGCAAGGCGCCCGTTCTGGCCGGGGAGCGTGATCTGACCGCGCGCTGGCTGGCGGAGATGCTGCCGTTCACGCTGACGGGCGACCAGACGCGCGCACTCGACGCGGTCGACGGGGATCTGGACCAGGCGGTTCCGATGCAACGGCTGCTAATGGGGGAGGTCGGATCCGGCAAGACCGTGGTGGCGCTCTACGCCCTGCTGCGCGCGGTCGAGCACGGCTACCAGGGCGCGCTGATGGCACCGACCGAGACGCTCGCGGAGCAGCATTTCGCGACGATCCAGCGGCTGATGCCGGGCTCGGTGGTCCCGATCGGGCTGCTGACCGGCTCGACGCCCGGGCGGCGCCGGACGGATCTGCTGAGCAAGCTGGACTCAGGCGAGCTGCCGCTGATCGTCGGAACTCACGCGTTGATCGAGGATTCGGTGCGGTTCGCCCGGTTGGGGGTTGCGGTGGTCGACGAGCAGCATCGGTTCGGCGTCCGACAGCGCGCGGCCCTCGATGCCAAGGGCGATGCGGACCCCGCACGCCCCGAGCGGCCTCATGTCCTCCACATGACTGCGACGCCGATCCCGCGGACGCTCGCGCTCGCCGGCTACGGGGACCTCGACCAGACGCTGCTCCAGGAGCTCCCCGCGGGGCGCCGGCCGATCAGCACGTTCGTTTGCGCGAGTGCCGGCGAGCGCGAGCGTGCCTATGACCGGATCCGAGAGGAGCTCCGCGCGGGCCGGCAGGCGTTTGTGGTCTGCCCGCTGGTGGAGGAATCCGAGCTGCTGCAGGCGCGCGCGGCGACGGTTGAGTTCGAGCGATTGCGGTCCACGGAGTTCCGCGACTTCGGGGTCGTGCTCGTGCACGGCCAGCTGCGCCCGGCGGCGAAGCAGGCGGCGATGGCCGCGTTCGCCTCGGGGTCCGCGGACGTGCTCGTGGCGACGTCGGTGATCGAGGTCGGGATCGACGTGCCGAACGCCACGGTGATGCTGGTCGAAGACGCCGACCGATACGGGATCTCGCAGCTGCACCAGCTGCGAGGGCGGATCGGACGCGGGTCGCACGATTCGGTCTGTCTCCTGTTCGGGTCCAAGGACTCATTGCGGCTCCGTGCCCTGGCCGACCACACCGACGGGTTCGAGCTGGCCGCGATCGATCTCGAGCTGCGTGGCGAGGGGGAGCTCGTGGGGACGCGTCAGCACGGGGAGGCGCAGTACCGAGTCGCCGAGCTGCCTCGCGACGCGGAGCTGCTCGAGCGGGCGCGTCGCTACGCCCAGGAAGTCGTGGCGCAAGATCCCGAGCTGTCCGAGCCCGAGCATGCGCTGCTCGGCGATGCGCTGGTGGGGTCGTTCGGGGCGGAGGCGCTCGCGCCGATCCGGGCGTGAGGCGTGAGGCGTGCGCGTCGTCGCGGGACGGTTTGGCGGCCGAAGCCTGGTGGCGCCGCGGGGGCGCGCCACCCGGCCCACCTCGGACCGCGTCCGCGAGGCGCTGTTCTCGATCCTCGCCGGCGCGGACTCGCTAGAGGGCGTGCGCGTACTCGACCTGTTCGCGGGCTCGGGCGCTTTGGCGATCGAGGCGCTGTCCCGGGGCGCCCTTGACGCTGTCCTGGTCGACTCCTCAGCGGCCGCGGTCGCGGCGATTCGGCGCAACCTGTCGGCGGTCGGAGTGGACGCGGACGTGCGCCGTCAAGACGCGCTCAAGTACCTCGAGGGCGCACGTCGCGACGCTCGTCTTTACGATCTGGTGTTCCTCGATCCTCCATATCGGCACGCCAGCGCTCTCGGGCGGGAGCTTTCGTCGGCGATCCGACCGGTTCTGGCGCCCACGGCACGGGTAGTGGCCGAGAGTGACCGGCGGGCGCCGCTCGAGCTCGACCTGACTCTGCTCGACGAGCGGCGATACGGCGACACACTGATTCGAATTCATGGCTACTGACAACCGCACCGCGCTCTGCCCCGGTACGTTCGATCCCGTAACGAACGGCCATCTCGATGTCATCGCCCGCTCGTCGAAGCTGTACGACCGCGTGATCGTGGCCGTCGTGAACCTCCCGTGGCGCAAGGGGAGCACGGTGTTCAGCACCGAGGAACGAGTGGGGTTCCTGCAGAACGCGACCCGGGAGTTCGCGAATGTCGACGTCGAGCCGTTCAGCACGCTGCTGGTCGATTTCGCGCGCGAGCGTGGCGCGATGGCGATCGTCAAAGGCCTGCGCGCGATCTCGGACTTCGAGTACGAGCTCGAAATGAATCAGCTGAACCGCCGGCAGGACCCGGAGATTGAGTCCGTTTACCTGATGGCGTCCGCCAAGTACAGTTTCTTGAGCTCGAGCGGCATCAAGGAACTTGCCACGTTCGGCGGGGACATCGATGATCTGGTTCCCGCAGAGGTGGCCAGCGCGTTGAAGGATCGGCTCGGCCGCTAACGAAACAGAGGTACATAAAGATGGATGTCCTGGTACTGATCGACAAGCTGGACGACCTCGTGCACAACGCGCGGGCGGTGCCGTTGACCGATCAGGTGCGAGTCGACAAGGAAGAGATCTACGACATCCTCGACCAGATGCGCGCCACGATCCCCGAGGAGATCAAGCAGGCGCGCTGGATCGTCAAGGAGCGCCAGGAGATGCTCGCCGAGGCCAAGCGCGAGGCCGAGCGGATCGTCAAGGAGGCCCGCGAGCGCCAGGAGCGGATGGTCTCCGAGGAGGAGATCACCAAGCAGGCCGAGCGCGGCGCCGAGGACATCATCGAGGACGCTCGCGCGCGTGAGCGCGAGATCCGGCTCGGCGCGGAGGACTACGCCGACGAGATCCTGAACACGCTCGAGGTGAACCTGTCCAAGTTCATCGCGGCCGTGCGGCGCGGGCGGGAGCGGCTCGCGGGCAAGGAAGAGCCTGCCGAAGTGTCGTGACCAGCGCCTCGCGGAGGGGTGCGGTTGGCCCTTTATCCGGACTTTGGCGCTGAAGCTGACAGATACGGGGCTTAATCGCCAGAGTCTTGGCTCATGCGCGCCCTGGTGATCGAGCACGACCCCGGCGTGCCCGCCGGGCTCGTGGAGGAATGGCTATCCGGTCGCGGCGCGGACCTCGATGTGTGGCGCATCGCGACCGATTCCTGCGAACCGGATCCTGGCGCGTACGACCTGGTAGTGACGCTCGGCTCCGAGACCGCGGCCTACGACGACACGGTGCCGTGGGTGGCGCGCGAGCAGCAGCTGCTCCGCGACGCGTTCGCTGCCGACGTGCCGGTGCTCGGGATCTGCTTCGGGAGCCAGTCGCTGGCGCGTGCGCTCGGGGGCCGAGCGATGCGGGCGCAGCGTTCAGAGATCGGGTGGATCGAGATCGACTCTCGCGACCCTTCGCTCGTGCCGGCGGGCCCGTGGCTCCAATGGCACCACGACACGTTCACCGCACCCGCGGGCGCCACCGTGCTCGCGCACGGTCCAGCCGGACCGCAGGCGTACACGATTGGCCGCAGCCTCGGCGTCCAGTTCCATCCCGAGGTAACGCCCGAGATCGTGGCTCGCTGGGTCGCAGGCGGTCGCGGCGAGCTCGAGCGCGAGGGGATCGACCCCGAGCGGCTCGCCGCCGAAGCCCGGGATTACGACGACGACAACCGAGCCCGGGCGGTCGCGCTGTTCGACGTGTTCTTCGATCGCGTCGCTGCGCCTGGGTCTAGCGGATCTCGAACCCGCTGAGCCCCTCGGGCTGTTCCTCGGTGACGTCGATCTGAGCGACCGAGGCCTGGCGCGGGCCGATCTTGCAGAACCTGACCACGCGCTCGACGTGATCGGACCGGCCTTCGAGCACGGCCTCGACGGTGCCGTCGGATCGGTTGCAGATCCAGCCGGACACTCCGTGGGCCCGGGCGCGCTCGCGGACCGAGTCGCGGAAGAACACCCCCTGCACGCGGCCTCGCACGATCACCCGCCGGCGTATGCGCTGGGCCGCCACGGAAAGCGATTCTGGCATGCGCTCAGGTTCTGGCGTTTTGCTGGGATTTCGTTCTGTCCGAGGCCCGCGCAATGCTGAGCGGCCCCATGAACGAACTGTGGTTAGTGCTCGGATTGGTCCTCGGTGCCGGCGCCGTGCTCGTCGCGCTCCGTCCCCGCATGCGCTCTTTGTCGCGCGAGGCGTCCCGCGCCGTGGAGCTCGAACGCGAGCTCGTGCGCGCTCGGTCTGACCTCGAGCACGAGCGCACGCTCGCGCAAGAGCGCCTGGCTACGCTCACCGCTGCCCAGGAGCAGCTGTCGGCCTCGTTCAAGGCGCTGAGCGCGGACGCGCTCAAGTCGAGCATCGACCAGCTCACCGAACTCAACCGAGCGCAGCTGAACGCCGCCAGGGCCGAGGCCAGGGGAGACCTCGACAGCCGCCGCCAGGCGGTCGAGCAGCTCGTCGGGCCGCTGAAGGAACAACTCGGCCGGGTCGACGCCCAGCTGGTGGCGTTCGATCAGGATCGGCGCGAGTCGCGTGGGCGTCTCGAGGCGCAGCTCCGGACGCTCGCCGAGACCGGCGAGAAGCTGAGGACCGAGACCGGCGCGCTCGTGACCGCGCTGCGCAAGCCCAACGCGCGCGGGCAGTGGGGCCAGATGCAGCTGCGCAACGTGGTCGAGCTCGCCGGCATGGTGAGGTACTGCGACTTCGCCGAGCAGCTGCCGGTTGCCGGCGACGAGACGACGCTGCGACCGGACCTGGTCGTCAATCTCCCGGGCGGCAAGCACGTCGTCGTCGACGCCAAGGCGCCGCTGCAGGGAGTGCTCGACGCGTATCAGGCGCGCGACGAGGCGGAGCGCCAGCAGCACCTGCGCGATCACGCGCGGCTGCTTCGCCGCCACGTCAAGGCTCTCGCCGACAAGGCGTACTGGGCGGGGCTCGACTCGGCGCCCGACCTCGTCGTGATGTTCCTGCCGGGCGAGCATCTGTACGGCGCCGCGCTCGAGGCCGATCCCGCGCTGATCGAGGACGCGATGGCGCGGCGGGTGCTGATCGCCACGCCGACGACGCTGCTCGCGATGCTGCACGCCGTCGCCTATGGGTGGCAGCAGGAGCGCGTCGCCGAGTCCGCCCAGGCGATCTCCGAGCTCGGCCGGGAGCTGCACGGTCGGCTGGTGAAGCTCTCGACCCTGCTGGCCACGCTCGGTACCCGTCTGAACAGCACCGTGCGCGCCTACAACGACGCGGTCGGCTCCTACGAGGCCCGGGTCCTGCCCGCCGCGCGCCGGTTCGAGGACCACGGGTCGGTCGCAGCCGGCCGGGAGCTCCCCGAGATGGAGCCGGTCACGGTCAGCGCACGGAGCGTCCACGCCGCCGAGCTGGTCGCCGGCGAGCCGCGCCGGCGGGACGACGGACACGAGCAGCTGACGATGCGGAGGCTGCGCGCGGCTGAGTAGGGGGCGCCGTCGGCGTCGGCTGTTACCCGCCGCCGGCCCCGCGCCGGCCCTCCCACCACCGCCGCAGATCCTCGCGCTGGTGGGGGAGCGGGTCGGCCGACGGCTTGCGCAGGCGGACGGCGTCGAGCGCCTCGTCGATGTCCATCCCGGTACGGGCCGCCACCACGCCGGCGGCCACCGCGGCCGACCTTTGCCACCCCGCCCGGCAGTGGACATAGGTTCGCTCGTCCTGGTCGAGCCATGTGCTGACGGCGCGAACCGCGGTCTCGAGATCGCGGGCGGGGAGCCCGCCGTAGTCGGTGAGCGGCAGGCGGGACTCGGCGATGCCGGCGTCGGCGAGCGCGCGGACGACCTCCGGGCGATCGCCGGGCGGGTATTCGTCGTCCTCGGTCAGGTTCAACACGCGCGCGATCCCCAGACGAGCGAGCGTGTCGACATCGTCCTGATCGAGCGGATACGCGCCGACGATCAGGTCGTCGAAGACGTCGGCGAAGCCATAGGACCGGAACCAGCGGGACACGCTCTGGATGATCGCGGCTCGGCGATAACCTCGACGCTTGAGATGTCATCGCTGCGCACCGATACGTTCGACCTCGGTGGGTTGCGCCTCACGTCTGGCGAGGGGCGCAGGCTAGACCTGGCCGTCGCGATCGAGCCGTTCTCGCTCGCCGGGGAGCGCTACCCGGTCGAGCCGTCGCCGGTACCTGTGCGCCTGGACATCTCGAGAACCACGGGCAACGGCTACGCGCTTCGGCTGCGATTCGAGGCCTCGATCGTCGGTCCGTGCATGCGTTGCCTCGAGCCGGCTGCTCCGGTCATCACCGTCGACGCCCGCGAGGTCTGGCAGCCGAATCAGGCTCGGGCCCACGGTGGCGAGGCCTCCGGACGACGCCGTCAGGATCACGAGACCGAGAGCGACGACCTGCTCTCGCCGTACGTCGAGGAGGAAGTGCTGGATCTGCACAGCTGGGCGCGCGATGCGCTCGCGCTGGCATTGCCCGCGAACATCCTGTGCCGCGAAGATTGTGCGGGGCTGTGCCCGGTCTGCGGGGTCAACCTGAACGAGGCCGGAACCGGTCACGATCACGAGCGCGAGCCCGATCCGCGCTGGGCCGCGCTGTCGGAGCTCCGGTTCGAGTAGCCGGCGCGGCGGCGTTTCGTCGCCCCTCCGGCGGCTACACTGCGCGCATGGCCGTCCCCAAGCAGAAGCAGTCCCACGCGCGGACCACGCAGCGCCGGTCGCAGCACAAGATCACCGCGCCGACCTACAACGCGTGCCCGCAGTGCCACAGCCCTCGGCTTCCCCACCGGGTCTGCCCGGTGTGCGGCAATTACAAGGGCCGCGAGGTCATCGTTCCGGATCGGGACGAGCGGATCGCCTGAGGGCGCCACGCGTGGTCACCGTCGCCGTGGATGCGGGCGGAGCCGACCTCGGCCCCCGCGAGGTCGCGGCGGGCGCTGCCCGCGCGGCTGCTGAGGGCATCCAGGTCCTGCTGTTCGGCCCGGCCCGCGAGATCGGAGGCGTGCCCTCCGGGGTCGAGCTCGTCGACGCGCCCGTGTCGATCGCTAAGAAAGCGGACCCCGCGAACGCGGTCCGCACGACGCCGGAGGCGTCGATCGTCCAGGCGACCCGGGCCGTCGCCGAGGGTCGGGCACAGGCATTCGTCTCCGGCGGGTCGACCGGTCCGGCGCTCGCAGCCGCGCTGTTCAACCTGCGGCGGGACCGCGGCGTGTACCGGCCCGCGCTGGCATTGCCGATCCCCAACCCGGGCCGCTCGCCGATCCTCCTGCTCGACGTGGGCGCCAACGTGACCTGCCGGCCTGAACACCTCGTGCAGTTCGCCCACATGGGATCGGCCTTCGCGCAGGCCGTGCTCGGCATCGACGCGCCTCGGGTGGCGCTCCTGTCCAACGGCGAGGAGCCCGGTAAGGGCACGCCCGAGCTCGTCGCCGCCCACCAGCAGCTCGCGGGCTCGCGCGGCACCGGGCTCGACTTCGCCGGCAACATCGAGGGGACGCAGATTTTCGAAGGCGCCGCCGACGTGGTCGTGATGGACGGCTTCACCGGCAACATCACGCTCAAGCTGATCGAAGGGGTCTCGAGCCGCGCGCTCCGGGTCGTCACCGAGACCGCCGCCACCACGGCCCGGGGACGGCTCGGTAACAGCCTGATCGGGCCGGCGATGGAGCAGCTGCGCGAGTCGATCGACCCCGAGGGACCGGGCGGCGCCTACATGCTGGGGCTCCGACAGCTCGGCGTCGTCGCCCACGGCCGGTTCAGCGCCCGCGGCTTCGCTCGCGCGATCGAAGTGGCGGCCCGCGGCGTCACGCAGGACGTGATCGGCGCCACCCGGACCGCGTTGCAGGAAGCGGGCGCGCTCCGGCCTGCCCCGGGACGTGACGGTCCGGGACGCGACGGCGCGGAGCGCGAGCTGGCGGATGGCCCGTCCGAACCGGCGGCTACGGTTTCGACTTAGTGGCTCCCCCGGCAGACACCACCGCATACGAGCGCCCCCCGGGGAGCCACCGATGACGCGCGAAGAGATCTTCCAGGTGATCCGCGGTCACCTCGTCGACGAGCTCGAGGTGGAGCCCGAGAGGATCATCGAGTCCACCCGCTTCAAAGAGGACCTCGACGCCGACTCGCTGGACCTCTACACGCTCGTGCAGGAGCTGGAGGATTCCTACGGCGTGCGGATCTCCGACGAGCAGGCGGCCAAGATCAAGACCGTCGGCCAGGCCGTCGACTATGTGCTCGATGTGACCGGAGGTGAGGCGCACGCATCGGCGTCGGCGGGCGCGGGCCCCGATGCTGAGTGAGCGCGAACCGCCGTCCACTTGCGAGTGACTCGCCGGTGCTCCTTCAGGAGCTGCTCGACGGGCTCCCGCAGGACCTGGCGGCGGCGGTTTTCACCCATGCGTCGTGGACGGCACGGCGCTCCGAGTCCTACGAACGGCTCGCGTTCCTGGGCGACAGCGTGCTCTCACTGGCGGTGACGTCGCACCTCTATCCGCGACTCGAGGCCGAGCGCTACGGTCCCGGCCGGCTGACCAAGATCCGGGCGCAGGCGGTGTCGGGCCGGTCGTGTCGCGAGGTCGCCGAACGACTCGGGGTGCCGCAGCGGCTCAGCGCTGCAGCGCCGGCGGGCATGACCTCGACGGTCCCGGCCCTGGTGAGCACCGAACGGGTGCTGGCGTCGGTGATCGAGGCGGTGATCGGCGCGTGCTTCCTCGCTTATGGCTACGAGCGCACCGCCGAGGCGGTCGTCGAGGCGTTCACGCCGGAGATCGAGGACGCGCTGGAGCACCCGGTCGACTTCAAGTCGGCGCTCCAGGAGCGGCTCGCGCGCAAGGGCGCGCTCGTGATCTACGACGTCGTCGACGAGGAGGGCCCGCCGCACGACCGGGTGTTCTCGGTCAGTGCGACGATCGCGGGCGTCGAGGTTGGACGGGGCCGAGGCCGGAGCAAGAAGGACGCCGAGCAGATCGCGGCGCAGGTTGCGCTGGATGCGTTGGGATGAGGACCTCGCCGTGTACCTGAAGTCGATCGTCCTCAAGGGCTTCAAGTCGTTCCCCGACCGCACCCGGCTCGAGTTCGGGCCCGGCGTAAGCGTGATCGTCGGACCGAACGGATCGGGGAAGTCCAACATCACCGACGCCGTGCTGTGGGCACTCGGGGAACAGTCTCCCCTCGCCGTCCGGGGCCAGTCGATGCAGGATGTGATCTTCGGCGGGACCGCCGGGCGCCAGGGAGCCCGCGGCGCCGAGGTCGAACTCGTCCTCGACGACAGCGAGGGAAAGCTCGGGCTTGGCGCGCCCGAGGTCTCGGTCGTGCGCCGGCTCGATCGCAACGGCGAGGGCGAGTACCGGCTCGCCGGCGCTCGCTGCCGGCTGGTCGACGTGATCGAGGTGCTGTCGGACACCGGACTCGGCAAGGAGATGCACTCCGTCATCTCCCAGGGCAGGGTCGAGTCGATCGTGACCTCCAAGCCGCGCGACCGCCGGATGCTGATCGAGGAGGCCGCCGGACTCGGCAAGCACCGCAAGCGCCGGCGCCGGGCGCAGCTGAAGCTCGCGCGCACCCAGGACAACCTCGATCGAGCGCTCGATGTGGAGCGCGAGGCCCGCTCGCGCCTGCGCCCGCTCAAGCGCCAGGCCGAAGCCGCCGAGCTGCATGCGCGAATCGAGCGCCAGACGCTCGAGGCTCGGTGGGAGCTTGCGCGCGATGACGTGCGCCGCCACCAGACCGAGCTCGCCGCCGCACAGGAAGCCGCCACCCAGGCGCGCGCGAGGTGCGAGCAGGTCGAGCGTGAGCTGACGGCCGTCGCCCGCCGTCGCGAGGCCGCCGAGGAGGCCCTGGCGCAGCGGAGCGCCCATCGCGAGGAGCTGTCGCGACGCTGCTTCGTGGCCCAGTCCGCCGGCGATCGCGTCTCGTACCGCGCCGACGCGGTCCGCGCCGCGGCACGTGACCTCGAGGGCCGCCTCCGCGGCGACCGCGAGCGCCTCGCCCGCCTCAGCGAGGCCGCGCTCGCCGACGCCCCGGACGCTCAAGCCGACGCCCGAATCGCCGAGCTCGAGCAGGCGCTGGCGCGGCTCGACCGCGACCGAGACGCCGAGCTGGCGCGCCAGCTCGCCGAGCTCGAGGGTCAGCTCGAGGCCGCGCGGGCGGCCGTCGGCGACCGCTCAGCGGACGTCGAGCGAGCGCAGGCCGCGCGCGAGCAGGCCCGCGAGCGGCTCGAGCAGGCTCGCGCGGAGCAGCGGGACGCCGAGCGGGCGGTCGAGGCCGCGCGCCGCGAGGCGGCGCGGGTCGGTGGCGAGCTCGCCGCGTGCAACCAGTTCCTGCGCAGCCAGACCGCGGCACCGGGCGGCGCCGCCGTGCTGGCCGACCGGCTCGACGTGGATCCGGGGTACGAGCTCGCGGTCGCCGCGGCGCTCGACGGACGGCTTCGCGCGGCGGTCCTGGGGGACAGGGCCGCCGCAGGGGCGCTGCTCGACCGCGCCGGCGCCGACGGCGGCCGGGCCCTGATCGTGCAGTCAGGTGGCGCTCCGGATGCGACCGGGCCCTCGGGGCCCGCGCCGCATCACGGTGCCGAGCCGCTCGGCGACCACGTGCACGGACCGGCTGACGTCGCCGGCAGCGCACGCCGCCTGCTCGCGGACGTGTGGGTCGTCGAGAGCCTCGAGCACCTGTCCGATCGGTTCGACGGCGTCGCGGTGACGCGCTCGGGCCGCGTGTGGTCGTCCCGCACGCGCGAACTGCGCCAGGCGCCGGCGGTCGGCGAGGAGCGCGTGCTGGCCGAACGCAACCGGCGGGACGCGCTGGTCCGGGCGAGCGGGGCCGCCGTGCAGGCCGAGCACGGCGCCCGCGCGGCGCTCGAGCGCCACGGCGAGGCGGTGGCGCGGGTGGAGACCGAGTCCGAGCAGGCGATCGCGGGGCATCGCGCCGCTGTCACCCAGCGCGACGAGGCGAGCGAGGAGGAACGGCGGATCGCGGCGTCGATCCAGCGCCGGAGAGCCGCTCCGGACGACGGCCCCGACGCCGGACGCCGCATGCAGGTGTCAGCGGAGCTGTCCGCCGCGCGCGCCGCCCGCGAGCGCGAGCAGCGCGAGCGCGAGGAGCGCCAGGCGCGGATCGACCGCCTGCGCGCCGCGACGACCCGCGACGAGGCGCTGCTGCCGGACGTCCGCGCGGTGATCGCCTCACTCGAGCACGTGGCGAGCGCAATCTCAGGACGCCGCGAGCGGTTCGAGCTCGAGCTCAGCTCCGACCGCCAGGCCGGCGAGCATGTCGCGGCGGAGCTCAAGGAGTGCGCCCAGCAGGAGGCGGCACTGCACGGGCAACTGCGCCAGGGCAACGAGCGCCTGACCGAGAGCCAGGTTCGACTGGGCCGCGCCGGCGACCGGGTCGACGAATCAACGCAGGAGCTGAACGGCCTCGCCGGTCGCCTCGAGCTCGAAGCCGAGCCCGCCGCCGCGGAGCTCTCCGCCGAGGAGCGCGAGGCGCTGACGAGCCGGCTCGAGCGGCTGGCCCGCCGACGCGAGCAGATCGGCCCCGTCAACCCGCTTGCGCAGGCCGAGTACGAGGAGGCCGTGGCGCACGTCGAGGAGCTCGAGCGCCAGCGCGACGACCTCGAGACCGCGCTGCGCGAGCTGAACAAGCTGATCTCCGACACCGACCGCCAGATCCGCGAGAGCTTCGAGCAGATGTTCGAGGCGGCCGCGCGGAACTTCGAGCAGGTCGCGGCCCGGCTGTTCCCGGGAGGCCGCGGCCGGCTGCGGCTCGTCACCGAGCGCGACGGCCCGGCGCGGGTGCTCGGCGGCGCGCCGGCGCCCGACGACGCCAAGCCCGATTCCGAGGAGGGCGACGACGGCGAGCCCCGGGCGTCGCAGGACGAGCGCGAAGAGGAGGATCTGCTCGGCGTCGAGATCGAGATCACCCCGGCCGGCAAGGAGATGAAGCGACTCACGCTCCTGTCCGGCGGCGAGAAGTCGATGACCGCGCTCGCCTTCCTGTTCGCGGTGTTCCTCGCGCGGCCGTGCCCGTTCTACATCCTCGACGAGGTTGAAGCCGCCCTCGACGACCTCAATATCGATCGCTTCCTCGAGTTGCTGCGCACCTACTCGGGCCAGGCCCAGTTCATCGTCGTCACGCACCAGAAGCGCACGATGGAGGCGGCCGACTCGCTGTACGGCGTGTCGATGGGGTCGGACGGCATCTCGAAGGTCATCTCGCGCCGGCTGCCCGCTCAGGACCAAGCAGCGTAACCTCGCCGACCGATGGCACGAGACTGGCGAGACCTGTTCATCGTCGACGGCGCGACCGGCCGGGCCGGGCCAGATAACGAGGCCGCGCCCGAGACCCAGGAGCGACGCCGGGGCATGTTCCGCCGGCTGCGCGAGAACCTGCGCAAGACCCGCCAGGCGCTCACCACCGAGATCCAGGCGACGCTGTTCGAGGATCTGAGCGACGAGACCTGGGAGCGGCTCGAGGAGGCACTGATCTACGCCGACGTCGGCGCCAAGACGACCGCAGAGGTCGTCGAGCAGCTCGAGCGCGAGGCGACCGAGGGCGGCATCTCCGGTGGCGAGGCGCTCACCGAACGCCTGACCGAGCTGCTCGCCCAGATCGCGCGCACGGACGGTGATGACCGGATCGATCTCACCCCGAAACCCACGGTCATCCTCGTCGCCGGCGTGAACGGCACCGGCAAGACGACCACGGTCGGCAAGCTCGCGTGGCATCTGAGCAAGGAGCTCGGCCAGACGGTGGTGGTGGGAGCGGCGGACACGTTCCGCGCGGCCGGCGTCGAGCAGCTCGAGGTGTGGGCACAGCGGGCCGGGGCGGGGTTCGTGAAGGGGCCGCCCAGCGCCGACCCGGGCTCGGTCGCCTTCGACGCGGTCGCAGCCGCGAGCCGCGACGGCGCCGACGTCGTGATCATCGACACCGCCGGCCGGCTGCACACCCAGGATGACCTGATGGCCGAGCTGGCAAAGGTCAAGCGGGTCATCGGCAAGCAGATCCCGGAGGCCCCACACGAGACGCTGCTCACCGTGGACGCCACCACCGGGCAGAACGGCCTGCGCCAGGCGCGCCTGTTCTCCGAGACGGTGCCGGTCAGCGGTCTGGTGCTGACCAAGCTCGACGGAACCGCGAAGGGTGGGATCGCGCTCGCGATCGCCCACGAGCTCGGTATCCCGGTCAAGCTGATCGGGATCGGCGAGCAGCTCGAGGACCTGCGCCCGTTCGATCCGGACGACTTCGCCAGAGCGCTCGTCACGCAGTAGCCGGCGCAGTACGCTGAGGGCGCGCAAATGTTCGACTCACTCGCAGAGAAGCTCCAGGCGACGCTCTCAGAAGTCCGCGGACGCGGCACCCTGACCGAGGCCGACGTCAATGCGGCGATGCGCGAGATCCGCCTCGCGCTGCTCGAAGCCGACGTCAACTTCAAGGTCGTCAAGAGCTTCACGAACGCGGTCAAGGAGCGCGCGCTCGGGTCCGACGTGATCGGCAAGCTCAACCCCGGCCAGCAGGTCGTCAAGATCGTCTCGGACGAGCTGACCGAGCTGATGGGTGGCTCCGCGCACGAGCTGTCGTTCTCGCCACGCCCCCCAACCGTGGTGGTGATGGCCGGGCTCCAGGGGTCGGGCAAGACGACCGCCACCGGCAAGCTCGCCCGCTACCTGAAGGAGGAGCACGGCTCCTCGGTGGCGGTCGCCGCGTGCGACGTCTACCGCCCGGCGGCTGTCGATCAGCTGATCAAGGTCGGCACCCAGGCCGGAGCCGCCGTGTATGAGCAGGGCACCGACCGCGACCCGGTCAAGATCGCCGCCTGGGCCCGCGACCGCGCGATCTCCGAGGGCAAGGACGTGCTGATCATCGACACCAGCGGGCGGCTGCACGTCGACCAGGAGCTGATGGCCGAGCTGGCCAACATCAAGAAGGCGGTCAAGCCCCACGACGTGCTGCTCGTGGTCGACGCGATGACCGGCCAGGACGCGGTCAACGTGGCCGAGCAGTTCGCCGAGGTGGTCCAGTTCGACGGTGTCGTGATGACCAAGCTCGACGGCGACGCTCGCGGTGGCGCCGCGCTGTCGGTCAAGGCGATCACCGGCAAGCCGATCATGTTCGCGTCGACGGGCGAGAAGCTCGACCAGTTCGAGCGCTTCCACCCCGACCGGATGGCGCAGCGGATCCTCGGGATGGGCGACGTGATGACGCTGATCGAGAAGGCCGAGACCGCGTACGACGAGCAGCAGGCGGCCGAGCTCGAGCGCAAGCTGCGAAAGTCGGAGTTCGGGCTCGACGACTTCCTCGAGCAGATGCGGCAGATCCGGCGCCTCGGTCCGCTGCAGTCGTTGATCGGGATGATCCCGGGGATGGGCAAGGAGCTCCGCGGGGCCAAGATCGACGAGCGCGAGTTCGACCGGATCCAAGCGATCATCCTGTCGATGACGCCCCAGGAGCGCCGCCATCCCGAGCTGATCAAGGGCTCGCGCCGGCTGCGGATCGCGAAGGGTTCGGGCACCAACGTGCAGGCGGTAAAGGCGCTGATCAAGCAGTTCGAGCAGATGCGCAAGGTCATGAGACAGGTGGCCCAGGGACGGATGCCCGACCTCGGCGCGCTGATGCGCCAAGCTCGCTGAGCGTGCGGCCGCGACCCCGGCCGTCGAACATTCGCCCTTACCCGCTACCCTCATCGCTCGAATGTCTGTACGACTAAGGCTTACGCGCATCGGTGGGCGCAAGAACCCGGTCTGGCGAGTTGTCGTCGCGGACCAACGCGCCAAGCGCGACGGACGCGTGATCGAGATCGTCGGGCACTACAACGCCCAGACGAACCCTTCGACGATCACGCTGAACGAGGAGCGGGTCCGCGACTGGCTCGACCGCGGCGCCCAGCCCACGGACACGGTCCGAAAGCTGCTGCGCATCCAGGGCATCCAGTAACGCCCGCGGCGACGATGAAGGAGCTGCTCGAGTACCTGGCGCGTGGTCTGGTCGATAACCCGGACGCCGTGCGCGTCAACGAGGTCCACGAGGACGACGGCGCGATCGTGCTCGAGCTGTCGGTCGCCGACGACGATTACGGGAACGTGATCGGCCGAGGCGGCCGCACCGCCGCAGCACTGCGCACGGTCGTCAAGGCGGCCGCGGTCAAGGACAAGCGCCGCGTGTTCGTCGACATCGTGGACTCGTGAGCGCCGTTGCCAGGTGAGCGCCTCACCTGAGTGGCTGCTCGCGGGCCGCGTGGGCCGGCCACACGGGCTCGACGGCAGCTTTCACGTCACGCGACCGAACGCTCAGCTGCTCCAGGCGGCGTCGAGCGTCCTCATCGACGATCACGAGCTCGACATCACACGCCTGGCGGGGACCCAGCGGAGCCCGATTCTGCGGGTAGCCAACCACGACGACCGGGCGGCCGCCGAGTCGCTGCGCGGCAAGGACCTGATGGTCCCGCGCGGGTTGGCCCCGGAGCTGGGTCCTGAGGAATGGTGGGCCGAAGATCTCGCCGGTTGCGCCGTTCTCGACGGCGATCGCCACGTGGGGACCGTCCGGCGAATGCTCGAGCTTCCCTCGTGCGAGGTGCTCGAGGTCGAGCGGCCGGGTGGAGCCGGCGATCTGCTCGTGCCGCTGGTCACCGATGCGGTGCGCGAAGTCGATATCGACCGGCGCACGATCGACATCGACCTCGAGTTCCTCGGCGAGGCGTAGTGCAGATCGACATCTTCACGCTGTTCCCCGACGCGTTCGCGTGGTTCGAGGGCCAGCGCCACGTGGCCAACGCGCTGGCGGCCGGACATCGCCTGGAGTACGTCAATTACCGCGATCACACGCCGCTGAGCGCCGGCCAGGTCGACGACACCCCGTTCGGCGGGGGGGCGGGAATGGTCCTGCGGGTCGACGTCGTCGAGGCCGCCTTGCGGTCCCGCTACGGCCGCGACCCGGTGGAGCTGGGCGGCGAGCGGCGAGTGATCGCGCTGACACCGGGCGGGAGGCTGCTCGACGACGCGCTCGTCGGGGAGCTGGCCCGAGAGGACGCTCTGACGCTCCTGTCGGGACGGTACGAGGGCTTCGACCAACGGATCGTCGATCACTTCGCGACCGACGAGGTGTCGATTGGCCGGTACGTGCTTGCCGGCGGCGAGCTCGCGGCGATGGTCGTGTGCGACGCGGTGCTGCGTAAGTTGCCGGGCGCCCTTGGTCATCCCGAGTCGGTGATCGAGGAGTCCTTCAGCGAAGCCCTCGCCGGCGCGCCCGAATATCCGCACTACACGCGTCCCGCCGAGTACCGCGGATGGCGGGTGCCCGACGTGCTCCTTTCCGGGCATCACGCGCGGATCCGGGAGTGGCGCCTTGAACAGAGCGCTGCGAGGGGAGTCGGCCCCACAGGCGGTCCGCTACCATAGGCCGCCCGCGCAGGCGCCCGTTGCGCTGCGAACTAGTCCCCACCAGCGAACACCACCAGGTGTGGCAGGGATCTACAACGTCATGAGCACCGTGATCGACAGTCTGGAGCGCGCACAGCTCCGCCGTGTACCGAGCTTCGACGCCGGCGATCGTCTGCGCGTCCACTTCCAGGTGATCGAGGGCACGAGGCGCAGGACGCAGGTGTTCGAAGGCGTTGTCATAAAGCGCCAGGGGCACGGCGCCCGCGAGACCTTCACCGTGCGCAAACAGTCGTTCGGCGTCGGCGTCGAGCGAACCTTCCCGCTCCACTCGCCGAAGATCGAGCGGATCGAGGTGGCGGCCCGCGGCGACGTCCGGCGCGCCAAGCTCTACTACCTGCGCGGTCGCGTGGGCAAGCGAGCTCGCGTCCGCGAGCGGCGGAGCAACGTGCCCGAGGTTGCGGTCGAGCGCGCGCTGCTGCACGCGCCGGTCGCTGCGGAGCCGGCCGTGGACGAGCTCACCGCGGAGGATCTCGAAGGGACACAGGCCGAGGCGGAGCTCGTTGACACGCAAGCAGAGGCAGACGCTGAGACACAGACCGAGTCGGGCGCGGAGGGTTCGAGCGCTGAGGAGTCCGCGGATTCCACCCCCCCGACGGCGCCGCAGGACGCCAGTCCGGCGGCCCCGGAGGACTCCGCCGGCGAACGGCAGGAGTGACGAAGGCGAAGAGGTCGCCCGCGAGCGCGCTGTTCGAGCTCGCGGTGATTGTCGTGACCGCGCTCGCCTTGGCCCTCGGGATCCAGGCGTTCCTGGTGAAGCCCTACCGGATCCCGAGCGGGTCGATGCTCCCAACCGTCCGAGTCAACCAGCGCGTGCTCGTGGACCGGATCGGCATGGACTTCTCCTCGCCGCACGTAGGCGACATCGTCGTGTTCCATCCGCCCAAGAACTACGACAACGGCTGCGCCGATCCGAACGAGGGACAGGACGTCGGCGGGCAGGATGCCCCAGCGGCTTGCGATGTGCCCTGGAAGCAACCGTCGTCCCAAACGTTCATCAAGCGCGTGGTCGGGCTCCCCGGCGACCATCTATCGATAGTCAACGGACACGTCATCCGCAACGGCAAGCCGGAAGCCGATCACTACATCGTCCAGTGCGATGGTGACGCGTCCTGCGATTTCCCGCAGACGATCACCGTTCCCAACGGCGACTATTACATGATGGGAGACAACCGGCCTGACTCGGAGGACAGCCGCTTCTGGGGACCGGTGCCACGGTCCTGGATCATCGGCAAGGCCTTCCTGACGTACTGGCCGCCCGATCGGATCGGATTCTTCTAGTGGCTCAGCAGGTCGGGTCGTAGCCGGTGGCCGGAGCGCGCCGATGAGGGGATTGATCGAGTTGGTCGTCACCGTGGCGATCGCGGTGGCGCTGGCGCTGCTGATCCAGGCGTTCATCGTCAAGCCCTACCGCATCCCGAGCCCGTCGATGGTTCCGACCCTCGACGTCGGTCAACGGGTGCTCACCAACCGCCTCGCCGGGAATCCGGGTCTCTACGACGTGGTCGTGTTCCACCCGCCCCACGGGGCCGACTTCACCAACCCGGTGTGCGGCGACCCCAATCAGGGCGGCCAGGAGGGCGGGCTGACCGTCCAGGCCTGCGACCAGCCGACCCCGACGGCGTCCAGCCAGACGTTCATCAAGCGCGTGGTCGGCCTTCCCGGCGACACGATCCAGATCCTCAACGGCCACGTGATCCGCAACGGAGTTCGCGAGAAGGACTCGTTCACGATCCCCTGCGGCGGAATTTCTACTTGCACTTTCGGCAAACCGATCAAGATTCCGCCCGGCGATTACTTCATGATGGGGGACAACCGCCCGGACTCGGAGGACAGTCGTTATTGGGGCCCAGTCCCAGGTAAATGGATCATCGGTACCGCGTTCTTCACGTACTGGCCCCCCGACCGGATCGGGTTCCTCTAGCCGGACGAACGAAGCGTCGACCCGAGCCAACGGAACGGCGCGGCGCAAGCGCCCGGTTCCTCCGGCTCGCCGGCTGTTCAAGTTCGACCGGTCGCTGGGCGTGCGGTTCGTCGCCGGTGCCGATGAAGCCGGGCGAGGCTGCCTCGCCGGGCCGCTGGTGGCTGCCGCGGTGCTGTTCGACCTCGATGCGATCGGTCCCGGAGAGGTCCGTGCCCTCGGCTCGTTGAACGATTCCAAGCAGCAGACCCATGAGGCTCGCGCGGAGCTATTCCCGATCATCCTGCGGCTGGCCGCGAAGGTCGTGGTCGTATCGCGGTGCGCGCCGGGGATCGACGCCCGCGGGCTGCACAAGACGAATCTCGCCGCGTTGCGCGACGCGCTGACAAAGGTCGCGTGCGAGGGCTGCATCTGCCTCAGCGACGGCTTTCCGGTGAGGCCGACCGGCCACGATCAGCGCGCCGTGGTCGACGGCGACGCCAAGAGCGCGGCGATCGCCGCGGCCTCGGTGATCGCCAAGGAGACACGGGACCGCTACATGCGCCGCGCCGACACCACCCATCCGGGATGGGAGTTCGCCCAGCACGTGGGATATTCGACCCCGGAGCATCGTGAGGCGATCGAGCGGCTCGGCGTATCGCCGTTGCACCGCCGGTCGTTTCAGTCGATGGCGTATCAGCAGCTGGCGTTCTACGGGTCAGAACGCCCCCTCGAGGTGCTCGAGGCTGATCAGCCTCCCGCCGGCGTCTAGCGTCACCCCGATCGCGTCGAAGCGGACGGTGTCGGCGTACGGCCGGTCGGTCCGCTCGACCAGCCAGCGCCCGGCCATCTTGCGCACCTGGGACCGCTTGAGCGGCCGTACCGCCTCTAGCGGGCTCGCGCCGGTCGCGCGGGCGCGACGCGTCTTCACCTCGCAGAACGTCAGGACCCGGCCGTCGAACGCGACGATGTCGAGCTCGCCCCAGCGCGTGCGGTAGTTGCGCTCGACGATCTCAAAGCCGCGCCTGATCAGGTGCTCGGCGGCGAGTTGCTCACCGAGCCGGCCGAGCGCGGGACGCGGGTCACTGGTCACGTGAGCGACGCTACGCCGGGGCGTGTGAGAGGTGGGTGACGCCGCGTTCCAATTCTGCTTACGGCGGGCGCGCTCGCCTGCGCAGGATTGGAACAGCGCGTGTACCACCCCTCACGCGCCCCCGCGTACGTTGACCCGATGCTCGCGCGTGTCGCCACGTTCGCGATTGACGGGATCGACCCGCGCCAGGTGTGGGTCGAAGTCGACATCCGCAGCGGTCTCCCCGCGTTCACGGTCGTCGGGCTCGGGGACGCGGCGGTGCGGGAGTCGCGGGACCGGGTCCGCTCGGCGATCGCGAACTCGGGCTTCGAGTTCCCGCAGACCAGGATCACCGCGAACCTCGCGCCCGCGTTCCTGCGCAAGGTCGGTCCCGGGTTCGACGCGGCGCTGGCGCTCGGCGTGCTCGCCGCCAGCGAGCAGATCCCGGCCGACGCGCTCGCCGCCTACGCGGTGTTCGGTGAGCTCTCGCTGAGCGGCGAGCTGCGCGACTCGCCGGGGGCGCTCGCCGTCGCCGAGGGAGCCCGCCGGGCCGGACTGAAGCGGCTAATCGTGCCGCGCGAGCGCGCACGCGAGGCGGCGCTGGTCGAGGATCTCGCCGTCGCCGGGGTCCCGACGCTGCGCGCCGCGGCGCAGGTGCTCGCAGGCGCCGCGCTGCCTCCGCTGCCGGCGCCGGCGCACGCCGTGGTCATCGCGCCGGCCGAGCCCGATCTCGCGGACATTCGGGGGCACGCAGCCCCATTGCTGGCGCTCGAGATCGCGGCCGCCGGCGGCCACAACCTGCTGTTCGAGGGCGCGCCGGGCACCGGAAAGACGATGCTCGCCCGCAGGATCCCGTCGATCCTGCCCGCGATGACCCGCGCCGAGGCGATCGAGGTGACGCGGATCCACAGCATCGCCGGCCTACACGCGGCCGGCCTCGTGCAGGCGCGGCCGTTCCGGGCTCCTCACCACACGATCTCCTCGGCGGGGCTGGTGGGCGGCGGTGCGCCGCCGCGGCCCGGAGAAGCGACGCTCGCCAATCACGGGGTTCTGTTTCTCGACGAGCTCGCCGAGTTCCAGCGCTCGAGCCTCGACGCTTTGCGGCAGCCCCTCGAGGACGGGTGCGTGACGATCGTGCGCGGGCAGCGGGCGCTGGTGTTCCCGACGCGGTTCATGCTGGTCGCCGCCACCAACCCGTGCCCGTGCGGGTTCGCCGGCGTCGGGGACCGGTGCCGGTGCGGCGACGCCGACCTCCGGCGCCACAGCCGCCGGCTCAGCGGTCCGCTGCTCGACCGAATGGACCTGCTGATCAACGTAGAGCGGCCCACCGAGGACGACCTGCGCGCCGCGCCTCATACCTCCTCGGCGCGGGCGCGCGAGCGCGTTGCCCACGCTCGCGAACGCCAGCGATTCCGGCTGGCGGACTCCGCCGCCGGGTGCAACGGAGAGATGGACGCGCGGCTGGTGCGCCGCCACGTCCGGCTCGAGGAGGCGGCCGAGCACGCGCTGTCCCAGGCATACGAGGTCGGGGCGCTGAGCGCACGCGGTCGCCACCGGGTCATGCGCGTCGCCCAGACGATCGCCGACCTCGAGGCTCACGACCGGGTCACGCACGCGGACCTCCTGACCGCGCTCAGCCTGCGCCAGCGCGGCGACGCCGAGCGGACGCTGGCGGCATGACCGAGCGCGCCTGCGACGCCTGCATGGCGCGCTCGTGGCTCCTGGGACGGCTCGCCGGACACCTCGACAATGCGCGCGGCCGGATCGATCAGGTGCTCGCGCTCGACGACCAGTCGCTGATCTTGGGGGTCGGAGGGCGGAGAAAGGCGCAACTGGAGAGCGAGTACGAGGCCGCGGACCTCGACGCGGCGCGCTCGCGAGCGCGCGCCGCCGGCCTCGAGACCGTGTGCGAGTGCGATGACGCGTATCCGGCCGGGCTGCGGGCGCTGGCCGCGCCACCGGCAGTGCTCTACGTCGCCGCCGGGCTCGAGCGGCTCGTAAGGCTCACCGGCGAAGATCCGGTCGCGATCGTCGGCGCGCGGAAGGCGTCGCCGTACGGGCTGGACGTCGCGCAGTCGCTCGGGCGGGGTCTCGCGGTCGCCGGGCTCACGGTCGTGAGCGGCATGGCCCACGGGATCGACTCCGCCGCCCACGCCGGCACGCTCGAGGCTGGTCGCCCCACGGTCGCGGTCCTGCCGGGTCCGGCCGACCGGCCCTACCCCGCCGGCAAGCGCGGACTGCACCGCCGGATCGTTGCCACCGGTGCCGCGCTGTCCGAAATCGCGCCGGGGACCGGCGTGCGGCGGTGGATGTTTCCGGCCCGCAACCGCATCATCGCGGCGCTGGCGGCGATGACCGTCGTGGTCGAGGCCGGCGAGCGCTCGGGCTCGCTGGTCACGGCGCGGCTGGCGCAGGGGATCGGGCGCCCGGTAGGGGCGGTACCCGGGCGGGTCACGACGCCGCAGGCGGTCGGACCGAACGCGCTTCTGGCGAGCGGCCGGGCGTGCGTCGTCCGCGGGCCCCAGGACGTGCTCGATCACGTGTTCGGGGCGGGTGTGCGGACCGTCGCGAGCGCGACCCGCGAGCAACCGCCCGCCGAGCTTCGCCCGCTGCTGGCCGCGATCGCCGAGGGGCACGAGACCGCCGCGGCGCTGGCACGGGCCGGGTTTGCGCCCGATCGGGGCCTCGCAGCCCTTGCGGAGCTCGAACTCGGGGGATTCGTGAGGCGTGGCGCCGGCGGTCGCTTCCGGGTTGCGACCTGATGCGACCCGACGTTTCAGGCAATAGTTGCCCAAGAACGCATACGCGTGGGCGGGGTACGCTCGTGGTCGTGCTCCCGAGGGTCCTATCGATTGCCGGGTCGGACTCCGGCGCCGGCGCCGGCATCCAGGCCGACCTGAAGGCGTTCGCCGCCTGCGGCGTCCACGGGATGACCGCGATCACCGCGATCACCGCCCAGAACACGGTCGGCGTCACCGCCGTCCACCCCATCCCGCCGGACGTGATCCTCGCCCAGGTGCGAGCGGTGGCGGGCGACATCGGCGTCGACGCGGTCAAGATCGGGATGCTCGGCGACCGGCCGACGATCGAGGCGGTGGCGCGCGCGCTCAGCGAGCTCCCGGAGGACACCCCGGTCGTGCTCGATCCGGTGATGGTGGCTGAGTCCGGGGCCGTACTGCTCGACCCGCACGCCCGCTCCGCGCTCATAGAGCTGCTGCTTCCGAGAGCGACTGTGGTCACGCCGAACCTCCCCGAGGCGAGGACGTTGATCGGGGACGCGGACGGCGATCTCGACTCCGAAAGCCTGGCCAGACGCGTTTACGCCCTCGGACCGAAAGCCGTTGTCGTCACCGGTGGCCACCGCGAACCCGTGACCGACGTGTTCTTCGACGGCCGGCAGCTCGTCGAGCTTCACGGAGAGCGCCACCAGGACGGTGCGGCACACGGCTCGGGCTGCACGCACTCCTCGGTGCTCGCCGCGCGTCTCGCCCACGGTGACAACGAGCTCGAGGCCGCCAAAGCGGCCCGCGAGCTCGCGTCTCGCGCGGTGGCGCAGGGGCTGCGGGAGATCGGCGCCGGCCCCGGCCCCGTCGACATTCTCGGGATTGCCTGCAAACCGGACGTTTGGGCAGTTTTGGGTGGTTAAGAGCGGTCGGGAGCCGACACGGTTTTGACATAATCTCCACGTGCGTTTTCTTAGGATGAAGCCAGGCCACGGAGAGGTCCTGATCGCCGAGGGAGACGTCGAGCGTGCTGAAGACGAGCAGCGTCTGATCGAGGAGTTCCGCCGGCAGCTGGACGCGGGACTCTGGGCGGCGGTGCCGGTCTCGGGCCGCCAGGGCCGGCGAGAGTCGATCATGGTCCGCTCGTTCGAGGAGATTCCCTGGGACGCCGACCGCGTGATCTTCTTCCCGCGGGCAGCAGGCGGCAGGTAGGTCGGCGGCCCCATGGTGCTGGCGCTGGCAGCGACCGCGCTTGTCGCTCTTGCGCTTCTGTCTGACCTGATCGTCCCGCGGATCGACGAGCTCTGGAGCCGGTACAAGGCGCGCCGCCAGCGCGCCCCGACCTGGTCGTACGACCCCGGACGCGAGCGCCGGGCCGAGTCGCGCGCCCGCGCGCTGCTCCGGTCGTGTGTCAACGAGGAAGAGTGGGCGATGTACCGCGACCTCGGGTTCCTCCGCGTGTGGGGCACGCTCGCCGACGGGCCCGACGATCTGGGCGGCACCGGTGGCGCCCCCTACGCCTACCTGATCTACCCGCACCGGCCGATCCTCGCCTACCTGGCCCAGACCCATCGCCTGCTCAACGAGTACTGCGTGACGTTCCCCGACGAGACGCGCCCGTACGGAAGCTCGCGGCTCCCGGACTCCGACGACGTGCTTGCCAAGTGGATGGCGCTGACCGGCGACGAGCGCCGGCTTGTTTCCAACGCGAACATGCACCTCCCCGGCCGCCAGCTCGATCCGGCTCAGGTGCGGCGGGATCTGTGGCGGCTGTCGCAGTGGGAGCGCGCGCGCATGCGCGACGCGGCGGCCCCCGGCGGAACCCCATCGCCGGACCCGGGCGATCGCCACCAGGCCGCGTAGCCGGCTCGCGATAAGCCGGGCCACTACAGTTCCCGCCCCATGCCGGAGTTCGACCTCAAGCACAAGAGCCGCGCCCTCACGGAGGGCCCCGAGCGCGCCGCCGCCCGCGCCCAGCTGAAGGGCATCGGCTACGACGACGAGGCGCTGGCTAAGCCCCTCATCGGCGTCGCCAACACCTGGATCGAGACGATGCCGTGCAACTTCCACCTGCGGGCGCTCGGCGCCAAGGTCAAGGAGGGGATTCGCGAGGCGGGCGGGACGCCGATGGAGTTCAACACGATCGCGATCTCGGACGGAATCACGATGGGCACCGAGGGGATGAAGGCGTCGCTGGTCAGCCGCGAGGTGATCGCCGACTCGATCGAGCTGGTCGCGTTCGCTCAGGCGTTCGATGCGGTGATCGCGATCAGCGCCTGCGACAAGACGATCCCCGCCACCGTGATGGCGCTGGCCCGCCTGAACCTGCCGAGCCTGATGCTGTACGGCGGCTCGATCTACCCCGGGCACTACAACGGTCAGAGCATCACCATCCAAGAGGTGTTCGAGGCGATCGGCGCGCACGCCGCCGGCCGGATCACCGACGAGGAGCTGACCGCGATCGAGGAGGCTGCGTCGCCCGGCTACGGCGCCTGCGGCGGCCAGTTCACCGCCAACACGATGGCGATGGCGTTCCAGGTGCTCGGGATCTCGCCGTTTTCCTCGGGGGTTCCGGCCGAAGACCCGCACAAGGCCGACGTTGCCAAGGAGGCCGGCCGCCTCGTCATGGATGTCCTCAAGCGCGGCCAGACACCGAGCGACATCATCACCCGCGACAGTCTCGAGAACGCGATCGCCGCGATCGCGTGCAGCGGCGGCTCGACCAACGGCGTGCTGCACCTACTCGCGGTCGCCGAGGAGATCGGCATCGACCTCGACATCGACGACTTCGACCGGATCAGCGAGCGCACGCCGCTGCTGTGTGACCTCAAGCCGAGCGGCCGGTTCGTCGCCCCGGACCTGTACGCGGCCGGCGGCGTCCCGCTGGTCATGAAGAGGCTGAAGGAGGCGGGCATCCTGCACGAGAACGCCCAGACCGTGACTGGCAAGACCGTCGGTCAGCATGCCGACGAGGCAACCGAACACGCGGGCCAGGAGGTCGTCCGCCCACTGAGCGACCCGCTCAAGGACACCGGGGGCCTCGTGATCCTGAAGGGCAACCTGGCGCCCGAGGGGTGCGTGGTCAAGGTCGCCGGGTACGAGCGGCGCAAGCAGACCGGGCCTGCTCGGGTGTTCGAGTCCGAGGAGGACGCGATGGCCGCGGTCCGCAGCCAGGGCATCAAGGCCGGCGATGTCGTCGTGATCCGCAACGAGGGACCGGCGGGTGGGCCCGGGATGCGCGAGATGCTCGCGGTCACCGCCGCGCTCGTCGGCGAGGGTCTCGGCGAGGACGTCGCGCTGCTCACCGACGGTCGCTTCTCGGGCGCCACCCACGGCCTGATGGCCGGTCACGTGGCGCCCGAATCGGTCCGCGGCGGTCCGATCGGGATCGTCCGGGACGGCGACGAGATCACGCTCGACGTCGACGCCCGCCGGCTCGATCTCGGCCTCTCGGACGACGAAATCGCCCTCCGCCTAAAGAATTACCGGCCACCAGAGCGGCCGGCGCCGGCCGCCGCGTTGGCCAAATACGCCCGGCTCGTCTCGAGCGCATCTCTGGGCGCGGTCACGCGCTAGGCCTACGTGCCTGCACCCCAAAGAGGGCGCGAGAATGAAATTCGGGTTGCAGAAGTCTGAACAAAACGCTGCACCAACAAAGATCAGACCGGGCGATCGGTACGATTGTGGTCATGGGGTGGTCTTAGCTGGCACGAGCGCGAGCGACATATCTACGCCCTGAGCGAAGCCCAGCGAGGCCATCAAGACAGCCGCGTCGGGCATCCGGGGTGGCTCGCACATCACGTAGGAAGGGGCCGTATCTAGCGCTGGGGATCGCCGTGATCCTCGTCGGCGCGGCGGCCGCGGTCGCGATCGCGCTGAAAAGCTCGAAGGCGACACTCACCACCGATCCGACTGCGCTCGCCAGGGTCACGCTGCCGCTCGGCGGCGGAACCGTCGAGAGCGTCAGGGTCTACGGCGGCAAGACCAACTCGGCGATTCCGGTGCACCTGACCGGCAACCAGATCTGGCCGAACGGCCGGATCCCGGCCCACGAGACGGTGACGGTCCAGGCCGTCGTCAAGCGTCCAAGCTCGGTCGCGTGGGTCACCGGCAAGACCCAGCACCTGAACCTCACGCTGACCACGCCGAGCGCGCACCTGAAGGCTCATTTCCTGACCGTGGCCAACGGCCAGCCACTGCAGCTCCAGTTCGCCGAGGCCGTGTCCACTGTTTCCACGGGCCCCACGACGACGAGCCTGCACCGGCAGCAGTTCGGCGCCCCGCAGTCATCGGTGACGCTTGCGCGGACCGCTGAGGCCGGGACGATCTACGTCGCCGCCGCGCCGCGCTCGTGGGAGTCGTCGTCCGCCGCGCTCGTCAGCTGGTTCCCCGCGGGCTCGTCGACCAGCGCGTTGGCCTACCCGGCCCCTGGGAGCACGATCACCGCGACGACGCCGATAACGCTCACCTTCTCGAAGCCCGTGTCCAAGGCGCTGGGCGGCTCGATGCCGCCGGTCTCACCGCAGACCGCGGGCACGTGGCACAAGATCAGCGACCGCTCGATCCAGTTCCAGCCCACCGGCTTCGGCTACGGGCTCGGCGCGAACGTCAGCATCGGGCTCCCGAACGGGGTCCGGCTGCTCGGCGCCAAGCAGAGCGGAGACGCGTGGAGCGGCTGGACGGTACCCCAGGGCACCACGCTGCGCCTCCAGCAGCTGCTGGCGGTGCTCGGCTATCTCCCGCTCCGCTTCCACTACGCCGGCACCGGGCCCGGGCCCAACACCGCGAACGAGCTCGCGGCCGCGGTCAAGCCGCCCGCGGGCAACTTCACGTGGCGGTACCCGAACACCCCGGGCGCGCTCATCAACATGTGGGCGCCCGGCACGTTCGGCGAGTTGACGAAGGGCGCGATCATGATGTTCGAGGACCAGCACGGCATGACCGCCGACGGGGTCGCCGGGCCTCAGGTCTGGGACGCGCTCATCACCGCCACAGTGCAAGGCAAGAGCAACGCGTTCGGCTACACGTTCGTGTACGTGAGCGAGGGCTCTCCCGAGACCGAGTCGACGTGGCACAACGGCAAGACCGTTGCCTCCGGCGCCGTCAACACCGGCATCCCGGCGGCGCCGACCGCGCAGGGCGTGTTCGCGGTGTTCGAGCACGCGCTGTCGGTGACGATGAGCGGCACAAATCCGGACGGGAGCCACTACAGCGATCCCGGCGTTCCGTACGTGAGCTACTTCAACGGCGGTGACGCTCTGCACGGCTTCCTGCGTGGCTCTTACGGGTTCGCGCAGAGCCTCGGCTGCGTCGAGATGCCCTACTCCGAGGCCGGCGCCGTGTACCCGTACACGCCGATCGGCACGATCGTCGACGTCACGTAGCGTCCGGCGGCTGACCGGCGGCAACCCTGCCAAGCAGGCACTACCGCGCCCGCGGCGAATACGGTGCGTCGATGCCAGCGACCGCCGAAACCTCATCCTGGCCGGCGGCGCTGGAGGCGTTCGACCGCGACCTTACGCGCCGGGCCGTCGCCGAGAAGACGCGAGATGCGTACAGCGCCGACTGCCGGCATTTCGCGGCCTGGGCCCGGGAATCCGACCCCGCCAATCCCACCGAGCCCGCCCAGGTTGACATCCGCACGCTTCGCCGGTACGCCGCCGGGCTGTCGGAGCACGGGGTCGCCCCAGCGACGATCGCGCGCCGGCTGGCCGCGCTGAGGGGCCTGTTTCGCAGTCAGATGGAGATCGGCGCGCGCGAGGACAACCCGGCCGAGCTGCTGAGCTCACCGAAGAAGCCCCAGCGCCTGCCGCACGTCCTGAAGGCCACCGAGGTGGCGGCGCTGCTCGACTCGATCCCCGCTACCACGCCGCTCGAGCTGCGTGACCGCGCGCTGTTCGAGCTGGCGTACGCGTGCGGCCTGCGCGCCGAGGAGTTGGTCACGCTCGACCTCGAGGCGATCGATTTCGACGCCGAGTCGGTGCGGGTCGAGGGGAAGGGCGGGAAGACTCGGCTGGTCCCGGTGGGGGAGCACGCGCTCGGCGCGCTCGAGCGTTACCTCCGACGCGGCCGCCCGGCGCTCGCGGGTGAAACTGACCGCGCGCGCGATCGCGCGCTGTTCCTGTCGAAGTCCGGGCGCCGGCTGTCGACCTCCGACGTTAGGCGCCGGCTGAACGGCTGGGCGAGGCGCGCCATGTCCCGTTCGCCAGGCCTGGCGCAGGCCCACCCGCATGCGCTCAGGCACTCGTTTGCGACCCATCTGCTCGACGGCGGCGCCGACCTGCGGGCGATCCAGGAACTGCTGGGCCATGCGACCATATCGACCACTCAGGTTTACACTCGCGTTGAGTCGGCCCGCCTAAGGTCTACCTATTCGCGCGCGCATCCCCGCGCGTGAGGCGGGCCTAATAACGTCTGGGGGAACTTGGAAACGAACGTCAAAGCGATCGAGCTACAAGATCTGTGGAGGCGGTTCAAGGCGACCGGGGACGAGCGGGCGCGTGAGCGGCTCGTCGTCGCGTACTCGCCGCTGGTCAAGTACGTCGCCGGGCGGATGAGCTCGGGCCTGCCGGCGCACGTCGAGGAATCAGATCTGATCTCGTACGGGCTCGGAGGCCTCATCTCGGCGATCCAGCGGTTCGACCTCACGCGCGAGATCAAGTTCGAGACCTACGCGATCACCCGGATCCGCGGCGCGATCATCGACGAGCTGCGGACGCTCGACTGGGTGCCGCGCTCGGTCCGCGCCCGCGCCCGCGAGATCGAGCGGGCGAACATGAAGCTCGAGGCCCGCTTCCAGCGCGCTCCCACCGACGACGAGATGGCCACCGAGCTGTCGCTGACCGTCGAGGCCTTCCAGGAGGCGCTGATCCAGATCTCGAACTCGACGATCGTCGCGCTCGACGAGCTGTGGAGCGTGTCGGACTCGACCGGCGATGCGATCTCGCTGCTAGACACGCTGCCCGACCGCCGCGCCCCCGACCCCGAGCAGTTGATGGACCAGTCAGAGCTGCGCGACCGCATCGCAGACGCGATCGCAGCGCTCCCCGAGCGCGAGAAGCTGGTCGTCGCGCTCTACTACTACGAGAACCTGACGCTGCGTGAGATCGGCGAGGTCCTCGGCGTGACCGAGTCCCGCGTGTCGCAGCTGCACACGAAGGCGGTTCTGCGACTCCGGTCGAAGCTGGCCGGCGAGCTGGATTAATAACGGGCCGGGCGAAGCGAGGCCGGGAAATCCGGCTGAGAGACAGGTGGTGGTGCTCTGTCACGCGCCCGAGCCGGATTCCCTTGTAAATTCGGTTTCACAGGGTCACCGAAGGAGAGGAGCACGGTATGCACAAGGCCGCGGATCGCATCCGCAATGTGGCTCTCGTCGGCCACCGCGGTAGCGGCAAGACCTCGTTGCACGAGGCGTTGCTGTTCGAGGCCGGCGCGATCAACCGCATGGGCTCGGTTGTGGATGGAACCACCACGTCCGACACCGACCCCGATGAGAAGGCCCGGCAGATGTCGATCACCGCTGCCATGGCCACGTTCGAGTGGCAGGAGCGGAAGGTCAACCTGATCGACACCCCCGGCGACTCGAGCTTCATCGCCGACGCGCTGGGCGCGCTACGCGTGTGCGAGTCGGCGGTGTTCGTGATCAACGCGGTGATGGGCGTCGAGGTCCACGCCACCCGCCTGTGGCAGCGCGCCGCCGAGCTTGACCTGGCGCGACTGGTCTTCGTCAACATGCTCGACCGCGAGCGCGCCGACTTCTTCCGCACACTCGAGTCGCTCAAATCCGCCTTTGGCCAGCACGTGGTGGCGACCGAGATCCCGATCGGCTCAGAGCACGAGGTCCGGGGCGTGATCGACCTGGTCGACATGAAGGCGTACGAATACGACGGCGTCGCGCGAGAGAACTGCAAGGAGATCCCGATTCCCGACGAGCTCCTGGCGCAGGCCGAGGAGTACCGCGAGAAGCTGATGGACGAGGTCGCCGAGAACTCCGACGCGCTGATGGAGCGCTACCTCGAGGGCGAGGAGATCTCCCACGAGGAGATCGTCACCGCGCTCAAGGACGGGACCAACCACGGCCACATATTCCCCGTGACGTGCGGCGTCGCCACGCGCAACCTCGCCACCAACCGCCTGCTCGACGCGATCGTCGAGGACCTCCCCTCGCCGGTCAAGCACGGCGGCCTCGAGGTGGGCGAGGTGACGCTCGAGCCGGTCGAGGACAAGGAGATGTTCGCCTACGTGTTCAAGACCCGCGCCGACCCGTTCGCCGGACGTATCAACATATTCCGCGTCTACCAGGGCGTGGTCAAGCAGGACACGCAGGTGCTGAACACGCGGACGCACACCAAGGAGCGGATCGGGCAACTGCTGACTTTCGAGGGCCATCAGACCGGTCACGCCAACGACTTCGGCCCCGGCGACATCGGGGCGGTGGCCAAGCTCAAGGAGACCAAGGCGGGCGACTGGCTGGCCTCCCGCGACGAGCCGATCGAGATGCCGAGCATCAAGCTGCCCGCGCCTGTGATGGCGTTTGCGGTCGAGCCGAAGAGCAAGGGCGACGAGGAGAAGGTGTTCACCGCGCTCCGTCGCCTCCAAGAGGAAGATCCGACGATCGACCTGCATCGCGATGACCAGACCGGCGAGCAGATCGTGGCCGGGCTGTCGCAGGTCCACGTCGAGGTCATCGTCGAGCGGCTGAAGTCGCGCTTCGGCGCCGAGGTCAACCTGAACCCGCCGCACGTGCCCTACCAGGAGACGATCCGCAAGTCCGCCAAGGCCCACGGGCGCCACAAGAAGCAGACGGGCGGCCGCGGCCAGTTCGGCGATTGCCACATCGAGATCGAGCCGCTTAATCTTGATGATCCCGCCCACCCCGGGTTCGAGTTCGTCAACGCGATCAAGGGCGGCGTGATTCCAACCGGCTTCATCCCGGCGGTGGAGAAGGGAGTCCACGACGCGATGCAGGCCGGCGTCGTCGCCGGATATCCCGTCAAAGGCGTGCGGGTGCGCCTGTATGACGGCTCGTACCACACGGTGGACTCATCCGAGATGGCGTTCAGGCTGGCCGGCTCGCTCGCGATGAAGCAGGCGATGGAGCAGGCCGGGCCGGTACTGCTCGAGCCGATCATGCTGGTCACGGTCGCCGCGCCCGAGGACGCCGTCGGCGACGTGATCGGCGATTTGAACTCGAGGCGTGGGCGGCCGCTCGGGATGGAGCCGGTGGGCGCCGGCATGACCGACGTCAAGGCTGAGGTGCCGATGGCCGAGATGCTGTCCTACGCACCGGATCTGCGCTCGATCACCGGCGGCCAGGGCGAGTTCACGATGGAGTTCCTGCGCTACGAGGAAGTCCCGGGTCATCTGGCCGGGAAGGTGGTCGAGGAGGCCAGGGCAGAGAAGGAAGCTGTCAAGGCGTAGTCCCTTCGATACAGTCGCCAGCGTGGCCACCACTAAGGACATCCGGCCGTCGACCGCGATCCACGTCTGCGACGTGTGCGGACGCACGTTGCTGCGCGGAGAGCACGCCGAGGTCTACATCGACGGCGGCGTCCGCCGCTCGGTGTGCGAGCTGTGCAAGCCGCGCGCGCTCAACGAGGGCTGGCTGCGCGAGGGGACGGTCCCTCAGTACGACGAGCGCCAGGCGAGCTCGAACCGGCGCGGATCGTTCCTGAGCCGCCTGCGCCGGCGGCGCGAGCCCACCGATGAGGCGCCCGAGAACCGGGATGACGCCGAGTACGAGCCGCCTCCCGAGCCTCGGCCGGCGGCCGCGCCCGCCCCGGTGCCCGCTGAACCCCGCCGGCCCGCGCGTCGGCGGGACCGCGAGAGCACCCGGGAGCCCCGGCACGTCCGGGCGGTGCCGATGGGAGCCGAGCAGAAGATGGCCTCGGCGATGGCGGTGTTCAACAACTCCGAGCACCGGCGAACCGTCGCCGGGGTGGCCCGATCGCTGGGCGCCCCGGACGTCTCGATCCACCCGAATCCGGATCATGCAAGCCTGGTGAACATCGTTGCGTCCTGGGAGCTGTGCTGGTACCGCTACGAGGTCGACCTCTCGGAGGAGGTGCCGGTCGTACGGGTCGCCGCGCAGGGGTACGAACTCGACGAGCTCACGCCCCAGGAACGGCAGTCGAACGCCTCCTACGACGAGCACGGGGCCCTGGGGCCCGCTTGAGCCGGAAGCCCTGCGGTCCGCGGGGAACGACTGGAACGCGGCTCGGGCGGCCGCTGGATGACGCCGCCCGGCATGGACAAAGGTTCGATGTCCACCCCGCGATATCTCCTCTAGCATCAGGGACGTGATCTATTGCGTCGTCCCAGAGGAACTCGCCGACGAGTTGCTCGACAAGCTCGAGAGCTATTACGCAGGCGATCCCAACGTCGAGGTGATCGTCGACCGCCGCAAGAACTCGCGGCGAGGCCGGAGCTCGTCCGGCGGAGGGAATCGCGAGGTTCGCGATCGCCGGCGTCCGCGCGTTACCGGCGAGCTCCCCGAGCTGGCCACGGATTGACCGCCACGAGATCGGGGGGTTAGTGCGGCTCCCCGCGGATGGGCGACATCCGTGAAGGTCGTCGTCCACGTGGACGGCGGCGCGCGAGGCAACCCCGGCCCGGCCGCGATCGGGGTCGTGGTCTCCGACCCGGACGGCGCTGTGCTCGAGGAGCTCGGCGAGCGCATCGGCGTCGCCACCAACAACGTGGCCGAGTACCGGGCCCTGCTGCGTGGGCTCGAGCGGGCGCGTGCCCGCGACGCGCGCGAGATCGAGATCGTCAACGACTCGGAGCTGGTCGCGCGCCAGATCACCGGCGCTTACAAGGTCAAGCATCCGGCGATGAAGCCGCTCCACGGAGAGGCCATCGCTGCGCTGCGGGAGTTCGATCGCTGGAGCATTCGGAGCGTCCCGCGCGCCGACAACGCCCGGGCCGACGAACTCGTCAACGAGGCGCTCGACGCCGGCGGTTGACGTCCGGTTTCGAGCTCGTCGAGATGGGTAAGCGCAAGCCGGTGAGCACGCTCGCAGCAGTGGGACAGGCGAGACGCCTGATCGACCATAAGCCGGACCGCCCGCTGATCAGCCTGTACGTCGATCTCGACCCCGAGCGCTTCGCGACTCCTCCGGCGCGTGCCGCCCAGATCCGCTCGCTGATCGACGAGGCCCGCCGCGAGGTGGAGGCGCAGGACGGCCTCAGTCACGACGACCGGATCGCCCTCCGCGCGGACGTCGAGCGGATCGACGAGTTCCTGTTCTCGCCGGAGGCGCCGTTCAAGGGAGCCCGCGGGCTCGCCGTGTTCTGCTCGGGCCAACTCGACCTGTTCGAGGTCATGCAGCTGCTCTCCTCGACGGAAGCGCGCGTGGTCGTCGGACCGTCGCCGTGCGTCGAACCGCTGGTCGCGGCACTCCAGGCGCGCCGCTGGATGGTCGCGCTCGTCAGCCGCCGCGACGGCCGTGTGCTCGAAGGGCCGGCCGACGGACTTCAGGTGCAGACGCGGCTCGACGAGTTCGTGCGCGGCCAGCACGAGCAGGGCGGCTGGTCGCAGGCGAACTACGAGCGCAGCATCGAGAAGGACACCGACGATCACCTGCGGCGCGTGGCTGACGCGGTCAACCACCGCTGGCGGACCGAGCGGTTCCACCGCCTTGCTGTCGGGGGTCCGACCGAGATCGTGCCACGGTTCGAGGCCTTTCTCGCCGGTGATGTGCGCCCACACGTGATTCCCGAGCGGGTCGCGGTCGATCTGTCGAGCGCCACCGACGAGCAGATCCGCGCCGCGGTGGCGACGCTCGTGGTGCAGGACGAAAAGCGCTCGGAGCGCGACGCCCTGGATCGACTCGAAGCCGCCATCGGCAGCGGCGGCCGGGGCGCGGGTGGCGCCTACGACACGCTTGCGGCGCTGAACGAGCGCCGCGTGCAGACGCTTCTGCTCGAGCCCGCGCTCGACCGTCCGGGTGCCCGGTGCCCGATCTGCGGGCTGCTGATGCTCGAGCCGGGCGACCCCTGCCCGGTGGACGGGTCCGAGACCGAGCAGATCGAGCACGTCCGCGAGGCCGCGGTCGAAGCCGCGCTCGCGCAGGGCGCCGAGGTGCTGGTGGTCCGTCACCATTCGGACCTCGGTCCGCTCCAGGGGATCGGCGCAATCCTGCGTTTCTGATCTCGGGGCAGCATCCGGCTGCCCCTTGTCAGCCGCTACCCTAGCGACCGTGAACGATCCCCTGACCGAGCTCAGCGCGCGTCTGGAGGAGGCTGCCGAGCAGCTTCGCTCCCCGGACGTCGACGTGGACACGGCGCTCGCGCTGATCGAGGAATGCGCGCGGCTGGCCGGCGAGGCCAGCTCCCAGGTAGACGCGCGGACCCGGGCGGCGCTGGAGCCCCTGCCGGACCTTCCCGGCCAGCTCCCGCTGCCCGCGTCCTAGTGCTCCCGGCGGCGAGGCTCCAGACGACGAGCGGCCAGGATCCGGTGCCATCCTCGGCTCCGGTGCCGTCCCCTGGCCCGGCTTCGTCGGCGGCGTACCCCGATCATCTGCGAGCCGAAATCGAGCGCTACCTCGAGTCCCTGCGATTCATCGCGGAGGCACCATCTGAGGGTCTCGAGCAGGCGATGCGCTACTCGCTGCTCGCGGGTGGAAAGCGGATCCGCCCGGTGCTCGCCCTCGCGACTGCGTCGGCGATCGGCCGCGACCCCCAGTGGGTGTTGCCGCTGGCCGCCGCGATCGAGCTGATTCACACGTACTCGCTGATCCACGACGATCTGCCCGCGATGGACGACGACGACCTGCGTCGCGGCCGGCCCACCTGCCACGTCGCGTTCGGGGAGGACGTCGCGATCCTGGCGGGCGACGGGCTGTACGCCGAGGCGTTCGTGCTGCTCCTGTCCCGCCAGGAAGCGGCCCCGGAGCGTCTGCTGGCGGCCGCGCGAGAGCTTGCGCACGCCACCGGCGCCCAGGGCATGGTCGCGGGCCAGTACATCGACGTGGCCGGCACGGCGCCGTCCGGTCCCGCCGGCCTGCGCCACCTGCACGAGCTCAAGACCGGCCGGTTGATCGCCGCGAGCATCGAATGCGTGCTGATTCTCGCCGGACTCGATGAACCTGAGAGAATCCACAGCTTCCACGGCTTTGCGAGGGAGCTGGGGATACTTTTTCAAATCGTGGATGACATTCTCGACGTGACCGGATCCGACGAGACCCTGGGCAAGCACCAGGGCTCCGACGAGCGATTGGGTAAACGAACATACGTGACCGAGTTCGGACTCAACGGAGCGCGTGAGCTGGCCGCGGAGTCGCACCGGCGGGCGCTCGCGGCCCTGGCGCAGGCAGCGGGGGCGGGCTCCAACACAAACGAGCTTGGACAGATCACCGACTTCATCGCCACCCGATCCTTCTGATGACCCGACTGCTCGACCGAATCGACAAGCCCCAGGACCTGCACGGCCTCAGCGACGAGGAGCTTCAGCAGATCGCGCAGGAGGTGCGCGAGCACATCATCGACACCGTCGGGGAGATCGGCGGCCACTTCGGCGCGAACCTCGGCGCGTGCGAGATCGCGGTTGCGCTGCACTCGATCCTCGACTCGCCCCGCGACAAGGTCCTGTGGGACGTCGGCCACCAGGCGTACCCCCACAAGATCCTGACCGGCCGCCGCGACCGGCTGCAGACGATTCGCAAGTACCAGGGGCTCGCGCCGTTCTGCTCGATCGCCGAGTCCGAGCACGACATCATGGGAGCCGGGCACGCGTCGACCGCGATCGGGTACGCGGTCGGGATCAAGGAGGCGATGCGACGCGGCAACGGCGAGGACGGTCATGTCGTGGCCGTCGTCGGCGACGGCGCGCTGACGGGAGGCGTGGCGTTCGAGGCGGTCCACCAGGCCGGCGGCGAGGGCACGCCGATCGTGGTCGTGCTCAACGACAACGGGATGTCGATCGCGCCGAACGTCGGTGCGATGTCGCGGCAGTTCAACCGCGTCCGTCTCAATCCCAAGCTGTGGCGAGCCCGCGAGGGATTCGAGGAGGGCCTCACGAAGCTCCCGGCCGGAATCGGGTCCGCGTTCGAGCGGTTGGGTCCTCACTTCAAAGAGTCGATCAAGGCGTTCTGGGCGCCCGGCCTGTGGTGGGAGGAGCTCGACTTCGCGTACATCGGCGTGATCGACGGGCACGATGTTCGCGCGGTCAGGCGCGCGCTGCGCGAGGCGCTGATCGCCCAACGGCCCGTCGTGGTCCACTGCGCGACGGTCAAGGGCAAGGGGTTCGCTCCCTCGGAGGAGGGCGGGCTCGAAGGGATGGAGAAGTGGCACGCCGCCAAGCCGAAGTCGATCGCGAACGGCGCCCCCGCGGTCGCTTCCCGAACGCCGTCTCGCGGCAAGCCCGCGCCACCCCAGTACACCCAGGTGTTCGGCAACGCGCTCGTGGAGGAGTGCCGGCGCGACCAGCGGGTGATGGGGATCACGGCCGCGATGAACTCGGGAACCGGCCTCAACATCCTCCAGCGCGAGCTTCCCGATCGCTATTTCGACGTCGGGATCGCCGAGCAGCAGGCGGTGCTGTTCGCGGCCGGGATGGCGCTGCAGGGATGTAAGCCGGTCGCCGCGATCTATTCGACATTCCTCCAGCGCGCGTATGACCAGATCGTCCACGACGTCTGCCTGCAGAAGCTGAACGTCACGTTCGTGATGGACCGGGCTGGGCTGGTCGGCGACGACGGACCCACGCACCACGGCATGTTCGACATCGCCTACATGCGTTGCCTGCCCAACATCGTGCTGGCGGCGCCGCGCGACGAGGCGATGCTGGTCCGCCTGCTCCGCACCGCCCTGCTGTACGACGACGGTCCTTTCGCTTTGAGGTACCCGCGGGGCGAGGGCGTCGGGGTGCCGCTGCCGGCGAAGCCGGAGCCGATCGAGATCGGGACCGGCGAGATCCTCCGCGAGGGCGAGCGCGTGGCGCTGCTCGGCTACGGCACGGGCGTAGGGAAGGCGCTCGAGGCCGCCGACATCCTCGCCGAGCACGGACTTTCGGTCACGGTCGCCGACGCGCGCTTCGCCAAGCCGATCGACGTCGGCCTGGCCGCGCAACTGGCCGCCGAGCACGAGCTGCTCGTGACGGTCGAGGAGGGGGTGCTCGCCGGCGGGTTCGGATCGGCGGTTTGGGAGAGCCTGTCCGACGCCGGATTGGCCCCTCGAATCCTCCGGGTGGGCCTGCCCGACCGGTACGTGACTCACGGGGCCCCGAAGCTGCTGCACGAAGAGGTCGGCTTCACCGGGGCCCGGATCGCCGAGCGGATCGAATCCGCCGTGGCGGAGTACACCGGAGTACCGACTGCCTGACGGCGTTTCCCGGCGTCCGCTGACACGGCGTTAGGCGTCCACCAACCGTTGAAGGGGCCAATTCACCCCTGTGGTCGGGGGCCCGGAATGCCGACAATGGATTGATGGCAACGCAAGAGCTCGACCGGGGTTCCGATCCCTCCGAGCCGCCGGCCGCGGCCGCGGATCTGTTCATCTCGCGTCAGCCCGTCGTGGACGGGCAGATGCGCGTGACCGGCTACCGCGTGGCCTACGCGACCGCGGACGGCTCGGCGCCCGCCGACGCGACCGCCGCGCGCCTGCTCGGCGACGTCCTGAGCGGTGTCGGGCTGGACGAGCTCGTGGGCGATGCGCTCGCGCATCTGCCGCTGTCCCGAGAGCTCCTGCTGGCGCTCGGGGTTCCGCCGGTGCGGCCCGATCGTGTGCTGTTGCGGATCCCCCACGAGACGGCCTGCGATTCCGAGGTCGCGAGCGTGCTCGACGCCCTCACCGGACGCGGGTACGCGCTGTCGCTGCACGATCTCCCCGGCCCCGATTTCGACGCCGCCCTGCTCGACCTGTTCGGCACGGTCGAGGTCGAGCTGCACTGCTGGTCGCCCGACGACGCGGCGCGCGCGGTGGCGCGGATCCAGGCCGCGAGGGCGATGCCGCTGGCCGCGGGTCTCCGCGACTACAACGAGTTCGAGCAGGCCAAGGATCTCGGGTTCGAGCTGTTCTCCGGCCCGTTCTACGCGAGCCGCCACAAAGCGGCCGTCCGCAACGTGCCGGTCGGTGAGATGGGCACGCTCGTTGCGCTGGCGGCACTTCAGGGCGGGTCGGCGACGATTGAGGAGCTCGAGCAGGTGATCGACCGCGACGTCGGCCTGAGCGTGAAGCTTCTGCGCTACATCAACTCGGCCTACATCGGCATGCGCGGCAGCATCGGCTCGATCCGCCACGCGGTGATGATGCTCGGCTCTCGCGGCGTGTCGCGCTGGGCGCTGCTCGTCGCGCTCACCGGCGGCCCCAACACGCCTCGCGAGCTCTCGGTCATGGGGCTGACGCGGGCGCGCATGTGCGAGCTGCTCGGCGCGGATCTCGGCGACGTGGCCGGGGAGCAGCTGTTCACGGTCGGGCTCCTGTCGGTCGCCGATGCGTTGCTCGAGGTGCCGCTCGAGACGATCGTCGAGGAACTGCCGCTCGCCGATGAGGTGAGCGCCGCGCTGCTCAGGCGCGACGGGCCTGCCGGCGCGATCCTCAAGGTCGTCGTCAGCTACGAGCAGGGCGACTTCGACGTGGCGGCGCTCCGATCGCACGCCCCCGGCATCGCCAGCTCGTACCGCGACGCGCTCGGTTGGGCGGTCGAGACCGTGTCGACGCTGGCCGCCTGAACGCGATCACGTACCGTTCCGCTTCAGTGAAGCGCGTTCGGATAGACACGCTGCTGTCCGCGCGGGGGATGTTCCCGTCGCGCTCCGCGGCCGCCGCCTCGGTGCTGGCCGGCGACGTGCTGCTCTTGCCCGACCGCCGGCGGGCCGAGAAGCCCGGCCAGCTCGTCGCCGACGATGTCCAGCTCGAGGTCTTGCAGGGTCCCCCGTTCGTGTCGCGCGGGGGCGTCAAGCTACGGAACGCGCTCGACGTCTTGCGGGTTGACGTCTCGGGGCGCCGGGCCCTCGATGTCGGGGCTTCGACCGGCGGGTTCACCGACTGCCTGCTGCAAGCCGGGGCGTCGCACGTGGTGGCGGTCGACGTGGCGTACGGCGAGCTGGACTGGCGGTTGCGTACCGATCCGCGGGTGACGGTGATCGAGCGGTGCAACGCGCGGTCGCTGCGCGGCGAGGCATTGCCGTACGCGCCGGATCTGATCGTGATCGACGTGTCGTTCATCTCACTGGCGAAGGTGCTGCCGGCTGTTCTGGCATGCGCGGCGGAGCGGTTCGAATGTCTCGCCCTGATCAAGCCGCAGTTCGAGGTCGGGCGGTCGTTGGTCGGCAAAGGAGGCGTCGTGCGGGACTCCGAGCATCGCCGCCACGCCCTGGTCGACGTCGGCGAGGCCGCGCGCGGACTGGGCGCCACCGTGCTCGGCTACGTGAGCTCGGGGCTGCCGGGGCCGAAGGGAAACCTCGAGACGTTCGTGTGGCTGGCCCAGGGCGACCGGGACGGCGGACTGGTGGATCTGGAGCCGGCTGCGCGGGAGGTGGAGCCTTGAACCCGGTCAGGACGGCCACGGTGCTGACCCACCGGCGGCCGTCGGAGACGCGCCCGGCGATCGATTCGCTGATCGAGATCGCGCGCGGGTGCGGAGCGACGCTGTTCATCGATCCCGAGGAGACGCGCAAGCACCGGCTCGAGCACGGGCCGGGGCTCGAGGTCGACGTCGAAGGCCCGCTGGACGTCGACATCTGCTTCGCGCTCGGCGGCGACGGCACGATCCTGACGGCGCTGCGCAAGTACGCCGGAACCGGCGTAGCCGTGTTCGCGGTCAACTTCGGCGAGATCGGTTTCCTCGCCACCGTCGACCGCGACGAGTCGCAGGTCGGGTTCGAGCGGGCGTTCGAAGGCGAGTTCGACGTGCTCTCGCTGCCGGGGATCGCGGTGTCGGGAAGGAGCGGGGAATGGCTGGCGATCAACGACGTGTCGATCCACCGCCAGCCCGGCAATCGCGTCGCCGATCTGGCCTACGCGGTAGGCGCCGACGAGATCGGGCGGGTCCGCTGCGACGGACTGGTGGTGGCCACTCCCGCCGGCTCGACCGGCTACAACCTCGCCAACGGCGGTCCTGTGATGGCGTGGGGCGTCGCCGGCTTCGTCGTTTCGTTCATCGCGCCCCACTCGCTGACCGCGCGGGCGCTTGTGGTGGCGCCGACCGACGCGCTGACCGTGCTCAACCGCTCGCGCGAGGAGTCGGTCGACGTCACGGTCGACGGCCGGCCGGTGTCCACGCTCGCGCCCGGCGAGGAGATCGAGGCGGGGTTCGTGGACGGCCAGGGCTGCCTCGCACAGGTGCCGGGCGCGAACTTCTACCACCGTCTGCGCGAAAAGTTCGGGCGGCTGTCGTCGGTGCGGTAGCTCGCGCCTCTAAGGCACCATGAATGACAGGGCGCCCGACTGCAGCAGCGCGAGCACGCCCATCAGAAGCACGAACACGACGCTGTAGCCGATCACCTTCCGGAAGATGTCGCCCTCCTTGCCGGCGAGCCCGACGGCGGCGGCGCCGATCGCCAGGTTCTGCGGCGAGACCATCTTGGCGAGCACCCCTCCCGAGCTGTTCGCGCCCGCCAGCAGCGTCGCCGACAGGCTCGCCTTGTGTGCGGCGGCGACCTGCAGGGCGCCGAACAGCGAGTTCGACGACGTGTCCGAGCCCGTCACGGCGGTCCCGAACCACCCGATCGTGGGCGATAGGAACGCGAAGAACCCGCCCGCGCCCGCGGCCCAGGTTCCGAGCGTGATCGTCTGGCCGGACAGGTTCATCACGTAGGCGATCCCGAGCACGGCCATCACGGTCAGGATCGCCCAGCGCAGCTGCACCAGCGTGTCCCAGTAGGTCTTCATCGCGAGCGCGGGCCGGACGCGTAACACGATTGCCGTGAGCACACCCGAGACGAACAGCCAGGTACCGGCGGCGGTCAGGTAGTTGAGCTTGAACGTCTCGCTCGTGGGTGCCTTGCCCTTAGCGCTCAGCACGTGCAGCCCGGGCCAGCTGAACGCGCTCGTGGCCTTGTCGAGCTCCTTGGTGATCGGGCTGATGCTCGTCACCCCGAGCACGATGATGATGATCAGGTACGGCGTGAACGCCTTGAAGATCTCACCCCGGCTTGGGGGCGATTCCTCCTCGGAGCGGGTGCGCCGCTCGAGCGCGGCGTCGGCGACGGCGCCGCCGGCGATCGCGGGCCGGCGCGAAACCGTTGTCGCCGGCGCGCCCGGCGTGTGCGGCGACCAGATCTGGACGAGGAGCACGACCGCCGCGGCCGAACCGAGCGACGCGACGATGTCGGTCAGCGGCGTCGAGATGTAGTTGGAGGTCACAAATTGCAGGACGGCGAACACGACCCCGGCGGTCAGCGCCGCCGGCCACGCCTCGCGCACGCCGCGGCGCCCGTCGGCCATGAACACGAGCGCGAACGGGACGATCAGGGCGAAGAACGGCGTCTGGCGCCCGACCATCTGGCTCAGGTCGTGAAGCGGCAGGCCCGACACCTGCGCGAGCGTCGTGATCGGGATCGCGATCGCGCCGAACGCGACCGGCGCCGTGTCGGCGACGAGGGCCAGCGACGCGGCCTTCAGCGGAGAGAACCCGAGTCCGACGAGCATCACGCCGCAAATCGCCACGGGCGTGCCGAACCCGGCTAGCGCCTCGAGCAGCGCGCCGAAGCAGAATGCGATCACCACCACCTGCACGCGGGGGTCATCCGAGACGCTACTGAATGTCCGCCTCAGGATCGCGAAGTAGCCCGTGGCATCGGTCATGTTGAAGATCCACAGGGCGTTGATGACGATCCACATGATCGGCCAGAAGCCGAACACCGCCCCCTCGAGCGCGGCGTCGCCGGCCTGTCCGATCGGCATCGAATACACGGTGATCGCAATGAGGATCGAAACCCCGAGCGCGATCAGCGAGGCCCACTGGGCCTTCATCCTGAAGCCGCCCAACAGGACGAACAGCACCACCAGCGGCAGCACGGCGAAGATTGCGGTCAATCCCAGCGAATGGGAAACCGGATCGAGAACTTGTCTGTACACCGAGACCTCCCTCTACCTCCGGGACGCGCCCGGAAGGTCGCGTTCGGAGGTCACCTACCCACGAGGGCTAGTCGTTACGCAATCGGTTGCAGCCCGAGCGCCAGCGCTTCGGCGGTGTGGAGCGCCCGGCGGCCTGTCCCGGCGGTGATCTGGGTCCGGCACGAAAAACCGTCCGCCACCAGCAATGTTTCGGCGTCCGCGGCTCTGACCGCCGGCAGCAGGAACTGCTCGCCGATCCGCATCGAGACGTCGTACTGCTCGCCGGCGCCGTAGCCGAACGACCCAGCCATTCCGCAGCAGCCCGCCTTGGTCATCTCGGCCTCGACGCCGGCCCGCGTGAGCAGAGCGCGCCCCTGATCGCCGCGGATCACCGCCTTGTGGTGGCAGTGGCCGTGGACGAGGGCGCGGCGGCCGACGTTCGGCGGGGCCCAGTCGGGGGCGTAGCGGTCGAGCAGCTCGTCGAGCACGAAGGTCTGGGACCCGAGCCGCCGGGCGTGCTCGTCGTGCGGCATCAGCTTGCGCAACTCGTCGCGGAACACCGAGGCGCAGCTCGGCTCGAGTACGAGCACCGGCACGCCTGACTCGATCGGCTCGGACAGCGCTTCGAGCGTGCGCTCGAGGGTGCGTTTGGCGAGTCCGAGCATCCCGAAGTCGTACAGCGGCCGTCCGCAGCACACGTGCTTCTGCGGCACCTCGACGGCGAACCCGGCGGCCTCAAGCACGTCGACCGCGGCCTTGCCGATGTCGGGCTCGAACAGGTTGGTGAACGTATCGGGCCACAGCACGACCCGGCGCCGGCCGTCGTTCGCGTCGGGTGGGGTGCTCGCTGTCGCGCCGCTCCGGGCCGCGAACCAGCTGCGGAATGTCTGGTGAGCGAACTTCGGGATCTCTCGCTCCTCGGCCATGCCGATTATCCGCTTCGCAGGTCCGGCGGCCGGCTCGAAATGGCTGAGCGCGTTGACCGTGCGGGGCGCGCGCGCTGCCACCTGTCCCCACCAGGGCATGAGGCCGAGCGCGTAGTGGTGCAGCGGCCGCCGGCGCTTGGCGTAGTAGTGCGCGAGGAACTCCGCCTTGTAGGTCGGGATGTCGACCTGAACCGGGCAGTCGCCGGTGCAGCCCTTGCACGACAGGCACAGGTCGAGCGACTCCTTGACCGCGTCGTCGCGCCACCCGTCGGTGACCGGATCGCCCTTGAGCATCTCGAACAGCAGGCGAGAGCGGCCGCGGGTCGAGTGGCGCTCCTCGCGGGTGGCGTGGAAGCTCGGGCACATCGTCAGGCTGCCGAGGTTGCGGCACTTGGCCATGCCGAAGCACCGCTCGATCGCGGTCGCGAACGAGCCTCCGTCGTCGGGGTAGGCGAAGTGGGTCTTGAGCTCCGGTGGCCGGTAGTCGGGGCCAAGGCGCAGGCCCTCGTCGAGCTTGACGTCGCCGATCAGGCGGTTCGGGTTCATCTTCCAGTCCGGATCCCAGATCCGCTTGAAGTCGTTGAACGCCGCCATCAGCTCGGGGCCGAACATCTTCGGGAGCAGCTCGGCGCGCCCGTGGCCCTCGCCGTACTCGCCGGCGAGCGAGCCGCCGTAGGCGACGACGAGGTCGGCGCACTTCTCCATGAAAGACCGGAACATCTTTACGCCGGCGGCGCTTTTGAGGTCGAAGTCCATCCGGGTGTGCACGCACCCCTGGCCGAAGTGGCCGTAGTAGACACACCGGTAGCCGTGGTCGTCGAGGATCTGCTGGAAGTCGCGCAGATAGGCGCCGAGCTTGTCGGGGTGCACGGCGGCGTCCTCCCAGTTGCCCTCGGCATCCATGTACCCGGGGGCTCGGCTGTCGCCGACGGCGCTCTCGCGCACCTTCCACGCGCTGACGTTCTCGGCCTTGTCGAGGAGCAGCCGCGCGTCGATCTGCGGCCCATCGGCCAGCGCCTCGAGCGCGGCGCGTGCCTCGTCGGTCGCCGCGTCGGGATCGTCCTGGCCGAACTCGATGTAAAGCCACGCCCGCCCGCCGGGCAGTACCTGCCGCTCGGCGGCGAGGCGGCTCTTGGCGATCATGTTCTTGATCAGCTGGTCGTCGAAGCCTTCGAGCCCGATCGGCGTGGTTCGTTCGAGAATCACGGGAACGTGGTCGGCGGCCTGGAACACATCCGGGTAGCCGAGCAGCACCGTCCGGCGGTGCTGCGGGCTCGGGACCAGACGGACCGTCGCGTGCAGGATGTTCGCGCAGGTGCCCTCTGAGCCGACGAGCGCGCGCGCGACGTTGAAGCCGTTCTCGGGCAGCAGCTGGTCGAGGTTGTAGCCCGACACGCGGCGGGGGATGTCCGGGAACTCGGCCCTGACCCGGTCGGCGACGCGGTCTCGCAGGTCTCGGAGTTGTTTGTAGATCTCGCCCTTGCGTCCGCCGGCGGCGATGATCTCCTCGAGCCCCGCGTCGGTGGTCGGGCCGACCCGCAAGCGCGTGCCGTCGTACAGGAGCACGTCGAGCTCCATCACGTTGTCGCTCGTCTTGCCGGCCATCAGCGAGTGTGTGCCGCACGAGTTGTTCCCGAGCATGCCCCCGAACGTGCAGTACTCGTGGGTCGCCGGGTCCGGACCGTACGTTAGGTTGTATTCCTCGGCGGCGTCGCGGAGCTGGTCGCAGATGACCCCGGGCTGGACCACCGCCTGCCGGATGTCCGGATCGAGCTCGACGATCTCGTTGTAGTACTTGGAGTAGTCGAACACGACGGCGACGTTCGTCGTCTGGCCGCTCGGGGCGGTGCCGCACCCGCGCGGGAGCACGGGCGCCCGGTACTCCCGGCAGACCGCGATCGCCGCGACCACGTCGTCGGGGCCCCTCGGGATGACCACGCCGATCGGCACCGCCCGGTAGATCGAGAAGTCGTTGGCGTACATCGCGCGGGTGCCCGCGTCGAAGCGCACCTCGCCGGCGACCACTCGCTCGAGCGCGCGCTTGAGTCCGGACACGTCGACGTCGGCTGGGCCGGTGGTGACGTGGCGTCGCTCGAGCCGGGACGCGGTGCTGGCCATCGCTCTCCTCCTCCTAGGTGGTGCGGGTCCCTACCGTATCTCAGCCGCTCAGGTCGAGCTTGATCTCCGGGTCGGCCTCCTGCGCCGATAGCAGCGCGGCGACGAAGGCGGCGATCAGCAGGTCGAGCAGGTCCTCGCGCGGGAGATCGCCGTGCTGGGTCCAGTCGAGGATCGCGGCGTCCATGTAGCCGAGCCAGCCGCTGATCGTCGTGCGAAGCGCCGGCCGGGGTGTGCCGCCGTCGGTCAGTCGCGCCAGCGCCATGTCCATCGTCCGCTGCCTGAAGCCCTCGACCAGATCGCGCGCCTCGGGTAGGGAGGCGGCGAGTCGTGGCAGGTGGGTTCATGTTCGCCGCGACCGCTGTGGGGGCGGACTTCTGGCGCGTGCTCGGCGTGCTCGCGGTGCTGTCGACCCTGACCACGCTGATGGCGCCGATCGTGCGCCGGCTCGGGCACCGCCTGCCGGAAATGCACATCGCCTGAGCGATCAAGCCGACTCGCGGGGATCCGGTATCCGTCGGGGCCGGGTGGTACACCCCGCCGATGCTGCAAGAACTCCGGGTCGAGAACCTGCTGCTGATCGACCGGGCCGAGCTGGCACTGGCTCCGGGACTCAACGTCGTGACCGGCGAGACCGGCGCCGGCAAGACCCTGCTGGCCCAGGCGCTCGACCTGCTGCTCGGCGGGCGCGCCGGGAGCGGGGTCGTCCGCACCGGCGCCGCCGAGGCCTACGTCGAGGGCGTGTTCTCGATCCCTCCCGAGTTGGCGGGGGCCGAGGTGCTGCCGACAGGCGCCGAGGAGATCGTGCTGGCGCGGCGCGTGTGGCCCGACGGCCGGACCCGGGCGTACGTGTGCGGGAGGTCGGCGACCGTCGCGGACCTGCGGGAGCTCGGCAGCGTGCTGCTCTCGTTCTACGGTCAGCACGAGCACCGCAAGCTGATGCTCTCGGCGGTCCAGCTCGACGTCCTCGACGCCCACTGCGGGAGCGACCAGATCGCGCTGCGCGAGCTCGTTGGGGGGGCGTATGCGCGGGTCCGCGGGGTCGAGGAACGCGAGGCGGAGCTGCGCGAGCTGGCCGCCGGCCGCGAGCGCGAGCTCGATCTGCTCGCGTTCGAGCTCGACGAGATCGACAGCGTGGCGCCCACCGAGGATGAGTCCTCCGAGCTGGTCGTGGAGCGCGACCGTCTGCGCAATCTCGAGACGTTGCAGGGCGCGGCCGCCGGCGCCGCGGAGGCGATCTCGCCCGAGGACGGGACCGGTGGCGCCGCCGAGATGCTCGCGCACGCCGCCGGGCGGCTCACGGTCGCCGCAGGCATCGACCCGTCGTTGTCGGGCCTGGCCGAGCGCGCCCAGGCGCTTGGCGCCGAGGCCCAGGACCTGAGTGGCTCCCTGCGCTCGTACACGCTCGAGCTCGAGGCATCGCCGGGACGGCTCGAGGAGGTCGAGGAGCGTCTCGCGATGTTCGCGCGACTCGAGCGAAAGCACGGGGGCTCGATCGCCGACGTGCTCGCCCACGCCGAGCGCTGCCGCGCACGCCGCGAGGAGCTGGAGCGGGCCGAGATCGCCTTGTCGGAGGTCGAGGCGACGCTTGGCGAGGCGCGGGCCGAGCTCGACCGGCTCGCCCGCGAGCTGTCCGCGCGCCGGCACGAGGCGTCGCCGGCGCTCGCCGCCGCGGTCCGCGAGCGGCTGGCCGAGCTGGCGATGCCCGACGCCGAGTTCAACGTCGAGGTCAGGCCGCGGTCGGACGGGTGCGGCGCGCGCGGCGCGGACGAGGTCTCGCTGGTGATCGCGCCGAACCCGGGGATGCCGGCGGGCCCCCTCCGCGACATCGCCTCGGGCGGGGAGCTGTCGCGGGTGATGCTGGCGATCCTGAGCGTGGCCCACTCTGGCCACGCTGCCGGCTCCACCGACGACGCCCTCCTCGTGTTCGACGAGATCGATGCCGGGATCGGCGGCCACACCGCACGCGCGGTCGGGGAGCACCTGCGCGCCCTGGCCGAGGGTCGGCAGATCCTGTGCATCACCCATCTCCCGCAGGTCGCGGCGATGGCCGCGCGCCACTTCACGATCGCCAAGGACACGGCGGCCGTGCCGGCGCGGACGACCGTGACCACGCTCGGGGGTGACGAGGTCGTGGGCGAGCTGGTCCGGATGCTGGGCGCCGCCGACGGTGACCGGGCCGCCAGCCGCCACGCCCGCCAGCTGCTCCGCGCCGCCTGATTTCAGCCGCAACCTCCGGACGTCCGAAGCGGACGCTAACTTCAAACGCCAGGGACCTGACTACACTCGGGAAGCGACCACATGGGTTCAGGCGAGACGCGATTTATATTCATCACGGGTGGGGTGGTGTCCTCGCTCGGCAAGGGAATCGCCGCCTCCTCGATCGGCCGGCTGCTCGTCGCGCGGGGGCTGGACGTCCAACTCCAGAAGTTCGACCCGTACATCAACGTCGACCCGGGCACGATGTCGCCCTATCAGCACGGCGAGGTGTTCGTGACCGAGGACGGAGCCGAGACCGACCTGGACCTCGGGCACTACGAGCGCTTCACCGATGCCAACACGAGCCGGGCGTCGAACGTAACCGCGGGCGGCATCTACAACACCGTGATCCGCCGCGAGCGCCGCGGCGATTACCTGGGCGCAACCGTCCAGGTGGTCCCGCACATCACCGACGAGATAAAGCAGCGGATCAAGCTGATGGCCGAGGCGACCGACGTCGACTTCGTGATCACCGAGATCGGCGGGACGGTCGGCGACATCGAGTCGCTCCCGTTCCTCGAGGCCATCCGCCAGTTCCCGGTCGATGTCGGCCGCCGGCGCTGCATGTTCATCCACCTGACGCTCGTCCCGTACATCAGTCACGCCGGTGAGCTGAAGACGAAGCCGACTCAGCACTCCGTCAACGAGCTACGGCGCATCGGCATCGCGCCCGACATGGTCATCTGCCGCTCGGAGTCGATGCTCGGAGACGACATCCGACGCAAGATCGCGCTGTTCGCGAGCCTGCCCGTCGAAGCGGTCGTGTCCGCGTTCGACGTGCCCGACATCTACCGCGTCCCGCTCGTGTTCCGCGACGAGGGCGTCGATGACTACGTGCTGGCCGAGCACTTCGGGATCGAGGCGCCGCAGCCCGACCTGAGCGACTGGGCGGAGATCACCAGGCGCTCGAGCGAGGCCAGCCGCAGCGTCCGGATCGCGCTCGTCGGCAAGTACGTGCGGCTCGAGGATGCCTACCTGTCGGTGGTCGAGGCCTTGCGCCACGCTGGGACCCACCACGACGCCAAGGTCGAGGTCGACTGGATCGACTCCGAGGAGGTTGGAGACCCAGCGATCAACGCGCGGCTGGAGACTGCCAGCGGGATCTTGATCCCGGGCGGATTCGGCGGGCGCGGAATCGAGGGCAAGATCCGGGCCGCGCAGATCGCGCGGGAGAAGAAGATCCCGTATCTCGGCATCTGCCTGGGCATGCAGCTGGCCGTCGCTGAGTTCGCTCGCCACGTCGCCGACATGGAGGGCGCGAACTCGACCGAGTTCGACCTCGAGACGCCGTTCCCGGTGATCGACCTCCTGCCCGAGCAGAAGGAGATCGCGGACATGGGCGGCACGATGCGCCTCGGCGCGGACCCGGTCAAGCTGCACGCCGGCTCGCGCATCCGCGAGCTGTACGCCGAGCCGGTCGTGTACGAGCGCCACCGCCACCGCTATGAGGTCAACAACCACCTTCGCCGCCGGCTCGAGGCCGCCGGGCTGATCTGTTCGGGGACCTCGCCCGACGAGCGGCTGGTCGAGGCGATCGAGCTGCCCGCTGACCGGCACCCGTTCTTCGTCGCGTCGCAGTACCACCCCGAGTTCAAGTCTCGCCCCGAGCGGCCGGCGCCGCTGTTCCGCGAGTTCGTTGGCGCGGCGCTCGAGTACGCCGGGCAGACCGAGGCCGCCGCGCGCGGCGTCAACGGTGTCGCACACGGCGGGAACGGGTCGGCGCAGAACGGCGAGGGTGCCACCGCGCCTGCCGCCACGCGGTGAGGCGCGCCACCGACGCCGAGCGTGAGCGGCTGAACGATACGTTCGCCGCGCTGTGCCGGATCGAGAGCCCGTCGGGCCACGAGCGGGCCTGCGCGGACTGGGTCACGCGAGAGCTGCAAGGCATCGGCCTCGAGGTCGACGAGGACGACGTCGGCCCCCGCGTCGGCTCGGACGCTGGCAACCTGCTCGCGCGGATCCCCGGCATCGGCCCCGACAGCATTCTGCTGTGCGCGCACCTGGACACGGTGCCGCTGACCGCGCCGGTCGAGCCGGTGCTCGTCGACGGGGGTTGGGAGAACGCGGGCGACGGGATTCTCGGCGCCGACAACAAGTCCGCCGTGGCGATCATCCTCGAGCTGGCGCGGCGGGTCGCCGGCGACCGGAAGCCCCCCGAGGTCGGGCTCGAGCTGCTGTTCACCGTGTGCGAGGAGGTCTCGCTGCGCGGGTCGGGGGCGTTCGACGTCAGTCGGCTCGACAGCCGGTTCGGGTACGTGTTCGATCACGCCACGCCGATCGGGGAGATCGTGCTGGCATCGCCCTACCACCACCGGATCACCGCGGAGCTGCGCGGCCGCGCGGCGCACGCCGGAGTCCGCCCGGAGGCGGGGCGCAGCGCGATCGTCGCGGCGGCGCGCGCGATCGCGGCGATGCGGCTCGGCCGGCTCGAGGCCGACACCGTCGCGAACGTCGGCACGATCAAGGGCGGCACCGCGATCAACGTGATCCCCGAGCGCTGCGAGATCCTGGCCGAGGTGCGAAGCCTCGACCAGGCGCGCGCCGAGGCGGTCGTGACCGAGATGATCGATCACCTCCAGGAAGGTGCCGACGCGGCCGAATGCGACCTCGACGTCACCGTCCAGCGCGGGTTCGGGGGCTACCGGATCCGGCCGCGCGCGATCGAGGTGACGGTCGCCGAGCAGGCTCTGCGCGCCTGCGGATACGAGCCGACGCATATCGTCACCGGCGGCGCGTCGGACGCGAACAGCTTCAGGGCGGGCGGATTCCCCTGCGTGTGCCTGGCCGACGGCGCCGAGCACAACCACGAGCCGACCGAGCGGATCAGCGTCGACGCGCTCGAGGGGATGTTCGAAGTCGCGATCGCCGTGGTCGACGAGGCCGGTCGGGCCCTCACGTCCGGCGATGGAGGCGGCGAGCGATGAGCTCGGCGGCGGAGCTGCTCGGGGCGGAGGTGAAATGGCAGGGCGCGGTCATCCGGGCTGGCGTGGCGCGCTACCGGCACGCCGATGGGATCGAGGTGACCCGCGACAAGGTGTGGCACCCGGGGGCGGTCGGGATCATCGCGCTCGACAGCGAGCACGTCTGGCTTACCCGCCAGCCGCGCGAGGTGATCGGGGCGTCGGCCTCGCTCGAGATCCCGGCGGGGAAGCTCGACGTTCCGGGCGAGCCGCCGGTCGAGACCGCCAAGCGCGAGCTCGACGAGGAGATCGGCAAGCGCGCCGAGCACTGGGAGGAGCTGCTCGCGTTCTACACGAGCCCCGGCTTCAGCGACGAGCGCGTGTGGCTGTACATCGCCACCGGACTGTCGGACGGCCCGAAGCTGCCGGGCGACGAGGACGAGCGGATCGAGATCGTGCCCTGGCCGCTCGCCCGGCTCGACGAGGCGATCGAGCAGTGCGAGGACTCGAAAACGCTGATCGCGCTGCTGTGGCTGGCGGCCCGGGACCGATGAGCGTCCACCGCGAAGCCGCCCGAGGGTTCGATCAGGGGGCCGACGCATACGAGCGTGGCCGCCCCGGCTACCCACGCGAGGTGGTCGAGTGGCTGTCGAAGGAGCTCGAGCTCGGTCCGGGACGGACGGTGCTCGACGTCGCCGCCGGCACCGGCAAGCTGACGCGCGAGCTCGTCGGGAGCGGCGCCACGGTCATCGCGGTCGAGCCGGTCGCGGGTATGCGTGCGGTGCTCGAACGAGTCGTGCCCGGCGCCACCGCCCTGGCGGGGACCGCCGAAGCGCTTCCGATCGACGACGGCGCGGTCGACGCGATCGTCGTCGCGCAGGCGTTTCACTGGTTCGACGGGCCCGCCGCGGTGGCGGAGTTTCACCGCGTGCTGGCGCCGGGTGGCCGGTTCGCGCTGGTTTGGAACCGCCGGCGCGTCGATCAGCCGCTCCACCGAGCGGTCAAGGAGATCATCGATCCATACCGGCACGATGCGCCCAGTCACTATCACGGCGAGTGGCGGCCTTCGATCACCGCCACCGGGCTGTTCTCGCCGATCGCCGAGCTCGAGGTCCCAAGCGAGCAGATCCTCGACGCCGACGCGTTCGTCGACCGGTTCAGCTCGGTCAGCTTCATCGCCGCGCTACCCGACGATGAGCGTGAGTCGGTGACCCGCCGGCTGCGCGCGCTGGCGGCCGGCGCGGGCGAGGAGCCGCTGCGGCTCGGCTACCTCACCGAGGCGTGCGCCTACGAACGCACGTAGCCGACCGCGGCAGGACCCCCGGCGGGCGCCCCGAATACCCGAGGCATGGCAACCGCGCACTCGGTCGACGGCGCCCGGATCACCGACCTGACGTTCGACTTCCTCGGCTACCTCGAGCTCGAGCGCGGCCTGTCGCGTAACACGCTCGAGGCCTACCGGTCCGACCTGCAGCAGTTCGCCGAGTTCCTCGGCCGCCACGACCTCGACCCGCTCGAGGTGAAGACCGTCGACCTCATGGAGTTCATCTCCGAGTTTGCGGCCGGCACCCCCGAGCGGCCGGCGGCCGCGCCGGCGACGCTCCAGCGCAAGATCGCCTGCCTGCGCTCGTTCTACCGCCACCTGCGCCGCGAGCAGATCATCGAGCGCGACCCCGCCTCCGAGCTGCGCGCCCCGCGCTCGCGGGCGCGCCTGCCCAAGGTTCTGAGCCGCGACGAGGTCGGGCGGCTGCTCGAGCAGCCGCGCGGGTCGAGCCCCGCGGCGCTTCGCGACCGCGCCCTGCTCGAGACGATGTACGCCTGCGGGCTCCGGGCGTCGGAGGCGATCGGGCTCGAGCTGTCCGAGCTCGATCTCGAGGCGGGGATTCTCCGGGCTCGCGGCAAGGGCTCCAAGGAGCGGATCGTCCCGATTGGAGGCGAGGCGATCGGCGCCTTGTCTGCGTACCTCGAGAAGGCACGCCCGCAGCTCGTGGGAATCCGGCCCGAGACCCGGGTGTTCGTGAACCTCCGCGGCGACGGGCTGACGCGTCAGGGCCTGTACAAGATCGTCCGCCGGCACGCCCGCACGGCCGGCCTCGAGCACCGGATGAGCCCGCACACGCTGCGCCACACGTTCGCCACGCACCTCCTCACCGGCGGCTGCGACCTGCGTTCCCTCCAGGAGATGCTCGGCCACGCAGACATCGGCACGACCCAGATCTACACCCACCTGTCGACCGAGCGGCTGCGCGACGTGTACTTCGACGCGCATCCCCGGGCGCAGATCACGGCGGACGACGACTAGCGCCCTGACGCCGGCCGCGGTACCGTCGTACAGTCCCGGCCGTGGGGATCGCACACTTCGAAGAGGTGCCGTCGCGGGACCGCACCGTCGGTCATCTGCAGGGCCGGTGGACGATGGTCGGCGTCGCGGCCGGCTGCGTGAACGTCGGCGTTCGCCGGATCGAAGTGCCGGCCGGCGGCTGGTCGACGCCGGCCCACGAGCACGGGCGCGAGGAGGAGATCTTCTACGTGCTCAGCGGCCGCGGCCTCTCCTGGCAGGCGGGCGAGGCCTCCGAGATCCGCGCCGGCGACTGCATCGTCTACCTGCCCGGTGGCGGCGCGCACACGGTGCACGCGTTCGAGCCGCTCGACGTGCTCGCGTTCGGTGAGCGCAGCGATGACGAGAACGTCGGCTTCCCCCGCCTCGGGATGTCGTACGTCGGCAGCCGCATGGTCGGCTCGTTGCCCGGGCTGATCAACGGCGTCTCGACGCAGTTCGCCCTCGAGAGTCAGCTCGGACCGCCCCCGCTCCCCTCGGAGCCCGCGCCACGGCCACCGACGATCGTCAATGTAGAAGACGTCGAGGCGGTCACCGTCGACCGTCCCCGGGTCGTCAGGACGCGGCGCAACCTCGGCCGGTCGGCCGGGTCGATCACGACCGGGATTCAGCACGTCGAGGTCGCGCCCGGGAAGGAGTCCGCGCCGCCCCACTGCCACTCGCTCGAGGAGGAGATCTTCGTGATCCTCGACGGCGGTGGCGTGCTTGTCCTCGGCGACGAGGAGACAACCTTACGCGCCGGACACGTGATCTCGCGGCCGGCGGGGACCGGCGTCGCGCACATGTTCCGCGCCGGGCCATCGGGGCTCACTTATCTCGCCTACGGGATGCGCCACAACGGCGACGTCTGCTACTACCCCCGCTCGAACAAGATCGCGTTCAAGGGGGTCCGCCTGATGGCTCGGTTGGAGCGGCTCGACTACTGGGACGGAGAGGACTGATCCTCGGGCTCGTGATCGCGCACGCGGACGGTCGGGGGCGTTGAGGAGAGCATTCGTCGTGGTGCTCGACGCATGTGGCGTCGGCGCGTTGCCCGATGCCGCCGACTACGGCGACCCCGGCACCAACACGCTGGGCCACCTGGCCCACGAGGCCGGCGGGCTCGAGTTGCCAACGCTGGCCCGGCTCGGCCTCGGTTCGATCGTCGAGATCGAGGGCGTGCCGCCGGCGGCGAGCCCCGTCCTGCACGGGCGCCTCGGCGCGCTCGGGCCCGGAAAGGACTCGACCGCGGGCCATTGGGGGCTGATGGGGGTCTCAGCGGCGAAGGCGCTGCCCACCTATCCGAAGGGCTTTCCCGAGGAGATCGTCGGGCTCGTGTCGGCCGTGAGCGGCCGGGGCGTCATCTGTAACCGCCCCTGCAACGGGATCGAGGCGATCGAGCAGTCCGGACCCGAGCACCTCGAGACCGGCGCGCTGATCGTGTACACGAGCCAGGACTCGGTGCTCCAGATCGCCGCGCACCTCGACCGGCTCGCGCCTGAGGAGCTATATGCGATCTGCGCGGAGGTCCGCGAGGCGTTACCGCCCGAGCACGCGGTGGGGCGCGTCATCGCCCGCCCGTTCGCGGGTGAGCCCGGCGCCTGGACGCGCACCGACGGTGCCGCGACTTCTCGATCCGCCCGCCCGGCCGCAGCTATCTCCAGGAGATCCAGGACGCTGGAATCGAGGTCCACACGGTCGGGAAGGTCGGGCAGCTGTTCGCCGGCGTGGGGATCGACGTGCAGCATCCGGGGGCGACGAACGTGCGCGCGCTGTCCGAGACGACCGAGCTGATGCGCGCACTACGCTCGGGGTTCGTGTTCACGAACCTCGTTGAGACCGACCAGGTCTACGGTCACCGGCACGATGTCGCCGGCTTTCACCGGGCGCTGCGCGAGATCGACGCCGCGGTTGCCGAGTGGGCCGCTCTGCTAGGGCCCGAGGACCTGCTGGTTCTGACCGCCGACCACGGGTGCGACCCGACCTCGCCGCGGACCGATCACACGCGCGAGCACGCGCCGCTGCTGGCGGCGTTCGCGGGGCACCGCTCGCGCCGGCACGACGGATCCCTGGCCGACGTGGGCGCGAGCGCGCTCGCGTGGCTCGGCGGCGTGCGGACCTTGGCCTCGGCCGGGCTTCCCGGCGAATCGTTCGTGTAAGGGGCGCAGGACCCGAGCGACCATGCCTGAACTCCCCGAGGTCGAGACGATCCGCCGCCAGCTTGCGCCGCACGTCGAGGGACGGACGATCGTGCAGGCTCGGATCCTCGATCCGCGCTGGACGCGGCCGGACCCGCCGGCGGCCGTCGAGGCCGAATTGCGTGGCGCCGCCGTCGAGCGCGTGGGCCGCGCCGGCAAGTACCTGATCTGGTCGCTATCGCGCGACCGGTTCCTGATCCAGCACCTGCGGATGACCGGGACGCTCCTGTACGACCCCGCTTTGGCGCCACCGCACACGCACGTGATCCTCGAGTTCGACGACGGGCATCGCCTCGTGTACGTCGATCCCCGCAGGTTCGGGACGGGCCACCTCGTCTTTGGTCCGGCGGCGCGGGACGAGTACCTGTCGGATCGCATCGGGATCGAGCCGCTGACGCCGGAGTTCACCGCGGCGCACCTGCGCGAGCTCGCGCGCGGCCGCATCGCCCCGGTCAAGGCGTTCATGCTGGACCAGCGGCGGATCGCCGGCGTCGGCAACATCTACGCCGACGAGGCGCTGTTCCGGGCGCGGATCCATCCGCTGCGCGCCGCCGGCAGGCTCACGCGCGCAGACTGGGAGCGCGTCCGCGAGGGGATCGAGGAGGCGCTGAGCGCCGGCATCGAGGCGAAGGGCGCGTCGATCGACGACTTCCGCCATGTGGACGGCGCGCGAGGCTCCTTCCAGGACCAGTTCCTCGTGCACCGCCGGGCCGGCGAGCCGTGCCCACGGTGCGGTCAGGAGATCCGCAAGATCGTCGTGGGGGGAAGGGGGACGTACGTGTGCGAGCGCTGCCAGCCAAAGCCGCGCGGCGCTCGTGGCCGTGCGCGCGTCGAGGGCGCCGGCGCTACGCCGCGAGCAGCTCGGTGAGCCGTCCGGCGCGGTCCGCCGCGACCAGCTCGTTGAACCCGCCGATCGTCTCGTCGCCGATGAGGATCTGGGGGAAGGTGAACATCCCGGTCCGCTCGACTAACTCGGCGCGACCGTCCGGGTCGCGTGCCAGATTGATCTCCTCGTACTCGATGCCGCGCTTGGCGAGGAGCGCCTTGGCCCTCAGGCAGAACGGACAGGCGTCGGTGGTGTACATGGTGACGGACTGCATAGCTTCATTAAGTATAGCGCGGGCGGGGCGATGGCCGGGTCGCTGAGGACCGAGGCGATCGTGCTGCGCTCGATCCGGTACGGCGAGGCCGATCGCGTCCTTCATCTGTACACGCCCGGATACGGCCGGCTGTCGGCGATCGCCAAGGGAGTACGGCGGGCCCGCAGCCGGTTCGGGGCGAGGCTCGAGCCGTTCTTCCACATCCGCGTGATCCTCCACCAGGGCCGCAGCGACCTGCACACGGTCACGAGCGTGGACACGGTCACCGCCTACCGATCGCTCCGCGAGCACGCGGCGACGCTCGACGCCGCGGCGCGCGCGTGCGACGCGGTCGGCCGCCTGTTCGAGACCCCGGACCCGCATCCCGAGGTGTTCCGTCTGCTCGCCAACGAACTCGCGCTGCTCGACCTCGACGCCGGCCAGGCGCGCCCGGCCAACGGGCTCGCGTTTCGCCTGAAGCTGCTGCTCGCCGCCGGCATCCTGCCGCAGCTGGCGTCGTGCGCCGACTGCGGCGAATCGGAGCATTTGCAGGGCTTTTCCGCCGCCGCAGGCGGCGTCGTATGCAATGCCTGCGAGGCGGCTGCGTTCCCACTCAGCCAGGAGTCCCACAGCTTCCTGGTAGGCGCGCTCAGCCAGCCGCTGGCGCAGGCGCCGGATGCCTCCGAGTTCGCCCTCGCGCAGGCCGAGCGCGCGATCACCGAGACCGCCGAGCACCACGCGCACGTGCACCTCCGTCCGCTGCTGAGCACCGCCCGCGGCCGTCCGGCGGTCGCCGGGCCTATGTAAAACGCAGCAAAGCGGCGCGGACGCCACGGGTTTGCTGCGTTAAGCATCTGGGGGGTGCTCATGTTGACTCGGTGGCCGTGCGGCGCGTGGTTTGCTGCGTTCACGCCCGCGCACACACCGGCAACGCCTTTGTCACAACTCGTCGCACCCGTCGCGGGCGCTGTCAGAATCGAGAGACGATGAGCGACCAGCTACTCAGCGCGGAAACCGACCATCCTTCCGGCCCGGTGGCGGCCGCGTTCGCCGAGCGGGTTCGCGTCGGCGAAACCCGCGAGCTGTCTCCGCAAGCGACCCGCTCGTACCCCGCCCATCGCGAGCGTCCGGAGCCTGACTGCGGTATCAGAACCCCGTTCCAGCGAGACCGGGACCGGATCGTGCACTGCAAGGCGTTCCGGCGGCTGAAGCACAAGACGCAGGTGTTCGTGGCGCCCGCCGGCGACCACTACCGCACGCGGCTCACGCACACGCTCGAAGTCACGCAGATCGCGCGCACGGTGGCGCGGGCGCTGCGCCTGAACGAGGACCTGGCCGAGGCGATCGGGCTGGGCCACGACCTCGGCCACCCGCCGTTTGGGCACGTCGGCGAGGATGCCCTCGACCAATGCCTCACTGAGCGTTTCGGCCTGCGCTTCATGCACCACGAGCACTCGCTCAGGGTGGTCGACACGCTCGAGCGCGACGGCCGTGGCCTGAACCTCACCGAGCCGGTCCGCGACGGGATCGTGAGCCACTCGGGCCGGGCGCAGGAGCCGTCCACGCTCGAGGGCAAGATCGTGCGGTTGATGGACCGGGTGGCGTACATCAACCACGACATCGACGACGCGCTGCGCGCCGGTCTGCTCTCAGCCGGCGATCTGCCGGAGGGGCCGATCGAGATCCTCGGCGACACCGGATCGCGCCGGATCGACACGCTCGTCCACGACCTCGTCGAGAGCTCTGAGCAACAGGGCGACATCGTCCAGGGCGACACCATCGGTGGCGCGATGTCCGAACTGCGGTCGTTCATGTTCGAGCGCGTCTACCTCGGACCCGAGGCGACTCGCGAGCACGAGAAGATCCGCGGCGTGGTCAAATCACTGTTCGACTACTACTGCGCCCACCCCGACGAGATCCCGGACTCGATCCCGGCCGGCGATGTGCCGCGCCGCGTGACCGACTGGCTCGCCGGCATGACCGACCGGTTCTGCATCCGCACGTTCGAGTCGCTGGCCGTGCCGGTGGCGTTCGCGCCGTGAGCAGGTTCACCGCCGACTCGCGCGATCGCGTGCGAGACGCGGTCGACATGATCGCGGTGGTCTCAGACCACACCGAGCTGCGCCGGGCCGGCGTCACCGAGTACGTCGGCCGCTGTCCGTTCCACGAGGAACGCACTCCGTCGTTCGGCGTCAATCCCATCGAGAAGGTCTACTACTGCTTCGGCTGCCAGGCCTCGGGCGACGTGTTCACGTTCGTGATGGAGACCGAGGGGCTCGACTTCCCGGGCGCGCTCGAGTCGCTCGCCGACCGGTTCGGGGTCGAGCTCCAGACCGAGGAGGAAGCCCCTGAGGCGGCCGCGAAGCGCCAGCGTCGCCAGCGGCTGCAGTCGCTGCTCGGCCGGGCGTCCACGTACTACGCCCGCTACCTGTGGGAGGCGCGGGAGGCCGCGCCCGCCCGCGAGTATCTCCAGAGCCGCGGCCTGCGCGAGGACACCCTCAAGGAGTTCCTCGTCGGCTATGCCCCCAGCGCGTGGGACCGCATGCTGACCGCATCCCGACGCGCCGGGTTCAGCGACGAGGACCTCATCGTCACGGGGCTCGCGCAGCGCTCGCAGAACCGTCCAGGCCAGATCTACGACCGGTTCCGCGAGCGGATCATGTTCCCCTCGACCGACCCTCGCGGCAACGTGATCGGCTTCGGGGCGCGGGCCATGCGCGACAACCAGCGGCCGAAGTACCTGAACACCGCCGAGGGCGAGCTCTACCACAAGCGGGAGGTGCTGTTCGGGCTGGATCGCGCACGGGCCGCCGCGGCCCGAATCGGGAACGTGATCCTGGTCGAGGGCTACACCGACGTGCTCGCGCTGCACCAGGCGGGCCTGTCCAACGCCGTGGGGATCATGGGAACCGCTCTGACCGAGGAGCAGATCCGCCAGCTCGAGCGCGTTGCGACTGTGCTCGTACTGTGCCTCGACTCCGACCGCGCCGGCCAGGACGCGATGCTTCGTGCCGCCCAGGTCACCGACAACCGGAACCTGGAGCTGCGAGTCGTCCCGCTGCCCGAAGGAACCGATCCGGCAGAGCTGATCGAGCGGGCCGGAGTCGACGCGCTCCGCGAACGCGTCGAGGCCTCGGTGCCGTTCGTGAAGTTCCACGTCGAGCGGATCCTCGAGCGCAACGACACGAGCAGCGCGGAGGGCCGCGATCGCGCGTTCCGCGAGCTGCAGCCGGCGCTGAGGGACTTGCCGCAGAACGCGTTCGGACAGGACCTCCTGCGGCGCGTCGCGGGCAGACTCGAGCTGTCCGAGGCGCGGTTGGCGACGTTGATCGGGAGCTCCGGCCGGCACGACGTCGCGCCGTCCGCCGGCTCTGGCGCGAGGAGCGCCGTAACCGGCGAGCGGACGAACGGAGGCGGGAGCGGGAGCGGGAGCGCGGACGGGCGCGGGGGCGGGGGTGGGGGCGAACCACTCGACCAGGGGCTCCGCGCGGAGCGGACATTCCTCGCGCTCTGCGTCGCCCGGCCGCAGGCGGGGGCGCGAGTCCTGTTCGAGATCGATCTCGACCGGCTGATCACGAGCGAGGTGATGCGGCGCGCGGCCCGGCATCTCGCCGGCCGGACCCAGTCGCCGCTCGCCGACCTGCCCGACGACGACGACCAGCTCGCGCGGGTCGTCGCCGACCTGGTCGCGCGCGCGGGCCGAGCCGGCGCGGTCAGCGACGATCAGCTCGAGCACGCCCGCCTGGTGCTCGAGCAGGCCCGGATCGACCGCGCGATTCGCCGCGCCAAGTCAGAGGGCGGGACCGGGGTCGCCGAGCTGGCGCGCGAGCGCGAGGCGGTGATGGCGGAGCGCCGGACGGTCTACGCGCGGCTCGAAAAAGCGGTCTGACCGCGCCGTCGCGGGCGCCGTCCCCAACCCGTCGCGGGCGCGATCCCCCCTACCTGAGCGTCTGCGGAAGCGCGGCGCGAACCGCAGCGAGCACCGCCGCCCGGACGCCGGCGAGCGTTCGGTCATGCTCCCGGGCGATCTCCCGGAGCGTCTTGCCGGACGCAAGCTCCCCCCGGAGCTCCGCCGGCGTCATCACCAGATAGCTCGCCGCCGCCGCGATCTCAAACGGCCGCAACCCCTTGACGCCCGGAATCGCCTGGCGAGCACGAGACGCGCTGGCGCTGCCCGGCGCCGGCGCGATCAGGTCCGTTTGTGGCTGCACAGGCAGGAACACCGGCGGCACCGGTGTCTGATTGAAGTCGAAGTCGCTCTGGAGGTCTCCGAGCTGGGGCGCGTTCTCGCGAACGTCGGGCCGGGGGTCGGGACGGCCGTCGGTGTTGGGGTCGAGACGCTGTCCGCCGAGGAAGTCGTCCTCGATGAACTTCACGTAGGCGTCGAAGCTCAGCGTCTGATGGTCGATGTACCCCTGCTTCGCGTAGGGGCTGATGACCAATGCGGGGACGCGGAGCCCGTAGCCGAGGGCGTCGACCTTCGGCGGCTCCACGCTGTCGTAGAAGCCGCCCCAGTCGTCCCAGGCGAGGAAGATCGCCGTGCTGCTCCAGTCGGGGCTGCGCATGATCGCGTTGATCAGCCCGGTGACGTAGGTCTGACCGGCGGTGATCAGCCCCGGCGGGTGCTCAGACACGGCGCCGTTCGGCGTGATCCACGACACCGCCGGCAGATCGCCGTTCTTGGCCGCCGTGAAGAAGTTGGGCAGCGGCTCGATGTCCCCGAGCTGGTCGTCCTGCTGGACGTCGGTGAAGTACGGGAGCGGGTTCCAGATACCGGGCGTCCTGGCGGTCTGGACGACCGGCGCGCACGACATCGCCGCGTTGTCGTCGCAGTCCGGCTGGCTCCCCGCGTCGACGTAGTAGGCCCAGCTGACCTTGTCCTTGTGCAGCAGCCAGGTCAGGTCGGTCCAGGCGTAGTTCGGATTGGTCGGGAGGGGGTTGCCGAGCCGGCGGGCGAAGTCGGGCGGATTCTGCGGGTTCTCGATCGCGCTGCGGCAGCTCGCAGGGTCGTTCTGAACCGAGCAGTACGCGGACCACTCGGACACCATGTACAGGTGAGCCGGGAGGCTCCACGACGCCACCGACTCGAACATGTGGTCCTGGAGCACGAAATCGTGCGCGTAGGCCCAGTAGTTCGGGATGTCCGCGCCGGTGTGGTAGCCCATCACGTCCGGCGTCCCGCCGCCGCTGCCGCAGGCCGGGTTGAACGTCTGCGCGCAGCCGGACATCCCCCGCTCCTGCTCGCCGACGAATCCGTCCATAGTCCCGCCGTTGATGTCGGCATTGGAAGCGGCCGCGGAATGGGGGCCGCCGAGGCCGCGGTCCTGGCGATCGTGGAACGGGCGGACGCACCCGCCGCGGGCCGGATCCGGGACGCACGGGATCGTCCCGGGGTTCCCCGCCAGCCCCGGAATGCCGTCGGCGCCGGGGTAGGTGCCGAAGTACGTATCGAACGAGCGGTTCTCCTGCATGATGATCACGACGTGGCGGATCTTGTGAATCCCGACGCCCTGGGGACCCGGCGCCACGGTCGTCGTCGTCCCGTTCGTTACCGACGTCGATGTCGTGACATGGCTCCCGGGATGGCTCGAGCCGCCGCCGCAGCCGGCGGCGAGCAACGCAGCCGCCAGCCACCCCCCGAGCAGCGAGCCCCGGCGTCGGCCGGTCAAGACGAAGGCCTCATGCCGTCACTTGAGCATCGATCAGACAATCGCCGCCGATGCTATGGGGCGAACGCCCGGCGTGCGTCAAGGGCAGGTGAACGGGCGGTCAGCTTGATTGTGGAGGATTGCTGGCACATTGGCAGGTTCGAACATCGGATTAGGCCCGCGTTAGGGCACCGTTCTGCGGCGGCCGTGGTTCCCGCTAGAGTTCGCGCTCCTCGTCCCGGGACGAGCCCGACGTCGATCCGGGGTAGCTCAATCGGCAGAGCGTTCGGCTGTTAACCGAAATGTTGTGGGTTCGAGTCCCACCCCCGGAGCTGCGGTCCCTGCCGCGCCCATGAAGTCCCGATGAAGCTGTTCGTCTGCTACGGCACCTGGAAACCGGCGCCGCGTCCGGGCGGCCATCCCTGCGGGAACGCCTATCACGCGCTCCGCGACGCCGGCTGGAACCCCGATATCCAGCGCTGCTACGGCCTCGGCGTGCTGCCGGCGTTCCTCAACCAGACCCCCGGGCGTAAGGAGGTGATACGCCTGACCGGGAGCCATTGGGTCCCGGTGCTCGTCACCGACGAGGGCGAAGTCATCTCCGGCTCGGAGGAGATCAGCGACTGGGCGACTGACCATCGTGCGCCCGCGAGCGTCGGCGCGGCGGGCTGATCGGTGCGGTCGGGGCTGACCGTCTCAGAGCTCGAGGACTGGGAGCTTCACGGCGCGATCTGGCGTGCGCTCGAGGTGTCCGACGACCACACGGTCGTCGAGCTGTGCAGCTGCTCGGGGGAGCGGATGGACGTGGTCGAGGGCGACGCGCCGGAGCTGATCGAGTTCGTCCGCGCCCGCCCGGTGGACCGCGCCTGAACGGGACCGCAGCCGCCGTCGAGCGCGAGTTGCTCGACCAGGTCCGCGGCGGCCGAAGCACCGTCGTTAGCGGCCGCCCAGCTCTCGAGCTCTCGAGCCCGCGCCGCCAGCGAGCGCTCGGACAGCGCCCGGCGAACCGCGAGCCGCAGCGCCGCCGGCCCGAGCAGCCGCCACGGCAGGCGGACCCCGACGCCGGACCAGTCCGCCCGGGCGGCGTTCTCGGCCATGTCGCCGACGTGGGGGACGGCCAGCACCGGGCAGCCGGAGGCGAGCGCCCGCGCCATCGTCCCGTGGCCGGCATGGCAGATCACGAGCGAGCACGCCGGCATCGTCTTCGTGTACGAGACCCACTCGACCAGCCGGGTGTTCGGCGGCACGTCGACCGGGGCGCCCAGCGGCCGCCGGTTCCACGTGGCGAGCACGCGGATCGGCTCACCGCCCAGGCCAGACAGCGCCGCCCGGAGCAGCCGGTGCGACGGATCCTGAGCGGTCGACGGCGCCACCAGCACCAACGGCTCCCGACCGGTCGGCAGCGAGACCTCGCCGAACGGCGGTTCCCACATCACCGGGCCGACGACGTGCACGCCGGCCGGCCAGGTCCGCGGGTACTCGAGCTGCGGAAAGGTCGCGACCATGCACAGCCGCTGGCTCAGCCCGCCGTGGAGCCGCGAGACCGGCGGCAGCCCCAGTCGAGCCCGCGCGCTATTGAGCTCGGCGCGGCCTCGCCGGAGGCCAGCCTGCATGGGCGCGTCCAGTGCCGCCCAGACACGCCGGCCGAGCCCGGTCCGCGGAAGGCGAGCCCCGACCGCATACGGCGGGAACCCTGGGGCCCCGGCCGGGTACAGATGGGGGATCAGCGTCGCCACCGGAACACCCTCGAGCTCGCCCGCCATCGCCGGCGCGAGCGTCAGGATGTCGTGCACCACAACATGAGGCCTCGCATCCGCGACGGCACGCCGCGTGACGCCCGTGGCGCGCACCACCGCCTCGTATATCTCGAACGGCTCGCCGTCACCCGGGAACAGCTCGTACTCAGGGGCGGATACGAACCGCATCCCGGCGTCCTCGACGTGCTCGCGCCACCGTGACCAGGTCTCGTATGTGACCTCGTGCCCGCGTGCCGCCAATTCGGCCCCGAGCGCGAGCATCGGGAACGCGTGACCGGGCTCGCCGAACGCGCCCAGGAAGAACCGAAGCCGATCTGGCGCCGCGGTCAACCCGCCAGCTCGGCCACTGCGCGCAACTGCTCGATCCGCTCGGGCCCGGTGAACGCCATCGGGCTGACCGTGAGCGTCCCGACCCCGGCGTCGCGGAACGCGGCCAGCCGATCCCGGACATGGTCCTTCGGCCCGCACAGCGTGACCAGATCGATCAGCTCGTCGGGAAGGGCGGCCGCTGCGTCTTCCTTCTTGCCCTCCAAATACAGGTCCTGGACCTTCGACGCCGCGTCCTCGAAGCCGTAGCGCCGCATGAGCTGGTTGTAGAAGTTCTGCTTGCGCGAGCCCATTCCGCCGACGTACAGCGCGAGCACCGGGCGCATCCGGTCCCGCGCGGCGGCGCGGTCCTCGGACACGAAGGTGCTGACCGACGGCGCCATCTCGAAGCCGTCGAGCGACCGGCCGGCGCGCGCAGCCCCCGCCTCGAGCAGCTCCCGCACATCGGACACGTGCTCGGGGGAGAAGAACGCCGGCAGCCACCCGTCGGCGATCTCGCCGGCGAGCTCGGTGTTCTTGGGCCCGATCGCGGCCAGGTAGATCGGGATCCGGTCCTGCACGGGCGCGATCATCAGCTTCAAAGGCTTGCCCGGCCCGTCCGGCAGCGGGAGCTCGAGCGTCTCTCCGTGGAACTCGACCCGCTCGCGCGCGAGCGCCAGCCGCAGCACCGCGACGTACTCGCGGGTCCGTTGCAGCTGACGGGCGAAGCGCTGCCCGTGCCACCCCTCGGCCACCTGCGGCCCGGACGTCCCGATCCCGAGCAGCATCCGCCCGCCGGAGATCGTGTCGATCGTCGCCGCCGTCATCGCGGTCATCGCCGCGCTGCGGGCCGGTATCTGGAAGATCGCCGAGCCGAGCTTGATCTTGGTCGTCCCGCCGGCGAGCCACGCGAGCACCGTGGCCGCGTCGGATCCGTAGGCCTCGGCGGTCCAGACCGAGTCGTACCCGAGCTGTTCCGCCTCGACCGCGAACGCGAGCTGGTCGGCCGGGGTCTGGCCGGGGATCCAGTAGCCGAGGTACGCGCCGAGCTTCATACGCCGGCCTGAACCCTAAGCGAACCGGGCCCGAGGCGAGCCACCGCGATACTGACCCCGTGGCCGAAACCGAGCAGACCGCCGTCGACGACGAACGCCGGACCACGCCGGTCGAGCTGCTCTGGGATCTGGTGTTCGTGTTCGCGATCACCCAGGTGACGACGCTGCTGTGGCGCGATCTCACCTGGCGCGGGTTCGGGCGCGCGATGCTCGTGCTCGCGCTCGTGTGGTGGGCGTGGTCGGCGTACGTGTGGGCGGCGAACGCGCAGTTGGCCGACTCGCCGACGCTCCGCGCCTGCCTGCTGATCTCGTCGGTGGCGATCTTCATCACCGGCCTGTCGGTGCCTCACGCCTTCGGGAGCGAGGCCACGTTGTTCGCGGTCAGCTACGCGGTGGTCCGGTTCCTGCACCTCGGGCTTTACGCCGACGCGTCCCGGCGCGGTAACGCCCAGTGGTCGGCGATCGCCGGCTTCGCGGTCACGGTCATCATCGGGATGGCGCTGTTGATCGCCGGCTCGTTCGCGAGCTCGTGGCTGCGGACGGCGCTGTGGGTACTGGCGGCGGCGATCGACTACGCCGGCCCCGCGTGGCTGACCCGAGAGCGACTCCGCGGCCTCCAGCACGTCGCGGTGGCGCACTTCGCCGAGCGTTACAGCCTGTTCGTGATCATCTGCCTCGGGGAGTCGATCGTGGCCATCGGGGTCGGGGCACTTGGATCCTCGGCCGATCGCGCCCTCACCGGCGAGCTCGTGGTGGCGGTGGCGCTGGGGTTGCTGATCACGGTCGCGATGTGGTGGACCTACTTCGAGGGGTTCGCGGCCACCGCCGAGGAGCGGCTGCGTGAGCACGACGATCCGGTTCTAGCGGCCGCCGATGGGTACAGCTACCTACATCTCGTGATCGTCGCCGGAATCATCATCTTCGCGGTCGGAATCAAGGTTCTCACCCGCGACTCGGTGTCCGGGCCGCTGCCGGGTCCGGCGCGGCTCGCACTGTGCGGCGGCGTCGCGCTGTACCTGGTCGGCGAAGCCGCGTTCGTGCTGCGGATGGTCCGCGAGGTCGATTACGAGAAGCTCGGGGTCGCCGTGGCGCTGCTGGTGCTTTACGCCGTCGCCGGCGGGCTCGCGGCCTGGGCGGTGGCGGCCGCCGTGGCGGCGGTGATGGCCGCTCTGTGCGCCGCCGAGACCGACACGGTGCGCGAGGCGGTGTCCCGCCGGCGAGTGCGTGCTCCGGCGGAGGATGAGAGGATGGCCGGGTGACGCGGCACCCTCGGATCGAGTTGGCCGGCGCGGTCGAACCGGGGTTCGACGAGGTCATCAACGCCGACGCGCTCGAGTTCGTGGCCGAGTTGCAACACCGGTTCGGGCCCCGGCGCGAGGAACTTCTCGAGGCGCGCGGGCGCCGGCGAGCGCGGCTGGCCGAAGGGGAGATGCTCGACTTCCTTCCCGACACGCGCGAGATCCGCGAGGGCGACTGGTCCGTGGCGCCCGCCCCGGCCGACCTGGAGCAGCGCTGGGTCGAGATCACCGGGCCGACCGATCGCAAGATGACGATCAACGCCCTGAATTCCGGCGCCGACGGGTTCATGGCGGACTTCGAGGACGCCAACTCCCCGACCTGGCACAACATGGTCGACGGGCACCGGAACCTGCGCGACGCGATCGACGGGACGATCACCTACCGCGACTCCGACGGCAAGCACTACGAGCTCTCCGAGAAGCCGGCCACGCTTCTGGTCAGGCCGCGCGGCTGGCACCTGGTCGAGCGACACCTGCTCGTCGAGTCAGAGCCGGTGTCCGGCTCGCTGTTCGACTTCGGCCTGTACGTGTTCCACTGCGCCCGGCCGCTGATCAGAAACGGGACCGCGCCGTACTTCTACCTGCCGAAGATGGAATCCCACCTTGAGGCTCGGCTGTGGAACGACGTGTTCGTGTTCGCGCAGGAGGCGCTCGGGATACCGTCGGGGACGTTCAAGGCGACGGTGCTGATCGAGACGCTGCCCGCCGCGTTCGAGATGGACGAGATCCTGTACGAGCTGCGCGAGCACTCAGCCGGACTCAACGCCGGCCGCTGGGACTACATCTTCTCCTCGATCAAGTGCTTCCCGGACCGGCGCGAGATGGTCCTCCCGGACCGGAGCGACGTGACGATGACCGTGCCGTTCATGCGCGCCTACACCGAGCTGCTGGCGGCGACGTGCCACAAGCGCGGGGCGCACGCGATGGGGGGGATGTCGGCGCTGATCCCGAGCCGCAAGGGCGATGACGAGGCCAACGAGAAGGCGCTCGACGGGGTCCGCAAGGACAAGGAGCGCGAGGTCTCGCAGGGCTACGACGGCACCTGGGTCGCGCATCCGGACCTGGTGCCGGTCGCGCGGGAGGTGTTCGAGCAGGGCCTGAACGGAGCGCCGAACCAGCTCTCTCGCCGGCGCGACGACGTCAACGTGACCGCCGTGGAGCTCCTCGATCTGGCCGCAACCCCCGGTCAGGTCACCGAGAACGGGCTGCGTACCGACGTCAACGTCGGCTTCCAGTACATCTCGTTCTGGCTGACGGGGCGCGGCGCCGCGGCGATCAATTCGATGATGGAGGACGCCGCTACCGCGGAGATCTCGCGCACGCAGATCTGGCAGTGGATCCACCACGGCGTCGAGCTCGAGGACGGCCGGCGGGTGACGCCTGAGCTGGTCCTCGACGTGCTCGACGAGGAGACGACGAAGATACGTCAGGCGGTCGGCGACGAGACCTGGGAGGCCGGCCGGCCCCGGGACACGCGCGAGATCTTCGAGCGCGTGGCGCTGTCGCCCGAGCTGATCGAGTTCCTCACGATCCCGGCGTATCGGTATTTGGGTTAGGAGGGCCGCCTTCGCCGTAGGCGGCCCAGATCACACCGCTCGGACCTGGTCTCCGACGTGTATGTCGCCATCCCGCAGGATGTCCGCGCGCAATCCCCCGCGGTGCACGAGCGGCCGCAGCACCGGCCGGCCGGCGTAGCGCTGGACAACCGTGCAGGGCTCGCACAGTCGCATCCCGCGGCAGGGAACGTCGCCGATCGTGAACTCGTGGCCGACGAGCGCGTTCAGGTCGATCCCACGTGTGACGACGTTCCGGCGGTGCTCGCCGGGCGTCAGCGGCGGGTCGAACGAATCGCACACCTCGGCCTCGATCATCGTCAGCGCGCTGCCCGGCAGCCCCGACGGGAAGGTGCCCGTGCCGGCCACGTGCCGGTCGCCCTCGAGGCCGTGGCCGGCGAGCGCGCGAGCCGTTGCGAGTAGGCGCGCGGGCTCAGCCGCCGCGCTCGCCACCGCCAGCACCTCGACGGTGCCCGCGACGGGCGGTGCGGCGGGACGCGGAGGCATCGCGAGCGCGATGTCCGCGGCGGCGATCAAGAACCCTTCCTCGACTGACTTGCGATCGATCTCCGCGCCCCCGGCGGGGTCCCACACGACCCCCGAGGGGACGCCGTACATCACGACGAAGCGGTCGCCGGCACGGCCGATCCACGGCCCCGCCCAGGCGAACGAGGCGGGATCGGCGATTCGCGCGAGCCCGAGGCCGAGTCCGCCTAGCCACCGCGACACTGTCCAGCCGGTCGGCGGATCCTCGCCGGCGGCGAGCGTCGGCATCTGTTCGAACGGCAGCTCGAGAATCGTCGCCAGGCAGGCGAGGAACGAGTCCTTAGATTCCGGCGGTCGAACGTCGCGCATCAGGCGAGATTCTGGCGCCTTGCGTCGTGCGGGGCCGCCGGCGCCGGAAGCGCCGGGAGTCGCAGGCGACGTGCAGGAGAATCAACGCGCCGACGAAGATCGTGAGGTCGCCGACGCTGAGCACGTTGCCGATCGGCCACGGGCCCGGCACCGGGATCACGTCGCCGAGGAACGCGAGGTGGGCGTGCGCGAGGTGCGCGGAGTTGTCGAAACCGGCGCGGGGGGCGATCCCGGCGATCCGCAGCGCCGATGCGCTCGCGGGCATCACGCCACCGTTGCTCGTGATTGCAAGGACGTTGAGCGCGGCGCCGAGGGCGATGATCGACGCGCCGGCGAGCCGCCGGTTCGCGAACAGGAAGCAGGCATCGAGCGTGTACGACGCGATGTTCAGCGCGACGTGCACCCAGTGACTGCCCCCGGGCGCCACGTCCGAGATGCCGACCTGGATCGCCGCGGCGAGCAGCACCGCCCAGGTCGCGCGGACGCGGATGCCGGCCAGGCGGGTGAGTCGCCCGCCGGCGAGCGGGACCGTGATCAGCAGTGCGATCGCGGTGACGACGAGCAGCATCAGGCCACGCTCAGCCGCGGGGACAGCGCCCGCGGGACGCTGACCGGCTCGCGAGCGGGCACGGGCTCGGTGGGTGTGTGCACGTCCCACCAGCTCACCAGACCGTTGGCGGGCAGCGGCCGGCTCATATGGAAGCCCTGGGCGAGCTCGCAGCCAAGCGCCCGCAGCCGCTCGAACGTGAACGCATCCTCGATCCCCTCGGCGACCGTGCGCAGCCCGAGGTTGTGGGCGAGCTCGATCGTCGAGCGGACGACGATCGCGTTGCGGGCATCCGAGCCCATGGCCCGCACGAACGACTTGTCGATCTTGAGCTCACCGATCGGAAGGTCGGTCAGGTATGCCAGCGACGAGTAGCCCGTGCCGAAGTCGTCGATCGCGACCGAGACGCCGAGCTCGGCGAGGTGGCGCATGGTCTTCTTGGCGACCTCGGGATCGACCATCAGCGAGCTCTCGGTGAGCTCGAGCGTGAGCGCGCTGCCTTCGACGCCGTGCACCGCGAGCAGCTTCTCGACCTCCTCGGGGAAGCGGCGGTCCAGCAGGCTCCGGACCGAGACGTTCAGCGACAGTGACAGATTGCGGCCGTCGTCGCTCCAGGTGCGCAGGTCGCGCAGGCCGAGATCGATCACGCGGTAGGTCAGGTCCTTGATCAGCCCGGTGCGCTCGGCGACCTCGATGAACTCGAACGGGCCGAGCAGACCACGCTGAGGGTGCTGCCAGCGGACGAGCCCCTCCGCGGCGACCGGGCGGCCGAGCCCGAGCTCGACCTGCGGCTGGTAATGGAGCAGCAGCTGGTCGTCAGCGAGCGCGCGGCGCAGATCGGTGGCGAGCACGAGGCGCTCGGGGCTGTGGTAGTCGTCCTCCTGGCGGTAGGTCACGAGCGCGTGGTGGCTCGCCTTGGCGCGGTACATCGCGACGTCCGCGCGCTGAAGCAGGGTGTCGACGTCGGACCCATGGTCCGGGTACCAGGCCAGGCCGATGCTGGCGTCGAGCTCGAGGCTGATGCCGTCGACCTCGATGGGCCGGTGCAGGGCGTCCTGGAGGCGCTGCACGGCGGCTTGGGCGGCGTCGCCGTCGGCGCCCGGCATGAAAACGGCAAATTCGTCGCCGCCGAGACGCGCGACGAGATCCTCGCTGCGGAACGCCGCCCGCAGCCGCGGCCCGACCTCCTGGAGCACGAGGTCACCGTGATGGTGACCCAGGGTGTCGTTTACCTCCTTGAAGCCGTTGAGGTCGACGAGCAGGAGCCCGCCGGCGCCGAGCGACTGGTTTTTCAAGGCCTGTCCTACGGACTCGAGGAACCAGCGCCGGTTCGGCAGCTCGGTCAGGCTGTCGTGGCGAGCGAGGTGCTCGGCGGTCACGGTGCGGACGGTCTGGCGGCCGCTGAAGTACACGCCGACGAGCGGCACCAGCAGAAGGGGGTAGAGGATCGGGCTGAACCGGAGCACGGTCACGACCACCGGGGCGAGGCACAGGAGCACCGCGCTCACCGACAGGCCGAACATGAGGTCGCTGCGCAGTCCGTGCGAGAACGGGGTGCCCATGTACAGGGTCGTGGCGCGCGTGACCAGCAGCAGGTTCACGACGAAGTAGCCGGCCGCGCCGCCGACCACGACGACTAGATCAAAGGCGTGAAAGCCGCCGGTTTGCAGCGCCGTGTATCCGCCGAGAAGCTGCAGCACAAGCGCGGCGGCGGACAGCGAGAGCGTGTACTGCCCGATGTTGAAGCCGATCTGCCACCACGGCTTGCGGGCGATCGCGTCCTGCACGATCGAGGCGAGGAGCTGTGCGATCAGCGCCGGGACCAGCCCAACTCCGAGCAGCAGGGCGAACGAGAACATCACCGAGACGGTGATCTCGCCGTCGCCCGAACGGCGCGGAGCCTCGATCGGGAACAGCTCTCCGATCATCACGCTCCCGGCGAGCGCGAGGAACTCGATCGTCCGGGTATGCCCGCCGAAATGGGGCGAGGAGCCGGCCACGAGAGCCGCCAGCAGCGCCGCACCCACGAGCGCGACTGCAATGCAGTAGAGGCGGACAGGCTCGAGGGCGCGAGGTTTCATCAGGTCGATACCGGGCGCCCGGCTAACGCCGGAGCGCCCGGCCGTCGCCTATCGGGATTAGAACTTCCAGCTGGCTCCTGAGACCACGACGAGCGCGACCAGGGCCATGATCGACAGCAGCAGCTGAGCGTGACGGAACTTAAACCTGGACATCCTTGTCCTCCTTATTAGGAACAACGTCGAACACGCTGAGCAGGCGGCCGAGCTATCTCGCGGCGCGAGACCTCTGGCTTTGCGTCCCCGCCTCGCGACGGGTTTGCCCTTACAACTCAATCCCGGCCTGTATCGAACAGTTGGCCAGAGAGCTTTAGCGTTTTAGGCAAGTTTTACGCCCGAGCCGATGCGGAACGTGCATCGGCTTCCCGTCGGCGGCAATCGCCCGCGCCGCTTCGAGATGGCCCTGCCAGGACTCGAACCTGGGCGCGACGGATTATGAGTCCGCTGCTCTACCGACTGAGCTACAGGGCCGCGATCGCTGCCAAGTCTCTCAAGGCTCTTTCCCCCGGGGCCGTGAGGTACGCTCCAGGGGCGATGTTGACGATCGCCGGCTTCCTCGGCCAGAGCACGAGCTCACTCGGCTACACAATTGCGCTGCTGCTCACGTTCCTCGGCATCGGCGTGATCGTGAACGTGGTGATCGTCTACATCGTCGCCCAGGTGCTGGCTGAGCGCAAGGAGAATCAGGAGCGCGCTGGTCGCCACGGGTAGCCGGTCGCGGGCGCGATCGTCCTCGTCTGAGGCGTGGGGCCGGGTCTCGGCACCGGGCCGAAATAAAGAGCGTGAAGGACGCGGGGCGGAGGCGTCGAATCAGACCGCTGCCCCCGATGAAGCAGTCCATCATCCCCACCGCGACCCAATCGCCCAACGGCCATCAGGCGCTCTCGGCGTACATCCGCGCCCGCTTCGACGAGTTCTCGCGGTCGCAGAAAGACGTGGCCCAATACATCGTCGATCACCTCGACGAAGCGGCGTTCCAGACCGCTGAGGAGCTCGCGCGCCGCGCCAGCACCTCGTCGAGCACGGTCGTGCGCTTCTCGCAGGCGCTGGGCTTCGAGGGCTTCCCCGAGCTTCAGCAGGCCGCCCGGGATGAGTACCGGCGCCGCGGGCCAGGGGCCGTGAACGGATCTTCCGCTGTGGCCGCGCCGCTGTTCTCGCTCGACCACACCGAGTTCGAGGCCGCGCTGGCCGCCGACCACGTGAATGTCGAGGACACCGCGCACAAGCTCGCGCGTGGCGATGTCGAGGCCGCGATCGACGCGATCGTGTCCGCCGGCAAGGTGCTGATCGCCGGCACCGATCAGATGGCGTTCTTCGCCAGCTACCTGCGCCACCTGCTGATGCTGCTCGATCTCCGCGCGGAGATCGTGGCCAGTCCCTCGCAGGAGGCGCTCGGCCGGCTCAGCCGGATCGACGATCAGACGCTCGTGATCGGGCTGTCCGCCGGGAGGCCGCACCCGCTGATCACGCGCACGATGAAGCTGGCCCGTCACCGCAAGGCGCCGACGCTCGCGATCACCGACGCAACACTGTCCGAGGTCGCCCGACTGGCGAGGATCCGTCTCTACTACTCGTCGAACACGCCGGCGTTCGTCCGCTCGCACACCGCGCTGCTGTCGCTGATCCAGGCGCTCGCGTACGGGGTGTATTCGCGCGACGCCCAGCAGTACGACGTGCGCATCAAAGCGTTTCGACTGAAATAGCCGGCCGGGGGGCGGGGGCGTGGCGCGGGTTCACCACGAGCGGTGCTTCGGGTGCGGTCGGACCAATCTTTTCGGGCTGCTGCTGGAGGTCGAGGAAGTCGCCCCGGGCGCGGTCGCCGGTCGCTGCTTCATCAAGCAGGACCATCAGGGGGCTGAAGGCGGCCGCGCCCACGACGGCGTCGTCGCGGCCGCGCTGTCGGAGGCGATGTCGGTCCGCTTGCGAACGCCACCGCGACCGCGACTGCCGACCGGCGCGTAGTGGCGCAGGCCGTGGGTAGGTTCCGATCGTGACGCCGTCGCGAGAGGAGCTGACCCGATGCCCGACAACCTGACCCGCCAGATCCTGCGTGAGCACCTGGTCGATGGCGACCTGAAGCCGGGGTCGCCGATCTCGATCCGCATGGATCAGGCCCTGCTCCAGGACGCCACGGGGACGATGGCGCTGATGCAGTTCGAGGAGCTGGGCGAGCCGCGGGTGAAGGTCGAGCGCGCCGTCCAGTACGTCGACCACAACGTGGTCCAGCTCGACTACAAGAACCCGGACGACCACCGCATGCTCCAGGCGCTCGCGCGCAAGTACGGGCTGCACTTCTCGCGCCCGGGGAACGGAATCAGCCACTACATCCATATGGAGCGGTTCGGCAAGCCGGGGCAGACGATGCTCGGGGCCGACTCCCACACCGTGCAGGCGGGGTGCCTGGGCATGATCGCGATCGGCGCCGGCGGGCTCGACGTGGCCGTGGTGCTCGGCGGCCACCCGTATGAGATCGCGTGTCCCGAGGTGGTCGAGGTGCATCTGTCCGGCGTGCTCGCGCGCCCGTGGGTCCAGGCCAAGGACATCATCCTCGAGCTGTTGCGGCGCCTGAGCGCCAGCGGCGGCAAGAACAAGGTGTTCGAGTTCACGGGCTCGGGGACGGCCGATCTGTCGATACCCGAGCGGGCCACGATCGCCAACATGATCGCGGAGCTCGGCGCGACCGCCGCCGTGTTCGGACCGGATTCTGTGACTCGGGATTGGTTGTCTCGGCAGGATCGGTCCGATGACTTCGTGTCCGTGGCCCCGGATCCGGAGGCCGAGTACGACGACTGCGTCGAGATCGACCTCGGTTCGTTGGGTCCGCTCGTGGCCAAGCCGCACAACCCCGACAACGTGGTGCCGGTCGAAGAGGTCCTGGGGACCCCGATCGCCCAGGTCTGCATCGGCTCCTCGGTCAACTCGGGCTACAACGACCTCGCGCTCGTAGGAGCCGTGCTCGCCGACCGCGACGGCCAGATCGTGCACCCGTCGGTCGCCGCCACCGCCACTCCGGGGTCCCGTCAGATCCTGGCCGCGATCGCGGAGTCGGGCGTATACCGCCAACTCTCGGACGGGGGCGTGCGGATGCTCGAACCGGTGTGCGGCCCGTGTGTGGGCATGGGTCAGGCGCCGCCGTCTGACTCGAACTCGCTGCGGACGTTCAACCGGAACTTCCCGGGCCGGTCGGGGACGCCCGAGGATTCAGTGTTCCTGTGCTCGCCCGCGGTGGCGGCGGTCTCGCTCTTGAGCGGGGTCATCGAGGATCCGCGGTCGTACGGGGACCCGCCCGAGCTGCTGCCGATGCCCGAGCTGCGACCGTACGTCGAGGACGTCCACATCTTCGCTCCGGCATCGGCGGAGGAAGCTTCGGGGGTCGACATCCCCCGAGGGCCGAACATCAAGCGCCCGCCCGAGCACAAGCCGCTCGGCGACTCGCTCCAGGCCCGCATCGCCACCGTTCAGCCCGACGACATCTCGACCGGCGACCTCGCGCCCGACGGCGTCGAGGTGATGGCCTACCGCTCGAACGTCCCCGCGATCGCCGAGTTCACTTTGCGCCACCGTGATCCCGAGTTCCGCAAGCGCCTGAAGGAGTGGGGGAGCGGGTTCATCGTCGCCGGCGACAACTACGGACAGGGCTCCTCGCGCGAGCATGCGGCGCTCGCGCCCCTGCACCTCGGGGTCAAGGCGGTAATCGCGAAGTCGTTCGCGCGGATCCACCGGCGCAACCTGATCGCGCAGGGGATCGTGGCGCTGACGTTCTCGGATTCGGCGGATTACGACAAGGCCGAGGTGGGGCAGTGCTGGTCGTTGCCGGCGCTGCGAGAGGAGCTGGAGTCCGGGGCCGAGTCGATTGCTTGTCGGATCGAGGACAGCGGCGACGAGCTCACGCTGAGCCACGACTTCTCCGAGCACGAGCGCGAGATCCTGGTCGCCGGGGGTCTGTTGTCGTATTTGCGCGACGGCGGCTCGGAGAACGGGTCCGCCGGCAAGGATGGATCCGATTGAGTTTTCGGGCAATAGTTGCCCGAAAACGCATAGGCATCAGCGCGGGGCGACCAGTAGAGCCTGGGTCGCACGGCCGACCCGGCCGCGCTCGTCATAGAGAACGCTCTCGGCGACCCCGATCCCGTCGCGCGCGATCCGGGTCTGCGCTTCCAGGCAGATCCACTCGCCGATCGGCTCGCGCTCGATGTACAAGGTCAGATCCGGGTTGATGTACAGGTAGTCGTCCCAGGACAGGACGGAGCTCATCCCGTTGCCGAAGTCGCCGGCGGCGGCAAGGCGCTGGAGCGGCGAAGGTGTCTCGCCGGCGACGATCGGGCTCCGTAGCCGGAACCACGCGGTGGACGGGCCGCCGCCCCAGGCGCCGGCAACGAACGCGATCTCGATCGCGTCAAACGCGAACATGGGCCGGTGCGGGACGTTCACCCTCGCCGGACGTCCGGTCTCGGGCCCGGGTGGGGGTGGGGTGTCCTCGGTGGCGCCGTTCGTGCCGGGGTCGGCGCCCTGGACCTGGAGCGCCCGCGCCCGGACTACTTCGAGCCCGCCCGCGAAGACCGAACCCTCGAGCAGCTGCACACGGCGCCCCGGGCGAGTGATCTCGGCTTGGATCTCGACCGGTCCAACCGGGACCGGGCGAAGCAGTTCATAGGTCACCCGGGCCAGGCTCAGGCCCTCGGGCGCGGGGAGTCGCTCGAACGCCCGCATGAGCAGCGCGGCAGGGGCGCCGCCGTGCAGGGCGTTCGCATCCCATGGCCCGCGCGCGAGCTCCGTCGCGACGAAACGGCCATCGGAACCCTCGAACACTGGCGCTGTGGACATCGCCGGGAAAGCTATCGCCCGGCTAAACTCAGGCTCCGATGGACGAGAATTCCCAGACCTCGCGGGACGAAGCGACGTTCACCGTCAAGGCCGGCCTGGCCGAGATGCTCAAGGGCGGCGTGATCATGGACGTGGTCACACCCGAGCAGGCCAAGATCGCCGAGGACGCCGGCGCGGCAGCCGTGATGGCGCTCGAGCGTGTGCCCGCCGACATCCGCCGGGACGGCGGCGTAGCACGCATGTCGGACCCGGAGATGATCCAGGGGATCCAGGACATGGTCACGATCCCGGTGATGGCCAAGGCGCGGATCGGCCATTTCGTCGAGGCCCAGGTGCTCGAAGCGCTCGAGGTCGACTACATCGACGAGTCCGAGGTGCTGACGCCCGCCGACGAGGCCAACCACATCGACAAGTGGGCGTTCAGCGTTCCGTTCGTGTGCGGCGCCACCAATCTCGGCGAGGCCCTGCGGCGGATCGGCGAGGGAGCGGCGATGATCCGCTCCAAGGGCGAGGCCGGCACCGGCGACATCGTCAACGCCGTCACCCACCTGCGCAAGATCCGCTCCGAGATCCGGCGCCTGACGACGCTCGACGACGCCGAGCTCGCCACCGCCGCCAAGGAGCTTCAGTCCCCTCTGCACCTCGTGCGGCAGATCGCCGCCGACGGGCGACTGCCGGTGGTGCTGTTCTGCGCCGGCGGGATCGCGACCCCGGCCGACGCGGCGCTGGTCATGCAGCTTGGAGCCGAGGGCGTGTTCGTCGGATCTGGGATCTTCAAGTCCGAGGACCCCGAGCGCCGGGCGCGCGCGATCGTCGAGGCGACGACGCACTACCGGGATCCCGCCCGGATCGCCGCGGCCTCGGCGGGGCTGGGTCAGCCGATGGTGAGCCTCGAGTCGTCCAAGCTCGAGGCCGAGCAGCTGCTGGCCCCCCGCGGTTGGTAGCGCCGGTGCCGACTTCGTCGGCATTGCGAGTTTCGCCTGGCGGCGAAACGTCGCGGGATCATCAGCCGCGCGTGGTCGGCATCCTGGCGCTTCAGGGCGACTTCGAGGCGCACGCGAACGTGCTGCGCACGCTCGGGGCGCAGGCACGCGAGGTGCGCGTGCCCGCGGACCTAGAGGGCCTGGACGCGCTGATCATCCCCGGCGGTGAGTCCACCGTGATGACTCTCGGGATCGAGCGCGAGGGACTCGCAGAGCCACTCCGCGCGCTCGCCAGCGCCGGCACGCCCGTGCTCGGCACGTGCGCCGGCATGATCATGCTCGACCGCGACCATCTCGGCGTGCTCGACATCACCACGCGCCGGAACGCGTTCGGCCGTCAGGTCAGATCGTTCGAGGCCGACATCGACGTTTCCGGCGTGGGGGGCGGCCCGATGCACGCCGTGTTCATTCGAGCGCCCTGGGTGGCCGACTACGGTCCCTCCGTCGAGGTGCTGGGGAGCGTCGAGGAGCATCCAGTGGCGATCCGGGAGGGCAACGTGGTGGCGGTCTCGTTCCATCCCGAGCTGTCCGGAGACGCTCGCCTGCACGAGATGCTGCTGGCGATGAACGGCCGCGGCCGCGACGCCTAGCGATTACGGGCGGGCTCGCGCCTGCGCGACGCGTACTCGCGGAAGTCTCGCTCGAACGCGCGCCAGTCGAACGACGGCACGCCGTCCGGCTGGGGAGGCGGCTGCTCGTCGATCGGCTCCTCCCCGCCGCGGGGCGGATCGTCGGGCTCGCTGCCGCGGGACAGCCACGCCGCCAGCGCGCACGCCGCGATCCCGGCCACGTAGACCACGCCGGCGAGAAGCGCGTGGTGGGTCACCGAGGCAAACACGCCAACCGCGTACAGGGTCAGCGCCGCGAGTACCAGCCGGCGAAGCTCGCCGCGGGGCAGCGGGCGCGCCGGCGCCCTGGCGAACGCGCTGAGCACGATCGCGCCGACCAGCACCAGCGCCAGCAACAGCTTCCACGCGACTGAGGGCGGCAGCGGCATGTCTGTGTCGATGATCGACCGCCCGGGCGCTCAAATCAACCCCAGTTAGGAGATTTCTTGCCATCCGCAGGGTTCTGGCACCCCGGATAAGTCGACACTCGACGGCGCGCGTCCGGCGAGAGTGGGGTTGACCACACCATGGGTGGCTGAACCCGTATTCACCGCGCGGGAGGGCGGCGAGTGTGGACTTATCCCCCCTGATTTCCGGTGTATCGGGGCGCCTCAGACCACGAGCCCGTGGCGCATCGTGTTCTCGGTCACGACGTGGGGCTCGACGAACTGGCGCAGATAGTCGGGCCCGCCGGCCTTGCTGCCGGTCCCCGACAGGCGGTTGCCCCCGAACGGCTGGCGGCCGACCATCGCTCCGGTGATCCCGCGGTTCACGTACAGGTTCCCGACCGGCGACCGCTCGCGGACGTAGCGGACGGTGGCGGGATCGCGGGCGAACAGGCCCCCGGTCAGCGCGAACGGAAGGCCGTCGACGATGTCACAGGCGTGCGCCACGTTCTTGACCCGGTCGATCGCGAGCAGCGGCCCGAAGATCTCCTCGTTCAGCACCGGCGAATCGGGCGGGAGATCGGCGGCGACGGTCGGAGGGCAGAACCATCCGTGCTCGGGCACGCCGGCGACCCGCGCCACGATTCGGCCCTGGTCGCGGGCGATTGCGGCGTACCGATCAACCCGTTCCTGAGCCGCGCGTTCGATTACCGGCGGCACGTCGGTCCCCAGCTGATCGGCCTGGCCGACCACGAGCACGCTGACCGCGCCCGCCACCCGCTCGATCAGCTGATCGGCGATCGCCTCGTGGACGAGGACCCGCGCCGCCGCCGAGCACTTCTGGCCGGCGTACACGAACGCCGAGGACACGATTCCCGGCACCGCCTCGTCGAGGTCGGCGTCGGAATCGACGATCACGCAGTTCTTGCCTCCGAGCTCCGCCACCACGCGCTTCAAATGGCGCTGTCCGGGCGCGACCTCGGCGGCGGCGCGGGCAATCTCGACGCCGACCGGCATCGAGCCGGTGAACGCGATCGTGTGCACGCCCGGATGGGCCACCAGCGCGGCGCCGGCGTCGCCCTCCCCGGGAAGCAGCGAGATCGCCGAGGCGGGAACACCGCCTGCGCGCAGGGCCCGGACGAGCATCAGCGCGCATCCCGGCGACTGCTCGGCCGGCTTGAGGATCACGGCGTTGCCGGTGGCGAGCGCGGCCGATGTCATGCCGCACGGAATCGCGACCGGGAAGTTCCAGGGCGCGACCACCGCCGTCACGCCGCGGGGCCCGTACCGCATGTCATTGCGCTCGCCGGGAACCTGCAAGAGCGGCGGCCCGACGTCGAGCTCGATCGCTCCGCGGGCGTAATACTCGAGGAAATCGATCGCTTCGCACACGTCGGCATCGGCCTCGGGCCAGGGCTTCGCGCACTCGCGGACCTCGAGCGCCGCGAGCTCGAGGCGGCGCTCGCGCAGCCACGCCGCCGCTCGGACCAGCGCCACCGCCCTTTCCTCGGCGGGGACCGCTCGCCATGAGCTCGCGCCGCGCTCGGCCTCGGCGACCGCCGCGGCGACTTCCGACGCCGTGGCGCAGGCGGCGACCGCGACCACGCGGTCCGGTTCACCGGGGTCGGTTGAATGCAACTCCTCGCCGAGACGCTCGTCGGCGCCGACCATCACCGGCACGTGCAGCGGCAGCGTCCGGCTGAGGCGGCCGAGGGCATCCTCGAGCTGGGCCCGCACGGGCGCGCGCCGCAGTTCGAGCACGGGCTCGTTGGCAAAGGACGGAAGCGATGGCATCTACAGCCGACGTTAACAGGCCCGGGCTGGGCAAATGCCGCGCACTGGGCGGGCGGCTCTTAGGCGCCGTTGTCCTGGTCCGGGGGCCACCGGAGGGGCTGCTGCGGACTGGGCTCGGGCGGCTGTGACTCGGCGGCGGGCGGCGCCGGCTCGTCGGCCTCGGGCGCCCGCGCGGGCTCCTCGGCCTCGGGCGCCTGCGCGGGCTCCTCGGGTGTCGCCGGCGGTTGCTCCTCGGACGGCGGAGACGACTCCGTAGACGCCGGCGAGGCCTCAGGTGGCGTCCACGCGGACTCGGGTGGCGCGGGCTCGTGCGAGGGTGGGGCGGGCTCGCGCGAGGGCGGGGCGGGCTCATGCGAAGGCGGCGCCGGCGCGTACTCCTCGCGCTCGTGCGGCCAGCCGACCTGGGGCGCCGGCGACTGGGCCTCGGGCTCGTGCGTCCACCCGGCCTGGGGACCGTTCGCGGGCTGGTGCGCGAGGTGGCTCAGCTCCTCTGCCCACGTACGCGCGACGGCGCCCTGACCGACGACGTCGAAGCCGGCGGGCCAGATCGTCGCGCCGTCGTAAATCGCGTTCAGCAGCACGGCCCCCTTGAGGTTGGCGCCGTCGAGGTTCGCGCCCTCGAGGTTCGCCCCGTCGAGCCCGGCGCCCTCGAGGTTCGCGCCGGTGAGATCGGCGCCGGTGAGCACCGCGCTGTGGAGGCCGGCGTCCTTCAGGTTGGCGCCGGTGAGCCCCGCGTTCTTGAGGTTGGCTCCCTTGAGGGCGGCACCTTCGAGGTTGGCCCCGTACAGCCGTGCGCCCTCTCCGTTCGCGCCCCACAGGACGGTGTCGTTGAGGTTGGCGAGCAGCAGGCCGGCGCCTCTCAGGTTGGCTCCCTCGAGGTCGGCCGTCCGCAGGTTGGCCTTGAACAGATCGGCGCCTTCGAAGTTCGCGCCGCTCAGCAGGGCACCTTCGAAGTGCGCTCCGGTCAGCATCGCGCCGGCGAGGGCCGTGTGCGGCAGCGCTATGGGGGCGGCAGTGTCGTAGGCGAGCGTCCGCCGTCCGAGGATGGTGACCGCCGCCTGTACGTCGGTGGCCGGGCGAGATCGACGCTCGATCCCGTTGCCGCCGCGCGCCGGCGACCGGCTGTGGCCGTGCCCGTCCCCGGATCGCGCCGCCGCCCCAGCGGGCCACGGCGCGTGCTCGCGCACGAACGCCGCGAGGATCTCGATGATCGGACCGTGGTCCTCTGGCGATTCCTGCGCGAGCCGCTCGAGCGAATAGATGCCGCCGAGACGGACGTCGAGCGCGGGATGGCCCAATTGGTCGATTGCGCGCATGAACCGTTCGTTCTGCTGGCGCTCGGTGTGCTCGCGCCGACGGTCGCGCGAGGACAGCCGGAACGCGTACACCGCCACCGCGGCGGCGAGCGCCGAGACCACGATCAGTACGAGCGCGACCCTGACGCGGCTCAGCTCGTTGAGCCGGGTCGTGCCCGAGAGGCCCTTCGTCGACACCAACCATGCCGGCGCAAACCTGATCACGAGCGCGCTCACGCCGGCCACGGCGAGCAGGCCCAAGGCCACCAGCAGGAAGCCGGCGAGCCTCCTCCTCCAGCGTGACGTGCGCTTCATCGCTGCGCCGAACTATGGCTCAAGAGCCCTAAAACCCCGGAACCTGCATCAGCTATTGCACGAGGCATCCGGCGCGCTGTTTAATCGCGGGATGGAATCGGACACGGAACATCGGGTCCCCACCGAGTACGCCGAGACTATCGGCCTGATCGAGGCTGCGCAGGAAAGCGACGTGGTCGAGCGCGCGCTCGCTGCGGCGCGCGACCGCCTGACGATGGACGCGTCGTACGTCACAACCATCGACACTCGGGAACAGGCGATCCACGCGATCGTCGGCGAGCCAGACATCGTGAACACGTACACGGGGGTCGTGATGCCGGTCGAGCAGACGTTCTGCCGGCGGATGCTGGACGGCGACATCCCGAACGTGGTGCCCGACACCCGCGCCGAGCCCGCGATACGCGATCTCGACGCGGCCCGCGAGTTCGGCGCCTACATCGGCGTGCCGGTACGCCTCTCCGGCGGTGAGATCCACGGGACTCTCTGCTGCGTGAGCCGCGAGACGAAGTTCGACATGGGCCCCGAGGACCTGCGCTTCATGCAAGTGTTGGCGGGCATCATCGCCGCTCGCGTCGATCAGGCCAGGGGCGACATGGCCCGCCTGACCGAACGGTTCAGGCCTGGCTGAGGCTCCGAGCGCCAAAAATCCCGTCGGCGCACCGGAAACAGATCTAATCGGGGCCGTGGAAGCCGGGGTCTCCTCAGAGTTCGCCTAAGCCTTGCGCGAGATCAGAGCCGCCCGCGAGAGCGACGTTGTCGAGCGTGCACTGGGCGCCGCACGCGAACAACTCGGAATGGACGCCGCGTACATTGCGACCGTCGACGCCCGCGAGCAGACGATCGAGGCGATGAGCGGGAGGACCAAGTCGGACGTGCTCGTCGTGGGCGCGGTGATCCCGGTCGACCAGACGTACTGCGCTCGGATGCTGAAGGGCGAGATCCCCAACATCGTCCCGGACACCGCTGCGGAGCCGGCGCTTCGCAACGTGACCGCGATCCGCAACATCGCCGGGATCGTTGCCGCCCGCCTCGAGCGCGCGCACGGCAGCATGGTCCGGCTGGCGCAGCACTTTGGCGCCGCGCTGCCCGACGCCTGAGCCCGGCCCGGCGCCTGACCGCGGCCCGGCACCTGAGCGCAGCCCCGCGCCGGGGCGCATCTACGGCGCCGCGAGCAGGACCTCGAGCGAGGTCCCACTGGCCTGCTCGTGCAGGAACGATTCGTTGCTCGTGTTCTCGAGCAGGCGCCGGACGAGGTAGGCCATGCCCGCGACCAGATCGCCGACCGGACAGTAGGCGCGAACCCGGAAGCCGCGAGACGCGAGGGCATCGGCGAGCTGATCGCCGAGCCCGCGCAGCACCTGGAGCTCGAGGTCGCGATCCTCGCCGCCCGCCAGCCGGTTGTAGGCGATCGCGTGCGACACCGAGCGAAGGTTGTGCGAGGCGATCGCGACCCGGACCGCCGGCCGGGCGTCGAGCAGCCGGGCGGTGAGCGCCTCGAAGTTCCGGTCGCAGTCGGCCTTCACATCGAACACCGGGGTCGGCCACCCGTGCTGGCTGGCCTGGACCAGCTCGTGGTCCCAGTAGGCGCCCTTGACCAGCCGGACCGTGAGCGGTGGCGTCCGACCCGAGCTGCGCGTCCACTCCAACACTCGATCGAGCAGCTCGGGCGAGTCGCGCAGGTAGGCCTGGAGGACGAGCCCCGACGACGGCCCGCGCGTGAACTCATCCTCGGACAGGACCTCGAGCACGAGATCGAGCACCGCCTCACGCGAGTCGAGCGATTCCATGTCGATGTGGATGTGGGCTGAAAGCTCGTTCGCGTGGCGCAGGAGAGGCCGCAGGCGCGCGGCCGCGTCACGCCGGCCGAGCTCCGGCGCGTCGGGCCGGAGCAGCGGGGTGAGCGCCGAGGTCTTGACCGAGACGTTGGTTCGAGGGATCGGACCGGCGCTGTCGCGCTCGAGCACGTCGCGGGGCGGCCAGGACCGCTGGGCGCGGGCGAGCTCTACCAGCGCCTCATCGCACCGGGCCGCGTACCGGTCGGCCTCGGGCTGGGTGACGGTCGCCTCGCCGAGCAGGTCGACCGAGCTGGTCACGCCGCGGTTCCACAGGTCGCGGAGCACACCGAGCGCCGACGCCGGCGTCTCGCCGACGATGAACCGGTGCGCCATGTGCTTCACGCCCGCCGCGGCGGCGGCGCCGATCGCGGTCCGCGCGGCTCGGTTGTCGGCCATCCGCATCGCCGCGGCGAGCGGTGGCGGGGCGTCGGGGACCTCACGCAGGAACTCGCGCAGGTGCCGCGCGAGATCGTCGAGCGACCGGCACGCCGGCGTCACGTCCACAAACCGGAACAGAGCGGCCTTCAGCTCCTGATCCGCGGAGGCCAGATCCATCGCACGCTGGTCGAGCGCTCTCAAAGGATGGCGGGCGCTCGAGGGGAACGCGGACGCCAGGTCGGTGCCGACCTCCCGGATCGAGCGCTCGAGCGCCTCGTGATCGGGAGTGGTGAGTTCAGCGTTGGCCATCGCGTTCAGGACAGGATGTTGACGGCACGGGCCACGACCAGTCCTACCGTCACCAATGACACGAGTGATTGCCCGCCCATCAGCCACTTTGCGGTTGGCGTCAGCGGCATCGTGTCGGTGGGGCTGAACGCGGTGGCGTTCGTGAGCGAAACGTACAGGTAGTCGATGAGCCTCGGCATCCAGTCTTCCGGCGCCCAGCGGGGAGAGGTCATTTGCGGAAACAGGAAGTCGGGAATGTCTCGTTCGCCCTTCTCGCGTGCGACCGGGCCACCCCGATCGGTCTCCCAGTACCACAGACCGAACAGCAGGACGTTGGTGCACCACAGGACGATCCCCGACAGGATCAGTTCATGCCCGTTCTGCTTGCCGCCGTGCAGCAGTTGATGGGACAGCCTCACGAGCGAGAAGACGTTGGCGGCGCTGACGAGGGCGATCATCCCGATCGCGACTCGCCGACGCAGGGGGGAATGTCGCACGTTGGGGTTCGGCGAAACGATGATCAGCCCGACCAGCAGGGCGGCTTCGAGGCTCGGAAGCAGCCACGTCGGGCCTAACGTCACCTCGTTGGACAGGGACAGCTGGAGCGCGATCGCGCAGGCGACGACCAGTTGCGGCTCCCAGAACGGCAGCCACCGTTCGAGCATCGCCAGGAACGCATTTCGGGGCGGACGACGCCGCGTCTGTCGGAGCTGCTCGCTACGGTCCATATCTGCGTCCCTGATACTGGCACGCGCTCGTGGGTCCAGAGAAGTTCGCCCCCCGCCCACGAAGGATGTGAGCCCGCAATGCCCGAACAACGCCGAATGAGACGGTTGGTCCCGCTGCTTAGCGCGGCGCTCGTCGCCGCCGCGCTGGCAGCCTGCGGGAGTTCCGGAGGGACGCCGGCGGCGTCGATCGGGACGACGTCGACCACGAGCTCGCAGCCCGCGAACACCTCCGCCTCCACGACGAGCACCACCGCGACCACGACGACCACGACGACCGCGTCGACGACCACCTCCACCAGCGCGACGACGACGACGTCATCGGGCGATCCGCCGTGCCGCGCCGCCTCGATGTCGCTCTCGTTCCTCGGGCAGCAGGGCGGGATGGGCCACGGCGAGATCGGCTTCGTGCTCAAGAACACCGGCAGCGTCCCGTGCCGGACCTACGGGTGGCCGGGGATCCTGTTCCTCGGCCAGTCAGGGAACCCGCTGCCGACAATTCCGCACCACACGACCAATGATTTCTTCGGGTCGACGCCGGCCATGCCACTCGTGATCGCCCCTGGCGGGAGCGCATCGTTCCGGCTCGACGTCGGCCACGGCGTGGCGACCTCGAACGGGTGCGCGACCGCGTATGCGCTCCAGGTGATCCCGCCGAACGACACCGCCACGGTCCGGACCTCGATCCCGAACGGCGCGTACGAGTGCCAGGACGCGAACGTGTCGCCGCTGCGTTCCGGCGCGAGCGCCTACCCGTAAGTGGATTTAGCGGTCGGTGCGGGTCGCCGGCAGCCAGAGAGGTCCGTGCTCGAGCGCGTGCGTGATCTCGCGCGCGGGCACCGCGCGTGAGAAGTGAAATCCCTGAGCGAGCGTGCACCCAAGCCGGCTCAGCTCGTTGACCTGCTCGGAGGTCTCGACGCCCTCGGCGACGACGTCGAGCGACAGCGCGCGGGACATCGCGATGATCGTTTCGGTGATCGCGGTGTCGCGCGGCTCGTTGCCGAGCCCGTCGACGAACGAACGGTCGACCTTCAGCACGTCGAGCGGCAACCGCGTCAGGTAGCTGAGCGACGAGTAGCCTGTGCCGAAGTCATCGAGCACCAGGCGGACGCCGAGCGCCTTGAGCGCATGGAGGATGTCCTTGAGACCGTCGGCATCCCGGACCATCACGGTTTCGGTGATCTCGAGGCTCAGGCAGGCGGGATCGAGCCCGCTGGCGCCAAGCGCGGCGCGGACGACCTCGGGCAGCGTGCGCCGCGCCACCTGGACCGCCGACAGGTTGACCGAGATTGCGAGCGGGGCCGAATCGGGTCGCGCGCCGTACCACTGGGCGGCCTGGCGGCAGGCGTTCTCGATCACCCACCGGCCGATCGGCTCGATCAGCCCGTTCTCCTCGGCGATCGGGATGAACTCCGACGGAGGGATCTCGCCGCGCTCGGGGTGGTGCCAGCGCAGCAGCGCCTCGACCCCGACGAGCGACAAGTTCGTGAGCGACACAACCGGCTGATACTCGAGCCGCAATTGATCGCGCTCGAGCGCCCTGCGTAGATCGTTCTCCATCCTCAGGCGCTCGATCGCCCGACCGCGCATGCCCTCGTCGAACACCTCGTAGCGGGCACGGCCGCGGTCCTTTGCGCGGTACATCGCGGCGTCGGCGTCGCGGATCAACTCGTCGGCGCGCTCGCCACCGGTGGCGAGCGCGATCCCGATGCTGGTCGTGACGAAGTGCTCGCTCCCTGAGAGGACGAACGGCCGCGCGAACGTCGCCGCGATCCGCTCCGCGGTGTCGATCGCGTCGCGCTCTGAGGCGATGTCCTCGAGCAGGATCCCGAACTCGTCGCCACCGAACCGGGCCACCGTGTCGCTGCCGCGCAAAGCGTGCTTCAACCGGGGCGCGGCGGCGGCCAGCAGCTCATCTCCGACGTGATGCCCGAGGCTGTCGTTGACGAGCTTGAAGTGGTCGAGATCGAGGAACAGGATCGCGGCCAGCGAGTCCTGGCGCCCGAGCCGCGCGAGCGCGTGCTCGAGCCGGTCGACGAACAGCACCCGGTTGGGGAGCCCGGTCAGCGGGTCGTGCACGGCCCGCTCGCGGATCGCGTCCTCGACCGCCTGGCGCTCGAGCGCGTCAGCGAGCACGTTGGCCAGTGACTGAAGGAAGTCGACGTCGCGGGGCGCGAACCCTCGAGAGCGCATCGACTGAACCACGAGCACTCCGAATGGTCCGCGCGAGCCCCCCTCGATCTTCACCGACAGCCCAGAGCCCGTGCGCCGGCCGCGAAAGTTCGGCTGATCGAAACGGCGCTCGGCGTCCCAATCTTCGACCACGACCGGCGCCCCGGCCAGCAGGGTGTACCCCGCCTGCGACCCCTCGCCCGCGGGATACCGGAGCTTTCCGATCTCGCTGTCGGGCCAGCCGATCCCGCTGCGCAGGAGCAGGCAATCCTCGTCGGGCAGGTACTGCCACACCGCCGAGATCTCGGCGCCCAGCATGTGGGCCGCGCCAGCGACGGCCTCGTGCATGAGGTCGTCGGTGCTCGCTCCCTCGAGCGCGTGCTCGCCGAGCAGCGCCACCGCGGACTGCTGCGCCGCGCGGCGCTCGAGTTCGACCTCGACCGCCTTGCGCTCGGTGACGTCGTGGAGCATGCCGTGCCATCGGACCTTGCCGTCCTCACCGTGCGCGAGCACGGCGTCGTCGCGGATCCAGACCGTCCGACCGTCCCGATGGAGCATCCGGTACTCGAGCGCGGCGTCGTCGGGCTTGACGCCATTCAGGGTGTTCTCGCGCGCCAGGACCCATTCGCGGTCATCGGGATGCAGGCGCTCGGCCCACAGCTCGGGGTTGGCGCACCACTCCGCGGCCGAGAAGCCGAGGATCTGCTCGATCTGGGGGCTGACGTATTGCCAGCACCCCTGCTCGCCGGTGTCCGCGACGTAGATGATCGCGGGCACGCGCTCGAGCAATTTCGGGTACTCCGAAGCGGCGATCCCGCTTGAATCCGGTCCGATCACGGGCGCCCCAGGCATGGTGCCGGTGTCGCTGTCGCCGACCATGTCCCCTGCTAATCGGCATTCTCGGCGTTATCGATAGGCCTTATGGACGGCCTTGTCCGCAGGGTGACCGTCTACAGCGCCTCGAATACTGCAACCGCGTCATGGACCTGCTCGGTCGCCTGCCCCGCCTGCACCAGCAAATCCAGGTGTCCGAGCACTTCTGAGAGCGTCAGATAGGCCTGCGTGACCGCGACGTTGCCCCACATACGAAGCGCAACCTCGTATGCAGTTAGTGGACGTGCGTCCAGGATCTGACGGATCCGGGCCGCCCTGCGGCGGTGCATCCGCAACCGCTCGTCGATCAACTCGGCGTGCTCGAGGATCGGGTCTCCGTGCCCGGACAGGACCAGCCGCGCCGGCATCTCGCGGGTGATCCGCATCGAATCGATGTACTGGACGAGCGCTTGGGGACGGGGCTGATCGGGGTCGCCCGAGAGCGGGCGGGAGACAAGCGGATTGGAGGAGATGCGGGCGAGCAGGTGATCGCCGGCGATCAGCATCTCGCGGTCTGAGTCCCATAGGACCGTGTCCGACGGGCTGTGTCCGGGACGGTGATGGACGCGCAGCGTCCGGTCCCGGAACCGGAGCTCGTCGCCGTCGTGGAGCTCGCGCGTTACGTTGCCGCTCGACCCGAACGCTCGGAACGCCGCCGCCAGCGACCCGAGCACGGTCGCCAGATCGTCCGGCACGCCATGCCGGCGCATGACGCCTTGAGCGAACTCGTCGTCGTCGGCGGCGCCGTGCGAGAAGTTCGACAGGTAGGGCGCGAGCAGGTACAGAGCCGCGATCTCGGCCCCGGAGCGGCGGGCGAGGACCTCGAGCAGGCCGAGATGATCCATGTGCTGGTGGGTGACGATGATCAGCTCGAGGTCCTCGATCCGGCGCCCATGGGCGGCGAGCCCCTGCTCGAGATCGTCGAGCGACTTGCCCGAGTTCGGACCGGTGTCGATCAGCGTGAGCGGCTCGTCATCGACCAGGTAGCAGTTGACCCGGCCGACCAGGAACGGCGTCGGCAGCGCGAGCCGGTGGATCCCGGCCCGCTGCGCCAGCGCCAGAGCATCCTCGGCGCTGGTGGCGCGCCGGTCCGGCGCGGTCACGAACGGATCACTGCCAGCACCTCGTCACGCCGACGCTCCATGTCCTCGTGCGAGCGCAGTGACTCCAGACAGAGGCGGAGCAGTGGCTCGGTATTCGACGGGCGGACGTTGAAGTGCCAGTCGTCGTACTCGACCGAGATGCCGTCCAGGCGGTACTGCTTGCCGTCTTGGTAGCGTGCGGCGAGCTCCTCGATCTTGGCCTGCGGATCGGCGACTTCGGAGTTGATCTCGCCCGAGACGAAGTACTGAGATCGGAACGGCTCGAGCAGCTCCGACATGCGCGCGCCGCGCTTTGAGAGCAGCTCGAGGATCAGCAGCGCCGGGATCGTGCCCGAGTCGGCGCAGTAGAAGTCCTGGAAGTAGTAGTGGCCCGAGACCTCGCCGCCGAACGTCGCGTCCTCCTCCCGCATCCTGGTCTTGAAGAACGCGTGCCCGACGCGGTTCATCAGGGCTCGCCCTCCGGCCCGCTCGGTGACGTCGGTCACCGCCCGGCTCGCGCGGACGTCGTACAGGATCGTCGCGCGGGGATGCTTTGCGAGCATCGACTCCGCGAGCAGCGCGGTCAGGAAGTCGCCGTCGACGAACGACCCCCGATCGTCGATGAAGAAGCACCGGTCGGCGTCCCCATCCCAGGCGATCCCGAGATCCGCGCCCAACCGGACCACCTCGCGCATGATGAACTCGCGGTTCTCAGGCAGCAGCGGGTTCGGCTCGTGGTCGGGGAAATGCCCGTTGGGCTCCCAGTACGCCTCGATGAGATCAAGTCCCAACTCCCGGAGCAGTGGGCCGACCATAGGCCCGGCCATCCCGTTGCCGCCGTCGACGACCACTCGCATTGGCCGCACCGAGGCCGGGTCGATGAACTGCAGCACGGCCTTCTGGAACTCCTCGTACACCGTCACGTGCTCGACCGAGCCGCCACCGGGCGCGCCGTCGAGACCCGCTTCGAGCTTCGCCCGCACCTCGCCGATCCCGGCGTCGCCCGACAGCGCCACCGCGCCGTGCCGGACCAGCTTGGCGCCGGTGTAGCGCTTGGGGTTGTGCGACGCCGTGCACATCAGCCCGCCGTCGAGCCCCCGCGATCCGACCAGGTAATAGAGCATCTCGGTCCCCACCTCGCCGGCGTCGAGCACAGTGGCGCCCTCGGCGCACATCCCCTCGCAGTACGCGCTCGCCATCTCCGGCGCGGTGAGGCGCATGTCGCGTCCGAGCCCGAGCCGCAGCGCGGTGGTCGGCTTGCCCTCGATGTCGGCGATGACGCGCGCGAACGCCCGCCCGATCAGCTCAGCCGTCCCGGCGTCGATGTCGGTCCCGTAGAGCCCACGGATGTCGTATGCCTTGAAGATGTCGGGGTTCGCGGCGGCTCTCACAGCGGCTGATGCTACCCGCGGCAGACTCGGCGAATTACCAGTGCAAGCTCGGGGAATAATGCGCTGCGCTGTGCACGCGGATCATCCAACCGTCGTGATTCTGTGCGGCGGACGCGGAACCCGCCTGCAGGAGCGCGGCTCCTCACTACCCAAGCCGCTCGTCGAGATCGGAGGCCGTCCGATCCTGTGGCACGTGATCCAGATCTACCTGGCGCAGGGCTTCCGCCGGTTCGAGCTCTTGACCGGATACCGGGGGGATCAGGTGCAGGAGTTCGTGGACGCAGAGAGCTGGCCTCGCGATGCCCGGATCGCCTGCCTCGATACGGGCGTCGACACCCCGACGGGCGGCCGTCTCCACCGCGCGGCGAGGGCGCTCGGCGCCGGGACGTTCTGCCTCTCCTACGCCGACGGGGTGGCCGACATCGATCTCGGGGCACTGCTGGCCTATCACCGCGAGCATGGCGGCGCCGCGACGATGGCGGTGGTTCAGCCTCGGCTCCCGTTCGGCGTGGCGCGCCTCGACGGCAACGGGTTGGTGGTCGGGTTCGCCGAGAAGCCGCGGAGCGATCTGTGGGTCAACGCCGGGTTCTTCTGCATGGAGCCGGCCGCGCTCGACGTGCTCGAGCCGGACAGCGTGCTCGAGCGGGAGCCGCTTGAGCGCCTGGCCGCCGCCGGACAGCTCCGGGCGTTCCGCCACCACGGCTTCTGGGACTGCATGGACACCTACAAGGACGCGATCACGCTCAACGACCTGTGGGCCGACGGGCACGCGCCGTGGAAGCTGTGGGAATGACAGCGGCCACTAAACTGGAGGTGTATGTCTGGGCATTCCAAATGGGCTTCGATCAAGCACAAGAAGGCCGTCGTCGACGCTCGGCGCGGTCAGCACTTCACCAAGCTGGCGCGCGCGATCCAGATCGCCGCGCGTGAAGGCGGCGGCGATCCGACCGGGAATTCGGCGCTCGCGCTCGCCGTCCAGAAGGCCCGCGACGCCTCGATGCCCAAGGACAACATCGAGCGCGCGATCGCCAAGGGGACCGGCGAGGGCGCCGACGCCGACCAGATCGAGTCGGTCGTCTACGAGGGCTACGGTCCCGGCGGCGTCGCGCTGCTGATCGAGGCGCTGACCGACAACCGCAACCGGACCGGTGCCGAGATGCGGCATGTGCTGGGCAAGCACGGCGGCACTCTGGGCGAGCCCGGCTCGGTGTCCTACCTGTTCGACAAGCGCGGCGTGATCGTGGTCGACGCGAATCGCTACAGCGAGGATGACCTGATACCGGCGATCGACGCCGGCGCGGAGGACATCGCGCTCGACGAGGACGTGTACGAGGTGATCACCGAACCCGCCGACCTGTCGGGCGCCCGCGACGCGCTCTCAGAGGCGGGTGTCGAGATCGAGAGCGCCGACGTTACCCAGCGCCCGCGGGCCCGGGTTCCGGTGGACGAGAGCGACGCCGGGAAGCTGATCAAGCTGATCGACGCGCTCGAGGAGAACGACGACGTGAACGCCGTCCACGCCAACTTCGACGTGGACAGCGCCGTGCTCGAGCGCGTGGCCCAATAACCGCGGCTCCGCGGATGTAATCCGCGCGTGAACCACGACCCGGAGCCGGCGGTTCCGCGGACGTCCTAGCACCCGAACCGCACTCCCGGAACCGCGGTTATTAGCCGCTTCTTCGGAAAGACTCGCTAGCCTCACACGCCGATGTTGAAACGACGACTACTTACTCCGGTGCTCGCGGTCGCGGTGAGCGTGCTCGCGATCGGGCTCGCCGCGTGCGGTTCGAGCTCCAAGGCGCCGGGCGTCGCGCTCGCGCCGTCAAGCGGAGCCACGCAGGCCGCCGTCACCACCACGCCCAAGCCGCCCCCGGCGCTCGCCAAGAAGCCGGTGGTCACGGTGCCGACAGGTCCTGCCCCGACCACGCTCGTGACCAAGGATCTCGTCACCGGAACCGGTCAGACGGCCAAGGCCGGCGACACGGTCACCGTCAACTACGTCGGCGTCCTCTACAAGACCGGGAAGGAGTTCGACTCTTCCTGGAGCCGCAACCAGCCGTTCACGACCGCGCTCAGCACGGGTAGCGTGATTCCCGGCTGGGTGCAGGGGATTCCCGGCATGAAGGTCGGCGGACGGCGCCAGCTGGTCATCCCGGCGAGCCTCGCCTACGGGAAGGCGGGGAGCCCGCCGACGATCCCGCCTAACTCGCCGCTCGTGTTCGTCGTCGATCTGCTTTCGATCTCTTCTTAGTCTTAGCCGCGTCCTCGGCGGACGAGCGGCGGTCCTGCCTGTCCTCCTGCGCGCTGGCGTCGGGCTCATCGGCGCGCGGGCGCCGGGCGCGGTAGAGCGAGATCGGCTCGGACATCCCCTTGAGCTTGTGCTTGCCGGCGAACGACCAGTCGAACCGGTTGGGGGCGGCGTCATGGACCTCCTCCGTGCATAGGACGCTGCCCGGACGCGCCACGCCGGTCACCCGGCTCGCGAGGTTCACGGCGTGCCCGTAGTAGTCGCCGGCGCGCTGCAACGCCGGCCCGCGCGCGACGCCCGCCCGGAGGCTCGGTAGGTCGGCGGCCTGGACGGCCTCGAGCAGCGACAGCGCGACCGACACCACCGCCGCCGGTTCCGGGCTGACGAACATCGCGGCGTCGCCGATCGTCTTCACGAGCCGCACCGGCGGCTCGGTCACGTCGGTAGCGAGCTCGGCGAGCTTGCTCGCCAGCGTGCCGAGCTCCTGGGCCTCGATCTGGGCGCCGAGACGCGTGAACCCGACCATGTCGACGAAGCACACCGTGACCTCCTGGGTGCCGCCGGCCTGACCGGTCTGGCGCTCGGCGGGGCTGAGCATCCCCCGCCGGACGCTCTCGGCGAGGTGCTGCCTGTAGGCCGCACGCAGCACCGGATCGATCGCGGGGGCCAGCTGCTCGGCGAGCGCGGCGAATCGCTCGGCGACCTCGTCCTCGCTGTCGCCGGGCTGGAGGAACGCCTCGACAAACGCCGCCGCCGTGGCCGCGGCCAGGCGGGACATTCCCTCCCCGAGGACCCGGGTGATCTCGGCGATCGAGTCCTCGCCGAGGCCAGCCTCGAGGAACAGACTGATCGACCTAGCCGCCTCGATCTCCTCCTCGCCGTACACGTGGTCTCCCGGGGCCGGCTCGGGCAGCCCGAGCAGACGCCGGATCCGCAGCATCTGGGACGCCGGAAAGCCGGTCCGCTCCTCGAGTTCCTGGGCGGTGTAGCGCCCGCCGAGGACCCGCTCGACCAGCAGCAGCGCCAACCGGTCCTCCTCTACCGCGGCCTTCAGGTCCTCCAGCGAGTAGCCCTCGCCGGCCAGCCGCTCGAGCAGCCGCTCGCGGGCGGCGCGGTCCTCGCCCTTCAGTCCGTCAAGCAACGGGTCGAAATCCACGCCCGCATCCTGTCGCAAATCGCCGTCTCGCTCTACCCGACGTGCCGCCCGGCCGACCCGCTAGCATCGTCGACCCTCGTGGGTGCGATTCCGGTCGGTGCCGTGTATCGCCGTTGCCGGCGCTCCCGCTCACTTTCGTTCGACCCGACCCCAACGCCCACATGCTCTCGATCCTGATGCCGGTGTACAACGAGCGCGAGCGCGTCGAGCGTGCGATCGCCGAGGTGCTCGACACGCCGCTCCCGACGCAGTTCGAGCTGATCGTCGTCGACGATGGCTCCACCGACGGGACGCGCGAGATCCTCCGCGACCTGATTAAGGCCAACCCGCCCGGCCGGGTCCGGCTGCTGGAGCACGAGCACAACAAGGGGAAGGGGGCCGCGGTCCAGACCGCGCTCACCCACGCGCAGGGCGAATTCTCAGCGATCTTCGACGCGGACCTCGAGTACGACCCGACCGACCTCGGGCTGCTGATGCCGCCGCTGCTCGACGGGCGCACCAATGCCAGCTTCGGCGTGCGAGCATTCGATGGCTACACCAGCCACTCGTTCCTGTTCGTGGCCGGGAACAAGGGCGTCACGTTCGCGTGCAACGTCCTGTTCAACGTGTATCTGCACGACATCATGACCTGCCACAAGATGATCCGGACCGAAGTCTTCCGTAGCCTGCCGCTGCGCTCGGCGGGGTTCGCGATCGAGCCCGAGATCACCGCGCGGCTGGTGCAGCGCGGGGAGCGGATCTTCGAGGTGCCGGTGCATTACCGGGCGCGCGCCACCAACGAGGGCAAGAAGCTGACCGCGCTCGACGGGTTCCGGGTGCTCGGGACGCTACTCCGCTGCCGCTTCTCCGAGGGGTAGGCTGCCGGTCGGGTGGAGGGTCAGGTGCTCACGCAGACGCCCGCGGAGCCGCGACGCTCGCAGTCGCGGTCGATCCGCGAGCGCCGCTTTCCGGACTGGCACGGGCTGGTCTACGGGCCGTTCCTGTGGTCGGTGCTGGCGTGCTTCGTGCTTGCCGCGATCTCCGCCGCGGTCCTGCCGACGGTCCCGAGCTACGACCCCTGGGCGTGGATCTCCTGGGGGAGGGAGGTCACCGACCCACATCTGAGCTTCGCGATCACCGGCGGACCGTCGTGGAAACCGCTGCCGGTGATGTTCACGACGATCTGGGCCCTATTCGGAAGCGCGGCGGCGCCCACGCTGTGGGTGATCACCGCCCGCGCCGGCGGGTTCCTCGGGATGGTGGCCGCCTACCTGCTCGCCTCGCGGCTGGTCTCGCGTGACGGCCGCGGACCGCGCTGGGCCGCCGTCGCCGCCGGGCTGATCGCCGCCGCCGGCATCGTGATCACACAGGACTGGTGGGACGAGATGTTCCGCGGAACGTCCGAGCCGATGGAGATCGCCACCGCGCTGTGGGCCGTCCTTGCGTTCCTCGACCGCCGCCCCGGCTGGGCGTTCGCGCTCGGGGTGGCCACCTCGCTGCTCCGTCCGGAGGCCTGGCCGCTGGTCATCGTGTACGCCGGTTGGCTGTGGTGGAAGCAGCCGCGGCTGCGCGTGCTCGTCGTGCTCGGCCTGATCTCGATCCCGTTCTTCTGGTTCGCGCCGCCGTGGATCGGTTCGGGCCAGCCGTTCCTCGCCGCGATCCACGCCGAGGAGTACAACGGCGGGCTAGGCAAGCATCCGCTGGTCGGCGTCCTCGGCCGCGGCATCGACATCCAACTGCTGCCCGTCCTGCTGGCGGGCTTGGTGGCGGTGGCGTTCGCGTGGTTCGACAAGCCCCGCGACTGGCTGCTCCTATCGCTGGCCGGCGCGACCGTGGTGTGGTGGGTGATCGTCGTCGGGATGACGCTCGACGGCTATCCGGGGCTCGAGCGGTTCTACTTGCCCGCCGCCGGCATGACCTGCGTGCTCGCCGGCGTCGGGATCGTCCGGCTGGCCATGCTCGGCGCGAACGTGGTTACAAAGGATCGGGGCGCGGTCGCCCTCGGCGTCGGGCTCACCGCGGTGCTCGTTGCGATCACGGTGCCGTGGGTCGGCGGACGGATCAACGAGGCCAGCGCCGAGGAGAAGATCGCCTCGCAGGCGGTCACCCGTCTCGACCAGATGACCGCCGCCGTCGCCGCCGTCGGCGGCCACGCCGGCGTGTTCCCGTGCAAGTCGAGCTTCGCAGCGGTCAACCACAGCGTCCAGACCGCGCTGGCGTGGAAGCTCCATGTGACGCTTGGCCGCGTCGGGACCTCGATGCGCCACCAGGGCGTGATGTTCGTCGGCCCGCACGACTCGATCGACGGGATCGCCCCAGCGATCGACAGCCGGCTCACACAGAGGCAGCTGATCGCGACGGTCGGGGCCTGGAAGGTGTACCGGATGACCGCTCCGAACTCGAACTACGCCTGCGTCGGGCGCTGACCGAGAACGCGGATATCGCGGATGCCTGACGAACCTGCTGGTCCGAGACGGTCCGTGGATTCGATCCGCTGCTCGTTCTGCGGGAAGCCCCGCAGCGCGGTCGCGTCGATCGTCGCCGGGCCGACGCCGGCGGTCGCGATCTGCAACGAGTGCGTCGATATGTGCGCGGAGATCATCGCCGAGCAGGCCGCGCCGCCTCCCAACGGCGATCAGGCGGCATAGGCGGATTCCCCGCGTCCCCGGGGAATCCGCCTCGACCCGCTACGGGCTGCGAATGCGGATGCGGCGGATTCCCTTGGGAAATCCGGCTCCGAGAGAGATGGGCGCTCTAGCAGGTCGCGGAGCCGGATTTCCCAGGAGGCGTCCGGCCTCCGACGCAGAATGGTGACCTGATGATCGTGGTGGGAATCGACCCCGGCACCGCCAGCACCGGCTACGGCGTTGTCGCGAGCTCCGGGTCGACGCTGAGCATGCTTGCCGCGGGGGTGATCGAGACGCCGTCGGCCGCGCGGCTCGAGCGCCGCCTGGCCGAGATCCATGGCCATGTGGTCGAGTTGCTAGAGGGGTACCGGCCCGATGCGGTGGCGATCGAGGAGCTGTACTTCGGCGCGAACGTGAGAACCGCGTTTGCGGTCGGCCAGGCGCGCGGCGTCGTGCTGCTCGCCGCCGGCCAGCGGGGGATCCCGTCGCGCTCCTACACCCCGCAGCAGGTCAAGGGTGCGGTGTGCGGACACGGGCGCGCCGACAAGGACCAGGTCGGGCGGATGGTGGCGCGCCTACTCGGTCTGCTCGAGCCGCCTTCGCCCGACCACGCCGCCGACGCGCTTGCGGTCGCGATCTGCGAGTGCAACCGCTCGCCGCTGGACCGTGCGCTGGCGCGGAGCGGAGGAGTCCGGGCATGATCGCGATGGTCTCGGGCACGGTCGCGGTGCGACGGGCCGATCACGTCGTCGTGGACTGTGGCGGCGTCGGCTACCGGCTCGCGGTGTCGGCGGAGACGCTCCGGCACGTACCGGCGGTCGGCAAGGACGTGCTCCTGCACAGTCACCTTGTCGTCCGCGAGGACGCGCTCGCGCTGTACGGGTTCGCGACCGAGGAGGAGCGTGAGCTGTTCCTGATGCTTATCGCGGTGCAGTCGGTCGGTCCCAAGGTGGCGCTCGCGGTCCTCTCGGGTGGGCCCCCGCGCGAGCTGCTCGCGGCCGTCGCCGCGGGCGACACGGGGCGTCTGCAGGCCGCCCCGGGCGTCGGCAAGCGGACCGCCGAGCGGATCATCGTCGAGCTGCGCGAGAAGGTCGGCGCGACCGCCACCACTCCGCCCGCGCTCGCGGCCATCCGGAGCGAGGATCCGCGTGCGCTCGCCCGCGACGGGCTGCTCGGGCTCGGCTACACACCGCTCGAGGTCGACGAGTTGCTCGACGGCGCAGAGGGCGACCAGCCTGAGGACCTGATCGCCTACGCGTTACGAACGGCGCGCCGATGAGCCCCGTCCGGGAGATCCACGGCTCCGCTCACCCCGACCCGCACGGCGAAGGGGCTCGGATCCAGGACCCGGAGCTCCTGCCCGACGACGACCTCGATCGGTCGCTCCGTCCACGCCGGCTCGTCGACTTCGTCGGCCAGACCGCGGTCAAGGACCAGCTCGCGGTCTCGATCGAGGCCGCCGCCAGCCGGGGCGAGGCGCTCGACCATGTACTCCTCGCGGGTCCCCCGGGACTCGGCAAGACCTCGCTCGCGCAGATCCTCGCCGCCGAGCTCGACGTCCCATTCGTGCAGACCGCCGGCCCCGCGCTCGAGCGCAAGGGCGACGTGGCGGCGTTCCTGACCGCGCTCGAGCCCCGCGCGGTGTTCTTCGTCGACGAGATCCACCGTCTGCCCCGGGCGCTCGAGGAAACCTTCTACCCGGCGATGGAGGACGGATGCCTCCCGATCACGGTCGGGCAGGGCGCGGGCGCGCGGGTGGTGACGCTACCGCTCCCGCCGTTCACGTTGATCGGGGCGACGACTCGCGCCGGCCTAATCACGACGCCGCTCCGCGACCGGTTCGGGATCCAGCATCGTCTCGAGCACTACGACGCCGGCGATCTGGCCACGATCGTGCGCCGCTCGGCGAAGCTGCTCGATGTCGCGATCGAGGACAGCGGCGCTCACGCGATCGCGCAGCGCAGCCGCGGGACCCCGCGTGTCGCCAATCGGCTGCTCAAGCGGGTCCGCGACTACGCCGAGGTGCGCGGGAGCGGGGTGGTCACGGGCGAGGTCGCGATCGAGGCGCTCGACCTGCTCGGAGTCGACCATGCCGGCCTGGACCGGCTCGACCGCGAGATCCTGCGGACGATCTGCGAGAAGTTCGGCGGGGGCCCGGTCGGCCTCTCGACGCTGGCCGTCGCGGTCGGCGAGGAGCAGGACACGATCGAGGACGTGTACGAGCCGTACCTGCTTCAGCGGGGTCTGCTCGAGCGCACGCCTCGTGGGCGAGCCGCGACCAGGCGCGCGTTCGAGCACCTCGGGATGGATCCGCCGGGGCCGCTCTCGCTTCTGTGACGCACCCGCCGCTGGTTCGTAGTTCCTTTAAATGTTCGTGAAGAGGTGGCAGGCGGCGGTTGGCCCTACGGCTATCCTCAGGGCGCCAATGAGTCACGAGCACTATTTCATCTGCCCCCATTGCGGCAACCGCTCGATGGGCACCGATCGCAATGCCGGATTCCGCAACGAGGCACGGGGATGCGAGAAGTGCGGATTCGCGTACCTGTACGAGTTGCTGGACGACTATTACCCCGCTCCGAATGCTGCGTTCTTCGCCTGCGACTCGGACGGCAGGATCGTCGACTGCGGCCGGGGCTCGTTCGAATTGACCGGGCTGAAGACCGAGCAGGTCATCGGGCGCCCCGTCCATGACGTGCTTGGCCTGCGCTTCGAGGACGGCGCCGATCACGTGAACACCGCGCTCGAGTGGGAAGTCCGCGTCAAGGCCAAGCCGGTCGAGGTCCACGCCGAGCGTGATTTGCCTGCCAAGGCCGTAGCCGACATCTTCCCGGCGTACGACGACGAGGAGGGTGGGGTCCTGGTGGTGCTCACTCCAACCAACCACCGGTGATGGCCGCTCCGGCCCCCCCGCCGCCGTCGACGCTCTAGCATCCACCACGACCGATGACTGATCGCCAGCGAAATGGCTTTGTGCTGCTCATCGTCCTCGGGCTGCTGATTGGCTCCCTGATCGTGATCGCCGGGGTCCCCGGCGCGGTCAAGTCCAAAAAGACGGTTCTCGGCCTCGACCTCAAGGGCGGTGTCGAGCTCGTCTACCAGGGCCTCCCGAGCGCGCAGACGAAGACGGTCACCCAGGACGCGCTCCAGCGAGCGGTCGACATCATGCGCAACCGCGTCGACCAGCTGGGCGTCGCCGAGCCGGAGATCCAGACGTCGGGCGGCAACCAGATCACGGTCGGTCTCCCGAACGTGAGCGACACCGGGCGCGCCGAGGCCGAGGTCGGCACGACTGCGCAGCTGTCGTTCTACGACTGGGAGGCCAGCGTCCTCACGCCGAACGGCAAGACCGTCGAGAGCCAGCTCCAGACCCAGGATCCGACCGCGGTCGAAATCAGCCAGGGAGGCACGGCCCAGGCGCCGGGCACGCCGGGCGCGGGGAGCATGAACCTCTATGACGCGGTCTCGCTTGCCGCCAAGCAGCCGTACTCGGCCAGCAGCGCCAACTCGCGGATCACCCCCGAGTACTGGATGTTCGGCGCTCCCGGGAGCGCGGCATGCGCCGCGGCGGCGAAGGACGCGGGCACGGTGCCCGTCACCGGTCAGCACTGCCTGCTCTCAGGGCCGGACGACAACAGGAATGACCTGCTGTCGGGCCTGCCGCCGGGCGTCAGCGCGTCTGAGGGTCAGATCCTCGTCGTGCCACGCGGAACCGTGGTGCTTCAGGCGATTCCCGCGAACTTCTCCAAGCCGACGCCGATCGGCGATCCGAGTGCCCAGTTCTTCGTGCTCAAGGACAACGTCGCGCTCCGCGGCAGCGAGATCACGAACCCCCAGCAGAGCACCGACCCCAACAGCGGCGAGCCCGACGTCACGTTCGGGTTCACCTCCAAAGGCCAGAACGAGTTCCAGAAGACCACCGCCAATATCGCCCACCGCGGCGATCTCGTCAGCGGCCTCGGGCAGACGTACAACCAGCATTTCGCGGTCGCGCTCGACAACCAGCTGATCACCGTCCCGTTCGTCAGCTTCAAGCAGTACCCGGACGGAATCAACGGCGGCAACGGGGCCGACATCAGCGGAAGCTTCACGATCAGCACCGCGCAGGACCTCGCAAATGAGCTCCGCCTGGGCGCGTTGCCGATCAACCTCAAGTTGATCTCCGAGTCTCAGGTTTCCGCGACGCTCGGCAAGGCGGCACTCCACAACGGCCTGACCGCGGGCATCATCGGGCTCCTGATCGTGGTCGTGTTCCTGGTCGCCTACTACCGCGTCCTCGGCGTGATCGCGACCTTCGGGCTGCTCATCTACGGCATCTACTTCTACGCGCTGATCAAGCTGATCCCGATCACGCTGACGCTGCCCGGGATCGCGGGACTGATCCTGACGATCGGCGTCGCCGCGGACGCGAACATCGTGATCTTCGAACGCGTCAAGGAAGAGATCCGGAACGGCAGATCGATTCGCCAGGGAATTGTCACCGGTTACAAGAAGGGTCTGACCGCGATCATCGACGCGAACGTGGTCACGATCATGACCGCGTTCATCCTGTTCGTGCTCGCCACCTCCGACGTTCAGGGATTCGCGTTCACGCTCGGAATCGGCACGTTCGTCTCGCTCTTCACGGCCGTGATGGCGACCCAGGCGATCCTCAGCACGATGGGCTCCTCGCGCATGATCTCGAGCCCTTCGATGCTGGGCGCGGGCGGCGAGAAGCGCACCTGGAAGTTCGACTTCATGGGTGCCTCGAGGTACTTCTTCTCGATGTCGGGCGTGATCCTGCTGATCGGCGCGCTGGCGATCGGCGGTAAGGGCCTCAACCTCGGAATCGACTTCACCTCGGGAACACGGATCACGGTCGGGCTCGAGCAGGCCGCGACGCAGCAGCAGGTGACGAGTCTCCTGACCTCCGAGGGGGTCTCCAACGCGACGGTCCAGAAGGTGACCGGCGACAAGTCGCTCGGTAACAACGCGTATCAGATCTCGTTCAAGACACTGCCCTCGGGCGGACGGGAGAAGCTCCAGAACGCGATCCAGAACAAGTTCGGGATCGCCGGGAACGGCAAGGACTTCGATTACCAGTCGGTCGGTCCGACGTTCGGAAGGACGGTCGCCAACAGCGCGGTGATCGCAATCATCGCGTCGCTGCTCGTGATCGCGGCGTACGTCGCGCTCAGATTCGAGTGGAAATTCGCGATCCCGGTGATGATCGCGCTCGCGCACGACCTACTGATCACGAGCGGCGTGTACGCGCTGACCGGCCGCCAGGTGACGACCGCGACGGTCGCCGCGCTGCTGACCATTCTCGGCTATTCGATGTACGACACGATCATCGTGTTCGACCGAGTACGAGAAAACATCCCGCGGATGCCGCGGGCTGCCTTCTCCCAGATCGTCAACCGGTCGATGTCAGAGGTGCTGACGAGATCGATCGCCACGACCTCGTGCACGCTGATGCCGATCATCGCGCTGCTCCTGTTCGGCGGCACGGCCGGCTCCACCGAGCTGACCGACTTCGCGTTCGCGCTGCTCGTCGGGGTGGCGTCCGGGGCCTATTCGTCGATCTTCATCGCCTCCCCTGTGCTGACGCACTGGAAGGAGCGGGAGACTCAGTATCGCCACCGCCGCGAGCGGATCGAGTCCGAGTTCGGGTACGTGCCCGCGTACGCGACGAGCGGAGCCGACGTCGAGCCGACCCAGCGTCGCTCCCGGCGCGCCGGCCGGCTGACCCAGCCCTCGCCCGACGGCGTGTCGGCCGCCGAGTTCGAGGAGATGAAGCGCGAACTCGGCCTCGACGAGCCCGACCCGGGCGGGCACCGCACGTCGACGCTCACCAAGCGCCTCGCCCACGTGACCGAGGAGGATGGCCCCGAGACCCCCGCGCCGGCGACGCGCTCGAAGTCCGGGATCACGCGTCGCTCGAGGCGGGCCGACGGTCCCGAGGATCGGAACCGATCCGGAGGCGCCGGCAACGGCGCTCCGCAGCCGGCACCGCCGCCACCGGAAGCCGAGGCCGAGAAGCGGACCGACGACGTTACGCCCGCCCCCGACGTGGCCGAGAATGAGGGCATGGCCCAGATGGACCCCAAGCGGCAGCCCAAGCCGAGGAACCGGAACCGCCGCCACGGGAGACGTCGCTAATGGCCGTGCTCGCCTGGGGCATGATGGGCCTCGCCATCTGGCACTTCACGATCTGGCTGCCCGACCGGTTCTGGGGCGGGATCGTCGGCGCCCTGATCGGAGCGCTGATCGGTTCCATCCTGATCGCGTGGATCATCCACGGATTCTCGGTTCCGTCCCGGCACGACACCGATCTGGCGACCGCCCTGGAGGCGATTCCGGGGACGCTCATCGGCCTCGCGGCGATCTGGTTCGAGGGCGTCCGGCGCGAGCGCGCGACGGGCATCGGACCCGAGATGGCCTGACGCGGCGCCACCACCTCAAGGCCGCCACCACCCTCAAGGCCGGCGCCGCCGTCGGCGCGCGGCACCACCCTCAAACTGTTCCAATTCTGCGACGCCGCGTTACGGCGTAGCCACGGTTCGGGCGGGATTGGTGCGGTTCCGTCGGGACCGCTTCATACGCTGCCGTCATGCCCGAGGCAGCAGCCCTACTTCGCGTCGATGATCCAGTCGAGCCTTCGCGGCCGGACGCCGGGCTTCATGCGGTGCCGGCGCCCGTCCCGCCGGCGCCCCGGTTCGAGCTGGCGTCTTACGACCTGACGGCCGCGCTGGTGCTCGAGCGCGAGTTGGGCGTGAGCCACGTGTTGGCGCAGGTGCTCGTCCGTCGCGGACTGTCGGACGTGTCCGCTGCCCGCGCTTTCATGAATCCGACCGAGGCGCACGAGCCGAGTGCGTTCGCAGGGATCGAGCGCGCGGTCGCGGTGATCGAGCGTCACATCCGCGCCGGCGACCGGATCGTCGTGCACGGCGACTACGACGTCGACGGCGTGTGCGCCACCGCCACGATGGTCCGCGCGCTGCGCACGCTCGGCGCCGACGTGGGCTGGTACCTGCCCGACCGGTTGACCGACGGTTACGGTCTCGCGCTCGAGACCGTGCGCCGGCTCGCCGCGGGCGGCGCGGCGCTGCTCGTCACCGTCGACTGCGCGATCACGGCCGTCGACGAGGTCGCGGCCGCGCGGGCGGCCGGGGTCGAGGTGGTCGTCTGCGACCACCATGCGCCTCGGGCGGACGGGCGCCTACCCGACTGCGAGATCGTCCACCCGGCCCTGTGCGGGTATCCGTGCGTGGATCTGTGCGGAACCGGGGTCGCGTACAAGGTGGCGCAGGCGCTCGGCGCACCCGGCGTCGAGGACGACATCGAGCTGGTGGCACTGGCAACGGTGGCTGACCTAATGCCGCTCGTGGGCGAGAACCGCAGGCTCGTGCGGGAAGGGCTGCTCGCGCTCGCGCGCACGTCGAGACCGGGCCTGCGCGCGCTGATGACGGTGTCGAAGGCCGATCCGAGCGCACTCGACACGGGCACGCTCGGGTTCCGCCTGGCGCCACGGATCAACGCCGCGGGCCGCCTACGTCGTGCCGACGCGGGCCTCGAGCTGCTGCTCACCGACGACGAGCGGCGCGCCGCCGAGATCGCCGCCGAGCTCGACCGCGTCAACGCCGAGCGCCGCGCGGTCGAGCAGCGGATCGTGTGGGAGGCCGAGGCCCAGGTCGCCGAGCTCGGCGAACGCCGCGCCTACGTGCTCGCCGGCGAGGACTGGCACCCGGGCGTGGTCGGGATCGTCGCCTCGCGGATCGTCGAGCACCACCATCGCCCGGTGGTCGTGGTCGCGCTCGACGGAGATGTCGGCTCCGGGTCGGCCCGGAGCATCACCGGGTTCGACCTGCTGGGCGCCCTGCACGCCACCGCCGAACACCTCGAGCGCTACGGCGGGCACCGCGCGGCCGCCGGGATGACGCTCCGCAGAGGCCGCATCGACGGCTTCCGACGCGCGTTCGAGGATCACGCCGAGGCGGTGCTGCCCGACGAGCTGCTCATCGTGCGCGAGCGCGTCGACGCGATCGCGTCGGGCTGCGAGCTAGGCCTCGACCTCGCGGAAGAGCTCGAGCTTCTGGAGCCGTGCGGAATGGGCAATCCCCGCAGCCGCTTGCTCGTGCCCGGGGCGCGGCTGCGCGACCCGCGTCCGATGGGGGACGGACGCCACCTGCGGTTCGTGGTCGGCTCGGGCGGGATCAATGCGCGCGCGGTCTCCTTCGGGTGCGACGGGAAGCTGGGCGTCGAGCCCGATGAGCCGGTCGACGCGACCTTCCGCCTCGAGCGGAACTTCTGGAACGGCGCGGTCGAGCCGCGGCTGGTGCTGGGCCACGCGCGCCCCTGCGCTCCCGAGGCAATCGAGGTACTCGGAGAGCCCGAGGACTACCTCGCCGCCGCCCTCGATGCGAGGGAAGCTGCTCTCGACAGCCGGGGCGTCGAAGGGCATCCCGCGCCGGCCGTCCCCGGGAAGCGAACCATCCTCGACCGTCGTGGCCACAGCCCGCTGGCCGTCCTGCGCGACGCGGTCGCGGCCGGTGGCGAGGTGCTCGGCGTGTGCTCGGACGCGCCCCGCCGGCTGAGCGGGCTCAGCGCCAGGGTCGGCGGGTTTGCCCTGATTTCCTACCACGCGCTCGAGCGAGATCCAGAGATCGCCGAGCAGTTCGTCCACCTGGTCGCGCTGGATCCGCCGGCCTCCTCTCGGGCCAGACAGCTGCTGGCCGGGGGAGGGGGCTTTGCCCATTTGGCGTGGGGCGAGCCTGAGCTACGCTTTGCGCAGCAGATGCATGAGCTGGAGTACGGTCTCCGGGCTTCGCTCGTGGCCTTCTACCGGGCCCTCAGGCTCCGGGGGAGGGTGACCGGTCAGGAGCTCGAGCACCTGCTTCGCGGCGATGGTCCGCACGCCCGCCCGGCACGATTGGCGGCACGGCTGGTCAAAGTCCTCGCGGAGCTCGAGCTCGTCAGCCTCGACCGGGATCTGCCGGCCCTGGCGATCGCAGGTGCCGCGCCCACCGCATTGGAGCGCTCGCCGGCGTACAGGGTCTACGCTCAGCAGTACGAGGACGGTCGACAATTTCTGAGCAGCGCAAATCATCTCCCAGGAGGCTGAGCCGGACCCGCCAGAAGGGCGGGGCAGGTTCTAACGGGCAGGACGGCTCGGGATCGGCGGTGTTCTCGTCCTCGCGGCCCCCGGTGGATCGTGTCGCCAGTCCGGACGGGCACGGTGCGATCGAGCGCTCCGAGCTCACGCCCGCTGAGCGCCGGCTGCTTGGCGACCTGTTCGCGATCGTCGAGGAGCACGCCCACGAGGCCGCCGTCGCGATCGACCGCGACCGGGTCGAGGAGGCGTTTGTGTACGCGTGCGTGCACCATGCCGATCAGCGCCGGCAATCAGGAGAAGACTTCATCACGCATCCGGTTGGCGTGGCCAAGATCTGCGCGGGGATGCGGCTCGACACCGAGACGCTATGCGCCGCACTCCTGCACGACACGGTCGAGGACACATCGGCGTCGCTCGAGGAGGTCCGCGAGGCGTTCGGCGAGGAGATCGCAAGCCTCGTCGACGGCGTGACCAAGCTCACTGGGCTGACCTTCCAGTCCCGCGACGAGGCGCAGGCCGAGAACTACCGCAAGATGATGGTCGCGATGGCCACGGACATCCGGGTCATCCTGATCAAGCTCGCGGACCGTCTGCACAACATGCGCACGATCGGCGCCATGGCCAAGCAGAAGCAGATCGAGAAGGCCCGGGAGACGCTCGACATCTACGCGCCGATCGCGCACCGGCTGGGTATCCACGCGATCAAGTGGGAGCTGGAGGACCTCGCGTTCCAGACGCTGCACCCGCGTAAGTACAACGAGATCAAGGGGCTGGTCGCCCAGCAGCGCGTCGAGCGCGAGCGCTACGTCAACCAGGCCGCGACGTACGTGAACAAGGAACTGGAAGAGCTGGGCATCCACGCTGAGATCTCCGGCCGCGCCAAGCACTTCTACTCGATCTACGCGAAGATGACCAAGAAGGGGCGCGAGTTCAACGAGATCTACGACCTGACCGCGATGCGCGTGATCGTCGGGTCGGTCAAGGACTGCTACGGCGCCGTCGGCGTGATCCACTCGCTGTGGAAGCCGCTCCCCGGACGCTTCAAGGACTTCGTGGCGATGCCCAAGTTCAACATGTACCAGTCGCTTCACACGACCGTGATCGGGCCCGAGGGCCGGCCGCTCGAGATCCAGATCCGCACCCGGGAGATGCACGACCTGGCCGAGTTCGGGATCGCCGCTCACTGGATGTACAAGGAGACCGGCGACCGTGCCGACGTGGCGGGGCCGCCGCCGTCCGACACCAAGCTCAAGTGGCTGCGCTCGCTGCTCGACTGGCAGCAGGAGGAGGCCGACCCGCGCGAGTTCATGGAGACGCTCAAAGTCGACCTGTTCGAGGACGAGGTGTTCGTGTTCACGCCCAAGGGCGAGGTGAAGTCGCTGGCCTCGGGCGCGACCCCGCTCGACTTCGCCTACGAGATCCACACCGACGTCGGGCACCGCTGCGTCGGGGCGAAGGTCAACGGCAAGATCGTCCCGCTGTCCTACCAGCTGCGCTCCGGCGACATCGTCGAGGTTCTGACCTCCAAGCGGGAGCGCGGTCCCTCCCGGGACTGGCTGGCGCTGGTCAAGACGACGCGGGCGCGGAACAAGATCAAGGCCTGGTTCAAGGCCGAGTCGCGCAAGGACTCCGAGCACACCGGCCGCGAGCAATTGCAGGACGCGCTCCGAAAGCAGGGGCTGCCCGCCCAGAAGATCGTCGGCTCGCCGCTGCTGGCCGACGTGATCCGCGAGATGGGCTTCCGCAAGGCCGACGACTTCTACATCGCGCTCGGCGGCGCCAAGATCTCGGCCAAGGTCGTCGTCAACAAGATCATGCAGCGGCTCAAGCAGGGCGAGACCGCGGAGTCCGAGCCGACCGCGGCCGACGACCTGCTGAAGACGCGCCGGCGCCGCTCGCGTGCCACCACTACCTCGTCTCGTTTCGGCATCTCGGTCGAGGGCATCGACGAGGTCATGCTGCGGCTGGCGAAGTGTTGTCGTCCGGTTCCGGGCGATCCGATCGTCGGCTACATCTCGCTTGGGCGCGGGATCACGATCCACCGCGAGGACTGCCCGAACGTCGCCGTCCTGAAGAAGGATCCCGAGCGATTCACACCCGTGTCCTGGGACGGGGATCCTGAGACGTCGTTCCGCGTCGAGATCGAGGTCGACGGCTGGGACCGCCACCGGCTCCTCGAGGACATGTCCCGGACGTTCGCCGAGGCTGGCATCAACATCCTCGAGGCTCGGTGCACCGTCAATCACCCGATGGTCAAGAACCGTTTCGTGGTCGAGGTCGGAGACACGCGATCGCTCGACCAGGCGATCAACCGGCTGCGCAACATCGACGCGGTGTTCGACGCCTACCGCGTGACGCCGGCCGCAGCATAGATCAGGGCGGGCTGGCCGTGGGCGTGATTCACCGCCGGTCCGGTGCGAGCGGACCGGGGTGGGAGGGAGTCGAGCCGCGCGCCTACGACGACCCGGCGCTCTCCGGCGTGCGCAAGCACGAGCTGATCGGCGAGACCGAGGGCGCGAGCCAGTATCGGATGCGGTACTTCGAGGTTCCGGCGGGCGGCCGGACGGCGCGCGAGCGCCACTCGCACGACCACGGTGTGATGATCGTCGCGGGGCGGGCGCGGGTCACGCTCGGCTCCGAGACGCACGAGGTCTCGGAGGGCGACGTGGTCTACGTCGCCGGCGACGAGATGCACTGCTTCGAGGCGCTCGGCGACGGTCCGCTCGGCTTCGTGTGCGTGGTCGGCCCGCGATCAGCGTCCTAGGTCCGTCGGCGGTGGCCGGCGCGGCGGCTCGATCCGCACGGTCCTCGGCCGGCCGCCGGTGAGCTTCGAGATCACGACCGCCTGGCCGGTCCTCAGCCCCTTGATCTCGTTCGGATGAACGATGAACTGCTCGACGCGTCGGCGCGTGCCGCGGCTCGCGCCGGAGCCGCCGAGGAGGTGGCCGCCGAGCTGACGGGTCACCTCCCAGACCTTCTCGGTGCCGGCGATCTGCGCGATCGTGTGCGCGGACTCGGGCACTTCCTGACGGTGGGCGATCTTGATCGCGGTGACGCCGAGCACCTGATCGCGAAGTCCGGAGCCGGCACGATCGAGATCGGCCAGCTCCTGGGTGGCCACGAGCACGCACAGGCCGGACTCGCGCCCCCGAGCCAGCAGCGCGATCACGTGATCGGCTCCCAGTGCCGAGAACTCGTCGATGCCGATGATCGCGCGCTCCCGGCTCGGGTCGGTCAGCCGATCGCCCGATGCCGATACGAGGTCCTGGACGACGAGCGTGCCGAGCTGGGCGGCCAGCCGTCCGTACTTGCTCGAGTTGAGGCTGAACAGGACCACCTCGGGGCCGCGAAGCGCCTCGCGGAGGTCGATCGACTGCGCGCGTGAGGCGTCCGCCCGCACCGACAGGAACGTTCCCGTGTGCGACTCGGTCACAACCGCGAGCCGGGTCTGAAGACCCCGAATCGCGCTGTGCTGGTCCGGGGTGAGCCCGGCGAGGTAATCCTGCACCCGTTCGCGGAAGGGCCGGTCGAGGTTTCTGAGCGAGGCGGCCAGCCGACGGGGGTCCATCAGCGCCACGACCTCTTGTAGGGTCGGCGCCCGGTCGGGGTTGGCCTGCACGGTCACCTGGAGGACGGTCTGGATGTAGCGCTCGGCGGCGCGCTGATAGTGCGGCTCGGTGAAGCGCTCGGTGCCGATCAGCTTGTCCTTGAGCTCGGTGGCGTTGCCGTGTGCGAGCGGGTTCCAGTGCGCCGGCCCGTCGATGCTCCAGACCTTGAACGGCCGTCCGGCGGCTTCGGCCGCGTCGGCGAGCACGCGCGCGAACGCCGGCGAGCCCTTCATGTCGATCGCCACCACGGGCCGCCCGCGCTCGATCTGCTCGGTCATCAGCTTGAGCAGGGTCGTGGACTTGCCCGCCCCGCTGGCCCCCAGAATCAGGCCATGCGCCGACAGCTCGTCGTCGGTGAGCAGCACCCGGCGACCGCTGGCGTCGCTGCCGAGGACGGCCGCCGCCCGGCTAGTGGACGAGGACCGCCGGTGCGTGAGACGCCGACCGCCGCGAGCCGCCGAGAACGCGAGCAGCGCTGCGACCGCTCCCACGGCGACGGCCGTCGGCGCCAGGATCAGCGCGCCGAACGCCGTCAGCACGAGGAATCGGGACAGCGCGCCCCAGCGGTCCGCCGGTCTCATCTGACCGCCCCCGCCGCGCGCGGGCGACCCCGGGTCGCCGCCGCCGTGCGCTCCGCGGTCGGCGCGGCCGCAGACGCGGAGGTGGACAGGGTCGAGCGCACCCGCTGCAGGTGGACGACGTCCGAGATGCCGAGCCGGCGGGCCGTCGCCTGGACAGCGCGCGCGACGGTTCGCTTCTCGACGAGATACACGACGCCGGCGAACCGCGGATCGGCGGCGTAGCCGGCAAGGATGTTCTCGAGCCGGGTCCGGGCCTTCGGCGTCAGTTCGAGCTCGAGCCCGACTCGCCGGCCGTCGGCGGTCCGCAGCACCAGGTCCGGATAGTGGAGCTCTTCCCGGCCGCGGGGGCCGAAGCCGCCCAGCCTGACCGCGAGCGGCTCGGCGTCCGGCTCGCGAGCGCCGTCGGTCGAGCGCATCCGGCGGTCCGTGATGACCTCCCCCACGGGTCCGAACGTGCCCCGGTGGGCGGCCAGCCACAACCACGCGACCCCGACCTCGTGCGCGTACTCGGGCACGTTGACCCCCGGTGAGCGAAGGTCGCTGTCGATGTGCGCGAGGCCCTTACGCGTGATCTGGTACCACCGTGGCCGGCCCGGCTCCGCGTCGTGACGCCTCAGGTAACCGGCGCTCGCGAGCTTGCCCATCCGCGTCGATGCCGCCGCGGGTGAGGTATCCAGCAGCGCGGCGACGTGCGCCGCCAGCGCCAGCCGGTGCTCGGCCAGGAACGACAGGAGCTCGAAGTCTCGCTCGGTAAGGCGAACCGCACCCATGAGCGTTAAGAGCCTGGGGCAGGGTCAGATTCACCCCCCCGGGCGGGTTTTCCGTGCGAGGGCCCCGGGCGTTTACAGGCCCAGATGCGGCAGCGAACTCGTGTCGACGACCTGGAAGTCCGTGCCGGACAGCCGGTCGAGCAGGTGCAGGGCGTCGTTGTTCCAGCCCTTGTTGGGTGCGCCCGAGATGTACCAGGGCGAGCCGTTGTCGGCGAGGATCATCCCGTAGCGCTTGAGCGCCTCGGCGACGACCCGTGCCTGGTAGGGGAGCTCTGAGATGTTGACGCTCGCCTTCAGGCGGACGCGCAGTCCCATCGGCGGCAGGTTCGCGCCGTGGCACGTCGAGGCCTCGTGGCGTGCCGGGTACACGTACCGCGGAGCCGTGCACGGCGCGGTGAAGCGGAGCGCGTGGTCGATCGACCCGGCGGCCACCTCGTCGTAACGGGCCAGGCCGGGGAGGATCGGGAGGCCGGCGGCGTCAGCCGAGGTCCAGCCGGCGGGGCGCAGGCGATTCGAGCGGAGGTTGAAGATCGCGCCCGAGCCCGCGGTCCAGCGCTTGCCGCCGTCGTGCGGGTAGCCGGCGAACAGCTCGTAGTCGGTACACGTGTCGCGGTCGACCACGATCACGTGGCGGTCGCCGGTCGAACCGTACCCGCCCTCGATCGGTACTCCCTTGGGGATCGGATACGGGCCTTTGTCCGACTGCGAGGAGTACTGGAACGTGACCGGCACCTTCGGCGTGCTCGAGCCGACGACCGCGAAGGGGATCCCGATCGGCTCGCCGTCGTACAGCCCCGACCCGAAATCGGGATGGACCGGATCGTTCAGGCCGATGGCGGCGATGATCGCGGCCGAGTTCTTCGCGACCGGGAGGCGGTCGACCCGCTGGTTCCACGGGTTGTTCGCGGGGAAGATCGGGCAGTCCCGAGCGGCCGGGAGCGGGTGGGCGGACACGAGCGCGGGCACGGTGACCGCGGCGGTTCCCGCGATCAACGCGACGCAGCCCAGGGCAACGGCGATCCGGCGCATGGGGTCAGGAGACGACGGCGAGCCCGCGCGGGATCACGTCGAACGCCGCATCGTGGACGTCGCCGAGGTAGTCGCCGTCGACTTGGAGCGCCAGCGCCCGGTCGCCGCGCGATCTGACCCGGAGCCTCTCGACGCCGGAGAACGGATGGACGTGGCGGTGGTTGCTGACCTTGAGGTTGCTCGCCAGGGCGCGGCCGAGGATCGTCGGGATGTCGGTGGGGCGCGCGCGGTCGAGCACCACCACCGCGAGGTCCCCGCTCGTCAGCGTCGCCCCTTCGGCCATGTCGACCGGGCGGTCGCCGAAATAGGTGTACGGCGTCGAGTTCTGAACGATCACGGTCACGCCGGCGACCGTCTCCCCGCGGATCTGCACCTCGAGCCGCGGCGGGCGGATCAGGTAGCGGCGCGAGAACGTGCTGACGCCCGTCACCGTGTAGTACCACTCGCCGTACTTGGACTTGAGCTTCGGGTGCGCATCGACCCGCTCGACCACGCTGGCGTCGAGGCCGACGCCGGCGGAGAACAGGAACATCCGCCCGTTGACCGAGCCGAGGTCGACTCGCTTGGGGTGCCAGTCGTCGGCCATCAGCAGCAGGCGCTCGGTCGCGTCGACGACGTCGGTCGGGATTCCGAGCATCCGGCAATACACGTTCGCACGTCCGCCGGGCAGGCAGCACAGCGGTGTGTCCGAGCCGGCGAGGCCGTTGGCGGCCTCGTTCACGGTGCCGTCGCCACCGAACGCGACGACGACGTCGTAGCCGTCGCGCGCCGCCTCGCGGGACAACCGGGTGGCGTGGTCGCGCGAGTCGGTGTCGATCGCATCGACCTGGTAGCGGCCCCGGAGCGCGTATACGACAAGGTTCTTCAGCCGGTCGGAGACCGTGGTCGCGTACGGGTTGACGATGATCAGCATCCGCCGGCTGGGCGCGCTCGTCTCCAGCGCCAGGGCGGCTTCGAGGCGCTCGAGCGGGTCGGCGGACGTGGCGGCCATGCCGACGCTTCAACACCACGCGCGGGGGATCGTTACGCGTCGTTTCACGGGTTGCACGACCTTCTCGCTCAAGACGGGTCGAACTCTGGCGATCGTCTGCATATAATTCGCAGCACATAGCAGTACGCATCAAGAGGGGTGGAGGGACTGGCCCTATGAAACCCCGGCAACCTCCCGAAAGGGAACGGTGCCAATTCCATCAGGCTCCAACAACAAGCCTGGGAGATGTGGATAGGGCGGTTTCTTGGACCTCCGACCACTGACCCCGGCGGAGGTTTTTATATATGCCGCCAGAGTCTCTTCGTTGCAAAGAATGTGAGACGACCTATCCGCTCGAGGCGCGATACGTGTGCGAGCTTTGCTTCGGGCCGCTCGAGGTGGCGTATGCGCCACGCTCGAGCAGCGATCCCGCCGAGCTGCGCCGCAGGATCCAAGCCGGGCCGCATTCGCTATGGCGCTACAGCGACTTCCTCCCCGTGCAGACGCCGCCGCGCGGCACCCTGCCCGCGGGGTGGACGCCGCTGCTCCGGGCGGACCGGCTCGCGGAGTACCTCGGCCTCGGCGAGGTCTGGGTCAAGAACGATGCGGCCAACCCGACCCATTCGTTCAAGGACCGCGTCGTGTCGATCGCGATCGCTCGCGCGCGCGAGCTGGGATTCCAGACCGTCGCGTGCGCGTCGACCGGAAACCTGGCCAACGCGGTGGCTGCTCACGCCGCGGCCGCCGGGCTCGAGTCCTACGTGTTCATCCCGCACGACCTCGAGGAGCAGAAGGTGCTCGCCACCGGGGTGTACGGCGGGAACCTCGTCTCGGTCCGTGGCAACTACGACGACGTCAACCGCCTCTGCACTGAGCTCTCGGCGGAGCACGACTGGGCGTTCGTGAACATCAACATGCGGCCCTACTACTCGCAGGGGTCCAAGACGCTCGCGTTCGAGACCGCCGAGCAGCTCGGCTTCGAGCTGCCCGACCGCGTGGTCGCGCCGATCGCGTCGGGGTCGCTGTTCACGAAGATCGCGCGCGGATTCGAGGAGTGGATCGAGGCCGGCCTGCTGACCGGAGACTTGCCAACGTTCCATGGCGCTCAAGCGCGCGGCTGCTCCCCGGTCGCTACCGCCTTCGAAGACGGGCAGGATTTCTGCCGGCCGGTCAAGCCCGACACGATCGCGAAGTCGCTGGCGATCGGCAATCCGGCCGACGGCCCGTACGCGCTCGACCTCGCACGGCGCACCGGAGGCTCGATTGAGGCCGTGACCGACGACGAGATCCGGGAGGGCGTCAAGCTGCTCGCGCGGACCACGGGGATCTTCACCGAGACCGCCGGGGGCGTCACGATCGCGGTGCTCGCCAAGCTCGCGGCGCGGGGCGAGATCGATCCCGGCGACCGGGTCGTCGCCTACATCACGGGCGAGGGGCTGAAGACCATCGACGTCGCGCGCGGAACGTTCGAGGCCTGGGAGATCGAGCCGACGCTCGACTCGTTCGAGCAGGCAAGAGAACGAGTCGTCGCGGTGGCGTGATAAGACTGCGGGAAGTCATGCCAGTCACGGTCAAGATCCCAACCCAGCTGCGTGCCGCGACCGACGGCGAGGCGACGGCGAAAGTCTCGGGCTCGACGGTCGGCGAGGTGCTCGACGCGCTGTATGAGCGCTACGGCGAGTTGCGCCACCGCATCGCCGAGGACGGTGGCCTGCGCCGTTTCGTCAACGTCTACGTCGGCGGCGAGGACATCCGTTTCCTCGACGGGCTCGACACGCCCGTGACCGACGGCGACGAGGTGACGATCCTGCCGGCGGTCGCCGGCGGCTGATTTGCCGGCGCCGGGTCGCAATCGCGATCCGGCCCGCAAACACGTCTAGCTGCTAGAAGCCGTCGCCGGCGCGGCCTCTCGAGCCGTCGCAGCGGCGGAACTAGCACCGATCCCGACCGGGCAGCTCACGCCGGTCCCGCCGAGCCCGCAGTAGCCCCAGGGGTTCTTCTCGAGGTACTGCTGGTGGTACTCCTCGGCGTAGTAGAACGGCCCCGCCTGGGCGATCTCGGTCGTGATGTCGCCGTAGCCGGACGGGCGCAGGCGCTCCTGGAACGCGTCCCGGCTGGCCTCGGCGATCCGGTGCTGCTCCTCGGTGGTCCAGTAAATCGCCGAGCGGTACTGCGTGCCGACGTCATTGCCCTGGCGCATGCCCTGCGTCGGGTTGTGGTTCTCCCAGAACAGCCGGAGGATCTCCTCGTAGCTCGTCGTGGCCGGGTCGAACACGACCAGCACCGCCTCGGTGTGGCCGGTGCGGGCGGAGCAGACTTCCTTGTAGGTCGGGTTGGGCGTGATGCCGCCCGAGTAGCCGACCGCGGTCGTGTACACGCCGGCTGTCTTCCAGAAGACCCGCTCAGCGCCCCAGAAGCAGCCCATCCCGACGATAGCCTGCTCGAAGCCCTCGGGGAACGGTGGCTTCAGTGGCGTCCCCAGCACCGCGTGGCGGGCCGGGACCGGCATCGCGGTCTGGCGTCCGGGCAGCGCCTTGGCGGGCTCGACCATCGTCTTCTTGCTTCGTAATCCGAACATGCCTCCAGCGTAGTTGGCGGGCACCGTCCAACTGATGAAATCCTGCGGAACGCTGCGCTAACGTTGCGGCATGGCCGGTGAGCCCGACGGCCGCTCGCGCCGTCGCGCGCGGTTCGCACTGCTCGTTGCCCTCGCCGTGCTCGTGCCGGGGATCCTGATCGCGGCCACGGTCGCGCTCGGCGGCCAGCAGTCGCCGGCCGCCACCGTCTCGGCGCCGGTCGGCTTGACTCAGGTCGCGGCCGCCGCGCCGGCGGCGCCCGCTCGCGCGCGTCCGACGCCAAGCCTCTCGGCGATACCCGGCGGGTCGGGCGCGCTCGTCGCAACCGTCGTTCACCCGACGAACCTGCTCGGATCTCCGGGCGGGCACGCGAAAATCGCTCGGCTCCTCACGAAGACCAAGTTTGGCTCGCCGGAGATGCTGTGGGTGGTCAGCCATGTGCCGGGCTGGCTCGGCGTGATGACCCCGGACGCCGGCAACAACCGGGTGGGGTGGATCGCGCAGAACGCGACAGCGCTCAGCCGCGTCTCGTGGGAGCTGAAGGTCTCACTCGCGGCCCGCCGGCTCACGGTGCTCCGTTACGGCAAGGTCGTCGTGCAGTACACGGTGGCGATCGGCGCGGCGGGCTCGCCGACCCCCACCGGCCGCTTTGCGGTCACCGACCGGATCGTCACCAACGACCCAAACGGGCCCTACGGCTGCTGCATCCTCGCCCTTTCGGCCCACGCACCCCACGCGCTCCAGGGCTGGGCGGGGGGGACCCGCATCGCAATCCACTCGACGCCGGAGAGCGCGACCATCGGCGAGGCCACGAGCCACGGCTGCGTTCACGTGACGCTCCCCGAGGGACGCTGGCTGCTCGCCCACATCCCGCTCGGGACCCCGACGCTGATCAACAGCAGCTGACGCGGCCGCGGGGCGCCGCCGGCAAGTGTGAGGGTGCATAAGTCCCCAAAGCCGCGTTGTCCCGGCACGCTTTGGGGACATAAGCGTCCGGGGGGCGCTTATGCCCCAAAGCGGTGGCGAGGGGAGCCTCTGGTGAGTTCTGCCTGGCTGGCGCGGCACGATTTCCCCGGGCGCGTCGCCAAACCCCGGCGCCGCCGGTTGACCGAAACCGAAGATCTTTACTTAAGTATTTACTTGTGCTATGCTTGCATCCGTAAGCAACACAAAGGAGCAAACATGGAGTCGAATATCACTCCCACTCCGCAGTACCAGCAGGTCACAGTCGACGTACCCGATGATCGGGTGGCCGAGTTCCACGCGTTCTTCGCGCGATTCCTGGCGGGCCCGGGTGGCCGCCGGCGCGGACGCCACGGCCGTCACGGCCATGGTCACGGGCACGGACATCACGGTCGCGGCTGCGCCGGCCGGCGCGAGGGCGCTGAGCAGCGTCAGGGCGCCGAGCAGCGCGAACCGAGCACCGAGACGACTGAGATCTGATGGCCGACAAGCAGGTCACGGTGGCCGTCCCCGAGGAGCGCGTACCCGAGTTCTACGTCTGGTTCGCGGCATTCCTCGAATCCGAGCCTGGGGCGGCGCCCCAGTTCGGCGGGCGCGGTCGCCGTGGCCCGCGCGGCCCGCGCCGGCACCACGAGGCCGAGCCCTGGTCGGGCGACGACGCCGATCAGGCGGCGTGGCTCTACCGGAAGCTGGCCCCGCCGGCGCGCGAGCTTTTTGACCTTCTCGCGGACAGACCCGGAACTCGGATCGGGGGCGAGCAGGTCGCGATGCAGTTGGGGCTTGACAAGGGCGCCCACGGGGTCGCCGGCATCCTCGCCTGGCCGGGCCGTTACTCACGCCACCTCGGCCGGGTGATGCCGATAGCGACCGAGGGCCGAGCGGACGGCGGCACCGACTACTACATGGATCCCGAGACCGCGACGCTGTTCACGGCCGCTCGGGATCGCGCGGCCGCTCGGGATCGCACGACTGCCCCGGAACGCCCGAGACGGGAACACCACCGAAGAACGCCGTGAGCTCCCGCGCCACCTCATCGGGGCGGTCCTCGACGAGGAAGTGCGTGGCGTCGACACCGCGCCCACGCACGTCGCTCGCCCAGGAGCGCCACACGTCGAGGACGTCGCCGTAGAACAACCCGAGCGCGCCCCGCGTGCCCCACAGGACGAGCACCGGGCAGTCGATCAGACGTCCCCGGTCGGCCTCGTCGAGCTGGCGGTCGATGCTCGCGCCCGCACGATAGTCCTCGCAGATCGCCTCGACGGCGCCCGCGTCCCGGAGTTGGGCGCGGTACGCCGCGATCACCGACTCGGGGTAACGGCCGGACTCGCGACCGAGCCCGATCGAGCGCAGGTGGTAGTCGAAGTACGAGTCGGGATCGCCGGCGATCAAGCGCTCGGGGAGCGGCGCCGGCTGCGCTAGGAAGCCCCAGTGCCAGTACCCGAGCGCGAGGCGATCGTCGGCCCGCGCCCACACCTCGGCGGTGGGGACGATGTCGAGTACCGCGAGCGCGCTCACGCGCTCGGGATGGTCGAGCGCCATCCGATAGGCGACGCGGCCGCCGCGATCGTGCCCGGCGACGGCGAATCGCTCGAAGCCGAGCGAAGCCATCGCCTGGATCTGGTCGAGCGCGAGCGCGCGCTTGGAATGCGGCGCGTGGTCGGCCGCCGGCGCCGGGCGAAGCGAGTCGCCATACCCGGACAGGTCGGTCGCGACCACCGTGAACCGCTCGGCCAGCGTGGGGGCGGAGCCGTGCCACATCAGGTGGGTCTCGGGATATCCGTGCAGGAGCAGGAGCGGCGGGCCGCTGCCGCCCACCCGCGCGTGGATCGTGCCCCGCTCGGTCTCGAGGTCGCGCTCGTCGAAGCCCTCGAACATCACGCCCCGCCGATCTCGGCGCCACCGACCTCGGCGTCGCGCAGCGGAGGCGTGCCCCCGATGAGCAGCGCCATCGCGTCCGGACGCATGATCCGAGTGGGGGATGGGTCGGCGGCAGCCGCCGCGGCGATCCGATCCAGGTCCAGCTCCACTGCCGCCCCGACCAGAATCGTGTTGCCGGCACGCGCGCCGAGTCCCCACACACGCGGGTACGCGAGCGTGAGCGCCGCCCCGACCGTGCGGACTTCCCGGGCGGTGCGGTTGTCGAGCACGTTGACGAGCACCAGCGGCGCCACCCGCGCCACTCCGGCGAGCGCCTCGACCGTGATCAGCGCTCGCGGCACGACAGCCCCCACGAACGCGTCGATGACCACCGCGTCCCATCCACCACGACCCTGGCTGGCCAGGAAGGACCGCCCATCGGCGTGGCGCACGCGCAGGCCCGGCGCACGCCGGAGCCCCAGGTGCTCGCGCGCGAGCGCGAGCACCTCCCCGTTGACCTCGCACACCTCCTGGCGCGAGCTCGGATCCTCCGCGGCGAGCGCCCGCGCCAGCGCGCACGCGCCGCCACCGACGTGCACGACACGGCCCGCGTGCGCCACCCGCAGCACGATCCGGATCCAGCGCAGATAGTCGAACTCGAGATGCGACGGATCGGCCAGGTCGACGTAGGAAGCATCCATATCGCCCTGACGCAGCAGGCGCCCGGTGGCCCGCCGAGGGTCGCGCTCGGCGACGAGATCGCCGACCCGGGCGAGGGTCGTTGGCCGAGTGCGGAGGCGGGGCACGCGACATAGCCTGCCATGCACGATTTCCGGCGCTGTGGTACGCGGGCCCCGATCCGGGGCAGATAGTGAGGATGGCTGAGTCCAAGATCACTCCCGGGGTTCTCTACAAGACGGTGCTGCTCGCATTCGGGCTGGTGATCGCCGCGATGATCTTCCAAGCGCTGACCAGCCTGGTCCTCGGCGTCCTGATCGTCGTGATCATCGCCACACCGCTGTCGGCGTTCGCCGACCTGCTTCAGCGCTGGCGGGTGCCGCGCGCGATCGGAGCGGCGCTCGGGCTCGTCCTCGGGCTGGCCGCGCTCGCCGGATTGGTGGCTCTCATCGTGCCGGTGTTCACCAGCGAGGTGAACCACTTCGCGGCGTCCCTGCCTGCAATCGGCGACTCGCTCACCCGCCGGCTCGGGCGCCTCACCGGCTCATCGCCGGGCCATATCACCAACCAGGTCCAGCATTTCGTTAGCAACTACACCCACAATCCGACCAAACTGCTCGGCCCGGTCGCGTCGTTCGGGGCCAGCGTCGCCGCGGGCGCCGCCGCGATCGTGGTCGTCCTGCTGACCGCGTTGTACACCGCGATCCATCCCGAGCCGCTGGTCAACGGATTCGTTCGCGTGTTCCCCGTCCCGCGCCGCCCGCAGGTCCGGCACATCCTGCAGCGGCTCCGGACTGCCTACCTGGCGTGGCTCCGCGGTCTGGGCGTGGGCATGGTCGTGCTCGGCGGGCTCACGTACGTGGGTCTCGAGTTGGTCGGCCTACACTTCGCGGCGTTCTTCGCCATTTTCACGGCGGTCGCGATGATCGTGCCGTACTTCGGGGCGCTCGCGAGCTCGATCCCGCCGATCGTCTTCGCGCTCACGGTCTCGACCAAGGAGGCCGTGCTCGTGGCGATCATCTACGTCCTCGCCCACCAGGTCGAGAGCAATGTGATCCAACCACTGGTCGTGGCGCGAACGGTCAAGCTCCACCCGGCGTTGGTGGCGATCGGAGTGGTGGCGGTCGACCAGCTGTTCGGCTTCATCGGGCTGCTGATAGCGGTCCCGATCATCGCCACGGTCAGCATCCTGGTCGACGAGTTGTGGGTCAGGCCGCTCGAGCGCGGTAGCGCCCGTGCCGCTCCGCTCGAGCAGGTTCGCCGCCCGGCAACCGAGGGCCTGACCGTTAGGGCCCGCCGCTGAGCGCTGGCTTCGACCCGGACGTGTGCGACTGGCCCGGCTCGGGTAGCGTCGCGGCTATGAGGGAAACAGACGCCACAGAACTCGCAGACCGCCTCGACGAAGAGGCCGACGACCTCGAGCACCGTAGCGACGAGGTCAAGCAGCACACCAAGGACGTCGCCCAGGAGTGGGCGCAGAAGCGCTCTGACCCGAAGGTGCCGGGTGCGCCGCCCGAAGACGAAGACGACGACTCGGATGACGAGGACGACGACGGCGACGGCTGGGACGACCCCGAGGACGAAGACGACGACGAGGAGGAGTAGCCCGCCGGCCCGATAGGCCTACGGCTGGCCGGGCGTGCTGGTCAGATCGCGCTCGCGGTCGATCAGTACCACGCGGAGCAGCTCAGAGTGGTCGAGCGTCTCGGACGCGAGCTCGTCGGCGAGCTCGATCACGGACGCGTCGTGCTCGTCCGAGGGTTCGATCGCCTGCAGCCGTTCGCCGCTGCCGGCCTTGAGCGGACCGATCGTCAGCTCGAGCCGCTGGTCTCGGGCGGTCAGCGAGAAGCTGAGCCGGCCACTGTTCGCAGCCGCCCGCACGTGCTTGATGATCGCGCGCGTGACGATATAGACGTCGGAGAACCGCTCCAGCGAGAACCGCGACCTCGCGGCCAGCGCACTCGCGAGTGGCTCGAGCACGTTGGCGAGCAGGTCCGCGGGAAGCAGTGTCACGACAACGTCGCCAGACAGGCCGCGGCGCCACGGCATCCACGACTCGAGATCCTCGCTGTCCTCGACGCGTAGGAGCATCTCGGTCCGGCGCGGGTCGTGCCGCAGGTCGAATCCCATCCGGACCTCGGTGCCGCTGCCGGGCGCGGTCAGGAACTCCGCCCGGTCCGCGAGTGCATTGATCAGCGGCAGGCCGACGCGCAGGTGGTCGCCGGCGGGCGCGAGTTCTTGAAACCCGCCGCCCCAGTCGCGGACGGTCAACTCGATCTCCTCGAGCTGGATGTCGAGGCGTACGGCGATCGCCCCGCTCTCGCCGCGGTAGGCGTGGTCGACCGCGTTGTTGCACGCCTCGCTGACGACCGTCTTCAGATCGTTGACCATTTCCGGGCGGAGCGCGAACGGCGCCGCGAGGCCGCCGATGACCGCTCGCACCAGCCCAGCGGTGTCCGGGCGGCTGTTCAGGCGCAAGTTGAGCGCGCTCGGTCTCCCGCTGACCACGATCAGATTGCTTCCCCGTAGCGGCACGAAGAAAACAGCGCTTCGAATTGCGGTGCTACGTGACCTGGGTTCGCCGCGCGATTCCGCCGCTCGGCGGCCCCAGACGGGTCGAGGCGGGGATCCCCACAGCGACGCACAAGATGGCAGCGAGCAGCAACGCGTCATGCACGGTGGAGGCATCGGTGCCGCCCGACAGGACGATGCCGCCGAGCCCCGCGCCGACGCCGGCGCCAACCAGACGGCCGAACGACAGGATCGCCGAGGTGCGGCCGTGGGAGGCCAGCGGCGTGGCGTTGAGCGCCGCGCGCGAGGTGGGGACGAACAGCATCCCGAGGCCGAATCCGACCGGGATCAGCGGCACGATCGTGACCAGGCTCGAGAGCGGCACGCCCGGGATCGCGAGCACCGCGAGCCCCCCGCCGGCCAGCACGAAGCCGAGGATCGCAGGCAGACGCTCGCCGTGCTCGTCGACGAGCCGGCCGGTGATCGGAGCCGCGGCCCCCACCAGCAGCGCGACGATCACCAGCGCGCTCGATGCGCCGAGCGCCGAGTAGCCGGCGGCACGCTGGAGGTACTGCGAGGCCAAGTAGAAGCAGCCGATCATCACCGCGAACGTCAGCGCTGCGACAAGCGTGGCGGCGAGCACGACGCCGTTGACCGTGTAGCCCCTGGCGCCCGGCTCCGGAGCGTCGACGGCGCGCGGCACGCACCGGGCGATGCCGGCCGCGGCGATCAGCGCAAGCGGGACGAGCGCCCACCAGTTGGCGCGCCACCCGAGCGTGACCGTGAGCAGGCCGCCGAGCAGCGGCCCGAGCAGGTTCGCGACGCCGGCGGACGCCCCCCAGATCCCGAGCGCGCCGCCGCGGCGCTCGGGTGGAAAGCCGCTCACCGCTCCCGCGAGCGCCGCCGGGCTCACGAGCCCGGCGCCCGCGCCCTGCACGACGCGACTCGCGATCAGCGCGCCGATGCTCGACATGAGCGCGCCCGCGCCGGCGCCGACCGCGAACACTGCGAGGCCGATCAGCGCCAGTCGGCGGGCGCCGAACCGATCGACCAGCGCGCCACCGGGAAGGAGCACGATCGCGTAGGCGCCGAAGTAGGCGCTGAGGATCGCCGCCGTCGAGGCGCTCGAGACCTGCAGCCCGTGGGCCACCGATGGCAGCGCAACCGTGATCAGCGTCCCATCGAGTTGCAGCAGGGCCGCCGCACCGGTGCACGCGGCGAGCCGTACCCACGCCTCCCGCGAAATCTCGCCGCGCGGGTCTGGGCCTTCAGCTCGGGAGCGGCGGCGCATCACGGAGCGGTCCACAATAGCGACGGCCGATGGACCGTTCCGGGTAGTGATCCTCTATCCCCGGCAACGACACCTACCCACCGATCGGCGATTACGCGCTGATCGGCGACTGCCACAGCGCCGCGCTCGTCGCGCGAGATGGATCGATCGATTGGTGCTGCCTACCGCGATTCGATTCCGGCAGCGCGTTCGGCCGCCTGCTCGGTGGGCAGGACGGCGGGCACTGCTCGATCGCGCCGACCGGCGAAGGCCCGTGGGAGTACACGCGCTCGTACCTCGACGACACGCTCGTGCTCGAGACCACGCTCCGCGGCCCCGCCGGCGAGGCCAGGCTGCTCGACTGCTTCGTCCTGCGCGACGACGCCGTCGGCACCGACGCCCGGCGGATCGTGCGCGTGCTCGAGGGAATCCGCGGGTCGGTCGAGGTCGACCTCCGGATCGCCCCACGCTTCGACTATGGCCAGGTCAGGCCGTGGATCCGTCGCCACGGCCACCGCCTCCACAGCACGATCGGCGGCAACGACGCGCTACTCGTGTGGTGCGAGCACGAGCTCACCGAGGATCCGGCGCACGAGCTCGTCGGGCGGTTCGCGGTCGGGCCCGGGGACCGGGCCCGGCTCGCGCTCACCTACTGTGCTCCCCAGCACGTCGACGCGGGGCCGCCCGAGGGGCCCGATCTACAGACGATCGACGAGCAGCTCGAGGCGACGCTGCGCTGGTGGCGCGAGTGGGCCTCGTCGCTGCGCCTGGACACCTCGGACGAGGCCGCGGCGCGCCGTTCGGGGATCGTGCTGAAAGCGCTCACGTACGCGCCCACTGGCGCCGTCGTCGCGGCCCCGACCACGTCGCTGCCGGAGGCGATGGGCGGCGTGCGCAACTGGGACTACCGCTACGCCTGGGTGCGCGACTCGAGCTTCAGCTCCCGCGCGCTCGCCGAGCTCGGCGCGGTCGACGAGGCCGATGCGTTTCGCGCGTTCATCATGCGCTCGGCCGCCGGCCACGCCGAGGATCTCCAGATCTTGTACGGCGTCGGCGGCGAGCGCCGGCTCCGGGGCGACCTCGTCGAGGGGCTCGAGGGATACCGGCGTTCGACGCCGGTCCGCGTCGGGAACGACGCGGCTGGGCAGCTCCAGCTCGACGCCTACGGCGAGCTCGTCAACCTGACCTGGCGCTGGCATCGCCGCGGCCACTCACCGAACGACGATGACTGGCGGTTCCTCGTGTCGCTCATCGATCACGCCGCGGAGAGGTGGTCCGAGCCCGACTGCGGGATCTGGGAATGGGCCGGCGACCCCGAGCACTTCGTGCACTCCAAGGTCCTGTGCTGGTCCGCGCTCGACCGCGGCATCCGGCTCGCCGACGAGTGCATGCGGCGGGCCCCCGTCCGGCGCTGGAAGCGGGCGCGCGACGAAGTCCGAGACACGATCGAGCGGCGCGGATACGACTCGAAGCGCGGCGTCTACGTCCAGTCGTTCGGGCGCAGCGACATGGACGCGGCCCTGCTCCTGCTGCCGACTGTGGAGTACGTCGCATGGGACGACGAGCGGATGCTGCGCACGATCGCGGCCGTGCGGGCGGAACTCGACGCCGGCGACGGGCTCCTCTACCGCTACCGGCGCGAGGACGGGCTCGAGGGCGACGAGGGCGCGTTCTTGTGCTGCTCGTTCTGGCTGGCCGAGTGCCTGGCCCGGGCCGGCGATCCGGACGACGCGCGGGCGATCTTCGACCAGGCGGTTGGCCGCAGCAACGACCTCGGACTGTTCTCCGAGGAGGTGGACCCCCGGACCGGCGCGCTGCTGGGGAACTTCCCGCAGGGCCTCACCCATCTCGCGCACATCGACGCAGCCGTGGCTCTCGGGGGCGGCCGGGACGATCTGTGAGGCGCAGGACGGCGCCAGTTAGTCGTCGTTGGCGGTGGGTAGGGGAGTCGATAGGGGAGGCCTGCGAGGAAAGGACTGAGAACGGCATGAGTGACACGGTCGGCGACTATCTCCTGGAGCGCCTGCGCACCTGGGGGATCAAGCGCATCTACGGATACCCGGGTGACGGAATCAACGGAATCATCGGTGCCTTCAGCCGTTTGAGCGACGGGGAGGGACCGGAGTTCACACAGGTGCGCCACGAGGAGATGGCCGCTTTCATGGCCTGCGCCCACGCCAAGTTCACCGGCGAGGTCGGGGTGTGCCTGGCCACCTCGGGACCCGGGGCGATCCACCTGCTGAACGGTCTCTACGACGCCAAGCTCGACCACCAGCCCGTGGTGGCGATTGTCGGCCAGCAGGCCCGCGCCGGCATCGGCGGCAACTACCAACAGGAAGTCGACCTGAACAGCCTGTTCAAGGACGTAGCGCATGAGTACGTCGAGGTCGCGATGGCCCCGACCCAGATTCGCCACCTCATCGACCGGGCCATCCGGATCGCGCTCTCGGAGCGGACGGTCACCGCGATCATCATCCCCAACGACGTGCAGGACGCCGACGCGGTGCCGCAGCCGCCGCATACGCACGGCACGGTCCACTCGGGCCCGGGATACCAGCCGCCGCGGATCCTGCCCCACGACGAGGACCTCGACCGGGCGGCCGAGATCCTGAATGCCGGCGAGCGCGTGGCGATGTTGGTCGGACAGGGCGCGCTGCATGCCTCCGCAGAGGTGGCTGAGGTCGCCGATCTGCTCGGCGCCGGGGTGGCCAAGGCGTTACTCGGCAAGGCCGTTCTCTCCGACGAGCTTCCGTATGTGACCGGCTCGATCGGCCTGCTCGGGACCAAGCCGAGCTGGACGCTGATGCAGGAGTGCGACACGCTGCTGATGGTGGGCTCGAGCTTCCCGTACTCGGAGTTCCTGCCCGAGGAGGGCGACGCCCGCGGCGTGCAGATCGACATCGACGGCAAGATGATCGGGATCCGCTACCCGATGGAGGTCAACCTCATCGGCGACAGCGCCGAGACGCTGAGGGCGCTGATCACCCGCCTGCAGCGCAAGGAGGACCGCTCGTGGCGCGAGAAGATCGAGGGCGAGGTGAGCGAGTGGTGGGACCTGATGGAGCACCGCGCCGAGCTCACGGCGGACCCGATCAATCCGCAGCTCGTCTTCCACGAGCTATCCAAGCGGTTGCCGGACGGCGCGATCATCAGCTCGGATTCGGGGTCCTCCGCGAACTGGTACGCACGCGACGTCAAGCTCCGCAAGGGGATGATGGCGTCGCTGTCGGGCACGCTGGCGACGATGGGACCGGGCGTCCCGTACGCGATCGCCGCCAAGTTCGCGTATCCGTCGAGGCCCGTGTTCGCGCTGGTCGGAGACGGCGCGATGCAGATGAACGGGATCAACGAGCTGATCACGATCGCCAAGTACCGCGATCAGTGGCGCGACCAGCGGCTGGTCGTGCTCGTCCTCAACAACCGCGACCTCAACCAGGTGACCTGGGAGCAGCGCGCGATGGAAGGGGACGCGAAATTCGAGGGGTCGCAGGATCTCCCGGATTTCCCGTACGCGCGCTACGCGGAGCTGCTTGGGCTGAGGGGCATCCGCGTGGGCACGGCCGAGCAGGTGGGCCCTGCTTGGGACGAGGCGCTGAGCTCGGACCGGCCAGTCGTGCTCGAGGCTGTGACCGATCCCTCGGTCCCGCCGCTGCCGCCCCACATCACGATCGAGCAGGCCAAAGCGCTCAGCTCCGCTCTGCTCGCCGGCGATCCTGACGCCAAGGACATCGTCAAGCAGTCGTTCAAGCAGAAGGTCGAAGAATTCCTTCCGGGACGATGACCGCGACCGCTGTCCGGGCGCAGGCTCCCGTCGAGCAGCTCGAGGTCGGCGCCTACACGATCCCGACCGACGCCCCCGAGGCGGACGGCACGCTCGCGTGGGACGCGACCACGATCGTCGTCGTGCACGCCCGCGGCGGCGGGGAGTGCGGCCTCGGCTACACGTACGCCGACGTCTCGACCGCAAAGCTGATCGCCTCGAAGCTCGTCGGGGTCGTCCACGGCCGCGACGCGATGGCGCCGCAGGCGGCATGGGTGGCGATGGTGGAGCAGACCCGGAACCTCGGCCGGCCCGGAATCACCTCGATGGCGATCGCGGCGGTCGACCTGGCGGTCTGGGACCTGAAGGCGCGCCTGCTGGGACTGCCCCTGTGCGGTCTGCTCGGGATGGCCCGGGAGCGGGTCCCGGTGTACGGCTCAGGAGGGTTCACCGCGTACTCGCCGCAGCGCCTCGCGTCGCAGCTCGCCGGCTGGGTCCAGGACGGGATCCCGCGCGTCAAGATGAAGGTGGGCTCGGTCCCAGACGAGGATCCCGAGCGGGTGAGGCTCGCCCGCGAGGCGATCGGCCCGGAGGCTCGCCTGTTCGTCGACGCCAACGGCGCCTACTCGCGCAAGCAGGCCCTCGACCTCGCGGAGCGGTTCCGGCCGACGACGCTCGGGTGAGCTGGTTCGAGGAGCCCGTGTCATCCGACGATTTCGAAGGACTCCGGCTGCTCCGCGATCGGGCGCCGCGCGGGCATGGAGATCGCGGCCGGCGAGTACGGCTACGACGCCGTCTACTTCAAGCGGATGCTCGAGGCCGGCGCGGTCGACGTGCTCCAGGCCGACGTGACCCGGTGCGGCGGCATCACCGAGTTGCTGCGCGTCGGGGCACTGTGTCGCGCCCACTGCGTGCCGCTGTCGCTTCACTGCGGGCCGTCGATCCATCTCCACCCGGCGATGGCGCTCGAGAACTTTGTCCACCTCGAGTACTTCCACGACCACGTACGGATCGAGCACATGCTGTTCGACGGTGTGGTCGATCCGGTCGACGGCGCACTCATACCCGATCTCGAGCGTCCGGGGAACGGGCTCGAGCTCAAGCGAGGGGAGGCCGAGCCGTATGCGGCCTAGACGCTGGTGGGACAACGTCCGCAACGGCCGGATGCAGCGGACGCTCGCCGCGGTCACGGCGCTCAGCGCGCTCCCGCTCGGGCTCGAGATCTACTTCGAGCACTTCAAGGGGTCGTTCGGCGATAAGTGGATGTGGACGCCGGTGGCGCTGTCGCCGGCTCTGACCGCGGCCGGCCTCGCGGGAGTGCGCTCCGAGCGCGCCGCGAAGACCGTGTTGCCGGCGGTGTCGGCGCTGTACTGCCTCGACGGGCTGATCGGAGTGGTCACCCACGTACGGGGAGTCGCACGGAAGCCCGGAGGGTTCGACGAGCCGCTGTTCAACATCGTGATGGGACCACCGCTGCTCGCGCCGGGCTCGCTTGCGCTGGTCGGCGGCCTCGGGCTGGCAGCGGCCGTGTTCGGGCGCGAACACTGAATGTCCTCGGACGCTCCCCGGCAGCGCAATGGGGTGACGCCGCAGATGTGCGGCCGCTACCCCGACTACGACGTCCTCGACGAGGCCGATCATTGGGACGACGTCACTCGGCGCCTCGTGCTCGACCGGGTGCAGAACATCCCGCCGATCCGCTTCTTTACTGCCGCAGAAGCGCTGACGCTGGGAGCGTTCTGCGATCTCGTCCTTGCCCAGGACGGCGAGCCGAAGATTCCGGTGCTCAACATGGTCGACGCCAAGCTGTTCGCCGGCGAGCTCGACGGCTTTCGTTATGAGGACATGCCCGACGATCCCGAGACCTGGCGGCGGGTCGCGCTCGGGCTCGACGCGGCGGCCCGGCAGCACGGCGCTGTCGACTTCGTCAATGCGGCGCTCGAGGTCCAGGAGCTCGTTGTCGAGGCGTTCGCTGAAGGCGACCTCCACGGTGAGGTGTGGGACGAGCTTCCGGCGGTGCGCGCCTGGAAGGTGGTGACGCGCGCGATCCTGAGCGCGTTCTACTCGCACCCGTGGGCGTGGAACGAGATCGGGTTCGGCGGGCCGGCGTACCCGCGCGGTTACGCGCGCATCGGCGCGGGCCAGCGCGAGAGCTGGGAAAAATGAGCCGCGCACACGAGCTTCGGACGCTGCTGCGCGGCGCGATCCGCCCGCCGGACAACGACTCGGCGTTCCTGCTCGACGTCCACCGGCGCGCCGTTCCGCGGGAGCGGATGGCTCACTACGACGACGGCTATCCGGTCGACCTGGTGATCGTGGGCGCCGGCGCGGGCGGCGGGACGCTCGCGCAGCGGCTCGCGCGCCGCGGGTGGAAGGTGGTCGTGCTCGAGGCCGGACCGTTCTGGGATCCGGACGAGGACTGGGTGTCGGACGAGGCGGGCTCACACCGGCTGTACTGGACCGAGGACCGGATCATCGGCGGATCGGACCCGGTCGAGCTCGGCAAGAACAACTGCGGTCACGGCGTCGGCGGCTCGATGGTCCACTACGCCGGCTACTGCCCGCGCTTCCATCCGTCCGACTTCGAGGTGTACAAGCGCGACGGCGTGGGGGCGGACTGGCCGATCTCATACGAGGACCTGAAGCCGCACTACGAGCGGCTCGAGCTCGAGCTGCCGGTGGCGGGCGACTACTGGCCGTGGGGCGACCCGCACCGCTATCCGCACACCGCGCACCCGATCGCCGGCGGCGCAGAGGTGGCGCGGGGCGGCGCGCGCAAGCTCGGGATCGAGATGCGAGTCGGCCCCGTAGGAATCACTAACGGGGCGTTCGGCAACCGGCCGCACTGCATCTACCGCGGGTTCTGCCTGCAGGGATGCAAGGTCAACGCGAAGGCGTCGCCGCTCGTGACCCACATCCCCGACGCGATCGAGCACGGCGCGGAGATCCGCGCGGACTGCATGGCGATCGCCATCGAGGTCGACGACGCGAGCGGCACCGTGACCGGCGTCAGGTACATGAGCGAGGGCCGCGAGCGGTTCCAGCGCGCCGAGGCCGTCGCGGTCGCGGGCTATTCGATCGAGACTCCGCGCCTGCTGCTCAACTCGACCAGCCGCCGCTTTCCCCACGGTCTCGCCAACGGCGACGACCAGGTCGGGCGCTACGTGATGGTCCAGGGCGCGCCTCAGATCGCGGGGCGCTTTCCCGAGGAGATGCGGATGTACAAGGCGCCGCCCCCGGAGATCTCCTCAGAGCAGTTCTACGAGACCGACCTCAGGCGGGACTTCGCGCGCGGTTTCTCGATCCAGACCGTCGGCCCGCTGCCGATCGAGCACGCCAACCACGTGCTCGGCCACGGCCACTGGGGGAAGGCGCTGCGCGAGTACATGCGCGACTACAACCACTGGTACACGCTCGGGATCCTGTCCGAGCTGCTCCCGCGGCCCGACAACCGGGTGACGGTGGTGCCTGGCGTAACCGACCGCAACGGCACTCCGGTCGCGCGCATGGACTACTCGCAGTGCGAGAACGACCGCAAGAACATCGCGTTCGCAAAGCAGATCCTGCACGACATCTTCGAGGCCGGCGGGGCCGAGGACGTTCTCGTCGTGGACCGCTACGCCCATCTCGTCGGCGGGTGCCGGATGGGCTCAGGCCCCGAGCGGAGCGTGGTCGACGGCGATCACCGATGCTGGGACGTGCCGAACCTGTTCATCGCCGACGGGAGCGTGATGCCGACGCAGGGGTCGGCCAACCCGGCGCTCACGATCATGGCGCTCGCCTCGCGCCTGGCCGAGCGCCTGGACCTCAAGCGCGCCGGCGCGTCAGCAGAGCAGCGGCGCCGCCCGCGGCGGCGGCAGCAGCCAGCCCCGACGCGCGCCGGTGCCGGCTGAGCCACGCCTGCTCGCTGCGGTGGTGGGCCTGGTCGTTGAAGATTCCGCGGGCGCCCTCGTCGTGGTCGTCGTCGACCGGCTCGAACAGGTTCGCGGCCGCCGTGCCGTCGAATCGCTCGCCGGTCTGCTGGCCGTCCACGGCGGTCTTCGCCAGGTAACGCTCGGCCAGCCACGGCGCGAGCTTGTTGCCGATGATCGTGTAGACCGTCGGAAGGCCGACGTACAGCTCGCGCCGGCGATGGTGCGCGGCCCAGTAGATCGCCCGCGCCGCCACCTCGGGCTCGAAGATCGGCGGCACCGGCATCGGGTGGCGTGGCATCTTGCTCAGGCAATGGTCGAACTGGGGAGTGTTCATCCCGGGCAGCTGGACCATCGTCACGTGGACGCTCGAGCCGCGATGGCGGAGCTCGCACCGCAGCGACTCGAACATGCCTTTCATCGCGTGCTTGGCACCGCAGTACGGCGCCTGGAGCGGGATCCCTCGGTAGGCGAGCGCCGAGCCGACCTGGACGATCGTGCCGCGGTCGCGGGGCAGCATCCGAGCGAGCGCGACCTTGGTTCCCCACACGGCTCCCAGGTAGGTGACCCGGGTGGCGCGCTCGTACTCGTGGGGGTCGATGTCGTCGAGGAACGCGAACACGGTCGTCATCGCGTTGTTGATCCACACGTCGATCGGTCCGAGGCGCTCTTCGATCGCGGCGGCGGCGCCGCTCACCTCGTCGAACTCCGCGACGTCGGCCTGGTGGGCGTAGGCCACCCCGCCGAGGTCGGAGACCTCGCGCGCGGCGCCGTCGAGTCCGGCGCGCCCCCGGGCGATCAGCCCGACCGCTGCGCCGTGCTTGGCAAACTCGTGGGCGACCGCTCGCCCGACGCCGCCCGAGGCGCCGGTGACGACGACTACCTTGCGCTCAGCCACTCCGCCACCTCGGTCAGATCTGAGACGAACATGTCCATCGCCCGGTCGCGCTCGTCGTCGTCGGCACGGAGGATCGCCGACGGATGCGTGGTCAGCGTGACGAGGTCGGCCAAGTCGGATTCGAACCGCTTACCCCGGTCGCGACCGATCCGGACCTGCGGCCCGAGCAGCGACTGCCCCGCGACCGCTCCCAGGCACACGAGCGCGCGCGGGCGGACCAATTTGATCTCGGCTTGCACCCACGGGAGGCAGGCCTTTGCCTCCCAACGGTCGGGTGTCTGATGGATCCGCCGCTTCCCCCGAAGCTTGTAGCGGAAATGCTTGACGGCGTTCGTGAGGTAGACGTCCTCGCGCGCGATGCCGGCGCGTTTCAGCCCACGATCGAGCACGCCTCCGGCGGGTCCGACGAACGGGTGTCCCTCGAGATCCTCGCGATCACCCGGCGTCTCGCCCACGAGCATCAGCTGGGCGTGACGTGGCCCTTCTCCCATCACGGCTTGCGTGGCGGCCTCCCACAGATCGCACGCGCGGCATTCCTGGACGGACTTGCGGAGGTTCGTCAGCGAGGGGCGCGGCGGGACCGGGGCTGGCGGGTATTCGGTTTGCACGGCGGTCATCCTCTCCGGCCCCTACCCAGCCGATGAAGCCGGTACGCATCGGCTGCTCGGGCTGGATGTACGACGACTGGCGTGGGGGCCTCTACCCAGAGCGCGTCCCGAAGCGACGCTGGCTCGAGATTTACGCATCGGTGTTCGACACCGTCGAAGTGAATTCCACGTTCTACCGCCTCGCGCGCCGCGACGCGGTCGCCGGATGGGTCGAGCAGACCCCGCCGGGGTTCCTGTTCGCGGTCAAGGCGAGCCGGTACCTGACCCACGTCAAGCGGCTCGTCGACATCGCCGAGGGGATCGAGCGCTTCTACGAGCCGCTGTCGCCCGTGATCGACGCCGGCAAGCTCGGGCCGGTGCTGTGGCAGCTGCCCGAGAACTTCCATCGCGACGACGCCCGCCTGCATGGCTGGCTCGAGCTGCTGCCGCCCGGCAGGCACGCGATCGAGTTCCGCCACGCGAGCTGGTTCGCCCCGAAGGTGCTGGACGCGCTGCGATCACGGGAGGTCGCGCTGGTGATCGGCGACCACCCCGAGCGGCCGTTCCAGACGCTCGACGCCACGGCCTCCTGGCGGTTCGTTCGCTTCCACTACGGGTCTCGGGGTCGCGCCGGAAATTATTCGGCGACAGAGATCGAAGCGTGGGCGCGTCGGATCGCGCAATGGCGTCGGCGAGAGCCGGTGTTCGCCTACTTCAACAACGACTGGCGGGGCTTCGCTCCCGCCAACGCCAAGTCGCTGCTGCGCCGGCTCGCCGAGGACTAGATGATCGCGTGGTCGACGGGCAGCCCGAAGCGCTCATGCGTTTAAGCGGACTCACACAATCATGCAAGCGCACTAGGTGACCTCCGAATAGGGCGTTAGACCGAGAGTCGAAAGCTGTGCCATTTCGCACACGGGACTGAAGTCACGCCGCGCGCGCACCGAGACACCATCTGCCTGTCCACAAGGTCGCAGAGCCCGTGCCGGTGTCCGCGGCCCGACTTTCGATTTGGAGTCAGAGTCACATGCAAGCCGTTCTCCGTTGCCCTGGTGCGGATGAGTGGGCGCTCGATGCCGAGCGGGCTCGCCTCGTCGAGACTCACGTTCGCCTCGCCGAGAGGATCGCGAACAAGCGTTGCCGTTGGGGACGGGAGGATCCTGACGACACCCGTTCGGACGCCTTCTGGGGCCTGATACTGGCGGGCCGTGCGTTCCATCCCGCCCGCGGGAGCTTCACCCCGTACGCCGTCGTACGGATCGAAGGCGCGATCCGGCGCGGACGCCAGATCCGCAGTGGGCTCTCTCGGACGCTTTGGGAGCAGGGCAACCATGCGACCCCTCTATCCCTCAACGTTCCGACGACGGAGGAGGGCGACACCGAGCTGCTCGACCTGCTTCCCGCTCCGTCCGACGGCGAGCACGACTGGCTGCCCGACGCACTCCGACGACTGCCCGCGCGCGAGGCCTTGATCTTGAAACTCCGCTACTTCCACGGTCTCTCGCAAGCGGACGTCGGCCCGATCATCGGATGCAGTCAGATGCAGGTGTCGCGGATCGAGCGAGCCGCGCTGGCGGTGCTGCGCGAGGTCGCTACTGCTGCGTAGCGCGCCCGGCAGGATTTGAACCTGCGACCTCTCGCTCCGGAGGCGAGCGCTCTATCCCCTGAGCTACGGGCGCCTTAGTTTCCGAGGACCATCTCGGATCAGGAGCAGCTTACCGTGCAGATCGCCCTCATCTCGGACACGCACCTGCCGCGCGGCAGCCGGCGGCTCCCCCAGGAGTGCATCGAACGCCTGCGGTCCGCGGATCTGATCCTCCACGCCGGCGACGTGATGACGTTGCCGGTGCTCAGGCAGCTAGAGACCTACGGGCCGGTGGTCGCGGTCCACGGCAACGTCGACGACGGCGAGGTGCGCGCGGCGCTGCCGGCGGAGGCGACGGTGCAACCCGGCGGGGTCGCGATAGGGGTCGTTCACGACGCGGGGCCCGCCAACGGACGGCTGGCCCGCCTTCGCGGGCGGTTTCCTGGTGCGAACGCGGTGGTGTTCGGGCACTCGCACATTCCGCTGCACGAGCGGGACGCGGACGGATTTCAGATCTTCAACCCGGGCAGCCCGACCGAGCGCCGGCGCGCGCCGAGCCACACGATGGGAATCGCCACCGTGGCCGGCGGGCAGGTGGCGTTCGAACTCATCGTGCTCGGCTGACAGACTGGGCGCGGTGGACCTCTCGGTTTTCTTCGCCGGCACCGGCGGCTCGGTTCCGACCGCGCGACGCGGGTTGCCGGCGGTGCTGGTGCGTCGCGGTGGCGACCGCGTCCTCTTCGACTGCGGCGAGGGGACGCAGCGCCAGCTCGTGCAATCGGGCGGGCTGCCCGACCTCACCGAGATCTTTCTGACTCACTACCACGCCGACCACTGGCTGGGGCTGCCCGGGCTACTGAAGACGTTTGACCTGCGCGCGCGTGAGCGCCCGCTCGCGATCCACGGACCGCCTGGCCTGCGCGAGCTGCTCACGTTCGCGCTGCGAGTGGTGGGCCGGGTCCGCTACGAGCTCGAGCTGATCGAGCTCGCCCCCGGTGACCTGCTGCCTCGCGACGGCTACACGATCGCGCCGGTGCCCGTGGCGCATCGCGGCGGGCAGGCGTTCGGGTACGTGATCTACGAGGACGAGCGGCCCGGGGAGTTCGACCCGGAGACCGCGACCGCGCTCGGCGTGGTCGAGGGACCCGAGTTCGGGCAACTGCAGCGGGGCGAGATAGTCCGGGGCGTTCGCCCCGAGCAGGTGCTCGGGCCCCCGCGCGCGGGGCGCAAGGTCGTGATCTCGGGGGACACCTCGCCCTGCGAAACGCTCCAGATCGCCAGCCACGAGGCCGACCTGCTGCTGCACGAGGCGACGTTCGCCGAGGAGGAGCACGACCGGGCGGGGGAGACCGGCCATTCGACCGCGGCCCAGGCGGCCACACTCGCCCGGGACGCCGGCGTGACGATGCTCGCGCTCACGCACCTCTCGATCCGCTACCCGGTGAGCCTCATCCGCGACGAGGCCCGCGCGATCTTCCCGCGGACCGTACTCCCGCGCGACTTCGACTCGATCGAGATCCCGTTCCCCGAGCGGGGCGAGCCCGAGCTCATCCGGTGGGAGGGCCGCCAGCCGACCGAAGACGAGGAGGCGGCGGCGATGGCGGACACGGCGGGATGAGCACCGGCACGATCGAGCGGCTCGAGACCGAGCGCCTGGTGCTCGAGCGCCTGCGCGTCGAGCACGCGCCCGAAGAGTGTCGGCTGCTTTGCGACCCCCGCGTCGGCGCCACGCTCTGGTCCCGGCCGATGGCACCGAGCGAAGCCGAGATCATCGACGCGCTCGCCGCCAAGGTCGACCATTGGGACCGCCACGGCTTCGGCACGTGGCTGATCCGCGACCGCGAGACGAGGGAGGCGGTTGGACGCGGCGGCCTGCAGTACACGTTCACCGCGGGCCTGCACGACGTCGAGGCCGGCTGGGCGATCATCCCCGAGCGCTGGGGTCAAGGGCTCGCCACCGAGCTGGCTCACACATGCGTGGCGGTGGCGTTCGAGCAGCTCGAACTGCTCTCGATCGTGGCGTTCACGCTCCCCGACAACGTCGCGTCCCGGCGCGTCATGGACAAGGCCGGGTTCGAATACGAGCGCGACATCATGCACGCGGGATTGGCGCACGTGTTGTATCGCCGGCTGCCTCCCGCCTAGGAGGGTGGTCGTTGCCGGCGGGCTGCCGGCGTGAGGCGGCTCGCGGAGCATGCATAACCTGACAATCGACACCGGTACGCCGGACAGTGGCGTAATGCGCATGTGGGGCATGCGCGATAGGCCACGGTGAGGCCGATCGCCCTCCATTGTCATGTCATGCATGTCGCCCACTCGCGCCCAACCCGCTCGTTCGCCCCGCCGCTCGGGTCCGCCGGCTCACGCATCGCCGCGCCGGCGTCCCAACGCGTGTCGCCTCCGGGATTTGGCCGCGCGGCGCGGGGATTGCCGGGGCGAGGTGGTGGTGGCGACGCCGGCGCTCCAACCACCCTCTCCAGCTGCCCGTCGTTCGTACCGCGATCGCCACCGCCACCGTCCGACCGCCACCACTGTTACCCTCGGTTGAGTCGGCCCCTTTAACCCGGTCCAGTGAGGCCAGGAAGGAGCACGTTGAGATGGCAACGGTCGTGCTCGACCGCGATGACATGCGCCGCACGCTGGTGCGGATCGCACACGAGATTGTTGAAAAGAACCCGGGCGGCGCGGTGGCGCTCGTGGGGATCCACCGTCGCGGCGCGGTGCTGGCCAAGCGGTTGCAAGCGCTGACGAGCGAACTGCTCGAACCGAACGTGCCGCTGGGCGATGTGGACATCTCCTTTTATCGCGACGACCTGGCCACGCGCCCCGGCGCGCCGGTCGTCCACGCCACGCACCTCGACTTCCGCGTCGACCACAAGACGATCGTCATCGTGGACGACGTGCTCTACACCGGCCGCACGGTGCGGGCGGCGATCGACGCGATCTTCGACTACGGCCGGCCGGCGCGGGTTCAGCTCGCGGTACTGATCGACCGCGGCCACCGCGAGCTGCCGATCCGCCCCGACTACGTGGGCAAGAACATCCCGACCTCGCAGGACCAGCGTGTGTACGTGTGCGTCGAGGAGGTCGACGGCGAGGACGAAGTGAACATCGGATCTGCACCTGAACCGACAAAGGCGGCGGCATGAATCGAATCGGACGGCATCTGCTCTCGATCGACGATCTCGATCGTGCCTCGATCGAGCGGATCCTCGACCGCGCCGAATCGTTCGACGAGGTTTCCGGCCGCGAGATCAAGAAGGTGCCGGCGCTCCGCGGCCGCACGATCGTCAACCTCTTCTACGAGTCCAGCACCCGCACCAGCTCGAGCTTCGAGCTCGCGGCCAAGCGCCTCAGCGCCGATGTGGTCTCGATCCGCTCGCAGGGATCGGCCGTCGATAAGGGCGAGTCGCTCAAGGACACGATCCAGACGCTGTCGGCCTATGACCCGGCGGCGATCGTGATCCGCTCGCCCCACGCCGGCGCGGCCGGGTTGGTTGCGCGCTGGACCCCGGCGGCGGTGATCAACGCCGGCGACGGCAAGCGCGAGCACCCGACGCAGGCGCTGCTCGACGTGTTCACGCTGCGTCGCCGGCTCGGCTCGCTCGACGGCGCCAACATCTGGATCGTCGGCGACGTGCTCCACTCGCGGGTCGCGCGCTCGGACATCCTCGCGTTTACCCAGATGGGCGCGGCCGTCACCGTGTGCGGGCCGCCGACGCTGATCCCGCGGGAGATCGAGGCGCTCGGTTGCGAATCGGCGACCACCCTCGAGCGACTGGGGGAGGCCGACGTCGTGTACGTCCTGCGGATGCAGCAGGAGCGGATGCGCGACTCGTTCGTGCCCTCGCTGCGCGAGTACGCCCAGCGCTACCAGATCACCACCGAGCGACTGCGCCCGGGTCAGCTGCTGATGCACCCCGGGCCGGTCAACCGCGGCGTTGAGCTGTCCGGAGAGGCGATCGACTCGCCGCAAGCGCTGATCGGAGCGCAGGTGAGAGCCGGGGTGGCGGTGAGGATGGCGGTCCTCTACGAGTTACTGGTCGGGGCCCCGAGCTTGGCGGCGGTGGCGTGATGAGCGAGACCAAGCGCCTCTTCCACCGAGCGGCCGAGCCCGCGGAGCTGCTGATCGCCGGCGCCCACGTGCTCGATCCGCGCACCGGGCTCGACGAGCCGCGCGACATCCTCATCAAGAACGGGCACATCGCCGAGCTCGGCGGGCCCGGATCCCTCGAGGCGCGCCAGGACAGCGACACCATCGACGCCCACGGCCTGCACGCGTTTCCCGGGTTCGTCGACCCGCACGTCCACCTGCGCACGCCCGGCCAGGAGTACAAGGAGAACCTCGAGACCGGCACGGCCGCCGCAGCGGCCGGCGGCTTCTGCGCGGTGATCGCGATGCCCAACACCGACCCCGTCGTCGACGATGCCGCGGTCCTGAGATCGCTGATCGAATCCGCCACGCGTCAGGCACAAATACCCGTCGGGTTCCTCGCCGCGATCACGAGAGGCCTGAAAGGCGACGAACTGACCGAGATGGCCGAGCTCCGCGACGCTGGCGCGCTCGGATTCACCGACGATGGCAAGCCGGTCGTGCATGCGGGAACACTCCGCAAGGCGCTCCAGTACCAGCGGCTGTGCGGCGGGGTGGTCGCGCTCCACGAAGAGGACCCGGCGCTCTCAGGCGACGGCGCGATGCACGAGGGGGCGGTGTCGGCCAGGCTCGGCATCGCCGGGATCCCGTCGCTCGCGGAGTCGACGATGGTCGCGCGTGACGCTGCGCTCGCCGGCTACGAGGACGCCCGGGTCCACTTCCAGCACCTGTCGTGCGTCGAGTCCGTCGAGGCGCTCGAGCAGGCCAAGAGCAAGGGCATCCGCGTCAGCGCCGAGGTCTGCCCACACCACCTGACGCTCACCGACGACATGGTCCGCACGCTCGACAGCCGGTTCAAGATGAACCCGCCGCTGCGCGCCGCACGCGACCGCAGCGCGCTTGTCGCGGCGCTCCGGAGCGGCCTGATCGACTGCGTCGCGACCGATCACGCTCCGCACGCGATCCACGAGAAGGAGGTGCCGTTCGAGGAGGCTCCAATGGGCACGACCGGCCTCGAAACGGCCTTCGCGGCGCTGTTCACCGAGCTCGTGCTGCCCGGCGAGCTCGAGCTCGAGATCGTCGTCGAGCGGATGTCGGCCGGCGCCGCCCTGTACGGACTGCCCGTCCCGAGAATCGAGCCCGGATGCCCGGCCAACCTGTGCCTGGTCGATCTCGACGCGCGCTTCGACGTCGGCGCCGAGGGCTACTTCAGCCGCTCGGAGAACTGCTGCTTCCACGGACGGATGCTCCAGGGCAGGGTGCGGCTGACGCTCGCGGCGGGGACCGTGGCGTTCAGGGAACGGATGCGCGCGCACGCCCCGGCGGTTTCGTGACCGACGCGACCGCCTACGTACTCCTCGAGGACGGGGCCCGCTACGACGGGCTCGCGTGCGGAGCGCAAGGTCACGCGGTCGGCGAGATCGTGTTCACGACCTCGATGTCGGGCTACCAGGAGGCGATGACCGACCCGAGCTACGCCGGCCAGCTGATCACGTTCACGTACCCGCAGATCGGCAACTACGGCGTCTCGGACGAGGCGATGGAGTCCGACAGGGTCCACGCGCGGGCGGCGATCATGCGCGCGGCGGTCGACCACACGAACGCGCCCGCAAGGACCAAGGGCTGGCTCAGCTGGCTGGCCAGCCAGGCTATTCCCGCGATCACCGACGTCGACACCCGGGCGCTCGTCCGCCACATCCGCGACCGCGGGGCGATGCGCGGGGGCGTGTTCCCGGCCAGCCTCGCCCCGCAACAGGCGCGCGAGCTGATCGAGGCCGAGCCGGACATGGCGGGCCGTGACCTGGTCAAGGAGGTAACCCCGGCAAGAATGACCGCGGTCGGAGACGGCCAGCCGCGGATCGCGCTAGTCGACACCGGCGTCAAGCGGTCGATCGTTCGCAACCTGGTGCAGCGCGGCGCCACCGTCGAGCTTCACCCGTGCACGGCGAGCCCGGACGATCTGCTGACGAACGACCCCGACGCGATCTTCCTGGCCAACGGCCCAGGCGACCCGGCGTCGCTCGACTATGTCGTCCAAACCGTCAAGCAGCTAATCGGCAAGCGCCCCGTCTATGGGATCTGCCTCGGCCATCAGCTGCTGTGCCGCGCGCTCGGCCTCGACACGTACAAGCTCCCGTTCGGCCACCACGGCGCCAACCACCCGGTCAAGGACCTGACGACGGGGATCATCGAGATCACCAGCCAGAACCACGGCTTCGCGGTCCTCGGCCCGAACTCGTTGAGAACCATCGACGGAGACGAGGCGGTGCGCTGGGACACCGACTTCGGCGTCGCCGAGCTCACTCACATCAACCTGTACGACCGGACCGTCGAAGGGCTCGCCCTCAAAGACGTCCAGGGCGCGACGGTGCAGTACCACCCCGAGGCCGGCCCGGGACCGAACGACGCGCTCCACCTGTTCGACCGCTTCGTGAACGAGATCAGGCGTGCCGCGTAGAGACGACCTCCACAAGATTCTGTTGATCGGGTCGGGCCCGATCGTGATCGGCCAGGCCGCCGAGTTCGACTACTCGGGCACCCAGGCCTGCCGGGTGCTCATGGACGAGGGGTACGAGGTCGTGCTCGTCAACTCCAACCCGGCGACGATCATGACCGACCCCGAGGTCGCGACCACCACCTACATCGAGCCGCTCCTCGCCGGCCCGGTGCGGCAGGTGATCGAGCGCGAAAAGCCCGATGCGCTGCTGCCGACGCTCGGCGGACAGACCGCGCTCAACCTGGCCAAGGCGCTGCACGAGGACGGCACGCTCGAGCGCAACGGCGTGGAGCTGATCGGCGCCGACTACGACGCGATCGAACGAGCCGAGGACCGCGAGCTGTTCCGCGACACGATGCGACAGGCCGGGCTGCGCGTGCCCCGCAGCGCCATCGCTCACACGATCGAGGACGCGCAGGCCGCGATCGCACAGGTCGGGCTGCCGTTCATCGTCCGGCCCGCGTTTACGCTCGGCGGCAAGGGCGGCGGCGTCGTCCGCACCGAGGCGGAGCTCGAGCGAGTCGTCGGCCGCGGACTCAAGGCGTCCCCGATCTCGCAGGTCCTGATAGAGGAGTCGGTGCTCGGGTGGGGCGAGTTCGAGCTCGAGGTGATGCGCGACCGCGCCGACAACGTCGTGATCGTCTGCTCGATCGAGAACCTCGATCCGATGGGGGTGCACACCGGCGACAGCGTGTGCGTCGCGCCCCAGCAGACGCTCACCGACAAGCAGTACCAGCGGCTGCGCGACCAGGCGATCGCGGCGATCCGCGCCGTCGGAGTCGAGACCGGCGGCTCCAACGTGCAGTTCGCGGTCAACCGCGCCACCGGTGAGATCGTGGTCATCGAGATGAACCCTCGTGTGTCGCGCTCGAGCGCGCTCGCCAGCAAGGCCACCGGGTTCCCGATCGCGAAGATCGCGGCGCGGCTGGCGGTCGGCTACACGCTCCAGGAGATCCCCAACGACATTACGAAGGCGACTCCAGCCAGCTTCGAGCCCGCGATCGACTACTGCGTCGTGAAGTGGCCGCGGTTCGCGTTCGAGAAGTTCCCGGGTGCCGAATCCGATCTCACGACCCACATGAAGTCGGTGGGCGAGGCGATGGCGATCGGCCGGACGTTCAAGCAGGCGTTCGCCAAGGCGCTGCGCTCGCGCGAGCTCGACTCGACACCCCGCCACCCGGACGACGACGAAGCGCTGCTGAGCGCGCTCGGGCAGCCCGGCGCCGAGCGGTTCGACCACTTGCTCGAGGCGCTCCGCCGCGGCATCCCGGGCGACGAGATTCACCGGCGCACGAGCATCGACCCGTGGTTCCTGCGTGAGTTCGCCGAGCTCGTGGCCGACCCGGACGCGGCTCAGCGAGGGGTTCGCACGTACAAGTCGGTCGACACGTGCGCGGCCGAGTTCGCCGCCCGCACCCCGTACTACTACTCGGCGTGGGAGCGGGACCGCGACGACGAGGTCGACCGGGGCGAGCGACCGAGCGTCGTGATCCTCGGCTCGGGGCCGAACCGGATCGGGCAGGGGATCGAGTTCGACTACTGCTGCGTGCACGCGGCCGAGACCGTCCGCGAGCAGGGCCGCGACGCCGTGATGATCAACTGCAACCCCGAGACGGTCTCGACCGACTACGACACCTCTGACCGGCTGTACTTCGAGCCGCTCACGCTCGAGGACGTGCTCGCGGTGTGCGAGATCGAAGATCCCGCGGGTGTGATCGTTCAGTTCGGCGGGCAGACCCCGCTGAAGCTCGCCGCCGGCCTGAAGGAGGCGGGCGTCGCGATCCTGGGCACGAGCGTCGACGCGATCGACCTGGCCGAGGACCGCTCGCGGTTTGGTCCGCTGCTCGACGACCTCGGCTACAAGGCGCCGCCGTACGCGACTGCGACCTCGCCGCACGACGCCCTCGACAAGGCACGCGACGTCGGGTTCCCGCTGCTCGTCCGCCCGAGCTACGTGCTCGGCGGCCGCGCGATGGAGATCGTCTATAGCGTCGACGGCCTCGCCGACTACCTGGGGCGCGTCGTGCCCGAGCCGGGAGCCACCATCTACCTCGACCGCTTCCTCGAGGATTCGATCGAGGTCGACGTCGACGCGCTCTGCGACGGGACCGATGTGTGGATCGCGGGGGTCATGCAGCACGTCGAGGAGGCCGGTATCCACTCGGGCGACTCCGCGTGCGTGCTCCCGCCGCACACGCTCGGCACGGAGATGCTGGGGCAGATCCGTGCCCAGACCGAGGGGATCGCGCGGGCGCTCGGAGTGGTCGGCCTGCTCAACGTCCAGTTCGCGATCCGCGAGGACGTCCTGTACGTGATCGAGGCCAACCCGCGCGCGTCGCGCACGGTGCCGTTCGTGTCGAAGGCGATCGGACTGCCCGTGGCGAAGCTCGCGTGCCGGGTGCTGCTCGGCGAGCGTCTCGCCGATCTCGACCTGCCGCCGGATACGACCAACGGGCACGTGTGCGTCAAGGAGGTCGTGCTGCCGTTCGACCGGTTCGCCGGCGCCGACTCGCTGCTCGGCCCCGAGATGCGCTCGACCGGCGAGGTGATGGGGATCGCCCGCGACTTCCCGACGGCCTTCGCCAAGGCGCAGGCCGCCGCCGGTGCCCAGCTTCCCAACGGCGGCCGGGCCTTCATAACGGTCGCCGACGGCGATAAGCCGGCGGCGACCGGCATCGCGACGATCCTGCACGACCTCGGATTCGAGATCGTCGCCACCCGGGGCACGGCGCAGGCGATCCGCAAGATGGGCATCCCGGCCGAGACGATCAACAAGATCGGCGAGGGCTCGCCTCACGTGGTCGACTGGATCGAGCGCGGCGAGGTCGACCTCGTGATCAACACCCCGGTCGGCACCGGCGCGCGCGCCGACGGCTGGGAGATCCGGTCGGCCGCGATCGCCCGCGGTATCCCGTGCGTCACCACGATGACCGGAGGGATGGCGGCCGCCCGCGCGATCGCCGCCGCCCGGCGTGGCGAGCCGGAGGTGCTCTCGCTCCAGGAGATCCACCACCTCCGCGCGAGCGAGGTCAAGTGACCCGCGTCACGGCGCCGTTCGGCCGCCGCGCGGCGCCGGTCACCGCGCGCGAGGAGCACGGCGCCTACGTCGTGATCCGCTGCCGCGACGCCGAGGGCCCGGTCCCGCGGCCCGGGCAGTTCTACATGCTGACCGCCGCCGAGCGCTGGGGCGGGGGAGACGGCGAGCGGCCGTTCCTCCCGCGCGCGTTCAGCGTGCTGCGCGCACACGCCGGCGAGCTGCAGTTCCTGATCGAGGACGTCGGCCCTGGGACGAGGCGGCTGTGCGAGCTCCTCCCCGGCGAGGGCCTCCTCCTGGTGGGCCCCCTCGGAAACGGATTCTCACCGCCGCGCGAGAGTCGCGCGCCGCTGCTCGTCGGCGGCGGTGTCGGGATCGCCCCGCTCGCGATCTGGCAGGACGAGCTCGGAGGCCAGGCGACTACGCTGCTGGGGTTCCGCGACGAGTCGCATGCCCACGGCGCGGACCTGCTCAAAGGCGCATCAGTCGCCACCGACGACGGGAGCGTCGGCCACCACGGCCTCGTGACCGAGCTGCTCGAAGACGAGCTCGCCGACCGCGGCGACGAGGTCGAGGTCTACGCATGCGGGCCACCGGCGATGCTCGAGGCCGTCCGCGCAATCTGCAACGTCCACGGCGTCCCGGCGCAGCTCGCGCTCGAGTCCGGCATGGCCTGCGGGTTCGGCGCGTGCTTCGGCTGCGTGGTGCCGACCGTCGATGGCTACATCCGGCTGTGCGTCGACGGCCCCGTGCTCGACGCCGCGAAACTCGCTGGCGCGGAACTCGCGAAACTCGCTGGCGCGAGTTCCGTTGGGGCGGTTCGCAGATGACCGTCGAGTTCTGCGGGCTTGAGCTCGAGCACCCGATCATCAACGCGTCGGGGACGTTCGACGCGATCGCGGCACACCGCGCGTTCGGGGACGAGCTGCTCGAGCGGTTCCCGTTCGCCGCATTCGTGTCAAAGACGGTGACGGTCGCGCCGCGGCAGGGGAACCCGCCGCCGCGCTTGTGGGAGGTGGCCGGCGGACTGATCAACTCGATCGGCCTCCCCAACAAGGGGCTCAGTGGCTACCTCGAGCACGACCTCCCGTTCCTCGCGGACCTTCCCGTGCCGCTGATCGTCAACGTGATGGGCTTCAGCCGCGACGAGGTGGCTGAGCTCGTCGAGGCGTTTGGCGAGCGCCCCGAGGTGGTGGCGCTCGAACTGAACGTGTCGTGCCCGAACGTCGAGACCGGGCTGATCATGGGTGCGGACCCCGACGAGACCGCAAGGCTCATACACCGAGTCAGACCTTTGACCGGCAAGCCGCTAATCGTCAAGCTCACACCTAACGCCAGCGATCCCCCGGCGGTGGCCAAGGCGGCGCAGGACGCCGGCGCCGACGGCGTGTCGCTGATCAATACCGTGCGGGGCATGGCACTGCACCCGAAGACTGGCGAACCCTGGCTCGGCGGGGTCACCGGCGGAATGTCCGGTCCAGCCGTCCGGGCGCTCGCGCTCGCGCAGGTCCACGCGGTCGCGCAGGCGATCGAGATCCCGATCGTGGGCATGGGAGGGGTGCAGAGCGGCCGAGACGCGCTCGATCTGATGCGTGCCGGCGCAACTCTTGTGGCCGTCGGCACCGAGAGTTTCCGCGATCCCGCGGCGGGTCACCGGGTCACTTCAGACCTGTCGGAACTACTCGCGAATACCGCCCTCTAGGAGGCCGCGCCGAGCGGTGCAAAGTTGTGCAACAACACTGCGATGTTCGCACTGTGAACATTTTGAGTACCGCTCAAAAACCCCCTGCAAACCTAGGGTATTGCCGAAACCATCCTCGACAATGCTCTAGCTCAGCTTGAGGTCGAGTCGAATATGGGCCATTTGTCTTGATCGGCCTGCGCCAAGATGTATAGTCGCCGCCCATGCCGCCGGTCACCGAATCGCTATCCAAACCTACGGCAGCGCCCGAGCGTTCTCTGGTGCAGCGCATGGAAGCGCTTCAGCGTGCCAACGATATTCGCACCCGCCGGGCGCAGCTCAAGCGTGACCTCAAGGCGGGCCGCCAGCCGATCGACAGGCTGCTGCTCGAGCCGCCGGACTACCTCGCCACGGCAAAGGTGTTCGACCTTTTGCTGGCGGTGCCCAAGTACGGTCGGGTGAAGGTGAACAAGATCTTGGGCCAGTGCAAGATCTCGCCGAGCAAGACCGTGGGCGGTCTGTCCGAGCGCCAGCGGGCAGAGCTGGTCGCGCTCATGCGGCGGCGCTGACCGCGTCGCCGCTGACGGCCCGCCGCCGGTGGGACCACGGTGGTTCCGGCCACCGGTCTTGAATGGGACATTTCCGCCGTGGGAACCACTAGCAAGGTCTTCGTGATCACAGGGCCCTCGGGCGTCGGCAAGGGCACGCTGATCCGTGGCCTGCTCGAGCGGGTGCCCGAGCTTGAGCTGTCGGTGTCGGCGACCACTCGCGCTCCGCGGCCGGGCGAGGAGGACGGGGTCGACTACCACTTCCTGACCCCTGAGCGGTTCGAGTCGCGCGTGCGCGCCGGCGATTTCGTCGAGCACGCCAGCTACTCGGGGAACCGTTACGGGACGCTGCGCTCCGAACTCGAGCGCCGGTTGGCGGCGGGTGCCGGCGTGGTCCTCGAGATTGAGGTTCAAGGCGCCCGGCAGGTGCGCGCCTCGATGCCCGACGCAGTCGCCGTGTTCATCGCCCCGCCGCCGGGCGGCGCGCTGCGCGCTCGGCTCGTTGGCCGGGGAACCGACAGCCCCGAGCAGGTCGACGAGCGCCTGCGCACCGCTGAGCGCGAGCTCGAGGCTCAGCCCGAGTTCGGCCACGTGGTCGTCAACGACCGGCTCGAGCAGGCCACCGACGAGCTGGTCGAGATCGTTCGCGCCGCGATGGACCCCTAGCGGCGCGCACTCCGTAGGAGCAGGGGAATGTGCGGCCCGGCAGGGGTCCCCCGCTAACCTGTTGCGAACACACCTCTGGGAAGGACGGAACACCATTGATCTCACCCCGTATCGACAAGCTCCTCGAGCATGTCGACTCTGACTACGCGAGCGTGATCGTCGCCGCTAAGCGCGCACGCCAGATCAACTCCTACTACCACAACTTGGGTGAGGGCACGTTCGACGAGTTCCCACCGCCGATGGTCGAGACGCGGTCGAAGAACTACCTCACGATCGCGCTCGAAGAAGTCGCCCAGGGCAAGCTGAAGTACCACTACCGGTAGGCGCTCGCCGTGGCGCGATTGCTCCTCGGCGTGAGCGGCGGCATCGCGGGCTACAAGGCGCTGGAGGCAGCGCGGCTCGCGGTCAAGCGTGGCCACGCCGTGCGGGTGATCCAGACGCCGGCGAGCGAACGGTTCGTCGGCCGCGCCTCGTTTGAGGGGATCACCGGCGCGCCGGTGCTGACCAGCGAGTTCGAGCCCGACCCCGCGCGCGGCTCCTATCCGGGCGAGGCACTCCCCGAGCGCGCCCCGATCAGCCATCTTGCGCTGGTCGAGCGCGCGGACGTGTACCTGATCGCGCCCGCAACTGCGAACACGCTGGCAAAGCTCGCCCACGGTCTGGCGGACAATCTCGTGAGCACCGCCGCGCTCGCCGCCGCTTGCCCGGTCGCGGTGGCACCGGCGATGAACAACCGGATGTATCTGAACGCGGCCACGCAGTCGAACCTCGAGCTGCTCCGGTCCCGTGGAGTCACCGTGATCGGACCCGGCGAGGGCGCGTTGGCCTCGCACGGCGAACAGGGGATCGGGCGTCTGGCCGAGCCGGCCGAGCTGCTCGAGGCGTGCGAGGCGCTCCTGACCCGGCCCTCGTTGAAGGGGCTCCGCGTGCTGGTGACGGCGGGGGGGACGCGGGAACCGATCGACAGCGTCCGCTATGTCGGCAACCGGTCCTCGGGGCGGATGGGGTTCGCGCTCGCGCGCGAGGCCGCCCGCCGCGGCGCGGAGGTGACGCTGGTCGCCGCCAACGTGGCGCTCGACCCACCGCAGCGCGCTCGCGTGATAGAGGTCCACACGGCCGCCGAGCTTGCCGACGCATGCCGAAATGAACTGGCCGCCTGCGACGTATTGCTGATGAGCGCCGCGGTCGCGGACTTCCGCCCCGCAGGCCCTGTCGACCGCAAGCTGCACAAGGAGGACGGGGTCCCCAGGATCGAGCTTGAGCGCACCGACGACGTGCTCAGCGCCCTCGCGGACCTGCGGCGCGAGGACCAGACGCTCGTCGGCTTCGCCGCCGAGCACGGCGACGGCGCCGTCGACCGGGGACGCAGCAAGCTCGAACGCAAACGGCTCGACGCGATCGTGATCAACGACATCGCCGGCGCCGGCATCGGATTCGAGTCCGAGGACAATGAGGTCACGATCCTGACCGCTGACGGGGTGCAGCGCCACGTCCCGCGGGCCAGGAAGGAACGGATCGCTGGGGCGGTCCTTGATGAAGTGGAGCGACTACGTACGACCAGGGGTGGAGTCGATGGAGCCCGAGCAGTCACCCGTAGCCCAGCACGAGTGTGAGGCTTTCGCCGCGCTGACGCGGCGGCTCGCGGGCAACATCGCCAACGCGGTGCAGGTTCGCACCGAGACACTGACCCAGCTGATGGTCGCACTGGTGGCCGAGGGCCACGTGCTGATCGAGGACTATCCCGGCGTCGGCAAGACCGCGCTGGCGCGGGCGCTCGCGCGCTCGATCGACTGCCAGTTCGCGCGCGTGCAGTGTACGTCTGACCTGCTGCCCGCCGACGTGGTCGGCACGAACGTCTTTGACCAGCGCGAGTCGCGGTTCGAGTTCCGTCCGGGCCCGGTGTTCGCCAACGTCGTGCTCGTCGACGAGATCAATCGCGCCTCGCCGAAGACCCAGTCCGGGCTGCTCGAGTGCATGCAGGAGCGGCGCGTGACCGTCGACGTCCACACCCACGAGTTGGCGCGACCGTTCCTCGTGCTGGCGACGCAGAACCCGATTGAGTACGAGGGCACCTACCCGTTGCCCGAGGCGCAGGTCGACCGGTTCATGATCAGGCTGTCGCTCGGATACCCATCGCGCGGCGCGGAGGCGGGGATGCTGGCCGATCACGAAGCCGGCGACCGGGTGCTGACCCTCGCGCCGGTGGCGACGGCGGCCGAGGTGCTCGCCGCGCAGGACGCGGCCAAGCGGGTGCGGGCGTCCGAGCCACTGCGCGAGTACATCGTCCGTCTGCTGTGGCGCACGCGCGAGGACCCGCGCGTCGACCTCGGCGCGAGCCCGCGCGCCGGGCTGCTACTCCTGCGAGCGGCCAAGGCCTACGCGATGATGCAGGGCCGCGATCACGCGCTGCCCGACGACGTCCAGGCGCTGGCCCAGCCGGTCCTTGCCCATCGGCTCGTGCTCGCGCCCGAGTCGGCGCGGAGGGGGGCGGCGGACGTCGTCAGCGATGCCGTCTCGTCGGTGAGAGCGTTGTGAGGGCACTCCGCGTGCCCGCCCAGACCCCGCCCGAGGAGGAGCGTCTGCGGTGAGACGGGCGGCGGCGGTGGTGGTCGCCGGGCTGGCCCTGATCCTGGTGGCGCTGCTGTTCGACGCCTCGCCGCTGTTCGTACCGGGGATCGCGATCACGCTGCTCGGGGCAGTCGCGCCGGCGTGGGTCTCGCTGGCCGCGCGAGGCGCGACGATCGAGCGCAAGCTCGAGTCCGAGCGCGTGATCGAGGACGAGCCGATCGAGGCCACGATCGAGGTCACGCGCGGGCACTGGGGCCTGCCGGGTGCAGCGGTCGTGGACCCGCTCGCGGGCGAGCCGGTGTCGATCCGCGGGCCGATGTCGCTGATCTCGGGAGGCACGACCGCCAGCGTTCGGATCGTCGCGTCGTTCCCGCGGCGCGGCCTCCGGCGGGTCGAGCCGCCGACGCTGATTGTCTCGGACGCGCTCGAGCTCGCGCGCGTCGTCCGCCTGAGCGCGTCGCCGCCGCAGGAGCTGCTGGTCCTCCCGCGCACCGAACGGGTGAGGTGGGTGCCCGGCGCGGGGGAGAAGTGGCGTCGCGCGACCGGCGCGGCCCCGATCGAGCCGTTCGGCGCCACCGAGATCGACGGCCTTCGCCCCTACCGCCAGGGCACGCCGGCGTCCAGGATCCACTGGGCGGCGCTCGCCCGCGGGGCTGGACTGCTCGAGCGACGGCTGCGAGCCGACACCGAGACGCGCCCGCTCGTCGTCGTCGACGCCCGGAGTGACGGTCCGGTCGACCATCTCGACGCCGCGGTCAGGGCCGCCGCCTCGCTCGTGCTCGAGCTGGGGACCCGCACCGGCTGCGGCCTGTTGCTCCCCGGCGAGTTCCGCCCGCTCGAAATCGAGCCGGACCTGGGCGCGTGGCCGGTCGCGCACGCGAGACTGGCGATGATCGAGGGCGGCCCAGAGACGCGGGCTCCGGGCCTCGCTCGCGGCGCCCGGTCGGCCCAGGTTCTGTACGTCGCGGCAACAGCGCACGCTCACCTGCCCGCCGGCTTGGCGGGGGCCGGCGTCCGGGTCGCGATCCTGGTGGTTCCGAAGGCGCTGGCGACTCAGCCTCGCCACGAGGCGAGCTTCGAGGTGGCCGGGTGCCTCGGGTTCGTGGTCGGTGCCGGGCGGCGGGTGCGGGAGCGCGTGGCGTGACAACGAACACGCAGGTCGCGGTGCTGGCGCCGCTGCGGCGGGAGGCGGGCCGCCGCCGCCGCGGGGCCGCCCAGGCCAACGATCGTCCGCTTGTCCGTCTCACCGCGTTCGCCGCCCTCGGCCTCTACGGCGTCGTGCGCTGGGGGACGATGTTGGAACCGGCGCCGACCTGGCGGCTGCTCGGGCTCGTCGGCGTGGCGGTGGCCCTGGCCGGCCTCGCGCCGGTGCTGCTCGAGCGCGAGCGCTCCGTCGCCGCGGCTCGGGGTGCGGGCGAGCCACTGAGCATCATCGGCGGGCCGTTGGCGCTGATCGCGGTGCTGGCGATGTTCCCGATCAGCGGAGTCCCGCTCGACTGGACTGTCCACCTGCGCGTGTCGGTCACCGCCAACGGGATCAGCGAGGGGCTGTCGACGCTGCCGGGCATCCTGGTCCCCTACAACGGGATCAACGAGTGGGCCAGGATCGTGATCGTGCTCGGCGCGGCGGTGCTGCTGCTCGACGGGGCGATGCTGCTCGCGTTCGCGCCGCCCGCGCTCGGCGACATCCGCCGCGCCGGGGCCGCGCTCCCGCTGATCGCGCTCGTCGTGGTGCCGGCGACGCTCGTCCATCCCCAGTTCCCGTACCTCCAGGGAGCCCTGCTGTTCGCGCTGCTCGCGTTCTTCATGTGGGGGGAGCGGGTGGCGGCCGACCGCCGGGTCGGGGTCCTGCTCGCGTGTGTGCTCGTCGGCGCGATCGGCATGGCCGTCGCGCCCGCGCTCGATCCGCACTCGCCGTGGATCGACTACGAGGCGCTCACGCGCGGGTTCACGCCCACGCACGTGGACAAGTTCGACTGGACCCAGCGCTACGGGCCGCTGACCTGGCCGCGAACCGGCGACACCGTGCTCGAAGTGAAGGCGTCTCCGAAGCCGTTCAACCAGGAGTACTGGAAGACCGAGAACCTCGACAACTTCGACGGGGTCGGGTGGGTCGCGGGCGGGGTCAGCACCGGCGGGGGGCTCGAGGATGTGAGCGCGCCAACGATCAAGCGCTATACCCAGAACCTCACGGTCACGATCCGCCAGATGAACACCAACCAGGTGATCGCCGCCGGATACGAGACGTTGCCGCCGAGCCACCTCCCAAGCCCGGCGCTCCCGGGGGACAGCGTGGGGACGTGGACGACGGTCAGTCCGCTCCGTCCCGGAGACACCTACTCGGTATCGGTCTATACCCCGCACCCAGGCCCCGCACAGCTCGCGACGGCGGGCAAGGAGTACCCGACCGACATCCAGCAGTCCGATCTGGCGCTGACGATGCCTCAGAACGCGTCGCAAAGTGCCGTGGCCCCGCAGAGTGTGCTGTTCTCGGCGTTCGGCACCCACCAGGCGGCGCAGGACCAGACCAACCCGACGACCGGCAACGCCATGGTGGCGATTCACCAGTCACCGTACGCGCAGGCGTACGCGACCGCGCAGGTGCTCGCCCGCAATTCCCGCACACCGTACGCGTTCGTGGAGCGGGTGTTGAGGTACCTCTCGCCGGCAAACAACTTCAGCTACGACGAGTACCCGCCGCTGACGACGTACCCGCTGGCCACCTTCCTCTTCCTGAACAAGCTCGGGTACTGCCAGCAGTTCGCGGGATCGATGGCGCTGCTGCTCCGGATGGGCGGCGTCCCGGCGCGGGTCGCGACCGGGTTCACGACCGGCGCCTACGACTCGAACACGAAGAGCTGGTACGTGACCGACGTCGATGCGCACGCGTGGGTGGAGGTTTGGTTCCCGCATTACGGCTGGGTCACGTTCGACCCCACGCCGGCGGCGGCTCCGGCGCGCGGGGGCCAAGTCCCGAGCTCCTCGGTCGGGTCGCTCAACAGCTCGGGCAACCTGCTGCACCAAACCCGCCACGTCGACACCCTCGGCGGTGCCACGAGAAGCGGCACGGTCGCCCATCACGGGGGCTCGTTCAGCACACCGCTGCTCGTGACCCTGGGCGTGATCCTGGTATTGCTCGGCTTCGGGTTCGGCGCCTGGCGCCGGATGGCGCCCCTCGGCGAGGAGGGGATGCTGGCCGAGCTCGAGCGGGCGCTCGCCCGTAGTGGCCGCCCGCTGTCCGACGGCGTGACGCTGTCTTCCGTCGAGCGACGGTTCCGCACGTCGCCCGACGCCGCGGCGTACGTCCGCCTGCTCCGGCTCGCGCGGTTCGCCGGCGGGACCGAGGTGCCGACGCTTCGCCAGCGGCGCGCCCTACGCGGACAGCTGCGCGCAGGGCTCGGACTCGGCGGGGCCCTGCGCGCCCTGTGGGCGCTTCCGCCCCGTCCGCAACGCAAACGAGGGCATTCCGCCCGCCGCACGCCGAACTAAGGGTCCGCGACTGAGTAAGTCGCGGGATCCGACGAGTTGCTGGGCGCCAGGCGCGTCCAGACGCCGTCGGAACCCGTCAATTCCGAAGTCGCGGGTCGTAAAATCGGGCGAAATGGAAGACGTCTACGAGCTGTACGTACGCGGCACCGAGCTGCTCGAGTCGGGGCACAACCACCAGGCGACGATCCCGCTCGCCCGCGCGCGCGATCTCGCCCCGGACAAGACCTCGATCCGCGAGGCGCTCGGCCGGGCGCTGTTCGGCGCCCAGCGGTACGAGGAAGCGGCCGAGGAGTTCCAGGCCGTGATCGACCGCGCGCCCACCAACGACTACGCGCTGTTCTGCCTCGGCCGGTCACTGCAGATGCTCGGGCGCCACGCCGAGGCTCGTCAGCCGCTGGCGCAGGCAGCGGGCATGGCGCCCGGCCGTCACGACTACCGGATCTACCGCGACCGCGCCCGTGCGCGCGCGGGCGACGACTCCGCAGACGACGACTCCCCGGGCGAATAATGGCCGCTTCGCGGCATCTAGCCGGCTGACTCCCGGCCGGCCCGGTCGTGGCGAGGCCGGATGCCGAGCGGGCCGAGCCGGCTCCGAGTTTCGGCGCCGCGCGTGCGCGTCGCGCGGGGTCTCGACCCCGTCGCCGGGCACCGATGCCCGGCGGAGCGGCCCCATGACTGCCGACGTCACGGGACGCCGCCGAATTCCGCAGCGAGGCCGAAGCTAAGGGTCTTAACACCCTGCGCACACCGCACGATGCACGGTCGCGCGGGGCTGTCCAGCCCGACGTAGCGGTGCTATCTTCAGATGTGAAGTTGAGCGCCGGCACGTGCTCCGGCGGCAGTACCCGAAGTGGGCGCTGGCCCGCTTTTTTTATGTGTGACGGAGGAGATTCGTAGTGCAGCCCCATGACAATCAGCTCCAGACGGAGATCGAGCGCCGGCTCGCCGCGAGCGAGTCGGACGTCGAGGTGCTGCTCGTCGAGATCGTCTCACCTGCCACGCTGCGGCTGTTCATCGATCATCCCGAGGGCGTGTCGCTCGCTCTGTGCGAGCGGGTCTCGGGACTCCTGACCGACTACCGCGACCGATACTCGCTCGAGGTGTCCTCCCCCGGGCAAGACCGTCCGCTGACCAAGCCCCAGCACTACAGCCGCTTCCTCGGCCGGCATGCGCGCGTGCGCCTGCGGGATGCCAAGGATGGACACAAGAGCGTGACCGGGGAACTGGTCGGAGCATCGGACACCGATGTGACGATCGCGGCACCTGACGGTGTCGTCACGATTCCCTACGAGCAAATCGTCCGCTCCAACCTCGTACCTGGAGACTGAAGCCATGTCGAGAGAGATCGTCGAGGCCGTCCGCGGCCTCGCCGCCGAGAAGAACATCTCCTCTGAGAAACTGATGGAAGCGCTCGAGGACGCGCTCCTGTCGGCGTACAAGAAGACGCCTGAGGCGGCGCGCTACGCGAAGGTCGAAATGGACCGCGACAGCGGCGACTTCAAGGTCTGGGAGCTTAAGATCCCGCCCGAGCTCGAGGAGCAGTTGCTGGTCGAGGCGACGCCCGAGCAGCAGCCCACGGTCGACCCCGAGACCGGCGAGATGCGCGAGCCGCCCGAGCCCGAGATCGACCTCGAGAAGCTCAAGGAGTACGAGGACCAGATCGAGACCGAGGACGTCACTCCGCACGACTTCGGGCGGATCGCGGCGCAGACCGCCAAGCAGGTGATCCTCCAGCGCATCCGCGAGGCCGAGCGCGACATGATGTTCGAGGAGTACCGCGACCGCGTCGGCGAGCTGATCACCGGAATCGTGCAGCAGTCCGATTCGCGGTACACGCTCGTCCAGCTCCGCGAGCGCGTCGAGGCGCTGCTGCCCAAGTCAGAGCAGGTGGACGGCGAGCGCTACGACCACTCGCAGCGGATCAAGGCGGTCATCAAGGACGTCTCGAACTCAACCAAGGGGCCGAGCATCATCGTCTCCCGCCGCGACCCGGAGCTGATCAAGCAGCTGTTCGAGCTCGAGGTGCCGGAGATCGCCGACGGGTTGGTGGAGATCACCAACGTGGCGCGTGAGCCCGGGTACCGCTCGAAGATCGCAGTGGTCTCGCACGTCGACGGCGTCGACCCGGTCGGCGCCTGCGTCGGACCGCGCGGATCGCGGGTGCGGATGGTCGTGTCCGAGCTCCGCGGCGAGAAGATCGACATCATCCCTTACAACGACGAGCCCGCCCGGTTCGTGGCCAAGGCGCTGTCGCCCGCGCGCGTGCGCGAGGTGCTCGTCGACGACGCCGGCAAGCAGGCGACCGTGATCGTCCCGGACGATCAGCTGTCGCTGGCGATCGGGCGCGAGGGGCAGAACGCGCGCCTTGCGGCCCGCCTGACCGGGTGGCGGATCGACATCCGCTCGGAGACCGAGTTCGCCGCCGAGGAGGCCGCGCACGGCTACGAGCAGGAGGAAGCCCAGGGCCGTTGCGCCGCGATTCTGTCCAACGGGCGCCGGTGCCCGAACGCCGCGCTCCCCGGTTCGCACTATTGCGGGATCGAGGCCCATCAGGCGCTCGAGGGCACGAACACCAATCAGGTCCAGGCCGCCGCAAACGGCGGTGACTAGGCGCCTAAACTGGGGTGTAGATGAACAAACGTGTGCATCAGATCGCGAAGGAGCGCGGGCTCGCCCCGAAGGAGGTGCTCGAGCGGCTCAAGGCTGCCGGCCTCGAGGTGAAGGCTGCGTCCTCGTCCGTCGACGAGGCGCAGGCCCGACGGATCCTCGGCGACGGCGACGGTGCCGGCCAGAAGCCGGCGCCGGCCGCTGAGAAGCCGGCGCGATCCGACGGCGACGGTGGCTCGCCCCGATCGGCCGACCCGCCCGCGCGGGCCAGAAGCGAGGCACCTGCGCGCGGTCGCAGCGACGCACCTGCGCGCGGTCGTAGCGAACGCAGCGACGCCCCGCGCGCGCGAGCGGATGCTCCGCCCCGCGGCCGCGCCGATGGACCCGTACGCGACGACGCCGGCCGAGCGCCTCGCAACGGTGGCGACGCACCCGCGCGCGGCGGCAACGGTGCTGACGCGCCCGCCCGCGCCGCTGACAACGGACCCGCCGGCGGCGACAACGGACCGTCGGGTGGCGAGAACGGACCGTCCGGCGGCGAGGCCCAGCACAAGCGCCCTACCCGCGACTCCCTCCAGGGCGAGCGCGCGCCCGGTAACGCCGGCGGTCGGCGGCGCGTGGTGATCGACTCGCAGGCTTCGCGCCGCAACACCGGTGGCCCTCCCGCACAGACGAACCAGCCTCCGCGCCGGCAGCGTCGCGGGCGCCGGCGCCGGGGCGTGTACGACGAAGAGGCCGAGTCGCGTCCGTCGACCTCGCAGACGGCGCTGGCCGAGACCGACGCGGTCCGGATCAGATCTGGGTCGACGGTCAAGGACGTCGCCGAGTACCTCGATGTCCCGGTGCCCGAGGTCATGAAGAAGCTGATGGCGCTTGGCGAGATGAAGACGCTGACGACGACGCTGTCCGACGACTCGATTCAGGTGCTCGCCGCCGAGCTTGGCAAGACTGTCGAAGTCGTTCACTCCGAGGACGAGACCATCTCCGAGCCTGTGTTCGACGATCCCGAGGAGGAGCTCGTCGAGCGGCCTCCTGTGGTCACGATCATGGGCCACGTCGACCACGGGAAGACCTCGCTGCTTGACGCGATCCGCCAGACCAAAGTCGCCGCCGGCGAGGCCGGTGGCATCACGCAGCACATCGGCGCGTACCAGGTCCAGAAGGACGGCAAGGAGATCACCTTCCTCGACACGCCCGGTCACGAGGCGTTCACCGCCATGCGCGCCCGCGGCGCGAAGGTGACCGACATCGCCGTGATCGTGGTCGCCGCCGACGACGGCGTGAAGCCCCAGACCGAGGAGGCGGTCGACCACGCCAAGGAGGCAGGCGTGCCGATGCTCGTCGCGGTCAACAAGATCGACAAGGAGGGCGCGCAGCCCGACCGCGTTCGCACTGAGATGACGCAGCTTGGTCTGCAGCCGGTCGAGTGGGGCGGCGAGACCGAGTTCGTCAACGTCTCGGCCAAGACCCAGGAGGGCCTCGACGACCTGCTCGAGACGATCCTGCTGATGGCCGAGGTCGAGGAGCTCCGCGCCAACCCCGAGGCGCCTGCCTCCGGCACCGTGGTCGAGTCCAAGCTTGATCCGGGACGCGGCCCGGTGGTGACGCTCTTGATCGGGCGTGGCACGCTCGAGGTCGGCGACTCGCTCGTCGCCGGCGCGCACTGGGGCCGGGTGCGCGCGATGCACGACTTCCTCGGCCAGCGCGTGGCCGCGGCGTTGCCCGGAGAGCCGGTCGAGATACTCGGCTTCGACGGCGTCCCCGAGGCCGGCGAGCACGTCCGCGCGGTGGAGAACGAGCGGCGCGCCCGACAGCTAGCCGGCGAGCGCGCGACGCGTCTGAAGGCCGAGGCGCTGGCCCGGCGCTCGGGCAAGAAGGTCTCGCTCGAGGACATCTTCAAGAGTGGAATTCAGGAGCTGAACCTGGTCCTGAAGTCCGACGTGGCCGGCTCGCTGGAGGCGATCCAGGACGAGATCGCGAAGCTGCCGCAGGACGAGGTCTCGGTCAACGTGATCCGTGGGGCGGTCGGCGCAGTGTCAGAGTCCGACGTGATGCTCGCGTCAGCCTCGGACGCGGTGATCCTTGCCTTCAACGTGCGGCCGGTCGGGGACGCTCGTGCGGTCGCCGAGCGCGAGGGCGTCGAGATCCGTCACTACGCCGTGATCTACCGCGCGATCGAGGAACTGCGCGACGCGATGCAGGGCATGCTCGTCCCCGAGGAGGTCGAGGAGGTGCTCGGCTCGGTCGAGGTGCGCCAGATCTTCAGGGCTTCGCGCGTGGGGACTATCGCCGGTTGCCACGTCACCGAAGGCACCATCACGCGCGGGTCGAAGGTCCGCCTGATCCGTGACGGGACCGTCGTCTACGACGGACAGATCCAGAGCCTGCGCCGCTTCAACGAGGACGCCCGCGAGGTCGCCGCCGGCTACGACTGCGGAATCGTGCTCAGGGACTTCGCCGACGTCAAGGAAGGCGATGTACTCGAGACGTACACGACCCGCCAGGTCGAACGCGAGCTCGTCTAGAGAAGCTAGGGTGGTCCGCGATGTCGGACAGCGGCTTCGTCGCGGTGCTCGTGATCGATCTGCACTTCCCCGATTCGGGGAGCCTCAAGAGCAAGCGCAAGGAGCTGTCCTCGATCAAGGCCCAGCTCCATGGCCGGCTGGGAGCGGCGGTCGCCGAGGTCGCCCACCAGGATCTGTGGCAACGGGCGCGGTTGACCGCGGCGCTGACCGGCGGGTCGCTGACGGTGCTGAGGACCGCCGCCGACAACGTCGAGCGATGGCTCGAGGCCCGGTGGCCCGACAACATCCGAGTCCAAACCATCCTCACCTCGGTGGAGGATTTGTACGAGTGAGCGCTAACAGGCTGGTTACTCGACCGGTGGGGAGTGGGTAGGATGGCGGACGGCCGGATGCGGCGCGTCGACGAGGCCGTTAGAGAGGTGCTCAGCGACGCGATCGCCAAAGATCTCCAGGATCCACGCGTTGGATTCGTGACCGTCACTGCCGTCAAGACCAGCCCCGATCTTCATCACGCGCGCGTATACGTGAGCGTCCTCGGGGATGAGCAGGCACGGTCGGACACGCTCGAGGGGCTGCGCTCCGCGCGCGGCTTTCTCCAGGGCCGGGTGGCCGCCCAGCTGTCGCTCAAGCACACGCCCGCGGTCACGTTCCAGTACGACGAGTCGATCGATCGTGGGATGCGGATCACGCAGTTGATCAACGAGGTGGAGTCGCCTGGTGGCGACGTGGACTCGGCTGGCGCCGACCCCGTGGAGTCGCCTGGCGGCGCCTCCATTGGGAGTTCGGCTGCCGGCGAGTCCATTGCGAGTTCGGCTGGCGCCGAACTCGCGGAGGACGCGGATGGGTGACAACGGTTCGGGGGCAAACCGCGACGAAGTGCTGGCGGAGCTCCGCTCCGCCGAGAAACTGATCGTCGTTAGCCACGAGAACCCCGACGGCGACGCGCTCGGGTCGCTGATCGCGATGCAGGAGATCCTCGTGGCCCAGGGCCGCGACAGCCAGATGTTCATCGACGAGAGCGAGTTCCCGCTCCCGCAGGAGTACCAGTGGTTCGAGCTGTCGGGCCTGGTCAGCTCGCCCCCCGCCGATCTCGAGGAGCGGACGATCGTGTTCCTCGACTGCGGGAATCTCGAGCGCAACCCGGCCGAGGCGTTACGCCGTCCGGGAGCGCACATCATCAACATCGACCACCACCACGACAACACGCGCTTCGGGACCGTCAACTACGTGGTGCCCGAGGCGTCGTGCACGGCCGAGATCGTCTGGGATCTGATGCACGGACTGGGGGTCGAGCCGACGCTCAACATCGCCGAGGCGCTGTACGTCGGCCTGATCACCGACACCGGGCGGTTCATGTACGAGAACACGGGCCCGCGCGCGCACGAGATGGCCGCCGACCTGATCGAGCACGGCGTCGACGTGCACGAGATCTACCGCCGCGTGTACGAGGGCGTCCCCTACGGCAAGCTCGCGCTGCTGGCCCGCGGCCTGGCAAAGGTCCACCGCTACGACGGCGGGCGCCTCACCGTGACCGAACTCGACGCGGACGACTTCGCGGCCTCGGACGCCGAGGAGAGCTATTCCGAGGGCGTGATCGACCACCTGCGGGCGGTCGAGGGCACCGCGGTTGCGGCGCTCATCCGCGCGCGGACCGGCAATCACAACGACGACGGCGCTCCGGCGCGCAAGGTGTCGCTGCGCGCGAGCGACGAACGCGTCGACGTGTCGGCGATCGCGCGCGCTCAGGGCGGCGGCGGTCATCGCCAGGCGGCCGGCTTCTCGACGTCGCTGGAGCTGGACGAGCTGGTCGCCTTCCTGCGTCAGGAAGTCGCCCAGCAGCTCTCGAAGTGAGCGCGGACCCGGTTTCGGACGGCGTCGTGCTGTACGACAAGCCGGCCGGCATCACATCGCATGACGTGGTGGCGCGGATGCGGCGGTCGCTTGGCGGGCGCGAGGGGCGGAGCGGTCCGAGCGCGCGGGTCAAGGTCGGCCACGCGGGGACGCTCGACCCCTTCGCGACGGGCCTGCTGCTGGTCCTGGTCGGTCGCGCCACCCGCGTGCAGCGGTTTCTGATGGCGCTGACCAAGCGCTATGAGGCGACAGCGCGATTCGGCGCCATGTCGACCACCGGGGACCCGGAAGGAGAGATCGATTACACCGGTCTCGTCCCCGACGGCGATCTCGAGCTTCCGACGGGTCGTATCCGTCAGCGACCGCCCGCGTTCTCGGCGGTCAAGGTCGGCGGCCGTCGCGCGTACGCGCTCGCCCGCGCCGGAGAGTCGGTGGAGCTCGATGAGCGGGAGATCGAGGTGTATCGGTTCGACGAGGTGTGGCGTTCGGGCGCTCGGCGCGGGTTCGTGATCGAGTGCTCGTCGGGTACCTACGTGCGGAGCCTGATCGGCGACCTCGGCGACGCCTATTGCGAGGAGCTCCGGCGGACCGCGATCGGCCAGTTCGACGTCGCCGACGCCGACCCCGAGCGGATCGTCGGCCTCAACACCGCACTGTCGTTCCTGCCGGAGGTCCGGCTCGATCCGGAGGCCGCGCGGCATGCCGGGCACGGTGTCGCCGTGGCCGGGGACGCCGGCGGCGCTGAGGTGGTCCGGCTCACCGACCCGGAGGGCCTGATCGCGCTGGCGACGCCACGGGACGTCGGACTCCTCGCGCCGATCGTAGGTCTCAGGGGCTAGCGAGGGGCTAGCCTTCCGCGCCGATGCAAGTAACGATGCTCTCCGAGGTCCGGGAGCGGCCGCGGCGAGTGGCGGTCGGCGAGTTCGACGGCGTCCACCTGGGACACCGTGAGGTGATCCGCGGCAGCGACACGGTGCTCACGTTCGAGCCGCATCCGCTGCGCGTGGTCCGCCCCGAGGCGGCGCCGAAGCTGCTGACGAGCCTCGAGGCCAAGGCGGAGCTGATCGGGGCTCTGGGCGTCGACGAGCTGGTCGTGATCCCGTTCGACGACGGGTTCGCGCACCAGACGGCCGCGGAGTTCATCGACCACGTCCTCGTCGACAGGCTGCGCGCGACGCGCGTGTCGGTGGGGGAGAACTTCCGGTTCGGCCATCGCGCGGCCGGCGATCCCGAGATGCTGGCCGCGGACGGGCGGTTCGAGACGCGGGTGGTGCCGCTGGTGGAGGTCGACGGCGAGATCGTCTCCTCGAGCCATATCCGCGGCCTGGTCCTTGCCGGCGAGGTCGAGACCGCGACCCGATTCCTCGGCGCGCCGTTCCAGCTCCGCGGCGTGGTCGTCAAGGGCGATCAGCGCGGACGCACGCTCGGTTTTCCGACCGCCAACATCGTCCCTGACGAGTCGCTTGTGTGCCCGGGCCACGGGATCTACGCGGCCCGCACCGACGAGGCGTGCGCCGCGGTCAGCATCGGCGTGCGGCCGACGTTCGGCACCGGCCGGGCGCTGCTGGTCGAGGCGTATCTGCTCGACTTCGACGGGGATCTGTACGCGACGACGCTCCGGATCGACTTCCTCGCGCGGTTGCGCGGCGAGCGCCGGTTCGAGTCCCCCGAGGCCCTGGTCGAGCAGATGAACCGCGACGTGCAGCGCACGCGCGAGCTGTGCGAGTAAGCGGCCTGCTAGCCTCATCCAGCCGATGGCTATCACTCAGGAACGCAAGCAGGAGCTCACCGCCAAGTACGGCGACGGCCCTGCCGATACCGGCAAGACCGAGGTCCAGATCGCGGTGATGACCGCGCGGATCAACGACCTCAACGAGCACCTGCGCGTGCATCGCAAGGATCACCACTCCCGCCGCGGGCTGCTGATGCTCGTAGGCCGGCGGCGCCGGCTGCTCAATTACCTGCGCCGCGAGGATCTCGAGCGCTACCGCACGATCCTGCGCGAGCTCGGCCTGCGCCGGTGAACGAGCCCGCCTCCGACGGGCCGATCCCGCCCGGATCCCCGGCCCCGGATTTCACGCTCACCCGGGAGGACGGCAGCGAGTTCACGCGTGCCGATCTCGAGGGCAACACGACCGTGCTCGTGTTCTATCCGTTCGCGTTCAGCCCGGTGTGCAGCGATCAGATCGGGCTCTACGAGGAGGTCCTCAGCGACTTCCTGGCCAAGCGCGGCGCCACGATGTACGGCGTCTCGTGCGACGCGCGTTGGTCGCAGACCGCGTTTCGCGAGAAGCTCGGCGTGACCACGATCCCGCAGCTGTCGGATTTCGAGCCGAAGGGCGCCGCCTGCCGCGCCTTCGGCGTGTACCACCCAGGCGGCTTCCCACAGCGCGCGCTAGTGATCGTCGGACCCGACGCGCTGGTCGGATGGAGCTATCAGGCGCCGTCGCCGGGCGATCTTCCCGGCGCCAACCTGATCTTCGACGGCCTCGAAGCGACGGCCGCCGGATCCGCGAGGGCCTGACCCCCCGGACCGATACGCCGTGAGCGATCTGCGCTCCGCTCCGCTCCCGGGACTGCGCGAACAGGACCACGTCAGGGGGCCCGAGGATGCCCCGCTCGTGATCGTCTACGCCGACTTCGAGTGCCCGTACTGCGCCGCCGCCGAGGTCAAGCTAAAGCAGGCTCGGCTGCGGATCGCGTTCCGGCACTTCCCCGTTCGCTCGAGCCATCCTCGCGCGTGGCCGGCGGCGTGCGCCGCCGAGGCCGCCGCACTCCAGGGCCGCTTCTGGGAGATGCACGACCTCCTGTTCGCCGACCAGGGGCGGCTCGAGGATCCGCACCTGTGGGAGCGCGCCCGGACCCTCGGGCTTGACCTCGAGCGGTTCGACGCCGATCGCCGGAGCTCGCCGGTCGCGGGGCGCGTCCGCGGTGACTTCGAGTCAGGCGTGCGGGGCGGTGTCGTGACGACGCCGACGCTCGTGGCGAACGGCGCCCTGCACACCGGCCAGATCGATGTCCACTCGCTCGAGCAGATCGCCGAGGGCGGCTGAACCCGGCGTGTTCATGCCAACCGGGGTGCAGAGCGCCGGACGGGCGGGTTGGGCATCGACCGCGAAGGCGGGCAGCCGCAGCGCGAAGATCGAACCGTGTCCCGTGTTCTGCACGGTGCAGCTGCCGCCGTGAGCCTTAGCGATCGCGTCGACGATTGCCAGCCCGAGTCCGACGCCGCCGGCTGAGCGGGTACGGGCCGCGTCGGCCCGGGCGAAGCGATCGAAGATCCGCTCCAGCGCATCCTCCTGTACCCCGCAGCCCTCATCCTCGACCTCGATCAGCAGCTGCCCCGGTCCATCCCCGGCCGCCCGCAGCTCGATCGCGTCATTGGTGCGGGTGTACTTGATCGCGTTCTCGACGAGCGCGTCGAGCGCGGCGCGCAACCGGTCCGGGTCGACCGCGACCGTCCCGCGAGCGAGCGGGCCGAGCCGCCAGGTCCGTGGAGCCACCTCCGACCAGCGCATGAACACGTCCTCGAGAAACGGTTCGATCTCGATGTCCTCGACGTGGAGGAAGTCAGGCTCCTCAGCGGTCGCGAGCAGGAGCAGCCGGTTGATGATCGCGTCGATCCGGGACAGCTCGTCGAGCGCGATGTCGAGCTCGGCGTCGGAGCCGTTTCCGAGGAGCAGTTCGAGGTGGCCGCGGGCGATCGTCACCGGCGTGCGCAGCTCGTGCGAGGCGTCGTGCATGAACCGCTCCTGGCGCTCGAGCATCGAGCGGCTCTGCTCGGCGCGCCCCTCGGCGATCCGCTGCGCCTCCACCCGCCGTCGCGCGTGCCACACGACGGTCAGGAACAGCAGCGCCATCAGTGGAACTCGGGCCAGCTTCTCTGCCGCCTGGTGTCCGTCGATGACCTGGCCGATGTGCGGCAGACCGGTAAGCATCAGCGTCGCAACCAGCACGACCAGCGTCGCCCCGAGCGGCCAGACACGTATCCCGTAGAGCAGGGTCAGGCTGATCCAAGTCAGGTAGAACGGAACGGTCCCCCAAGTTGGCCAGACCAGCATCGCGGCGTAGTTCCCGACGGCGAATGCCGCCCACAGCAACTCCAGCCGGTAGCGCATCACCAGGGTGCGCGCGTCGGACAGGGCCAGCGGCCCGCGGCGAACCCACACTCGCGTGTCAGGCAGCCGCACGGTAGCCCGCATTGCGCACCGTCTCTATCGGCGCATCCGGCCCCAACCGCCGGCGCAGCCGCCGGACGCACACGTCGACCACGTTCGATCTCGGATCGAAGTCGTAGCCCCAAACCTCCGCGAGCAGACGCTCCCGGCTGATCACCTGTCCGACATGCTGCATCAGGAAGTGCAGCAGCCGGAACTCACGGTCGGAAAGGTCGGCGACCTTGTCGCCAACGCGGGCCTGACGGCGAGCCAGATCGAGCACCAGGGTGCCGACGCGGATCGTCGTTCCCTCATCGGCCACGCGCGTGCGGCGAAGCTGGACGCGCGCGCGTGCCAGCAGCTCGTCGAGCGAGAACGGCTTGGCGACGTAGTCAACGGCACCCAGCTCAAAGCTCTGCAGCTTGATCGGAAGATCGCTGCGCGCCGACAGGATCAGCACCGCGAGATCCGACTTCGCGCGGTGAAGCTCGCGCAGCGCGTCTAGGCCACTGAGACCCGGCAGCATCAGGTCGAGGATCACCAGGTCGTACTGGCCCGCAAGCGCACGCGCGAGCCCGAGCTCGCCATCGCCGACCACATCAACGCCGAATCCCTCGGCCTCGAACGCGCGCGCGATAAACGCCCGAATCCGCGCCTCATCCTCCACGATCAATATGCGCATCTGCTCTTTCGAGCCCCCACGTTTGCGCCGAGACAATACCTCTCAAAAGATGACCTGTAAATGACGGCCAAATGACATCGCCGTCATCTTTGCCCCTGTCGCCGCTCGGAAACGTACACCGCGACCCCCTCCGCTCTCTCGGCTTGACGGTCTGGGGACCCATGGGCTATAAGTCCGGGCCCCCTCGCGAGCGAGGCAGTCGCGGCCACCTGAGTTCGTAGGCAAGGCGGCGTCGGCACCGGCCGCAACGAGACGAACGTGTTCTCATCGTGAGCACCGACCCTTTGGCGACACTCCGCCCTTCGGACTTCGCGCCCTGGACGATTCGGGGTCTGATCGCTTCCCACAAGATTGCTTCATCGGTCATCGCCGCCCTGTGCGCCGTGACGGTCGCGGTTCTGTTGTTGGTGACTCTCGGCCCGAAGGCCGGCGGGGTGACGGACAGCACCACCTGCGCGCAATGGGGCTCGACGAACGTGAACGCGCAGGACGCGTACGCCAGGCTCTATGTCAGGGAGCACGGTCCTGTTTCCGCAGGCTGGGGGCCTTCGCCGGCGGGTGTGGTCAACGCGATCAACGCCGGCTGCTATCAGGCGTTCGGTGAGGACGTCTCCGACACGGCGACCGTCGTTCAGGCGGTCTCGCGCAGCTTCTAGGCGCAGTACCCGCCCCGAGCGGTTGCGGTGAGCGCGCAACTCCGAGGTCCTCGGCGCAACGCCCGTCTTGCGACCGTGGGCCACGTCCGCCGAGAAGCGCTCGGCCATCCCGAGGTCGGACATCATCCTTCCGGAGATGACTTGTAGATGACAGGTTGATGACATTGCCGTCATCTGCTCCGCTGCCGCCGCTGGGCAAGATATAACACCGCGCCGAGGAAGGTGGAGAGAAGATGAGCGCGACTGGAAAACGAATCGCCGGAATCACGATCTTGGCGGCAATCGTTTGCGTCCTGATCGGGCTCTATATCGGCCTCTACCTCGTCAACGTGCCCGGCTCGGTGGCGGCAACCCAGACGTCCTCAGGGGCTCAGCTGTACTTGGCGACCGTCCCGGCCGCGTCCCTGACGGATTCGCACCCCACCTGGGTCTCTTACTACGCGGTCGACGCCAACTCGCAGAACTGGCAGCACAAGACGACGTATGTGCTGCCGGCGAACACGCTCGTGCACGTGACGATCTTCAACTACGACAGCGCTTCGGCGCTGCGAAACAACTGGTTCGGCCAGTCCACCGGAACGGTCGGCGGCGTGATCACGCTCAACGGCAAGACGACGCCGGGGATCGATCCCGACAACGCCTCGCACGTGTTCTCGATCCCGCAAATCGGCCTGTCGGTGCCGCTCGACGGCATTTCCGCCACCGCGAAGAACCCCTGCGGCAACGCGCCCTGCAGCCTCTCGTACGATCACACGGTCACCTCATTCACGTTCCGCACGCCCGGCAAGGGCCTGTACCGCTGGCAGTGCTTCGTGCCGTGCGCCGCCGGATACATCGCCGGGTTCGGCGGCCCGATGCAGACCGTCGGGTACATGGACGGCTTTATCAAGGTCGTATGAGCGAGCGGGTGGCGCGTTGAACGTGGAAGGAACACGCCATTGGCGCAACGTCGTGGTGCTGTGGCTAATCGCCAGCGTGATCCTGACGCCGATCGTGATCTTCGTGATCGGCCCGGGCCTTCCCCCCGGCAACGGGAGCGTCGAGGCGTCCGGCCAGGTCACCGACAACACGGTGCTGCTCGCCACCGCCACGCCGGTGGCGCTCGCGGTGCTTGTCTACCTGGGCTATGTGCTGTGGGCGTTTCGCGAGCGCACGCCAGAGGTTGTGCTCGACGGACCGCCGATTCGCGGCAACTCGAGCGTCCAGTTCTGGTGGCTGATCGTCACGACGACGCTCGTGCTGTTCCTGGCCGGCTATGGCACGGTCAGGCTGTTGGCCGACGGATCTGGTGGGGGTCAGGGTCCCAACCCGATCGCGGTTCCCGCGACGCCCGCGGGCGGGAAGCGGCTGGTGGTGCAGGTGGTCGCGCAGCAGTGGCAGTTCAACTACCGCTTCCCGGGCTATGGGGGATTCGAGACCAACCAGATCGAGCTGCCCGAAAACACGCTGGTGCAGTTCAACGTGACCTCGCTCGACGTGATCCACTCGTTCTGGGCGTACGAGCTCGGAGTCAAGGCGGACGCCAACCCCGGCGTCAACAACGTCGCCTACGTTACGACGAAGGGACCGCTCATCTTCCACGTGCGCTGCGCCGAGCTGTGCGGCGTCTGGCACGGCTACATGTTCAACCAGGGCCAGGTCGTTTCGAAGGCGCAGTTTGCCGCGTGGGTCGCGCAGCAGAGGGTCAAGTTCGCGCCGGCGACCAAGACCCTGCCGCCGTACTCGAAGACCTACTTCCCACAAGCTCTGAGGAGGGCCGGATGAGCGCGATTGCAATGTCGGCGACCGCCCCCCGCAGCGGCTGGCGAAAGCTGCTCGGCTTCAACATCCTGACCGGGATCCTGCTGGGGATCGTCGGGTGGCTCGTCGGACACTGGATCGGCGATCGCATCACCGGCGCGAACCTCGCGTACTACTCGGCGGAGGCGGGCGAGAACGACATCGCGATCATGCTCGGCTACTTCCTCGGCGTGGTGGGCTTCCTCGTCGGCTTGGGCTTCGCCAACTACCCGGTCAAGCGGCTGCTCGGCCATCCGCCGTCGCTGGCCGAGCGCGAGTCCGAGGCGGAGGGCCTCTTCCGGTACTTCACGCTGTCGACCGACCACAAGGTGGTCGCCAAGCAGTACATGGTGGGGATCGGGCTGTTCTTCTTCGTTGCCGGGCTGAACGCGATGCTGATCCGGACCGAGCTGCTCCAGCCCAACGTGCACGTGTTCGGCGCCAACCAATACCTGACGCTGGTCGGCATGCACGGGTCGATGATGATGGGGACCATGACCTCGGGGCTGCTGGGCCCGTTTGCCACATTCCTGGTGCCGTTGATGATCGGCTCGCGGCGGATGGCGTTCTCGCGACTCTCGGCGTTCACGTTCTGGCTGCTGATGGCCGGCGAGGTGATCCTGCTCACGACGATCTTCTTTGGCGGCTTTCAGACCGGTTGGACGGGCTACCAGCCGCTAGGGGCGCAGGGGACTGCCGGCTACGACGCCTACATCGGCTTCTTCGCGCTGGTCGGGCTCTCGATGTGCCTGTTCGGGTTCAACCTCGTCGTGACCATCACCACGATGCGCGCCCCGGGGATGACCTGGTCGCGGCTCCCGATCTTCGTGTGGGGGGCGTACGCGACCGCGTGGTTGATGCTGCTGGCGGCGCCGATGCTGATCGCCGCGCTGCTGATGGCGGCGAGCGACCGCACCGTGCAGACCGCGTTCTACATCCCCGGGCAGGGCGGCAGCGCTTACCTGTTCCAGAATCTGTTCTGGGTGTTCGGCCATCCGGAGGTGTACGTCCTGGCGCTGCCCGGCATGGCGATCGTGCTCGAGCTGATACCGGTATTCGCCCGAAAACCACTGTGGGGCTACCGGCTGGCCGTGGCGGGGCTGCTGGGTATCTCGTTCCTCAGCTTTTTCGTGTGGCAGCACCACCTGTTCGTATCGGGCATCAACGCCGATCTGCGGCCGTTCTACATGCTCTCCACCGAACTGATCTCGCTGCCGACGGGATTCATTTTCCTGTGCGCAATGGGGACCTTGTGGCGCGGGCGAATACGGCTGACGGTGCCGATGTTGTTCTGCCTGGGCTGGCTGTTCAACTTCCTGTGGGGCGGGATCTCGGGAGTGTTCAACTCCGACGTCCCCAGCGACGTAACCACGCACGGCAGCTTCTTCGTGATGGCGCACTTCCACTACACGATCATGGGCGGCCTGATCTTCGCGTTCTTCGCCGCGATCTACTACTGGGTGCCGAAGATGTACGGCTTCAACCTCAACGAGCGCCTGGGAAAGATCCACTTCTGGACGCTATTCATCGCATTCAACTCGACCTTCGCGCCGCTGTTCGCGCTCGGCTTCATGGGAATGCCGCGCCGGGTTGTCACGTACAACCAGGCATGGCAGGGGCTGAATGACTGGGTGTCGATCTCGGCCTACGTGATCGGACTCTCGATGCTGGTGTTCCTGTTCAACGTCGTGTGGTCGTTGCTGATCAAGCGCGAACCGGCCGCGATCAACCCGTGGCACGCGAAGAGCACCGAGTGGTCGCTGCCGACGCCGGTGCCCGTGCACGACTTCGACCGGGTCCCCGTTTTCGACGCGGACCCGTACCCGTACGGCGTCGAGCCGGTCCCGGTTGGGGCGCCGGGGTTCGCGCCCGCCCCGGGGAGTGCATAAGCCATGGGAGCCTCAGCCTCCGCTCCCGTCGGCGATCACATCGAGCCCGAGCCCCCGGAGTGGCAGCCCCGCGCGATCTGGGTCGGCGGGCGGCTCCTGTGCGGCGCGATCTCGTTCTTCTTCGCCTCGTTCGTGTTCGCCTTCTTCTACTTGAAGGCGCTCGACACCAACCACAGCTGGAAGATCGGCCGGATAGTGCCCGACGGGGGCTTCGGCATCGCGATCGCGGCCCTGTTCCTGTTCAGCGCCGTGATCTACCGGCTGGCGGCGAGGCGTCCGGCCGGCGACTCGATGGCGGCCGGGACGATCGCCGTTGTCATGGGGCTCGCCGCCGTCGTGCTTCAGTTCGTCGAGTACACGGTCCTCGATTTCGGCGCGTCCCAAGGCGGCTATGCCGCGGTGTTCTTCGGATGGACGGCGACGTACGCGATCGTGGCACTGCTGGGCCTGTACTGGATCGAGATTCAGGTGGCGAGCCTGTGGCGGGTGCGTCGAGAGGGCAAGATGCGCGAAATCGAAGTGCCCACCAGTGAGAGTGCGCTGCTCCTGGTCGGGATCGAGGCTTCGTCGTTCTACTGGGCGTTCTTCGTGGCGATCGGTGTGCTCGCCTACGTCCTTCTGTACCTCGTCGGCTGACCATGTCTGTGACGCCCTGGTCGCTGGACCCGTCGCTGGTATACGTCGGGCTGGCCGCGGGGCTCTACCTGCTCGGCAGCCGGGGGCGGGATCGGCCTCGGCCACTGCAGGCGCTCGCGTTCTCCGCGAGCCTGCTGACGATTGTGATCGCGCTCGACTCGCCGATCGACTATTACGCCGACCAGCTGTTCTGGGTGCACATGCTGCAGCACGTCCTGCTCCTCACCGTCGCCCCGCCGCTGTTGCTGTTGGGACGTCCCTGGCCGCGAATGTGGCGCGCGCTGCCGCTCGAGCCTCGCACGAAGGTCGCACGGACGATGGCACGTTCGCCCTGGGTGGCGCCGGTGCGCGCGCTCGCACGGCCGCTCCCGGCGTGGATCCTGTTCAACGCCACGATCATCGGCTGGCACATCCCGGCCGCGTATGACGCCACCCTGACCTCCGGCGTGGTCCATGCACTAGAGCACGCGATGTTCTTCTTCACCGGGCTGCTGTTCTGGGCGCGCGTGATCGATCCCGGACCGCTGCGCCCCCGGCTGGTCTGGCCGGCGCGGATCGCGTATACGGGCAGCGCGATGGTCGTGAGCTGGCTGCTGGCGATCACGCTGGTCATCGTGCCGGACCCGATCTACGGGTACTACGCGGCGCTCCAAACCCGGCCCGGCGGGATCACCGCCCTGACCGATCAGCAGCTCGCCGCGGGCATGATGTGGGTCCCGGGCTCGCTCGCCTACACGATCACGTTCATCATCGGCTTCTATCGGTGGCTGGAGCCGGACGGCTCGACCAGCCCAGCCCCGGCGGCGTTCACAACCTGAGGAGGAAACAGACTTGCCTTTGGTTCCCATCGCAACCTTCCTCGCCGGCTCGCTGCTCACGCTCCTGCTGCCGATAGCGCTCCTGATCGCGCTCGTCGTGTGGTACTGGCAGTTCTCCGTACGGGTGCCCGAAACCGCCGATGCGTCCGAACACCGCGCCGAACCGGCTGCGGCGAATCCGGGGCCGAGCGTCCCCGAGGACCTCCCGCCAGAGCCCGGGGCGTAATGAAGGCGGGCGCGGGCACCCTGTGGGCTTCGCGGCCCGCGATGCTGCGCCCCGCCCGGATCGCCGGGTCTCTGCTCGTCGCCATCATTCTGGGGCTGGGCGTGGGGTTCGGGGTGCACCGGCTCACAGCCGGCACCGCCGCCGCGCCCGCGACCGTCTCCATGCGCTTCGGCATGCACGGTGAGGCGGCCTGGGCCGAAGGGACACAGCCGGCGCCGATGATCGACACCTTGCGCGACCAGACCGGGCAGCTGTTCTCGTTGGCCTCGCTGCGCGGCCGCTCCGTCGCGATCGTGTTCTTTGACTCCCAGTGCCACCAGGAGTGCCCGCTCGAGGGACGTGAGCTGGCTGCGGCTGAGCAATCGCTCCCGCCCGCCCAGCGGCCCGTGCTGGTGGCCGTCAGCGTCAACCCGCTCGATACGCCGGCCAGTGCGACCAGCGCCGCGAAAGCTTGGGGACTCGCCGCGGTCGCGTCCTGGCACTGGCTGATGGGCACCCGCAAGCAACTGGCGCCCGTATGGGCGGCGTACCACATCTATGTCTCGCCGCATCCGGTGGATGGTGATATCGAGCACACCGAGGCGGTCTATCTGGTTGACCGGCGCGGCTACTTGCGGTCGGGCTATATGTATCCGTTCCTGTCCCGGTTCGTGACCAGCGACCTACGTACGATCGCCGCGGGCAAGGGAGCCTGAGGGTGGCGGTCAGCAATTTCGTGGAAGCGCTGCCCGCCCGGGTGCCCGTACGCGTCGGCCGTGCGAGCCAGGCGTGGCGCGACTACGTGACCCTGACCAAACCCAGGATCATGTCGTTGCTGGTTCTCACCGCCGTGTGCGCGATGGTGGCCGCAGCCGGCGGCGCCCCCGCGCTGGTGCCGCTGGCGGCCTTGGTCGTCGGGGGTGCGTTGGCGTGCGGAGGCGCGAGTGCTCTAAATCACGTGATCGACCGTGACATCGATCGCCTGATGGGGCCGCGGACCGCGTCGCGACCGGTGGCGGCCGGCCGCATCTCCCCAGCGCGCGCGACCGCGTTCGGCCTGGTCCTGTCGGCGCTCGCCTTCGCAGTGCTTGCCGCGTTCGCAAACCCTCTGGCCGCCGCGCTGTCGCTCAGCGGCGGAGCGTTCTACGTCGTCGTTTACACGTGCTGGCTGAAGCGGAGCACGGCCCAGAACATCGTGATTGGTGGCGCCGCGGGCGCGATTCCACCGCTGGCGGGCTGGGCGGCGGCGCACGGGAGTCTCGGACTCGGCGCCGGCTTCCTGTTCCTGATCGTCCTCCTATGGACGCCGCCACACTTCTGGGCGTTGGCGCTGCTGCTCGCTCGCCATTACGCCGCGGCGGAGGTGCCGATGATGCCGGTGGTGCGGGGGCCCCGCGCCACCGCCCGGCTTGTGTTCTGGTACTCGATCGTGCTCCTGGCGGTCACGCTGGTGCCCGGAGCGATCGGCACGTTCGGACTGGTGTACCTGGCGGGGGCCGCGGTCTTGGGAGGAGTGCTGTGCGCGCTTGCCTGGCGGCTCTGGCGGGACAGCTCGCCTGCGCGCGCCGCCCTGCTCTTCCATTTCTCGCTGCTCTACCTCGCGCTGCTGTTCGTCGCCGTCGCGATCGATGCGGCCGTGCGCTGAATCCGGCGGCAATCGAGCTGACGGCCGAACGGGCCGCGCATGTCAGCGCGGCCCTCCCCGGGTGGGGCTGGCGCTGCACCGATCCCGAACAGCGCGGTGGCTATCAACTGGAGCGCTGCCGGCAGTGACCTGGCCAGATTCACAATGATCACCGTCATTGTCATGGTGTCCCACTACCCGGACATGGCAGTGGGACACGATGGCAAAGCGAGTGGCCGGATAGCAGATGGGGATCAGCGGTGGGCGTGTCCTGGTGGCCGAGAGCAATCGCCGCGTCCGGCAGGTGATCGCGGCGTACCTGCGGGGCGACGGGTTTCAGGTCCTGGAGGCGTCCAGCGGCCTCGAGGCCCTGCTCGTGCTGCGCCGCGCGACGGTCGACATCGCGCTGGTCGACCCGGTGCTTCCTGAGATCGACGGCCTGGAGCTGGTGCACCGCGTACGGCGCGAGTCGACGGTGCCGATCATCATGCTGACTGCCAGTCGCGACGAGGCGGCCCGCATCGCGGAGCTCGAGGCGGGCGCGGACGACTACGTGGTCAAGCCGCTCTCGATGCCCGAGGTGACCGCCCGCATGCGCGCGCAGCTGCGTCGGGCACGTGGGTTCGAGACCGAGCAGACGGTCCTGCGCACGGGGGAGCTCGAGCTCGATCTCGACGCGCGGCGCTGTTGCGCCGGCAGCCGCGCGGTGAAGCTCACCCGCCGTGAGTTCGATCTGCTCGCCGCGCTGCTGCGCTACCCGGGTCGCATCCACACGCGTGAGCAGCTGCTCGAGCTCGTCTGGGGCACCGACGCGATCAGCCCCAAGACGGTCGATGTCCACGTGGCGGCGCTGCGGCGCAAGCTCGGTTCCGCGACCACCATCGCCACCCTACGCGGCCTGGGGTATCGGCTCGATCCGGCCGGGCCGCCGGTGGGGGCGCAGCGCGCCCGCGGGCGCGTGGGCGAGACCGCCTAGTGGCGCCCTACGTTCCTCTTAGACAGCTCCGACGTTCAGCTTGCGCGCCGCGGGAAGGCTCGAAGAGCTCCGGTAACCCCAGCTGCGAAGGAGACAGTGTCGAATGCCAGCCATCATGATCATCATGAACATTGTTTTCATTACGGGCATCGTGGCCGCGATTGTCGGCCTCTGCGCTTGGGGAATCATCTCCGACCGCCCGTTTGCGTCATACCTGACCGAGCGCGCCAACGCCAGGGCGCAGCGCCGGCTGCCCTATGAACGCCGCCGCGTCTCGCGCGAGCAGTCCGGTTATCGCGGGCCGCTCCGGCGAGCGGTCGACGTCGGCGCGTAACCTGCGCGCGAAGCGCGCAGAACATCCTGGCGGGCCGTCGCGGGACGGGAGCGGCGGCCCGTTTTGCCGTCGATCATCCTCCGAGCGCGTAAGTCCCGATGTCGCCGTCGAGCGACCCCTGCGACTCGTACTGGCCGGTGTGGACGCCGGCTACCCGGCCGCCTTGGTTGATGAAGATCGTGGTCGGCGTGCCGAGCAGACCCTGGGCCAGGATGCCAGTGAGCTGGCTCGCGTCCATTTGATAACTCGGATAGCTGAGCGGATGCTGGGACAGGAAAGCTTGGGCGTCCGAGGGTTCGTCGTTGACGTCGGCCCCCAGGAACGCGACCCGGCGCCCGTAATCGGCTGCGGCGGTGGCGAGGAGGCCGAACTCGGCGCGGCAGGGCGGACACCACGATCCCCAGGCATTGACCACGATTGGATAGCCGCGTAGCGATCGAATCCTGGCTGCGAGCGCGTGCTCGCCGCCGAGTAGCTGGTTGGCCTGGGCGTGGATGGCCGCCAGCGGCGGGGGCGATCCGGCCAGATCGGCTTGGACCGCGGACGCGTTGGTCGGTCCCTTCGGCGCCTTGGCAAGCGCATCGCGGACCTGCCTGTCGAGGGCGGCCCGGCTGAGCCAGCCTGATGTCGAGACGTCGTAGTACCAAAGGATCCGGCCGGTCGGGGACACGAGCACGAACCACGGCTCGTCCTGCACGCCATAGCCGTCCGCCACCCGGCCGTTCTGGTCGATCGTCACCGGATACTCGAGAGAATGGGACAGCCTGTCCAGAAATGACGGCAAGGCGCTGGCCGACGGCTCGACACTCGCTTCGTCGACCGCGGTCAACGCCGGGAGCTGGTCACGAGAGGCAAAGGACTGGTAGGAGTTCAATGCGTCAAGCGCGCCTCGGAGATTCGTCACCTCCTGGTCCCACGTCGCGAAGAACAGGTATAGGCGCGGCGCGTTTCCCGGACCGAAGGCGATCCGCTCGCCGCCCGATTCCGGCAGCACCGTGCTCACCGACGGCGCCACGCCCGAGACCTCGGCGTACGACAAGCTCGACCGGACACGGGGATGGTCGGGCAGCAGACTCGAGGCCTCCTGAGCCAGAAGCTGGCCCAGCTGCCCGACGGCGGCGTAGGACTGTTGGGTCAGGTACAGCCTGGCCAGCCGGCCCTGAGGATCGATGACGAATAGAGCAGGGGTGTGGTCGATCTGTCCCTGCTCGATCGCCACATCGATCTTGTACGCCTTCCACACCTGCTTGAGCGCGGCCGGCGAACCGGTGAGAAAGTGCCATTGATGGACCATCCCGTGCGCCTCGGAGTACGCGCGCACATTGGCCACCGACGTCGCGGTCGGATTGGCATCGATTCCCAGCAGCTGGACGCGCGAGGCGGCAGGGCCGAGCATCGCCCTTGCGTCCACCATCGCAGTGGTGGTGAGCGGGCAGATAGTCGTGCACTCGGAGTCGTTGAAGGCCAGGATCACGACCCTGCCGCGGAAGGACCGAAGCGAGACCGGTCGATCGAACTGATCGGTGAGCGTGAAGTCCGGCGCGAGCCCCGACAGATGAGTGCCAGGGTCGAGGTAGGGGTTGCTGTTCAGGTCAGTCGTGGCCGGCCGCGCGCTGCCAGAGGTGAGCGTCACACCGCTCACCACGATCACCACCAGTGCCGCGGTGCCGATCGCCCACCACAGTCCCCTGGCGCGGCTTCTACCCTTCCGGTTTCGCAAGATGCCCATCGTTCGTGCCGTGCCGGGCTTGTGCAACACCGGCCTGACGCCTGAGAGTAAAGCGCTACAGGAACCGCGCCGCTCGTTACACGGCGGCTGCGATGCCGCCCACCTGTCAGCCGGTCTCGGCGACGGGCCTGTCGGCCTGCGGGAAGGTCCGCTCGAGATCGGCCAGCGTGGGGGCCCGTCCGCGCAAGGGCCTGTCCGCGGCGTGGGCGCTGATCGCGGCACGGACCAGGTCGAGCTGCCGCGCGACCATCCCAGGCTCCGAGCTGGCGAACGCGCTGGCGACCTCGAATACGCCTTTCACCAGCATCAGGACGTCCATCGCCGCGATGTCGTCGCGGACGGCGCCGGCCTCCTTGGCACGGGTCAAGAGCTTCTCGACCGCAGCGACGACCTCGGCGTGGGCGGCGCGGATCTCATCGTTGGCCAGGAAGGTGTCGGCTACCGCGTCGAACAGGCAGCGGTCGAGCTGCTGGCGTCCCACCAGCTCCTCCAGGAAGTTAAACAGCGCCTCGCCGGCATCGGGGGCGTCGAGCAGCGTCCGCGTGTACTCGGTGGCCTCGTGCATCCGCTCGATCACGATTGCCGCGACCAGGTGCTCCTTGGTCGGGAAGTTTCGGAACAGCGTGCCCCGGCCGACGCCCGCCCGCTCGGCGATCTCGGCGACGCCGACGTCGAGCCCCCGTTCTCTGAAGAGGGCCTCGGCGGCGTCGAGCACGCGTCGCCGGTTGCGCTCGGCGTCGGCACGAAGGACCCTCTCCGATGGCGTCATCGCGACAGATTCTCCTACGTCGCGGCGGCGGAAGGCGCCAGCTCGAGGCTGACGCTCTCGAGGTCGCGACGTCGCACCGTCGCCGCGAGGATCACGCCGCCGGCGGCCAGCATCACCGCTGCCGCCGTGAACGCGACCTGATAGCCCGACACCCTCGCGGCGGTGGCCGCGACTGTTGACACGCTCCCGTGGAGGCCGCCCAGGACGCTCGAGGTCTTGCTCGCCGCGAGCGTCGCCAGGATCGCCAGGCCGAGAGAGCCGCCGACCTGCTGGGCCGTGTTGAACAGGCCCGAGGCCAGGCCGGCGTCGTTGGCGTCGACGCCACCGGTCGCCATCAGCGTGATCGGCACGAACACCAGCCCCATCCCGATGCTCATCGGCAGCAGGCCGGGGAGCAGATTTCCGGCGTATGTGCCGTGCACCGGCACCTGGGACAGCACCGCCATTCCGATCGTCGCCAGCACGATTCCGACCAGCGCCACGTTGCGTACGCCCAGGCGCTTGACCAGTGGCTGGGCGATACCGGCGCCGACGATGATGCCACCGGTAACCGGCAGGAACGCCAGGCCCGCAGTCAGCGGGCTGTAGCCGAGGATGTCCTGCACGTACAGCGAGGCGAAGAAGAACATCCCGAACAGACCCGAGGCAACCAGCAGCAGCACGACGTCGGCGACCGTCAGCGTCTTGACGCGGAAGATGCTGAGCCGGATCAGCGGAGCCGCGCTCCGTCCCTCGATCGCCACGAACGCGGCCAGCAGTACCAACGCGGCCGCGATCAGCCCGATCGTACGCGCCGAGCCCCAGCCGAATGACTGCGCTTTGACGATCGCGTACACGAGCACGATCAGGCCGCCGGTGACCGTGACGGCGCCGGCGAGGTCGAACGTGCGGTGCTTGAGGTCCGCGCGCGACTCCGGCACATACCGCAGCGCGAGCAGGACGGTGGCGATGCCGACGGGGACGTTCACGATGAAGATCCACTCCCAGGAGGCCAGCTGCGTGAGCGCGCCGCCCAGGATCAAGCCGACGGCGCCACCGCCGGCCGCGATCGCGCTCCACACGCCGAGCGCCTTGGTCCGCTCACTGTGATCGGTGAAGGTCGTGGTGATGATCGACAGAGCGGCGGGGGAGACGAGCGCGCCACCGAGGCCCTGGAGCCCGCGGCCGACAATCAGCATCTCCGACGACTGCGCCAGCCCGTTGAGCAGCGACGCGCCCGCGAACACCGCGGTGCCGACCAGGAACATGCGCTTGCGTCCGAGCAGGTCGCCGGCGCGCCCGCCGAGCAGCAGGAAGCCGCCGAAGATCAGCGTGTACGCGTTGACCACCCATGGCAGGCTCGAGGACGAGAAGTGGAGGCCTCGCTGGATCGACGGCAGCGCCACGTTGACCACGGTGGCGTCGAGCACGACCATGAACTGCGCGAGGCAGGCGATCACAAGGACCACCCAGCGATTCGAGATGCGACTCGGTCCGGCGGAGCGGGTGGCAACGCTCTCGGGCGGGGTGGTCGTCGGGGTGCCGGCCGAGGCGGCTGGGGACGCGCCGTTCAGCGCATGTGCGGGCGCGGCGCCGGATACGGTCTCGCTCATCTAGTTGACTCCCAGGGGGCGTGGTAATCTGGACTGCACGGTCCGCTTAAGCTACCACAAGCGGACCAGTCGGTCCACTTAGCTTTTGCGTCGGGTGGCTCGAGGATCGGGTGCGGACACGGATCTCCTGCAATTCGCGTCATTTTTGAGTCCCGCAGGAGGCTCTTACGTTGGTCCGACGTTCAGCTCACGGTGCTCTTTCGCGCGCCCCCGATCATGGTCTTGCGACACCACCTGACCACGAAAGCGCGAAAGCGAGACCACATGACCACCGCCCTCATCATCTTCCTGAACGTCTTCTTCATCGCGTTCGTTCTCGTCACGATCGTCGGGCTCCAGCTCTACGGGATCGCCTCCGACCGGACGATGACGGCCTCGATCGGCGACCAGCGCGCCCGCATGCGCGCCGCGTTCCAGCGTCGCCCGAGTACCGCTGCGCCGGCCGCCCGCCGGCCGGCCCGCGCCATCGACCTCGGCGCGTAACGACATCACCCGTGTTGTTTCGGCAAGGGCCGCCGCGCCTTGGGGCGCGGCGGCCCTTTTGTTTGGGAATGGGGGCGGTTGCCGGCGCGGACGGGGTTCCGGCGCGGTGGTCGTAGGGTCCGCGGTGGCTCCTCGGTGCTAGCGGGTCGGGCGGTCTTTAACGGCGGGCACCTGAAGAGGGTGGCTGGGGATGCCGGCGTAGCCGCTGGCTCGCCGGCGAACCCGAGTGGCCTCGTGCGGGGCGCGGACCTGCATAACGTGACAATGGACGCGGCTTGAGCTGACCGTGGCCTACTACGCATGCCCCACATGCGTAGTAGGCCATGGTCAGCGTCGCCGGCCTCGATTGTCAGGTTATGCATGCCCGCAGCCCGCGCCCACCCCCGGCCGCCGGCCCGCGTCCGCCACGAAGCCGACCACACCCATCTCCAGGTGCCAAAACGGGCCGCGATCGCCGCCGCTTCCCCCGGCGGACCCGCCGCGAGACCGGGGGTTGCCAAAGCCCGACAGACCGGCCGCGCCCCGCTGTGTTCACCGCCGCCTCCCCGCTACCATCATCAACGTTCGGAACAACGATGAGAACGAGAAGGACTCCGCCGACCGAAGGGCGGGGTGGAAGGGAATTGAATATGAGTGACGCCGTTACGCGCGTGTCCGTCGAGATCGAGGGTAGGGAGATCTCGTTCGAGACCGGCAAGCTGGCCAAGCAGGCCTCCGGCGCCGTAGTCGTCCGTTCGGGCGACACCGTGGTCCTCTGTACCGCCACCGCGGGCAACCTGCGAGACGTGGATTTTCTGCCGCTGACGGTTGACGTCGAGGAGCGGATGTACGCCGCCGGGAAGATCCCCGGAAGTTTCTTCAAGCGCGAAGGCCGCGCCGGCGAGAAGGCGACGCTGACCGCGCGCATGATCGACCGTCCGATCCGCCCGCTGTTCCCGAAGGGATGGCGGTATGAAACGCAGCTGGTCGCGCTGCCGATCTCAGTCGACCACGTGAATCCGTACGAGATCCTCGCGATGAACGGCGCGTCGGCCGCGCTGATGATCTCCAACATCCCGTTCCCGACGCCGGTCGGCGCGGTGCGGATCGGCAAGGTCGACGGCAACTTCGTGGTGAACCCCTCCGAGGAGGACCTGGTCGACAACACCGACCTCGACCTGATCGTGGCGGGCACCGACGAGGCGATCCTGATGGTCGAGGCCGGCGCCAACGAGATCCCTGAGGCGGAGATCCTGGACGCGCTCGACATCGCCCACGGCGAGATCAGGAAGCTGTGCGCGCTCCAGCGCGAGCTCGCCGAGAAGGCCGGCAAGGAGAAGACGGTCGTCGAGATCCCCGAGGTCAGCGCGGAGCTGTACGAGCAGATCAAGGCCTCGCATGGCGCCGCACTCGAAGCCGCCACCCAGGTCGAGGACAAGCTCGAGCGCCAGGCTGCGTGCAAAGCAGTCGAGGAGCAGGTCGTCGCGCAGTACGCCGGCGATCCCGAGTCCGCGACGTACCCCGAGTACCGCGCGAACGCGCAGCGTGCCTTCGACAAGCTCGAGAAGGCTCTGATCCGCGAGCGAATCGCGGTCCAGAAGAAGCGCCCCGACGGCAGGAGCGCCGACGAGATCCGTCCGATCTCGATCGAGGTGGGGGTGAGCCCGCGGGCCCACGGCTCGGCTCTGTTCACGCGCGGGCAGACCCAGGCACTGAGCGTGGTCGCGCTCGGCACCACACGCGAGGAGATGCGGCTCGACACGCTCGGGCTGGAGACCTCCAAGCGCTACTTCCACCACTACAACTTCCCCGGCTTCTCCGTCGGCGAAGCCGGTCCGATGCGCGGACCGAAGCGGCGTGACATCGGCCACGGTGCGCTCGCCGAGCGCGCGCTCGTCCCGATGATCCCGAGCCAGGAGGAGTTCCCGTACACGATCCGCGTCGTGTCGGACATCCTCGAGTCCAACGGCTCGAGCTCGATGGCCTCTGTGTGCGGGTCGTCCCTGTCCCTGATGGACGCCGGAGTTCCGCTGCCCAGGGCAGTCGCCGGCATCGCGATGGGCCTGATCAAGGAGGGCGACGACTACATCGTCCTCACCGATATCGCGGGAGTGGAGGACCATCTCGGCGACATGGACTTCAAGGTCGCCGGCACCGAGAACGGGATCACCGCGCTCCAGATGGACATCAAGATCACCGGCGTCACGTTCGAGATCATGCGCGACGCCCTGACGCAGGCCAAGGCCGCGCGGACGTTCATCCTCGGTGAGATGACCAAGGTGATCGACGCGCCGCGGTCCGAGCTGTCCAAGTACGCGCCGGGCATCTCCTCGGTCCAGATCGACCCGGAGAAGATCGGCCTGCTGATCGGTAAGGGCGGCGAGACGATCCGCGCGCTCCAGGAGGAGTTCGAGGCTCAGATCGACGTCAACGACGAGGGCATGGTGCTGGTGTATGCCGCCGACCGGGAGCGCGGCGACGCTCTGGTCGACCGGATCCGGTCGATGACCAAGGAGGTCGAGGTCGGCGACGAGTTCACCGGCAAGGTTGTCAAGACGACCGCGTTCGGCGCGTTCATCGAGCTGGCCAAGGGCACCGACGGGCTGCTCCACATCTCCAACGTGGCGCCCGGCCGGCGGATCGCGTCGGTCGAGGAGGTGCTCAACAAGGGCGACGAGCTGAACGTGCGGGTGGTCGAGGTCGATCGCGAGCGCGGCCGGATCGGGCTCCGCCTGGCGGACGATCCCGAGATCGTCGGCAAGTCCGTCGACGAGCTCGCCTCGGTCGGCACCGGTGACAGCGGCCCGCCGCGCCGCGACCGCGGCGGACGTGACGGCCGCGACGGCCGCGATCGCGACCGCCGTGGTCCCCGCGACCGCGACCGGGACCGGCCGCCTCGCGACGGCGGCGGACGTGACGGCGACCGCTCGCGTGACAGCGCCGGCGGCCGCGTGCGCGACCGCGATCCCGAGCGCCGCTAAGCAGCCCACGTGCTTCAGCAGCACACGCTGACCACGCTCGATTCGGGCGTACGGGTCGTGACCGAGGCAATGCCCTCGGTCCGATCCGTGTCGATCGGTTTCTGGATCGGCACCGGCTCGCGTAGCGAGGACGATGGGCAGGCGGGCCTATCTCACCTGATCGAGCATCTCCTGTTCAAGGGCACCGAGAAGTACGGCTCGCTCGAGATCGATCAGATCTTCGACGGGATGGGCGCCGAGCTCAACGCGGGCACCGGCAAGGAGACCACCTCGGTTTACGCGCGGGTGATCGACGACCACGTGCCCGAGGCGTTCGACGTGATGTCCGAGATGGTGTTCCGCCCGACGCTCAACGAGATCGACTCCGAGCGGGCGGTGATCCTCGAGGAGATCGCGATGTACGAGGACGATCCGCAGGAGAAGGTGTTCGACCTGCTCGGCGAGGCGGTGTTCGGAGAGCACCCGCTCGGCCGCGCGATCATCGGCCGGGCGTCGGTGATCGCGGAGACCTCGCCGGATGAGATCAGGCGGTTCCACACCGACCGCTACGGACCACAGAACATCGTGATCGCGGCCGCCGGCGCGGTCGACCACGACGCGTTCGTCGAGCTCGCAGCGCGCTCGATTGAGGAGAAGACCGGCGGGCTCGCCCCGGCCGCCCCCCCGGGGCCGGCCCCGGGCGCCGCCCGCCGTCGGTTCGAGCGCAAGGACACCGAGCAGTACCACGTGTGTCTCGGCGGAACCGGCCTGGCGCGCCACGACGAGCGCCGGTTCGCGCTGCGGGTACTCGACAACGTGTTCGGCGGCACCTCGTCGTCGCGCCTGTTCCAGGAGGTCCGCGAGCGGCGCGGCCTCGCCTACGCGGTCTACTCATTCACGAGCGCCTACCACGACACCGGCCAGGTCGGGCTGTACATCGGGACGCGGCCTGACAACGTCGCCGAGGGTCTTGCGGTGGTCGGAGCCGAGCTCGAGCGTGTGCGCGAGGAGCCCGCCACGCCGGACGAGCTGGAGCGGGCCAAGGAGAATCTCAAGGGTCGGGTTGTGCTCGCGCTGGAGTCGACCGGTGCGCGGATGAACCGGCTCGGGTCGGAGATCCTCGCCGGAATGCCGCTGCTGTCGCTGGATGAGACCGTCGAGCGGATCGACGCTGTGACGCTCGAGGACCTGGCCGGGCTTGTCGACGAGCTGTGGTCTCCCGACCGCCTGTCCGCCGCGGGCATCGGCCCCGACGAGGCGCGCTTCGACGAGGCGCTCACCGCGATCGGGCCGGCGCTCGTGGAGAGCGCCTAGGTGCCACCCATCCGGGTCGCGGTCGCCGGCGCGGCCGGGCGGATGGGCCAGACGGTCTGCCGGGCCGTCGAATCGGCGCCGGACATGGAGCTCACCGGGCGCGCTGACCCGGCGCTGAACACGCCGCTTGCCGACGTCCTCAACGACGCCGACGTGCTCGTTGACTTCACGATCCCGACCAGCGCCGTCGCCAACGCGCGCGAGGCCGTCGACGCCGGCGTCCACGTCGTGATCGGCACCACGGGCTTCAATCCGCACGACCTGGACGATCTGAACACGGCCAAGGCCAACGTGTTCATCGCGCCGAACTTCGCGATCGGCGCGGTGCTGATGATGCAGTTCGCCGCGCAGGCGGCCCGGCACATGGCGAGCGCCGAGATCATCGAGCTTCACCACAACACCAAGGTCGACGCGCCGAGCGGCACCGCGGCCCGGACCGCCGCCCTGATGGCCGAGGCCTCGCCGAGCGGAGCAACCCCACCGATCCATTCGGTCCGCCTCCCCGGGCTCGTCGCCCACCAGGAGGTGATCCTCGGAGACGTCGGCCAGACGCTGACGATCCGCCACGACTCGACCGACCGCGAGTCGTTCATGCCCGGCGTACTGCTCGCGGTCCGCAAGGTCGGCGAGCTGACCGAGTCGCCCACGGTCGGTCTCGAACGGCTCCTCGGTCTCGCGAGCTAGCGCCACGGACTGACGACTACGAGCGCGGGCCGCGAGGGCCCGTGAGCACGGCCTGCACGACCGCGAGATACCAGTCGGCGACCTCGTCCCGCCCGACCTCGGGGTGGTCGAGCCACCAGTTGGCCAGCGACTCGCCGGCGCCGACGAGCGCGTGGGCGATCGCGTCATCGGCCGGCGCGGCGAACCCCAGCGAGGCGTCGCCGAGCATCGGGCGGATCGTCTGCGCGATGCGCTCGCGCAACTCCGCGACCTGCTCGGCGAACGGGCGCGTCGACCCGACCTCGCGGAACAGCACCTTCCAGCCGTCGCCGTGCTCCTCGACGAACGCCAAGAACTCGGTGATCCGCGTCCGCAGCACCGACGCCGGCCGATTGTCGGGCGGCCTGGCGCGTACGAGCCGTTCGAGCAGCTCACCGCCCGCGCGCTCGATGTACGCCTGGTACAGCCTCTCCTTGGAGTCGAAGTACGCGTACACCATCGGCTTGGACACGCCGGCCAGCTCGGCGATCTCGTCCATCGAGGCGGAGTGGTAGCCGGCGCGCGCGAACACCTGCCCGGCGACGTCGAGGATCAACTGCTCCCGCCGTTCCCGCGGCATCCCGCGCGTCCCGGCCCGGCGACGCGCCCGCGGCGGGGACCCTGGTTCTGTCGCGGATTTTTGTGCCAAGGACGGTTAGGAAGGTAGCGATCCGGATATTACTCATGAGTAGATGCCCGAGAAAGGTGCCCCTCCAAACGTTCATCCGATCCAGCGGCGCGTGCTGAAGGCGCTCGAGTCGCTGAGCTCGCCGCTGCTCCCCGACGACTACCTCGAGCTCGTCAACCCGCTCTGGTCGACCCGGGAGCTGAGAGGCCGGATCCAGGAGGTCAGGCACGAGACCGCCCAGGCGGCGACGATCCTGATCAAGCCGGGCTACCGCTGGCCCGGTCACACACCCGGACAGTACGTGAGGATCGGCGTCGACATCGACGGCGTGCGGCACTGGCGCGCGTACTCGCTTACCTCGGACCCCTATCGCGAGGACGGCCTGATCAGCATCACCCCCAAGCGGGTCGACGAGGGCAAGGTCTCGCCGTATCTGGTTGGCCGGGCCAAGCCGGGCACGATCGTGTCGTTGTCGAAGATCGAGGGCGAGTTCGTGCTCCCGGATCCCGCCCCGCCGAAGCTGCTGTTCGTCAGCGCGGGTAGCGGGATCACGCCGATCATGAGCATGCTCCGCCACCTCGATCATGCCGGCGAGATGCCCGACATCGTCATGCTGCACTCGGCTCCCGGGACCGACGAGGTGATGTTCGGAGACGACCTTCGCGGCCTGGCCGGCAAGCACGACCGCTTCCACCTGCACGAGCAGCTAACGCGCGAGAACGGACGGATGGGGCCGAACGACCTCGACCGGCTGTGCCCCGACTGGCGCGAGCGGGACGCCTACATCTCGGGCCCGAACGACATGCTCGATGCGTTCACCGAGCACTTCGAGGCCAAAGGCGACTGCGACCGGCTGCACATGGAGCGCTTCCAGCCGAAGCTCGGGCTCGGGCAGAACGGCGAGGGCGAGGGCGGCACGATCAAGTTCTGCATGTCCGACTGCGAGGCCTCCTCAGACGGGAGCGTGCCGATCCTCGTCGCCGGCGAGGAGGCGGGCCTCGAGCTGCCGTTCGGCTGCCGCGAGGGCATCTGCCACACATGCGTGGGCGAGCTGCGCAAGGGGCAGGTCCGCGACCTGCGTAGCGGCAAGGTCTACGGGCAGGAGGGCGAGGTCATCAGGACCTGCATCAGCGCGCCCGAGGGACCGATCGAGATCGACCTGTAAACGAGAGATGAGGGAGTGACCCACATGGCGACCGCGACCCACAACGGCCACCAGACGAACGGCCGCGTCACGATCGACGAGTACGACAACCCGCTGCACCGCCTCACGCCCGAGCAGATCGAGGCGATCGGACGCGAGTTCGACGAGCTGCACGAGCAGGTCAAGGACAGCCTCGGGGACCGGGACGCCCGCTACATCCGCTCGATGATCGCGCTCCAGCGCCGGCTCGCGCTGCTCGGGCGCGTCGAGCTGATCGCCTCACGCTGGCGGATCCCGTGGGCTCTCGGCGCGGCGACGCTCGGGATGGCCAAGATCCTCGAGAACATGGAGATCGGTCACAACGTGCTCCACGGCCAGTGGGACTGGATGAACGACCCGGTGATCAACTCGCGGGCGTGGGACTGGGACACCGCGTCGACCGCCGAGGCCTGGCGGCACTCCCACAACTACGTCCACCACACGTTCACGAACATCCTCGGCAAGGACCGTGACCTCGGCTACGAGATCATGCGGATCGACCCCGACCAGCAGTGGTACCCGTTCTACCTGCTTCAGCCGATCTACAACATCGTGCTCGCGATGCTGTTCGAGTGGGGAGTGGCCGTCCACGACCTCGACTTCGAAGCGATTCGCAAGGGCGAAAAGAGCAAGGAGCAGGTCCGCAAGGAGCTCAAGGGGATCGTCGGCAAGGCCCGGACGCAGATCCAGAAGGACTACATCGCCTGGCCGCTGATCTCAGGAATCGTGATGACGTTGATCGAGGTCGCGTACTTCGGCGCCAAGGAGGAGGTCGAGCGCCGCAACGAGCGTGGCGGGCCGATCAAGCAAGGGCTCAGGAAGGTCCGCCGGTCGCGCGCCCAGTCGAGCAGCAACGTGCTGGGGCGCCTGGTCGAGCGTCGCTCGTTCCGCGAGCCGTTCATACGCACGCTGACCGCCGACGTCGTCGCCAACCTGATCCGCAACGTGTGGTCCTACGCGATCATCTTCTGCGGCCACTTCCCCGACCAGGCGTATACGTTCACCCAGGAGGAGACCGCGGATGAGAACCGCGGCGCGTGGTACGTGCGCCAGCTGACCGGCGCCGCCAATATTGACGGCGGTCCGGTGTTCCACGTGATCAGCGGCAACCTCGGCTACCAGGTCGAGCACCACCTGTTCCCGGACATGCCGAGCACGCGCTACGGGGAGATCGCCCCCAAGGTGCGCGAGATCTGCCAGCGCTACGGGCTTCCGTACAACTCGGGGCCGTTCCACCAGCAGCTTGGGATGGTCCAGCGCACGATCATCCGGCTCGCGTTCCCGGGCGGGAAGCACCGCCCGAAGCCCGGCGCCTACAAAGGTCCGCTGGTCCGCGGCAAGGGTGAACGAGCTTCGGTACCCGCCTAGTCGCGATCACCCGCCCGGCACGGATGCCGGGCGTATTGGCCCCATGGACGCCGCGAAGCGGCCCATTCTCCACATGGCGCAAGCGAGCCCGGAAGCTCTGTCCACCTGGCCGCTTGCCGGCGCTGGGCGGCGCGCTATCTTGGATCGTGGTCTATCGCACAAAGGAGCTCGTCATGGCGTGGAAACGGAACTTTCTCGTGGTGGCAAATGTGACCGCGGCCTCCGAGGAGTTGATCGACGTGCTCCAGGCCAGGGCCGGGCAGGAAACCTGCGGCTTTACCCTGGTGATCCCGGCGACGCCGTTTGCCGGGGGGCGCGAGGCGGCGACCGAGAAGCTCGGCGAAGCGCTCGAGCAGCTACGCGCCGCCGGCCTCGAGGCCGAGGGCAGCGTCGGCAACGCCGACCCGATCCTGGCCGTGACCGACGCCTGGGACCCGAAGAAGTACGACGAGATCGTCGTCTCGACGCTCCCGATGCGGTTCTCGAAATGGCTGCACGCGGGGCTTCCGGAGCGGATCTCGAAGCTCACCGATGCACCCGTGACCCACGTTGTGTCCCAGCCACCGAGGGCCGAGCATGCGGTGGCGCCGCCGCCGGCGCACCCCGACAACGGCATGGGCCCGTTGTCGGTGCTCGCCTGGGGCGCACACAAAGAACGCTGAGCGCGAGGTCTCGGGCGCCGCAACCGCTGGCCCCCCTGCGATAATCACCCGATGGCTGAGAACCTCGGCTCGATTCTGACTGCGATGGTCACGCCGTTCGACGCGGACGGCTACGTCGACGAGGATGCTGCCGTCGCGCTCATGCACCACCTGGTCGAGCACGGCTCGGATGGGCTCGTGATCTGCGGCACGACCGGCGAGGCCTCGACGCTCGACGACGAGGAGCACCTGGGGATGATTCGCCTCGCCGTGGAGGAGATGAAGGGCGAGTGCACGATCGTCGCGGGCGTAGGCTCCAACGACACCCGCCACGCGGTCCACCTGACCGAGCGCGCCACCGAGATCGGACCCGACGCGCTCCTGCATACCAACCCGTACTACAACCGGCCCAGCCGGCGCGGGATCGTCCGCCACTTCGAAGAGGTCTCCCGGGCCACCGACCTGCCGATCGTCCTCTACAACATCCCGCAGCGGACGGGCTCGGACATGCCCAACTCGCTGCTGGCCGAGCTCGCCCAACTCGAGAACATCTTCGCGGTCAAGCAGGCCAACGCCGACAACCTGGCCAAGGTCGACGGGCTGCGGATCTACGCCGGCAACGACGATCTGCTCGCCGACGTGCTCGACATGGACGAGGCCGGCGGGATCCTCGTGGCCAGCCACCTGTTCGGCGAGGAGATGCGCCGGATGGTGGACGAGCCCGACCACCGGCGGGAGATCGACGACGCGCTCAAGGACGTGTACGCCGACATGCCGGTCGCACCCCTCGCGTGCGCCACGAAGGCCGCGCTCCACCTCCTGGGGCTCCTGCCCTCGGCCACGCCGCGGCTCCCGTACGTGGAGCTCGACGACCGTGAGCTCGGGGTGATCAGGTCGATGCTCGAGCGCCACGGGCTGCTGCAAGCCAGCCGGGCGTGAGTAACGGCACTCTCCGGGTTCTGCCGCTCGGCGGCCTGGGCGAGATCGGCAAGAACATGACCGTCGTCGAGTACGACGGGCGGATCGTCGTCGTCGACACCGGGCTGCGGTTCCCGACCACCGACATGCTCGGGATCGATCTTGTCCTGCCGGACTTCGGCTACCTCCGAGACCGGGCGGACGACATCGAGGCGATCGTGATCACGCACGGTCACGAGGACCACCTCGGCGCGCTGCCGTGGGTGCTGCGCGAGCTCGACGCCTCCCCGCCCGTGTACGGCGGCCGGCTGACGATCGCGATGGCGCGCTCGAAGCTCGACGAGCACAAGCTGCGCGACCACGAGCTCGAGGACCTGCGACCCGGGGACAAGCTCGAGCTCGGCCCGTTCGGCCTCGAGCTGGTCCACATGACCCACTCGATCCCGGACTCGTGCGCGGTGGCGCTGAGCACCGAGGTTGGCAACGTGGTGCTGACCGGCGACTACAAGTTCGACCAGACGCCCGTCGACGGCGACCCCGCGGACGTCTCGAGGCTCGCCGAGCTCGGCCGCGAGGGGGTGTTGCTCCTGTGCGGCGACTCGACCAACGCCGACCGGCCGGGGTTCTCGCCCTCGGAGCGTGACGTCGGACCGCACCTCCAGGAGGTGTTCGCGCGGGCCGAGGGCCGGATCATCGTGACCAGCTTCGCGTCGAACATCCACCGCGTGCAGCAGGTGATCGACGCCGCCGCCGAGCTCGGGCGCAAGGTGTCGCTGGTCGGCCGATCGATGCGCAAGAACGTCAACATCGGGCGCTCGCTCGGCCACATCGAGTTTCCCGACGGCACGCTGATTCCGCCCCAGGAGGTCGAGGACTGGCCCGACGAAAAGATCGTCGTGATCTCGACCGGGTCCCAGGGTGAGCCGTTGTCGGCGCTGCGGCGAATGGCGCACAACGACCACCGGATGATCAAGCTCCACCGCGGCGACACGGTTGTGTTCTCGGCCACGCCGATCCCCGGGAACGAGCGCGCGGTCAACGAGACCGTCGACCGTCTGTTTCACATCGGCTGCGAGGTGATCACCCCGCGCGAGGCGCCGATCCACGCCTCGGGGCATGGGTACGCCGAGGAGCTGAAGCTGATGCTGAACCTGCTCAAGCCGCGCTACGTGATGCCGATGCATGGCGACTACAAGCGGATCCGCCTGCACGCCGAGCTCGCCGATGCCGTCGGGATCGACCCAGAGGACGTGTTCAAGGGCGAGAACGGGCTCCCGCTCGAGCTCGACGAGGACAGCGCGCGGTGGGGCGAGCCCGAGCAGTCCGGGATGATCTTCGTCGACGGCGTCGACATCGGCGACCCCGCCGACGTCGCGCTCCGCGACCGTCGGATGCTGTCGGCGGACGGCATCTTCATCGTGGTCGCGACCGTGTCCGAGCAGAGCGGCGAGTCGGTCGTGCCCCCGGAGGTGATCTTCCGCGGCGTCCCGTTCGTCGAGCAGGCCGACAGCCTCGTCGAGGACATCCGTCACGAGGTCGAGCGCTCGCTGGCCCGCGCGGCCCACGACGGCATCCGCGAGATCGACATGCTCCAGCAGGAGCTGCATGACGATCTGGCGGCGTTCGTGTACGACCGGCTGAGGCGCCGGCCGATGGTCCTGCCGGTCGTCGTCGAGGTCTGAGCCGGCGCCGGCGGGGCCGGGCGCTCGCTCAGCCCGAGGGGCGCACGAGCCCGTTCTCGTACGCGAACACGACGATCTGCACCCGGTCCCGGAGGCCGAGCTTGCCGAGGATCCGGCCGACGTGCGTCTTGACCGTGGCCTCCGACAGGACTAGGCGCTCGGCGATCTCGGCGTTCGACAGGCCCCGAGCGACCTCCACCAGCAGCTCACGCTCGCGCGGCGTGAGCGACTCGACGCATTCATCGGCCGTCGCCGGCGACTGCTGGGGGTCGGGGAGGTGGTGGGCGAACTGCGACAGCAAGCGGCGCGTCACGCTCGGGGCGACGACAGCGTCGCCGGTGGCGACCGCCCGGATCGCCGAGAGCATGTCCGGGGGCGGGGCGTCCTTGAGCAGGAACCCGCTCGCGCCCGCGCGGAGCGCCCCGTAGGCGTACTCGTCGAGATCGAACGTGGTCAGCACGATGATCCGCGAGTCGCTGCCCGAGCCGACGATCCGCTCGGTCGCCTGCACTCCGTCGAGGCCGGGCATGCGGACGTCCATCAGCACCACGTGGGGCTCGAGGCGCGCGGTCATCTCGATCGCCTCGAGACCGTTCTCGGCCTCGCCGACGACGTTCAGGTCGGGCTGGGCGTCGAGGATCATCCGGTAGCCCATCCGCAGCATCGGCTGGTCGTCGACAAGCAGGATGCTCGTGGTCGGCAGATCGTTCATAGGCGCTCGCGCGTCGCCGGCAGATCGTGCTGCGCGAGCTCCACCGCCTCGGCGGGTGCCGGCAGCGGCAGGCTGGCAGTCACCCGCCATCCGCCCGCCGGGCGGGGGCCTGCGTGCACGACCCCACCGTATACGGCGGCGCGCTCGGTCATGCCGCGCAGGCCCGAGCCGCCGTGGCCGTTCTCGGACGGCGGTGACGGCACGCCCGTATCCGCGACCGACACGTAGACATCGGTGTCGGTCGCGACCAGATCTACCTCCGCCGCGGCCGAGGGCCCCGCGTGCTTGAGCGTGTTGGTCAGCGCCTCCTGGACGATGCGGAACACGGTGAGCTGTACGCCCTCTGGGAGGGTGCGGGCGGCCGGCGCCACGCGATAGCTGACCGGAAGGCCCGCCGCGCGGACCTGCTCGACGAGCGTGTCGATCTCCGGCACGCCAGGCTGCGGGACCCGCTCGGACGCCGGCCCGGCGTCGTCGTCGCGCAGCACGCCTAGCAGCCGTCGCATCTCGCCGAGCGCGCGGCGCCCGGTGCTCGAGGCGGTCCCGAGCGCTTGCTCGGCCTGGTCCGGATCCTCGCGCAGCGTGTAGGCGGCCCCGTCGGCCAGCGCGATCATCACCGTGAGGTTGTGCGCGACGACGTCGTGCAGCTCCCGCGCAATCCGGGCGCGCTCTGCCGCCGCCGCGAGCCGGCCCTGCTGGTCACGCTCGAGCTCGAGCCGCGCGGCCCGCTCCTCGAGCGATTCGAGCAGCCCTCGTCGGTGGCGGACGTTCATGCCCAGCGCGCCGGCGGCTGCGACCAGGCCGGTCAGCCCGATGAAGCTCCGGACGTGCCCGCCGTGGAACCACCTGAACAGCGCGAGGAACACCCCGAACTCGAGGATCGCGGCCGCCGTGAGCGTCGTCCGCCGGTCCTCGCGGCTGGCGACGGTGTAGAACGCGATCAGCAGCGCGACGTCGCCGAGAACCCGCAGGTCGCTGGTCCATTGCACGAACGCGATCGCCGCGGTGACGAGGAACACCGGGAACGGCCACCGCGAGCGCCACAGCAGCGCGATCGCGAAGGCGAGGTCGAGGGCGATTCCGCCCAGACCGTTGTGCCGTGGATTGAGGTCCGGCAGGATCAGCAGCAGGACGGCCGCGGCGCTGATCGCATCCCAGCGCCGCGGTCGTAGGCTTCGCAGCAGCTCCGCCCTGCCGGCACGAGCCGTCTCGGGCATGCCGGTCAATTTAGATGGACCGGCCTGCCCGCGCTACGCGTCGCGGCGTTTCATCAGGAACGCCGCGATCACGAGCGCCAGGACGGTGTAGCCGCAGAACAATGCGAAGCCGCCCCATGGCGAGAACGTGTAGGCGTCGCGGGTGCCCGACAGGAGCCCGGTGCCGGCGACAGACGGCAGGTACGGGTTGATCGCGTTCTGGGTGCTGGTCGGGAGGATCGCAGCCAGGCCGGGGACGACGAACAGCAGTCCGGCGAACAGCGCGATCCCACCGGCGGTGTTACGGACGATCGCGCCGAGGCTGAGCGCGAGCACGCTGAGCACGGCTAGGTACAGAGCGGCGCCGACCCACGCCCGCAGGGCGGGGGCGTGGCTGAGCGAGGTCTGCACGTGATGCTGGGTCAGGATGCTCTGTGACGCGAGGAACGCGATCAGCCCCGAGATCAGCATCAGCACGAACGTGACCGCCGCGAACGTCCCTGCCTTCGCCCAAAGGACCGGCAGGCGCTTCGGCACGGCCATGAAGCTCGAGCGGATCTGACCCGTGCTGTACTCGCCGCTCAGCACGAGCACGCCGAGCACGCCGATCGCCAGCTGGGCGAAGTGGTAGCCGCCGAGCCCGGTGTTGATCGGATTGAAGTGGAGCCGGTCGCCCGGGCCCATCGAGTTCCACCGGTTCATCTGGACCGTCGCGATGAGCGGGCCGAGGCCGACCATCCCGAGGATCGCGACCAGCAGCGTCCAGCGGGTCGAGCGCAGCGACCAGAGCTTGGTCCACTCCGACCGGATCACGCGAGCTTGCGTTACGCGCCCGGGCACAACGGCGGTGCGGGCTGGTGCTTCGAGGGTGGCTGATGTAGCGCTCATGCCGCGGCCTTCAGGTCGTCGTTGTCATCGTCGGAAGTGGCGTGGTACTCGACGGTCTCGCCGGTGAGCCGCATGAACGCCTGTTCGAGCGACAGCGACATCGGGGTTAGCTCGGCAAGCACGATCTTCTCGGCCAGGGCGATCTCGCCGATCTCCTGCCCGCTGAGGCCATGGACCTCGAGCACGCCGCGCTCGACGCTGTCGACCCGCGCTTGCTTGGCTGCCAGCGCGTCGCGCAGGGCGGTCGCCTGCTGTGAGACCACGCGGACGGCGGCGCCGGACGAGGCGCGCTGGACGAATTCGGCCACGCTCGTGTCGGCGATCAGGCGGCCGCGGCCGATGACCACCAGGTGCTCCGCCGTCTGGGCCATCTCGGCCATCAGGTGCGAGGACAGGAACACCGTCCGACCCTCCTTGGCCAGCCGCTTGAGCAGCGTGCGGATCCACAGGATGCCCTCGGGGTCGAGGCCGTTGGCGGGCTCGTCGAGGATCAGCACCTTCGGGTCGCCGATCAGGGCCGCCGCGACGCCGAGCCGCTGGCCCATGCCAAGTGAGAATCCTCCCACTCGCTTGCGGGCGACGGTCTGGATTCCGACCATGTCGATGACCTCGTTCACGCGGTCGCGACCGATGCCGTGGGTCTGGGCGAGGGCGAGCAGGTGGTTGTACGCCGACCGCCCGGTGTGGATGGCGCGGGCCTCGAGCATCGCGCCGACCTCGTGAAGCGGCGCTTCGAGGTCACTGTACGGGCGGCCGTCGATGTTGGCCGATCCGGAGGTGGGAGCGTCCAACCCGAGGATCAGACGCATGGTGGTTGACTTGCCCGCGCCGTTGGGGCCGAGGAAGCCCGTGACGACCCCTGGCTTCACGTTGAAGCTGAGATCGTCGACGGCGAGCTTGTCCCCGTAGCGCTTGGTGACGTTTTCGACGGTAATCATGCGGTCAGTATCGGCGCGCGAGGTGCTTCCGACCATTGGTCGCGGGAGCGATCTTTGCGGCCGCGGATCAGACTCAGGTAGTACGGCCGGCGATGCTGACCTCGGCCCGAGCGTGCCTTCCCGGGCGTCGGCGGGGGAGGCCGCCGAGAGCGACGAGGCCGGCGAGCGCAACGATGAAGCAGGTCACGGCGCCGAGCCCGAGTCCGGCGCGCGCGCCGATGAACGCCATCAGCCAGCCGACGAGCGGACCGCCGATCGGCGTCGACCCCTGGAAGGAGACGAACCACAGCGACATCACGCGCCCGCGCATCGCCGGGTCCGCGGTCAGCTGCAGCGTCGAGTTGCCCGTCGACATGAACGAGATGCTGGCCCAGCCGACGAACACGAGCGCGACCAGCTCGAGCGCTAGGCTCGGCGCGAGCGTCGCGAACGTCAGCGCGATGCCGAAACCGGCGGCGGCCACGACCAGCGGTCGCACCCCGGTCTTTCCACGCGCGGCCACGAGCAGGCCGCCGAGCACCGCCCCAAGGCCCATCGCCGCGGTCATGAAGCCGAAGCCGGCGGAGCCGGCGTGCAGCCCGCGGCTCGCCATCACCGGCAGCGTCACCTGGAACTCGTAGGTGAGACAGCCGGCGGCGGCCATCATCATCAGCGGCACGGCCAACTCAGGCGTGCTGCGGACGTAGCGAAGCCCCTCGCGGAGCTGGCCGCGGGCACGCGGCGTCGGGGTGATTCGCTCGAGCGCCGCGTGATTCATCGTGGCGAGCGATGCCACCACGGCGACGAAGCTGGCGGCGTTGACCAGGAAGCATGGACCCTCGCCGACGGTGGCGATCAGGATTCCCGCGACCGCGGGGCCGATCACCCGCGCGGTGTTCACCAGCACGGAGTTCAGGCTGACCGCGTTGCGAAGGTGCTCGGGGCCGACCATCTCGAGCATGAACGACTGGCGCGCGGGATTCTCGAACGCGTTGTTCAGCCCGAGCAACGCGGCCAGCACGGCGATCTCCCAGACGTGGACGACCCCGGTGACCGTGAGCACGCCCAGGATCAGCGCCTGGACGCCCATCGCGCTCTGGAGCGCGATCATCAGCTTGAGCTTGTCGACGCGGTCGGCGACGACGCCGCCGTAGGGGCCGAGCAGCAGCACCGGCAGCGTCTGGAACGCGACGATGATGCCGAGCGTCGTGCTCGAGTGAGTCAGGCTCAGCACCAGCCAGGCCTGAGCCGTCATCTGCATCCAGGTGCCGATCAGCGAGATCGCCTGGCCGCTGTAGTAGCGGCGGAAGTTCGGAACCGAGAGTGCTGCGAAGGTCACGCGGCCGGCGCGGATTACCCGCGTCAAGTCCGCTCTCCGGTTCGGAGCTGCTCAGCTAGGCGCTCGAGCGCCGGCAATGCGGCCTCGATGTGGGCGCGCTCGTGCTCATCCAGCCCGTCGAGGGCCAGGTTCAACGCGTCGGTGCGCTCGCGGCGAATGCGCTCGGCGAGCTTGTTTCCCGCCTTGGTGATTTCAACAAAGGCGGCTCGGCGATCGCTCGGATCGCTGACTCGCTCGACCAGTCCCGCCTCGGCGAGATCGGCGATCACCCGCGAGATCATCGTCGGGTTGATCCCCTCGGCGTCCGACAGCTCCGACAGGCGCATCCGGCCCATGCGGGAGACGTGAAGGAGCACCGAGATCTTCGTGGGGGTCAGACCGGCGGCAACGGCGGACGCGGTTGGACGAAGCCGCCGGGACAGCCTGCCGATCACCGCACGAAGGCGCGGGGTGGTTTCGATGTCGAATGCGGCGAGGAGTAGGGACAAATGGTCTGACCCGTTTCTAGATACTTGCTTGCTGGCAAGCAATATAGCAGGCTAATCGACGCGGTCGCGCCCCCGCGGCTGCGGGCGGCGGTTAGCGGGTGGGGCGGGCGGGCCGGTCCGGCCTAGCCGGCCTTGCATTCGCGGGAGCTGCCGTCTCGATCGGCGGGTCCACGGGCGGGGCGGTGGCGTCGCGGGGGATCGTGATCACGAACCGCGTCCCGGTGCCGACGACCGGTTGCTCCAGCTCGACCGAGCCGGAGTGCGACTCGGCGACCGCCCGGACGATCGCGAGCCCGAGGCCCGATCCCCGGGTTCCAGTGCCCGAGCCGCGGACGAACCGATCGAACACGCGGTCGCCGAGCTCGGGCGGAATTCCCGGGCCGTCGTCCTCCACGGTCAGCAGCGCGACGCCGTTCTCGACGCCGGTGCAGGCGCGGATGTGCGTGCCGGGGGGCGTGTGCCTGACCGCGTTCTCGATCAGGTTGAGCGTCAGTCGATGCAGGTCGTCGCGCACGCCGGGCACGACCGCTGGCCGGGCATCGATCGACAGCTCGTGATCCTCGGCCACCGGCCCGAGCTCAGAGGCCGCCTCGAGCAGGACGTCGGCGAGGTCGGTGGGCCCACGTGAGACGCCCCTGCGCGCGTCGGCGCGGGCGAGCAGGAGCAGGTCGCCGACCAGCCGGCGCATCCGCCGGGCCGACCGTAGCGCGGCCTCCGCGGTGTCGGCCTGATCTCCGTCGAGCTCCTCAGCCAGCAGCTCGAGGTTTGCGAGCAGGCTGGTCAGCGGCGTGCGCAGCTCGTGCGAGGCGTCCGCGACAAACTCCCGCTGGCGCTCGAGCGCGGCGTGCGTCTCCCCACGCGCGGCGTCGAGCGATCCGAGCATCCCCTCGACCGTGCGCGCCAGCTCCGCGACCTCGTCGTCCGCCTCGGGGACGGGCAGGCGCAGTCGGGGGTCGCGCGTGCGCTGGATCTCGCGTGCCGCGCCGGTCAGCTGCACGATTGGGCGCATCGCGCGTGCCGCCGTGGCGAGGCCGCCCAGCAGCGCGACGACGGTGCCGCCGAGCACCCCGAGCAGCAGGATGACCTGCACGCGCGCGACGGTGTGATCGACGTCGGACACGGGCCGGGCGTAGAGCAGCCACACGGTGCTGGGCGATACGTTGAGCTGCTGCGCGACGACCAGGTAGCCGCTCTCGTCGTAGGTGCCGGCCTTGGTCGGAGCCGAGAGGTCGGGCGTGGCCGGTAGGGCCTTCACGCCCTTGACCTTGACATCCTCCTGGGTGCACAGCAAAACGCCGGCCTCGTTGAAGATCCGGATCTGGGCGTGCTCGGCGCTCGTGTAGTCCTTGAGCGAGATGTTCTGCCTCTTGCAGTTCAGGTAGGCGCCGTCTCCGAGCCACTTCAGATGCAGGTCCTTCGCCAGCTGGTCTGAGTTGCTGCGCACCTCGTTGTTGAACTGGCCGCGGAGATCCCGGTCGGTGAGCACCCCGACGATCGCCGCGAACGACGCCAGGATCACGCACGTCAGCATCGCCGAGCCGCCGGCTAGCCGCCAGCGAATCGGGATCGACCTATACGCGGAGAACGTAGCCCGCGCCGCGGATCGTATGTAGGAGCCTCGGCTCGCCACCGGCTTCTAGTTTCCTCCGAAGGTTCGAGACGAACACTTCGATCGTATTGGTCATCGAGAACGGGTCATAGCCCCACACCTCGTCCAGAAGGCGCTGGCGTGAGATCACGATTCGTTCGTTTCGCATCATGTATTCGAGCAGCTCGAACTCGCGCTGGGTCAGGTCGATCGGCCGCCCGGATCGCGTGACCTCGTGCGTGTCAGGGTTGAGCTTGAGGTCGCTCATCATCAGCGTCGCCTGACCTCGGGGGGGACGACGTCTCAGCAGTGCGCGCAAGCGGGCCAAGAGCTCTTGGCGCTCGAACGGCTTGACCAGGTAGTCGTCGGCGCCGGCGTCGAGGCCTTCGACGCGCGCCTCGACGCCGTCGCGGGCGGTCAGCACGAGGATCGGGACATCGTCGCCGCCCTGACGAAGCGTCTTGGCCACCTCGACGCCGTCCAGGCCCGGGAGCCCGAGGTCGAGGATCAGCAGGTCGGGCAGGAACCCATGGGCCTCATCCAGCGCCGTGGTTCCGTTGCTGGCGATCCGCACCTCGTACCCCTCCATCCGCAACGAGCGCTGGAGGACCTGCGCGATCGCGTCGTCGTCCTCGACGACGAGCACGCGCGGGGTGCGTTCGTAATCGGTCATTCCTGTATGCAGATGGTACGGCCGCTGATGAAGAGTTCCTCGGCCTCCGAGTCGTGGAAGGGGTGCGCGCCGGGGCGGGGCAGGAAGCGCGGCCGGCGCGTCGAAGCCAGTCCCTCCGAAATGGCCGCCGCTAAGCGAAAGAAGCCGCCGCCCAGGCGCGCGACGCGCTCGCTGCTGGCTGCCCGCCCGACGCTGCGGCTGCCGGACGTTCAGCTCGAGCCGCACCACATCGACATCCTCGGGCTCGCGCTGATCGCCGTCGGGATTCTGCTCGGAGGCGTGGCCTATGGCGGTTGGGACGGCGGCGCGCTCGGAAACGGCGCGGTCACCGGCATGCGGTTCGTGCTCGGCGCGCTCGGATACGTGGTTCCGGCCGCGCTCGTGGTCGGCGGCGGGCTGGTGCTCGCGCGCGAGATGAGGCCGCCCGGCCGGCCGCTGCGGACCGGAACGATCTGCCTGACGTGCTCGATCACGCTCGCCCTCGCGGCGGGAACGCTCGGCGTCGGCCCGGGTGCGGTGCCTGCTTCCGAGTTCTGGCACGCGGCCGCGTTCGAGACGCGTGGCGGAGTGGTCGGACAGGGCGAGCTGTGGGTGACCTCGCACCTGATCTCGACGGTAGGGGCCGACATCCTCGCGGTATTTCTGTTCGTGGCCGGGTTGATCCTGGTCACGGGCGCTGGCGTCGCGGGCGTGGTCCGCACCACCGGAGCCGGCGTCGCCGGCACGACGCGCGCGCTCCGGCGCTCGTCCTCGAGCATGGCCGCCACCCGCGCGCGCCGCCCCGCGACCGCGGCGGCAAAGGCCAGGGTCGCGCGGTCGGCGCGGGACGATGGCGGGGTGCCGGACGGCGGGATGGTCGACGACGGGGGCGCGGTCGAACCGGTGCTTCCGCCCGAGCCCGATACCTCGGAGCTCGTCGTCCGCGCCACCCACGTCGAAGCGCCGCCGATCTCGGAGCTCATCGATGACGAGGATGTTCCGGAATTCCGCCCTCCCGGGAGGGATTCCACTCCTTCTCCCGCGGCGGCCGACGACGCCGAGCAGCCGGAGGTGGATCCCGAGGACCTCACTCCCCAGGGGCGCTACCGCGCCAATATCACCGACGACCCGAACTTCGAGTGGCACGTGCCCCGGTCGCGTTTCCTGGTCCGGTCGACCGGAGAGGCAGCCAAGCCCGACACCGCGGGCCAGGAGCAGGTGGCCGCGACGCTGATCGAAACGCTTGGCCACTTCGGGATCGAGGCAAAGGTGATCGGCCGCGTCACCGGGCCGCACATCACCCGCTACGAGATCAGGCTGGCGCCCGGGACGAAGGTGGCCAAGGTCGCGCAGCTCAAGGACGACCTCGCGTACGCGTTGGCCGCCACCGACATCCGGATTCTGGCGCCGATTCCCGGCAAGCAGGCGGTCGGGGTCGAGGTCCCGAACGCGCGGCGGCGGATCGTTCACCTGGGCGACGTGTTCCAGGACCCCCCGCCTGATTGGTCGCCTCTGACGGTGTGGCTGGGCAAGGACATCGCGGGCCGGGCGATCGGGGCCGACCTGGCGAAGATGCCTCACCTGCTCGTCGCCGGCACGACCGGAGCCGGAAAGTCGGCGTGCGTCAACGCGATGCTCTCGAGCGTTCTGCTCCGGGCCACGCCGCACGAGGTGCGCCTCGTGCTGGTCGACCCCAAGCAGGTCGAGCTCAACCACTACGAGGGCATTCCGCACCTGTTGACGCCGGTGATCACGAGCCCGCGGATGGCCGCCAACGCCTTGCAGAACCTCGTGAAGGAGATGGAGCAGCGCTACGGCACGATGTCGCTGGCGCGCACGCGTTCCCTGCCGGAGCTGAATCGAGCGCGCGAGAAGCGCGGCGAGCCGCCGCTGCCCTACGTCCTGTGCGTGATCGACGAGCTCGCCGACCTGATGATGGTGGCGCCGGCCGACGTCGAGGACTCGATCATCCGCCTGGCGCAGAAGGCGCGCGCTGTCGGCATCCATCTCGTGCTGGCGACCCAGTCGCCGCGGGTGGACGTGATCACCGGGATGATCAAGGCCAACGTCCCGTCGCGGATCGCGTTCGCGGTTTCCTCGCAAACCGATTCGCGCGTCATCCTCGACCATAACGGCGCTGAGTCGCTCCTCGGCCAGGGCGACATGCTGTTCTCGCCGGTCGGCTCGAGCAAGCTCCAGCGGATCCAGGGCGCCTACATCGACGAGGAGCAGATCGCCGAGCTCACCGACGCTTGGCGCCGCCAGGGCGAGCCCGAGTTCCACGCGGAGCTGCTCGAAGAGGCCGAGTCGGGGGATGGCGGTTCCGGTTCGGAGGACTCCCCGGAATTCAGTCCCGATGAGGATCCGCTGCTCGAGGAGGCGATCTCGCTCGTGGCCCAGATGGGCACCGCCTCGACCTCGATGCTCCAGCGCCGGCTGCGACTCGGGTACACCCGTGCGGGCCGCCTGATCGACATGCTCGAGCGGCGCGGGATCATCTCCGGCTACGAGGGCTCAAAGCCGCGCCAGGTGTTGATCACCGAGGCCGACGTGCCGCGAATCCTGTCCCACCTCGCCGAAGCCGACGGCCCCGCGCCACCGCGTCCCGTCCCCGTCCCCGACGACACCGACGAAGAGCAGTAGTCCCTTGCGCGGCGCGCGCGAGCGGCGCAAAAGTCCTGCTCTGGACGGCCCCTCCGCCGCTAGCCTTCGCAGGCGGATGGCCGATATCGGCACGACACTACGAGAGGCGCGGATCCGCGCGCGGATCGACATCAGCGAGGTCGAGGCGCGGACGAAGATTCGCGCCAAGTACCTGCGCGCGATCGAGAACGAGGAGTGGGACCTGCTCCCAGGCCCCGTCTACGTCAAGAGCTTCCTGCGCACCTACGGCGACTTCCTCGGGCTCGACAGCCGCCTGCTCGTCGACGAGTACAAGCGACGCTACGAGCGCCCGCCCGACCAGGACATACGGCCGATCACCCCGCTCGGGCGAGAGCGTGAGCGCAAGCGCCGGCGCCCCCGGCTCGGGCCGGTGGCCGTGGTCGTGCTCGTGCTCGCGGTGGTCGCGGCCGCGCTGTTCGTGGTCGGCAGCCTCAGTCCGGGAAGCAACAACTCGTCGACGAACTCGACGTCGATCACGACCAGCGCGCGGAATACCACCTCGACGAGCACGCACACCACCACCACCACCGTCCACCACCATCGGCGCCCGCCGCCCCCCAAGCCGACCACGGTCACGCTCAAGCTCGTGCCGACAAGCTCGCTGTACGTGTGCGTCGAGGATGGCAACGGCAACAAGCTCATCAACGGCGTGACCTACGCCGCCGGCCAGACGATCCCGACGGAGAAGGCAGCGAAGCTGATGGTCACGCTCGGTAACGATGCGGTGCAGATGAAGGTCAACGGCAAGCCTGTGACGCCCACGGTCGGGTCGCCGATCGGCTACGAGCTGACACCCGGGAAGACCACTCCTCTACCGGCGGGCCGGCTGCCGACCTGCGCATGACCGGGTCTTCGGACGGCGGTCCGGTTTCGGGTGGCGGTCCGCGAGCCGGGATCCTGGTCACCGGCACCGAGGTGCTGACCGGGATCATCTCCGACCGCAACGGGCCGTGGCTGTCCGAGCGCCTGCTCGAGATCGGCGTGGACGCCGCGATGATCCAGATCGTCGGCGACCGGCCGGGCGATCTCATGGCGGCGCTCCGGTACATGGATGCTCAGGGGATGGCGTTGATCGTCACTAGCGGCGGCCTCGGTCCCACCGCCGACGATCTGACCGCTGAGATCGTCGGCGAGTACTCCGGCCGCAAGATGGTGCTCGACGACGAGCTCGAAGCGAAGATCACCGAGATCCTGCGCCCGCTGATGAGCCGCTGGCCTGGCTTGGACCTCGACGCCGTCCGCGAGGCGAACCGCAAGCAGGCGGTCGTGCCCCTGGGCGCGACCGTGCTCGACCCGGTCGGCACCGCGCCGGGCCTCGTGGTGCCGCCGGCGTCCGGATCCGGCCCGACGGTCGTCGTCCTCCCGGGGCCGCCGCGCGAGCTCCACGAGATGTGGCAGATGGCGCGGGCGACCGATGCGTTTGCCGCCGCGATCGCCGGGGCTCGGTCTTATGTCCGTCGGATCGTGCGCCTGTTCGGGATACCGGAGTCCGAGATCGCGAACACGCTCCGGGATGCTTCGGAAGCGGGTATCCCGCTGGAGGAACTCGAGATCACGACCTGCCTGCGCCGCGGGGAGATCGAGGTCGCGACGCGGTATGAGCCTCCGGGCGAGGAGACATATCGGGCGTTCGTCGAATTCCTCGCTTCGCGGCACGGAGAGCAGCTGTTCTCGCTCGACGGCTCGACCGTCGACGCGCAGGTGGCATCGCTCTTGGGTTCGCGCATGGTGGCCGTGGCCGAGTCGTGCACTGGCGGCCTGATGTCCGCCCGTCTGACCGAGCTCCCGGGATCCTCGGCGTACTTTGCCGGGGGCGTCGTCGTGTACTCGAACGAGGCCAAGGTTTCTTTCGCCGACGTCGATCCGGATCTGATCATTCGCTTCGGAGCGGTGTCGACCGAGGTAGCCGAGGCCCTGGCCTCGGGCGCCGCCGCGCGGTTCGACGCTGCGTATGGGATCGGCATCACGGGGATCGCCGGCCCCGACGGCGGCACTGAGGAAAAGCCGGTGGGCACGGTCTGCTTCTCGGTATGCGGGCCCGAGGGTGCGCGCATCACCCGCCGTACGAGGCTCCCGGGTAGCCGCTCGGACGTCCGCGACCGGTCGACGACGGTCGCCATGCACCTGCTTCGCCGGGTGCTCGTAGAGGGGCAGGCGACGGTTCCCGAGGCAGGTGCCCGGGCCGAGCCGGCGTGAGCCGGCCGGACGCGCAGAACGCTCGGCTGTTCGTAGCCCTCGAGCTTCCCGAAGGGGCCCGGGAGGCGTTGGTTCGGTGGCGCTCGTCTGTGGTCGGGGACGTGGCGGGCCTGCGGTTGGTGCGGCCCGAGGATCTGCACGCCACGCTGTGCTTCCTCGGCTCGCGCCCCGAGGATGAGATCGATGTGATCGCCGCGGCGTGCGGGGTGGTGGCGGGCGAGCCGGTAGCGGAGTCGCGTTTCGGTGCCGCGCTGTGGCTGCCTGCGCGGCGCCCTCGGGTGCTCGCGGTCGCGCTATCGGATCCCGAGGGGGTGATTGCGCGAGTTCAATCGGTGCTGTCGGATGCGCTGGTCTCCGGGGGTTGGTACGCGCCCGAATCGCGGCCGTTCCTCGCCCATGTGACGGTGGCGCGCGTCGGGCGGGACTCGCGGGTCCGGCCGGGGGAGTTGCCAGCGCCACCTGACGATTTGGCTGTGCGGTGCTCTCGAGTGACGCTGTATCGGTCGCGGCTTGGCGCCGGGGGAGCGCGGTACTCGGCTCTCGCGTCAGTCGATTTGGGCTCCGCCGCGGGAGCGGCCGATCCGGTCTCGGTCGTGCGGCGCTTCTACGACGCCCAGGCCCGCGTGTACGCGGGTTCGGCCCCGGCGGATTCGCTTTTGGGTGTGCTGGATGAGGGCGTCGTGTGGCACGTGCCGGGGGCAAGCGCGATCGCCGGCGAGCACCGCGGCATCGAGGCCGTGCTCGAGTATTTCGACACGCGCCGGCGGATGACCGACTCCACGTTCCGCGTGACCGTCCACGGCGCCGCGGTGATCGCCGGCCGCGTCGTACAACTCGCCGGCGGCCACGGGTTGCGCGACGGGCGCGAGGTGACGTGGGAGACGGTGGGCGTATTCCGGGTCGTTGACGGGCGGATCGCGGAGTGCTGGCTGGTGCCGTTCGACCAGGCGGTGTTCGACCAGATCTGGTCGTAGAACACGAATCGCTCGCATCCGGCAACCTTGGGCCCATGCGCGTTGTCGTCACGGGAGCCACCGGCACCATTGGCCGTTCACTTGTGAGCGCACTGGCAGCGAGGGGGGAGGATGTGGTCGCGCTCTCTCGCGACGCCGCCCGCGCTCGCCGCGCCCTCGGCGACGAGGTCGAGTCGCACTCCTGGCCGAATCCCATGGAGGCGCCCCCGCCGTCGGAGGCGCTCGCCGGCGCCGACGCCATCGTGCACCTGCTCGGCGAGCCGATCGCGCAGCGGTGGACCGACGAGGCCAAGGAGGCCATCCGCGACTCGCGCGTCTTGTCGACGCGCGCGCTGGTGGAGGGTCTGGTGGCGCTCGCACCCGACCAGCGGCCGGGCACGCTCCTCTCACAGTCCGCCGTCGGCTTCTACGGCCCTCGCGATGACCGGCCCGTCGACGAGGAGGCGCCGGCAGGCTCCGACTTCCTCGCCGGCGTCGTGGCGGCGTGGGAGCACGAGGCGCTCGCCGCAGCCGCCTCGGACGTTCGAGTCGTGGTCACGCGTACCGGCGTCGTGCTGTCTCCCGACGGTGGTGCGCTCGCCAAGATGCTCCCCTTCTTCCGTCTCGGGATCGGCGGACCCGTCGCCGGCGGCCGCCAATACGTCCCCTGGGTCCATCTTGATGACGTCGTCGGCGCGATGCTGTTCTGCCTCGGCCGGCACGAGGCGACCGGCCCCGTGAACCTGACCGCCCCGACCCCGGTGACCAACGCCGACCTCTCCCGCGTGCTGGGCCGCGTGCTCAAGCGGCCGGCGTTCCTGCCGGTGCCAGGCCTCGCGGTCAAGTCGCTCTACGGCGAGATGGCGGAGATCGTGATCACCGGCCAGCGCGCGGTGCCGGCCGTCCTCGAGCGGCTCGGCTACGGCTTTCGCCACCCCGATTTGGAGGCGGCGCTCCGAGACGTTCTGGGTCGGCCTGGCTGAGGTTTCGTCGGTCCCGGCAGGCGCCGGCAACCCGCCCGCTCCTTGCCCGCTCCTTGCCCGCTCCTCGCCCGCGCCGCTCGCCGGGCGAGTGGGCTTTAACGGCGGGCACCTGGAGAGAGTGGCTGGGACGCCGACATGGTCGCTTGCTCGCTGGCGCGGGGTCATGGGCGGCCGGTGGGATGCACGGACCTGCATAACCTGCCAATGGACGCGGCTTGAGCTGACCGTGACCTACTATGCATGTGGGGCATGCGTAGTACGCCACGGTCAGCGTCGACGGCCTCAATTGTCAGGTTATGCATGCTCAGGCTCCGCCGGGGCCCCGTTCGGGGTCGCGGTTCATCTCCGGGCGCCGACCACGCTTCCTCAGGTGCCGTCTTTCCGCAACGCCTGCCGCCCCGGCCGGAGCACGCCAATTCGCATCGGCCCACCTCGCAAACCGCAGCGCGCCACCGCCACATCCGACCCCCGCCACACAATTGGCACAAAGTTGTTTGCGCTCTGAGACGAACGTGCCTTGCTCCGTTGCAGCCGGCGGATCTAGCGTGCCGGTTCCGTCCGCCACCCGTCTTACCGTGGTGGATCAAAGTGCATGAGACAAGGAGCCGAACGGAGATGAGCGAGCAAGACAGGGCCGGCTTGAAGGCGGGGGCCACGGACCCAAAGGTGGATGTCAAGCGCCAAGCCGCGCTCCAGGGCGCTCTGACGCAGATCGAGCGACAGTTCGGCAAGGGCACCGTCATGCGCATGGGCGATCCGGGCGCGCGCGTGGCCGTCGACGCGATCCCCACCGGCGCGTTGGCGCTCGATCTGGCGCTTGGGATCGGTGGCGTCCCGCGCGGGCGCATCATCGAGATCTTCGGCCCGGAGTCGTCGGGGAAGACCACGCTCGTCTACCACATCCTCGCCGAGGCCCAGAAGCTCGGTGGCGTGTGCGCGTTCATTGACGCCGAGCACGCGATGGACCCGCTGTACGCCCAGCGGATCGGGCTCGACATCGACGAGCTGCTCGTCTCCCAGCCCGACTACGGAGAGCAGGCGCTCGAAATCGTCGACATGCTGATCCGGTCGGGGGCGGTGGACGTGATCGCGATCGACTCGGTCGCGGCGCTCACCCCGCGCGCGGAGCTCGAGGGCCAGATGGGGGACCAGACCGTCGGCGTGCAGGCGCGCATGATGTCGCAGGCGATGCGCAAGATCACCGGCGGCCTCAACCGGACCCAGACGCTGTGCGTGTTCACGAACCAGATCCGGGAGAAGGTGGGCGTGATGTTCGGCTCGCCCGAGACCCAGCCCGGCGGTCGCGCGCTGAAGTTCTATTCCTCCCAGCGGCTCGACATCCGCCGCATCGAGACGATCAAGGACGGCACCGAGGCTGTCGGCAACCGCGTCCGTGTGAAGGTCGTCAAGAACAAGGTGGCGGCGCCGTTCAAGCAGGCCGAGTTCGACATCGAGTTCGGCAAGGGCATCTCGACCTCCGGGTGCCTGCTCGACTACGGCATCGAGCACAACATCATCACCAAGTCTGGCTCGTTCTTCTCCTACGGCGATGAACGGCTCGGTCAGGGTCGCGGCAACGCCAAAGCGTTCCTCGACGAGCACCAGGACACGGCCAAGGAGATCGAAGTCAAGGTCTACGCGGCGCTCGGGATCAACCGCGACCTGGTCAAGACGATCGAGCGTGACGCGCCGCCGCTCCAGGCCGTGGAAGCCGAGGCGGCCGCCGAGGGGCGCGCCGCGTAGGGCAGTGCTTGACGCAGAGGCCGGTCTGGAGCCTTCGCCCGACGCCGACGCCGACGCCGAGGCCGGGCTGGAGCGGGCGCTCGCGCTCGCGTACCGCTATCTGAACTCGCGCGAGCGGACCCAGGCGGAGATGCGGGGGCACCTCGAGCGCAAGGGCATCGATGCTCGCGACGTGGAGCGCTCGATCCGGGTGCTCGTCGAGCAGGGGTACCTGGACGACGCCCGGTTCGCTCACCTGTTCGTCCAGGACAAGCGCGAACTCGAGGGATGGGGCGCCGATCGGATCAGGCAGGTCCTGGGCACCCGCGGTGTCGACGCCGAGGTGGTCGAGGAGGCGCTCGCCGAGCACGAGCAGGATTCGGAGGGCGAGGTCGAACGGGCCCTGGCCGTGCTGCGCCGGCGCTTCCCTTCGCCGCCGCGGGAGCGCCGGGAGCGCGACCGTGCGCTCGGCGTGCTGCTGCGCAAGGGCTACGACCCAGAGCATGCGCTCGACGCGATTGCCGCCCACGCACGCGCCGCGGACGTCTGAATCGCCGACACCACATCCGGACGCCGCGGTCGCCGCAGAGGGTGCCCGCCGCATGTGCGTTTGGCCGCGGTCATGCGTCGTTGCGCCCGCCGTCCGCCGGTACTACGATCCTGTAAGCGAACGAAGGGCCCACGGGCCACAAAGAACACCAGCAAATTTCGTATATCTTGGATTCCGGACTCAGTGTCGACGGCAAACACCATCGGGCCGCCTGGTCCATTCAGACAAGACCCAGAACCCGCCGGGTAGCCGCCTACTGAAGGCAGGCACCAAACGCCGTGCCGGCATCCGTTCGTGCAGTCGTGCGCGGGCCGATCGGTCGCTCCAAAAACCAAAGCTTTGAAGTAGGTCCGGCATGAGCCGGAACCGCACGGAGAGGATCGACCATGGAAATCATCGGGGCCGCAGCGCTGATCGCGGTGGGAATCGTGGTTGCGGCCATCATCTACGGTCGGACGCATGGCGCGCGGACTCTCGCCATCGCCAGTCCGGCCACGAGCGTCCCGGTCGCCGAGGCAGCGCCGCCGACGCCGCGGCGTAACGACGCTGAGCTGCTCGAGCGCACGACCGCGGTCACCCGCCGGGAGGAGGCTCTGGCGAGCAAGGAGGCGGAGGTCGAGAAGGAGCGAGCGGCGCTCCTCGACTCTCGACAGGAGCTCGAGCGCTCGCTCGAGCACATCTCCGGTATGACCGCGGGCCGCGCCAAGCAGTTGCTGCTCAAGGAGGTCGAGGAGCAGGCCAAGCACGACGCCGCCCGCCGCATCCGCCAGATCGAGGAGGAGACCAAGCGCGAGGCCGAGCGTCGGGTCCGGAACATTCTGTCCGTTTGCATGCAGCGGCTCGCCGCCGGTCACGCCGCTGAGACCACTGTGTCGGTCGTGCAGCTGTCGGCCGACGACATGAAGGGCCGGATCATCGGCCGCGAGGGTCGCAACATCCGGGCGCTCGAGAACCTCACCGGCGTCGACTTCATCATCGACGACACTCCCGGAGCCGTGGTCCTGTCCGGCTTCGACGGCGTGCGCCGCGAGATCGCGAGGCTGACGCTCGAGAAGCTCCTTCAGGACGGCCGGATTCATCCGGCCCGGATCGAGGAGATGTACTACCAGGCCAAGTCCGAGCTCGAGGGGCGCATCGTCGAGATGGGGGAGGAGGCCGTGTTCGAGGCCCACGTCCAAGGCGTGCACCCCGAGCTGGTCAAGCTGCTGGGGCGGCTCAGGTTCCGGACGAGCTACGGCCAGAACGTGCTCGCGCACTCGATCGAGGTGTCGCAGCTGGGTGCGATGATGGCCGAGGAACTCGGGGCCAGCGCACGGACGGCGCGACGCGCGGCGTTGCTGCACGACATCGGCAAGTCGGTCACGCACGAGGTCGAAGGACCGCACGCGCTGGTGGGTGGCGAGCTCGCGCGGAAGTACGGCGAATCCGAGGCGGTCGCGCACGCGATGGAGGCGCACCACAACGAGGTCGAGCCGCAGACGATCGAGGCGGTGATCGTGCAGGCGGCCGACGCGCTGTCGGGAGCACGTCCGGGCGCTCGCGGCGAGTCGCTCGAGCAGTACGTCAAGCGCCTGCGGGACCTGGAGCAGATCGCGACCCGTCATAAGGGTGTCGACAAGGTCTACGCGATGCAGGCCGGCCGCGAGATTCGCGTGATGGTGGCCCCCGGCGCGATCGACGACGACGCCGCGACCTTGCTCTCGTACGAGATCGCGCGGGAAATTGAGAAGGAGCTCGAGTACCCGGGCCAGATCAAGGTCACCGTGATCCGCGAGTCGCGCGCGGTCGAATACGCGCGCTGACGCCGTCCGCTCACGCCCCGTAGTCACGCGACGGGACACATTCGTGTTCTCTGCGTGACGACGGATGGAATTGGCCAGGAGCGGGTATATGTCCGGGCGGCGGGTCGCACTGGCGGGAGGTCGGCGGCTCTGACCCGCAAGTCGCCGAGAAAGGGTTCCTCGATGAATCGACGGTCGTCGTGCCTTGGCGCGATCCAGCGCCTTGCGGCAGTTCTCGCTGTATCACTGGCAACGTGCGGCGTCGCGGCCGCAAGCGCGTCCGCTGCGCTGACGTCACACGGTCAGCTGCTGCACCTCGCGCCGGGTCTGCAATCGAATACGAACTCGAGTAGTAACTGGTTCGGGTATGGCCAGGGCACGCTCGAGCAGGGAGACAAGCTGTTCAACTCGATTACCGGTGACTGGACCGTTCCGACGGCCACCGCGCACACCGCGGGGCAGGCGGAGGACTCTTCGGATTGGATCGGGATCGGCGGGGGATGCATCGATGCCGGCTGCACCGCCACGGACTCGACGCTGATCCAGACCGGAACTGAGCAGGACGTGGACTCGACCGGCGCCGCCTCGTACTCCGCGTGGTGGGAGCTGGTCCCCGCGCCCTCACTGACGGTCAGCAACATGACCGTCGAGCCAGGCGATCACATGCACGCCTCGATCTCCCAGGTTGTGCCTGACTCGGACGTCTGGACGATCTCGATCGAGGACGTCACTCGTGGCGAGTCGTTCTCCCAGACGGTGCCTTACAGCTCCACTCACGCGACCGCGGAGTGGATCGAGGAGACGCCGCTGGAGATCGGCACCGATGCCGGCTTCGCCGCACTGCCGAATCTGACGAACCCGGCGTTCACGTCGGCCACCGTCAACGGTGCTTCGGCGAGTCTCAAGGCCTCTGAGGAGATGGACCTCGTGGACTCGAACGGCGATGTGATCGGTGCTCCGTCGGCCCCGAACTCCACCGCTGACGGCTTCGACGCGTGCGCGTGGGCTTCGACCTGCAGCTAGCCCGTAGCTGACACACGGTTCTGACCCAGGGCCCATCGCGCATCGGCCGGATGGTGCGCGGTGGGCCCGCGTGTTCGCGCCTTCCCGATCAATGATGGTGGTGGTGCATGAAGATCCCGTGTGCGGTCCAGATCCCGAACTGCGGTATCAGTGCAACCGCGAGCACGGCCCCGCCCACGAGCGCACCGGTGAGCGCGAGCCAGCGGCCTGCCCCACCGGGAGTTGCCCCGGTCAGCTGTGCCCGTTCGCGGCCGCCCACCCCCAGCGTCCTGCCCACCGCAGGCAGGTGCCCCAGAATGTGGAGGCTCGTGAACACGACCCACACGATGAACGTCAACTTGTGGAGCAGCAGCATCGGGTTGCGATCGGTCGGGCCGACGATGATCAGCCCGATCCCGGTCGCGAACACGCCGATGGTCGAGATGACGACCATCGGGGCAATCAAACGCAACGCGATCTCGGGCGGACCCTTGCGCATGTACTCGGCGTCGCGCGTGTAGTAGCGCACGAACCTGTAGCCGGTGCTTGCCATCTTCAGCAGGACCGGCCCGATCAGCAGCAGCCCGACAAACAGGTGTAGCCAGATGTACTGACTCAGCTGCGGGATCGTGAAGCCGATCACCGCGAGGAGCACGATCAGGATTACTCCGGTGATCGTGGTCAGCTGCTCGTTTCCCTCCGGACCGCCCCCTGTGAGCGAGCTCGCGTCCTTCGGTCCGACGAAGCGGGAAAAGGGATGGTGGCGCTCGCGGTCGCGGCGCGCGATCATGGGCTCGTCGCTCGTCCCCATCAGCGCGATTCTGGACGCGCACGCGAAGTTTCTCGTGAGCCCTCGATGAGAAAGCTCTTTGCCACAACCGAGGACCGCGTCGCCCGGCTCTATCATCGGGCGCCGCGCGACGCCGGAAGCGCCGGCACTGAGGCATGCCCGGATTGATCCTTGTAATAGAAGACGAGCCGGGGATTGTCGACTTCCTCGAGCGTGGGCTGCGCGCGCAGGGCTTCGACGTGATCTCGTCAACCGACGGCGTCAGCGGGGCGGACACGGCGCTCGACGAGGACGTCGATCTGGTAGTGCTCGATCTGATGCTCCCCGGGCGCAGCGGCCTCGACGTGCTCTCGACCCTGCACGAGGCCAAGCCGGGACTGCCGGTAATCGTGCTCACCGCGCTCGGAGAGGTCGAGCATCGGGTCGCCGGGCTCGACGCCGGCGCTGTCGACTATCTCACCAAGCCGTTCTCGCTCACCGAGCTCGCGGCCCGGATCCGCGCTCAGCTGCGCGCGGCAGCGCAGTCGCCGCGGACCACGCTCAACGCCGGGGACATCGAGGTGAACCTGCTGACGCGTGAGGTCCGCCGCGGCGGGGAGCTGGTACGGCTGTCGACGACCGAGTTCGAGCTGCTGGCGTATCTGATGCACAACCGCGGGCACGTTCTCTCGCGGGAGCAGATCCTGCGCGCGGTCTGGGGCTACGAGTACGACCCGGGCACGAACGTCGTCGACGTCTACATCGGATACCTCCGCCGCAAGCTTCGGCGCCAGGGCACGAATCCACCGATCGTCACCGTCCGCTCGGTCGGCTATCGGCTGGAAGCGAGCCACTAGCGACCGGCCCAGGCCGTCGTTGTCCGCTGTGCGCGCACGACTCCATTCGATGCTTCCCTCCGGCCTTCGGTGGCGGTTGACGATCTGGGTCGCCGGCGTGATGGTCGTCTCGGCGGCCGTCGTTTTCCTGGTCGTCTATCAGGACACCGGCACGCAGCTGAAAACCGAGATCGACCAGGACATCACCGGCGACACGATCCAGATGCTCCAGTCGGTGGACGCGCTGAGCGGCCAGACCCCGGTGCGAATCGCGTCTGCAGCCGCGCGCTACATCCGCGCGCAACCGTACAACGCGACCTCCACGCTGCTGTTCGTGCTCACGCCGGGCGGGCAGCACGTGAGCAACCATCCCGAGTTGTTCGGAGGCGGTGTTCCCGACGAGGGTGAGACGGAAGCCGAGCAGCGGATCGAGAACGTCCAAGGGGCCAAGCTGCTGGTGCCGCACCTCGGATACTCGACCGCGCGGGTGCCCGACGTCGGACCCACGCGCATCTTCGAGAAGCTCTCCGACGTCGGCAAGGTGCCGATCATCGCGGGCGCCGGCGAGCCGCTCGCGCTGGTCGAGCGTGCCCAACACGGGGTCGCTCGCGCGTTCGTGCTCGCTGGAGCCGTCGTGCTGCTGCTCGCGCTGTTCGCGTCGTATCTCGCGGGCGCTCGCGTCTCGGCGCCGCTCCGCCGAATGGCGCAGGTGGCGACGCGCGTCGATGCCGGAGACCTCGATCCACGCATGGAGATCGCGGGTGACCGCCGCGACGAGGTCAGGGTCCTGGCCGACGCGTTCAACCGCATGCTCGACCGTTTGTCCGAGGCGTTCGGCAGCCAGCGGGAGTTTGTCGCCGATGCTTCTCACGAGCTCCGCACGCCACTGACGATCATTCGCGGTCAGCTCGAAGTGCTCGCGGCTCAGGAGAACCCATCGGGCGCCGAGGTAAATCGCGTCGAGCAACTCGTGCTGGCCGAGATCACGCGAGTCTCAAGGCTGGTTGACGACCTGCTGGTGCTGGCTCAGGCCGAGCGGACCGACTTTCTGCGCGCCGAGGCGATCGACGTGCGACCGTTCGTCACCGAGATCTGGGATGGCATGAGCCTGACCGCGGACCGCAGGTTCGAGCTCGGCAGGATCGCGGATGGGTCGCTGTACGCCGATCCCGACCGGCTCGCCCAGGCCCTGCGCAATCTCGCCCGCAACGCGATCGAGCACACCCATGAGCACGATGGCCTCGTGCGCCTCGACGTGACCCGGCTCGCGCACGATCGGATCCGTTTCGCCGTCCTCGACGACGGCCCGGGCATTCCCGAGGATGAGCGCGAGCGCGTGTTCGAGCGGTTTCACCGAACCGACAGCGGCCGGGCTCGATCGGCGCCCGGCGGCGCCGGTCTCGGGCTGGCGATCGTGCGCGCGATCGCCGAGGCTCACAAGGGCACCGTGCGCGTCGCCGAGTCGCAGAACGGTTACGGCGCGGCAGTCGAGCTGGTGCTCCCCGGGTTCGATCCGACCTGAGACCTCGCACGGTCTTGTTGGACCGCCGCTGCGGAGTTACGCTTCGAACACAGTGGGCTCCAAGCTCATCGTGTTGCTGTTTGCCGTCGAGGTCAGCTTCGTCACGGTATGTGTCGTGGCCGGGTTCTCCCATGGGCGACGATCACCCAGGTCCCGGATGTTCGTCCGCTGCCTGTGGCTGCCTACGCTGGTGCTGTTCGTCGTACTCGTCGCACCGGCGCAGGTGGCAGTTGGGCTGGCGTGGGTGACGCTCATCGTGGCGATGCTCGTGGTCCCGGCTTGGTCGTGTCGGCGCATCGATCCCCCGTCAGGTCCGTCTGACGAGGACGGGGGCGGTGGGTCTGGCCCCGATCGGCCATCCGACCTGCCCGTGCCTCCGCGTGGAGGTCTTCCGCTCCCCGATGCGGATCCGTCGCGGCTTCGAGTCCGCGACCACAGCAGCCCGAAGATCCCCCACCTGAAGCGGTGGCGCGAGCGGGAGCCCGAGCGCGATCCGGTGCCAGCGCGCCCGAACCGGTAGCAACGACTCACGGGCAGATTGCGGCGAGCCGCGGCTCACGCGCCGGCGGTGATTGCCTATGGTGGCCGCGGTGGGGGATAGCTCGCTTGACCTGTACGTGGCCGCGTTCCGCTCCCGGTGCGTTGCCCACCGTCGGCCGGGAAGCGCGGAAGTCGACGAGCCCGGGGTGCAGGGGCTGCTCCCGGGGACCGGGGATCCGCTCGCGCGCCTCCTCGTGACCGACGACCGGGCATACGAGGTGCTCGAGGCGCTCCTGCCGCGGGTCGAGACCGGGATGATCACCGCATTCGCCTCGGCGGTGCGCTGCGCCAATCTCATCGCCGACCGCCAAACGTGGAGGATCACCACTCCGATGGCGATGGTCTGTCGCGACCTGCGGATCGTCCCGCTGCTCCCTGTTCCGGATGATCTGACGCTCCGACCCGTGCGTCGTCGAGACGATGATGACCCTGGCGGGGTGCCACTCGAGGAGGCGGCGGCGACCGCCATGGGGGCCGAGCCGGACAGCGTCGGGGGCCTGGAGGCGTTCGCCGATTATCTCCGCTCCCTGCCGTCCGCGTTCCGGCTCATGGCCGCGGTTGATGCGGCCGGCGCGGTACGGGCGACGGCGGGCTCGGGCGCCTTCGGTATCCACGCGAGCGTGATCTTCGTCGACACCGACCCTGGCTGGCGGTGTCGCGGGATTGGCAGCGCGATGACGTCCGCCGCGCTCCATGCCGCACGGGAGGCGGGCGCGACCCGGGCTTGCCTCGATGCGAGCGGCGCCGGCATGCGCATCTACCTGAGGCTCGGATTCGAGGTAGTCGGGCCGGTGACGCGCTTCTACCGCCCGGTCTAACCTCATCGCGTCGCATCGACGCCGACCGACGACGCACGCGACCGGCGCAAGCAGCCCGATACCCTTGCCACGGTGAAGCGCTACCACGTGACCACGTTCGGATGCCAGATGAACGAGCACGACTCCGAGCGCATGAAGGGGATGCTCGAGTCGCTCGGGTACGCCGAAGCGCCGGCGCGGGACCAGGCCGACCTGATCCTGTTCAACACATGCTCGATCCGCGAGAAGGCGGACAGTCGCTTCGTCGCGCATCTCGGCGAGGCCAAGCGGCTGAAGTCTGAACGGCCCGACGTGGTCGTCGGAGTCGGCGGTTGCTGGGCACAGTCGGTCAAGGACGAGGTGTTCGCGCGCTTCCCGTTCGTCGACGTCGCGTTCGGCCCGGGTCAGGTGCACAAGCTCGCCGAGTTCCTCGTCAGCGACTCGCTGACCGCCCAGGGCTATTTCGAGTTCGAGGGGTTCACGGGTCACCTCCCTGCCAAGCGAGCGCGCGAGTACCACGCGTGGGTCCAGATCAGCGTCGGCTGCAACTGCGTCTGCTCGTACTGCATCGTGCCGTCGACGCGTGGCCGCGAGGTCAGCCGGCCGTCCGACGAGCTCGTGACCGAGGTGCGGGCCCTCGCCGGCGACGGCGCGCGCGAGGTGACGCTGCTCGGTCAGAACGTCAACTCGTACGGTCGCGATCTGCCGCGCGAACAGCGCACAACGTTCGCGGAGCTGCTCGGGCTGATCGACGGCGTCGACGGGATCGACCGAATCCGCTACACGAGCCCGCATCCCAAGGACATGCGCGAGGACGTGATCCGCGCCCACGCGGAGCTCCCCGCGTTGTGCGAGCACATCCACCTTCCCGTCCAATCGGGGTCAAGCGCCATGCTCAAGCGAATGCGGCGCACGTACACGCGCGAGCGCTACCTGGACCGAGTGGCGATGATCCGCGAGTACGTTCCGGATTGCGCCCTGACGACCGACATCATCGTCGGGTTCCCGGGCGAGACCGAGGCCGACTTCGAGCAGACGCTCGAGCTGGCCGACGAGGTCGCCTACGACGGCGCGTTCACGTTCATCTACTCGCCGCGCCGCGGAACCGAAGCCGCGGGCCTGCCCGACCAGGTGCCGCACGAGCTCAAGGTTGAGCGGCTTCAGCGCCTCGTGGAGGTCGTACAGCGACGGGCGCTCGAGCGCGCTCAGCGATTCGTCGGGCGGACGCTAGAAGTACTCGTCGAGGGTCCCTCGCGTACCGATCCATCTCGTCTACGCGGGCGATCGCGCCACAACAAGGTCGTGAACTTCACCGGCCTGGGCGCGCCCGGCGAGCTGGTCGAAGTGGATATCCAGCAGGCGACAAGCCAGACGTTGCTAGGTCAGGAAACGATCCTGAGCCGCGCCGCCGGCTGACATTCGTCCAGTTTCACCCGCTCGGCGAAGCGGACATCCGTCCAGAGGCCGGGATTGCAGCGGTTCCGGTGTTCGACTGCGCCGAAACGCTGATTGTGGGAGTAATCCACGGATCAGTGGAGCGGTGATGGCCACCCTGGCGGCGGTCACCAATATGCCTGCTCTCGCGCTGCTTGGCGAGGACGGCCGGCTCGAGCAGAGCACCGAGCCGTTTCGCCGTTGGTACAAGGAGAACGAGGAGCTGTGCAAGCAGTCTCCCGAGTTCGGGCGCGTCCTCGATGGTCAGGCCAACGCCGCGGTGCTGAAGCTCGGCGGGCTCGCCGTCGATATCGCGGCGGTGTCGGACCGCAGCGGCGCTCGCCACGTGCTGCTGACACTGCCGACCGAGGAGTTGCCCTCGCTGGGTGACGCCGGCGGAGCGCTGCTCGATGGCGCGCTCGACGAGAGCCCCGCCATCGTGTGGCTGAAGGACCTCGAAGGCCGCTATGTCCGCGCCAATTCTCGATTCACGACGTTCCTCGGTACGACCGAGGAACGGCTGCTCGGCCGAACCGACGCGGAGCTCCCGCCCGCCGAGACGGTCGACGGGCCTCGCTTGGAGGATCGCGAGGGTGACGTTGAGGAGCCCCTCCAGCTGGAGTATTTCGTCGGCCCGTATCAGGGGCGCGACGCGCTGGTGGTCCTCCGATTCCCGGTCGGCGACGCAAAGGGCGTGCCGACGCTCGTATGCGGCGTGGCAGCACCGTCCCCTGAGGCCAACGTAGCCCGCAGCGAGGCCGCGCGACTGCTCCGGATCGAGCGCTGGAGCCGTCTTGACGCCGAGAGCGTGCGTGCCGAGATGCTCGCGGAGTGGGGCGTGCTCCCTGACGCCCGCGGCCGGGCGGCGCCGACCACGAGTGGTGCCGAGGCCGTGTCGGGAGCGCCCGATCGCGAGCAGCAGGCCGCGGTCGCCGAGGCGCGAGCGGAGCGGGCGACGGCGGTCGCCGAGCGTGATGCTGCGCTGAGCGCGAACGAGGAGCTCGCGGCAGCCCTCGAGGCGGCTCGAGGCCGACTGAGCGACCTCGAGCGGAGGATCGCCGCCGGGGACATGGAGCGCGGTGACGCCGAGGTGGCGCTGGCCGCGCAGGCCGCCGACCTCGACCGCGCGCTCGGCCGCGAGCGAGAGCGGGCCGAGGAGCTCGAGCGCACACTGGGGCTCGTGAGAGAGCGCCTCGGCGACGACGCCGAGGCGGCCCGCACCGAGGTCAAGCGCGCCCGCGCTGATGCCGACGCGGCGCGGACCGAGCTCGAGCGGGCACGGGCCGACGCCGAAGCGGCTCGAGCGGACGTTGAGAAGGCACGGGCCGAGGCGGAAGCCGCCCGAGCGGCGGTCACGGCGGAACGCGAATCGGCATCGAGCGCGAGGGCTGCGCTCGAGCTGGAGGTCAAGCAGGCACGCGAGCACCTGGCCAAGCTCGAGCGGCAGCACGGTGCCGACGATTCGGGCACGCAGCTGATTCAGGCCGACAAGGCGCGCGCCGCGGCAGAGGTCGCGCTCGCGGAGGCCGTGGCCGAGCGCGATGCCTCGCTCAAGGCCAGGGCGGCGCTCGCGGGCGAGCTCGAGCAGGAGCGCAAGCAGATCGCGGCGTTGCAGGAGAGCGCCGCGGCCGCCGAGGGCCGGATCCGCGAGCTCGCCGGCGACGTCGAGCGCGAACGTGTCCGCGTCGCCGGGCTCGAGCAGGTACAGGCTCGGGTTCAGGAGCTCGAGAGCGAGCTTCGCACCGCGATCACGCGGGCGGACAAGGCCGAGCGCGAGGTCGAGCTCGCCGCCACGGCCGCCGACAAGGCCGAGAACCAGCTCCGGTTCGCGGTGGCGCGAGCCGACAAGGCCGACGGAGAGCTGCAGCTGGCGGTGGCGCGGGCCGACAAGGCCGAGGGCGAGCTCCGAGTCGTGAGCGCTCGCGTGGTCAAGGCCGAAACCGAGGCCCAGGCCGCATCGACCCGCGCCGGCAAGGCCGAGGAGGAGGTCGAGCGGTGGCGTGCCCGCGTCGACAAGGCCGAGGAAGAGATCGAACGGTGGCGCGCGCGCGTCGATAAGGCCGAGGGCGACGTCGAGCAGTGGCGGAGCCGGGCCGAGCAGGCCGAGACCGGGCTTGCGCGCGGAAGCGCACGAGTGGAGGGACTCGACGGCGAGCTCGCGCGCGGCCGGGCCCGCATCGAGCAACTCGAAGCCGAGCTGAAGCTCGTCGCCAAGCGGGCCGAAGATGCCGAACGCGGAGCGACCCTCGGGCAGGCCAGAGTCGTCGAGCTGCAGACGGCTGTCGAGCGTGAGCAGTCCCGGGTCGTCGAGCTCGAGACGGAGGTCGAGCGCGGGACAGCTCGCACAGAGAAGCTCGAAGGCGAGCTCGAAAGCAGTCGGGCCGAGGCGGAGGCGGCTGATGCGAAGATCGCCGAGCTCGAGGAGCAGTTGGCGGAGCGTGCCGTTGAGCCCGCCCCGATCGCCGAGGACGACGCCGCCATCGACGACGCAGAGCCAGCCCTCGGGGTGGAGAGCGCCGTCGAGGAGCCGGCCGTCGAGGAGCCGGCCGTCGAGGAGGCACCCGCCGTCGAGGAGGCACCGCCCTCCGCCACCGAGCTGGCCACGCTCGACGCGATCGCCGAGGCGAGTCACCCGCAGGCGGGCCCCGGGGTCAGCTGGCAGCCGACCGCCAAGCGGACGCTGGCGGCCTCGCTCGCTCGCGAGTCGGTGTGGCGCAACGTGTTGAAGGAGACCGTCCAGGTGATCGGATCCGAGGGCGGCTGGGACACCGTGACGGCATGGCTTCCGGATGAGTCAGACGGCCTCGGTTGCGCGGCCACGTGGACCGCGCACCGCGGGCTCGAGCGGTTCGAGGCGCTGACCTGGGACGCGGGCGTCAAGCGTGACGGGTCGCTGCTCGACCAGGCGCTTCAGGCGCCCCATCTGACCTGGCTCACCGACATCGACGCCGTCGACGACGAGCGGCTTCAGACCGCCGCGGCCCACGGCATGAGCTCGGCGCTGCTGCTCCCGGTCCGCAGCGGGACATCGACGATCGGTCTGCTCGAGCTGCTCACGCACGACAGCATCGAGCCGAACGCACAGATCGCGCTGTCATTGGAGGCGTCGGCGCTCCAGCTCGGTCGGTTCGGCCACCTGCTGAGCCTCGGCAAGTAGCTCGTCGACGATCCAGTGGGGTCCGTCCGGGGCGGATGCGAACATGCGTTCGTGCGCTGGAGCAACCTGGAGACCGAGACCGAGCAGCGCGCCCGCCTGCCCGGGTATCGCGAAGAGGCGGTCGTGCGCCATTTCGACGCACCCGAGGCGATCGAGACGAGGTTCTATGAGGTTCGAGCCAAGTCGATCCTGAACCACGTACCTCCGGCGTCCCAGATGCCGTTCCGGTGGACGATCAACCCGTACCGCGGCTGCGCTCACGCCTGCCTTTACTGCAGCGGTGGCGAGACGCCGATCCTGATGGCCGACGGACGCCACAAGCCGATCTCCGAGCTCGAAGTCGGCGACGCGATCTACGGGACCAGCGTCGCGGGCTCTGGCTATCGGCACTACGTCCACACCACCGTCCTCGACAGGTGGATCACGGTCAAGCCGGCTTACCGGCTCACGCTCGAGTGTGGGACCGAGCTGATTCTGAGCGGCGATCACCGGTTGCTGAGCAATCGAGGGTGGAAGCACGTCGTGCGCAGCGCGCGAGGCCAGCCCGACCGGCCGTTTCTGACGACCCGCAACCGCCTGGCGGGGACGGGACCGGCAGCGCCGCAGCCGGCGCACGACGACGACTACCGCCGTGGATACCTGTGCGGAATCATCCGAGGAGACGGTTTGCTGCGGGCATACGACTGCCGTCGCACGGGTGGCTCGCGCGACACCGGCTATCGCTTCCGGCTTGCGCTCTCGGACCTCGAGGCGCTCCACCGGGCGCGGGGGTTCCTGGCGTCGGTCGAGATCTCGACCAGCGAGCGGGTGTTCCAAGTTGCCGCGGGCGGGCGGCCAGAGATGACCGCGATCTCCGCCCAAGCGGCCTCGTCGTCCGAACGGATCAGTCGGCTCGTCGAGTGGCCGGTACTTCCGAGCCTACAGTGGTGTCGCGGGTTCCTCGCTGGGATCTTCGACGCCGAGGGATCCCGCAGCGACTTTGTGCTGAGGATCGCCAACATCGATTCGGAGATCCTCGCGTGGGTGGAGGCGTGCTTGCGCCGCCTCGGGTTCGACGTGGCGCTCGACCGCACGAACTCGGCCAACGGGCTCAGGTACGTCCGCGTTCGTGGTGGTCTGTCCGAGCATCTTCGCTTCTTCCACCTCACCGACCCGGCGATCACGCGAAAGCGGAGCTTCGAAGGCCAGATGGTCAAGACGTTCGAGGATCTCAGGGTGGCCGAGATCGAGCCGCTGAGCCGAGAGCTGCCGCTCTATGACATCAAGACGGGGACGGGCGATTTCATCGCCAACGGGGTGGTCAGCCACAACTGCTTCGCGCGGCCGACGCACAAGTACCTCGACTTCAACGCCGGCCGGGACTTCGAGCGCGAGATCGTGGTCAAGGTCAACGCGCCGGAGCTGCTGCGCGCCGAGCTGGCGCGTCCGAAGTGGGCGCACGAGCACGTGGCGCTCGGGACCAACACCGACCCGTACCAGTGGGTCGAGGGGCGCTACAAGCTCATGCCGGGGATATGGGAGGCGATGCGCGACGCCGCCAATCCGTGCTCAGTGCTGACGAAGTCTCCCCTGCTGTTACGAGACCTGCCGCTGATGAAACAGATCGCCCAGCGCACGGAGTTCAGCGCCGCGCTGTCGGTTCCGACGGTCGATGAGCGGGCCTGGCGGGCCACCGAGCCGCACTCGCCAAACCCGCGGGCGCGGCTGGAGGCGGTGGCCGAGCTGACCCGCGCCGGAATCAGGACGGGAGTGCTGGTGGCGCCGCTGATGCCCGGAATCAACGACGCGCCCGAGCAGGTAGCGAAGATCCTGGAACTTGCCTCGGAGGCCGGCGCGGCGTACGTGACCGGCATCGCCCTGCATCTGCGCGGCGAGGTGCGGGGCCTGTTCTTCGAATGGCTTCAGAGCCACCGCCCGGATCTGGTCGATCGCTACAAGCGGCTGTATCAGCGGGGCGCCTACGCGCACCCCGATGAACGAAGGCGCCTCAGCGCGTTGGTGAGAGGCCCCGAGTTGCCGCCGGGGGAGCGGATGCGAGGCCGATACCGATCGCCGGCGAGGGAGCGGGAGGACGACGCAACTTCCGCTCGAAAAGAACCGGCGTGGCCCCTTGAGCAAGGTCGCCTATTCTGATCCTCGGTGAAACCCGCGCCGCCCGGCGGTGATAGGTAGAGGGCAGCGCGACACTAACTAAAGAAACAGATGCCACAACCACGCTTCAAGAAGCCCACGAGATCAGACTTCCGACTCGACCAGATGTTCGACACCCACAGCGAGGAGTGGGAGCGCGTCGGCCTGGCCGTCGACTTCGACCAGAAAAGTCTACGGAGCGCTCGGCGCCGCCTCGCGGGTTCTCGTTCCGCTGTTCATCGCGGTGATCGTGGCCTACAGCGACTACAAGACCTGGTTCGGCAAACCCGACAGTCATGTGGAGACGCTGATCCAGGTGGTCGCGGTGCTCGTGCTGCTCGCGCTCGGTTGGGCGATCGCTCGCGACATCGGCCGCGTCGCCGGCCCGACCTTCTTTCGCCGAATGGACCCGGGCACCGCCGGAACGGTGGGGTTCCTAGTCCGGCTCGTGACCGTCGGCATCACGCTGCTCGTGGCGCTCGAGATCGCCGGCGTGAGCGCGGCCTCGCTCGTCGCGACAAGCGCGTTCACCGCGGTCATCCTAGGTCTCGCCGCGCAGCAGACGCTCGGCAACCTGTTCGCCGGGATGGTGTTGCTGAGCGCACGACCGTTCCGGGTCGGCGAGCGCGTCCGGTTCCAGGCGGGTGCCGTCGGCGGGCAGATCGAAGGGATCGTGAGTTCGCTCGGCCTGCTCTACACCACGCTCGCCCAGGGCGAGGACCGGATCATGGTGCCGAACAACGTCGTGCTGTCGGCGGTGGTCGTCCCGATCAGGGAGCCCGACTCGGTCGATGTCAAGGTCCGGCTCGGCCGCGGCATTCGCGTGACGCAGGTCCAGGAGATCCTCGACGACAGGATCAAGACGCCTACTCGGCAAAAGGCCTCGGTGCTGCTCGAGCAACTCGACGGCGACGACGTCATTGTCAGGGTTCACGCCACCCCGGATCGCGCCGACGACGGCGCACGGCTGGCCGACGAGATCATCGACGCACTGGCGAGCGTGACCGGCGAACACCCGGTGGTGGTCAACGATGGCGCCGAACCGCCGGGCGAGGAGCCGACGCGCGACGAAGTCCGCGCGGCACCTCCCGAGCGGGTCAGCGCAGCGTCTCGCCGGCGCTGAACGAAGACGCCCCGCGCGCCCGGCGGCCTTACCGCGTGCCGATGGCCCGCCGCATGACGACGCGCGGCCTTACTTACGACGCGCCGGCGGGGGTCCGCACCAGGTCCTGGGCGGCGGCGACGATCGCGTCGGCGTCGATGCCGTATGCGTGTACGAGCTCCTCGGGCGTGCCGGAACCGGGCATCTCGGCGATCGCGAGCTTGCGGACGCGGACGGCTTCGACCTCGGCCAGCGCGCCGAGTACCGCGTCGCCGAGGCCGCCCTCGGGCCAATGATCCTCGACGGTGAGGATCGCGCCGGTGTCCGCCGCCGCCTGGCGCAGCGTTTCGCCGTCGACGGGCTTGACCGAGTAGAGGTCGATCACGCGGGCGGCGATGCCCTGCTCCGATAGCTGATCGGCCGCCTTCAGCGCCTCGTGAAGCGTCACGCCGGCGCCGACCAGCGTCACCTGATCATCGTCGGAGGAGCGCAGGACACTCGAGCCGCCGACCTCGAAGCGGTCGTCCGGCCCGTAGATCGTGGGGTAGGCGCCGCGGCTGGTCCGCATGTAAGCGATTCCGGGATGGTCGGCCATGAGGCGCACGAGCGAGGCCGCCTGGTTCGGATCGGACGGATACAGCACGATGCTCGAATGAACGGCGCGGAAGATCGCGAGGTCCTCGAGCGCCATCTGCGACGGCCCGTCCTCGCCGATGGCAACGCCGGCGTGCGAGCCGACGAGACAAATCTTCGCGCGGCTGATCGCCGCCATCCGCACGAAGTCATAGGCGCGCGTGAAGAACGCCGCGAACGTCGACGCGAACGGCCGGTAGTGGCGCACCTGGAGGCCGACCGCGGCGGCGACCATCTGCTGCTCGGCGATGAACATCTCGAAGTATCGGTCGGGATGCGCCTTGCGGAACAGCTCGGAGAACGTCGAGTTCGACACCTCGCCGTCGAGCGCGACGACGTCGGCGCGCTCAGCCCCGAGTGCGGCGAGCGCGTCCCCGTACGCGCGCCGGGTCGCGACCTTGTCGTCCGCATCCCAGGTCGGCCACTCGATTGCGGGGCCGGGATCGATCTCGTGCGGGGTGGCGTCGCCTTCGGGCTTGGCGACGTCGACCCCTAGCTCGCGTATGCCTCCGAGCTCCTCGATCGCCTTGTCGGGGTCGGACAGCGGCTTGCCGTGCTTGCCCTCGAGGTCCTCGACCTCGGTGGCGCCCTTGCCCTTCTTCGTCCTGGCCACGATCACGCTGGGCTTGCCGTCGATGTGCGACGCCTCCGAGAGCGCGCCGTCGATCGCCTCCACGTCGTGACCGTCGATCTCGATCGCGTGCCAGCCGAAGGCACGCGCGCGCTCGGCGTACGAGTCGAGGTCCCAGCCGTGCATCGTTTGGCGCGTCTGGCCGAGTCGGTTGACGTCGATGATCGCCGTGAGGTTGTCGAGGTTCGCGTAGGCCGCGTGCTCGAACGCCTCCCAGATCGACCCCTCCGCCATCTCGCTGTCGCCGCACAGAACCCAGACCCGGTAGGGCAGCTGGTCGAGGCGCTTGCCGGCGAGCGCGACGCCCACGCCGATCGGCAGGCCCTGGCCGAGCGATCCGGTCGCCACGTCGACCCACGGCAATACCGGCGTCGGGTGGCCTTCGAAGCGGCTCCCGAGCTTGCGGAACGTCAGCAGCTCCTCGTCGGTGATCGCGCCGGCGGCCTTCAGCAGGCTGTAGTAGAGCGGGGAAGCGTGTCCCTTGGAGAAGATCAGATGGTCGTTGCGGGGATCGTCCGGACGCCCGAAGTCGTAATGCAGGTGGTTGGCGAACAGCACGGCCATGAGATCGGCGGCCGACATGGACGAAGTCGGATGGCCCGAGCCGGCGGCGGAACTGGACCTGATCGAGTCGACGCGAAGCCGTTGTCCGAGCTCGCGCCAGAAGGCGGGATCGTTCATACGGCGATCGTACCCACGAACGCCGGCGCGGAACAGGCCGGCGCGCCGACCTTGCCGCGATTGCCGCTACCGCTTGTCGCGCTGTCCGGCGGCGATATCCGCGGCGACCCGGTGACTCCCCAGCCGCCGGCTGACCGCCGACGCGAACGCGGGCGCGACCACCCCGATGCTCGCGCCGATCCGCATCGACAGCGGCGCGACCACGACCTCGCCCCGATTGCGGTCGATCGCCGAGAGCACGGCGCGCGCCACCTCCTCGGGCGATCGCGTGCCGACGCCGGGCGGAAGCGTGGCCCGCGAGTCCGCGAACATCCCGGCCTCGCGAACAAAACCCGGCAGGACCACGGACACGCCGACGCCGTGCGGGCGCAGGTCCTCGCGCAGCCCGAGCGCGAACCCTCGCAGCCCGAACTTCGTCGCCGAGTACACCGAGGAAGCCGGCGAAGCGGTTTTGCCCGACAGCGAGGAGATGAACGCCAGATGCCCGCGACGGCGCTCGACCATCCCCGGCGCCAGCGCCCGGGCGAGCGCGATCGGGGCGCGCAGGTTGACCTCGAGCATGCGGTCGATCTCCGGTTGGGTCAGCTCGGACAGGAGGCCCGAGGCGGGCAGCGCGGCGTTGGCGATCAGCACGTCGATCCGGCCGGCCTCGTCGATCAACCGCGCCACATCCTCCCGGCGCGATAGGTCGCAACCGAGGACGCGCGCCCCCAGGTCAGCGGCCAGCGGCTGAAGCACCTCGGTCCGGCGCGCGGTCAGGATCAGGTCGGCGCTCCGCGGGGCGATCGTCCGTGCGATCGCATGGCCGATACCTCCACTGGCGCCGGTGAGCAGGACGTTGCCGCTCAGGCGGGTCATGAAGCCCGCGGGAACACGGCCAGCGTCGCGGTGAAGCCGTGCAGGAAGCTGCGGCCTCCGACCGGCCCGATTTCCCCGGCCGCGAAGAACCCGGCGGCCGGCGCGCCGCCGAGCTCACGGTCGATCGCCTCGACGTCGTGGTCGGCGATGCCGAACATGGCGCTGCCGCGGCCATTGCAGGAGAACACGAGCGCGCCCGCGGGCCGCTCGCCGGCGAGGGCCTCGACCCGAAGCTTGAGCGCCGCGCGAAGGTCCTCGTCGGCCGAGCGCGCGTCGCGAGCGTGCAGGCGCACCACCTGGCCCGGCGCGACCTGGGTCCCGACGACGAGCGAGCCCGACTGGCTGTCGGCTCCGAGCACGCCGCGCACCAGGAAATCGCCCTGCTCGTACTCGGGCTTGCCGCCATCGATCACGACGCCGATCAGCAGTCCCCCGGCGACGAGCCCGCGCTCTCGCGGCGACAGCTCGGAGATGATCTGCTCGACGGTCTGAAGCGCAGGGCGACCCGCGAGCTCGTGGATGACGTTCCCCTCGGATGCCGTGATCGTGACCTCTCGCCCGAGCGGGGCGGCGCCCTGGGAGACGCACGGGAGCATCTCGACCCCATCGAGGCTGACGCCGACGGCGCCGCTGTCGACGACGCTGTCGCCGAAGAAGAGCGCGCCCTCGTCGGCCGAGGTGCGGCCGCTGGCGAGACCGCCGAGCACCGGAACCGTCGGCGCGTGCTCGGCGAGCGATTCGAGCACGGCGTCGGTCGGGAACGAGTATGGGTCTGAGAGCATCAGCATCCCGCTCGACGAGTCGAGGTCCGGGAGCCCGACCAGGCGGTGCTCCGACTCGTCCTCGGTCAGCGTCGCGTGGAAGGGGGTGGCCGCTCCGGCGCCGCCGAACGCGGCAGCCCACACGACGAGCGCAGTGCCAGATTCGAGCTCGCGACCGGAGCCGAGCACCCCGCCGGCGCCGCATCCGATCAGCGCCTCGGGGGAAAGCGCCGCGTGGATGCCCTCGAGCATGGCCTCGGGAGCGACCAGATGCGAGCCGCTGGCGAACACCACCGCGAGATCGGCGGGGGCGCCGCCGAGACCCAACAATGCCGTGTGCGCCGCCTCTGTCCCGGCCTGGAGCGGGTCGTGCTCGGTCGAGATTCCGGTACCGATCCTGATCGCTCCACGATACTCCGGCTAATGCCGCGCGCGGACGTGATCGCCCTGTTCGGGCCGACCGGCGTCGGCAAGACCGACGTCGCGATCGAGCTCGCCCGGCGGCTGCGGGAACTGGGCGAGCGGCCTGTCGCGGTCTCGGCCGACGCGCTCCAGGTGTACCAGGGGCTAGAGACGCTGACCGGAGCCGCCACCCCGCAGGAGCGATCGCAGCTCGAGCACCGCCTGATCTCGTTCCTGCCCGTCGATGCCAGCTTCAGCGCCGGCCAGTACGCCGAGCTCGCCCACGCCGAGATCGACGCTTTGCTCGCCGGCGGCGAGCGGCCGATCGTCGTCGGCGGAACCGGGCTCTACCTGCGCGCCGCGCTCGCTGAGCTGAGCCTTCGGCCGCCGCCCCCCGAGGGCGCGCGCGAGTACTGGGTGGCCGAGCTCGGGCGCCGCGGGGCGCCGGCGCTGCACGGCGTGCTGCGCGAGCGGGCGCCATGGGCGGCATCGGAGATCGATCCCGCCGACCGCCAGCGAATCGTCCGAGCGCTCGAGCTCCTCGACGCGGGCGAGCTCGACCGCCAGGCCGAGGACTCCGAGCTGTGGACGAGCGAGGTCCGCCATCCCACGCTGCTGATCGGTCTGGTGCTCGAGCGCCAGCAGCTCTACGACAGGATCGACGCCCGAGTCGACGCGATGATCGCCGCCGGCGTCGAGGAGGAGGTGCGGCAAGCTTACGCTGCGGGAGCCTCACCCACGGCGCGCAAGGCGCTCGGATTCGAACAGCTGCTGACGGGCGACGTCGACTCGATGAAACGAAGAACCCGAAACTACGCTCGCCGCCAGCTGACCTGGATGCGAAAGCTCGCCGACGCCAGCATCGTCGACACGACTGGCCGGTCGTCGGCCCAGACAGCCGCCGACGTGCTCGCACTCTGGCTTGCCGGCGGCGGCTGAACGGCGAGCGAGAGCTGTGTCAAACCGCTGAACAGGGGCAATGTCACACGGGAGACCCCTCCCGCAAAGTCTGTTGGTGAGATGCCATCAAACGTCGAGCGCAGCGACGGCGAGTTGCTGGCCGCAGTCGTGGCCGGCGACGGGGCCGCGTTCGCCACGTTCTACCGCCGCCATCTCCCGACGGTCGTCGGGTTCTTGCTGCGCGAGACCGGCGACCGCGAGGCGACGGCCGACCTGACCGCGGAGGTGTTCGCCGCGATCTTCCTGGTCGCGGGGCGATTCCGTCCCCGAGGGCCCGGCTCGGCCCGGCCGTGGGTGTTGGGGATCGCCCGCAACAAGCTGCTCGAGAGCCGGCGTCGCGGCCGGGTCGAGGATCGCGAGTACGGCGAGATCGCGCGAGAGCTGAACTGCTCGGAGCTCGTGGCCCGGCAGCGCGTGAGTCGTGGCCTCTCGCGGCTGAGAGATCAAATGAAGGAGCGTGAGCGGTGAGCGACTACTTCGATCGGGTCGAGCGTCAGATCGTGCAGCGTGTCGAGGCCGGAGCGCCGCACGCAAGCCGCAGACCCACCGCGCTCGGCTACCTTGCCACGGCAGCCGCGGTGGCGGTCGCGATCGTGATCGTCGGCGTGTTCCTGCTCGCCCACGGGTCGAACCCGGCTCCGACACCCGCCGCCGGCAACGGAGTCACCGTCATGTTCACGGCGTCGACGATCGACCCGCGCGCCCAGCTCGGACTGGCCATCGACCGCTCGGTCGTGATCCTGCGCGAGCGCCTGCGCACGGTCGCCCCCGGCATCCGAGTCGAGCGGGACGGGAACGAGATCGTCGTCGCCGCGCCGACCGCGAACGCCGCCCGCGCACGGATCCTTGGTCTCGCCGCGCCCGGACGGCTCGAGATCTTCGACTGGGAGGCCAATGCGATCACGCCGAACGGCAGGACCGTCGCATCGCAGCTCGCGTCGCAAAACGCCGCGGCGCTCGAGATCAGCCAGGGCTCCGGGTCGGCAGCGCCCGGCGATCCCGGCGCGGGAGCGGTGTCGCGTCGCCAGGCAGCCGCGCTGGCCGCGAAGCGACCCGGATCAAGCGTCGTCCAGGCGACCGCTCCGAGCGTCGCTCTCGACGCGAGCGCGGTCCCCGCGAGCGCCCGGTTCTACGTGCTGGCGAACCTCCTCCCGGCGCTGTCAAATCGGGACATAGCTCACCCGAAGGAGGTTCGCGACCCCAACGCCGGCGGCCCCGACGTGACGTTCGGCTTCACGTCGACCGGCGCGGTCGCGTTCAGGGCCCTCACGAAACGCGTCGCCGAGCGCGGATCGCGTCTCAGCAGCCTCGGCCAGACGTTCAACCAGCACTTCGCGATCGCGCTCGACGGCCGGCTGCTCATCGTCCCCTACATCGACTTCAAGGCGTACCCCGACGGGATCACGACGCAGAACGGCGCGAACATCTCCGGTGGCTTCACGACCCAGTCCGCCAGGGACCTGGCGACGATCCTTCGCTACGGACCGCTGCCGGTGAGGCTCACGGCAACGGGGTGAACGGGTACATGACCACGACCGCGGCGAACACGCTCACCATCCACGCGATGCACAGGGGCCTCGTCGGGCCGATCCGTCCGATCAGGTCGGCGACCGCGACGTAGATCCCGGGCATCACGATCACCATGTAGTAGAGGTAGCTCGTGCGGCTCTCGAACAGACTCGTCAGCACGAACGGCGCGTAGGTCCCGACGAACCAGGCCAGGCCGACGAGCCCGACCTCGTCGCGCGGCCGGAACCGGCGGCCTGTCACCGCGAGCGCCGCGAACACCATCGCGGGAATCGCGAGCAGCAGGATCGGCGGGCTGATCAGGCCGAGGAAGTGCACCGCCGGCCCGATCTGGTTCAGCTGGGCGGTCGGGTGGGCCGGGTTGATCTGCAGGTAGGTGATCGGCTTGATGTCGACGAGCCAGTCCCACGGGTACGAGGCGATCCCCTGGGGCCCGTGCGGGCTCGTCTGATTGGCGGCGTAGCTGAGAATTCGCCAGATCTCCCCGAACGGCAGGTCGGGCACGAGCTTGCCCGTCTGCGGGTCGAATGGATGCGCGATCTGGTCGAGGACGGCGAGCAGCGCCACGAACGCACCCGCGGACGCGATCACGCACGCCGCCAGCCGCCGTAGCGCGTCCACGGCGCCCGCGCGCCGGGGGATCCACCGCAGCACCTCGAGCACCACGAGCGCGAACAGCACGTAGGGCGTCACCTCCTTGGCGCACGCCCCCACGCCGATCACCACCCCCGCGAGCACGGGCCGGCCGCGCAGGTAGAACGCCGCCGCCCAGATCATCGCCGCGGTCGCGTAGATGTCGAGCGTGCCGATCCGGCTGTGGACCAGCAGCAGGTTGTCGGCGGCCATCAGCGCTGCGGCGCCGAGCGCGGTCCAGCGGCTTCCGCCCGCCCACCGGACGAGCGCGAATATGCCCAGCAGCGCGACCGTTCCCAGCAAGACGCTCGGCAGGCGCCAGGCGATCGGCCCGTCGCCGAACAACTCGATCCCCCCGGCGATGATCAGCTTGGCAAGCGGCGGGTGCTCGGAGTTCGGGTCGGTTCCGAGCGGCGAGTTCGCGTACGGAGCCCCGGTCGGCGGCGTGATCCGGTCGATCACGCGCGCCGCGTTGACGTAGTAGTCCTCGTCGAAGATCAGGATGTGGTCGGTCGACGAGCGGCACGGTGAGCGGCACGGCTCGGCGATCCAGGCCAGCCGGGCCAGCGTCGACACCACGAGCAGGGCGACGAGCAGCCACAGCGGCAACGAGGGCCGCCGGCGGGCCCAGGCTTGCAGCCGCTTGAGCATTGCGCGGGCGACGGTACAGATTCGGTGGTTGGACGCGCCCGCCGCGGGGGCCGTAGCTCGATCGTCGGCGGCGCCTGATGGCGGCGCTTACACTGCCGCCCCATGGAGTTCGAGAAGTGGCATGCGCTCGGCAACGACTACGTGATCGTCGAGGCGGCGGACCTGCCGTTCGAGCTGACCGAGGCGCGAATCCAGGCGATCTGCGCCTCCCACACGGGGGTGTCGGCGGACGGCATCCTGCTCCTGTCAGAGCCCGAGCAGCCCGGCTCCGTGGCACGCCTGCGGATCTTCAACCCCGATGGATCGGAGGCCGAGCTGTCCGGGAACGGGACGCGCGAGGCGGTCATGTATCTACGCCGCCATGAGTGGACGGACTCCGACTCGTTTGCGATCCAGACCGCGGCGGGCGAGATCCGGCCCCGGATCACCTCGGACACCGAGTGCACGGTCGACCTGGGCCGGGCGATGCTCAGGAGCCAGAGCTATCCCGCGGGATCGCCGGACGGGCGTGGCGAGCTGACCGCGGGCGGCCGCACGTGGCGCTTCCAGTTCGTCCAGGTCGGCAATCCGCAGTGCGCGATCCGCGTCGCCGACGAGCGCGAGCTCGCGACGCTCGAAATCCGCAAGTTCGGACCCAATATCGAGCACCACGAGCTGTTCCCCAACCGCACGAACGTGTCCTGGTTCGTCGAGCTGGCCCCCGGCCGGATCCGCGCGCGGATCTTCGAACGCGGGGTGGGGGAGACGTCGGCCAGCGGCACGGGCGCGACCGGCGCCGCCGTGGCCTACGTCCTCGACGGCGGCAGCTCGCCGGTGACGGTCGTGCTCGACGGCGGCGAGCTTGAGGTGGAGGTCTCCGGCGATCTCGACATCGAGCTGAGCGGGTGGGCCGTGCCGGTGTTCCGCGGCACGCTCGCCGAGACCTTCATCGAGGAGCTGCATGCGACGAAGTAGCCGACTGGACCGGATTCCCCCGTACATGTTCGCCGAGCTCGAGCGCAAGGTCCGCGCCAAGCGCGAGGCCGGCGTCGACGTGATCAGCCTCGGGATCGGCGATCCGGACACGCCGACGTACCCGCCGATCGTGACCGCGGCGCAAACCGCGGTTGCCGATCCGAGCACGCACCAATATCCGACGAACCGCGGCCGGAAGGAGTTCCGCGACGCCGTGGCCGCGTTCTACGCGCGCCGCTTCGGCGTCGAGCTCGACCCGGAGACCGAGGTGATGCCGGCGATCGGCGCCAAGGAGTGCATCTTCAACCTGAACCTGGCGTTCCTCGACGAAGGGGACGTGGCGCTGGCCTCCGACCCCGGCTATCCGGTGTACACGGGCGGCCCGCTACTCGCCGGCGGGAGGCCGGTACTGCTCCCGCTACTGCCCGAACGCGGGTTCGGCCCTGACCTCGATGCGATCCCCGTCGAAGTGCGCGAACAAGCACGGCTCATGTTCCTCAACTACCCCAACAACCCGACCGGGGCGATCGTGCCCGACGGGCTGTTCGACGAGGTGGTGGCGTTCGCCGGGCAGAACGAGATCCTCGCCGTGCACGACAACGCCTACAGCGAGACCACGTTCGACGGCTACGTGGCACCGTCGTTCTTGCAGACTCCGGGTGCCAAGGAGGTCGGCGTCGAGGTGTTCTCCCTGTCCAAGGGCTACAACATGACCGGCTGGCGATGCGCCGCGATCGTCGGCAACGCCGAGGCGATCGCGCACTACTGGCACCTGAAGTCGAACATCGACTCGGGCAACTTCGAGGCCGTCCAGCTCGCCGGCGCGGCCGCGCTCGCGCCGGAGGTCGACCACTACAAGCGCGAGATGAACGCGGTCTACCAACGGCGGCGCGATCTCGTGTGCGAGGCGCTCGCCCAGGCCGGCGTCGAGGTGACGCCGCCGAAGGGCACGATCTACATCTGGGCCCCGATCCCGGCGGGCTTCGAGTCCTCGGCCGCGTACTGCGAGCACGTGCTCGAGCAGGCCGGCGTCGTGATCTCGCCCGGGGGCGCCTACGGCGCGAGCGGCGAGGGGTACTTCCGGATCTCCCTCACGACGCCCGACGAACGGCTGCTCGAGGCGGTCGAGCGGATCCGGCAGCTATGACGGCGGCTTAACACTGCGCCTACCGACAGCGAAGGCGCCGCCGGGTAAAAAGCTAAGGTTGAAGGGGCCGGAGCTACCATCAAATTTGTGCAAAACCGCCAAGCGAATAGCCGGGGACCGGCCCCAGCGCTGAACGGCCAGCGGCCCCAGGGTCGCGCCCGCCAGCGCGCCTATCTGGTCGCCGTCGTGCCAGAAGGCGGCGAGGAGCAGCTCGCCGAGCTGCGGGAGCTGCTGAAAACGGCCGGCGTGGCCGGCGTCGGGGAGATCGTCCAGCGGCGCGATCACCCGCATCCCAACACGTATCTCGGCCCGGGCAAGATCGACGAGCTGAAGGCTGACCTCGCCGGGTCGGACGCGAACCTGGTCGCGGTCGACGACGAGCTTTCCCCGCGCCAGGAGCGCAACCTCGAGGCGGCGCTCGGGATCCCGGTGATCGACCGGACCGCGATCATCCTCGACATCTTCGCCTCGCACGCGCACACCGCGGAGGGCAAGCTCCAGGTCGAACTGGCGCAGCTCGAGTACAACCTGGCCCGGATGCGCGGCCTGTGGTCGCACCTCGAGCGGCTCGGCGCCGGCCGCATCGACGGCGGCATCGGCACCCGTGGACCGGGCGAGACGCAGATCGAGACCGACCGACGCCTGGCGCGCGACCGGATCTCGGCGCTGAAGCGCAAGCTCGGCCACGTCGCCTCGAGTCGCTCGGTGATGCGGGCCGAGCGCGAGCGCACGCAGCTGCCATCGGTGGCGCTCGCCGGCTACACCAACGCCGGCAAGTCGACGTTGCTGAACGCGCTCACCGGCTCGACCGTCGGCGTCCGCGACAGCCTGTTCCACACGCTCGACCCGACCACGCGCCTGCTTCGCACCGGCGGGCGCGACTACCTGGTGACCGACACCGTCGGGTTCATCCGCAAGCTTCCCCATCAGCTCGTCGATGCGTTTGGCGCCACCCTTGAGGAGACGAAGCTCGCGGACCTGATCCTGCACGTGGTCGACGCCTCGGTTCCCGAGGAGGAGCTGATCGCGATGACGCGCGCGGTCGAGGACGTGCTCCTCGAGATCGGTGCCGACGCGGTGCCGCAGATCCTCGTCCTCGCCAAGGCCGACCAGATCGACGAGGAGCGGCGCTCGGAGCTCGAGCACAGGCATCCGCGCGCCGTGCTGATCTCGGCGGTCACCGGCGAGGGGCTCGACGCGCTCGAGCAGCGCATCGAGGAGGAATTCGCGCGCGCTCTGCAGGACGTGGAGCTGCTGATCCCCTACGACGCCGGCGCGCGGCTCGCTGAGCTGCACGAGATCGCCGGCGATCTGGAGCGCGAGGACACGCCCGACGGAGTGCGCGTGCTCGCCCGGCTGCCGGCGCCGGTCGCCGCGCGCTACCAGGGATTCGCGCTCAGCCGCCCATACGCATGACGCTCCAGGTGCGGCGCCTGGACGACCGCGCGCGGTTACCGACGAGGGCTTACCCGGGCGACGCCGGCCTCGACCTGTACGCGCTCGACGACGGCGTGCTCGGGCCCGGCGAGCGCGCGTCGATCCGCACCGGCATTGCGGTCGAGATCCCCGACGGCCAGGCCGGCCTGGTGCTGCCGCGCTCGGGCCTCGCGGCCCGGCATGGCATCTCGATCGTGAATGCGCCCGGACTGATCGACTCCGGCTACCGGGGCGAGGTTCGGGTGCTGCTGCTCAACACCGACCGCGCGGCGTCGTTCGCGTTCTCGAGCGGGGAGCGGATCGCCCAGCTGGTGCTGGTGCGAATCGAGACGCCCGAGGTCGTCGAGGTCGACGCGCTGGCCACCTCGGAGCGCGGCGCCGGTGGCTTCGGCTCGAGCGGCTAGGAGCTAACCGGTAGTCGAGCCCGTGGTCGACGTCGTGGTCGAGGTCGAGGGCTGCGGCAGCAGGCCTTCCTGCTCGAGGAACTGGGCCGCGACGGCGGCGGGGTCCTGGCCCTCGAGCTGCACCTGAGCGTTCAGCTCGCGCATCGTCGGCAGCGTCAGCAGCGCGCTCACCCGGTTGATCGTCGCCTCGAACTCGGGACCTTCCGCGTCGATCGCCCGGACCGACGCCACAGGGACGATGTTGCCCCAGCCGAACATGTCGTCGGGATCGTGTAGCAGTGGGTAGCTCCCGCTGAGCAGCTGTGGGTCGGTCGTCTGGACGACGGCCGCCTGGACAGTCCCCTGGTCGAGCGCCTGGTACTGGGAGCCGAGCTCGAGTGGCGTGAACGTCGACGGGACCACGCCGTACGTGCTCTGGAGCGCCGGGAGGCCGCTCGGGCTCTGCTGAAACTGGGGCGGGCCTCCGAGCGTGAGGTTCGGCAGCTTGATCAGGTCGGGGATCGACTGCACCTGGTTCTCGACCGCGTAGTCGAACGTCACGGCGATCGCGTTCGTGTTGCTGAACGGTGTCTCGTTGAGGAGCTCGAGGCCGTGCTTGAGCGCGTAATGCTGACCGGCGAGGTATGCCTCTCGTAGCGACCGGGAGACGTTCGGCAAGCCGGCAACGCTCGTGTCCCACGTATTGAGGTACTCCGGGTACATCGCGAGCTGGCCGTTCGCGAGCGCCTGCTGAATCACCGCGGTCGGGCCGATGCTCTGGTTCAGCGAGACCGGGAAGCCCTCGGCCTTGAGCGCCTGATAGTAGAGCTGTCCGAGCACGAACTGCTCGGGGGTGTTCTCGTCGCCGATCGTCACCGGTGGCCTGCCGGCGCCCGGGAGCGAGACGGTCGTGGTCGTGGTCGCGGTCGTCGTGGTCGTGGTTGTGGTCGTCGCGGTCGTCGTGACCGTGGTCGTGCCGGGGACCGCCGCGGTCGCCGGATGCGACCCCGCGCCGCAGGCCGCGAGGCCGAGGGCCGCGCACGAGCACACCAGCGCCGACCCGACCGAGCCGATGAACCTTGCCCCGGGCGACATCAGCTCAGATTCTCATACTCCCGCGGCCCGCCGCGCGTCCGCGTGCGCGTCCGCTTCGAGCGCGTCGTCGAGCTCGTCGAGCGGTTGCTCCAGGGAGAGCGCGGTCTCGATCAGCCAATCGGCGAACCAGGCGTTCTTCGGGAGCAGCGGCCCGTGGAGATAAGTCCCGATCACGTTCCCGCGGCGGACGCCCTCATAGCCGTCCACATCGTTGTTCCCGTGACCCTTTAGCACTCGGCCGAGCGCGGTCGCGTCAGGACCGAGATTTGTGCGACCGCCATGGTTCTCGAACCCGGCTAGGACTCGCCGACGTCCGGGAGTCAGCTCCGTTTCAATCGCGACGTTGCCGATCAATCGCGGGCCGTCCGAGCGCACCGTCTTTAGGTCGACTAACCCGACCCCGGGCAGGGTCTCCTCGCCGAGCTCGTATGAGTGCCCGAGCAGCTGATATCCGCCGCATACCCCGAAAATCAGAGCCCCGCGAGCCGCCGCCGCGTGCAACGCGTCGCGCTTGACCTCGGCCAGGTCGAGCGCGCACAGCTGCTGGTCGCGGTCCTGCCCGCCACCGATGTAGTAGAGGTCGGCGCCGTCGGGATCGAGCGACTCGCCCAACGAGCTCGCCTGCACCTCGAAGCCGATACCACGCCAGCGGCACCGGCGCTCGAGCACGAGCAGGTTGCCGCGGTCGGCGTAGATGTTCATCAGGTCCGGGTACAGCGCGCACACGCGGAGCTCAGGCATGGAGGATCACCACCTCGCTGCCGACGTAGTCCGAGGTCTCGCGCACCCGGCCTCGCTGCACGCGGGTGAATCCGGCGGCCCGGCCCTCGCGCTCGAGGCCCCGTGCGGTGAGCCGATCGAGGCGAATCAGGTTGTGTTCGACGGTTCGCTCGCCCGCCACCGCGACCGTCTCGCGCAGGCGCTCGAGCACGAAGCCGTCGGGATCGGCGCGGACCGCGACCGGCCGGCTCGAGTACACAACGCCGTCGAGTTCGCGGATGTCGGGCGTGGGCGACGGCACGCCGTCGGTCACGTCGTAGAGATCAAGGGCCTCGGCGATCGCGATCGCCAGAACCCCGCCGGGTCGGAGGTGGCGGAGTGCGCAGCTCAGGAACTCGGCCCGACCTTCCGGGCCTCCGAGCAGCTGGATCGTCTGCATCGGCACGATGGCCAACGGAAAACGCTCGCCGAGGTCGAAGTCGCGAGCGTCCGCGACCACGGTCGTGACAGGCGCTTGGGAAGAAACTGGGTCCTTGCTGAAGTTTCTTCCCGAGGCCCGCTCTGCGAGCACCGCCAGAAGCTCCGGATCGCGATCGAGTGCAGTGACGCGATACCCAACGCTCGCCAGGTCCAGCGTCACGCGACCGGTCCCCGCGCCGATGTCGAGCACCGGGTCGCCGTGCTCGGTGGCGAGCGAGCGCCACAGCGGCAGGTCCTCGGCGTAGGTGCCGCACTCGAGGTCGTGCCAGATCACGCTCATCGGCGCGCCACCGCCGGCGGTTCCCAGAACCGGACCGCGTGGCCGCGGTCGGCGAGCTCTTGACGGAGCTCGAGCAGTGCCGTGTACGTCGGCAGCGCGTACAGGTGTCCCGACTCGACCGCGGCGAGCGCCTCGTCGAGTGCCGCCGGGAGCGAGGGCGTGACGTGCAGCCGATCGTCGGGCACGCCAGCGTATTTCAAGCGGACGGCCAGCTCGGCGGCGCGGGTGCCGGCGCACGTCACCCGGCGGACCCGGCCGGCGAGCATCTCGAAGTCGGCGTCCCACACCCACGAGACGTCGCGTCCGTCCGCCACCCGGTCGTTGAGGATCGCGAGCACGTCGAGCTCCTCGTGCTCGAGCACGAGCGTGCGCAGGATCTCATTCGCGCCGGCCGGGTTCTTGATCAGCAGCACCTGGAGCTCGACGTCGCCGATCGCGATCCGCTCGGCCCGTCCGAACGCGGCCTGCACGTCGCGCAGGCCGGCGGCAACAGCCGTCAGCGGGAGCTCGAGCCCGATGCACAGTGCTGCGGCGCCGAGCGCGTTGTAGACGTTGTAGAGACCGGGGAGCGGCAGCTCGACCGTGGCATTCCCGACCGGCGTCGTCAGCTCGAACGACGACCGGCGCGTGCCGTCGAGCGAGATTCGCTCGGCCGCAACCGATGGGGCGGGGCGCCGCTGTCCGCACGAGGGACAGTAATAGCGACCGAGATGGCCAAGGTAGATCGCGTCGTAGACGTACGCGGCGCCGCACCGGCGACAGTGCTTCGAGTCAGACGCGTGCTGCATCTCCGGCGTCGCCACCGACGGATCCTCGATGCCGAAGTACGTGACGTTGGCCGCGTCGCGCCCGAGATCGGCGATCAGCGGGTCGTCCGCGTTCAACACAAGACGCGCCGACGGCCCGATTGACGCCGTCATCGCTGCCCAGCGATCGGCGATCGTCTCGAGCTCGCCGTAGCGGTCGAGCTGATCTCGGAACAGGTTGCCGAGCAGGATCCCACGCGGGTGCAGTTCGGGTGTGACTTGGTCGAGCCAGAACTCGTCGATCTCGAACAGTCCGAGCTCGCCGTCGATCCGCCCGCCACCTCGCGCGGCCGCGAGCAGCGTCGAGGCGACGCCGCCCGCCATGTTCGCGCCGGCTCGGTTGTGGACGACCGGAACGCCGGCCTGTCTCAGCACCGAGGCGACCATCGCGGCGGTCGTCGTCTTGCCGTTGGTGGCCGAGATCACGACCGAGCCGCGCGGCAGGCGCGCCGACAGCTCCGAGATCGCGCCCGGTTCGAGCGCCATCAGTACCTTGCCGGGAAGGCTCGTGCCGCCGCCGCGTCCAGCGCGGCGGGCCAGTTCCCCGACGGCGCGCGCCGCCGCGATCTTCGCGCCGAGCATCGTCATGCCGGCACGATCATCCGGACCGCCCCCGGGAGCACGCGAATCGTCACCGGAAGCTCCGCGATCGGCTCCCCGTCGGCGTACAGGGTGAACCGCTCCGACGCGCTGATGTGCACCTCGCGCCCGCGAACCACGTCGACGCCGCGCTTGCGGACATGCCGGCCGCTGAACACCGTCGGCGCCAGCCGCAGGAAACGAAGCTTTGGCATGTCCTCGATGATGACCACATCGAGTAGACCGTCCGTAAGCGACGCGTTAGGCGCGAGCAGCATGCCGCCGCCGAACTGCTTCGAATTGGCGGCGGCGACCGAGTATCCGGTGAACTCGCGGGGTGCGCCGTCGTCGAGCGTCACCTCGAACTGGGCCGCCTTGAACCGAGGCAGCGCGCGCAGGAGGGCCAGCGCGTACACCGGGCTTCCGCGCACGACGCGGGTGTCGTTGGCGATCTGGTTCACGAGCGAGTCGAAGCCGCAGCTGGCGATGCCGGCGAAGGTGCGATCACCGGCCTCACCGAGATCGAGCCGGCGTTCGACGCCCGACGCGAGCACGCCGCACGCGGCCACCGGGCGGCGCGGGATCCCGAGCACGCGGCACAGATCGTTACCTCGGCCCCCGGGCAGTATCCCGACGACGCCGTCGGTGTTCTTGAGCGCTCCGGCGACGGCGCCGATCAGCCCATCGCCCCCGAACGCGACCGCGACCTCTCCGTTCGCGGCTGCCTCCACCGCGAGCTCGCGAGCGTGCTCGAGGCTCTTGGTGTAATCGAAGCGCTGCTCGAACCCCTTCGCGCGGAGCGCGGCCTGTACCTCCGGCAACGCACGCGCCGGACGGCCGCCGCCGGCGACCGGGTTGACGATCAATGCAAGTTTGCGCACGGGGGAGATCATGCCGAAGTCAGCTTGGTACGCTTGTCTGCGGAATGGCGCTCCGCCTCGATCTCCGACTTCTCCTCCTCCCCCTTCGGGGGGAATAGCGCGTGGGCGGCCGCACGTAGCCGCGAAACCAGCACCGAGAAGGCTGAGATCGAGACACTGAGGAGTGACATGACCACACCCGAGGACCCAAGCCGAGTACTGATCTTCGACACGACTTTGCGTGACGGGGAGCAGTCGCCCGGCATCTCGCTGAACACGCAGGAGAAGCTGGAGATCGCGCAACAGCTCGCGCGGCTCGGGGTCGACGTGATCGAGGCGGGCTTTCCGATCACCTCTCCCGGTGATTTCGAAGCCGTGCAAACCATCTCCCGCACCGTGGAGGGCCCGATCATCGCAGGCCTGGCGCGCACCCACGTCGCCGACATCGACGCCGCCTGGAACGCGGTCAAGGACGCGGCGAGGCCGCGGATTCACACGTTCATCTCGACGTCCGACATCCACATCCAGTACCAGCTCCAGACCACGCGCGAGGACGTCAAGGGTCAGGCGCGCGCCGCGGTCGCGCACGCCAAGCAGTACGTGCAGGACGTCGAGTTCTCGCCGATGGACGCGACCCGCGCCGACATCGAGTTCACGGCCGAGGTGTGCCAGATCGCGATCGACGAGGGCGCGACCACGATCAACATCCCCGACACCGTCGGGTACACGATGCCGCACGAGTACACCGCGTTCCTCGAGCGGCTGTACGAGGTGATTCCCGACCTGCGCGACGTCGTGCTGTCGGTGCACTGCCACGACGACCTGGGCCTGGCCGTCGCCAACTCGTTCGCCGGCCTGCTTGCCGGCGCGCGGCAGGTCGAGTGCGCGATCAACGGGATCGGCGAGCGCGCCGGTAACGCGTCGCTCGAGGAGATCGTGATGTTGCTGCATACGCGCTCGGCGGACGTCGGGCTCCATACGGGGGTCGTCACCCGCGAGATCGCCCGCACGTCGAGGATGGTCTCCCGCCTGACGGGCTACCCGGTGCAGCCGAACAAGGCCATTGTGGGCCGAAACGCCTTCGCGCACGAGTCCGGCATCCACCAGGACGGCGTGCTCAAGGAGCGGACGACGTACGAGATCATGGACGCGACCACGGTCGGGCTCGAGGCCAACTCGATCGTGCTCGGCAAGCATTCGGGCCGCCACGCGCTGCAGCAGGCGCTGGCCGACCTGGGCATCGAGCTGTCCGGGCAGGGTCTGAACACCGCGTTCCGGCGGTTCAAGGAGATCGCGGACAAGAAGAAGCACGTGACCGCGATGGATCTCGAGGCGCTCGTCACCGACGAGCTGCGCGAGGAGATCGCCGCCTACCAACTCGAATGGTTCGACGTCGAGGCGTCGACGCGCCGGCCTCCGCACGCGACCGTCGGCATCAGGACGCCTGACGGCGAGGAGGTCACCGGCTCGTTCACCGGCGATGGCCCCGTCGACGCGATCTTCCGCGCGATCAACGCCGCCACCGGCGCCGACGCTCGGCTCCGCGAGTTCCGCGTCGACGCGGTCACCGGCGGCCAGGACGCACTCGGCGAAACGTCGGTCGTGCTCGAGGTGGGCGGCGTGACCGGCTCGGGTCAGGGTGTCTCGACCGACATCCTCGAGGCCGGAGCCCGCGCCTACGTGCGCGCGCTGTCGAACGCGATCCGCCGACGCGACGTCATGGCCGAGGCAGAGGAAGCGACGGCTGAGGCGGCCTCGAGACAACCGGTACGGACCCCGTGACGTACGCGAGTCCCTGCCGGTAACCGGCCGCGAGGACCCGGCCGCTCGGCTCGCGGTCCATGAAGTTGGTTCCCATCGTCTCGGCGCATTCCGCGTTCGGCGCGAGCAGCTGCACCGCCGCGCCGCGCCGGCGGAGCACCAGCGCCTCGACCGACACCGCGGTGCGCGACACGCTGCGCACCACGCTGAGCACGTTGGAAGTCGTCGGGAGGCTCGCGGTCGGGTTCAGGCACAGGACGTGGGTGTCGCGACCGGCGGGCGCGGCGTCGAGGTTGGTGGGGCTCCACACCCCGCCGTCGACGTACTCGCGGCCGTCGATCGTGACCGGCGCGAACAGCCACGGCACCGTGCACGATGCCGCCACTGCGTCGGCGACGCTCGCGCTCGGCGCGCCGGGGCTTCCGAATACGACCCGGCGGCCGGTCCGGCGGTCGACGGCGGCGACCCGGAGTCGGCCGTCGAACCTGGGCTCGAGGCGCTCGAGGTTCCGCTGCAGATCGCTCAGCGTCTGCTTGGGCGTGGGCAGCCGGCGCAGGAGCACGGCCCGCGCCACCGCGCCGCCGGGCGCGGCCAGGCCGAGCGCCAGCGGCGCGAACGTCGCGCCGACCGCGAGCGCCCACTGGCCGGCGCGGCGCGCGGCGGCGAGGCCGGCGGCGGCCAACCCGTCCGCGGGCTGCGGTGCGCTCGGCAGCGGGTCGAGATCCGAGCCGATCGTCGACGGGCGCCGGGGTGGCTGGCCGGACACGAGATGCGCCGCGACGATCGAGCCCGCCGAGGTGCCGACGTAGTAGTCGCAGTCCCGTAGGTCGAAGCCGGTGCCGTCCTCGATTCCGGCCAGGACCCCCATCATCCAGGCCTCGCCGAGGACCCCACCGCCGCCGAGGACGAGCACGTCGGGTCGCGAGCGCATGGCTTGTGAGGCTAGCGGCGGACCCTGGTGGCTCCGGCGTACGTGATAACGTACGATCGTATGTCGCTGACGACTGCCCACCCCCAAGACGGCAGCCTCGGGCCGCGGGTAAGGGCGCTGCGCGAGGCGATGGACCTGTCCTTGCGCGACCTCGCTGAGCGCTCGGGCGTGAGCGCGCCGATGCTGTCCCAGGTCGAGCGCGGCGAGACCAGCCCGACCCTCCAGGTCGCCAAGCGCATCGCCACCGGGCTCGAGCTGCGCCTCTCACAGCTGCTCCGCCTCGACGAGGACGGCGCGGTCAGCGTCGTCCGCGCCGGAGAGCGCCGACACGGACCGGGCGCGGTGACCGGGCACAGCTACCAGATCCTGACGCCGCCGCTACCCGGCCAGCGCGCCGAGCTGTCGCGTCACACGCTCGAGCCGGGCGCGGTCACCGGCGGACCGGGCGACCCGCCGAGGCACGAACCCGGCAGCCGGGAGACGGCCCTGGTCGAGAAGGGAAGGGTCGTTTTGTTTTGCGATGGCCAGCGGTACGAGTTGCTCGATGGCGACTGCGTCACGTTCGACGCAGACCTAAATCATCATTTTGAAAATCCAGGGCCTGAGAAAGCCGTGTTGCTCGCGGTGCTCAGCGCGGGACTCCGGAGGAGCTGATGCCACAGACGCTGTTCGACAAGATCTGGGAGACGCACGAGGTCGCGCCCGGACTGCTCTACATCGACCTGCACCTGGTCCACGAGGTCACGAGCCCGCAGGCGTTCGACGGGCTCCGGCTCGCGGGGCGCAAGCTGCGCCGGCCGGACCGGACGCTCGCCACCGCCGACCACAACGTCCCCACCGACGGGACGCCGGTGGCGGCCCGGATCCGGGACGAGCTCTCGCGCGTGCAGGTGGAGACGCTCGAGCGCAACTGCGAGGAGTTCGGCATCCCCGTGTACTCGCTCGGTTCTGAGCACCAAGGGATCGTGCACGTGATCGGCCCCGAACTCGGCGTGACGCAGCCCGGGATGACGATCGTGTGCGGCGACTCGCACACCGCCACCCACGGGGCGTTCGGCGCGCTCGCGTTCGGGATCGGGACGAGCGAGGTAGAGCACGTGCTCGCCACCCAGTGCCTGGTTCAGTCCAAGCCCCGGTCGATGCGAATCTTGTACCACGGGTCGCTCGGCTTCGGGGTCACCGCCAAGGACCTGATCCTGGCCACGATCGGTCAGATCGGCGTCGACGGAGCCGTCGGGCACGTCGTCGAGTACGCCGGCCCGGCGATCGAGACCCTGTCGATGGAGGGCCGGATGACCGTCTGCAACATGACGATCGAGGGCGGCGGGCGCGCCGGGATGATCGCGCCGGACGAGACCACATTCGAGTGGGTGATCGGCCGGGCCGGTGCGCCCTCGGAGGTCCCCGACGCGTGGCGCCAGCTCCATACCGAAGAGGGGGCGGGGTTCGACAAGCAGATCGACGTCGACGCATCCGGGCTCAGCCCGATGGTCACCTGGGGGACGACGCCGGGGATGGTCGTCCCGGTCACGGGCGCCGTCCCCGAGCCGAACACCGATCAGGACGAGCGCGCGCTCGAGTACATGGCGCTCGAGCCCGGAACGCCGATCGGCGAGATCAAGCTCGACCGGGTGTTCATCGGGTCGTGCACGAACTCCCGGATCGGGGACCTGCGCGCCGCCGCCGACGTCGTCAAAGGCCACAAGGTCGCCGACAGCGTGTACGCGATGGTCGTCCCCGGCTCCCAGCAGGTGAAGGCGCAGGCCGAGCGGGAAGGGCTCGACGAGGTCTTCCGGCGCGCCGGGTTCGATTGGCGCGGGGCCGGCTGCTCGATGTGCCTGGGGATGAACCCCGACATCGCCGCCCCGGGCGAGCGAGTCGCGTCGACCTCGAACCGCAACTTCGAGGGGCGTCAGGGACGCGGCGCGAGATCGCACCTGGTCTCGCCGCAGATGGCGGCAGCGGCCGCAATCGAAGGACGCTTCGTAGACATCCGCGAGTGGGGAGACGGGCAATGAGAGCGATCGAGACGATCACCGGCCGGGTGTCGGTGCTGGGGCGCGACGACGTCGACACCGACCAGATCATCCCCAAGCAGTTCTTGAAGAGAGTCGAGCGCACGGGATTCGGCGAGTTCCTGTTCTTCGACTGGGCCAAGCAGCCGGGCTGGGATCTCCCCGAGAACCCGATCCTTGTGGCCGGCCGCAACTTCGGTTGCGGCTCGAGCCGCGAGCACGCTCCGTGGGCGCTCGAGGACTACGGCTTCCGGGCGATCATCGCGCCGAGCTTCGCCGACATCTTCCACTCGAACTGCACGAAGATCGGGCTGCTGCCGGTCGTGCTGAGCGCGGAGGAGTGCGCCTCGATCGCCGACGCCGGCGAGGCGCAGGTCGATCTCGCCGGCCAGCAGGTCAGGTGGCCGGGGGGGACCGCGAGCTTCGAGATCGACCCCGAGATCAAGCACCGGCTGCTCAACGGCCTCGACGATATCGGCCTGACCTTGAAACAGGAGGACGCGATCGCGGCGTTCGAGAGCGACCGCGAGCGTCCGGGCCCAGTCACGACGGCGCTGGCATGAGCGTCGGGTCGTCGCGCGATTGGGACGCGGCCACCTACGACCGCGTCTCCGATCCGCAGCTGGCGTGGGCGCGCGAGCAGCTTTCGCGCCTCGCTCTGTCCGGGGATGAGGTGGTGCTGGACGCCGGTTGTGGCTCGGGCCGCGTGACCGCTCTGCTCGCGGACCTGGTCCCCCGGGGCCGCGTGTACGCCGTCGACGTGGCTCCGTCGATGGTGGCGCACGCTCGCGAGGCGCTCGGCGACCGCGCCAACGTGTTCTGTCAGGACCTGGTCGAGCTGGACCTGCCCGAGCCGGTTGACGCGATCTTCTCGAACGCCACGTTCCACTGGATTCACGACCACGATGCGTTGTTCGCGGCGCTGTATCGCACGCTCCGGCCCGGCGGGCAACTCGTCGCCCAGTGCGGCGGTCGCGGGAACATCGACGCGTTCCGGACGCTCGCCGACACGATCGCGGGCGAGGAGCCCTTCGCGCCCTACTTCGCCGATTGGAAGCGTCCCTGGAATTACGCCACCGACTCAGAGACGGCTTCGCGATTGGAACGTGCCGGGTTCGTCGACGTGTCGTGTTGGCTCGAGCCCAAGTCGGTGACGCCCGAGGATCCGCGCTCGTTCATCCAGACCGTATGTCTCGTCCGCCACCTCGACCCGCTGCCGAGCGAGCTGCGCGATCCGTTCGTCGATCGTGTGCTCTCGCGGGCGGGCGAGCCGCTCGTGCTCGACTACGTGCGGCTGAACATGACGGCGCGGCGCCGATCCTGACCACCGGACGACCGATCCGTTAGCGTCCCCCGCCACCATGGCCCCGCGCGTCGTCCTCCTCCCCGGTGACGGGATCGGTCCCGAGATCACCGCGCCGACCCTCGATGTCCTGAAGGCCGCCGGCGCGGACCTCGAGTACGAAGAGCACGTGTTCGGTGGCGCCTCCATCGACGCCCACGGCACAGCGCTGACCGACGACACCCTGAACGCCTGTAAGCGGGCCGACGCCGTGCTGCTCGCGGCTGTCGGGGGCCCGAAGTGGGACACCACCGACCCCGACAAGCCCCGCCCCGAGCAGGGCCTGCTCGGACTGCGCAAGGGCCTCGGCCTGTTCGCCAACCTGCGCCCGGTCAAGCCGCTCCCCGCCCTCTACGACGCGAGCCCGCTCAAGCGCGACCTGATCGAGGGGACGGACATGATCGTCATCCGGGAGTTGACCGGCGGCATCTACTTCGGGGAGAAGACCCGCACGGCGGACCGCGCCTCCGATGACTGCGTGTACACCCGCGACGAGATAGAGCGCATCGCCCGCGTCGCGTTCAACACCGCGAAATCGCGCGTCACCAGCGTCGACAAGGCCAACGTGCTCGAGACGAGTCGCCTGTGGCGCGAGGTCGTCCGCGACCTCCACGCCGAGGAATATCCGAACATCGAGCTCGAGCACCTGCTCGTCGACAACGCGGCGATGAAGCTGATCGCGGCGCCGCGGCACTTCGAGGTGATTCTCACCGAGAACATGTTCGGGGACATCCTCAGCGACGAGGCCGCGATGCTGACGGGCTCGATCGGGATGCTCCCGAGTGCGTCGCTCGGAGGTGACGGCCCCGGCTTGTTCGAACCCGTCCACGGATCGGCGCCTGACATCGCCGGCACCGGAGCGGCCAACCCGCTCGCGATGTTCCTGTCCGCGGCGCTGATGCTGCGCCACGGACTCGGGATGGAATCCCAGGCGGCGTCGGTAGAATCGGCCGTCGAGCAAGCGCTGGCCGAGGGCCTGCGCACGCACGACCTGGGGGGCACGGCAACTACATCAGAGGCCACCCAGGCAGTCCTCAAACACCTATAAGGAGTCAGTCGTGCAACAAGCGGACCTCATCTGGCACAACGGTGAAATGGTTGCCTGGGAGGACGCGAAGGTTCATGTATTGACGCACGGCCTCCACTACGGGACCGGGGTATTCGAGGGCATCCGCGCCTACGAGACCACCAAGGGAACGGCGATCTTCCGCCACCACGATCACCTGGCCCGCCTGTTCAAGTCGGCCGAGCTCTACTACATGCCGATCCCGTACACGCTCGCAGAGCTCCGGACGGCCACGCACGAGCTGATCGCGGCCAACGAGCTGCGCGAGTGCTACATCCGCCCGATCGTGTACCGGGGCTACGGCCAGATGGGGCTCAACCCGCTTGACGCGCCCGTCGAGGTCTCGATCGCGGTCTGGCCGTGGGGCGCCTACCTCGGCGAGGACGGCAAGTTGAGCGGCATCCGCGCGAAGGTTTCGAGCTGGCGGCGGATCTCGCACGACTCGCTGATCCCGCACGCGAAGGCCTCGGGCCAGTACCTCAACAGCGTGCTGGCGAAGATCGAGGCGACCAAGGCCGGCTATCAGGAGGCGATCCTGCTCGACTCGCGCGGGTTCGCATGCGAGGGCTCGGGTGAGAACCTCTACGTCGTCCGCGATGGCGTGCTCCTCACCCCGCCGCAGACCGCGGGCATCCTCGACGGGATCAACCGCAAGTCGGTGCTCCAGATCGGCCGGGACCTCGGCATCGAGGTCGTCGAGCGCGACCTCGCCCGGGCGGAGCTGTACCTCGCCGACGAGGTGTTCATGACCGGCACGGCCGCCGAGCTCTGCCCGGTGCGCGAGATCGACGACCACACAATCGGCTCCGGCGAGCCCGGACCGGTCACGCGCGAGATTCAACGCGTGTTCGACGACGCGCTGCACGGCCGCGGCCCGCGCTACACCGAGTGGCTCGACGTGGTCGAGGTGCCGAGCCGAACCGCAGCCGGCTGAGGCGCCGCCGTCAGGCGCCGCCGACAGATTCACATGACTCACATCGAGCTCTACGACACGACCCTCCGCGACGGGATGCAGGGGGAGGGCATGTCGCTGTCGGCGCAGGAGAAGCTGCGGGTGGCGCATCGGCTCGACGAGCTCGGGATCGACGTGATCGAGGCGGGCTTCCCGAGCTCGAACCCCAAGGAGCTCGAGCTGTTCGGGCTGCTGGCCGGAGAGTCGTTCCGGCACGCGCAGGTCGCGGCGTTCGGGATGACCCGTCGCCGCGACACCAGGGCCGACGCCGATCCGGGGCTGCGCGTGCTCGCGGAGTCGGGCGCGCCCGTGTGCACGATCGTCGGCAAGAGCTGGGGCCTTCACCTCGAGAAGGTGGTGAAGGTCGATCGCGAGGAGAACCTGCGGATGATCTCCGAGTCCGTTGCGTTCCTCGTCGGCGAGGGCAAGCGGGTGATCTATGACGCCGAGCACTTCTTCGACGGGTTCGCCGACGACCCCGCGTACGCGCTCCGCTGCGTGGTCGCGGCGGCCGAGACGGGCGCCGACACGGTTACCTGCTGCGACACGAACGGGGGCACGCTCCCAGATCGGCTCGCCGCCGCGGCGGCGGACGTCGTAGTGGCGCTAAAGCCCACCGGAGCTCGGATGGGGATTCACTGCCACGACGACTCGGGGTGCGGCGTCGCCTGCACGCTGGCCGCGGTCGAGCAGGGAGCGGTCCACGTACAGGGGACGATGAACGGCTACGGCGAGCGATGCGGTAACGCGAACCTGGTCACGATCATCCCCAACCTGCAGCTCAAGTTGGGCTACGAGTGCGTGACCACCGAGCAGCTCGCCTCGCTCACCCAGGCAGCGCATTTTTTCGACGAGATCCTCAACTTCACGCCCGACCCCGACCAGCCGTACGTCGGGCGCAACGCGTTCGCCCACAAGGGCGGAATGCACGTGGCCGGCGTCAACGTCGATCCTGCGACGTTCGAGCACCTCGACCCCGACGTCGTCGGCAACCGGCGCGAACTGCTGATCTCCGAGCTGTCGGGCAAGGGCACCGTGTACGCGCGGGCCCGCGACGCGGGAATCTCGCTCGGCGACGGCGAAGCCGGTCGATTGGTCGAGCGGGTCAAGGAACTCGAGCACCGCGGCTACCACTACGAAGCCGCCGACGGCTCGTTCGAGCTCCTCCTCCGTCGCGAGACGGGCGAGTACGAGCCGCTGTTCCGGCTCGAGTCCTGGCGCGCGATCGTCGAGAAGCGTGCCGACGGCCGCGTCGAGACCGAGGCGACAATCAAGATCTGGGTCGACGGCGAGCGGTACGTCCGGACGGCCGAGGGGAATGGCCCCGTGAACGCGCTCGACCGCGCCTTGCGGGACGCGCTCGTCGAGATCCACCCTCATCTGCGCGACATCGACCTCGTCAACTTCAAGGTGCGCATCCTCGACGAGACCAAGGGCACCGGCGCGGTCACGCGCGTGCTGCTCGACGCCTCCGACGGCGAGCAGGTGTGGGGCTCGATCGGGGTGTCGGAGAACATCATCGAGGCGTCCTGGGAGGCGCTGGTCGATTCGCTCGAGTACGGGATGCGCGTATCGAGCCGCCGGTCGTCCGACGAGGCGGCCTCCGCCCCTCGCACTGGCTCGTGACCACTCGCGCCGTCCGCGAGGCGATTCCGCTCGCCCGTCCGGTGCTGGGCGAGATCGAGGAGCAGCGCGTGCTCGAGGTACTCCGCACGGGGCGACTGTCGCTCGGCCCGCTCCTGGGCGAGTTCGAGCGCGCGTTCGCACCGCGCGTCGGAGCGCAGCACGCGAGCGCCGTCTCGAGCGGCACGGCCGGGCTGCACCTCGGGCTGCGGGCCGTCGGCGTCAGCGACGGCGATGAGGTGGTCACGAGCCCGTTCTCGTTCGTGGCCAGCGCCAATGTCGTGATCTACGAGCGCGCCCGCCCGGTCTTTGCCGACATCGACCCGGTCACGCTCAACCTCGACCCGGACGCGGCGGCGGCGGCGGTCACCGAGCGCACCACCGCGCTGCTGCCGGTGCATATCTTCGGCTACCCCGCCGACCTCGACCGCGTTCGAGCGACTTGGCCTGCCGATCGTCGAGGACGCGTGTGAGGCGCTCGGCGCGGTCGATGCCGACGGCATTCCCGTCGGGGGACGCGGGCATCCAGCCGCCTTTGCGTTCTACGCGAACAAGCAGCTGACCACCGGCGAGGGCGGCATGGTCACGACCGCGGACGGCGAGGTCAAGGAGCGGATCGACTCCGAGCGAAACCAGGGCCGCGCGCCGAACATGGATTGGCTCGACCACGACCGCCTCGGCTTCAACTATCGCCTGTCCGAGCTTGCGTGCGCGCTCGGGCTGGCCCAGCTCGAGCGCCTCGACGAGATGCTGGCCGGCCGAGCGCGGGTCGCCTCGTCGTACGCCTCGGCGCTCGGCGAGATCGAGGGTCTTGAGCTGCCCTGTGAGGAGGTCGGCCGAGTGCGCCGAGGCTGGTTCGTGTACGTGGTCCAGCTGCCACGAGGTCTCGATCGCGATGGGGTGGTCCGAGCGCTCCGCGACCTCGGCATCCCGAGCAAGCCGTATTTCCCCGCGGTGCATCTCATGAGCTTCTACCGAGACCGCTTCGGTCATCGCGAGGGCGAATTTCCCGTGTGCGAGGACGTGTCCGCACGCTCGATCGCGCTGCCGTTCTTCCCGGGGATGACCGAGTCGCAGGTGGCGCAGGTGGCCGAGTCGCTGCGCGAAGTGCTCGGGCGATAATCCGCGCTTGATGTCTCGTTTCGCCGAGCCTCAGGACGCCGCCTTCCGCGCGCTCAACGACTCGCTGTCGTTCGACTGGCGCCTCGGGCCCTACGACGTCCGGCAGTCGCGCGCGCACGCCGCGATGCTCGCCGCGCAGGGGATCATCTCCTCCGAGGAAGGCGACCAGTTGCGGCACGCGCTCGACCAGGTCGAGCGCGAGCTCGGCGAGGGCAGCTTCCCGTTCGCCGACGGCGACGAGGACATCCACATGGCGATCGAGCGCCGCGTCACCGAGCTCGCGGGCCGCGTCGGCGGGAAGCTCCATACCGCCCGGTCGCGCAACGACCAGGTGGCCACCGACGTCGCGATGTTCGTTCGCGCCCATGCGGGTGCGGCCGTCGAGCGGAGCGCGAAGCTGGCGCGGACGCTCGTCGACGTCGCCGAGAAGCACCTCGACTGGCCGATGCCGGGCTACACCCATCTGCAGCGTGCTCAGCCCGTCTACCTGAGCCACCACCTGCTCGCGTACTGCTGGATGCTGATCCGCGACCGCGAGCGGTTCTTGTCGGTGGTGTCGGCCACGGACGCGCTGCCCTTGGGTGCTGGCGCGCTGGCGGGCGTGAACTTCGATACCGATCGAGAGCTCGTGGCGCGCGAGCTCGGCTTCGCCTCGGTGGCGGAGAACTCGATCGACGCCGTATCGAATCGCGACTTCGTGCTCGACTATCTCGCGGCCGCGGCGACCTGCGCCACCCACCTGTCGCGGCTCGGAGGCGAGATCGTGCTGTGGTCGAGCGAGGAGTTCGGTTTCTGCGAGGTCGCCGACGCCTGGGCGTCGGGGTCCTCGATCATGCCCCAGAAGAAGAACCCGGACGCCGCCGAGCTGCTGCGCGCCAAGGCGCCGCGCATCGCCGGCCACCTCGTCGCGCTCCACGGCGTCCTCCACGGCCTCCCGCTGACCTACAACAAGGACATGCAGGAGGACAAGGAGCATCTGTTCGACGCCGCCGACACGGTCGAGCTATGCCTGGACGCCGCTGACGGCATGCTGTCCTCGATCTCGTTCCGGCGCGACCGGTTGGCCGAGGCGGCGACGGACGAGCTGCTCGCGGCGACCGACGTGGCCGACCTGCTCGTACGACGTGGGGTGCCGTTCCGCGAGGCCCACGGCGTCGTGGCGGGCCTCGTGAGGCGCTCGATCGAGCAGGGCAAGCCGCTGTCCGCGCTCACCGCCGAGGAGCTCGCCGAGCAATCCCCGCTGCTCGACGACGAGTTCTACGTGGTGCTCCGAGAGGGCGAGTGGCTCGAGAGCAAGCGCTCGCAGGGCGGGACGAGCCTCGAGCGCGTGCGCGAGCAGCTCGAGCTCGCGCGGTCGGCGCTCGCTCGGGCATGAGGCGCGCCTTCTACGCTCGCCCGGTGTTGCAGGTGGCGCAGGACCTGATCGGCTGCGTCGTCGCGCATGCCGGCTCCTCGGGCGTGATCGTCGAAACCGAGGCGTATCACCACTCTGAGCCCGCCTGCCACGCGTACGTCGGGCTCACGAGCCGCACGCGGGTTATATTCGGGCCGCCGGGCGTGGCCTACCTGTACCGATCGTATGGCATCCACGCGTGCCTGAACGCCGTGTGCGAGCCCGAGGGCGTCGGCGCGGCGGTCCTGATCCGGGCGCTCGAGCCGGCCGAGGGGATCGAGCTCATGCACGAGCGCCGCGGCGTGGACCGGTTGGAGAATCTCTGCTCGGGGCCCGGCAAGCTCACCCAGGCACTCGACATCGGCCTCGAGCTGAACGGCTCTGACCTCCTGGGCGGGCCGATCGTGATCGCCGACCGGCCGCGAGCCTGGCGGGATGTCGAGGTCGTCGCCAGCCGGCGGATCGGCATCACTAAAGCCGTCGAGCTGCCGTGGCGGTTCAGCGCGGCGGGCAACCGGTTCCTGTCGCGGCCGGCGCTGTCACGCGCCGAGCTGTTGGAGCAAGCGCCGGCGCGCTAGCCGGCCTCTGGCTACCCGCCGCCGAGGCCTGCGCCGCCTGACCCCGAGCCGCCGCCACCGCCACCGCCGGTTGTTCCGCCGCCGCCACCGGTCGTACCGCCGCCCCCTCCGGCCGTCCCGCCGGCGCCACCGCCACCCGCTCCGGTCGTGCCGCCACCGCCGCCTGTCGCACCTGTTCCGCCACCGGCCGTGCCGCCGCCCCCTCCGGTGGTACCCCCGGCGCCTGCGCCACCGCCGCCACCCGTATTCGGGGCCGCGCCGCCTCCGGTGTTCGGACCGCCGGTGCCGGCCGGGGTCGTCGCGCTGGTCGAGGTCGAGGTCACACCCGAGCCCGATCCGCTCGGCAGGCTCGAAGGCGCGCTCGTCGTATCGGTCGACGACGCGGTCGTGATCTTCTCGTGCGGGTTCTCGCTCGCGAGGATTTGCAGGGCCTGAACCATGAAGTTGTGCCAGATGATCGCCGGGTAGGTGCCGCCCTCGACCGGCGCGCCGTTGTACTGGGTGTTCATCGGCACGAGCTTGTTCGGGTAGCCGACCCACACCGCGGTCGTCATCTGCGGCGTCCAGCCGACGAACCACGCATCGGCATAGTTGGTCGTGGTGCCGGTCTTGCCGGCGACGTCCACGCCCGAGATCGCGGCCGAGGTGGCCGTGCCGGACTGAACCACACCAGTCAGCATCTGGTGAACGACGGCGGCGATTGGCGCCGGCAACACCCGCTCGTATTGCGGCTCATCGACCTGGTTCTTCTGCGGGCAAATCTTCGGGCAGTAGATCTGGGCGATCCCGGTCGGGCCCTTGTCGGGCGCCCCGAGCGTCGGGTCGTACACCCGCCGCCCGCCCTCGGCGAACGTCTCGTAAGCGTGGGCCATGTCGAGCGGCGACACACCGATCTTGAGCCCGCCGATGATCATCGCGTAGTTGTCCGAGACCGGGGTGCGGATCCCTGCGCGTCGCGCGAAGTGGGCGATCTTCTTAGTCCCGACGTTGATCCCGACCTGCGTGTAGACGGTGTTGTCCGAGACGTCGGTCGCGTTCTGCAGCGTGATCGGGCCGGAATACGTGTTGCCGAAGTTGTGGACGATGAAGTGCTCTTTGCCGCCGCTGTTGGGGACGATGAAGTTCTGGGGGGCGGAGTCGATGATCGAGTCCGGCCCGTACTTTCCGGACTCGAGTGCCATCGCAAGCGTGAACGGCTTGAACGCCGACCCTGGCTGGCGCTGCGACTCGGTGGCCAGGTTGAACGGGTATTGGTTGTAGTCCTCCTCACCGTTCACGATCGGGCCGCCGACCATCGCCCGCACCTCTCCGGTCTTGTTGTCGATCGCGACCAGCGAGGCACCCGGGAGGCCTGAGCCGGAGGGAAGCTCCTGGGAGATCGCCTGATCGGCGGCCTGCTCCATGCTGAGGTCGATCGTGGTGCGGATCTTGAGGCCGCCGTAGTAGGCGCGGTACTCGGCGACGCTGTCCGGGACTCCGGGCTTGCCCAGCCCCATCGCCGCGAGGATCTGTGGACGAAGCCAACTCGTGAAGTACGGGGCCGCGGCCGCCTCCTGGGGTTGCTGGATCAGCGCCGCTGTCGGGAGCGGCTGCTTGCGTCCGTACAGGTACTGCTGCTCGGTGATGTAGTGCTGCTGGAGCATGTCCTTGAGGACCTGATCACGGCGTTGCCAAGCCGCGGCGGGGTGGAGCACGGGGTCGAACGCGCTCGGGTCCGCGACCATCCCGGCGAGCAGCGCCGCCTCCCACGGCTCGAGCACAGACGCACACGGCGTGCGGGGCGCGTCGCCACAGCCCGCGCCGGCCTGGGTCGACGAAACCGAGGAGTTGTAGCCGTGGCCCTTGCCGAAGTAGACGCGCGCCGCCGACTCGACCCCGTAAGCGCCGTTCCCGAAGTAGATCGAGTTCAGGTACTGGGTCATGATCCGCTGCTTCGGCCACCTGCGCGTGAGGTGGTAGGCCAATGCGGCCTCGCGCAGCTTCTCGAGGATCGTCCGGTTGTCCTGTTCGGACAGGGCGTTCTTGACGAACTGCTCGGCGATCGTCGAGGCGCCCTGTTGGGAGCCGCCGCTCAGGTCGGCGATCGCCGCGCGCGCGATCCCGCGCAGGTCGACCCCTGGGTCGGTCCAGAAGCGCCGATCCTCGACCGACACGATCGCCCGCCGCATCCATGGCGAGGTCTGCTGGAAACTGTCGATCACCTCGTGATTCGGCGGTGCGAACTGCCCGATCAGGTGCCAGTGATCGTCGTACAGGTACGAGTTGGCCGACGCCGAGGAGTACACCTGTCGGTTCTCGATCTGCGGGAGATCGGAGGCGACCGCCATCATCATCCCGAACACGGTCGAGACGACAGCGAGCGCGCCGAGTCCGATCAGGATCAGGATCAGCCGCAGCTTTCGGACTCGCGGCTTGGTCCGCGGCCCGCGGCGGCGGCGCCAGAACCGTCCGCGAGTCGGCTTGCGCCCGCGTCCGTTTCCACCACCACCACGCCCGTTTCCGCGACCGCGGCCGTTCCGCCACGGTGGCAGCTTGGACCGGGCCGGCACCTCAGGCTGATCGGCCTGAGTCGGGATTTCGACGTCGTCGATCATGCAGTCGCGTGAATACTCGCAGCAGGCCGAACCGCCGGCTGCGGCGCGCAGCCAAACGTGGCGGCAACAGGGGTCCCGCGGCCGCGAGAGTCTAGCATTGGCCGGCATGGATTCCGAGGTCCAGACGGAGCCCGCGCCGATGGCCTCGAGTCCCGCCGAGGCGGCGGCCTGGCTGGGCCGAAACGCCGTCGACAGCCTGCCTGAGGGCGCGCTCGAGAAGAAGCTCGCGGCCGGTCGACCTTTGCGCGTCAAGCTCGGAATCGACCCGACGGCGCCGGACATCCACCTGGGCCACACCGTCGTGCTCCAGAAGCTCCGCGAGTTCCAGGATCTCGGCCATGAGGTGGTGCTCGTCATCGGCGACTACACGGCCAGGGTCGGCGATCCGAGCGGGCGCTCGGCGACGCGTCCGGCGCTGTCCGGGAAGGAGATCGACGCCAACGCCCGCACGTTCACCGAGCAGGCCTACACCGTGCTCGACCCCGATCGCAGCACGATCCGCTTCAACAGCGAATGGCTCGACATGTCGATGGAGGACCTGTTCCGCCTGGCGCGGATCCCCACGGTCGGCCAACTGCTCGAGCGTGACGACTTCGCCAAGCGGTTCGCCGCCCACGCTCCGATCTCGGTGCTCGAGCTGCTCTACCCGCTGATGCAGGGCTACGACTCGGTCGCGATTCGGGCCGACGTCGAGCTCGGAGGTACCGACCAGAAGTTCAACTTGCTGCTCGGGCGCGACATCCAGCGCGCCTACGGCGTCCCCGAGCAGGCGATTCTCACGATGCCGCTCCTGCCCGGGACCGACGGCGTGACCAGGATGGCCAAGTCGATCGGGAACTACGTCGGCGTCAGTGAGCCGCCGGATGAGATCTACGGAAAGACGCTCAGCCTCCCCGACGAGGCGCTCGACACCTGGTACAAGCTGCTGCTCGGCGTCGATCCGCCGCCCGAGCTCGGCCCGCGCGACGCCAAGCGCGCGCTGGCCCGCAAGCTGGTCGCCCGCTTCCACGGCGACGACGCCGCCGAGGCGGCCGAGCGTGAGTTCGATCGCATTCACATCGCGCGCCAGGCTCCCGAGGAGATGCCGACCGTGCCATGGCCGGCCGACCAGCCCGAGGTGCACCTGCCGGCGCTGCTCGAGCGCGCGTTCGGGATCACGAGGTCCGAGGCGCGCCGGAGCGTCGCCCAAGGAGGGGTCAAGCTCGACGGCGAGACCGTCGGCAACGGCTCGCTCGACCTGCCCGCGGCCGAGGTCGACGGCAAGGTCCTCCAGTTGGGCAAGCGCCGGTTCGCGCGCGTGTGCGTGGGCTAGCGACGGTGTCGGTCGCGCCGCCCGGCCCCTGGGTGTTGGTCGCGCCGAGCGGCCGAGGAAACCCGTGACTGTCCAAGGCGGAGTGCTGCGGATGGAGACGCCCGGCAACGGGCACATCGTCGACATCACGCCGGGCGTCGCCAGCGTCCTCCAGACCGCCGGGGTCGACCGCGGCGTCGTATCCGTGTTCGCCACCGGGTCGACCGTCGCCGTTACCACGATGGAGTACGAGCCCGGCGGCGTCCACGACCTCCAGGCCCTGCTAGACCGCATGATCCCGAGCGCGGGCGACTACGAGCACAACCGCCTGAACCACGACAGCAACTCGCACGCGCATCTCCGCGCGGCGCTGATCGGACCTTCGGAGACGATCCCCGTCGTCGACGGGCGACTGGCCCTCGGAACGTGGCAGCAGGTCGTGCTCATCGACTTCGACGACCGTCCGCGCCAGCGGACGGTGACGGTGCAGGTGCTGTCCTAGGTGGCGCGCATGGTAGGGGCGGCCGAGCTGGCGCAGCCACGGGCAATAGACTGTCCGGGCCACCCGGAATACGCGCCTTCCCCGTGCGGCGGTCCGGGCGCTATACTCACCGGTCCGCTCTGAGATCGGAACGATCTCGGGTGCGCCCTGGGAAGGAATCCCCTTCCGAAGAGGTGCGACGGTCTTTGAAAACTCAACAGCATGCGCACCCTTCGACCGAACCCTCGGTCGAGGAGTGTGTCCAGGTTCGACGCCGTCGCATCGGCCGGCCCTCGCGGGCCAGACGATCGACGACGGTGCCAGATTGAGAACCCCGTCTTGTGTCCCGGGATCCGTTGGTGTACATCGGATCCCCTCGTGTGGACGCAGGGCCTTGTCCCACCAGGGACAGGCCCGGGTCCGCCCACCACGCTAGGTGGAGCGCGGACCTTGACACTCTTTGTGAAGCGGGTCGCCCTTGGCGGCCCGTCTCAGTAGTTCTTCACGGAGAGTTTGATCCTGGCTCAGGACGAACGCTGGCGGCGTGCCTAACACATGCAAGTGGAGCGACGAACCAGGCTTCGGCCTGGGGCAAAGCCGCGAACGGGTGAGTAACACGTGGGTAACCTGCCCCGATGATTGGGACAACCCGAGGAAACTCGGGCTAATACCGAATGTGCCCTCCGGCCATAAGGCCGCTGGGGAAAGGAAGCTTCGGCCTCCGCATCGGGATGGGCCCGCGGCCCATTAGCTTGTTGGTGAGGTAACGGCTCACCAAGGCGACGATGGGTAGCTGGTCTGAGAGGACGATCAGCCACACTGGGACTGAGACACGGCCCAGACTCCTACGGGAGGCAGCAGTGGGGAATCTTGCGCAATGCGCGAAAGCGTGACGCAGCAACGCCGCGTGGGGGAAGAAGGCCTTCGGGTTGTAAACCCCTTTCAGTTGGGACGAAGCTTCGCCGGTGAATAGCCGGCTGGAGTGACGGTACCTTCAGAAGAAGCCCCGGCTAACTACGTGCCAGCAGCCGCGGTAATACGTAGGGGGCAAGCGTTGTCCGGAATCATTGGGCGTAAAGAGCGTGTAGGCGGCTCGGTAAGTCCGCTGTAAAAGTCCAGGGCTCAACCCTGGAAAGCCGGTGGAAACTGTCGAGCTAGAGTCCGGAAGAGGCGAGTGGAATTCCTGGTGTAGCGGTGAAATGCGCAGATATCAGGAGGAACACCAATGGCGAAGGCAGCTCGCTGGGACGGTACTGACGCTGAGACGCGAAAGCGTGGGGAGCAAACAGGATTAGATACCCTGGTAGTCCACGCTGTAAACGATGGGCACTAGGTGTGGGGGGTGTCGACTCCCTCCGTGCCGACGCTAACGCATTAAGTGCCCCGCCTGGGGAGTACGGCCGCAAGGCTAAAACTCAAAGGAATTGACGGGGGCCCGCACAAGCAGCGGAGCATGTGGTTTAATTCGACGCAACGCGAAGAACCTTACCTGGGCTTGACATGTTCCTGACAGCCGTGGAAACACGGTCTCCCTTCGGGGCAGGATCACAGGTGGTGCATGGCTGTCGTCAGCTCGTGTCGTGAGATGTTGGGTTAAGTCCCGCAACGAGCGCAACCCCCGTCGCATGTTGCCAGCATTTAGTTGGGGACTCATGCGAGACCGCCGGTGACAAACCGGAGGAAGGTGGGGATGACGTCAAGTCATCATGCCCCTTATGTCCAGGGCTACACACGTGCTACATTGGCGCGTACAGAGGGTTGCGATACCGCGAGGTGGAGCGAATCCCTTAAAGCGCGTCTCGGTTCGGATTGCAGGCTGAAACCCGCCTGCATGAAGGCGGAGTTGCTAGTAATCGCGGATCAGCACTGCCGCGGTGAATACGTTCCCGGGCCTTGTACACACCGCCCGTCACACCATGGGAGTGAGCAACACCCGAAGCCGGTGGCCTAACCCGCAAGGGAGGGAGCCGTCGAAGGTGGGGCTCGCGACTGGGGTGAAGTCGTAACAAGGTAGCCGTAGCGGAAGCTGCGGCTGGATCACCTCCTTTCTAGGGAGCCCTTTATGGGCAGCGATCGCCTTCGAGCGATCGCCTCTAGCATGTCGACCGAACCTGGCGGTACCGCCTTGTGGCGATACCGGCGGGAGAAATCCACTCGCTGCGGTGGTGACATCGTGGCGTTTCGGGTGGATTTCTCCCAATGTAATTCGCGCCAGCGAATTACACGTGTGCTGTTGAGTTTTGAGAGACCGGCTTGCTCGCCGGCGCTCGTAGACCGTTTGGTCGTCGAGCGATGGCGGGTGAGCGCTCCTCTTCTCGGACCTTGAAAACTGCACAGTAGCCAATGACACGGGTATCGGGCAATTCGCCTAGCGGCGAATTGCCTATGGAGAAATCCTTGCGGATTTCTCCGAGTGGGAAAAGTCCGCCAGGACTTTTCCCCGATCACCGTCAAGATATTAAGGGCACACGGTGGATGCCTTGGCACCAAGAGTCGATGAAGGGCGTGAACGGCTGCGATAAGCCGCGGTGAGGCGCTGAATGGCCAGTGACCCGCGGATGCCCGAATGGGGAAACCCAGCGCCGGTAATGCGGCGTTATCCCGTGCTGAACACATAGGCGCGGCGAAGACAAGCGGGGGAAGTGAAACATCTCAGTACCCCGAGGAAAGGAAATCAACAGAGACTCCCTGAGTAGTGGCGAGCGAAAAGGGAAGAGCCCAAACCTGGCGTGTGTAAGCGGTCACGCGTTGCACGTCAGGGGTTGTAGGGCGCCTGGTCCGGATCGTGACCGATCCGGCGGAAGTTACAAAACTGCGTGATAGTCGAAGCGTGTGGAACCACGCACCACAGAGGGCAATCGTCCCGTAGACGAAATTGCGCAGACTTCTGCAGGCGTTCCTGAGTAGGTCCGCACCCGTGAAACGCGGACTGAATCTGGGGGGACCACCCTCCAAGGCTAAGTACTACTTGGTGACCGATAGCGGACTAGTACCGTGAGGGAAAGGTGAAAAGTACCCCGGAAGGGGAGTGAAATAGTACCTGAAACCGCGTGCCTACAAGCGGTGGGAGCGGCCTCGTGCCGTGACCGCGTGCTTTTTGCATAACGAGCCGGCGAGTTACTCGTCTGCGGCAAGGTTAAGCGATGAGCGGAGCCGTAGCGAAAGCGAGTCCGAATAGGGCGACATAGTCGTAGGCGGTAGACCCGAAGCTGAGCGAGCTACCCATGGGCAGGTTGAAGCGGGGGTAAGACCTCGTGGAGGACCGAACCGACCTAGGTTGAAAACTGGGCGGATGACCTGTGGGTCGGAGTGAAAGGCTAATCAAGCTCAGTGATATCTGGTTCTCTCCGAAATATATTTAGGTATAGCCTCGGATCAATTCCGTGGCGGCCGTAGAGCACTGTTTGGACTAGGGGCCCTACCAGGTTACCGACTTCAGGCAAACTCCGAAGACCGTCACGGTTACTCCGGGAGTCAGTTGCTGGGGGATAAACTTCAGCGTCAAGAGGGAAACAGCCCAGACCGCCAGCTAAGGTCCCTAAGTACTAGCTAAGTGGGAAACGATGTTCGAATGCACAGACAACCAGGAGGTTGGCTTAGAGGCAGCCATCCTTGAAAGAATGCGTAACAGCTCACTGGTCAAGTGTTCGAGCGCGGACAATGTAACGGGGCTCAAGCTAGTCACCGAAGCTGCGGGTGTGAGAGGTCTTCGGACTTCTTGCGCGGTAGGAGAGCGTTCCGGCGCCAGTGAAGCGGCGGCGTAAGCCAGCCGTGGAGGCGGCGGAAGTGAGAATGCCGGCATGAGTAACGAAAGAGGGGTGAGAATCCCCTCCGCCGATTGCCCAAGGGTTCCTGAGTAAAGTTCGTCTGCTCAGGGTCAGTCGGGACCTAAGGCGAGGCCGAAAGGCGTAGTCGATGGCTAACGGGTTGATATTCCCGTACCACGTCGCTTTCGTTTGACCGATGGGGGGACGAGGAAGGCTATGGGATCCCAGGCGATGGTCGTCCTGGGCTAAGCATGTAGGGGTGGCTCTAGGCAAATCCGGAGCCGCATAACCTGAGGTGCGAATGCAGCTGGCTCTAAGCCGGCGAGTCCCGGAAGCCCTGCCTCCAAGAAAAGCCTCTAGGGAGAAAGCGCGTGCCCGTACCAAAACCGACACAGGTGGGCAAGTGGAGAACACTAAGGTGATCGAGATAACCCTCGTTAAGGAACTCGGCAAAATCGCCCCGTAACTTCGGGATAAGGGGCGCCCCAGTAGGGTGAACCTCCTCGCGAGGGGAGCCCGAGAGGGCCGCAGTGAATAGGTTCAAGCGACTGTTTACCAAAAACACAGGTCTCTGCTAAGTCGTAAGACGACGTATAGGGGCTGACGCCTGCCCGGTGCCGGAAGGTTACGTGGAGGTGTTAGGGGCAACCCAAAGCACCGAAGCTAAGCCCCGGTAAACGGCGGCCGTAACTATAACGGTCCTAAGGTTTAAAGCGAGCCTTAGTAAAACCTGGCTATATGCTGGAAACTCCGAGTATCTTGTCACTACTCGTTCCGTCCGACTCGGGCGGTACAGTGAAAATGTGACGGGTGCGGACAATCAGCAGGGAAGTCAACTCAGTGGAGTTGACCCCTCAGAGACTAAACGCCGGGCTCCGGGAAACCGGAGAAGAGATAGTCCGAGCTGCATGGCGACATGCAGAGGTCGGCAGAGATGACCGACCCGCCTGGAGGATCTCCAGGTCAAAGCCGTCTAGCGGCGGCTAGTAACAGATCTGAGCGAAATTCCTTGTCGGGTAAGAATTACTTGCCCCGTCACTCCGCGAGGAGTGACCGAGTACCGGCTCATATCGGGGAAGCCCTCCCGCCTCTGGCGAAGGGTAATCCCGAGGGAAGTCCTAGTGACCCCGTAACGACTGATCCGAAAGGAGAGGCGGGTCGAATTGCCGCTTTGCGGCGAGAAGGATCGACCTGCAATACGCCGGCCCTCATCACGACAAGGGCAGCCTATGGAGAAAGAGTTCCGCTGGACCCGTGGTTCGTCAGTGGGCTATCGGAGGGCGAAGGATGCTTTTGCGTGTCCTTTGCCGTACGAGCCAAGCTGCGAACCGGGCTTGAGGTTCGTCCCTCGTTCTCGCTATCGCTGAACGAGAAGGACCTGGAGCTCCTACGGGATCTACAAGCGTTCTTCGGATGCGGATGGATCCGTGAGTCGAAGGCCGATCGCACCTTTAAGTACGAGGCGCGGGCGGTCAGCGATTTGCTTGATCCGATTGTTCCGCATTTCGAGCGCCATCCCCTCCGGGGAGCCAAAGCTCGTAGCTTTGGGGCGTTTGCGGACGTTTGCCGGATGATCGAGCAAGGCGATCATTTGCGGCGGGATGGCTTGCGCGAAATCATTGACATCGCCTACGAGATGAATCTCGGAAAGCGGCGTCTGACGCGAGACGATCTCCTAACGGCGCTGATGAGGTGAAGGGATAGTCTGCGCCCCTGGAAACAGGGGATGAACGCGAAGTTCCGACCTGCACGAATGGCGTAACGACTTGAACGCTGTCTCAACGAGGGGCTCGGTGAAATTGCAGTCTCGGTGAAGATGCCGAGTACCCGCGGCTAGACGGAAAGACCCCGTGAACCTTTACTACAACCTGGTATTGGGGTTCGATGCATCTCGCTCAGGATAGGTGGGAGCCTTGGAAGCGCCGGCTGCGGCTGGCGTGGAGGCAACCTTGAGATACCACCCTTGGTGTATTGGATCTCTAACAGTGCTCCGTGAATCCGGGCGCTGGACAGTGACAGGCGGGTAGTTTGACTGGGGCGGTCGCCTCCCAAAATGTAACGGAGGCGCGCAAAGGTTCCCTCAGCACGGTCGGAAATCGTGCGTAGAGTGTAAAGGCAGCAAGGGAGCTTGACTGCGAGACTGACAGGTCGAGCAGGTGCGAAAGCAGGCCTTAGTGATCCGGCGGTAGCAAGTGGAAGCGCCGTCGCTCAACGGACAAAAGGTACTCCGGGGATAACAGGCTTATCGGGCCCAAGAGTCCACATCGACGGCCCGGTTTGGCACCTCGATGTCGGCTCGTCGCATCCTGGGGCTGAAGTAGGTCCCAAGGGTTGGGCTGTTCGCCCATTAAAGCGGTACGCGAGCTGGGTTCAGAACGTCGTGAGACAGTTCGGTCCCTATCTGCCGTGGGCGTTGGAGAGTTGAGAGGATTCGTCCCTAGTACGAGAGGACCGGGACGAACGCACCTCTGGTGTATCTGTTGTCCTGCCAAGGGCATCGCAGGTTAGCTACGTGCGGATCGGATAACCGCTGAAAGCATCTAAGCGGGAAGCCGGCCTCAAGATGAGCTCTCCCATCCCCTTGAGGGAGTAAGACCCCTGGAAGATCACCAGGTTGATAGGCCGGATCTGGAAGAGTGGTGACACTCGTAGGAGACCGGTACTAATGGGTCGAGGGCTTGACGGATATTTGATATCCGTGCATTGGCACTGTGTGGTTTTGAAGGCCCGAGGAGGGCGGGAGAAATCGCTGATTTCTCCTCGGGCTAAGCCGCTTGCGGCTTAGCCCCGGTCTCTACCGGTTTCCGGTGGCTATGGCGAGGGGGAAACACCTCTTCCCATTCCGAACAGAGCAGTTAAGCCCCTCAGCGCCGATGGTACTTGGCCCGCAAGGGCCTGGGAGAGTAGGTCGCCGCCGGTTTATTTGTTACAGCGGTACGCAGCGAGCATTGTGAGGAACTTGTAGATGCAGGCGGTAGTCAAGTTCCTCCGCGCCAACCCACAGGCGTTGGCGCTGCTCGTCATCTGCGTCGTGCTCGGAATCGGCACGTTCATCGCGGTCATAATCGCCCTTCTCACCTCGCCAAGCGATCAGACGACCGGCGAGCCGAGCGGTTTGATCCTGGGCGCGCAGGCGGCCTGGCACGGCGTGCACTCGGCGTTTGCCGGCGCGAGCGCCGCGTAGAGCTACTGAGAGCTCCGAGCGTTTACCCATCCGAGGCCGGGCGACCGACGCCCGGTTCGACGCGCGCGCGTCAGACCTCCCAAGCGCGGCGTGCCGTGCATGGGCCACCTCGGCCTCGTGACAGGTGTCTAGAGCCTCACAGCGGGCTTACGAGGGCCTCACCGCAGGCTTCAAGGTGTTAGCGCCCGGAAAAGCCGCACGAGGCCGTCCGGGACGAACGCTTACCGACTACCGCACCACCTCGCTTCGTCCGCCGAAGTCCGGAGTGGTCCGGACCGGACACAGGCAATAGGCGGGAGGGGGTGGGACGCTGCCGCCACGGCGCGCTCGCTTCCACTGAAGCGGGCGGCGATGGGGGTGCGTGGCCCAAGGCTCGAGATCGAGACGCGCGTCATCCGGTGGGTCGGCGAGGAAGTCGTCTACGACCGCGAACCAGGCGCGCAGGCGGTTGGCTGAAGACTGGAACATATGTTCGTGACCCTAGGGGGCGGTCCGGACGGAATGGGCGCCCGGTTGCAAGACGCCATTCAGTCGAAGGGACGCGCTCCATAACGTCGTTGGCAGGGCGGAAATCAGCGGGCGGCGGCAGGCCCGGATCGAAGGCCGCGGAGCTGGCGATCCCGGACCCGAATCGGCGCTCTCGTCGTGCGCCCGGCCCGCTCCAACTCGGTCAGACGCGGTGCGGCGGGCTCGGATGCTTGGGCTCGTACAGCCCGAGCTCGCCGCCGCCGGGCAGGGCGATCGCCGTGACCGAGCCCCAGCGCTCCTCGACGATCGGCCGGCTGAACTCGACACCCTTGCCGCGAAGCTCCGCCACCGTGGCGTGGATGTCATCGCACATCAAATACAGCTCCTGACGGCCGGCGCCGTCGGTCGGATGGGTGGCGACCTCCGCGGGCGGGAGGGCGAAGATCAGCCAGCCGTGGCCGGCGTCGACCGACGGCAGCTCGAGCACGTCTTTGAAGAACGCGCGAGCACCGTCGGCGTCCTGGCTGTAGATGATCGAGTGGGCGCCGGTGATCACGTACTCAGGCCGCCGAGCCGAGCGAGGACCAGACCTCGATCTTGGTGGCAACGCGGTTGACGACCTCGGTCGTGAACTCCGTCGTGGTGGCGTTGCCGCCGAGGTCGGGCGTCTTGCAACCCGACCCGATCGCCTCGAGCGCGGCTTCGTAGATCGCCCGCGAGGCGCGCTCGGCGGCGGGCCCGTGGTGGTCGGCCGCGTGTCTCAGCAGGGCGCCACAAGCAAGGATCATCGCCAGCGGGTTCGCCAAATCTTTGCCCTCGAGCGCGGGCGCTGTGCCGTGAGGCGCCTCGGCCATCGCGACCGTCGTCTCGTACGTCTCGATGTCGAACGCGAGCAGAACCGACTCGGCGCCGGCGATCGAGCCGAACATCGGCAGCACCAGATCCGACAGGCAGTCGCCGTCGCGGTTCAGCGCGGGGATCACGAGCGGCGCGTCGGTGGCGCCCGACATCAGGCCCGCGTAGGTGGCGTCGATCAGCACAGGCTCGTACGCCGTGCTCGGATGCCGGGCGGCGGCCGCGTCCATCTCTTCTTTGAGCATTCCCTCGTAGACGGGGGAAACGGTCCACTTCGGGCCGCCGTACACGCGAGCGTGCATCTTCTCGGCGGTTCGGAACGCGTATTCGGACACCGCCCGGCAGGTGGAGCGCGTGATCTTCTCCGTCCGGTAGGCGATCTCCGCGGGATCGCCGGCGTCGCCCTCGCGCCACTGTTTGGCTCCGTAGGCGTCATCGACCGCCATCCGTACGACCGAGATCGGGTAGTGGACGCCGGCGATCGGCGTGACCCCGGGTAGTCGGCGCCCCGTGCGGACGATTACCTTTCCGTTGACCTCCTCGCGGAGGATGCGGTTCGGCGAGCCGACGTCGTCCTTACCCTCGGGCGTGATCGTGGCGGCCTTGAGCCCGAGTCCCGCCTCGCACATCGCCCGAGCGGCTTCGGTGACGATCTCGTTGGAGGTGGCGCGCCGGCGCTCGAGTGAGAGGTCGAACCGCTGGAGCTCGAGCTCGAGCCCGAGGAGCGCCGGATCGAGCAGCCGCAGGGACTGCTCGAGCAGCTCCTGTCCGGTCTGGTCGCCCTCGAGGACGACGATCTTGACCGCCTCGGCCATGCCGGGCGGACCATAGCCGACAGGGCGGCTCCGAGCTCGTGCAGACGGGGAGGCGGGTCGGACGCCGGCCCTGTCCGGATTCGGACGTACGGATTCGTACGAGCGATGGTTCGCACCCACCACCGGGGGCTACTTTCTCGGAGCGTCTCGCGTTGCTCTGGCAAGCGAGACGCCCAATCCGAGCAGACACGGTGTCGGTAGCGCGGCCGCTGGGGCATCAGCGCCGGCTCGACCAATCGCCAGCGCTCGCACCTGCCAGCGAGCCTGGCCAACACGAGACGGCCAACCCTCATGGAAATCGGATCGCACGACCCTGCGGAACCGGACCGCCTTGAAATCGTGATCCGAGACGAGCCGACGGGCACCGTCGTCGCCGTCACTGGGGAGCTCGATCTGCTGAGCGCTCCGCAACTCAGGACTGCGCTCGACGCACTCCTGCCGGCGAACGCGCGACACATCGCGATCGATCTGACCAACGCCACATTCATGGACTCCGCCGGAGTTCACGCGGTGCTGGACGCCAGCCACCGCGCCGGGGGCCATCTCGCGGTGATCTGCCCAAAAGGGCCGGTGCGGCAGGTAATCGAGCTGCTCGGCCTCACCGAGGTGCTGAACGTCGTGTCCAGCCTCGACGAGTACCGAGCGCGCAGGGCCGGCGCCTGAGATGCGTCCCGCCACAGCCGATCCCCCAGGTTTTGGTGCGTGGCTACGGGGGGATCATCTCGGTAGGGAGCGCGGCGGCGATGACTAGACCCGCAAACCACGCGACGCTCGGGAAGTCTCTGCGCCCGCGTGGGCCGATTCAACTCGCGTTGAGCACCCGCCACGCCGAGGAGGCGACGGTGGTGACCGTGACCGGCGAGCTTGACGTGCTGACCGCGCGGAAGCTGATGCCGCAGCTCGACGACATCGTCCGCAAGCAAACCGGTGACGCCGTCGTCGACCTGAGTCGGGCCGAGTTCATCGACTCGTTCGGCCTCACGGTCCTGCTGGGCACGCAGCGCCGCCTCGAGCGCCAGGGGCGGAGCCTGACCGTGATCTGCGGCGAGGGCCCGGTGCGGCGCGCGATCGAGTTCGCCCGGCTGCTCGAGCCGCTCGGCGTGGTCCCGAGCCTCGCCGAGTACAAGCTGCGCCGCGCGGGCGCCTAATCCGCCTCGCCGACGCTCTCCGGGCCCTCAGGCGCGTCGGCCCCGGCCGGCATCAGCTCATCCTGCTTCGCCGCGAGCGCTCCGATGACGATCGTCAGGTGCTCGTCGAAGTCGACCCCGAGCTCCTCGGCTCCGTGCCGTAGCTCGTCGCGATTGACCGCGGCCGCGAAGCTCGGCTGCTTGAGCTTTTTCTTCACCGACTTGGGTGTCATGCCCTGGAGCTTTTCGGGCCGCACGTAGGCAACGGCCAATATGAACCCGGAGAGCTCGTCGACCGCGAACAAGGTCTTTTCCATCGGCGAATCGCGCGACACCTCGAGGAAATCAGCATGAGACGCCACCGCCCGGACGAGCTCGGGCGGATAGCCCCGGGCCTCCAGCTCACGCAAGGCGGACCGGGGGTGGCCGTCCTCCGAGTCCTCCAAATTCGGGTACCGCTCGTAGTCGAGATCGTGTAGGAGTCCGGTCAGTCCCCATAGCTCGACGTCGCCGTCGAACCGAGGCGCGTACGTGCGCATCGCCGCCTCGACGGCCAGCATGTGGCGCCGGAGCGAGTCAGAAGCTGTCCATTCACAAAGAAGGTCCCAGGCCGCGTCTCGCGAAAGCTGAACCGGCATGGCGGAAACCCTAGCTGAGCAGCTGCGGATCACCGACGCTCGCGACAAGGGGGCCCTAGCACCGCCGCTACCGCGTCCGGGCGGGACCGCCGCGCGAAAGCGCACCCGACGACCGTCGAGCCCGGGCCCAGGGCAGCCGACGCTAGGTCTGGCAACGCGAGAAGGTACGCTGCGGCCCCCTATGGAAAAGTTCGTAATCGAAGGCGGGAGGCCCCTGGCGGGCACGATCACACCCGCCGGTAACAAGAACGGCGCGCTCCCGATCCTGGCCGCGTGCCTGCTCACAGACGACGAAGTGATCCTCCGCAACGTCCCCCGGATCAGGGACGTGGAGGCGATGACTCTGCTGCTCGAACAGCTCGGAGCGCGAGTCCAGTGGCTCGGGCCGGGCGAGATCTCGATCGACGCCTCGAGCGTCGACAGCTGCGAGGTCGATCCCGAGCTGGCCGAGCGGATCCGCGCATCGTTCCTGCTCGCGGGCCCGCTTCTGGCGAGGTTCGGCCGCGCCCACATGCCGCCGCCGGGCGGAGACGTGATCGGCCGCCGTCGGCTCGACCCGCACCTCGACGCGTTCCGCGCGCTCGGTGCCTCTGTCGAGGACGACCGCGGCGACATCAGGCTTGAGGCCCCACTCGGCCTGCGGCCGTGTGACTTCCTGATGGACGAGCCGTCGGTGATGGCCACCGAGAACGCACTGATGGCCGCTGCGCTGACGCGAGGGCCGACCGTGATTCGCAACGCCGCCTCCGAGCCGCACGTGCAGGACCTGGCGCGGATGCTGTCCGCGATGGGCGCCCAGATCGACGGCATCGGCTCGAATGTGATGACCGTTCACGGCGTCGGCAGCCTCCGCGGCTGCACGCACAACATCGCGCCCGACCACATCGAGATCGGCTCGTTCATCGCGCTCGCCGGAGTCACCGGCGGTGAGCTCGTCGTCAAGGACACCGTCACCGAGGACCTGCGGATGATCCGCCTCGTGTTCAATCGCCTGGGCCTGCGTACCGAGGTGCGCGGCGCGGACGTGATCGTTCCCGGGAACCAGGAGCTCGTGATCCGCAACGACAAGGGCGACCACACTCCCAAGGTGCAGGACGGCCCGTGGCCCGCGTTTCCGGCTGACCTGACCAGCGTCGCGTTGGCGCTCGCCACCCAGGCCCAGGGCTCGGTGATGATCCACGAGTGGATGTTCGAGAACCGCCTGTTCTTCGTCGACAAGCTCGTTCTAATGGGCGCATCGATCACGATCTGCGATCCGCACAGGGCGATGGTCGTCGGGCCGCGTCCGCTGCGCGGTCAGCGTGTGGATTCGCCGGACATCCGGGCCGGAATGGCGATGCTGATCGCCGCGTTCGCGGCCGACGGCGTCACCGAGATCGGCAACGTCCGCCACATCGACCGTGGCTACGAGCGCATCGACGAACGCCTGCGGTACCTCGGGGCGAGGATCGAGCGCGAGGATGACGTACCCGTCACCGCCTGACCGCCGCCCCGTCGCCGAGCCGTAACTGACACAGTCCTGGGCGATGGTCGATCGCATTCCAAGCGGAACGCGAGACTTCCTGCCGGACGAGATGCGCGAGCTTCGCGCGATGACCGACCGCATCCGGGAGGTATTCGAGCGCGCACGCTACGGCGAGGTGTACACCCCCGCGCTCGAGTTCGAGCGCACGTTCGAGAACGCCAACATGCTCGCGAGCCGCCCCGCGTACCGCATGTTCGACGAGCACGGCCAGGTGCTGGTGCTCCGCTCGGACATGACGGTCCCGATCGCGCGGCTCGTCGCAACGCGCTATCGGGAGGCCGAGCCGCCGCTGCGCTTCTGCTACTTCGCGCACGCCTACCGCGGCGTGCGTCCGCAGCGCGGCCAGTCGCGCGAATTCCTCCAGGCCGGGGTCGAGCTGATCGGAGCTCCCGCCCCCGAGGGAACGGCGGAAATCCTCACGATCCTGTGCGAGGCGCTCGACGCGGCCGGGCTCCAGACGTATCGAGTCGGACTCGGAGACGCCTCCCTGTATCCGACACTGCTCGACGGGCTCGCGGTCGACCCCGACCGGCGCGAGCACATCCTCACCGAACTCGTCGACGGCGATTTCGTCGGACTCGAGCGCGAGATCACCGAACTCGGCGTCGACCCCGCCGCCGCCGCGCTGCTCCTGCGCGCGCCGCGGACCCGAGGCGGTCCTGAGGTGCTCCAGGACCTCGAGGGACCGCTCCACACCGCGGTCACGGGCATGCGCGCGGTTCATGCGCTACTTGCGCCCACTGTCGCCGACCGGATCATCTTCGACCTCGGCCTGATTCGCAGCCTCGGCTACTACACGGGCGCGATCTTCCAGGTCTACGACCCCGCCTATGGTGTCCCGATCGGCATCGGCGGACGCTACGACGAGCTGATCGGGCAGTTCGGTCGGCCGCTGCCAGCGGTCGGGTTCGCGCTCAATGTCGAGAGGCTCCACATCGCGCTCACCAGCGAAGAGCGCGGCCGATGAACGGGCTGCGTATCGCCGTTCCACGCGGAGCGCTGTTCACCGAGACCCTCGACCTTCTCGACCGCATCGGGCTGAACACGCGCGAGGTCCGAGAAAACGACCGAAAGCTCCTGTTTGACGACGCCGGGATCATCACGATGCGCCCCTCGGACGTGCCGACGTACGTTGAGGCCGGTGCCGCCGACCTCGGAATCACCGGCAAGGACGTACTCATGGAGCAGTCCGAACGTGAGCTGTATGAGCTCGTCGACCTCGGCTACGGCGGCTGCACGATGGTGCTGGCGACGGTCGCCGGCGAGGACCCCGCCGCCGAGGCGCTCAGACGCCTGGGCGTCGTCAGGATCGCAACCAAATACCCACGGATCGCCACCCGTTACTTTCTCGAAACAGGACGCCAGGCTGAGATCGTCGAGGTCAAGGGATCGGTCGAGCTGGCGCCGCTGGCGGGGCTGGCCGAGGGGATTGTCGACCTGACCGCGAGCGGCGCGACTCTCCGGGAGAACGGGCTGGTCGTGCGCGAGGAGATCGCGCGGAGCACCGCGCGTCTGATCGCCAACCCCGTGGCGCACAAGCTGAAGGCTCTAACGATCGACGCGTTGCTGGGGCGGCTCGATGCGGTGTGAACGGCTGGCGCTAGCGCGCGACAACGCCCCGGACGTGGCGACCGAGATACGCAAGCTCGTGCCGCCGCCGGAGTCCGTCCGCGACGGGGTGGCGCTGATCATCGCCACCGTCCGCACCGGCGGTGACCGGGCCGTGCGCGACTACTCCCGGACGCTCGACACCGGGGGACGCGAGCCGCAAGCGCTGCTCGTCCCGGACGGCGAGCTCGACAGCGCTCTCTCGCAGCTCGACCCGGCGGTCCGCCACGGGATCGAGCGCGCGATCGAGAACGTCGCGGCCGTGGCGGGTGCCAGCTTGCCCGGACCGCCGACCGTGACCGAGTTCGGCGAGAACCGCGTCATCCAACGCCACGCGCCCGTCGACCGCGCCGCGATCTACGTTCCCGGCGGACGGGCCCCGTATCCGAGCACGGTGGTGATGGGCACGGTTCCCGCGCGACTCGCCGGGGTCGGACACATCGCCGTCTGCTCGCCGCCCCGAAAGGACGGAGACCTTGATCCAGTGGTGCTCGCGGCCTGCCGGCTCGCCGGCGTGGACGCGGTGTACCGGATGGGCGGCGCGCACGCGGTCGCGGCGCTCGCCTACGGGACCGCGACCGTCCCCGCCGTCGACGTGATCGTCGGACCCGGAAACCTGTACGTGCAGGAGGCCAAGCGCCAGGTATCCGGTGAGGTTGGCATCGACGGTTTCGCCGGCCCGAGTGACCTGCTCGTGATCGCCACCGGCGACGCCGATCCGGCCCCGCTGGCGCTCGATCTGCTCGCCCAGGCCGAGCACGGCCCGGGAACGCTGGTTGTCGCGGTCTCGGACGACCCGCGGCTGCTCGACGCACTCGACGCACGGCTGGCCCAGGGACAGGTCACGGGTGCGGTGGCCTGTCTGGTGAAGGCCTCCGACTCCGACCAGGCGCTCGCGCTCGCCCAGGCGTTCGCGCCCGAGCATCTGCAGCTCGTCGGCGCTGCGGCCGAGGCGCTGGCGGACCGCGTCACCCGGGCCGGCTGCGTGTTCGTGGGCGCCGGCGCCGCCACCGCGTTCGGCGACTACATCGCCGGCTCGAACCACATCCTGCCGACCAATGGCGCCGCGCGGTTCGCCTCAGCCGTCTCACCGGACCACTTCCTGCGGCGCTTCAGCGAGGTCCACATCGGCGATCCGTCGGAGCTCGCGCGGACGGCAGCGCCGCTGGCGCGGGCCGAGGGCTTCGAGCTGCACGCTCAGTCGATGGAGGTACGCATTCGGGAGAATGGGGGCCGATGACCCGCATCGGCCTGATCGAACGGAAAACCGGCGAGACCGAAATCAAGGTGAGCCTCGCGTTGGACGGCCACGGCGCCGGCGAGCGCGACACCGGCGTCGGCTTCTTCGATCACATGCTCGACCTGCTGGCCCGCCACGGCCGCCTCGACCTGGGCATCGAGGCGCGGGGCGACCTCGAGACCGGCGCACATCACACGGTCGAGGACGTCGGGATCTGCATCGGCCAGGCGCTGGACGAGGCGCTCGGCGACCGCGCCGGCATCGCCCGCTACGGCCAGGCCACGATCCCGATGGACGAGGCCCGGGCCTCCTGCGCGATCGACGTCTCCGGCCGCGGGCTGTGCGCGTTCGAGGCCGCGCTCCCGCCGGGCGCGATCGGGAACTTCGATCACGAGCTCGTCGAGGAGTTCGTGCGCGCGCTGGCACTCAACGCGAAGCTGACCCTGCACCTCACGATCGAGCGGGGTACGAATGCCCACCACATGATCGAGGCGGCGTTCAAGGCGCTGGCCCGCGCGCTGCGTGACGCGATCGCGCTCGACGCGAGCGAGCGCGGCGTACCGAGCACAAAGGGGACCCTGACGTGAGCCGCATCGGGGTGATCGACTACGGCATGGGCAACCGTCGCTCGGTGGAGAAGGCGCTCGAGCATCTCGGCGCGCAGGTCGCGCTGACCGGCGACCACGACGAGCTGCGCGCCTGTGACGGGCTCGTGCTCCCGGGCGTCGGCGCGTTCCCGAAGGCGATGCGCAACCTCCGCGAGCTGGGCCTGGTCGAGCTGATCCAGGCACGCGTGGAGCAGGGAACGCCGCTGCTAGGGATCTGCCTCGGCATGCAGCTTTTGTTCGACGGCTCCGCAGAGCTCGGCACGACCCCCGGGCTGGGGCTGATCGCCGGCGAGGTCACGCGCCTGCAAGCCGGCGGACTTCGGATCCCGCACATCGGCTGGAACGAGGTTCGGTTCGAACGCTCCTCACCACTGCTCGCCGGCCTCCCGGAGCCGGGGTGCCCCTTCTACCACGTGCACTCGTATGTGGCGCGGCCCGCCGACGACGACACGGTCGTCGGCACGTGCGAGTACGGCGAGCGGTTTGTCACGATGGCCGGGCGCGGGTCGGTGTTCGGAGTTCAGTTCCATCCCGAGAAGTCGTCGCTGAACGGGCTGCGCATGCTCGACGGCTTCGTCGCGATCTGCGCCGGCGTGGCGGGCGCGCGGGCATGATCCTGCTCCCCGCCATCGACATCCTCGAGGGCAAGGCCGTGCGGCTCACCCGCGGCGAGTTCGACCAGAGCACCGTGTACGACGCCGATCCGGTCGACGCCGCGCGACGCTGGGTGGAGGCGGGCGCGCGCGAGCTGCACATCGTCGACCTCGACGGCGCGCGCAGCGGCCACCCCGTGAACCTCGATCACATCCGGCGGATCGGGGCTGCGATCGATGTGCGATTCCAGGTCGGCGGCGGACTGCGAACGATCGAGGCGATCCGGGAGGCGATCGAAGCCGGCGCCACCTGGGTGGTGATCGGGACCGCCGCGTACAGCGACGTCGACTTCCTCGACGAGGCCGTCGCCGAGTTCGGTGATCGCGTGGTCGTCTCGGTGGACGCTCGCGCGGGAAAGCTCGCGGGAGCCGGCTGGACCGAGCAGACCGAGATTCCGCTTGAGGCGGTGATCGAGCGGCTCGGAGCCCGCGGCGTGCAGCGATTCGTGTACTCGAGCATCGACCGCGATGGCATGCTCGAGGGCCCCGACCTCGACGGCGCCCGCCGCGTCGCCGAGGCGGTCCGCGGCATCTATGCGTACTCGGGCGGCGTGTCCTCGCTCGAGGATCTACGCGCGCTGGTCGCGCTCCGCCAGGTCAATCTGCGCGCCGTGATCGTGGGCAAGGCGTTGTACGAACGCCGCTTCACGGTCGCCGACGGGCAGGCCGTACTCGACGGTGGCTAAATGCACTACAAGCGTGTGATCCCGTGCCTCGACGTCGATCGCGGCCGCGTCGTCAAGGGGGTCGGATTCGTCGACCTGCGCGACGCCGGCGATCCGGTCGAGCTCGCATGCCGCTACGACGCGGCGGGCGCGGACGAGCTCGTATTCCTCGACATCACCGCGACCTCGGACAAGCGAGAGACGGTCGTCGAGCTCGCGCGGCGGACGGCGGACGACGTGTTCGTCCCGTTCACGATCGGCGGCGGCATTCGCTCGGTAGAGGACGCGCAGGCGGTGCTCGATGCCGGCGCCGACAAGGTCTCGGTCAACTCGGCCGCGCTTGCACGGCCCGAGCTGCTAGACGAGCTGGCGGCGACGTTCGGCGCGCAGTGCGTGGTGCTCGCGATTGACGCCAAGGCACGCGAGGAGGCGGGGTGGGAGGCGTTCGTCGCCGGCGGCAGGACGGCGACCGGCCGCGACGCGGTCGAGTGGGCCCGCGAGGGCGTGGAGCGCGGTGCGGGGGAGATCCTCTTGACGAGCATGGACCGCGACGGCACGAACGCCGGTTACGACGTGGGCCTGACCTCAGCGGTCGCCGACGCGGTCGGCGTTCCGGTGATCGCCTCCGGTGGCGCAGGCGAGATCGAGCACCTGAACGCGGCGCTCGAGGCGGGCGCGGACGCCGTGCTATGCGCCTCGATCTTCCACTACGGGCAGCACACGGTTCCGGAAGTCAAGGCCGCGCTGGCACGCGACGGATTCCCGATCCGTCCTGTGGATTAGCGCAGCCACCCGTCGGGCGCGGAATCCCGGCCCGTCGGGTGGAACCTGCACTTCGTATGTTGGCCCGGTAGAAGGCAGCCGCGGTTAGGCGGCCTCTTCCACGTATCCAGCGGCGGCGCATGCATCGCAATACGCGGCGGGCGGAACGCGGGGCTCATAACAGCCAGGGCGGCAACAAGTCGAGGACCGCTTAGGCCGACCACGACCGATGCGGGCTGCGGCAGCGTCCTTCAGCTCTTCGCGCATGCGATCGAGCTCTGCTGCGTGCTCCTCGCAGAACCTACGGCCCGGCAGGGTCGGCTCCTGGCAATGACTTCCACTACGACAACGCATAGACCGTACAGGATAGCAAGAAGCGCTCGAACGCACGTTCCATGCCAGCTTCATTGCACGGCTTGTGCGGGGATTTTGTGAGCGCGGAAGTCCGCTGTATGCGCTTTATGTGAGTGCGCTACGAGCGCTGTGTGGCGATTACGTTAGCGACTCGGGAGCATCTGGTACAGGTACGTGTATCCGCTCAGATAAATCGCGTGGTTGTCGGCGACGACGGGGTTGAACGCGCCGTCGGGGAACGAGAACACCCGCCGGCCGGTGCGCACGTCGAGGCCCGCGGTCGTCTTCGTGCCGAGGTCGGAGTAGTAGACGACGTTGCCGACGATCGTCGCTGACCCTGAGATCTTGCCCCCCGCGGGATGCTTCCACCTGATCGCGCCGGATCGGGCGTTGAACGCGTAGAAGTTGCCGTCGTAGGACCCGAGATAGATCGTCGGGCCGAGCCCCGGCGTGTTGTCGACCGCGGCTGACGCGTACACGTAAGCGCCGGTCCCGGTGGCCCAGGCCAGCTGGCCGGTCTTGGCGGCGAACGAGTAGACCCGCCCGTCCGTGTTGCCCATATATACCCGGCCGAAGGCCACGGCGGGCGTCGAATAGAAGTTGCCCGACCCGAACCCGAAGTCGGCCCCGTTGGTATTCGACGCCCACACCTGATGCCCGGTGGTCGCGTTCACCGCGTAAGCGCGCCCCGAGTAGTCGCCGAAGTACAGGACGCCGTCCGACAGCGCGGGGCCGCCCTTGACCGGACCGCTGGCATGGAAGGTCCAGTTGACGTGGCCGGTGGTCGCGTTCAGCGAGTACACGGTCCCGCTCTGGTCGCCGACGTACACGGCGTTTCCGAACGCGATCGGTGAGGACTCGGTGCCGGCCGGGATCGGTTTGGACCATACGATCCGTCCGGTTTTCATCGACAGCGCCACGAACTGGCCGTTGCCGGGGGAATGGCCGTGCACGGACAAGACCGAGAGGTACATCAGGCCCTGCGCGACCCCGAGCGCCGGCGAGGCGGCGGCGAGCGTCCCGACCTTTGTCTCCCACAGCTTGTGGCCGGTTCGCTTGTCGAGCTCCTTCGCTGAGCCGTCGTCGTCCATCACATACAAGTCGTTCCCATAGATGACCGGCGGGAACTCGAGCAGCGCGTAATCCTGGAACCGCCAGCCGATGTGCAGCGGCGGATCCGGGACGTCGGAGCCCGGGAAGAAGTGCGTGCGCTCGGCGTCGTATCCGTACCGCGGCCAGACGAAGTTGTTGACGGCCGGCTTCGGCTTGGGCGTGGCCGTGGTCGTGGGCGCCGTGAAGGCGACGCCGGGATTTGAGACGTTGTGTGGCGAGCGGAGGAGGACGAAGGCGAGTGCGCCTCCCGCTGCGATCAGAACGACCGCTCCCGCAACGAGTCCCCACCGCAGCCACCGTCGCGAACCGGGACTCGGCATTGCGGGCATGCTAGCCACCGCTCACCCCGGAACCGCGTGCGTGGAGACGTCGCGGGGCCGGTTGGGAAGAAACTATGACTATGTCCAAGTTTCTTCCCAAGCTGCTCGCTCGCGTTCAGGCGCTCCCGGCCGCGCGACCGCTGATCTCGCGGCTGCCGGCGGCGCCGGCGGCGTATCTCGTGGGCGGGGCGGTTCGGGATCTCCTGCTCGGAGGCACGCCGTTCGACCTCGACCTGGTTGTCGACGGCGATACGGCTCCGCTGGCGGCGGCGCTCGGCGGCGAGGTCCGTGAGCACGACCGCTTCGGCACCGCGACCGTCGTCCTCGACGGGTTCACCTACGACATCGCGCGCGCACGACGCGAGACCTACGACCACCCCGGAGCGCTCCCGGACGTCGAGCCGGCGCCGCTCGCGGAGGACCTTCGCCGGCGCGATTTCACGGTCAACGCGATCGCGATCCCGCTCGCCGGCGAACGCGCCGGTGAGCTGACGGCCGTGCCGGGCGCGCTCGAGGATCTCGAGGCGCGCCGGCTGCGGGTTCTCCACGACGGGAGCTTCATCGACGACCCCACACGGCTGTTCCGCCTCGTCCGTTACGCGAGCCGGCTCGGCTTCGAGATCGAGCCCCACACGCGGGCGCTGGCGGAGGGCGCGATCGCCGCCGGCGCCCCGGACACGGTCAGCGGCCCGCGCATCGGAGCCGAGCTCAGGCTGCTCGCCGGCGAGCCGGACCCGGTCCGAGCGCTCGGCGCCCTGTCGGACCTGGGTCTCGACGCCGCCGTCCACCCGGCGTTCGGGCTCGCGGGCGAGAGCGAGACGCTCGCGCGCCGGGCGCTGACGCTGCTGCCGGATGACGGCCGGCCCGACCGGCTGGCGCTGTCGGTTGCAGCGCGCCGTGTACCGGCGACGGACCTGAGTGCGCTGCTCGACGCGCTCGCGTTCGAGGCCGAGGACCGAGACGCGATTCTGCTCGCCGCGACGAGCGCCGGCGACCTCGCGCGGGCGCTGTCGGTGGCGCGCGCGCCGTCGGCGATCGCGGCCTCGGCCGCGGGGGCGCCGGCCGAAGTCGTCGCGCTGGCGGGTGCGCTCGGAGCCGAGGAACAGGCTCGCGCCTGGCTCGACATGATCCGCCACGTCCGCCTCGCCATCGACGGGCGTGATCTGCTCGCCGCGGGCGTCCCGGAAGGCCCCGCGATCGGGCGCGGATTGCGTGCTGCGCTGGCCGCGAAGCTCGACGGGCGGGTGGACGGCCGCGAGCAGGAACTCGCGGTGGCGCTGGCCGCCGCCGCCGGCCCTGCGGCCGGCGGAGGCACGCCCGGGTAGCCTGCGCGCGTGCCGACACCCCCGAACGTGCTGCGCTGGGACGGCAGCCCCGGTCACTACGAGGTCTACTACCTGACGCTGACCGACCCGCGGTCAGGCGTCGGAGTGTGGATCCGCTACACGATGACCGCGCCGCTCCCGGGCACCGACGAGCCGCCCTCGGCGGCGCTGTGGTTCGTGGTGACCGATCCGCGTGATGGGCGGGCACCCGTGCTCGCCCGTAAGGCGACGGTGCCGATCGACCGCCTCGACGCCCGGGCCGATCCGTTCGAACTGCTCGTCGCCGACGCGCTGCTGACAAACGATCGCATGGCCGGCGCGTTCGACGACGTGGCCTGGGATCTGCGGTGGACACCGTCCGGGACGCACTACGGCCACGTCCATCCGGTGCTGCAGCGGCTGGGGCTGGCGGAGACCGTGCTCGAGCTTCCGCACGCGGACCTGTCGATCGAGGGTACGGTCGATTTCGCGGGGGAGCGACTCGAGCTTGCCGGCGCTCGCGGCGGTCAGGCGCACATCTGGGGCGCGAAGCACGCCCGCTCATGGGCCTGGGTCCACTGCAACGACCTGCGGACCGCGGACGGTCGGGCCGCGCTCGGAGCGTTCATCGATGCCGTGTCGGTGACGGCGACCCGCGCCGGGAGGGAGTTCGGACCGGTGACGCCCGTCGTCGGCCGCCTCGCCGGCCGAGACTTCGCGTCGATCTCGCCCCTCCGCGTATTCCGGAACTGGAGCAGCTACGCGCTCACCGGCTGGCGCTTCGAGGCGGCCGACCGCACCCGCAAGCTGATCGTCGAGGTCGACGCCGACCGTGAGCGTCTCGCCGGCGTCACCTATCGGGATCCAGATGGCGAGTACGCCTATTGCTACAACACGGAGACTGCGTCGATCCGCCTACACCTGTACGAGCGGGCCCCGAGAGTCGGGGGATGGGCGCACGCATCGACGATGCACGCGCGCGGCGCCGCGCACTTCGAGTACGCGCAGCGGACGCCGATCCCGGACATGGAGCTGCATCTGAGGTGAGGCTGCCCGAGCCCTTCTACGCCTGGGACGAGCACGTGGGGATCGATCTCGCCGGCGCGCGGGTGGTTTTCACCACCCGGCGCGGTGGATTCTCGGAAGGCCCCTACACGAGCCTCAACCTCGGGCGGCTGACCGACGACCGCCCCGAGGCGGTCCGGCAGAACCGATCACGGCTCGAGGAGAAGGTCGGCGCCCGAATTGCGTACATCCGTCAGGTACACGGGACGACCGTGCGCACGGTGGAGTCGACCGCCGATGTCGGCGTGGCGCCGCTGCCGGCCGAGGACATAAAACTGGTCGACGCGGACGCACAGGCGACGCGTCTCGAAGGCGTCGCGCCGATGGTGATGACCGCCGACTGCCTGCCGATCGCACTGGCCGCGCCGGGACGCACCGGTGCGGAGGACGGCGGGACGGACGCCGGCGCCGTCGCGATGCTCCACGCCGGTTGGCGCGGGCTCGCCGCCGGGATCGTGACCGAGGGCGTGCGTGCGATCCGCGACCTGGGTGCCGACGGACCGCTCGAGGCGGCGATCGGGCCGGGCGCGGGCGGATGCTGCTACGAGGTCGGCGACGAGGTCCGCGAGGTGTTCGCCGGGTACGGCGAGCGCGTGCGCCACGGGCGCAACCTCGACCTGAAGGCGATCGCGCGCGACCAGCTCGAGCGGGCCGGCGTGCAGACGGTGCACGACGTCGAGCTGTGCACGATCTGCGCTGAGGAGTCCCTTTTCTTCTCGCACCGCCGCGACCGCGGCATCACCGGGCGGCAGGCCGGGCTGGTGTGGTTGAGCTGATCAGGGGCCTGCGGGCCGAGGCGGTCAGGGAGAACCTCGAGCGCGTCCGGTCCGAGATCGCTACCGCCGGGCGGGACCCGGCCGACGTGCAGATCCTCGCGGCGGTCAAGTACGTGGCGGTCGAGGAGCTCGGCGTGCTCGCCGAGGCCGGGATAGAGCTGGTCGGCGAGAACCGCGCCCAGGATCTGGTGGCGAAGGCGGAGGCGTACCCGGGCGCGTTCACGTGGGACTTCATCGGCCATCTCCAGAGCCGCAAGGTCCGGCAGGTGCTCCCGTACGTCCGCTACATCGAAACCGTCGCGAGCGAGTCGGCGCTCGAGCAGCTCGGGCGCCACGGAACTCCCGGCACCGAGGTCCTGATCGAGGTCAACGTCGCCGGGGAGGCGGGGAAGAGCGGGATCGCCCCGTCGGAGCTCTCTGGATACCTGGAGCGGTCCCCGGTGACGATCGTCGGGCTGATGACGATGCCTCCGCTGGCGCCGACCCCGGAGGCGAGCCGGCGCCATTTCGCGGCGCTCCGCGAGCTCGCGGCCGAGCACGGCCTGCGCGAGCTGTCGATGGGGACTAGCCAGGACTACCTGAGCGCGGTGCAGGAGGGTGCGACGATTGTGCGACTTGGCACAAGCTTGTACCGATCCGGCGCGTCATAATCACAGCAGGGAATTACGGTCTCCCACCGAAACTTCGATTCCGAGATGGCCTTACGAGATACCTGGCACCGCACCCTCATGTACTTCGGGCTGGCGGATGACGAGGACTACGAGGAAGACCTCGAGCCGTACAACGAGCCGGAGGTCGAGGCCCAGGACGCATATCGCGAACGGCCGAACGTGCGGCGCCTCAGTTCACGGCGTCGGCGAGACGAGTTCGACGACATCTTCGCCGACGATCCCGAGGCCGATCGTCGCACGGCCTCACTGCGCCCCGTGAGCACCGGACGTGGGAACGGGCGTGGGGGAGCCGACCGGGTCCACTTCGTCGCGCCCAAGAACTTCAACGAGGTCCAGGACGTCGCGGACAAGTTCAAGGACGCGATCCCCGTGATCCTCAACCTTCAGAACACCGATCACGACCTTTCCAAGCGCCTGATCGACTTCTCGAGCGGGCTCACGTACGCGCTCGACGGCGGCATGCAGAGGATCGCCGACAAGGTATTCCTGCTCACTCCGCGCAACGTCGAGGTGTCTGCGGAGGAGCGCGCGCGGCTGCTCGAGAAGGGTTTCTTCAACCAGAGCTGAGCCGCGGCTCGGGCCGGGTCCTCCGGCAGCGATAGATTTACTTACATGGAGGTCGGTCTGATCGGCGCTGGAAACATGGCGCGTGCCCTCGCGCGCGGCTGGGGAGATCCGGTGCTCGTGTCCGACGGCGGCTCGGGAAGGGCGAAAGCGCTGGCGCAGGAACTCGGAGGCGAGGCGTTCGACTCGAACGTCGAGGTCGCCGACCGCGCCGATCTCGTCGTGCTCTGCCACAAGCCGGCGCAGTTCGACATGGTGAGCGCCGAGCTCGCGGGACACGCGAAGGTCGTCGCGTCGGTGCTCGCCGGGGTCGACGTCGGTCGCCTGCGGAGTGCCTACGGGGTCCCCGTGTTCCGGATCGTCCCGAACACGCCCGTCGAGGTCCGCCGAGGCGTCATGTGCTACTCGCCCGAGCCGGAGGTCGACCCGCGACTCGAAGCCGATGTGCTCGAGTTGTTCGGGAGGCTCGGGACCGTGGTCACCGTGCCCGAGAAGCTGATGGGCCCAGCCGGCGCGCTGATGGGCGTTGGGCCCGCCTACCAGGCCCTGCTCGTCGAAGCCCAGGTCGACGCCGGCGTTCGCCACGGCCTCGCCGCCCCGCTGGCCGGCCGGCTGGTCGCCGAGACGATGGCGGGCACCGCGGCGCTGCTCGAGACGCGCGACTACGACACGCTCGCGATCCGCCGCGAGGTGACCTCGCCCGGCGGCACGACCGCCCGCGGGCTCGCGGCGCTCGAGCGAGGTGGCGTGCGGCCGGCGTTCCAGGAGGCGTTCGACGCGGTTTTGGGGTGGACCGGATGACCGTGATCGCGGCGCTCACCCGGGGCGACATCGCCAACTACGTGCAGGCGCTGTTCCTCGTCTACATCCTGCTGATCTTCCTGTACATCCTGCTCAACATGATGTTCTCGCTGGGGTTGCGCCCGCCGTACTCGCGCGTCGTGGACTCGATCATGAACTTCCTGCGGGATGTGTGCGAGCCGTACCTGAAGATCTTCCGCCGCTTCATCCCGCCGATCGGCATGTTCGATCTCACGCCGATGATCGCGATCATCGTCCTGTGGATCGTGCAGATGCTCGTCGTCAGTCTGATCCAGGGCTGATGCGCGGGGCCGTGGCTGCGGGCTGAACGCCCGCGTGGGATGACTCAGTCGACCGCATCGCTCCGCGTGAGGGCGTTCGCGCGCGCCGGCCTTGTCGCCGCGATCGTGATCGCGCTCGACCAGATCACGAAGAACACGATCGCGGCCGGCATCACCCCCGGCGACCACGAGAAGTTCCTGCCCGGGATCACGCTCGTCCACGATCGGAACACCGGCGTCGCGTTCACGTTGTTCGCCGGCGGTGGCGCGCTCGTGCTCGTGGTCACGTTCGCGGCGCTGTCACTGCTGATCGGGTACTTCGCGATGCGACCCGAGCGCCCGCTGCTGTGGTTGCCGACCGGGATGCTCGTCGGGGGCGCGATCGGCAATCTGATCGACCGAATCGCCCATGGCGCGGTGACCGACTTCATCCAGTTGCCGCACTGGCCGGCGTTCAACGTCGCCGACATGTCGATCACGTTCGGCGTGCTGACGCTGCTGTACGTGCTCGAAGGGAAGCGCGCAGGGTGAGCACCGAGACCAGGATCGAACTACGCGTCCCCGATGCGGCAGCCGGCACCCGGCTGGACCGGTTCCTTGCGGTTCCGCTCGGCTCGCGGGCACGGGCGCAGACGCTGATCGACTCCGGTCACGTGCTCGTTGACGGCTCGCGGAGGCCCAAGCGCCATCTGGTGCAGCCAGGGGAGGCGATCGAGATCGACGACTCGGGCGAGCCCGGGCCGGTGCTCGCGCCGGAGCCGCAGGCCTCGTTCGGGGTCGCTTACGAGGACGAGTACCTGCTGGTCGTGGACAAGCCGGCGGGAGTGGTCGTGCACCCCGCCCGCGGTCACTGGGCGGGGACGCTCGCGCAGGCGCTCGAGGGACGGGCCGCCGGCGGCGAGGACTCCTGGCGGGCCGGGATCGTCCATCGCCTCGATCGCGACACCTCGGGGCTGCTGGTGGTGGCCAAGAATGACGCGGTCCACCGCGCTCTCAAATCGCTCCTCGCGCGCAGGCGACTCCGCCGCGAATACCTCGCGCTCGTCGACGGCCATCCCTCCGCCAGGACTGGGACGATCGACGCGCCGATCGGGCGCCACCGGCGCGATCGCAAGCTGATGTCGATCGACACCGACGAGCCGCGCGAGGCGCGCACGCACTTCGAGATCGAGCGTCTGCTCCCGGGCACAGCCCTATTGCGAGTCACGCTCGAGACCGGTCGCACCCACCAGATCCGCGTGCACCTAGCGGCGATCGGCCACCCGGTGGCCGGTGACCCCCAGTACGGCTCCCGCGGGGAACTCGGCCTCTCGCGGCAGTTCCTGCACGCGGCCAGGCTGGCGTTCGAGCACCCGGTGACTTCCGAGCCGGTCGACGTCACCTCGCCGCTCCCCGACGATCTCGTCGCAGCGCTGGCGGTGGCGGAGGCCGGCGAGTGAGCGGCGGAGTGGGGGCGTCCGGCGGCCGGGCGATAGTGGCTAAGGCCACACTCGGCCACCCCCGCGCGCCGAGCGTGGACTTGACCACACAGTAGGTGGCTGAACGTGAATTCACCCCGCGGCGGGGTGGCGAGTGAGGGGTTGGCCACAACCCGGGACCGGAGTGGGGCGGGGCCGGGGCTGAAGCTACGCATGAGGGACCGGTGCGCCACAGCAGGGGCGCGCCGCCGACCTCAGACGCGACGCAAGGTCGTGAAAAAAGGGCGGGGCGGCCCGTCCACAGCCGCCCCGCCTGACGTTGCGAACCGAGCCACCGGAGGTAGGGGAAGGGAGGTTCGGCCCGCGCACGAGCCACCGCTGAAGGTAGGGGAAGCGAATGGCCCGCTACACCTGAAAACGTAGCGGCGCACCAAAACTTGCGTAAACTCAGACAGACCGTCCCCGATCCTGTTCAGACGGCTCGTGCCCTGCCTCGCAAACGAGGTCCACGAGCGCGTGTGAGCGGGTTGTAGTTCAAACCAATCACAAGGGAGTAAGCAGTGGCTCAGATCGGAATCAAGGAGCTGCTGGAGGCCGGCGTCCATTTCGGCCACCAGACACGTCGATGGAACCCCAAGATGCGCCGCTTCATCTTCGGCGAGCGCGATGGGAACTACATCATCGACCTCCTACAGACCCAGGTCCTCCTGGAGGACGCACGCCAGTTCGCCGCGGACGTGTCGCGCCGCGGCGGGACCGTGCTGTTCGTCGGCACGAAGAAGCAGGCCCGCGACACCATCAAAGAGAACGCGGAAGCCGCGGACATGCCCTATGTCAACCACCGTTGGCTCGGCGGCCTGCTGACCAACTTCCAGACCATCTCCCTGCGGATCAAGCGGCTGCACGACCTCGAGCGCTACGAGACCGAGGGTCAGCTTCAGCTGCTGCCCACGCGTGAGCGCATGGCGGCGCAGGCCGACCTGGAGAAGCTGCGCGCGAACCTCGGTGGCGTCAAGAACATGCAGCGCCTGCCGGACGCGGTGTTCGTGATCGATCTGAAGACCGAGGCGATCGCGGTCCGCGAGGCGCAGCGGCTGCGGATCCCGATCATCGGACTGGTCGACACCAACTGCGACCCCGACGGGATCGACTACGTGGTCCCGGGCAACGACGACGCGATCCGCTCGTGCGCGCTGATCACGAGGGCGGTCGGCGACGTCGTGAGCCAGGGCCACAACGTCTTCCGCGAGGAGGAGGAGCGCGCGCGGCTCGAGCGCGAGCGCCAGGAGGCCGAGGAGCGAGCCCGGCAGGAGGCCGAGGAGCGAGCCCGGCAGGAGGCCGAGGAGCAGGCCCGCCTCGAGCGCGAGCGCCGCGAGACCGAAGCGCGCGAGCGCCAGGAAGCCGAGGAGCGAGCGCGACAGGAGGCAGCGGCCGCCGAGGCGCAGGCTGCAGAAGCCGCACAGGCCGCGCCGGCGCCCGAGGCAGCGGCCCCAGCCGCCGAGGCGCCGGCCCCCGAGACCGAGGCTCCAGCCGTGGAACAAGCGCCCGCCGCCGCGGCGCAGGCACCGCCCGCGCCGGAGCCCGCACCCGAGCCGGAGCCCGCAGCCGAGCCGGAGCCCGCACCCGAGCCAGAGGCCGAAGCCGCGCCACCACCCGAAGCGCCACCGGTCGTGCCGGAGGCCGTCGCAGCCCCCGAGGAACCGGAGGCCGCCGCTGCAACCGAGGCGCCGGAGGCCCCGGCCCCCGCGAACGAGCCGCAAGCCTCCGAGACGCAGCCGCAGGCCTCCGAGGAGCCGGTGCCCGCACCCGCTGAGGAAACCGAGACCGCCGCGACGGAGCAGAATCCCGAGTCAGACGCCGCAGAGGAGAACACATGAGTGCGATCAGCGCTAAGGAAGTCAAGGCGCTCCGCGACCGCACGGGCGCGGGCGTCCTCGCCTGCCGGGAGGCCCTGAGCGAAGCCGACGGCGACGTCGAGCGAGCCGTCGAGATCCTCCGTGCCCGCGGCCAGGCGCAGGCGGCCAAACGCGCCGGCGCCGAGGCGAGCGAGGGCGTGGTCCAGAGCTACATCCACGCCGGCAACAAGATCGGTGTACTCGTCGAGGTCGATTGCGAGACGGACTTTGTCGCGCGCAACGACAACTTCGTCGAGTTCGCGCGTGATCTCGCGCTGCACATCGCGGCGGCCGCGCCGATCGCGGTCAGCGACGCGGACGTGCCGACCGAGGACCGCGAGCGTGAGGAGCGGATCGCGGTCGAGCAGGCGGCCGACCGGCCCGAGAACGTCCGCGAGCGGATCGTCACCGGCAAGATCGACAAGTGGCTCGATGACGTTGTGCTACTTCGGCAGAAGCACGTCAACGAGGACAAGCATGGCGGTAAGACGATCGAGGAGTTGCGCGCCGAACTCGCCAGCGAGACCGGCGAGAACGTGGTGATCCGCCGGTTCAGCCGCTTCTCTGTGGGCAGTTGAGTTCCGCGAGCGTCATCCCGCATCCGTCGAGCGGACATCCGGCCGTCTACCGGCGAATCCTGCTGAAGCTCTCGGGTGAGGCGCTGATGGGCGATCTGGAGTACGGGACAGATCCCGAGCGAGTGCGTGAGATCGCGGCGCAGATCGCGGCCGTCCACCGGCGCAACGTCGAGGTCGCGATCGTGGTCGGCGGCGGCAACATCTATCGCGGGCTCGCCGAAGCCGCCAGAGGGATGGATCGTGCCACCGGCGACTACATGGGCATGCTCGCGACGGTGCTGAACGCGCTGGCGCTCCAGGACGCGCTCGAGAAGGAGAACGTCCAGACCCGGGTGCAGTCGGCGATCACGATCTCCGAAGTCGCGGAGCCGTACATCCGCCGGCGTGCGATGCGCCACCTCGAGAAGGGACGGATCGTGATCTTCGCCGCGGGCACCGGCAACCCGTTCTTCACGACCGACACCGCGGCCGCGCTCCGTGCCGCGGAGCTGCACGCCGAGATCATCCTGATGGCCAAGAACCGCGTCGAAGGCGTCTACACGGCCGACCCGCGGATCGACCCTGACGCCGAGTTCATTCCGGAGATCACACACAAGGACGCGCTGACCCGCGGGCTCCAGGTTATGGACTCGACCGCGTTCGCCCTGTGCATGGACAACAATCTCCCGATCGTCGTCTTCAACATGACCGACGGTCGCAACATCGACAAGATAGTGTCCGGAGAACGAGTGGGGACGCTGGTGAGGACATGACAACCGACATCATCGACGACCTCCTGGCCGATGCCCGGGAGCGGATGCACAAGTCGGTGGAGTCGACCAAGTCAGAGTTCGGATCGGTCCGCACGGGAAGAGCGAGCCCGGCCCTGCTGGACCGTATCCAGGTCGATTACTACGGGACGGCGACGCCGCTCAAGCAGCTCGCGACGATCAGCGCGCCGGAGGCCCGGCTACTGACGATCCAGCCGTATGACAAGAGCTCGATCAAGGCGATCGAGCGGGCGATCCTCGAGTCCGACGTCGGGTTGACTCCGAACAACGACGGCAACCTGATCCGCCTCGGCGTCCCCGAGCTCACCGAGGAGCGGCGCAAGCAGCTGGTCAAGGTGGTCAAGCACATCGCCGAGGAGGGCAGGGTCGCGATCCGAAACGTCCGCCGCGACGTGATGCACGACCTGCGTGAGCTCAAGGAGGCGGGCGAGGCAGGGTCCGATGACGAGCATCGAGCGGAAGTCGAGCTTCAGAAGGTGACGGATCTGCGCATCGGCGAGCTCGACGATGCGCTGAAGCACAAGGAAGCCGAAATACTCGAGGTCTAGATGGCGGTGCCTCGTAATTCGGGGCCCGCCCACCCCGCCGACGACAACGGCGCACGGGCTCGCTACGTCGCGATCATCACCGACGGCAACGGGCGATGGGCCTCGCGCCGGGGCCTGCCGGCGCTCGCCGGACACGAGGCGGGAGCCGACACGGTCAAGGCACGGCTGCGCGATGCCGTCGATCTCGGAATCGACGAGTTGACCGTGTACTCGTTCTCGACCGAGAACTGGGTTCGCCCGCGCGAGGAGGTCCAGGGGCTGATGGCGATGATGGCGCGGCGAATCGAGCTCGAGACGCCCGAGTTGCACGACGAAGGCGTTCGGATGCGCTTCATCGGACGCCGCAGCGACCCCGTGCCCCCGCATCTCATCGAGCGCATGGCCTGGGCCGAGGAGCTGACTCACGACAACGACACGATCACGCTGTTCGTGGCTTTCAACTACGGCGGCAGGGCGGAGATCGTCGATGCAGCGCGAAAGTTCACATCGGGAGACGAGGACGACTTCCGCGCCCTGCTCTACGCCCCTGACATGCACGATCCCGACCTGATCATCCGGACCAGCGGCGAGCACCGGATCTCGAACTACCTGCTGTGGCAGGGGGCCTACTCGGAGTGGGTGTTCCGCGACGAGCTGTGGCCGGACTTCTCACGGGAATCGCTCGAGCAGAGCCTCGAGGACTTCGCGGCGCGCAGCCGTCGTTTCGGAGGCAGGTAGCGATGCCTCGGGCGCGCAGACGGTCGGCCTCGCGGGAGCGTCGCGAGCCACGCGAACCGCGCTCGCAGGCGACACGCGAGGCGCGCGAAGCCCGCGAGGCCGCCCGCGAAGCGCGCGAAGCCCGCCAGCCCCGGGAGAAGAAGCCCCGCCGGCGCGGAGATCTGATCACCAGGATCCTTGTTGCGGTCCCTCTGGCGATCGCCACGATCATCTTCAACAACCTTGGGGGGCTGCCGTTCGCCCTGTTCTTGATCGCCGCGGGGCTGATCTGCATGCACGAGGCGTACGGGCTGTTGAAGATCTGGCGGCCGGTCGCGGCGGTCGGGTTCGCCGCGGTCCTGGGGATGGTGCTCGTCGCACGATCCGGGAACGAGGGTCACGTGCTCGAGGTCGCGATGGCTGCGGTCCCGGTGGCGCTGCTGGCGGTGATGATGAGCGACCGGAAGCGACCGACGGTCGCGATCGCGGGCACGCTGCTCGGCATCTACTGGGTCGGGTTCGCGTTCGCGCACGCCGAGTTGCTGCGGCAGCTGCCGCACGGCAACGGGGTGTTCCTCGACGTTCTGGTCGGAACGTTCGTGGGGGACACCGGCGCGTACGCGGGCGGGAAGCTGTTCGGCCGCCACCGGCTGGCCCCTAATGTCTCCCCCAACAAGACGGTCGAGGGGTTGTTCTGCGGGATGCTGCTGGCGGTCATCGCGGTGTTCCTGGCCGGGCTCTACCAGACGTGGCTGACCCAGGGCCACGCGCTGCTGCTCGGCGTGGCGGTGGCCGCCGTTGCGCCGCTCGGTGACCTGTTCGAGTCGCTGGTCAAGCGCGATGCCGGCGTCAAGGACTCGGGCAGCGTGTTCGGCCCGCACGGGGGCGCGCTCGACCGGCTGGACGGGGCTCTGTTCGCGGTCGTCGTCGGCTACTACATCTGGCTCGCCGTGCACTGACGGGCGGCGCGGCAAGCGCCGCCTAGACTGGGATTGTGCCCCGTCGACTCGCGATCCTCGGCTCGACCGGTTCGATCGGCGTCCAGGCCCTCGACGTGGTCTCGCGCTCGTCCGAGCTCACGGTCGTCGCGCTGAGCGCGGCCAGCTCCTGGGAGCCGCTGATCGACCAGGCGCGGCGTTACGGCATCCGCAGGATCGCAGTCGCCGATCCCGACGCGGCGGCGCGGGCGAGCGAGGCGTGGACGGGGGGAGAGGTGCTGGCGGGGCCGAACGGCGTCGTCCGGCTGATCACCGAGTGCGAGTGCGACCTGGTGCTGAACGCGATCGTCGGCTCGGCCGGCCTGCTCCCGACGGTTGCGACGCTGACCGAGGGGATCGACCTCGCGCTGGCCAACAAGGAGTCGCTGGTCGTGGGCGGCGAGTTGGTCACCGAGCTGGCGCAGGCGACCGGCGCCGCGATCATCCCCGTCGACTCCGAGCACTCGGCGCTTCACCAGCTGCTCGCGTCCGAGCGCCCCGGAACCGTCGACCGCCTGATCCTGACCGCCTCGGGGGGCCCATTCCGCGGCCTCAAGCGAGCAGACCTCGAGCACGTCACGACCGAGCAAGCGCTGGCCCACCCGACCTGGGCGATGGGCGGCAAGATCACGATCGACTCGGCGACGTTGATGAACAAGGGGCTCGAGCTGATCGAGGCGCATTACCTGTTCGGCACGCCGTATGAGCAGATCGACATCGTCGTGCACCGGCAGTCGATCATCCACAGCCTGATCCAGCTGTGCGACGGCGCCACGCTCGCGCACCTCGGGTACCCGGACATGCGCGTGCCGATCTCCTATGCGCTGCACTACCCGGAGCGGGTCGATGTCCCGGTGCGCCCGCTCGATCTGGTCGAGCTCGGAAGCCTGACGTTCGAACCCGTCGACGAGGAGACCTTCAGCTGCGTGCGGATCGCCCATGAGGCCGCGCGGGCGGGCGGCACCGCCACGTGCACGATGAACGCCGCCAACGAGGTTGCCGTGCACGCGTTCCTCAGCGGCCGGCTGCGGTTCCTGGACATCGCCGCAGTGATCGAGGAGACGCTCGAGGAGCTCCCGTCGCAACCGGTCCACTCGTTCGAGGCGCTCGGCGAGGCCGACGCCGATGCGCGCAGGCTCGCCGGCGAGCTTGTGGCCGAACGAGCACTCGCGTAGCCGATCTGGTCGCGTTCTTACGAACACCGCAGAAACCCCTGCCACACTGAAACCGTGTCCTACGTCCTGGCCTTCCTCGGCTTCGTAGCGCTCATCATCCTGCACGAGGCGGGCCACTTCACGGCCGCCAAGGCCGTGGGCATGCGGGTCGAGCGGTTCTCGCTGTTCATGGGGCCGTTGCTGGTCAAGTTCCGCCGCGGCGAGACCGAGTACGGAATCGGTCCGTTCCCACTGGGCGGCTACGTGCGTATCACCGGGATGAACCCCCACGAGGACATCCCGCCCGAGGTCGTCCCGCGCGCCTACTACAACCAGAAGGTGTGGAAGCGGGTCGTCGTGATCCTGGCCGGTCCGGCGGTGAACCTGGTGATCGCCTTCGTGATCTTCTGGGCGATCGCCGTGTCGAACGGCCAGTCCGTAGCCAACACCACCGTCCAGACGGTCACCGCCAACGGGGCCTCGGCGGCGCTGATCCGCCCCGGCGATCAGGTCATCTCGGTCGACGGCGTCAGCAGCTCTGAGACCGCGATCCGCAACCAGATCGCCGCCCATCGCTGCGCCGGCGCCCAGGTGAACAACTGCGTCGCGGCGACGCCCGCCCGCGTCGTCGTCCGCCGCGACGGAAAGCTCATGACGCTCGAGATCAAGCCGAGATACAGCACCGCCGACGGCGAGAACCGCCCGCTGCTCGGCGTCAGCTTCGGCACGACCCAGCAACCGGTCAGCGTGTTCAAGGGCGCCTCGCTGTCGGGCAGCAACATGTGGTACGTCACCACGCGGACGGTGTCGGTCGTGGCGCGGCTGTTCGAGCCCCAGGAGCGAAAGCAACTACACAGCATCGTCTACGGCTACACGGCCACCCAGGAGTCGTTCGCCACCAGCACCACCCAGGCGTTCGCCGTGCTCGGCCTGATCTCGCTGTCGCTGGCGATCATCAACCTGTTCCCGTTCCTCCCGCTCGACGGGGGCCACGTGTTCTGGGCGGTGGCGGAGAAGGTCAGGGGCCGGCGGATCTCGTTCGACGTGATGGAGCGCGCCGGCGTGGTCGGCTTCGTGCTGATCCTGCTCGTGTTCGCGATCGGCCTCACTAACGACATCTCGACGCTTTCCGGCCCCGGCTTCGGCATCCACTAGCGAGCTAGCCAGCCCCCGCCAGGCGGCGAGCGCTCACACCTCTCGCTGCTACGGTACGCGGCGCAGTCAAGCGCTACGGTGGAGGAGAGGCATGGAGAGCAGCAGCACGGTCTCGTCGGCGGTGGGACGCGCGGTCGACGCCCCGACGCTGACGGAGGCGCTCAAGCGCACCGCGGCCAACCATCCGGAGATCGTCGCCGTCCGTACCCCGGACGACAGCGTGTCACTGACGTGGTCGGAGCTGCTCAGCCGCGTCGAGGCGGTCGCCGGAGGCCTCGCGAAGCTCGGGGTCGAGCGCGGCGACACGGTCGCGATCATGCTCGGCAACCGGCCCGAGTTCCACGTCGTCGACCTGGCGGTGGCGATGCTCGGCGCGACTCCGTTCTCGATCTACCTGACCTACCCGCCGGCCGAGATTCGGTATCTGATCGACGACGCGGCCTCGAAGGTGGCGATCGTCGAGCACGCGCACACGAGCGCGCTGCTCGAGGCGCGCAAGGACCTGCCGGGGCTCGAGCACGTGATCCTGATCGACGGCGACCCGCCCGAGGACACGATCTCACTCACCGACGTCGAGGGATCGAACCCGGACTTCGATCTCGACTCGTCGCTCGCGCAGATCGGCCCCGACGACCTGGTCACGCTGATCTACACCTCGGGCACGACGGGGCCGCCAAAGGGCGTGCAGCTCACGCACCGCAACGTGATGTCGGGCGCCCAGGCGGTCGAGCAGGTCATCCGCCTCGATGCCGGCTCCAAGGTGATCTCGTGGCTGCCCGCGGCGCACATCGCCGAGCGGATGGCCCACCACTACATCCCGGTGATCTACTCCTGCACGATCACCTGCTGCCCGAACCCGCGCGAGATCTTGTCGTACCTGCCGCAGGTCCGGCCGACCTGGTTCTTCGCGGTCCCGCGGATCTGGGAGAAGCTGAAGGCCGGTCTCGAGACGATGCAGGCGGCCCAGCCCGACGAGCAGCGACGCCCGATCCAGGAGGCGCTCGCGGCGTCGATCGAGCGTGTGCGGCTGCGGCAGCGGGGAGAGCCCGTACCGGACGAGCTCGAGGCGAAGGTCGCCCAGGCCGACGAGCAGATGTTCTCCAAGCTGCGCGCGATGCTCGGCCTCGACCAGGCGATCGCGGTCAACGTCGGCGCCGCGCCGACCCCGGTCGAAGTGCTCGAGTTCTTCCACGCGCTCGGGATCGAGGTGGCTGAGCTGTGGGGCATGTCCGAGACGTGCGGGGTCGGGACGTGCAACCGGCCCGGCGAGGTGCGGATCGGCACGGTCGGGCCGGCCGAGCCAGGCGTCGAGATCAAGATCGCCGACGACGGCGAATTGCTCGTCCGCGGCGATTGCGTGATGACCGGCTACCGCAACGCGCCGGACAAGACCGCCGAGGCGATCGACGCCAGCGGCTGGCTGCATACGGGGGACATCGGCTCGCTCGACGAGGACGGCTTCCTGAGGATCGTCGACCGCAAGAAGGAGATCATCATCAACGCCGCCGGCAAGAACATGTCTCCGGCCAACATCGAGGCCGCGATCAAGTCGGCGAGCCCGCTGATCGCACAGGCCGTCTGCATCGGCGACGGTCGGCGCTACAACACGGCGCTGATCGTGCTCGACGCCGACTTCGCCCCTCAGTGGGCGGCCCAGCAGGGGATGGAGGACACGTCGCTCGAGCGACTCGCGCACGCCGAGCCGATGATCGCCGCGGTCAAAGCCGCGATCGACCGCGGCAACGAGCATCTCGCCCGGGTCGAGCAGATCAAGAGCTTCACGATCGTGCCCGGGGACTGGTTGCCAGGTGGCGTCGAGCTGACGCCGACGATGAAGCTGAAGCGCCGGCCGATCGACGCCAAGTACGAGGCCGAGATCGACGCGATGTACGCCACCTAATCGGCCCGCGGCCGCACCGCGCCTATCGCAGCGTGACCGACACCGACCGGCTGTACACGGTCGAGCCCGACACCGCCGGCGGGAACATCAGCAGCGGATCGTTCGGGTATGTGTAGGCGAGCCTGACCGTGCCGCTCCCGGGGAACTTCATCCGCATGTCGAAGTAGCAGTTGTTCGCGTTCGAGATCGTCACCGTGCGGAGCGTCGCAAACGACGCGCCCGACGAACCGTGAGGCGCGAATTGGATCTGAGCCGTCTGCGGCTGTCCGCCACCGGGGATCGCGTACCGCGCCGGCCGCACGCACCCCCACACCTCGAGCGAGCGGCCACGCCGCGTCGAGGTGACCGGTAGGAGCAGCGGAAGGCGGTAGGCGGCGTACCCGGGCTTGGCCTTGCCGTTGACGGTCTCCAGGCCGCTTGCGAAGCCGCCGTCGCCACTGGCGGTCGCGGCGGTCTGTGTCGGGTCGTACAGGAGGTACTGCATCGTCGTGGCGACCCGCGGCTGCTTCCAGCTCAGGTACTCGGCCCAGTTGATGTAGTACGCGGCGGTCGCCGGCGAGGGGTACGAGAAGCGGTTCGGGGGGTGGGTGATGTAGCCGTACTCGGTGTTGTAGATCGGGAACCGCTTGCCCGAGCCGTAGACGCGCTGGACCCGGTCGAGCGCGTGCTCGAGATTCGGGATGCGCGGGAACGTGGCGATGTCGGGGTCGGTCGAGGTCTCGACATTCGGGGGCGAGCCGGTGAAGGAGTACGGGTGGTCGGCGACGCCGGTGGCGTTGAACAGCGCCGGGTTCTGCCGGCGGAAGCTCCGCGAGCCGGCGGCCGTGGCCGGGCACCCGACCGACTGGGCCGCGTGCCCGCGCAACTCCCGGTAGTTCGAGGCTACGCAATACAGCGTGCGCAGGAACTGGAGCGGCTTGGTCTGGCTGAAGTCGCCCGGGAGGCCCTGGGGATGGCCAGGCCCGGCGGCGCCGCTCAGGCCCATCGGCGCGAACTCGCCGATCAGGAACGTGTCGTGGCCGTGCCCCGTCGCCTGAAGGCCGTTCCACATCTGGCTGGCGAGCGATCGGTACATCCCCGGCGCCACCGAGACGGTCGAGCCGTTGACCGCCTGCGGCCCGAGGTCCTCGCCGAAGTTGGGCTCGTTCCAGGCCGCCCAGAAGTTCACGCGCGGCAGCGGGGCGGTCTGGCCCGGCGCCACGTACGTCCCGCTGTACCGCTGGCCGGCGGCGCGCACGAACTGGCCGAACGCGCTCGCGGACGGGCGCCAGGCCCAGAACTGGTTGTCAAGTGCGGACGCCGGGATCCCGGGGCCCTCGGCCCAGCGCGGCGCGCCGCCGCTCAGCGTCAGGTCGACTCCGAGTCCGTCGGCGTGCGCGAGCTCGATCATCTCGTCGTACGGCGCCCAGTTGGCCTGGGGGTACGAGGACGGGTTCGAGGCGTTGAACCCGGCCGGCGCCTTCCGGGCCGTCGCCCCAGGAGCGATCTGCGCCCACACGACGATGATCCGCACCGTCCGGACGCCGAGCGCGCGGAAGGTGCTCATCGTCTGGGCGGGGGCCGACAGCATCCGCGTCGAGTCCTGGATGATCGAGATCTGACCCGCCGAGCCGAACGCGGCGGGAGCGGACGCAAGCGCTGACAAAAGTGCGATCGTGCTCAACGAGAGCCCGATCGCGAGTACGACGGCTATGCGAAGTCGTGCTCTCATTTGTGGAGCGTCACCTGGACGGAACGGCTGACGATCTGGCCCTGCTGGGCCGGCAGCAGGGGATCGGACGGCGGGTAGGTGTAACCGAGCCTGACCCGCCCGCTGGCGAGAAACTTAACCCGCAGGTCAAAGTAGCAACTGCTCGTTCCGCCGAGTGTCACCGTCTGGATCGTCGTGAACGGTCCGAGCGCCCCCGACGAACCGCGGGCGAACTGAATCGCAACCATTTGCGCAGCCCCCGTGTCGAACGCCGCGAACGGTGCGGGACGGACGCACCCCCAGACCTCGAGCGACCGGCCGCGCCGCGTGGACGTGATCGGCAGGAACACGGGCAGGCGCCAGGCGGCGTAGGTGGCCTTCGGGACGCCCTTCCAGGTGAGCAGGCCGCTCGCGTAGCCGCCCCAGTCGTTCGAGCGGAGCGGACGGACGGGGTCGTAGATCGGGTATTGCGCGAACGACGTGATGCGCGGGTTGCGCCAGCTGACGTACTCGGACCAGTTCATGTAGTACGCCGCGGTAACCGGCGAGACGTAGAGCGCCCTGCCGTCCGGGCTGTGCTTGGGCGGGCTCGTGATGTAGCCGAACTCGGTGTCGAAGACCGGAAGGCGCCTGCTCGACCCGTACACGCGCTGCAGGCGATCGAGCGCGCCGGTCAGTTGGGCGATCACCGCGAGCGAGGCATAGTCGGCCGTTGAGGATCCGTTGCTCGGGTCGGGATCGGGTTCGACGGTCGGCGGATACCACCGCAGATATGGGTGGTCGGCGACGCCGGTGGCCTCGAACAGCGCGGGATGCTGCGCGCGGAACCGCCGCGCGCCGGCCGCCGTCGCCGGGCACCCTCGGGCGCGGGCCGAGCCCCCGCGGAGCGGGCGGTAATCCGAACCAACGCAGTACAGCGCGCGCAGGAACACCAGCGGCTTCATCCCCGAGAACACGCCCCACTCGCCGGCGCCCCGGGGCGCAAGCTCGCCGATCAGGATCGTGTCGGTGACCGGACCGTGGCCCGTGGCCGACAACGCCGCCCACGCCGCGTCGAGCATCTGCCGGTACGTCCGCGGGCTGTTCTGCACGCCCAAATTGCCCGGAACCCCCTGGGGGGCGAGGCTCGGGCCGTAGTTGGGCTCGTTCCAGATCGACCAGAAGCCGACCCGCGGGAGGTCGCCGGCGCCACCCGCGACGGTCCTTCCGAGAGCCGGGTCGTAGCTCCCGCTGTAACGCGTCGCGATCGCCCGCACGAACTGGCCGAACGCGGCCGCCGACGGCTCCCAGTTGGGGTTGCTGTTCCCGGCCGGCCGTCCCGGTCCCCGCGCCCACCGCGGCGCGCCGCCCATCAGGTCGAGGTCGACGGTGATCCCGTCACGCCTGGCGTCGGTCACGATCTCGTCCCACAGCCCCCACCCGGCTGCCGGGTACGCCGCCGGGTCGGCCGCGTCGAAGCCAGAGGGGACGCGGGCCGACGACGGATCCGGGGCGATCATCTGCCACGGCACCGACACGCGGACGACGACGGCCCCGAGCAGGCGCATCCGCTCGAGCGTCGCCACGGGATTGGCCTCGAGGTGCGCGTCGTCCTCGATCACCGACACCTGGCCCGTGGAGGCGAGCGCCGGCGCCGCGAACAGCACGACCGACACCCCCGTGGCCACCGCCGCCGCCACCGCGGAGCCGACCAGCAGCGCCGCGGTACGTCGGCAGGTCCTGACCACTACTTCACCGACACCTTCACCGTTCGGCTGTAGACGGTGTCGGCGCTGCCCGGGGTGATCAGGCTCGGCGTGAGCAACGGGTCGTTCGTCGGATACGACCACGCGAGCCTGACCGTGCCGCTCGCGGGGAACGTCAGGTGCAGGTCGAAATAGCCGCGCGAGCTCGTGATCGTCACGGTCCGCAGCGTGGTGAACGCTCCGCTCGATCCGCGCTGGAACTGGATCTGGACCTGCTGGGGGGTGCCGTGGGTGTCGAGGCTGGTGTAGTGCGCCGGGCGTACGCCGCCCCAGACCTCGAGCGAGCGCCCGCGACGCGTCGAGGTGACCGGCAGGAACAGCGGCAGGCGGTAGGCGTTGTACCCGGGCTTAGGCGCTCCGCCGTAGAAGACCAGGCCGCTGGCGAACCCGCCGAACTCGGGAACGTTCACCGTCGGATTCGGGTCCCAGAGCAGGTACTGCATCGTCGACGCGATCCGGGAGTTCCGCCAAGACAGGTACTCCGCCCAGTTGATGTAGGTCGCGGCGGTCGCCGGCGAGACGAAGTGGCTCGAGCTGTGGTTCGGCGGATTGGTGATGTAGCCGTACTCGTTGTTGTAGATCGAATAGCGCGTGCGAGAGCCATAGATCCGCACGACGCGATCGAGCGTGCTCGCGAGCCGCGGCAGCTCCGAGAACTCGGTGAAGTCGGGATCGTTCGAGCTGGCCTTGGTCGGCGGCAGGTTGATCGGGTACGGGTGGTCGGCGAATCCGGACGCTCGGAACAGCGCCGGATGGGCGTTCCGGAACTGCCGCGAGCCGGCGGCGGTGGTCGGACATCCGACCGCGCTGGCGGCGCGTCCGCGCAACTCGCGGTAGTTCGAGTCGACGCAGTACAGCGCGCGGATGAACTGAAGCGGCTTGGTCTGGCCGAAGTTGCCCGGAAGGCCCTGGGGCTGACCGCGGCGCGGCGGCCCGTTCGAACCGCGGGCGTCGAGGTTCCCGATCAGGATCGTGTCACGGCCATGCCCGGTCAGCCCGAGGCCACGCCACCCGGCGTCGAGCAGGCCCCGATATGCCGGTGGTGCCGCGGGCACGGTCGAGCCGTTGACCGCCTGCGGCGCGAGGTCCTCGCCGAAGTTCGGCTCGTTCCACAGCTCCCAGAAGCTGACCCGCGGCAGGTCGTTGGCGTCGCCGTGGGCGATCGCGTCGAGGGTCGGGTCGTAGCTGCCGCTGTAGCGGGTGGCGACTGCCTCCACAAACTGTCCGAACGCCGTCGCGGACGGCTTCCACTCGCCGTAGTTCCCGGGCGAGGGCTGCCCGCTGCCTGTCGCCCACAGCGGCGCGGGGCCGGTCAGCGAGAAATCGACCGCGATCCCGTCGGCATGCGCGTCGCGAACGATCTGGTCGTAGATGGCCCAGTTGCCCGCCGGATAGGACGCCGGCAGAACCGCGCCCGAGCCTGGCGGGCGCTGCGCGGGCGCCACCGTGTTCCACGCCAGCGTCACGCGCACGACGCCGGCGCCGAGCTCCCGCATCGTCTCGAGCGTTGGGCCGGGCACGGTCAGCATCCGCACGTCGTCCTGGAACATCGCGATCTGGCCCGTCTGCGCGACCGCTCGGGCCGGCAGTGACACGAGCGCTGCCGCCATCGCCAAGCCGATGACGGACATCGTGATCCCGACTCGCCTCACCAGGTGCATCGGTGTTGACAACAGGCTTGCTCCGAGGAAGTTGCGCCCGCCGGCTCCTCAGCCCCGGCGGCGCGCCCTTAGCCGACGGTCACCGGGGTCGTCCGGCTGTAGAAGATGCCGCCGCCCGGTGGTGACCACGCGACCCGCACCGAGCCGCTCGAGGGGAACGTCACCGGCGACTCGAAGTAGCCGTACGCATCGGTGACCGTGACGCGCTGCAGCGTCTTGAAGCCGCTGCCGCTCGAGGGCTTGAACTGGATGTCGGCGACCTCGGTCGCCTTAGAGGCCTGCATCGCGTAGTGGGCCGGCCGCAGGTCGCCCCAGACCTCGAGCGCCTGGCCCTGTTTACCGCTCGCCTGGGGCAGGTACAGCGGCATGCGGAACGCGTCCTGCATCGGGTCCTTGGGCTGTCCGTTCGCGAACTGGAGGCCGGTGTCGAAGTTGCTCGGCGGTGGCGGATCCGTGAGCAGATACTGGTCCCAGGACGCGACCCGCGCGTCGTGCCAGCTGATGTACTCGGCCCAGTTCATGTAGTAGGCCGCCAGCGTCGGATTGATCGCTCGTGCGATCTTCTCTGGCGGGTTGGTCTGGTAGCCGAACTCGGTGTTGTAGATCGGGAACTTCGTGGTCTGCCCGTACGCGGCGACGGCCCCGTCGAGCGTCGCCTCGAGGCTGGGAAGCTTGGGCAGGTCGGCGTAATCGGGCTCGTTCGAGGTGGGAACGTTCGGCGTCACCTGCCCCTGGGGGTACGGATGGACCGCGAATCCGGTCGCGTGGAACAGCCCGGGATGCTGGCTCGGGAACGCCTTGGACGCCGCCGCCGTCGCCGGGCACCCGCGCACGGTTGCGGCCGTCCCCGTCAACGGGTGAAGCGAGCCGTCCACGCAGTACAGCGCGCGGATGAAACGCAACGGCACCATCCCCGAGAAGTTCCCCGGCTGACCGTTGGTCGTCTGCCCGCGGGGCGCGACCTCGCCGATCAGGATCTTGTCAGTGGCCGGACCGTGGCCCGTGGCCGACAGAGCCGTCCATGCCGCGTCGAGCAACTCCCGATAGAGCAGCGGAGAGACCTCGACCGTCGAGTTGTCGACCGCCTGCGGGGCGAGTTGCGCACCGTAGTTCGGCTCGTTCCAGATCGACCAGAAGCGCACCGCGGGAAGCGATGATGTCTGGCCCGCCGGGGTGTAGTGGCCGTCGTATCGGGTTCCGACGGCCTTCACGAACAGCCCGTACTCCGTGGCCGAAGGCTCCCAGGACCCGACGAAGCCGGGTGAGGTCCCCGCCGGTAGGCCTGGCCCGACTGCCCACAGCGGCGCGGGGGCCTCGAGCGCGAGGTCGACGCCGACGCCGCGCGACGCTGCGGCCCGGACGATCGCGTCGTACGGCGCCCACAATCCCGCCGCGTACGCGGCCGGGTCGCTCGCCTGGAACCCGGCCGGGATGGTGTGCGAGGCGTAATCGGGGGCCATCGAGCCCCAGGGCATGAACACCTTGACGTCGTCGACGCCAAGCGCCTTGAGCGTGTCGAGTGTCGGTCCGGGGCTGGCGAACAGCTGAGACTGCGCTTCGAAGATCGTCTCGAGCGGTTGCGTCCTCGCCGCCTGCGCCGGCGGCTGCTTTGACCCTCCGCCGCCGCAGCCGGCGACGAGCAGCGCGGTGCCGATCGCGAGCGCCGTCGCGACCGCCCTAAGCCCCGATGTAGTGCGGGGCAACCGGGTGGCGGTGGGCGCGAGGATTCGTCTCAAGAGCTGACGCGATCGGTTCGGAGGGGCTGCTGGTGTCGAGGATCAGCGCCCAGTCCCGCTCTACAATGCGCGCGGATGCTAGTCCCGGCCCGCTCGGACGCCGCAATGGCGGCCCGGACCTCCAGGGCGGTGAGGGTAGCAAGCACTTCGGTCGAGGCATGGCTCCTCGCCGGTCTGACGGGGCTCGGCGCCGTGCTGCGATTCGCCACGCTGGGCGCGCAGAGCTACTGGTTCGACGAGGCCCAGGCGGCCCACGAGCTCCACCTGTCGTTCGGCTCGATGGTCTCGCAGATGATCCTGCACGAGACTAACCCACCGCTGTACTTCGTGCTCGGCTGGTTGTGGGCGCGCGTGTTTGGAACCGGCGAGGTCGGGTTGCGCTCGCTGTCGGCCCTCATCGGCACGGCCGTGATCCCGATTGCCTACTTCTGCGGGCGCGAGCTCGTCTCGCGCCGCGCCGGCCTCGTGGCGGCGGCGTTCGCGGCGCTCAGCCCGTTTCTGATCTGGTACTCCCAGGAGGCCAGGGAGTACATGCTGCTGACCGCGATGTGCGGCCTCTCGCTCCTGTACTTCGCGCGAGCCTGGCGTGATGCGTCTGGGCGAAACATCGCGCTGTGGGCGGTGTTCTCGGCGCTCGCGGTGCTGACCCACTTCTTCGCCGGGTTCCTGGTCGCGCCCGAGGCCCTGTGGCTGCTGTACGTGATCCGCAACCGAACGATCGCTTACGCGGCGGCCGCGGTGGCAGCTGTCCAGCTGGCGTTGGTCCCGCTATTGGTCTCGCAGGCCGGGAATTCGCTGCTCGGGTTCATCACCGGCACGAGGCTGGCTACGAGGATTCAGCAGGTGCCGGTCGCGTTCGGGCTGGGCAATCTCTACGAGAGCTCGGCCGTGCACTACGGGCTGCTCGGGGCCGCCGTACTGGCAGGGGCCGTGATCGTCCTGGTGGTGGTCGGGTCCGACTCGAAGGAGCTTCGCGGCGTAGGCACGGCCGCCGCGCTGGCGGCAGTCGTGCTGCTGGTCCCCCTCGTTCTCGCTCTCCTCGGGGAGGACTACTACATACCGCGGGCGTTGATGCCCGCGTGGATCCCGCTCGCCGTCGTGGTTGCCGCCGCCTGCACGGCGCCGCGAGCGCGCGTGGCCGGCGCGGTGCTTGCGGCGATCCTGTTGGCCAGCTTCGTGTACGCGCAGGTGAAGATCAACGACAACCCGCAGTATCAGCGCCCCGACTGGCGAGGCGTGGCCGCCGCGCTGGACAGCGCCAGCGGAACGCGCGCGATCGTCGCGTACGACGGGTCACTCGCCACCGATCCACTCGCGATCTACCTTCCGCGCGTCCCCTGGAACCAGCCCGCCGGCGGGTCGGCGACGGTCGGCGAGGTCGACGTCGTCGGCTACCGCTGGCAGACGGTCGGGCGCCCGCTGCCCGCCGGCGCACGCCTGATCTCGACCAAGGCCGTCAATGACTACGTCGTTGATCGCTTCTCGATCGACCCGTCGCGGAGCCTGACGAGGGCGCAGATCGCCACAACAGCCGGCTCGCTGCTCACCCCCGGAGTGGTCGGAGCCGCGGTGCTCGTCCAGAACGCAGCCGCCGCGCGCTGACGCGCGGTCCGAGCGTGATCCTGCTCCTCCACAACCGCTACCGGACGACCGGAGGCGAGGAGCGCGCGGTCGCCGAGATCGCGGCGCTGCTCCGCCGGCGCGGCCACGAGGTGGAGGTGCTCGAGCGCTCGAGCGACGCGCTCGGACGCGGGAAGGCCGCGCTCGGGCTGCTCGGCGGGGGACTCGATCCCGACGCGATCGGCGCCGCCGTGCGCCGGCTCGGCGCCGATGTCGTCCACGCCCACAACGTGCACCCGACGCTGGGCTGGCGCGCGCTCGCCGCCGCCCAAGCCGCGGGCGCGCGCACGCTGCTCCACCTTCACAACTTCCGCCTGTTCTGCGCGATCGGGATCGCCTACCGCGACGGCGGGCCGTGCTTCCGCTGCCGCGACAGCAGCACATTCCCCGGCGTGCGATTGCGGTGCCGCGGGTCGCTGCCCGAGGCGATTGTGTACGGAGCGGCGCTCCATCGCCAGCAGCCCCGGCTGTACGAGCACGTCGATCAGTTCATCGCCGTCAGCGCCTCGACCGCCGCCCATCTGCGCGACTTGGGACTGCCGGCCTCGTTAACCGCCACGTTGCCGAACTTCATGCCCAACGAAGCTTTCGCCGGGGAGTCACGCGCTGGGTCCGGAGAGTTCGCGCTCGCCGCCGGCCGGCTGACCGAGGAGAAGGGCTTCGACACCGCGATCGCCGCCGCCCGCACCGCCGGCGTGCCGCTCGTGATCGCCGGCGAGGGTCCGGACGAGATACGCCTGAAGGGACTCGCGGCCGGCGCCGAGGTCCGCTTCACTGGCCTGCTCGCCGCAAGAGAGCTGGCGGCGCTCCGGGCTCGCGCGGCGGTTGTGCTCGCACCCTCGCGCTGGGAGGAGCCGTGCCCGTATTCGGTGCTCGAGGCGCTCGCCACCGGGGTGCCGGTCCTCGCCGCCGACCGCGGCGGACTGCCCGAGCTCGTGGGGGAGGACGCGACCCTGCCCGCGGCGGACCTGACGGCGTGGTCGGGCGCGCTCGCACAGCTGTGGCGGAGCCCGGACGCGCGCGCCGAGCGCGGCGCCGCGGCGCTCGCCCGCGCTCGAGAGCGATTCGGCGAGGATCGCTACTACGACCGGCTCATGCAGCTATACGGCGGGGTTTCCGCATAAGCTTGCGCCGATGATGCGGCGGCTGGTCACCTCGCTCGCGATCGTGTGCGCCTTGCTGGCGTTCGCGCCGGTTGGCGCGGGCGCCGCCTCGAACAACGGCCCTCAGGCTGCGATCGCCGACTGCAACGATCACCAGGCGCTGACCCAGCACTACTCGGCGGCCACGCTGCGCACCGCGCTCGCGATCATGCCGGCGGCCGTCCGCGAGTACAGCAACTGCTACGACGTGATCGAAAAGGCGCTGCTGGCAGAGGTCGGGGCGGGGTCGAGCTCGGGATCGGCGACCACGGGCTCGAGCTCGGGTGGGTCGGTGCTCCCGACGTGGCTGATCATCGTGATCGTCATCCTCGCGCTTGCCGCTCTGACGTTCGGCGCGCTCGCGATCCGGCGCCGGCGGCTCGAGGGACCGGGCAGTGCGGACGCGTCCACCCAGGGCGAAAGCACACCGGCCGACCCCGGCACGCCTGATGCCCCCCAAGCCCCTGAGCATCCCGCCGGCCCCGACGACCCGTCCGGGCCAGGCCCCGCCGACGGGGCCTGACCGCGCACGGATCGAATTCGGTCTACCGGACCGTGATCTTCTGTGTCCGGCTGGTCACGGTCCCGCCGCTCAGCAGCGGGTCGCCGGTCGGATAGGTCCAGGCGAGCCTCACCGAGCCGCTGCTCGGGAAGGCGAGGTGGACATCGAAGTAGCCGCGCGAGCTCTTGATCGGCACGGTGGCGATCGTCGTCCAGGCGCCCTTCGAGCCGGTCTGGAACTGGACGAGCACGCTCTGCGCCTTGCCGGTGTCCAGCGTGGCGAACGGCGCCGGGCGTACGTCGCCCCAGACCTCGAGCTTGCGGCCCTTGCGGGTCGACGTGTGCGGCAGCCACAACGGCAGGCGGTATGCCGCGTATCCGGGCTTCTGGCTCCCGTTCGGGTTCAGTAGCCCGGTGTCGAACGACGCCGGCGGCGCCTGATCGATCAGCGCGTACTGCGAGTAGCTCTGCAGCCGCGACTGCTTGTAGCTGAGGTACTCGGCCTCATTCAGGTAGATCGCCTGGTTCCCCTGGCTGACGCCCTCGCTGGGGTCGGGCGGTCGCGTCCGGAAGCCGTACTCGGTGCTCCACACCGGGAAGTGGCTGTGCGAGCCGTAGATCCCGTTCAACCGGTCGAGCGTGCGCTCGAGCCGCGGGAGCTCGGGCAGGTCGGCGAAGTTGGGGTCGCTGAAGCCCCCGGCGCACAGTCTTACGGGGTTCCCGCACAGATGCGTCGGCTCATTCGGCGGCGATGCCTCCTCGTAGGGGTGGGCGGCGAACCCGCTGGCCGAGAACAGCGCCGGGTTCTGCTTGCGGAAGTTCCGCGAGCCGGCCGCCGTCGTCGGGCAGCCCTGGGCCCGCGCCGCCGAACCGCGCAGCTCGCGGTAGTTCGAATCGACGCAGTACAGGGAGCGCAGGAAGATCAGCGGCTTCATGTTCGCGAACACGCCCCAGGCGTTCACGCCGTGCGGCGTCACCTCGCCGAACAGGATCTTGTCCGTCCGGGTGGTGTGGCCGGTGGCCTGGAACGAGCTCCAAGCCGCATCGACGAGGTTTCGGTAGATATGCGGGCTGTTCGGGATCGTCTGGTTGCGCCCGGTTCCCTGCGGCGCGATGTCGTAGCCGTAGTTCGGCTCGTTCCAGATCGACCAGAAGCTCACGCGCGGCAGCGCCGTGGCCGAGCCGGCCGGCTTGTAGGACCCGCTGTAGCGGGTACCGACGGCCTTGACGAAGTACCCGAACTCGGTCGCCGACGGCTCCCAGTCCTCGCGGAAGTAGCCGGTGGCGCTCTTCGGCGCCCCTGAGCCGGTCGCCCACAGCGGCGCGGGACCGTTGACTGTGAGATCGACCCCGATGTGGTCGATCGCGGCGTCCCGGACGACCGCGTCGTACGGCGCCCATCCACCGGCCGAGTAGGCGGCCGGGTTGGTGGCGTTGAAGCCCGCCGGGCGCTTGGTCGAGAGGGGTGAGGGCGCGATCGCGTTCCACGTGACGTTCACCCGGATCATGTTCACGCCCAGGTCGCGGAGCGTCCGCAAGGTCCCCGCGGGGTTGCTCAACACCTGCGGGTCGGCCTGGAATACCGACGTCTGCGTGGTCGAGGCGGCCGCGGGAGCGGCGTTGATGGCCACGACGCTGAGGAGCAGCGCTGCGGCTATGGGAATTTTGCGTCTGATGTTTATAGGCACGAAGAACCCAACTACCCAAAACGGCTGAAGTTGCGCCCGCGCGGTCACCGGCTTGCAACCCGGCGCCCAGGGTGCCGCCTCTACACTGGCCGTATGGCCTCAGAGCGCCAGATCCAGGTGGGCGGCGTCCCGATCGGCGGCGGCGCCCCGGTTGCGGTCCAGACGATGACCAAGACCGAGACCGCCGACCTGCGCGCGACGATGGACCAGATCCGCACGGTCGCCGAGGCCGGTGCCGACATCGTCCGCTGCGCCGTCCCGCGGGAGAAGGACGTCGAGGCGCTCAAGACGATCGTCCGCGACTCGCCGATCCCGGTGATCGCCGACATCCACTTCAACTACACGCTCGCGCTCAAGGCGCTCGACGCCGGGGCCCACTGCGTCCGCCTGAATCCGGGCAACATCGGCGGCCCCGACAAGGTCGCGCTTGTAACAAAACGCGCGAACGAGCGCGGCACGCCGCTCCGGATCGGCGTCAACTCGGGATCGCTCCCGGCGCACCTGCGCGAGCTCGAGTTCGAGAACCCGGTCGAGGCGCTCGTGACGGCCGCGGTCGAGTTCGTCGAGCTGATGGAGCGACTCGAGTTCACGAACTTCAAGGTGTCGATGAAGTCGACGAGCGTCCCCAACACGATCGCGTCGAACCGCCTGCTGTCCGAGCGCATCCCGTATCCACTCCACCTCGGGGTCACCGAGGCGGGCACCAAGTGGTCGGGCTCGCTGAAGTCGGCGGTCGGCCTGGGCACGCTCCTCGCCGACGGCATCGGCGACACGATCCGGATCTCGCTCTCGACCTTCCACGCCGAGGAAGAGGTCAAGGTGGCCTGGGAGATCCTCAAGGCGCTGAAGCTGCGCGAGCGCGGCCCCGTGCTCATCGCGTGCCCGACCTGCGGCCGGCTCCAGTTCGACATGGACACGATCGTGGCCGAGGTCGAGCGGCGCCTCGAGGCCTACGACGACGCGATCGAGGTGTCGGTGCTGGGCTGCGCGGTCAACGGGATCGGCGAGGCCCGCCACGCTGACTTCGGGATCACCGGCGCCAAGGACGCCGGCGCGATCTACTCCAAGGGCAAGATGATCCGCAAGGTCAAGACCGAGAACCTCGTCGACGAGCTGTTCGCCGAGATCGACAAGTACTACGCGTCCGGCAAGCGCGTCGTCCGGGACGAGCGCGCCGCCGCCGAGGCCGAGCAGTGGCTGTCCGAGAACGAGGACGCCACCGCCATGACCCCCGAGCGCCTCGCTGCCATGGAAGCGGCGGCGGCCGAGCTCGAGCAGACCTCGCCAGTCGAGGGCCGGCGCTTCACGCGAGCCTAGATCGCCTGCGCGGTCTGACAATCGACGCGAGCGGGCCGAACCGTGTCAGACGGCGCATGCGCCACATGCGCGGTCTGACAAGGTCCGCCGCGCACGCCTCGACCGTCAGGACTTGCAGGTGCGCCGACCTGCATATTGCGCCACTCGAGCCCTCTCACGCGGACCGCGGCGTGTGGCGCAAGCCCCACATGCGCCGAACGCCACGGTCACGTCCACACGCCTCGAGTGGCGCACTGTGCATGCGCTCCGAGACCAACGACCTCGCCACGCGCCGGGGGCCACCGCCCGCCCTCCCTCAGGTGCCCGCCGTTCGTCGCCCCCCCCGCGGTAGGGCCGACCAATCAACGCGGTCGCCCGCTCCGCGGGTTTTTGGGCCGGCTTCGCCGGCGTCCGTGGGGCCGTTCCGCTGGGCATCCATGCCCAGCGGTCGTGGTCGCGGTCCACGCGGTGCTGCGACCGCCCGGCACGGATGCCGGGCGGAACCGGCCCCACGGATGCTGCGAAGCAGCCCAAACTACGAAACTGCTGCGTACCCCTCCGCCACCTTCGGCCAGTTGACGACGTTCCACCACGCGTCGAGGTAGTCCGGCCGGCGGTTGTTGTAGGTCAGGTAGTACGCGTGCTCCCACACGTCGTTGCCGAGCAGCGGCGTCTTGCCGTCTGAGATCGGGCTGTCCTGGTTGGCGGTCGAGAGGAGCGCGAGCCCCGAGCCGTCGTGGACGAGCCACGTCCAGCCCGAGCCGAACCGCTTGACGCCGTTGTCCTTGAACTTCGCCTTGAAGTCATCGAACGAGCCGAAGGCCGCGTCGATCGCCGCGTGCAGGTCGCCGTCGGGCTCGCCGCCGCCGTTGGGCGACATCCATTCCCAGAACTTGGAATGGTTGGAATGGCCGCCGGCCTGGTTGCGGACGCCGGCCTGCTTGTCGCTGGGCAGCTTGTCGAGGTTCTTCAGCACCTCGTCGACGGGCTGGTCGGCCCATTCCGTGCCCTCGAGCAGCCCGTTGGCCGCGGTCACATAGGCCTGGTGGTGCTTGTCGTGGTGGAGGTGCATCGTCTGCTCGTCGATCGTCGGCGCAAGCGCGTCGTAGTCATACGGCAGCGGCGGAACTTCGTAGGCCATCGCATGCTCCTTGCATCAGATTCTTCGGGACGTCCTCCTTCTATCACGCCCGGGTACGCTGCGCTTGTTGTGACTCTACTTTCGGGGTACTTCCTCCCAACCGAGCGCGAGCCGCCCGCCGACGCCGAGGCGATCTCGCACAAGCTGCTCGTGCGCGCCGGGCTGATCCGGCAGGTCGGCGCAGGCTTCTGGAGCTGGCTGCCGGCCGGGTGGCGCGTGCACCAGCGGATCGTCCAGATCGTCCGCGAGGAGATGAACGCGATCGGTGGCCAGGAGATGCTGATGCCGGTCCTCCAGCCCGCCGAGGCCTGGCGCCGGACCGGGCGCTACGACATCGAGGAGCTGTTCAAGCTCAAGGACCGCCGTGGCGCCGACCTCGTGCTCGCGATGACGCACGAGGAGGTCGTCACCAGCCACGTCGCCGCCGCGGTGAGGTCGTACCGCGACCTGCCGCTGATCCTCTACCACTTCCAGGTCAAGGAGCGCGACGAGCCGCGCCCGCGCGCCGGCGTCCTGCGGACGCGCGAGTTCATCATGAAGGACTCCTACACGTTCGACCGCGACCCAGAAGGGCTCGAGGTCGCCTACCAGAAGCACGTGGTGGCGTACGACCGGATGATGGACCGCTGCGGCCTCGAGTGGTACCGGGTCGAGGCCGACGTCGGGATGATGGGTGGGAGCGGCGCCCACGAGTACATGGCGCCTTGCCCGGCGGGCGAGAACGAGGTCGTGCTCGCCGCCGGCTATGCCTCAAATCTCGAGGTGGCGAGCGCCGAGCCGCAGGCCGTGACGCTCGAGGCCGCCCTCGACGCTCCTCAGCTCGTGCCGACGCCCGGTATGACCACGATCGATGCCGTCGCCACCGAGCTCCGTCTGCCCGCGGGTGCGCTCCTCAAGGCGTTCCCGGTGATCGTCGACGGCGACGCGATGAAGCTCGTGGTCGTCCGCGGCGACCATCGCGTCAACGAGATCAAGCTCGGCACCGCGCTCGGGACTGATTTCCGCCCCGCCCACCCCGACGAGGTGGCGGCGCGGCTTGGGCCGCCGGGCTACATCGGCCCGGTGGGCGCGCAGATGCCGATCCTGCTCGACGCCGGCGTCGCCGACGGCGCCTACGTCGTCGGCGCCAACGAGCCCGACGCGCACCTCCGCGGAGTCGAGCCCGGCCGCGACTTCCCGTATGAGCGCGTCGACGTCCGCACGGTTGTGCCCGGCGACACGATCAACGGGAGCGTGATCCGGATCGAGCCGGCGATCGAGGTCGGCAACATCTTCAAGCTCGGGACCCGGTACTCGTTGCCGCTCGGCGCCCGGTATCTCGACGAGTCGGGCCAGGAGCAGCTGATCCACATGGGCTGCTACGGGTTCGGGCCCGCGCGGGCGGCCGCCGCCGCGGTCGAGCAGTACGCCGACGAGCAGGGGATCTCCTGGCCCCGCACGATCGCGCCGTTCGACGTCGAGCTGGTCACGCTCGGCAAGCAGGGGAGCGACGAGCGTGAGTTCTCTGACCGGCTTTATGACGGACTTCGCGAGGTGGGGCTCGACACGCTCTACGACGAGCGCGACGCCGGCCCCGGAGAGAAGTTCACCGACGCCGAGTTGCTCGGCTGCCCGCTACGCGTGACGGTCGGCCGGCGGACGCTGTCCTCGGGCGAGCTCGAGGTGCAAATCCGGCGGGGGCGGGAGTCGCGCACCGTTCCGGTGGACGGCGCCGCCGAGGCGGTGGCCGAGCTGTGGCGCGGCCTGCCCTGACCCGCCGACCCGGGGCGCGGTGAGCGAGCGGGCGGGCATCCGGTTGAGCCCCAATATCAGCAAGCGGCGCCTGACCGGGCTCGATCGCTCCGGGCCGGCGCCCGACGCGACGACGTCCGGCCATCCCCTGAACCCGTGGACGATCCCGAACGCGATCGACTTCATCCGGCTCGCCGCGATCCCGGTCTTTCTCGTGATTGCGCTGTCGAGCGAAGACGGGCAGGACGCGCTCGCGGTCGTGCTGTTCGGGGTGATCGGGTGGTCCGACTACCTGGACGGATTCGCGGCGCGGCTGACCGGCCAGTACAGCCGGCTCGGCGCGCTGCTCGACCCGCTCGTCGACCGGCTCCTGATCGTCTCGGGCATGGTCGTGTGCTGGCACTTCTCGCTGCTCCCGAAATGGGCGCTCGCGATCGTGATCGGGCGCGAGGTGTTCATGCTGGCCGCGAGTCGCTACGCGCTCAGCCGCGGGATCGAGATCCAGATCAACTGGGCGGGCCGGATCGGGGTGGCGCCGATCGCCGGAGCGCCGTTCTTCGCGATGGCCGGCGTCCACTGGCTGGCCTTGATCCTGCTGTACGTCGGGATGGCGTTCGGGCTGACCGCGACCGTGCTATACGTACGCCGCGGGGCACAGGTCCTGCGCGCTCGCCGCACCGCGCAGGACGACGGAGGCAAACTCTCAAGTTGAGCTTGAGCCTGCGAGTTTGCCAGGGTATACTCGCAGCTTCGCGCACTCCGACCCGGACGCACCCGGAGGATCTGATCTAAATGGACACGTTTCCCGATCTGGGCTCACTGACCGATCAGGAGCTCAAGGAGCTCATCAAGCAGCTGACCGACGAGGAGATGGAGATCTCCTATCGACGGCGGATCCTGCACGGGAAGATCGACATCCTCCGCGCCGAGTTGGTCAACCGGCTGCGCAAGAAGGACGAGACCGGTGAGCTTGTCATTACCGGCGCCGATGTCCAGCAGCTGACCGACATCCTGGCCGGCCGCGTCCCGGGGTCCGAGTCCGAATAGCCGGCGTCGGTGGCCCAGCACTGTCCAGAGTGCGGTTTTGCCAACGACGAGGGCGCCAACTACTGTCAACGGTGTGGCGCCTTCTTGGCGCACTCCGATCCGCCGCCTGGGACGACGACGGCCACCTACAAGCTCGGGGAGACGGGCGAGCTCGAGGAGCTCGAGTTGGACGACGTCATCGAACGAGGCCCGGCGCTGGTGATCCGCGCCGGCGGTGGGCGCTCGGGCGAATCATTCCCGCTCGGCGCCGGACGGGTCACGATCGGCCGCCGGCCGGTCTCGGACATCTTCCTCGACGACGTCACCGTCTCGCGTGACCACGCGATCCTCGTACGCCGCGGCGACGAGTTCTACCTCGACGACTGCGGGTCGCTCAACGGGACCTACGTCAACCGCCGCCGGATCGAGTCCCACCACCTCGTCGACGGCGACGAGCTCCAGATCGGCAAATACAAGCTGGCGTTCCTGAGGCGCTGATGGCCACTCCCGAAACCCGCGACCCCGCCGCCGTCGAGATCCCCGATCCGGCCGTTCAGGATGCCGAACGGCCCCGCCAGAAGGCGGTCACGATCGGAACCGTGTGCAAGGCGCTCCAACAGGAGTTCCCGGACATCTCGATCTCGAAGATCCGCTATCTGGAGGACCAGAAGCTGCTCGCGCCGCGCCGGACCCAGGGCGGCTACCGGCTCTACACCCAGAACGACATCCAGCGGCTGAGGACGATCCTGCGCCTGCAGCGGGACGAGTTCCTGCCGCTCCGCGTGATTCGGCAGGAGCTCGCCGGAGGGCGCGCCGAGCGAGAGGTCACCCCGGCGCCGGCACCGGCCGACGGCCGCTCGCACCGCCGCGCGCTCGTCTCGACGCGGGATCCGGGTGCGCTGTACTCGATCGAGGACGTCGTCGAGGAGACCGGGGCGGAAGCAGCCCTCGTGCGCGAGCTGGTCGAGTTCGGCGTCATCAAGGGCGAGCTGCGCGCCGGCGTGCGCTACTACGACGAGACCGAGCGGGAGATCGTCCGGGCCGTCTCCGAGCTCGCGCGGTACGGGGTCGGCGGTCGCAACCTGCGCGTGTTCCGCAGCTCGGCCGACCGCGAGGCGCAGCTGCTCCAGAGCATCCTCGCGCCGGCGCTTCGCTCGCGTAACCCCGAGCGGCGCCGCGAGGCGATCGAGGCGCTCGAGAACCTCGCGTCGGTGACGTCTCATCTAAAGCATCTGCTGTTGATCCGCGATCTGCGCAAGATCGCGACGTAAGCCGTTTCCTGGGGTGGGCGGCGGCGTGAGCCCGGAACACCTGCGGTGAGCCTGTTCGACTCGAGGTTCATGCCCGGGCGTGGCCGAATGTGGCGCGCCGAGCGAACCCGCCAGCTCCTGGCCACGCCCGCGGAGGTGTGGGAGGTGATCTCCGACCCCGTGCAGATGACGCAATGGTGGCCCGGGGTCGCGCGCGTCGAGGGGGTCGAGGAGGACCAGTTCACACTGGTGTTCCAGAGCAAGCGCAAGCGCCCGGTCCGGATGGACTTCCGCGTGCTCGCCTCGGATGCGCCCGGGAGCGGGGGGGAGGCGTCCGGCCACCGAGCCTGGGAGCAGGAGGTGCAGGGGACTCCGTTCGAGCGGGTGCTCGACAGCTCGATCACCGAGATACTGCTCGACCCGGCGCACGGCCGGACCACGCAGGTCACGATCGCTCAGGTCCAGAAGCTGCGCGGTTACTCTCGGACGGGCGCGATGATGCTGCGCCGGGCGACCGAGAAACGGCTCGGCCAGGCGCTCGACGCGCTCGAGCGGATCCTCAGCGGCTAGCTTGGCTGCGGTCGTTCGACCACTTAGCTGCCGGTGATCTTGAACGCGCCCTGGAGGACGATCGGCCCCGGGGTCTTCGGGGCGTTCTGCGTCTCGAGCGTCAGCAGTAGCTTCGTGTAATGGGTCGCGTTGGCGGGGAGCGCGCCGCCGGTTTCGAGCCGGCCGTTCTTGCCGACGGCCTGGTTGACAAACCCAAGCCGCGTGCTGTCGCTCGGCGTGTTCGACAGCCAAACCGCGTACGCGTTGTGGGAGTTTGGCTGGAGGCCGGACGCCTCGAGGATGATGCCCGTTGACGTGCCCTCCTGGACGACGAGCGCGGCGCCCTTGGCCGCGCCACTGCCGCTCGGCGGGTTCATGTTGACCTGACCGATGACCTTCGGCTTGACCGTCGAGGTGCCGGTCGTGCCGGTGCCGGTGCCGGTGGTTCCGGTGCCGGTGCCGCCGGATGGGGTCGTCGTTGACGGCGTGGATGTGCTGGTGCCGGCCGCGACCGTGCCGGTCGACGAGCTGTTGTTCGATTTGCCGCTGCTGAGGACGACGATGAGGACGAGGACGACCACGACCACCACGATCGTCCCGACGAGCAGGAAGATCACGCCGCCTCGCCGCGAACTCGGCCGGTCCGTCGGCCGCGGAATCCGGCGCCTGGACTCGCGATCGCGCTCGGGTCGACGAGGGGGGCGCGCCTCGGGCTTGGTGCTCGTCTGTGCGGCGGGTTCCGACGAGGACGTGGCGTCGCCGGCGCCGGTGCCGGCACGCGCCCGAGCGGTCCCGTCGGGGATCTCGGGGAGCGGCTTGCTCGCCACCGGGCTCAGCTCGGAGGCGAGCACCCGCGCCCACGCCCGCTCGTACGGCGACTCGGCGAGGCGGTCACGCGTCTGCTCGGCGACCTTGGCCGGCAGCTGGCCCAGCAGGTAGTCGGTGATCAGCGCCCGGGCCTCGGGCGCGAGTCCGGTGTCCGGTCCGATCTCGTCGAACGCGGCCAGCGCCCGCGCCCGTACCGCGGCCCGGTCGATCGCGAGCAGGCGCGCGATGTCGTCATAGCTGCGGCCGCGCTGCAGCACGAGGTCGAGGACCGCGCGCTGGTCGGGGGGGAGGGAGTCGAGCGACGCCATCGGAACCGCCTAGCGTAGTAGGGCATACGAAGGCATGCGGCGGATGGGCGGGCAGTATGGTCCCGCGTTCGCATGAGCTTCGACGCGCTCTACGGACTGGAGCTGACCGACTGCTCGGACTCTCTGGTCCGGGGCCGCGTGCTGGTGCGCGAAGAGCTCAAGCAGTCCGCGGGCGTGGTGCACGGGGGCGTGTACAGCGCGATCTCAGAGGCGGTTGCGGCCCGAGGAACCGAGACCGCGGTCGCGCGCGAGGGCCATGTCGCCGTCGGGCTTTCGAACCTCACCACGCAGCTGCACCCGGTCACCGGCGGCACGATCCACGCCACCGCGACCCGCCGGCATCGGGGGCGGACGACCTGGGTGTGGGAGGTCGAGATCGAAGACGACGACGGGCTTCGGTGCGCGGTGGCGCGGGTGACGGTCGCGGTCCGGGATCGCTAGCCGGCGGGTAACGTTCAAGCGCTCAACGGGAACCGTCCACTCGCCCGAGACATGCGCCGCACCCTGCTGTCCCTGATGCTGCCGCTCGCGATCCTGCCGGCGGGCTGGCCCCACCACTTCGCGCTCGGCGTGGCCGACCCACCGGGCGACGCCCGGGCCCTGCGCGCCCACGCCCCCGTCGACATGCGCTACCAGTACCTCGCCGGCGGGGTCAACACCGGCCACGGCTGGTCCACGTGGAACCCCGGCGGGAGCTTCGTCTCGATGTACGTGCGCGAGTCGCTCGCGGCGCACGCGATCCCCGTGTTCAGCTACTACCAGATGCTTCAGTCCGAGCCGTCGGTGGGCGCGACCGAGCAGGCCCGCGACCTCTCGAACATGCGCAATCCGGCGACGATGACGGCCTACTGGGCGGACTACAGCCTGCTGCTGCGGCGCGTGGCCGAGGCGGCGGGCTCGCGTCTCGTGGTGATCCATATCGAGCCCGACCTGTGGGGCTACCTCGAGCAGGCCCATGCCGTGGCGTTGGCCCGGTCGTTTGCCCGCCGGCTGATCGGTTTGCGCGATCAGCTGGCGCCGCACGTGCTGCTGGCGTATCACCTGAGCGTGTGGGGGACCGACGAGGACATTACGAACTCAAAGCCGTCGCTGAGCCAGATGGATGCGCTCGCGGCGAAGTCGGCCGCGTTCTATGAGTCGCTTCACGCCCACTTCGATCTCGTGTTCAACGACGTCACCGATCGCGACGCCGGCTACTACCAGTACGTCGAAGGCAATCCGCACACGTGGTGGGGGCCGGCCGACTTCGCCCGCGAGAACCGGTACATCGCCGGCTTCACGCGGCGTACCCACATGCCGGTCGTGCTCTGGCAGCTGCCCCTCGGCGACACCCACGAGAACAACACGTGGAATCACTACCAGGACAACCGCCTGCAGTGGTGGCTCGGTCCGGGGTCGGCGGCGGCCGCGCATCTCCGCGCGACGCGGGACGCCGGCGTGATCGGGCTCCTGTTCGGCGCCGGCGCGACCGGCAACACGACCGCGATGACCGACGGCGGCTTCTTCTATTCGCTCGCCCGGCGCTACGAGGACCACCCTCTGTCGCTGCTGTCGGAGCCGTTCTAGGGTCCGCGCGCTCCCGGCTCGCTCGCCCCCGCCGCAGCCCCGCGTCGAGTCCAGTACGGTCAACTTCTCACTCGCCACCCCTGCCGGCGGTGAATGCCCGTTCACCCGGCTCTGCTGCGGTCAACTTCTCACTGGCCGGGAGCGAGCGCGCGATTGAGCACTTGACCGCAATCCGCTCCGGCGGCGGGGCGCCGGTCTACGAACGCGGGACGCCCCGCCCGAGCCAGAACGCCACGAACTGCGCGAGCGCCGGATCCGAGGCCTTCTGCACGCGGATCAGGTGCGCCCACGCGAGCCCGACCAGCCCGGTCGTCCCGGGGCGGCGGGCGAGGATCACCGCGTCGCCGCCGGCCGCCAGCGCCGGCGTGAACGCCGGCGCCGCCGATCGCGCGAACGCGGCCAGACCCGGCGGTGGCTGCCGCGTGCCGTAGGTGATGACGACGTTCCCGACCTGGAGCGCCTGCAGCAGCTGATCGTCGTCGAGGGTGGCGCCGTCGGCCGTCACCGCCTCGGGGACGTGAGGACCGCTGGTCGGCGGGCTCGAGTTGTACGTCGGCTGCGGCCCGCCAGGCAGGAGCGCGACGTGCCCGAGGTCGCTGAACGCCTGCCCCGGGCCGGTCGTGCCCCCTGAGACGGCGGGCTGGTCGCGTCCCGCGAAGTACCCGGACAGCAGCAGGATCAGCCCGATCGAGAGCACGAGTGACGCGACCGCGATCGCCACTCGCTCGATCACCCTGATGAGCCGTGACTCGGCGGGGCCCCGAGCCGACGGACGAGCCGTTGGCGTCACCGCGCGGCGCGCGCCGGGCGGGTGGAGGCGCGCGGCGCGGCGCCGTCCGCTCCGGGGCCCGGTGCGCCGGCGGCCGCCGCGAGCTCCTCGATCGCGGAGCGGAGCTCGTCCGCCAGCACCTCGAGGTCGGCGAGCGCGTCGTAATCGCCCACGAGCCCGAAGTTCAGCTGCCCGTTGTAGCTGAGGATCGCGATGCCGAGCGCGGTGTTCTCGGCGAGCGGGACCATCGGAAAGATCGACTCGAGCTCGCGGCCGAGCAGGTAGAGCGGAAACTGCGGACCGGGAACGTTGGTCACGACCAGGTTGAAGAATCGCTGCCGCGCCTGGAGCCGCGCAGCCTGCGCCATGATCGTCGGCGGGGCGAAGCCCGACATCGCGGTAAGGATCTCGGCGCCCACTGCCTGGCCCGACTGCTTGATGCCGACCATCGCCTCGCTGATCGTGTGCAACCGCTTTACCGGGTCGGTCAGTCCCACCGGGAGCGTCGCCCACATCGCGGCGACGCGGTTGCCGAGCGCGCCGCGTTCTATGTCGGCGCGGACCGACACCGGAACCATCGCCTTGACGCCGACGCCCTCGGTGGACATCCCATGGAGTCGCATGTAGTTGCCGAGCGCGCCGGTTACGACCGCCAGCACGACGTCATTGACGGTGCCGCCGAGCGAGTTCTTGATCGACTTGAACCGCCCGAGGTCGGCGCGTACCCAGGTGAACCGGCGGTGGGGGCCGATCCTCACGTTGAACGGCGTCGGCGGGGCGGCCTGCAGTCCCGTCCAGGCGAGTGCGCCGACGCTGCCAAGAGCTTTGCCGGCGCTTTTGGCCACCGTCCGCGGGCCGCGCATCGTCGCCCGAACCCCACGCACGACCTCGGCCGGGACCGTCGCGCGCTCGAGCAGGGCGTCGGCCAGCAATTGGGCGCGGCTCGGCAGCGGGCGCGCGACCCACTCGTGGTCGGGCGGCGCAGCCGGCAGCGGGTCGGGCGAGGCGTCGAACAGGACGGTCGCGATGTCCACTCCGGAGATTCCGTCGACGAGCGCGTGATGCGTCTTGGACAGCACCGCGAAGCGCCCGCCCGCGAGACCTTCGACCAGCCACAACTCCCACAGCGGCCGGCCGCGGTCGAGCGCCTGGGAGAACACGCGGCCGGCGAGACGCTTGAGCTCGCCTTCGCCGCCCGGGCGCGGCAGCGCCGTGTGGCGCACGTGGTACCTCAGGTTGAAATGGGGATCGTCGACCCACACCGGGCGCCCCTGGCCGAGCGGAACGAACGCCAGCCGCTGCCGGTAACGGGGGACGAGGTGCAGTCGCGACTCGATGGCCTCGAGCAGCTCGTCGTAGGTCGGGGCTGCGCCGGAGAACACCGACACGCCCGCGACGTGCATGTGCGCGGAATCGCGCTCCAGGTGCAGAAATGAGCTGTCGAGCCCGGTCAGCCGGTCCTTGTTCGCCACCGCTGGGATGGTAGTCACCGGGGGCTCGTACGGCTGCGATAGCAGCTCTCCCGGACGGCCCGCGAGTGTGACGGACCTCACACTCAGACCCTCCAGAGGCCACCTAACCTGGCCGACTTACTGATTGACCTGCCGAATCGTCCTCGTCCGGAACGAGGGCGAACGGGGGACCCACTGCCAGGCTGACATTGCCTGGCCGGGGCGAATCGACCGCCCGGCCCAACGCGCCGGCCGCAGTCGTAGTGCCCGCCTTGGACAGCGCGCGGAGCGCGCTCCCCGGCGTGCGCGAGCCCGTCAGCTAACCCCGTAGGCGTCCGGTCGACATCAAAGGAGGTCCTCGTCTTGAGGCCTGAATTAGCCATGACCAAATCGCGCCGAAGTCGGCTGGGCGTCGGCGCGCTGATGATCGGAATCCCAGCTTCAGCAGCCGCGATTGTGGCCGGGCAGGCGCTCGCCTCTCCGGTCCCTGAACCGCACCAGATCCAGCCCCAGTCGCGCCACATCGCCTACGGGCACGACGTGGTCGTCCGCGGTTCGGCCCCCGCGTCGGACGCCGGACACACCGTGGCGCTCGAGTACGCGCAGCGCGGCGCCACCGTCTGGAGCCAACTCGGCTCGACGACGGTCGGGACCGCCGGCGCGTTTCGCGTGTCGGCGCCGCTGGAGCGCTCGGGCCTCGTCCGGGTCCTCGACACCACAAGCGGGTCGCTGACGCCATTCGCAGCTTCGACCACCGCCGGCGATGGCGGCGCGGCGACGAGCTCGCCCGTGCCTGTCTACGTCGCGGCCGGCGTTCGCGTCCGCAGGCATCCCATCAACGTTCTCGCCGGCCAGGCGGTCCTCGTCCGCGGCCGGCTTGTCCCGGGCGCCAGGGGCCGCAGGGTGAGCCTCCAGGCGCTCCAGAGCGGCTCGTGGCACACGCTCAGCACGACGCGTACCCGCTCCGCGGGCCGATTCGCGCTGCGTTACGTCCCCGGGAGCGCCGGCCGGCAGCAGATCCGGGTCCGCTTCGCCGGGGACCAGCTGAACGGCCGTTCGACGGCCGGCGCCGGTCAGATGACCGTGTACCGCCTCGCCGAGGCCTCCTGGTACAACGACGGCGGCAATACCGCCTGCGGTTTCCACGCCGGCTTGGGCGTCGCGAACCGCACGCTCCCGTGTGGCACCAAGGTCGCGTTCCGCTACGGCGGACGCTCGGTGACCGCGACCGTCGACGACCGCGGACCGTACGTCGGCAGTCGCGATTGGGACCTCAACCAGAACGCCGCGGCGGCGCTCGGGTTCGGCGGCGTCGGCCAGGTCTGGTCCAGCCAGTAACGCCGGCGATCGTTGGTCCGCCATCGAACGGCCGGCGCGCCTCACGTCTGAGGCGTGTCCTAGCCTGGCTTCGATGGCGGACCGGTGCGTCGCCCACCTCGACATGGATGCGTTCTACGTGTCCGTCGAGCTGCGGCGCCGGCCGGAGTTGCGCGGCCGTCCGGTGATCGTCGCCGGGACCGGACCGCGCTCGGTCGTCACCACGGCCTCGTACGAGGCGCGGCGGTTCGGCGTCGGCTCGGCAATGCCGGCGGCGCGGGCCCGGCGGCTGTGCCCGGAGGGCGTGTTCCTCCCGCCCGACTTCGCGTACTACCGCGAGACGTCGCGAGAGGTCATGACAAGCGTCCGGCGGCTCGTAGACGCGGTCGAGGTCATCGGGCTCGACGAGGCCTACCTCGACCTCACCGGGCTCCCGGCTCCGCACGCCGCGATGCGTCGCCTCGGGACGCACATCGAACGAACGACGGGCCTCGGCTGCTCGATCGGGATCGGTCCCAACAAGCTCGTGGCCAAGGTGGCTTCGGATGCCGAGAAGCCGCGCGGCTTCGTCGTGCTCACGCGCGAACAGGCGTTCGAGCGGTTCGGATCCTCGCGGTGCGCGCTCGTACCGGGCATCGGGCCGAAGACCGCGGAGCGCTTGCGCACGCTCGGGATCGAGACGCTTGCGGCGCTTGCGAACGCGCCGTATGAGCAACTCGCCCCGCACTTCGGCGCCCGCCTCGCCGCCGAGCTCCAGCGTCGCGCCCGGTTCGAGGACGCTTCACCGGTGACCGAGGACCGCAAGGTCGTGTCCGAGTCCCGCGAGCTCACGTTCGACGAGGACATTCGCGATCCGCAGCGGCTCGAGGCGATCCTCGACGACCTCGTCGAGCGCCTGTGCGCCGGACTCGTCGCCCAGCGCCGGCGCGGGCGGACGATCGGGATCAAGGTCCGGCTCGACGACTTCTCGACCCACACCCGCGCGCGCACCCTCGCGGAGGCGGTCAGCTCGGCCGACCGGATAGGCCCGGTCGCGCTCGATCTGCTGCGGCGGTTCTCCCCGCCGCGGCCGGTTCGCCTGCTCGGGGTACGCGTCGCGGGCCTCGAGCTGCCCGGGTCCGCCGCCGAGGACCAGCTCACGCTGACGGTCTGACGGCGTCCCGGGCGGCGAGCTGGCAAAGGGGTCGCGCGTCGTGAGAATATCCGTCCGTGGAGGGCGAGAAGCAGCGGCGCGCCGCGGCCGACGAGTCGACGATCCGTGATGTCAACGAGGGCATCGAGCGCGGACTGTGGCCGGGGGACGAGGCCACGCCGGTCGGCTTTCGCTGCGAGTGCGCCCGGCTCGGCTGCAACCGGCTCGTCGAGCTGACGGTTCGCGAATACGAGGAGGTGCGGTCGCACCCGCGGTGGTTCGTGATGGTCCCCGGCCATGAGGAGGGCGACGTCGAGACGGTGGTCGCGACGCAGCCCGGCTACGTCATCGTGGAGAAGCTAGATCAGGCCGGAGAGGTCGCTGAGCAAGACGACCGCCGCGATTGACGGGTCGCGGCTCCGGGCCCGTCTTTCGCAGATCGAACCGCATCTGGACCTCGGTGCCCCCGGACGCGCGCGTGACGATCGAGAAGTCGTCGCTGAGACCGGAGATCAGCGAGAGCCCGATCCCGAGCCCGCGGCTCTCGTTCCATGCGTGCAGACCGCGCCCGTCATCGCCGATCAGGACCCACAGCTCATCGGACGCGACCGCCGCGGTCACGTGGACATGACCCGCTTCGCCGTTCCGATAGGCGTGGACGACGGCGTTGGTGAGGGCCTCCGAAACGGCCAGCCGGATCTCGTCGAGGCGGTCCCCGGCGGCGCCGGCCGCTGCAGCGACGGCGGCCAACGCGCGACGCGCCAGCGGCACCGCCTCCGGAGTCGCGGGATAAGACTCGTTCAGCGCTTCGCCGCGACTCATCTCGATGGGTTTGGATACCCATATAAAGCCGATGTCATTCGCAGAAAATCGCAGCTGTGAAGCCGCAGAAGGACCACGCCGGCCCGCGTCTCCGCCCGGGTGGCCGGTGGGGACAAGGAACCGCCGGATCTCAGTACAGAGCGGATGCGAGGCGGCGGCGCGCATCGCGCGCCAGCGGGTGGGCCACGCCTAGCTCGTCGAGCACTCCGACGACCACTTGCCGGACGTCGTCACGGGCACCGTCGGCACCGGGGAGCGCGTCCAGAAGAAGGTCCAGAGCGCGTTCCTCATCTCCCGCGTCGAGGGCGGCGAACGCCTCGGTGAGATCGGGCACCGGCGGCTGCGCGGAGTTGCGGGCCGCGGACTCGAGTCCGATCCTTGCCGCCAGCCCGTCGGCCGCGAAACTGCCCGGTACGCGCGCCAGCACCGCCAGCGCATCGTCGGTCTCGCCCCGGCCTCGGAGGATCTTCGCGAGCGGGACCGCGGCATCGGCGCGCGACGGCTCGAGCTCGTTCGCCCGGCGCAGCGACGCCTCGTCGCCCTGCTCGACCAGCGCGTCGGCCTCGGACGGGAGCAGCGAGTCGAGGAACTGGTCTACCGCGGTCGGCGGCTGAGCGCCAACGAACTCGGCCGCGACCTTTCCGTCGCGGAACGCCTTGACCGCGGGGATCCCCTGGATCCCGAACGCGCGCGCCAGTCCCGGGTTGGCGTCGACGTCGACCTTCACCAACTCGAGCTTCCCCGAACGCGCGTCCGCGGCGCGCTCGAGCACGGGGCCCAGCTGGCGGCACGGACCGCACCATTCTGCCCAGAAGTCGACGACCACCGGGACCGTGTGAGAGCGGTCGAGAACGGCCGTCTGGAAGGTGTTCTCGGATACGTCCATGTGTGTGATGGTAGCGACGCCGCCGGAGCGGATAATCTTACGTGCACGTCAATTTCGTCCTCGTCCGATACACCAGATGACTGACATCCTCGTCGAGCGAGCCGGCGTCGAACTGTCCGGCGACGAGGCCGGCGAGGGCGTCCCGGTCGTCCTGCTCCACGGCCTGACCGCCACCCGTCGCTACGTCGTGATGGGCTCGAAGGCGCTCGAGCGATCGGGCCACCGCGTCATCGCCTACGACGCCCGCGGCCACGGCCGCTCTTCGCCGGCGCCGATACCCGAGGCGTACACCTACGACGATCTCGGACGCGACCTCGAGGCGGTGCTCGACGCGCGGGGGATCGAGCGCGCAGTGCTCGCAGGGGCGTCGATGGGCGCGCACACGCTGCTGTGGCTGGCGCTCGATGCTCCTGACCGCGTCGCCGGCGCGGTTGTCATAACGCCCGCGTATGACCCGGTGTCGCACGAGCGTGAGGGGCGGTTCGAGTACTGGGACGCGCTCGCGGACGGGTTGGAGCGCGGTGGCATCGACGGCTTCATCGAGGCCTCGGCACGCGCCGACGTCCCGGAGTCCTGGCAGGAGACCGTGGAGAAGGTGACGCGGCAGCGGCTGTCGCAGCACGAGCACCTGGACGCGGTGGCCGATGCCCTGCGGGCGGTGCCGCGCTCGCGCCCGTTCGGGGAGATCTCAGAGCTCGCTCGGATGTCCGTGCCGACGGTCGTCGTGGCGAGCTCCGACGCGCCCGATCCGGGGCATCCCCAGGCCGTGGGGGAGGCTTACGCCGCGGCGATCCCCGGCGCCCGCCTCGTCCTCGACGGGCCCGGGCGCTCTCCGATCGCCTGGCAGGGCAGTCAGCTGTCGAAGCTGATCGCGGAGGTGGCGGCGGAGGCGGACGCGCGATGAGCGGCGGTTCGGGGGAGCCGGGCTCGGCGCCGCAGGCGGCCGGTTACTCGGGCACACCGCTGCCGCGCAAGCTCGGGATCAAGGCCGGGGCGCGTCTGGCGCTGATCGCCGCTCCGGACGGCTTCGATTCGACGCTGGGCTCGCTGCCGGATGATGTGACCGTGAGTCGCCGGCTCGGTCGCGGGTCGCGGGACGTGATCGTCGCGTTCTTCTCCCGCCGCTCCGTGCTCGAGCGACGCTTACCGGACCTTGTCGCCGCGCTCGATACTTCCGGTGGGCTGTGGATCGCCTGGCCCAAGCGAGCCTCCGGCGTCGACACCGACGTGACCGAGGACGCGGTCCGCGCGCTCGGGCTCGCGACCGGGCTCGTCGACAATAAGGTGTGCGCGATCGACCACGTGTGGTCGGGCCTGCGGCTGGTGTACCGGCTGCGCGACCGCCCGGGGTAGCGGCGACTAACCGAGCGTGATCGTCTGGCCCGAGGTCTTGTGCGGGGTCAGGTAGAAGTTCCCGAGATAGTGCGCCACCACGGTGATCGCCACCGGCCCGGGGCCGTTGCCCGGAAGCTTGTTGAAAGTTGTCTGGCCGGAGAACGTGCAGTCGGATCCGAGCGGCACCAACGTCGAGCCGATCCGTCGCGAGCCGCGGAAGAACCGAATCGACACGTTTCCGCGGCAGTCGTAGATCGCGGGGATCCAGGACGGTCCGTGCACCGAGCCGGTGCTCGTGAACACGTATGGCTTGCTCGCGTCACGCAGCGGTCTCGTCTTGGCATGGATCTGCGGAACCGGCCGGTGGAGGGGGAGCGTCATGAACGTCCCGTCGAGTCCCGGTTGGGGCGCCGTGTTGCTGTGCAGCGCGACGATCCGGTAGTGGAAGATCGTCTGCGCCTCGAGGCCTTGGACGCTGGCGGTCACCGTCACCGGAGCGGTTCCGGCGGGCACAACCGCGGAGATCGTCTGCGAGCCGTAACTCGTCGACGGCCCGTACTGGAAGAAATACGTCGTCGGCTGCGAATTCGGGCTGACCACGGCGGTGAGCGTTGCGGCGTTCTTGCCGATGGCGGTCGCGGGTCCGGTGGACACCCCCGGGGGCGGGTTGCCGGCGGTCTTGAACGTCCGGTCGGCGCCGCTCGCAATGCCGGAGCCGTTCGCCGCCACCAGCCGGTAGTGATAGACGGTTCCCGGGATCAGGTCCGACGCGGTCGTGCTGACCGACAGGAGCTTGGTTCCGCGGCCGGCGGAGTGCTCCTTGCTGGTCACCCCATACGCGGTCGTGAGTCCCCACTCGAAGTAGTAGGCGGTGGCGCTTCCGTTGGGGTTGATCGTTCCGTTCAGCACCGCGGACGTGTCGCTCACGTGCGAGCGAGCGCCGGTCGTCACCGCCGGCGAGGACGCCGCCACCGCGATCGCCGCGACACCGACGACCAGAACCGCCGACAACAGCAATGCCGGCACGAGCACCTCGAGCTTGCGCTTCATCCCTACCTCCCTTTTTCAGGCGAACTGGGACCCATATACCGGCTTGTGAACGGAAGTTGCGCCCCGGGCCCATGCGCCCGCCGGGATACCGGAGGCCCGCTCGGCGGCTCGCGCAGGTCAGTTGTGGTGGAACAGCCAGATCCGGCCGAGCGGCCGAAAGCCGATCCGGGCGTAGAGCTGTTTCGGCCAGTCGTTGTCGTCCGCGGTGATGAAGATCAGGTCGGGATCTCCGGCCCGAGCGAGCTCTACCGCGTGTGACACCAACGCCCGCGCGAATCCCCGGCCCCGGGCCTCCGGCACGGTGTAGACGTCCTCGACCTGCGCGATGCCCCCGGCGGTGCGGAGCTTCGTGATCGCCAGCAGCGCCCCGTCGACGCTCCGCACGCCGAGCAATCGATCGCCACAGACCTGGGACTCGCGGCGACTGAACTCGGCGAGCTGATCGAGCTCGCCCGACCGGAGGTCGTCCTCGCTGTGCCACCGCCGCATGACGTCCGTGACCTCGTCCTCGCCGGCGTCGACCACCACGCTCGTGTCGGCCTCGCGGTCGGGTGCCGCGGACAGCAGCATCACGACCTCGCGCTCGGCCTTCCAGCCGGCCGTGCGGAACGCCCGTTCGACGTCCGGGCCGGTGTCCTGGTTTTCGAGCACGATGTGCAGGTACGGAGTGGTGGCCAGCTGCTCCTCGGCGAGTTCGACGAGCGCCTCGAACCCAAGCGGCAGTGTCACCCGCACCTGGTTGACGCTCCAGACCGCCGGCAACGACGGCGCGAGCACCACGCAGCCGGCCTCGATCGGCCGCGTCTCGTCGGCCGTCTTCGCCAGATTCGCGTGTACGAATGCCAGCACGCGGGCGAGTGATTGCACGTCTTGCGACGGCGCCGGTCTGCCGGTCCGGGCCATCGGGCTATGTTCGCAGGAGGCCGAGCACGCCCGGCACCGCCTTTACGCTTCGCTGATAAGGTAAAGGACGTGAGTTTGGTGTCTCGGAAAAACCAGGTCACCATCCCGGCCGCCGTGATGCGAGAAGCCGGCCTCGAGCCTGGGGATGACCTGCGCGTCCGGAGCATCGGGCCGGGTCGGATCGAGTTCGTGAAGACCGATGACCTGATCGAGCAGTTCGCGGGGCGCCTTGACGCCAAGACATACCCGCCGGGCTATCTCGAAGACGTCCGCACTGGATGGGCGTAGTCGTTTTCGATAGCGACGTCCTGATCGGCTTCCTCAATCGAGACGACGCACAGCATGGGGCCGCCGTCGAACGCCTCCGAGCTTCGATGGCACCCGGCGGTCGCCGACTTTTGTGCGCGGTCAACTACGCCGAGATCATGGTCGGGCCAGTACGAGCGGGCAGGCAAGCACAGGAGCTCGTCTCGCAGATGCTGGTCCAGTTCAACATCGAGACGATCATGGTCGACATGGGCCTCGCCGGACGAGCGGCAGCGGTTCGAGCCCGGACCGGCCTGAAACTGCCGGACGCGTTCGCGCTCGCCACAGCACTCCACGCCGAGCATCAGGGGTGGGGGAACGTCGAGTTGGCGAGCTTCGACGAAGCCGTCCTGAAAGCGCACGCCGAGCTGCGCCCGAACTGAACCCTCTAACGCTCGATAATCGATCTTATGTCGACCACTGCGTTTGGAGAAGTGTCTTGGTCACGGCATCACCTCGAAGCGGCACGTCGGCCCGCGGGCGCCGGCGAGGCGAGCATCGGCTGTGAGCAGCACCGCGTCGAGCGCCTCCGCAAGTGCGACGTACATCGCGTCCCATCCACGGACGGAGTCGCGCAACTCCCATGCGCGTGCCAGCAGCAACCTGTGGCCGAAGCGTTCGCCCGGCCACGCCTCGAGGTCCTGCACCGCTTGATCGGCCGCGGTTTGGTCGAGCCGACCCAGCCGGTGCTCACGGCGAATCATGCTGAACACCTCGACGTCGATGACGTGCGGCGCCGCGTGATCGTCGTCGAGGGCGAGGCGCTCTCTGATCGGCTCCGCCTCCGGGGTGCCGACTACGACTTCGAACAAGCAGGACGCGTCAACGACCAGCACCGGGCCACGGTCCGCGGTGCTCGTCGAGCGCGGCGAGCACATCCGCCCGATCGATTTGACTCGTCCGCCGACGTGTCCGCTCGAGCCAAGTTGCCATCGACGGCCGGGCGGCAATCCGCGCCGCTTCAGTCCTGAGAAGCTCGGGTACCGTTACGCCGGCCTCGGCAGCGCGCCGGACCAAGCCGGCGTAGACATCGTCGTCGAGATCTCGGATCTGGATGGTCTTGGGCATCTGAACACGAGCCTATCATGCGCTTTCGCATGTCATCATGCGAACTTGCATCCACTTTCGAGGCTCTCTCCTCACTTGTCCAACCGGTCGTAATCGATCTGCGTAATCGCGCTGCTCCAGAGCTCGGGCGCGGAGCTAGACTCCTGTCTCGATGGCGAAGCAGCAGCGGATGATGCGGGTCGAGCAACGTGGCCAGATGGCCGCGATGCAGCAGCTCGAGAGCAAGACCGACGAGGAGCTTGAGGCCGAGACCAAGTACAAGGCCGCTGCGCAGGCGATCCTCGGTTACCGCGCCGCCGAGCGTTATGACGCCAAGGCGGCCCGGGCTCACTTCCAGCGGGCGCTCGCGGCGGCGCGGCCGCAGGAGCGCGTCGGGATCCGGCGCATGGCCGACGCATCGCTGGCGCTCGCCGAGCGCAGGCCCGATGACCTGAAGCGCGCGACCGAGCGCCTCGGCGTGGAAGCGCCGACCGCCGGGCAGCTGCGCAGCCTCCGCTTCCTCGGGCTGGTCGCGCCGCCGAAGAGCGCGGGGGTATTGCTGCGCGTCCGCGGCGTCCTGATCGCGATCGTCCTGATCGTCGCGATCCTCGCGCTCGGGTTCGGGATTGTGTACGGGATCGGGTCGGCGGCCGGCGGCATCTCGGTCGATACGGCGATCTTCTTCGGCTTCGTGCTCGTGCTGGTCGCGCTCGGCGTGATGGCGTTCATCGGTCGCCGGCGTCAGAAACGCGCCAAAGCCGCGCGCGCGGAGCAGATCGCCTCCGCGTCTGCCACCCGACGCTGACGCGGCGCCATGTGCGGGCGGTACACGTTGGCGACGCCGAACCCGGCTGACGTCCGGGCGCGCTTCCCGGTCGGCGAGTCGATCGAGATCCGCCAGCGCTACAACGTCGCGCCGGGCGATGAGGTGCTCGCGGTGACGACCGATCGCGACGGCAATCCTCGGGGCGAGCTGCTCCGCTGGGGGCTCGTGCCCTCGTGGGCCAAGAAGCCGGATACCGGGCTGAAGATGATCAACGCGCGAGTCGAAACCGTCTCCGAGCGGGCCGCGTACCGCCGCCCATTCGAGCGCTACCGCTGTCTGATCATCGCGGACGGGTTCTACGAGTGGCAGCGCCAGGCGGCCGGACCCAAGCAGGCGTTCCACATCACGCGCTCCGACGGCGGCTTGTTCGCCTTCGCCGGCCTGTGGTCGATCTGGCACGACGACGACAACGAGGGCCACACGCTTCGCACGTGCACGATCCTGACGACCGCCGCGAGCTTCGGCGATCGCGTCGTTGCATGACCGGATGCCGGTGATCCTCGCGCCCGGCGCCGAGTCGGCATGGCTCGAGCGCTCTCAGCCCCCCGACCGCTTGCGCGAGTTGCTGGCCGGCCTGGCTCCGTCCGAGACCGCCGTCCGTCCGGTCGGACTCGCGGTCAACGACGCCCGCTACGACGGACCGGAGTGCCTGGCGCCGCCCGTCGCGGATGGCCAGGTAGCGCTGTTCTAGGCATGGCGCCGGATCGGCCGGTCGCCGACATTGCATTCGTCCTCGGCGGAGGCGGAGTTCTCGGCGCGCACGAAGTCGGCATGCTCCGCGCTCTGGCCGAACGCGGGGTCCAGCCGGACGTCATCCTGGGTACCTCAGTCGGGGCGATCAACGGAGCGTTCTTCGCCGCCGATCCGACGCTCGCCGGGGTCGAGCGACTGACCGAGCTGTGGCGTACGGCGAACCTGGCCGACCGGTCGCCGGGTACGGTGCTGCGACGGGTCACGACCCTCGCGCGGACCGGGACGCACCTTCAGTCGCTGACCGAGATGCGTGACCGGCTGAGGGCCGTTCTTCCAGTCGACCGAGTCGAGGAGCTGTCGATGCCCTTTCAGTGCGTCGCCGCGTCGATCGAGCGAGCTGCCGAGCATTGGTTCGACAGCGGCCCGCTGGCCGAAGTCGTCCTCGCGTCATGCGCCGTGCCCGGAATCCTGCCGCCGGTGCGCATCGACGGTGAGCACTTCATCGACGGTGGCATCGTCAACTCGATTCCGGTGAGCCGCGCGGTGACGCTCGGGGCGAGCAAGATCTACGTGCTCCAGGTCGGCCGGCTCGAGCAGCCGCTCCAGCCGCCGAGATGGCCCTGGGAGGTCGGCCTTGTCGCGTTCGAGGTGGCGCGGCGGCATCGCTTCGCCCACGATCTGCACTCGTTGCCGGACGACGTCGAGCTGCACGTCCTGCCCACCGGCGGCTCGGCGGCGCCGGCCTACAACGATGTCTCCGGCCAGCTGCGCATAGGACGGATCGCCCGCACCGTCGACCGGCAGATCGACTCTGCCTACGAGGCCTCCCGGCATTACCTGGCGCGGAGCTGATGCCCTCCGTCTCGGTCCGCCGGCCGGTAACCGTGGCCATCTGGCTCGTTGTCTCGACGCTGGTCGTGCTCACCTCTCCACTGCTGCTTGCGCTGGGCAAGTTAGCCAGCGCACTAACCCGGCGCCCCCAGGCGCTGATCGCGACGCGGCTGATGATCGCCTACTTCGGCTATGAGCTCGCTGCTCTCGTTGGCTGCGGGGCGCTTTGGCTGGGGACCGGTGGCGGGCTGCTGATCCGCACGCGCCGATCGCAGGCGCTCCACTGGCGGTTGCTGCGCTGGTTCATCGGAGGGCTCGCCGCCTCGGGTCGGCGCACGCTCCGTATCGATCTGGATCCGGCGCTCTCGACCGAGGCCGCGATCGCGCTTGCGTCCGATCAACCGCTGATTGTCCTCAGCCGTCACGCCGGACCCGGGGACACGATCTTCATCGTCGATCAGCTCATGTCCCAGTTCCACCGCCGGCCGAGCGTGGTGTTCAAAGAGAGCCTGGCGCTCGATCCGTGCATCGACCTACTCGGACACCGGCTCCCCCACGCAATGCTCGACCGCTCCGATCGTGCGGAAAGTGAAGAGATCATCGAGCAGATCACTGCCGAGCTCGGGCCTCGAGGAGCATTGCTGCTGTTCCCCGAAGGAGGCAACTTCACGCCGGAGCGCCGCCGCTCCGCGCTGCTCCGACTTCGCCGGCGAGGCAAGGGGCGGTCGGCCGACCAGGCTGACCGCATGACCCACGTGTTGCCGCCCCAGCCCTCGGGTGCGCTCGCGGCGCTGCACGCCCGTCAAACAGACATCATCTTCGTCGCCCACACCGGCCTCGGACTCGCGGCGTACCCGGGCCAGTTCTGGCGCGAAATGCCGATCGGCGGGACGTTGCACACGCGTATGTGGTTCGTGCCCGCGTCCGATCTGCCCGCTGGCGACGACGAGCGGATCGCGTGGCTCTACGAATGGTGGGAGCGCATCGACGAGTGGATCGACGCGCGTGCCGGCGCCTCCGCCGGGTGAGGGCTGGGCCGATCGGATCTGCGCGCTCAGGCCGCGGCGGCCTGCTCGGGCGAACCGAACTGCGTGGCCTGGTCCGGCGACGGGATCGACACGCCGATCCACTTGTTGAACATCTCGGCCGGCAGCGGCTTCGAGAAGTGGTAGCCCTGGGCCAGGTCGCAGCCGAGCTTCTCGAGACGGCGCAGCGTGGCCTCGTCCTCCACCCCTTCCGCGACCACCTTCAGTCCGAGGTCGTGGCCGAGGTTGATCGTCGAGCGCACGATGATCAGGTCGCTCTCGTCGCTCAGCATCGGCGACACGAACGAGCGGTCGATCTTGAGCTCGTCGATCGGCAGCCGGCGTAGGTTGGCTAGCGACGAGTAGCCAGTGCCGTAGTCGTCGACCGACAGCCCGACTCCGAGCTGACTAAGCCGCGTGAGCGTGACGAGCGACCGCTCGGGATCCGACATCAGCATGCTCTCGGTGATCTCGAGCTCGAGCGCCGACGGCGTCAACCGGTAGATCTTGAGCAGATCGGCGATCAGCGAAGGGAGGTCGGGATCGAGCAGATTGCGCACCGACAGGTTGACCGACACGGTCAGCTCCTCGCCGGCCCGCCGCCAGGCCGCGCACTGCGCCACTGCCCGCTCGAGCACGTGACGGGTCAGTGGCCCGATGAGCCCCGTCTGCTCGACGAGCGGCATGAAGTCCGACGGCGGCAAGAGCCCGAGCTCGGGGTGCTGCCAGCGCACCAGGGCCTCGGCCCCGTGCACGCGGAGGCCGTTCATGTGCATGATCGGCTGGTAGAAGACAACGATCTCGTCGGAGTCGAGCCCACGCCGGAATTCGCTGAGCACATTGAGGCGGCGGACGGAGTGACGATCGAGCGCGGTCGCGTAGACCTTGCAGCCCGCGTGGGCCTCCTTAGCGGCGTACATCGCGACATCGGCGCTCCGGAGCAGCGAATGAGGATCCTCGCCGTCGCGCGGGAAGCGGGCGATTCCGATGCTCACCCCCACCTCGAGTGTCATTTCATCCACGTTGACCGGCTCCTGGACGCAGGCCATCAGGCGCTGGGCGATCGCCTCGAGCTCAACGGGGTCGCCCGTGTTCTCACCCGGGAGGACCGCGAACTCGTCACCGCCGAGCCGCGCCACCAGCCCCTCGGGTCCGATCACCGCCCCCAGCCGCGGACCCAGATCGCGCAGCATCTCATCGCCGAAGTGGTGACCGAGCGTGTCGTTGATCTCCTTGAAGCGGTCGAGGTCGAGCAGCATCACCCCGAACGCCTCCTCGCCGGCACGCGCAGCCTCGATCCGCTCGTCGAGCCGGGCGCGGAACCGCTCGCGGTTGACCAGCCCGGTGAGTTCATCAGTGGTGGCTCGGCGGTGCAACTCATCGCCTCGTTGCTTTGACTTGAGCAGCTCGCCGACCAGGTACTGGAAGATCAGGAGGGCTAGGACGACGAGGATCATTCCGACCGTCCCCGCTGTAACCGCAACGTAGATCGCAGCCATTGTTAGCAGCGCCGAGAACAGCTCGGCCGACATGATCGGGATCACCGCCGTCCGCGCGGCGTCGACGATCGAGGAATCCTCGAGGTAGCACCTGAACCCAATCATCGCCGAAGAAGTTCACGACCAGGGCCAGGACGAATGTCGGGAACACGAACAAGTAGTAACCCGTCGTGTGAGGCCCGAGACCAAACAGGTGCACCGTTCCACGGAAGAACAAGCCCGCGACCAGTGGGTACCACATGAAGGTCGTGATGTTGTTCAACACGATGTACCACCTAGAGCGGGTGCGCGTCCACAATGCGATCATGGTGAGCACTCCGATGAGCGCAGCCAGGCCTGGGCCAACTACTACGATCGCCGTCGTCAAGCCGATCGGGACGCCCGACACGCTCACCTTGCGCACCCCTGTCGAGATATCCGTGAGCGCGCTGACGGTGGTAAACGCCGCCAGCACAACCAGCGGGCCAATGGTCCAACGATCAAGGCTACCGGTCAGCCAGATGAGTGACGCGCCCGCGAGGACCGCGACCACGTGCAGCAACGCAACGCCACGGCCTGGTTGCCGTGCGCGGTTTTTGCCAGCCGTGGCAGTTTCGCGATCCATCGCCCCCTATTCATCGGCCAACTCGTCCGACCGCTGAAGCGCAAAGTTGTCCAGACGTTCCTGGACATCACTAAAGGTGTACCGGGCGACGACCGATTACTTGGTCTGCACCGCCAGAAAGCGGAAAGGAGGGATCCGCTCCGTGCGAACCCCTCCAAAAAGGACTAGTGACCCTGCCAACCCATGTTGGCGCCCCTTTCGTTGGCGATGTCGAAAACGGCAACCGCCCGGCAGCCCTACCTCTCACAGTGCGCTGCCTGCGCAACCCTGCCGTTTTTTCGTGTTCCCGGGGACTGCGCCCCGTCTGCCTTGAGAAAGGTACCGGGGTTCGCAGTTCCCGCAATCGGACGTTTGTCCAGTTCTGTTTAGAGGCGCTCAAGTCGCCCATCTGGGCCGCCGACAGTGGGTCTCCGCCTTCGGCAGCGCCTCGCACGATCGTGACCTAGACGGATTGCCAGTCTCAGCTCGCGATCACGGCAGGGGCTCGTGTAGCGAACGGAGCCCCTCCGTCGATGCCGGCGCTCCAGCGACAGCCCGCTGCCACCCGCAGCAGCGGAATCGCGCGAGGCGACGCGGTGCCGTCCGTGGCGGGCCCGGTCAGCCAGAGCGTTGTTCCCTCCCGCCTCGCGTATTCGTGCTGAACCCCCGTGGACCCTCGGCGGGCGCTTCGTCACGCACGTCAATGCACCGCCATCAGCTGCGAGCGCGAGCGCACGCCGTACTCCCGATAGACCCGGCTCAGATGTGACTCAACAGTCCGCAGGCTCATGTGAAGCTTCCGCGCGATCTCCGGATTGGTGAGCCGGCGGCGTCCTAAGTTCGTACAGCGTGCTGGCCGTGTCCCACAGGACGCGCTCGCGCTCCTCCTCGCCGAGCCTGTCGAGCAGCGCCGCCGGCCCGTCGCCGTGCACGTGCGGGTAGTCGGACGCGTAAACGAGCATCCCCGGCGCGTCCATCATCTCGAGCAGTTGATCCAACGCCGCCGGATCCGACGGTAGGTGCGCCGGAGCGGTGGTGAACCGGAAGTGCTCGCGCACGTATTCCGAGGGCCGGCGCTTGACCCACGGCACCTCGCGCCACACGCCCTTCCAGTCCTTGTCGAACCGCCACAAGAGCGGCGCCAGCCAAGCGAACCCGCACTCACTCACGATCACGCGCAGGTCGGGGAAACGCTCGAACACGCCCTCGCTGACGAAGCTCAGGACCTGGGCCTGGGCGATCGGCTGGTTGCCGAGGTAGTCCTCCAGGTAAGTGGTGGTGAATCCGCTCGGGGTCGGCGCCTTGCCGGCACGGCCCCACGCGTGCAGACCAACCTGGAGCCCGGCCGAGCGGGCGGCGGCGAAGATCGGGTGGTTGGTCTTGTGCCCCCACGGCAGATCGCTGCGCACGGGCAGGAGGACCTGGACGAAGCGTGGGTCCTCCCCCACGCGCTCGATCTCCGACACGGCGTCGTCGGGCGCGACCGTCGACACCACCAGGCTCGCGCGCAACCGTTCGTCCCGGGCGAGAAACTCGGAACGCATCCAGTCGTTGATCGCCGACGCGACGGCGGCCGCGAAGTACGGGTTGCGGTGCGTCTCGAACCCGGTCAGGCAGTTCAAGACCACGAACCGGGGCGCATTTATACCCAACACCTGAGAAGACAACTCGGAGTAACTCGATGGCACCGGTGAGCCGATCCCGCGCGGATAGGCGTGCGCCAGCCCCGTCAGCCGGATCCCGGCCTCGGTGACGTACTGACGCCAGTAGTCGCTCAGGTACGGGAACAGCGCGTCGTAGGACGCCGGCGCGCAGTGCATATCGCAGTCGATCGCATCCACGACGCTAGGCCGAGCGCGTAGCCGGCAGTCCGTACAGCGCGAGCGCGTTCTCGCACCTGATCGCCCGACGCAATTCGGGCCCGAGAGCCCGCGGCAGGGCCTGCTTGGGCGAGTCGAAGTCCCAGTGCGGATAGTCGGTGGCGAACAGCAGCCGGTCACCCAGCCGCGCCTGCTCGATCGCAAAGACGAGATGCTGTGGGTCGTCCGGCTCCTCGATCGGCTGAGTGGTGAACCAGACGTGCTCGTCGATGTACTCGGACGGCTTTCGCTCCAGGCGCGGATGATCCGAGCGCATCAGCTCCCACGCGGCGTCGAGCGACCAGCGGAGCGCCGCGGCCCAGGCCACGCCGCACTCGGTCAGCACCACCCGAAGCCCGGGGATCGCATCGAACATGCCGCCGGCCACCATGCTCGTCAGCTGGCCCTGCATGACGATCCCGTTGCCCACGTGATAATCGAGATAGAACGACGGATACCCGGCGCCGCGGTGGTCGACGTAACCGCCGGTGTGAAAAGCCACCGGCCGACCACAAGCGGTCGCGGCCTCATAGATCGGCCAGTACCTCGGATTGCCGAGCTGGTCCGCCGCGCTCGCCGGCAGCAGCACCGCGACGAAGCGGTCGTCGCCGGCGCGCCGACCGATCTCGTCGACCGCCAGGTCCGGATATTCGTGCGGGACGGCGATCGTCCCGCGGAATCGCGAGTCGAACGACAGCCATTCGTCGAGCTGCCACTCGTTCACTGCCGCGTTCCACTCCGCCGCGAAGTCGGGATGGTCGTAGCAGTCCTGCCCGCTCAGCACCTCGAGCACCGCGTAGTCGACATCGAACTCGTCGAGCAGCTGCTCGCGCGTCAGCTCGGGGTCGCTCCCCCAGATGTGACCCGGCTTGCCCGGCCAGGCGTCGACGCGCATGCCGGCGTGGCGCGCTCGCGGATACCACTCGGTGACCCGCGGCGTCCGCCGGCCGTAGCGTTCGAGGAGACGCCGCGCAGGCGTACTCAGATACCGAGCAAGCATCGCCTCCGTCGCCTGCGCATGCACGTCGCAGTCGACAAGCTCGACCGACCGCACCGCCTCCGCAACAACTCCTGAACGCGTCTCAACCCGGGAAGACATCACTCACCTCACGCATGCAGCACAACGTACTCGTCTTCGACGTTAACCTCGAACGTCTCGGCGACGTACGGACCCGGTATCCGCCTCGCGGGTGTCGCCGGACGCACATCGTCAGACGCGACCGATTCGCCAGGCGATAGCGAGACGCCGTAACTGCGAACGCCTGGCGCCACCGTACCCATGAACGACTGGCCGCTATCGAGGTCGTACTCCCAGCCGTGCCACGGACACGCGATCCGCGGCGGATCGTCCGAGATACGCGCGAGCCCTGGAGCGTCTGCGACCGCATCGCCGAGGACGTGGCCCAGGCACAGCGGGCCGCCCTGATGCGGGCACCGGTTGCGGATCCCGTAGAAGCTCTCGCCGACGCGAAACACGCCGATCGAGCGACCCCCCACCTCGACGATGCGCCGCTCACCCGAGGGAAAACTGTGCAGGGGGGCGACCACGACCCGCATCTCGGTCGGCTACAGCGTCATGGTGCGACCGGCCTCGAACCCGTCGAGCGCGACGATCTCGTCGATCACGTCGTGCGGGACGGCGGCATCGGTCGTGATCACCATCACCGCGAGCGGCCCTTCGTCTCCGCCCTCTGCGTCCACGTGCCCGACCGCGGCGGACACGATGTTGATCCCGCGAGAGCCGAAAAGCGTGCCCACACGGCCGATCATCCCGGGCACGTCGCCGTAGCGGAACATCGTGATGTGCTTCTCGAGCTGGATGTTGAACCGCTGGCCCCAGGCCTCGAGCAGATGCGCGCGGTTGCGCCGGCCGAACAGGGTGCCGGCGACGAGCACGCTGTCCTCGCCGCTCTCGACGGTGACGCGCACGAGGTCGGAGTAATCGCGCACGGCGGCGCGCTTCATCTCGACGACCTCGATCCCGCGCTCCTCGGCCAGGCCGGGGGCGTTCACGACGCCGACGTCCTCCTCACAGTGGCCGCGCAGGACCCCGAGCAGCACCTGGATCGTCAACAGGCTGGTGTCGCGCTCGGCGATCCGGCCGAGGAACTCGGTCCGCACCAGGTCGATCGAGGACCCCCCGGCGAGCTCGACCGCGACCCGCCCGAGCGCCCGGCACAGCGACACGAACGGACCGAGCACCTCCATGTCCTCGGGCGAGATCGCCGGGACGTTCACAGCGCTCGTGACGACGCCGCCGGTCAACGCTGCGACCACCTGCTCGGCGGCCTGGTAGCCGGCGCGGTCGGTCGCCTCCACCGTCGAGGCGCCGAGGTGCGGGGTGACGATCACGTTCGGATACTTGAACAGCGGATGATCGGTGACCGGCTCGGTGTTGAACACGTCGAGCGCCGCGCCGCCGACCTTGCCCGAATCGAGAGCGGCCTGGAGATCCGCGTCAACGACGAGCGGTCCGCGCGCGACATTCAAAATCCGCACGCCGTTCTTGCACTTGGCGAGAGCCTGGGCATCGAGCCACCCCTTGGTGTCGGGCGTGTTGGGCAGGTGCAGCGTGATGAAGTCGGCCTTCGCGTAGACGTCGTCAGAGGACTCGGCCTTCTCGACGCGCAGCTCGCGGTACCTCTCCGCGGAGACGTACGGGTCGAACGCGATCACGTGCATTCCGAACGCCCGCGCGCGCTCGGCCACGAGCTGGCCGATCTTCCCGAAACCGAGGATTCCGAGCGTCTTCTCGTACAGCTCGACGCCGGAGAACTTCGAGCGGTCCCACGCTCCCCCGGTTAGCGAGGCGTGCGCCTGCGGCACGTTGCGCGCCAGCGCCAGCAGCAGCGCCATAGTGTGCTCGGCCGCGGTGATCACGTTCGACTGCGGCGCGTTGGCGACGATGATCCCGCGCTTGGTGGCGGTATCGACGTCGACGTTGTCCACGCCGACCCCGGCCCTGCCCACCGCTCGCAACCGGTTCGCGCGCGCGATCAGCGGTGCATCGAGCTTGGTCGCGGACCGGATCAGCACCCCGTCGTACGCGCCGATTCGCTCCTCGAGCTCCTCGCGCGACCAGCCGACGCCGAGGTCGACGTCGAAGTGCTCCTTCAGTAGATCGATGCCCGAGTCGCCGATCTTCTCCGCCACCAAGACCCGAGCCCGCGCACCGTTCCCATCGGGCTGAGGTGCGACCGAGGCCGACTCGGTGGCGGTCATAGCCGGCGCTCCAGTACCCAGTCGATGCAGGCCGTGAGCGCCTTGACGTCGCTCGGATCGGTCGCCGGGAACATTCCGACCCGCAGCTGGTTGCGCCCGAGCTTGCGGTATGGCTCGACGTCGACGATTCCATTCGCGCGTAGCGTCGACGCCAGATCGGCCGCGTCGACCTCGGAGTCGAAGTCGATCGTACCCACCACCAGCGAGCGCTTGGCCTGATCTTGGACGAACGGGGTCGCGTGCTCGTGCTGGCCGGCCCACTCGTACAGGTGGCCGGAGGACGCCGTGGTGCGGGCCACCATCGCGTCGAGGCCCCCGCGATCTAGCATCCATTCGAGTTGATCGGCGAGCAGCAGCAGGGTCGCGATCGCCGGCGTGTTGTACGTCTGCTCCTTGACCGAGTTCTCGTGCGCGATCTGGAGCGACAGGAAGTCCGGAATCCACCGTGGGTGGGCGGGGGCCGGATCACGGTTATCCGCGGCGATCTGCGCGATCCGCTCGAGCGCTCGAGGACTCAGCAGGGCGATCCATAGTCCGCCGTCCGACCCGAGACCCTTCTGGGGGGCGAAGTAGTAGGCGTCGGTCTCGCCGACGTCGATCGGCAAACCGGCGGCGGCCGAGGTCGCATCGATCAGCACGAGCGCATCGCCGGCGCCGTCGGGCCGCGAAACCGGGACCATCACGCCGGTCGAGGTCTCGTTGTGGGCCCACCCAATCACGTCGGCCGCGGGATCGGACTGCGGCTCGGGAGCGTCGCCGGGGTCGGCCTCGATCACGATCGGGTCGTCGAGGAAGGGCGCGCTGCGCGTGCACGCGGCGAACTTGGAGGAGAACTCCCCATACACGAGGTTGAGCGCACGCCGCCGGACGAGCGAGCACGCCGCCGCCTCCCAGAACGCTGTTGTGCCGCCGTTGCCCAGCGTCACGTCATACCCGTCGGGGACGGAGAACAGCTCCCGCAAGTCAGCCCGGATCTGCGCCACCACACCGCGCACCGGCGCCTGCCGGTGAGAGGTCCCCATCACTCCCGCGCCTTCCTGGGCGAGTCGCCCGAGCTGCTCGGGCCGGATGCGCGAGGGCCCTGAGCCGAACCGCCCGTCGGCGGGCTTCAGCTCATCGGGAATCTGCAGCACGGTGCCGGTCTTGGTCATGCGGGTCCCCATTCAAGGTAACGAACTACCCCGCTGGGCGGAGGTCCCGAACCTATTCTTGGAACTCGGTGTCGATCCAGGCCATGTTCGACCGCAACTCGCGGCCGATCACCTCGACCTGATGCCCGGCCTGCTCTTCGCGCATCCGCTTGAAGTTCTCCTGACCGGCGCGGTTCTCGGCGATCCACTCGCGGGCGAAATCGCCGGACTGGATGTCGGCGAGCACCTGCTTCATCGCCTCGCGGGTCGCGTCGCTGATGATCACCTTCCCGCGGGTCATGTCGCCGTACTCCGCGGTGTTCGAAATCGAGTAGCGCATCCCCGCGATGCCCTTCTCGTACATCAGGTCGACGATCAGCTTGAGCTCGTGGAGGACCTCGAAGTACGCGAGCCGGGGGTCGTAACCGGCCTCGGTCAGCGTGTCGTAGCCGGCCCGGACGAGTTCGGTGACTCCGCCGCACAGGACCGCCTGCTCGCCGAACAGGTCGGTCTCGGTCTCGTCCTTGAACGTGGTCTCGATCACGCCGCCGCGCGTGCAGCCGATGCCCTTGGCGTAGGCGAGCGCCAGCGCGAGCGCGACGCCGCTCGCGTCCTGATCGACCGCGACGAGACCGGGCACGCCCGACCCCTCGAGGTACTGCCGACGGACCAAGTGCCCCGGTCCCTTGGGCGCGACCAGTGCGACGTCGACGTCGGGCGGCGGCACGACTTCGCCGTAGTGGATCGAGAAGCCGTGGCCGAACAGAACCATGTTTCCGGGCGCGACGCCGTCCTTGACGCCTGATTCCCAGACCGAGCGGTGTAGCTCGTCGGGGACGAGCATCATCACGATGTCGCCCTCGCTGGCAGCGTCCGCGGGCTCGGCCACGCGCAGGCCGTGCTCGCTTGCCTTGGCCACGCTGCTCGAGTCCGGGCGCAGGCCGACCACGACCGACACCCCCGAGTCCTTCAGGTTCAGCGCGTGCGCGTGTCCCTGCGAGCCGTAACCGATGATCGCGACGGTCTTGCCGTCGAGTAAATGAAGGTCAGCGTCGTCGTCGTAGAACATTGCAAGGAGCGTAGTGGATCGAACCGAGGCGGTCCGCCCGGCAGGCCCAGGGAGATCCGCCGATCAAACACGCTCCCCGGCGAGTTCTCAGTGGCTCATCCGCCGCCGCCGAACTGACTCTCGAGCGCCAACACGCTGTTCACGTAGTTCTGCGTCGAGGGGTAGACGCCGTTCTGCATAACGGAGGGCAGACCCTGGTAGTAGCCCGCGGCCGCCATCGCCTCGTCGCCGCCCGTCGAGCCGAGCAGCGAGTGCAGCAGCAGCACTCCGCCGCGAACGTTGTCGGCAGCCGAGGCCGGGGCCAGGGGTGGTCCGCCCGTGTCGAGCGAGTGCTGGATCCACTCCCAGGTCCCCGGGAGGATCTGCATGACCCCGCGCGCATCGGCGCTCGAGACGAGGTCGTTGTTGAACCCGCTCTCCTGCCACGCGATCGCATCGGCGAGCGACGACGGGACCCCGTTGGCGGCGGCGACGGAGCCCACCTCTGACGCGGTGACGCGCTCGGCCGTCGGATACGGCGGGTCGGTTGGCACTCCCTGCGCGGGCCCGCCAACCGGTTGTGACGTCGCGGCGTTCGAATCGCTCGACGCGCTCGACATCGACACGTCGACCGCCGAACCCGACGCCGACCCCGACCCCGCGGTCACGCGAAGAACGGTCCCGGTGATCAGAAACTTGTTGGGATCCAGGCCGTTGGCGGCGGCGAGCGCGCTGACACTCTCGCCGGCGCGCGCCGCGATCGCCGACAGCGTGTCGCCGGCCTGAACCACGTAGGACCCGCCCGAGCCCGAGCTCGTGGTCGCATCGCTCACGGGCACGGCCGTCCCGGACGACCCCGAGCCCGCGAGGTGGAGGACCGTGCCGGTCAGCAGGAACGAGTTCGGGTTCAGGCCGTTGGCGGCGGCGAGCGCGTCGACGCTGACGCCCGAGCGCGCGGCGATCGCGGACAGCGTGTCGCCCGGCTGCACCACGTAGGCGCCCGACGTGCTCGTGCTCGCCGGCACCGCGGTGCTCCCGGACTCGCCGGTCTCCTCGGTCGTCGAGGGGGCGACCACGCTCGCCCCCTGCGGGGGGATCTGGATGGTGGAGCCGGCCTGGAGCTGGGTGTCGGGCGAGAGCCCGTTGGCGGCCGCGAGCGACGCGACGCTCAGGCCGTCCTGAGCGGCGATCGAAGACAGGGACTCACCGGGGCCGACGACGTGCACGAAGTAAGCCGAGGCGGTCGCGGGAACGCACAGCGTGGCGCCGACAGCGGCGGTGACTAGCAGGGAAAGTCGCAATTGCATGCGCCCCAGTGTGGTGAAGTCCGGGCCTAACCGGAATCACTGCAACCGGGCTTTCAGCCTGCAAAATCGCGTTCATCGGGTTCGCCGGCGGGAAGGATTGCGGCGCGCCCGAAACGGGTCAGGCGTCGGCCGCGGCCACCAGCGACCGCGCCGGCAAGCGCAGCTTCCCATCGGCCCCGATATAAGGCTGCGCGAGTTCCGACACCCTGGCGAGCACTTCTGAGCGCTGCTCGTCCGATAGCGGGTCGAGGATCTCGCCGAACACGCTTGAGAGGTCGTGGGTCTCGGCCATGTACTCCTCGACGCTGTCGAACGCCCGCAGCGGCTCGACCGTCTCGACCACCGCATCGATGAACCCGGCGTCCTCCAGGAGACCCTGCAGGCGACCCGGCGGCGCCAGCGCGAACATCCCCGGCGCTTCGGGGTCGGGCTCCGTCGTGTGCCCGAGCTCCACCAGCACCCGGGTCGGGATCGTGGCCCACGGGTTCGCCGGCGGCCCGTCCCACACGGCGAGAGCAGCGCGTCCGCCCGGGCGCAGCACCCGGCGGACCTCCCGCAGCGCCGCCTCGGGATCGACCGTGAACATCAACCCCCACTTGCACAGCACGACGTCGACGCTCGCGGTCTCGAGATCGATCCACTCGAGCTCGAGGCGCTTGAACTCGACGTTCTCGACGCCCAGCTCCTCCGCGCGGGCGCGCGCGACGTCAAGCATCTGGTCGGTCGCGTCGCTGCATATGAGCGACCCGCCGGGGCGGATCAGCTCGGCGGCCAGGAACCCGGTCTCCCCCGGTCCGGCCGCGAGCTCGAGCACCCGGAGCCCGGGCTGCAACCCGGCGTGGTCGAGCATCCAGGTCGACACGGGCAGCCCGAACTCACGCACGCTGCGGGCCCGCTTGTCCCATCCGGCCGCGGCCCGTCCCCAGCGCTCGAGCATCTCGGCCCGGACCGCATCGGGATCGGACACGCCCACTTACTCCTCCTCCGCGTCGGGGGCACGCTCGGACAGGCGCCGCGCGATCTCCTCGAAGGCGCCCTCGATGTCCGCGCTCAGCCGTCGCTGGAAGATCGCGATCACGGCCTCGGAAGCTACCGGTCCGAGCCGCGCCACCGCGCGCTCGATCTCGGGCCAGCGCTCGGCCGGCATGTCGGCCTGCGCAAACGGCTTCCAGATCTCGTGCAAGAACAGCTCGACGAACGAGCGCGACACGGACTCGCAGTGGCGGTCGATGTCCTCGAGCATCGACAGCGCGCTGCGCAGCGAGATCCCGCGCGCGACGACCTCTTCGGCGATCGCCAGCAGCGACGGGCTCGGCGCCCGGAACCGGCCGTCGCCGATCGGCACGAGCACACCGAGCCGCTCGGCCTCCGCGAGCACCTCGGGCGCCTCCTTCGCGCCGACGCGGAAGCGCTTGCCGAGCTCATCGAGGGTCAGCGTCTCGCCACGCTCGGTGCCGGCGGCTGCGCTCAGCGACTCACCGAACTGCCGCAGGCGCTCAGCCGTGCCCTGGGCGTCGTCGAGCAGCCGCTTGATCCCGCCGAGGTTGAACCCGTCGTCCTGGAGCTCTCGGACGAGTCGCAGCTGCGCGAGATGCTCGGGCCCGTAGTAGCCGACCCGGGCGCGGACCTCGGGCGGGTCGAGCAGTCCGCGCGCCTGGTGGGCGCGGATGTTCCGCACCGACATCCCCGACTGGGCCGCCAGCTGCTCGATCGTCAGCTGGTTGGGGGACTCGGATTCCTCGAAGCTGGGGGCGGAGGACACGTCACCGATTAAAGCTGGCGCCGCAGCAGCTTGCCCGACTGCGTGCGCGGCAGCGCGTCGGTGAACTCGACCGCCTTGGGCACCTTGAACGCCGCCAGCCGCGTCGCGCAGTAGGCCCGCAGCTCCTCGGGCGCGGTGCTTGCGCCCTCGCGGAGCACGACCGTCGCGACCACCGCCTCTCCCCACTCCGGATCGGCGCGGGGATGCACGGCCGCGTCGGCGACCGCGGGATGTTCGAGCAGCGCCGCCTCGACCTCCGTGGGCACCACGTTCTCGCCGCCGGTGATGATCGTGTCGGACTTGCGGCCGATGATCTCGAGCCGGTTGCGCTCGTCGAACTGCCCGAGATCGCCGGTGTGGAGCCAGCCGTCGTCGGCGGGCGCGCCCGGCGACACGATCGGCCCGCGCACGAGCAGCTCGCCATCGCCGGCGGTCCGCACGTCGACGCCGACGAGGGGCCAGCCGAACGTGGCGATCTGCGAGGACGCCTCGGTCATCCCGTACGTGGGCGCTACCGGCACGCCGGTAGCGCGAGCCCGCTCGAGCAGCGCGGGCGCGATCGGTCCGCCCCCCAGCAGCGCCCAGCGCAGTGTTGGCGGGTCTTGCAATCCGGCGTCGAGCAGCCGTGCCAGCATCGTCGGCACGAGCGATACGAGTGTGATCCGACGCCCGGGGTCGGCGAGCTCGTTCAAGACCGCCTCGGTGTCAAATCGTCCGTGCACCACGGCCGTGGTGGCGTAGATCGCGCTGCGGATCGGGATCGACAGTCCGCCGACGTGTGTGAGTGGCATCGGACACAGCCATCGCTCCGCGGGATCGAGTCCGAGCGCCACCGCCGACCCGAGGGCGCTGGCCAGGAAGTTGCCGTGGGTGAGGACGATCGGTTTGGGTGTCGCGGTCGTGCCCGACGTGTGCATGACCGCCACGGGGACGTCCCGCTCCCGCTCCGATCCCACGCCCCCGTCCAGCCTGGCTGGCTGGCCAGCCAGGCGTGTCGAGGCCGCGATTGGCGAGTCGATCATCATGTCGGCGCCGGCGAGCCTCTGCTCCCGTTCGGCCTCGCTCAGCCGCAGGTCGATCGGAACCGCCGCCGCGCCCGCCAGCATGCAGGCGTGGAGCGCGACTACAAAATCCTCGCCGGGCGGCAACACGATCGCCACGCGCCGCACGCCGCGCAGCGCCCCCGCCCCAGCCACCGCGGCGTCGCGTAGCTCGGCGTAGGTGAGGCTTCGCTCGAGCCCCTCGATCGCGACACGGTCGGGCGCCCGGTCGGCGGCGGCGTGAATCCAGGAGATCACGACCGACACGGTAGTCTCGCCCGCGTGCAAACGACTTGGCAGAGCGCCGGCGAGTACGAGGACATCCGGTACGAGACCGGAACCGGCGAGGACGCCGGCATCGCGAAGATCACGATCAACCGGCCCGAGGTCCGCAACGCTTTCCGGCCCGAGACCGTGGTCGAGCTGTCCGAAGCGTTCACGCGGGCGCGCGAGGACCTCGACGTCGGCGTCGTGATTCTGACCGGCGAGGGCCCGGACGCGTTCTGCTCTGGCGGGGACCAGCGCGTGCGCGGCTCGCGCGGTGGCTACGTGACCGGTGCCGATCCTGCTTCCGCGGGGCGGCACGAGGCGGTCGGGCGGTTCGAGGTCACCGATCTGCACATCCAGATCCGCCGGCTGCCCAAGCCGGTGGTAGCGATGGTCGCCGGCTACGCGGTCGGCGGCGGCCACGTGCTCCACGTCGTCTGCGACCTGACGATCGCCGCCGACAATGCCCGCTTCGGCCAGACCGGGCCAAAGGTCGGGTCGTTCGACGGCGGCTTTGGTGCGACCGTGCTCTCCCGTCTCGTCGGGCCCAAGAAGGCCAAGGAGATCTGGTTCCTGTGCCGGCAGTACGACGCCCAGCAGGCGCTCGCGATGGGGCTGATCAACGCGGTGGTGCCGCTCGATCGGCTCGAGCAGGAGACCGTCAAGTGGTGCCGCGAGATGCTGGCGATGTCCCCGTTCGCGCTGCGGATGCTCAAGGCGAGCTTCAATGCCGACGAGGACGGTCTGTCGGGCATTCAGCAGCTTGCTCACGACGCGAACCTGCTCTTCTACATGAGCGAGGAAGCGCAGGAGGGGCGCAACGCCTACCTCGAGAAGCGCAGGCCCGACTTCTCGAAGTTCCCGCGCCGGGCATGACGTGATGGCCGCGACGCGGTCGGCGACCAGGCCAAGCGGGGTGCGCATCTGGTTGATGGCGGCGCGCGTGCGGACGTTGCCGGCGGCGATCGCGCCCGTGCTCGTCGGGACCGCGCTGGCGGGCTTCCTCCACGTGTTCCACCCGCTTCGATTCGTTGCGGCGCTGGTCGGCGCGATGTTCATCCAGATCGGGACCAACCTGTCCAACGACTACTCCGACGCGCGGCGCGGAGCCGACACCGAGGATCGCCTCGGGCCGGTGCGCGTGACTGCCGGAGGACTCGTGCCGCCCCGGCAGGTGCTGATCGCGACGTATCTGACGTTCGGCGTGGCGGTGCTCGCCGGTGTCTACCTCGTCGTCGTCGCGGGCTGGCAGCTGCTGCTGGTGGGTGCCGCCTCCATCCTCGCCGGGGTCCTGTACACCGGCGGCCCGAAGCCGTACGGCTACGAGGGCCTGGGAGAGCTGTTCGTGTTCCTGTTCTTCGGGATCGTCGCGGTCGCCGGGTCGTTCTTCGTGCAGGTCGAGCATCTGAACTGGGAAGCGTTCGCGCTCGCGGTGCCCGTCGGGCTGCTCGCGGCGGGGCTGTTGATGGTCAACAACATCCGCGACATCGACACCGACCGCCGCGCGAACAAGCGGACGCTCGCGGTGCGCCTCGGGCGTGACCGCGCCCGGTCGCTGTTCGCCGTGACCGTTTACCTGGCCTACGTGCTGGTGCCGGTCACATGGGCGTTCGGTCCGCTGGGGCCCTGGCTGCTGCTGGCCTGGCTGACGCTTCCGCTGGCCGCGCGGGTCGTGCGCGTGGTGCGCAACCGCACCGATGGAGTCTCGCTGAACGGCGCCCTGGCGCAGACCGGGATGCTGCAGCTGGCGTTCTGCACGTTGCTGGCCGCCGGCCTGCTCCTCAGCCGGTGAACGTCCACGTTCAGTGCTTAAGGGCGCGCATGCGCGCGCCGTTTGTTTCGGCGTCGGGCTCCCTCAGCAACCGAGAGCTCGTGCTGGTTCGCCTGGAGGACTCGGGCGGCTGGGTCGGCCTCGGCGAGTCGGCGCCGCTCCCGGACTACCACGGAGTCAACGTGGAGGACGTGCTCGAGGCGCTCGCGGCGTGTCGTGACGCCCTGGCCGGCGCCCCCCCGGGCGCGTCCCCGCACGAGGCACTGGCCGAGTGGCGTGCGATGGCCGTCCTGCCCGCGGTGGCCGCGATCGACATGGCCCTGTGGGATCTCGAGGGGCGGCGCGCCGGCCAGCCCGTGTGGCGGCTGCTCGGCGCGCGTGAGGCCCGGCCGGTCGATGTCAACTACACGATCGCCGCGCCCGATCGCGCAGGCGCCGCGGCTGAGGCGAGCGCGGCGCGGGCGGCGGCCTTTCGCTGCGTCAAGGCGAAGGTCGGGATCGGCGACGACGCCGGCCGCCTGGCCGCGGTCAGGGCGGTGCTCGGACCCGACGTGGCGATCAGGCTCGACGCCAACGGGGCGTGGTCCGAAGAGGAGGCCGTGTCCGCGCTGCGCGTCCTTGCCCCGGTCGGGCTCGAGCTGTGCGAGGAGCCGGTCCGCGGCCTCGCCCAGACGCGCCGCGTCGCGGCTGCGACGAGCGTCCCACTCGCGCTCGACGAGACCGCGTCCGCGATTGGGGCGCTCGAGGACCGCGTTTGCCAGGCCGTGTGCCTCAAAATTGCGAGCTTCGGGGGCATCACCGGCGTGGTGCAGGCGGCACTCCGGGCGCGCGCGTCGGGCTACGAGGTGTACCTCGCCTCGACGCTCGACGGGCCGCTCGGCATCGCGGCGGCGCTGCACGCGGCCGCGGCCGTGCGTCCCGAGCGCCCGTGCGGCCTCGCGACGCTGGCGCTGTTCGCCGATCGCGAGGATCCGCTGCCGGCGCGGGAGGGGCGAATCGAGGTGCCGGAGGGCGCGGGCCTCGGCGACGGCCTCATTTCCTGGTACCAGACGGCGTAATCGGCGCTCATGTGACTGAGGTCACGCTTCGACGATCCGCGAGCGGGTATGAATGAGAACCAAAGAAATTTCGTCTTCGTACTAAAGGCGAGAGGCTCAGGTGACGACCATGTTGATCAACTGAGCAGCCGTTTATCGGACCGGGAGAATCCAAGATGAGTCCTCAACGTTCGCAGGCATACCGGCGGGTCATAAAGACCCTCGACGACATAGGCCCGAGCAAGCTGTTCGACTCCGAGCAGCAGCGGATCCGCTACGCCGCCGACAACCTCATCTTCAGCACCGACTTGAACACCGATGTCGAGGCTTGCGACGCCCTCGAGGACGTCGCAGCGCTGTGCCGCGCATTGGTGGAGAGCGGTCGCTGGGAGCAGGACACCGCGATGCGCCTCGTAGACGATGTCTGCGAGTGCGGTCCCGTGGCTCCGATCGTGCTCCAGGCCGCCTAGCTGTAGATCCCTGCCCACGCCCGGGCCGCCGAGGGCGTGCCCGGCTCGTTTCTATGATCGGGCGATGACGCTGTCCGACGTGTCCGCCCGCGTCAAATGGGTGAGGTACCAGGTCCGGGCCATCGCCCAGTGTCCGGAGCTGACCCTCGCCGGCAAGCGCGCGATGCTGCTGGCGAAGCTCAGGTATCACACGGGATTGCTCCGGCGCGATCAGGTGGTCGACTGCGGCGTCGCTCGAATCAGGCTTGGACGAGAGTCGTTCCCGGCGGACTGGCGCGTGTTCTTCGAAGTGTTCGTCTCGCGGATCTACGACGGGATTCGCTTCGATCGCGCGTCGGTGATCGACCTGGGCGCGCACAAGGGGTACTTCGCCGTGTTCGCCCTCGGTCGTGGTGCAGCGCGAGTGGTGTCGTACGAGCCGGAGCCGATGAACTTCGGGCGGCTGGCGGCGGCGGCGTATACCGTGCCGCATTGGACCGTCCACCGGGAGGCAGTCGCCGGCGAGACCGGCCAGCGCTCGCTGTCAAGGAGGGAATCGTGGTCGCACACGCTGCTGTCCGACGGCGACGGCGACGGCGAGGGCGCGGTCGACCGGCTGGCCGTGCAGACGATCTCGCTCGCGAACGTGCTCGCCGACCACGACGGCGCGCGCCCCGTCATCAAGCTCGACATCGAGGGTGCCGAGTGCGAAGCGCTGTCCAGCGCACCGCCCGAGCTGCTTGCGCGCGTGGATGAGCTGGTGGTCGAGCCACACCCCCACGCCGGCTGTGACCGCACGGCGATCGTCACCCTCGCGACGGCCGCGGGGCTGCGCACGGTCGACGAGCCGACTAACCTGCTGCACTTCGTCGGCGCCGGCCATCAGGAGCTCAACCTGCGCTCGGACGCATAATCCGGCCGATGGGACGGAAGCTCAAGCGCCTCGTCGCGATGTCGCTGTATTACGGCATCGCCAAGCGGCTCCCATCCCGCGGTCCGCTGTGGGAACCGTCGCGCCGGATCCGCCAGGAGCTGTGTCGTCGGTTTCTCGACGAGTGCGGCGTCTGGGTCAACATCTCGACCGACGTCCACCTCGGCACCGGCCGGAACGTGCGGATCGGCAACCGTTCCGGCCCCGGCCCCGGCTGCCGGGTATATGGCGGGCTGATCATGGGCGAGCAGGTGATGGTCGGTCCCGACGTAGCGTTCCGGAGAACCACCGCTTTGACGACTTGGCTCGCCCGATGGGCGAGCAGGGCCGCACCGAGCGCGAGCCGCCGCGGATCGAGGACGGCGCCTGGATCGGGCTGAGAGCGACGATCCTGCCCGGGCGGGTGGTCGGCGAGGGCGCAATCGTTGGCGCATGCGCAGTCGTCACCCGCGACGTGGCGCCCTACGCGGTCGTCGGCGGGAACCCGGCCCGGGTGATCGGCCACCGAGACGGCTGATCGCCTCCGCCGCGCGCGCCGGCGCCTCGAGGTGTACGGCGTGGCCGGCGCGTTCGACGACGACCTCCGCATAAGGTAGCCGGCGGGCCATATCCGACGCGATCGCGCTGAACTTGCCGTCGCACTCGCCCACGATCAGCGTGACGGGCACGCGAACTTCGGGAAGCCGGTCCCACAACGACGGCAGCGCGCCGGTGCCGAGGCCGCGTAACGCGGCCGCGAGTGCCGCCGGCTGATTGCGCAGCCGGTCCGCATGGACCGCTGCTGTCACGGCGGGCGGTTGTCCCGCGAGCACCGGCGTCCGCGCCCAGCGCTCAGCGAACTCCTCGATGCTCATTTGCTCGACCTCGCCGGCGAGGAGGTCATCGGCGGCGCGGCGCTGCGCACGCTCCGCCGGGTCGGCGATCCCGGGGCTGGCTCCGATCAGTGCCAACCGCTCGACGCGCCCGGCGAGCGACGGCGCGAGTGCGGCGTGGAGCGCGATCCGCCCGCCCATCGAGTACCCAACGAGCGTGAAGCGCTCCGGAGCCTGTGCAGTCAGGTCGTCGAGCACGGCCTCCAGCGTGACCGGCTCTCGCCGGGACGCGGCGCCGTGCCCCCGGATGTCGGGCGCGAGCGCCCGGTAGCTTTCCGCCAGCGCCGCGACCACGGGGTCCCAGCTCGCTCCGGTGTGGGTGAAGCCGTGGAGGAGGACGACATCGCGCGCCATCAGAACCGCATCATGACCGTCACCGACACCTATCTGCTGCTGCGCGCCTTCTGCGACGAACTCGCCCGCAGCGGCATGGAGCACGCGTGCACCGCGCCGGGGTCGCGCTGCACCCCGATTGTTTTGACCCTCGCGCGCGAGCAGCGGATCCATACCTGGTCGCACATCGACGAGCGCTGCGCGGGATTCTTCGCGCTCGGCGCCGCCAAACGATCGGGGCGCCCGGTCGCGGTCACGTGCACGTCCGGCACGGCCGCCGCCAACCTGACGCCGGCGGTGATCGAGGCCCGTCACGCTCGGGTGCCGCTGATCGTGCTCACCGCCGACCGCCCGGCGGAGCTGCGCGACGTCGGCGCCGGCCAGACGATCGACCAGTTGAAGCTGTACGGCGACGCGGTCAAGCGGTTCTTCGAGGTCGGCGTCGACGAGGCCAGCCCGGCGACCCTGCGGTGGATCCGGACGCTCGCGTGTCGGGCCTACTGGACCGCGGCGGAGGGGCCGCCCGGGCCGGTCCACCTCAACTTCCCGCTGCGCGAGCCGCTTGTGCTCGATCGCGGATCCGCGCTTCCCGAGGACGGCACCGGCCGCGCCGAGGGCCGCCCATACGTGGTCTTCGACGGCGGCCGGTCCGCCGCGCCGCCCGGCGGGACGCCCCCCGCCGGGCGGATCGTGATCGTCGCCGGCGCCGACCGCGACCCCGACTCGGCTCGGGAGCTGGCTCGCTTTGCCGCGCGGACCCGAATCCCGCTGCTTGCCGACCCGCTGTCCGGCGCGCGACGCGGGGAGGCCGCGATCGCGCATTACGACCTGCTGCTCCGCGACTCGGAGTTCGCGGCCGCTCACCAGCCGCAGTTCGTGATCCGGACTGGTGATCTGCCCACCTCCAAGCCGCTGCGGGCGTGGCTGGCCGGACTCGAGACGGCGCAGATCGCGATCGATCCCGACGGCACATGGCACGACCCCGACGCCGTCGTCGGGATGCGGATCCAAGCCCCCTACGGGGCCCTTCTCGGCGAGCAGGAGCTTCGCACCGACCCGGAGTGGTTCGCCTCGTGGCGGACGGCCGATGACGCTGTCGCCGGCGCGATCGAACGGACGCTCGACGACGAGCCGCTCTCAGAGCCGCTCGTCGCGCGCTCGCTCGCGGGGTGGCTGCCGGGCGAGGCGACGCTGTTCGTCGCGTCGTCGATGCCGATCCGCGACGTCGAGGAGTTCGTCGCCGCCCGCGAGGATGGGCCGCGCGTGCTCTCCAACCGCGGGGCGAACGGGATCGACGGCACGGTCTCCGCCGCGTTCGGCGCCCGCGCGGCCGCGGCCGACGAGGGGCCGGTCGTGCTGCTGATCGGAGACGTCGCGCTCGCTCACGACATCGGCGGGCTGCTGGCGGCCACTCGGCTGCGGCTCCCCCTCACGATCGTGCTGCTGAACAACGACGGTGGCGGGATCTTCCACTTCCTCGCCGTCGCCGGCGAGACCGACGCGTTCGAGGAGCACGTCGCCACCCCCCACGGCCTCGACTTCAGCCGGGCCGCGGCGCTCTACGGCTGCGAGTACCGTCGGCCGGAGTCGCTACCGGAGCTCCGTGACGCGGTCGAGACCTCGATCGCCGGCAACTCGACCACGATCATCGAAGTGCGGACCGACCGCTCACAGAACCTCGCGCTCCACCGTCGCGTGGCGGAGGCGGCGCTCAACGCCACGCGCGGGCACATCTGAACCAGCCGGCTCGAGAAAGCGTCGTGTGGGTTCGTTTTTTCGAGCCGGCTTGTCTCAGCCCGCCAGCACGGGCAGCAGAGCACCGAGTTTGACCTCGGTCTCGGCGAGCTCCGCCACCGGGTCCGAGTCGCGCACGATCCCGCCGCCGGCGTACAGGTGCGCCACGCGGCCGCGTACCAAAGCGCACCGCAACGCCACGCAGAACTCGCCGTCCCCGGTGGCGTCGGTCCACCCCACGCCCCCGGCGTACCAGCCGCGGTCGAGCCCTTCGAGCGCCGGGATCAGCGGCGCCGCGACCTCCAACGGCTCGCCGCCGACCGCCGGCGTCGGATGGAGCACGCCGGCGAGGTCGATCGCGCTGAGGGGTGCGGCCAGCTGCGCCCGGATCGGCGTGCCCAGGTGGATGATGTTGGCGACCCGCACCAGCGACGGCTCGGGCGCGGCCGTCACCCACACCGAGTGGGGCCGGAGTGCGCGCGCGATGCGTCGCATGACGATCTCGTTCTCCTCGCGGTCCTTGTCGCTCTGCAGCAGCTGCTCGCCGAGGTGCTCGTCGACCGCCGGGTCGGCGCTCCGCCGCGAGGACCCGGCGAGCGCCACTGTGCTGGCCCGCTGGCCGTCGCGGCGGACGAGCAGCTCGGGGCTGGCGGCGATGAACGCGCCGTCACCGCGACCGACGGCGAACACGTAGCACGACGGGAACGCCTCCCGGAGCAGCCCCAGCACGGCGCCGATGTCGTGATCGAGCGGGGCGTGGACCTCCACTTCGCGCGCGAGCACGATCTTCTCGAGCTCGCCGGCGCGAATCCGTTGCACCGCCCGCGCCACCGCCTCCTCGTAGTGCGACGGGGGCATCGGGCTGAGCACCTTGTACTCCCCCGCCGGCGCCGGGTCGAGCATCGGCAGCGCCGCCGTGCGCAGCTCCGAGAGACGCGCCGCCACGCGCGCCTCGAGATCCGACGCGACGTCATCTGGCGCCACTTCGACGTTGACCGTCAGCGCCACCCTGTCGCCGCTCCGCGCCAGCGACAGCTCGGGCACCACCAGCGATGCCGGGGCGAAGCCGTCCCACCGCGGCGACCCGCCGCCGTCGGGCGCGAACGAAAACCCGCCGAGCGCGAGTAGCCCCGAGCCGGCGGGCGCGTCGGGGGCGTCCGCAAGCGCCGCCGCAGCCACCGCCGACCAGCGCTTGGCCACCGTCTCGAAGCGGTGCTCGCCGTGCGCCTCGAGCGTCCGCACCGACCCGATCGCCGCCACCGCGTAACCGTCGCGATCGGGTTGCTCCAGGCAGAACCACGGTTCGCCGGGGCGTCGCGACGCGACGGCCACCGCGGTCGGGTCGACGCCGGGGTCGACCCGACAGGTCACGCTGGCGAGCTCCGGCATTCCGGTGGCGCGGGCGCGGCGGAGCGCCGCTTCGAGCCTGCGCTCGAGTCGCGCCGCGCTGTCGGCGTCGAGCCAGCTCCACGCCGGCGAGAGGCCAGGCACGGACCGAATCATCCGCTGGAGCCTAGCGTTCCGCGGGAGGGCCTTCGGCCGCCGGCACCCGCGGGCCAGCCGCTTCCAGCTCGGTCTACGGGGTCCGTCGGCGTCTCGCTCGACGCCGATCGAGTCCCACGGGAGCGCACCATCGCCGCCACCGAGCGCCTTGACCGTTGCTTCCTTGGCGGCGAACCTCCCCGCCAGGCAGCGGGGATCGGACCCGCACTCGCGTCGCTCCGCTTCGGTGTAGATCCGCTCCAGGTAGCGCTCACCGTGCGCGGCGAGCGAGTCGCGGACCTCGTCGACCCGGACGAGGTCCATCCCTACTCGAAGTGCGCGATGCTCGTCTACGTCTCGGCGCGTCCGCGCGCGATCGCGATCTCGCCGGTCCTCGCCATCTCGATCAGCCCGAACGGCCGGACCAGTGCCTCGAACGCGTCGACCTTGTCGCAGGTACCCGTCAGCTCCACCACGACCGAGCGTTTGGTCACGTCGACGACCTTGCCGCGGAAGATCTCGCAGATCTGCATGACCTCGGTCCGGCTGGCGCCGTCGGCGGAGATCTTGAACATGGCGAGCTCGCGCGCGAGCGTCTCGCGCGGCTCGAGGTCCCGGATCTTGAGCACGTTGACGAGCTTGTGCAGCTGCTTGGTTACCTGATCGATCGGGTGCAGAGCGCCGTCGAGCGTCAGCGTGATTCGGGAGATGCGCTCGTCGTCGGTGGGCCCGACGGCGAGGGTGTCGATGTTGAACCCGCGGCGTGCGAACAACCCCGCGATCCTGGTCAGGACACCGGGCTTGTTCTCGACGAGGATCGACAGCACGTGCTTGCGGCCGGTACGCAGGCCGACGGCTGCCTCCAGGTCGTCGAGGGACAGGAGCTCTTTGGTTGCCGGTTCGCCCATTGCTCAGCCCACCATGTTCCGCGCGGGCTGACCCGCTGGGATCATCGGATACGTGTTCTCCTCGCGCGTCACGCGGACGTCGACGAGCACCGGGCCCTCGGTGGCGAGTGCCTCCTTCACGTCGTCGACGAGCGTGGTCTTGTCCTGCAGCCGGATGCCGGTCGCGCCGTAAGCCTCGGCGAGCTTGACGAAGTCGGGCCACTGTCCCATGTCGACCTGGCTGTAGCGCTTGTCCCAGAACAGCTCCTGCCACTGGCGGACCATGCCGAGGTAGCCGTTGTTCATGATGAACACCTTGATCGCGATGCCCTCCTGTGCGCACGTCGCGAGCTCCTGCATGTTCATCTGGACCGAGCCGTCGCCGGCGATACACACCACTGTCTGATCGGGGCAGCCGACCTTCGCGCCCATCGCCGCCGGCAGCCCGAACCCCATCGTGCCCAGGCCCCCCGAGTTGATCCACCGCCGCGGCTTGGCGAAGTGGTAGTACTGCGCCGTCCACATCTGATGCTGGCCGACGTCGCTGGTGATGATCGCGTCGCCTCCAGTCGCCTCATAGATCGACTGGATCATGTACTGGGGCTTGATCTCGGAGTCGGTCGAGTCCTCGTAACGAAGCGGGTGACGCTCCTGCCACACACGGATCCGCGACCACCACTCCTCGAGTCGCCCCGGCTCGTCCGATACCGCGCGATACTCGGCGGTCAGCCGCGGCAGGATGTTCTTCGCGTCGCCGACGATCGGGATGTGCGCCGGGACGTTCTTCGAGATCTCGGCGGGGTCGATGTCAATGTGGATGAACTTGGCGCGCGGCGCGAACTCGGACAGCTTGCCGGTGACGCGGTCGTCGAACCGCGCGCCGATGGCGCAGATCAGGTCCGCCTCGTCCATCGCGTAGTTGGCGGCGCGGGTACCGTGCATGCCGAGCATTCCGAGCCACTGGTCGTGCGTGCCCGGGAACGCGCCGAGCCCCATCACCGTGCACGTGACCGGGAAACGGTCGACCGTCGCCAGCTCGGCGAGCTCGGCGCCGGCATTCGCATTGATCACCCCGCCACCCGCGTAGATGATCGGGCGCCGCGCGTTCGCGAGCGCCTTGGCGGCGATCCTGATCTGCTTCTGGTTGCCCTCCGTCGTGGGCTGATAGCCGGGGAGGCGCACGTCGCTGACGGGCTCGTACGGGATGTCGGCGCGGCTCAGGTCCTGCGGGATGTCGACCACGACCGGGCCGGGCCGGCCGGTCCGCGCGATATGGAACGCCTCGTGGATCGAGCGCGGGATCTCGAGCGGGTGCTGGATCATGAAGCTGTGCTTGACCACCGGCATCGTGATGCCGATCGTGTCGGCCTCCTGGAAGCCGTCGGTGCCGAGCAGTTCGGTCCGCACCTGGCCGGTGATGAACACGACCGGGACGGAGTCCATCATCGCGTCGCAGATCGGCGTGATCAGGTTGGTGGCGCCCGGTCCGCTGGTGGCCAGCGACACGCCGACCTTGCCGGTCGCCTTCGCGTACCCCTCGGCGGCGTGGCCGCCGCCGGCCTCGTGACGCACCAGGATGTGGCGGATCCCGGCGTCGTAGAACGCGTCGTAGGTCGGAAGGTTGGCGCCGCCGGGGAGGCCGAATACGACGTCCACACCCTCGGCCTTCAAGCATTCCATCAGGGCGTCGACTGCACGCATAACTTTCGCCTCCTCTCGGCAAAGTCGTTTTTGAGTAGGCACCACCGCTGGCGCGGGGGCGCCGGGCCAGTCTAACAACGGCTTTCGGCTTCACAAGTGAGCCTCTCGCGGTCTCACGAGACACCCCAGCGGATGCCTAGATCATGAGGATCGAGTCGTGTCCGCCGCGGCCGGGCTGAGCGACGGACGCCCCCTCGGGAGGGGGCCGAAAGACCGCGTCACGATCACGAGGAGGGCCACCGCGACGACCACCTCGAGCACGAGCGTCTGGCCCTTGTTCGCGGTTCCGATGACGGTGTTGATGTGGTGGAACGACGCGAGCGCCAGCAACCCGACGGCGGCGACGGCCGTCCGGACCGCGAGCGCTTGGGCCCGCGCGCGCTCGAGTTCGCCGAGCATCAGGGCGAGGGCGACGACCAGCGGGATCAGGCCCATCACAGACAGCCGATTCTCGTTGTAGGTCGCCCATGGCGGATTCATCAGCGCCGGTTGCGCGATGATCGCCAGCCCGAACCCCAGGCAGGCGTACGTCGCCGCGCGGACGCCGCCCCTGGGCGTCGGCTGTCCGCTCCCGATCGCACCCGGAGTGGCGCGCCCCACCCACCACACCGCGAGCAGCAGCGCCGCGATCGACAACTGGACGTCGATGCATCGGGCGAAGTGCTGGACGAGACTTCCGACCGACAGCGACGCGCCGAGCAGGGTCATCGCGTCGAGGCTCGGCGGGGGACCGGCGAAGGGGTGCGAGACGACGCGGATCACGGCGTACACGGCGAGCGGGAGGCCGATCGTCGCCAGCGCGAACGGCACCCGCCAGCGCCCCAGACGCTGCCGCCACGCCGGGTCGAGCACGATCGCGAGCGCGGCCACCGCCGCCGGCGGCAATGCCGTCTGGCGCGACGCCGTCGCCAGCACCAGGCCGCCGAGCAGGCTGACGGGAGAGCGCAGCACCAGCCCACGGACCGCGATCGTTATCCCCAGCACCAGCGCGAGGTCGTCGACGCTGCCGGGCGCGAGCAGGTAGGGCCGGAGCGCGTAGGCGTTGAGGACGAACACCGCCATGCACACGATCGCGGCCTGGAGGCTCAGCCCGATCCGAACCAGCGTGTCGGCCAAGACCAGGCAGGTCGCGAGGATCACGAGGATCGTCCACACCCGGAACGAGGTGACCACGCCGTAGCCCAGGATCTTGGCGCTCTCCCCCACCACCCAGGCCACCGCGAACCGCTCCGCGTGCCACTCCGGGATGATCCGGCCGTGGAGCAAGCCGGGAGCGGCCTGAGCCATCAGCCGGTAGTTGACGTCGTCGGAGCTACGGTAGGTCGTTACCGCGGCGTTCCAGCTGACCCACTTGGTGGTGATGCCGATGAACACAAGCATCGCCAGCGACGCGACCAGCAGCCAACCGAGATGCGACCTGGCACTCCTTGCCGGCATCTGCGCGGCTATGTCCGCGGACGCCCGACCATCGCCGCCTCAGGTGCGATCGCGACGTCGGGAAACGCGAGCTCCTCGCCACATTTGATGCACACAGCGTCGTGGAGCTTGATCACCCGGCCGCACCCGGGACACTGCCGGCGCAGCTCCCGATTGTCCCAGCGATAGCACACCGCGGCCATCAGCCCAAAGAACGGGACGACCCCCGAGACTAAGAACCAGAGCACGAACGAACTGCCCTTTATCCGGCCGACGATTCCGCCCGCCAGGCCGAAAAAGAACACGATTACGACCAGGCCCATGCCAGCCATGGGCCTGGCCTCACCACACGAGCGTCTTGACCGCCCAGAGGACCGCCGCGACGACCGCGATGATCAGAATCGTCCCGAAAAGCCAGGTCACGAAGCCGATGACGAGCTTGAGCGCCAACACGACAGCGACGACCAGGACCAGACCGGCCGCGGCCTTGCGGACGATCGTAGGTGTACGAGACCGATGAGGCTCGATTTGACTATCCATACACTTAAGCGTACTCCTGCGCGAGCACGGATCCCGAAGGAGTCGCTAAGAAGCCCCGGGGGGCCGTCAGTCGTAAGTGCGTTTTAGGTGTTCGAACCGGGAGGCACCGCCGGTCGACGGCGGGTCGAAGCGCAGCCGGGCGATCCGGTAGCGACGCACCGGGGCCACGTCGCGCGACGACGGAGCGGTGCGGCGGTCCGCCACGAGCAAGACTTTGGAGGCTGTAACTGGACGGGTCATGGCGAGAATGATCGGCGTCCCGGGCCGGTCCCACATTGGCCCTGAGGACAAACATCGCCGACGGCGATGCGCCTCGGGGCCCGCGCCGACCCGGCGCGCGGATCACCGAGCGAGGCGAGCCTCGGCCGCCGCAGCGTCCAACGCCTCCCGCGCGACCGGGGTCACCCGCCGGCGCACCCGCCACCGCGCCCCCGAGAACGACAGGTTCGCGACGGTCGCGAACCCGGCCTCGTCGGTGCGCAGCGCGAGCAGCAGATGGGCGATCCGATCGCTCGGCGGCAGGGAGGCGTCAGGGACCTTCACGCAGTAGCAGTTGACCCGCCGGCCGCCCGGACGGACCAGGAGCGCGCCGGCCTGGCCGAGGAGCCACACCCCGAGCCGGCCGCGCTCGAGCACGACGCCGGTGCGGACGATCAACTCGCGCGAGCGATCGTCGACGAGGTCCCCGAGGAAGCCGAGCGCCACGCGCTCGGGCTCCCCTGCATTGCCGCGGCGCGGCCGCAACACCTTGGCTCCGCGCGACGCGTACAGCTCGGGAATCGCCCACGCGTGGATCAGCAGCACGAGCGACACTGGCGCCAGGATCGGCGCCAGCAGGGTCAGCGCGGCGGCACCGCAGATGAACGGCACCATGTGGGCGGCGGTCGTCGCCGTCCACACGCGCCCCGTCCGCTTGAGCCGCTCATCGCTCGCCCGCGGACGCCAGTGGACGCGCGCCAGCTCCGGAAGTACCTCCGCGCTCGTGGCTACCCGCCGGCGATCGGCCTGCGCAGGATCACGAGCGAGGCGTCGGCCGGTAGCTCGCGCACCTGCTCGGCGTGCCCCTCGCCTCTCGACACGACCGCGTAGTAGCCGTTGTCCAGTTCGGCGCGGAAGGCGAGGACCGCGGCGTCGATCGCCTGCGAATCGCCGGCGGTCCATTCAGCAACGGTCGTGTGACCGCTGTCGTCCATGCGGACTAGTCGGGACATGGCGGGGCCTCCTCGGAAGAATCGCTCACCCTCAATCGTACGCCCGAGCGGCCGCCGAAATGGCCAGGTTTTCGCAATTTCCGAACTTGATGAGAAGGCTTGTCGAGGTTTGCCGCATGCTGTGTTATGTTGTTACAGACAGAAAGGGAGAGCATCGCGAGCCGTTTGGTAGGGACAAGCGGTGCGCATAGGCGGATGCTCCTTCTACGACCAGGGGACCAGATAGGGACATCGCAGTGACGCCTACGCCTGCCGCATCGCACGCTGATCAGTCGGGGACGCTTCTGGACCAGCCGGGGACGCTCCCGTTCACGCGATCGACCGGAGAATTGGTCGGCGCCGAGGTCGCCCGGCTACTCGATCCTCCAAGCTGGGCCAGAGTGCGGCTCCTGTCCGACATCGTCGTGCTTTACCTGGCGTCGAGCGCCGCCCTGTTCGCGGATCCGAGGATCAGCGGCACGGTCGCGAGCCGCTGGCTGGCCGCGATCTTCCCGCTGATCGTGCTCGGCGCCCTCTACGCGAGCAACGGCAGGGAAGACCGCCTGGGTGGGTCTTTGATGGACTCGACCACGCACGTGCTCGGAGCCGTGTCGCTCGCCGCGATGCTGACGATCGCGCTCGCATCGATCACCGGTGCCGCGCATCCCGTCGGGATGGCGGTCCGGCTGTGGCTATTCGGGGGGGTGTATCTGGCGGTGGCGCGGGCTGTCCTGCTTTCGATCCGCCGACAGGCGATACGGACGAGGGCGCTGGCGACCCCGACGCTGATCGTCGGCGCCGGAATGGTCGGAGAGCACCTCGTCAAGCGTCTCGTCACCGAGCCCAGTTATGGGCTGCGCCCGGTCGGCTTCCTCGATGACAATCCGCTCCAGGGCTTCCACCCCGCCGGCGGGGATTCGCTGCCCGTCCTCGGCGGGCTGGACCAACTGGCCGAGGCCGTGGAACGCACCGCCGCTCGCCACGTGATCCTCGCGTTCTCGACGGAGCCCGATTACATCCTTGTGGACCGGGTCAGGGAATGCGAGCAGATGGGTGTCGGCGTGTCGCTCGTCCCGCGCCTCTACGAGTCGATCAATGATCGGGCGACGCTCGAGCACGTCGGTGGCCTGCCACTGCTCACGCTTCGCCCCGTCGACCCGAAGGGATGGCAGTTCGCGATCAAGCATGCGTTCGATCGTGCCTTCGCGCTACTCGCGCTGGTGGCGCTGTCACCGGTCTTGCTCGCGGTGGCGATCGCCGTCCGTCGCAGCTCGCCGGGTCCGATCATGTTTCGTCAGCGCCGCGTCGGACGGGATGGGCGAGAGTTCGACGTCCTGAAGTTCCGGACGATGCGTGAGCGCGAACCAGCCGGTGATGAGTTCGAGCCGCCCACCGGGGTGGCGCCTGGCGGGGTCGAGGGAGAGGACCGCCGGACCCCCGTCGGGCGGGTTCTGCGGAGCTTCTCGCTCGACGAACTACCGCAGTTCATCAACGTCTTACGCGGGGATATGAGCCTTGTAGGCCCGCGCCCCGAGCGGCCCGAGTACGTCGAGCGGTTCTCGAGCTACGTCACTCGCTACGGCGATCGCCACCGCGTCAAATCCGGCATCACTGGATGGGCCCAGGTCAACGGACTGCGCGGACAGACCTCGATCGCCGACCGGGTCGAGTGGGACAACTACTACATCCAGAACTGGTCGTTGAGGCTGGACCTGCGGATCATCGCGCTCACCGTCGCCGAGGTCCTGCGCTTCCGGGACAGCGCCAACTCAGAGGTCGTCGGTCGCAGGAGCGCCGCTCGCTGAGCGGCCAAGTGAAGGGGCACAAACAGGTTGAGGTGGGGATGTGCATTTGACGGCGAGTTGCCTGGCGCCCAGCGCCATGGCGATCGCGGCGATCGGCGGACCGCGCCGGATGGAGCCCTTGATCGCGCCTACGCCATGAGCGAGGTGCATGACCGCAAGAACGACCGGCACGAGAGCCGCATCGGAGCGCTCGACAACGGCATCGAGTGCCGTCTCCCCGCGCGCGGCCGCTCCCTCGTCGATCGACGCGCACACTCCGGCGCCGGCAAGCGCGAGCGCGTAGGCGCCCAGTCCACCGCGGGCCACGCGCCGCACCGGTGCCGGCCCGGCGATCGCGGCGCCGACAGTCAGCACGAGCGACGGAGCGATCAGATGCGAGCGGCGCATCGTGTGTGGATGACGGAGAGCGGTCTTCTCCCGGTAGTCGCCGTACTGGAGGTACTGGCGCCACAACGACTGGATCGAGTTGCGCGGCGTGTACCTGGCGGCCATCTGCGGGAGGCAGATCAACCGCTCCCCACGAGCCAGGAAGCGTCCCGCCATCTCCGAGTCCTGGTTTCGGGGCCAGCCTTCGTCCCACCCCCCGTACTCGAGCAGCGTGTTGCGCTCCCACACTCCGGCGAAGACCCCCGAGTCGAGTTCGTACTCCTCAGTGACTGCGCCATCCGACGTTCCCCACTTGCGCGAGCCGCCGCGGCCGAGGGGCGTCCTCAAGGCCAGCGCGACGGCTCGCGAGACGGGACCGTCGCCGGTGGCGACCTGAGGTCCGCTGACCCAGCGGGTGTCGCCGCGCCGCAGGCGTTCGACGCCGAGCGCGAGGTAGTCGCGGGGGTACTCGGTGTGGCCGTCCATTCGCGCCACCCAACGACCGCGGGCGTGGGCGAGAGCGATGTTGAGCCCGCTCGGCGTGGTGCCGCGCGGGTTGTCGAGCACCCGCAACCGGGGATCGCGGCGCGCCAGGTCGGACAGGATCGAGCGCGTCCCGTCGGTCGAACCGCCGTCCACGAGCATGAACTCGACCGTGCCCGGAAATCGCTGCTCGAGCATCGCGTAAACGCTGGCGCCGATGTGCCGTTTCTCATTGAGAACGGGCACGAGCACCGAGCAATCGATTCGCTCAGATCCCCCCATTTGCGTGTCGCGCGCTCCGCTTGCCTGCATCGATGCACCACACTCCGGCGAACCCCATCAAGGCCCGCGCCATGCGTGCCATAGTACGAGAAATGTCCGCCGAGTCGGAGCGTCCGACGTTTGGCGCCTCAGGGTTCCAGACGACCGGGGTCAAGCGCTATCTCCGCACCGTGATCGAGCATTGGTGGATCGTGGCCCTCTGCGTCGTGGTGTGTGTGGGCGCCACCGCGCTGTACGTCTCCGGTGCCCAGCGGAGGTACCGAGCGACCTCCGAGATGCTGATCTCGCCGATCCCGGCTGGGACGACCACCCTGGTTGGATTGCCGGTGCTGTTCTCCTCGGGTGACCCGACGCGTGACGTGCTCACTGCATCGAGCCTCATCACCACCCCGCAAGTCGCCCTGGTCGCGCTGCACATCCTCGGATCCGACGAATCACCGGGCGCGCTGCTCGGCCAGGTCACGGCGACGCCCGTCGGGCAGAGCAACCTGATCGCCGTGCAGGCGAGCGCGCCGTCCGCCAAGCAGGCCCAGCAGATCGCCAACGCGGTCCCGCAGGCCGTGATCTCCACCCGAGCCGCGGCGCTGCACCAGGCCATCGCCGCGCAGCTCCCGAGCCTCCAGGCCGAGGCGGCGAAGCTGCCGCGAGGCCTGCGCGGCCAGCCAGGAACCGTCACGGACCAACTCGATCAGATGCAGGCGCTCGCCACCCGCCCCGATCCGACGATCACCCTCGCCTCGCCGGCCGTGCTCCCCACGAGCCCCTACACGCCGAGGGTCAAGCTGTCGCTGCTGGCGGGCCTGTTCGGGGGGCTGATCCTCGGCATCTGCGCGGCCTTCGCGTACCAGGCGTTCGACCCGCGCCTGCGGCGCGAGGAAGAGCTTCGCGAGCTGTTCCGGATCCCGATCCTGGCCGAGATCCCGCGGGAGCGCAGCGGCAACGCGCGGCGGCGGCGGCCGATGATTCCGACCGAGCTTTCGTTCGGCGCGCTCGAGGGCTACCGAACGCTTCGGACGACGCTGACCGCACGGGCCGGCGGCAGGTCCCGCGCGTACCTAATGACCGGCTCGTCGCCGGCGGAGGGCAAGACGACATCAGCTATCGGGCTCGCGGCGTCGCTCGCGCAGGGCGGGTCCAGGGTCATCCTGCTCGAGGCTGACCTCCGCCGCCCGACGATCGGTCAGGCCCTCGACCTGCCCGTCAGGTACGGCACCGAGGACGTCATCAGCGGGCACGTGGAGTTGGCCGACGCGCTCACGACCGCGAAGTTCGACGGATGGCCGCTGCAGGTGCTGGCCGTCGGCGAGCCGGGCACGGCGCTCGCGGACCTCCTGTCGCCCGCTGTCGCGAAGCAGTTGGTCGACCAGGCCCTCGAGCTGGCGGACTTCGTCGTGATCGACTCCCCTCCGCTCACCGACGTAAGCGACGCGCTGCCGCTGGCTAGCCTCGTCGATGAGGTCTTGATCGTGGCGCGCCTGGGCGTCTCCAAGATCAGCAAGCTCGCGAGACTGCAGGACATGCTCCGCAACCAGGGAATCTTCGCGACCGGCTTCGTTCTCGTCGGAGAGGGCGCCAGGCGCCCCGGCTATTACTACGCCCCGGTAGAAGGTCGCGGAGTCGCCGCAGCCCGCCGCCGCGAGGCGGCCGCCGATAGCGAGGAATCGGTCGGCACCCCGCGTACCTGATCGATGAGCCTGTCAGAGCGTCTCGCGGCGCGGAACCTCCGCGTGATCGGGTTCGCGTTCCTGATCGCCCTGTGTGTCGGCGTGGCGGCCGGGATCCAGCCGCGGCTCGGCGTGGCGGCAGCGCTGGGCGTGACCTTCGCGGCGGCCGTGATCGCGGATTTGACCGTCGGCCTATTCCTGTTCACGATCCTGTCGTTCCTCGAGGTGGTGAACGCCGGGAGCGGCGCGGTCAGCTTCATCAAGGTGGCGGGCCTGATCCTGTTCCTGTCGTGGTTCGCCGCCCAGGCGACCCGGTCTCGCCGGGAGGCGCGGTCGCTGCTCGCTTCTTCCCCGGTGATCACGATGGCTGTCGTCGGATTCGTGAGCTGGTCGGCGATCAGCGTCGCCTGGGCCGAGAGCAGCGGGACCGCCATCGGCTCGACCTCGCGGTTCGTGCTCGACGCCCTGCTGTTCCCGATCGTGTTCGGAGCGATCCGCCGCCGGGAGCATTTCCAGTGGATCGTCGCCGCGTTCGTGATCGGTGCGGTGATGTCCGCCTTGATCGGGCTGCTGCAATCGGGCGGCGCGCGCCTCGCCGGGGGAATCGGCGATCCCGACGGGGAGGCGGCTCTGCTTGCCGCCGCGCTGATGCTCGACGTGGGGCTGATCGCCACCCTTCCACGCGATTCGGCGGCGAAAACGCTAGCGGTGATCGGCGCCCTGATCATGGGTCTTGGCCTGCTCGACACGGGCTCGCGCGGCGGGTTCGTCGCGCTTGTGGCCGTGCTCGTCGCCGCCGTACTGTTGGGGGGCCGCTGGCGCGGCCGCGCGGCCGGACTGCTGCTGATGGTGGCGATCGTCACCCCCGTTTACCTGTTTGTGCTGGCGCCGTCTGCGGCGGTTCAGCACCTGAGCAGCAGTTCCTCGTCGGGCAGGACCGACCTGTGGAAGGTCGGACTGAAGATGTTTGAGGCGAATCCGGTCGCCGGGGTGGGCTCGGGCAACTTCACGGTCGCCTCGATCCACTACGTGCAGCAGGCCGGGGACATCACGCGGGCCGACCTGATCGTGGACGTACCCCACGCCGCGCACAACACGTACCTGGAGATCATTGACGAACTCGGCGTGCCGGGGTTCCTGATGTTCCTGACGATCGTGATCGGATCGATCTCCGCGGCGCTGCGAGCAGCGAGGATCTACGAACGCAGAGGCGACACGTCGTTTGAGCTGATGTCGCGTGGCGTCGCTCTGGCCGTCATCGCATTGCTGACGGCCGATTTCTTCATCACGAACGAGTACGAGCATTTGCTGTGGCTGCTTCTGGCCCTACCACCGGCGCTGCTGGCCGTGGCCAGATCTGAGACCAGGGTCAGAGCCAGTTGAGATCCGGGCGGCCCTTGCGGGTGGCGTTCGTGATCAACCACGTGGCCGCCTATGGCGGCGCCGAGCGCTTCGCCACCGGCCTCGCGATCCATATGCCACGCGACCGGATCGAACCGTGGATGTTCTGCACCCGACGCGGGGACGAGTTGGCGGTGAGGTCGCTGGTCGACGCCGGCGTCCGCTACGTTTCTCTCGGTCGGCGGGCCAAATGGGACGTGCACCGGCTCCTTCCGCTGGTGACGATGCTCCGGCGCGAGCGATTCGACGTCGTGCACTCCCACATGTTCGGCTCGAACGTGTGGTCCACGGTCGCCGGCCGGGCCTGCCGAGTACCGGTCATCATCGCGCACGAGCACAACTGGTCCTACACCGGCGACCGTCTGCGCATGTGGCTGGATGGGCACTTGATCAGCCGGTTCGCCACCTGCTTCGTCGCCGTCTCGGAAGCCAACCGCGAGCGCATGATCACGCTCGAGGGCGTCCGGCCGGAGAAGATCAGGGTGATTCCGACCGCCTACGTCCCTCATCTCGGGCCCTCGGACGGCGACATCCGGAGCGACCTTAGGCTTGCACCCGATGCGCAGGTGATCGGGGTCGCCGCTGTGATGCGGAAGGAGAAGGCGCTCGAGGTGATGATCGACGCCCACGCGATGTTGGTCACGCGACTCCCCGACGTTCACCTCGTGATCGCCGGTGACGGACCGTGCCGCCCCGAGCTCGAGGGCCAGATCCGCCGGCTCGGCATCGAGTCGTCGGTCCACCTGCTCGGCCGTCGGCACGACGTCGACGGGATCCTCAGCAAGGTCGACGTCGGCGCTCTGTCCTCGGATTGGGAGGGATCGCCTTTGTTCGTGTTCGAGTGCCGCGCGGCGAAGGTCCCCCTGGTGGCGACCGCGGTCGGCGGCGTAACCGAACTCGTCCAGGACGGTCACACCGGCTTGCTGGTCCCCCCGCGTGACCCGTGGGGCCTGGCCGCCGCGATCGAGCATGTGCTGACCGATCGAGTCCTCTCCGAACGTCTCGCCGAGGAGGCGGCGAGAGACCTCGAGCGGTACGAGATCGATGCCGTCGCGGCACGCTTCGCCGATCTCTATGAGCAACTCGTGGCCGAGGTATAGCCGTCGTGGCCGACGTTCTCGTGCTGTGCTATCACGCGGTCAGCCCGACCTGGAACGCGACGTTCTCGGTCTCGCCGGACACGCTCGAGCGCCAGCTAACCCGGCTTGTGCGCGCAGGGTGGCGGGGAGCACGGTTCACCGACGCCGTGCTCGACCCGCCCGCCGACAAGACGCTCGCCGTCACCTTCGACGACGGCTTCGCCTCGGTGTTCGACCTGGCCGAGCCGATTCTCACGGGTCTCGGTCTGCCAGGAACGGTGTTCGCGCCCGCCGCGTTTATGTCCACGCGCCAACCCCTGAGTTGGCAGGGGATCGAGGCGTGGCTCGGCACCCCGTTTGAGCACGAGCTTCGGTGCATGAGCTGGGACGACCTCGGCCACCTCGCCGAGCGAGGTTGGGAGATCGGCTCGCACACCCGCAGTCACCGGCACCTGACGACGCTTCCGAACGACGAGCTGCGCGATGAGCTGCGCGGATCGTTGGAGGAATGCTCAAGTCATCTCGGCCGTCCCTGCCGGTCGGTCGCGTATCCGTACGGGGAGGTCGACGTCAGGGTCGCGGAGTTGGCCCGGGAAGCGGGCTACCTGACCGGCGCCTGCCTGGCCCACAGCCTGGTGGCGCTCGGTCCGCATCTGTGGCCACGGGTCGGGATCTGGCACCACGATTCGGACCTCCGCTTCCGCCTCAAGATCTCCCGACTCACCCGGAACGCGCGAGCCTCCCGGCTGGGACCGACGTTGAGCCGGGTCCACGGGTGGCGCACCCGACCCGCTCCGCAGACCTGAATGACCGAGCCGCTCGTCGACATCGGCATTCCCGTGTATCGGCGCGCCGAGTACGTCGGCAAAGCGATCGAATCGGTGCTGGCACAGTCCTACGGGCAGTGGCGGCTGACGATCTCGGAGGACGCGGGGCCTACTGCCGCGGTCAGGGACTCAGTTCAGCCGTACCTAGTGGATCAGCGCGTGCGGTACGTCACTCCCGGCGAGCGACTGGGCCTGGCCCGGAACAAGTCGAGCCTCGCGACCCCGGGGCACGGCAAGTATGTGGCTCTGCTGGACGACGACGACCGGTGGATGCCCGAGTGGCTCGAGCGCAGAGTCGAGTTTCTGGAGAGGCAGCCTGAGTGTGTGCTCGTGTGGGGAGGGCACGTCGACATCGGTCCCACCGGCGCGGAGCTCGCGCGCTCGGCGTTTCCGCTCGCGGGCGGAGTGCACTCCTCACGTGAGTTCATGCGGGTGATGATGCCCGGCAACGTCGTCGCCACCCCGAGCGTGCTGTTGCGCCGTGAAGGGTATGTCCGCGCGGGGAATGCGTTCGACGCGAGCTTCGTCTATATCAACGATTACGAGCTGTGGCTGAGGATGGGCACGCTCGGACCGGTGGGCTTCCTCGCCGTGCACGACTCCGCCTACCGCGTCCACCCCGGGCAGATGTCGTTGCGGCGAGACCAGGCGCTCGATCACCTGCATTTGATCGACCATCTCGACGAGCTCCTCCGGCGCGCGGACATGGATCTGCGCCTACCGCCGGCGGCTCGGCGACGGCAGAAGGCCGATCGCTTCCTGTCCGCAGCGCTCGACGCGGCCGAGCAGGGTGACACTCGAATCGCCGCCCGCCGGATCCGCAGCGCCGCCGGCCTTGACCCGCGCGCGCTCGCCTCGACGCGAGGTCTGAGCGCGATCGCCGCGACCGTCGGAGGCCGGAGCGTGAGCCGGCGCATCGGCGCGCTCCGCTCCAGATGACCGCCAGCGCGCCCAGCGGCGGCGTTCAGCCCCAGTCGATCAAGCGCAACACGGCCATGTCCCTGGCCGTCCAGCTGACCGGCGCCGCGTTCACCGCGGTGCTCGTCATATTCCTGGCCCGGCGTCTGGGGACGCACGGGTATGGGGTGTTCTCGCTCGCGCTCGGCATCACGTCGCTCGTGCTGCTGCCCTCCGACTTCGGCATCTCGAACTCGGTGGCGCGGTTCGTGGCCGAGCATCGTGACGAGCCCGGCCGCATACAGTCGGTGGTGGCTGACGGCCTGCGTCTCAAGGTCCTGATCGCGCTGGTCGCGTCCGTGCTCCTCGCTGCACTCGCCCGGCCGATCGCGCTCGCCTACGGGATTCCGGCGGCGACCTGGCCTCTCCGGGCGATGTCGCTGGCTCTGTTCGGCAACAGCGTGACGAATATCGGGGCGGTGTTCACCGCGATCGGTCGGATCGACCTGCAGCTGCGGGTGGCGTTCATCGAGAGCGTCGTCGAGTTCACGACGAGCATCGCGCTGGTGCTCGCGGGCGCGGGTGCCACCGGCGCCGCGTTCGGCCGCGCGAGCGGATACCTGGTAGCGGCCGCGGCCACGGTCTTCCTGCTCGTCCGGGCCCTCGGTCGGGGGATCCTCCCGACCACCGCGCGAGTCGGAGCCGACGCCCGGCGAATCGCGGGATACGCCGGCATCCTCCTGATCGTCGATGGCGCTTACACGGCGTTCACGCAGATCGACGTGCTGGTTATCGGCGCCTACCTGGGCGCGAGCGCGATCGGGCTGTTCAGCGCGCCGATCAAGCTGACGGTGCTGCTCACGTACCCGGGGAGCGCGGTCGCCGCCGGCGTTGCGCCCCGGCTCGCCCGCGGGCTTCCGGGCGGGCCCAACGTCAAGGCTTTCGGCACCGGGCTCAGGGTCCTGCTGATCGTCCAGGCCGCAATCACTGCGTTCATCGTCGGATGGGCGCCGCTGATGGTGAGGGTCGTACTCGGACCCCGCTACCACGAATCGGCGTCGGTGCTGCGCGCGCTGGCGCCGTACATCTTTCTGAGCGGCTTTGGGGCGCTCGTGTCGGTCTCGGCCAACTATCTCGGCGAGGCACGCAAGCGAGTCCCCGTGGCGCTGGTCACAGTCGTGATCAACCTGGTCATCGACATCGTTCTCGTGCCGAGGATCGGAGTGATCGGCGGCGCCTGGGGCACCGACGCCGCGTTCGCGCTCTATGCCCTCGGACATCTCTACATCTGCCAGCGCGCGCTCGGCATCGATCTGGGGCCGACCGCCGTCAGCTTCGTCCGCACCGCCCTCGCCGGCGGTGCGATGACCGGCGTGCTGCTGCTGTTCGGCGACTCCCGGTCGGACCTGTTGCGGACCGCGGTCGGCGGCGTGCTCGGCGTGATCCTGTTCGGCTTCGTGCTCTGGCTGACTCGTGAGGTCAGCGCCTCGGAGGCCCGAGCGGCGCTCGCCGGCTTTCGCCTGCCGAGGCCGGTGGCCCGAGGTGGAATGAAAGCGGAGCGCTGAATGGCGGTCGCGGACCTCCGAGTCGTGCACCTGGCCAGCTACGCCAGTGCGTATTCGGGTTCGTTCATACCGATGCTCGAGGCTGCGCGGACCGGCATCGAATCGCGGGGGTGGACCTACGAAGCCGTGTTTCCACCCGGCGTCGAGCGATTCGTCTGGTACGAGAAGATGCAAAACGCCGGGGTGGACGTCAGGACCTGGCCGGGGCTCGGGAAGCGCGGTGGCGACGCCCGCTGGATACGCGATCTGCTCGGCGAGCGACCCGGGTCCACGCTGCTGCATACGCATTTCTCCGCATGGGACGTTCCCGCCGCGATCGCCGCGTGCCCTCGGCGAGACGCCAAGGTCATCTGGCATCTGCACAGTCGCATGCTCGAAGACGCCGTCCCTCGCGCTCGAAACGCAGTGCGTTTTGCGCTGCTCGGGCGAACCGTGGCGCGGATTCTCTGCGTGGGGCCCGGGATTCGCGAGCAGGCGATCGCGAGGCTGGCGCCCGCCGCCCGGACGCAGGTGCTGGCCAACGGAATCGACGTGGGCCGGTTCGCGCTCCTTGCGCGCGACGATCGCCGGGGCGCCCGTGAGCGTCTCGGCCTCTCGCCGGACAGCCGCCTGCTGTTGACGTTTGCGTGGGACTGGGAGACGAAGGGCGTCCCGCTGTTCCTGGAGACCGTGCAGACGTTGTGTCGCCGGGGGCGCGACGTCTGTGCCGTGATCGTGGGCTCCGAATCTCGTGCCCGCCAGGAGGCCGTGCGGCTCCAACTGGACGGGGCCGTGCGCGGGCTCCCGGCGACCGAATCGGTCACCGACCTGTACGGCGCGGCCGACGTGTTCGTCGCCGCGAGCGTGGCCGAGGGCACTCCGTTCAGCGTGCTCGAGAGCCTCGCCTGCGGGACGCCGGTAGTAGCGTCGGATATCGCCGGGCATCGGTTCGCCGCGGGCGGAATGCCGGCCTGCCGCTTGACGCCGCGCACCGCCACCGCGTTCGCCGACGCGATCGAGGCCGAACTCGACGCGCCATCCGAGAATCGGGCCGAGCGTCTCGATCAGACGCGAACACGGATCGAACGCGAGTTTTCGCTCTCCCAATGGACGGGCCGGCTGCTCGGCGTGTACGACGACGTCACGGAGCGAACGTGAGGCTGGCCGTATACACCGACTACGTCTACCGACAGGTCGGCGACACGATTCAGGCCGACCGCGCGTTCGCGCTGTTCGTCGCGGAGCTGGCGCCGAAGACGGAGAGACTCCGGCTGATCGGGCGGCTCGCGCCCGGCGACGGTGAGAGCCGGTATGAGCTGCCGCCCGGCATCGAACTCGCTGCGCTGCCGCACTACGGCAGCCTGGCTGACCCGCGCGCGGCGCTGAGCTCGCTCGGGCGATCGCTGCGCCGTGCCTGGCGCGCCCTGGATGACATCGACGTCGTCTGGGTGCTCGGACCATTCCCCCACGCCGTCCTGCTCGCGTTCGTGGCCCTCTTCCGCAGGCGCACGATCGTGCTCGGCATTCGTCAGGACTGGCCCAGGTACGTTCGGATGCGCCGTCCCGGAAGGCGCTGGATGCACTGGTCCGCGGATCTGCTCGAGTGGATCTGGCGCTCGCTCGCGCGCCGGTTGCCCGTCGTCGCCGTGGGCCCCGAGTTGAGCGCCAACTACCGGCGTGCTCCAGCTGTGCTCGATCTGGTCGTTTCGCTCGTGCCCGCCGCCGAGCTCGAGCGCCCCCCGAGAGCCCGCGACTACGACGCCGGGCTGTACGTCCTGAGCGTCGGACGCCTCGACCAGGAGAAGAACCCGCTGCTGCTGGCCGACGTGCTGGCGGTGCTTCACCGCCACGATCACCGCTGGCGCCTCAGAGTGTGCGGGGAAGGCGATCTAGCCGAGGCCCTCGGGGACCGGCTCGCCGAGCTGGGGCTTGCTGACCACGCCGAGCTGCTCGGCTACGTTCCGATCGGCGAGGATCTGTACGAGCTCTACCGCTCGAGCCACGCGTTCCTCCACGTGTCCTGGACCGAGGGCTTCCCTCAGGTGCTGGTCGAGGCGTTTGCCTGCGGCCTGCCGGTAGTGGCCACCGACGTCGGAGGCGTGCGCGCTGGTGTGGGTTCGGCCGCGCTCCTCGTCGGTCCCGGCGATCCGCACGCCGCCGCCGGAGCCCTAGAGCGGATCGCGCGCGACGGCGATCTGAGAGCTCGGCTCACGGGCGACGGCCGGGACCGCGCATCCGGGCTGACGCTCGAGGCTCAGATCGAGCGCCTGGCCGCCTTCCTCGCCACCGCCGATCGACGCCGGAGAGAGGCCTAAAGCTTGGCGGCCTGTGCGAGCGCCCTGAGGGTGGCCAGGATCGTGTTCGGTTCCGGCTGGACAGGCTCGGCCCCGTCAACGGCGGCCTGGACGTCTCCGACCAGTGCCAGGCACCGGCTGGTTGCACTCATCTCGTAGTCGTGGGCGGCGCCGTCCACATAACCAGGGTTGATGTGCAGGTTGGCCTTGGCGGTGAAGCCACCCATGGCACGGTCGATCGTCCCCTCGCGTCCGCCCCAAACGCAATTGTCGCGGACCACGTTGTCGACTCCCAGGGGATTGCCGGGGGGCCAGTAGGACTCGACGTCGTGGCGGACGTTGGCGTTGCTGAGGATGTTGTCGTAGACGTCCGTGTGACTCGAGGCCATACCGGCGTCGCCCGAGATGATGATCCCCTCGCCATTGTCGTCGATGATGTTGTGGTCGATCGTGGTGCGCTGCGCGTCGGGGTACAGCTGGATCCCGCGGGCCGCGTTGCCGTAGATCAGGCTCCACTCGATCGTGGTGTCGGTCGCGGCGCCGATGTAGAAGCCGTGCTGGTAGTTGGTCGCGGGAAGCTGGCCGCAGTCGTACACGCGGTCGTGGGTGATCAGGGTGCCGGTGGCCCATCCCCAGCTGGCGCTGCCGATCCCGAAGCAGATCCCCGTGTGGTCGTTGGTCACGTCGTCGTAGCTGAACGTCACGTGGTTGGCATCGACCATCGGACTCGGAAGCCGGTCGGGGTTGGCGCCGTCCAGACGCAGGCCGTTCACGGTCACGTAATTCGCGCCCTCGACGATCTCGAGCCGGCCGACAATCGTCGCGGTCTCGCCCGGATACGCGGCCAGGGTTATCCGTGCGCCCGGACGGCCACCCCGCGCGATGCTCACCGGGCCGGCATAGCTCCCGGCGCGCAGGCACCCGGTGCGGCCGGGACGCAGCGACCTCACCAGTCTCTGCACGGTCCGAAACGGCGCCGCCGGCGCTCCCCTGGCCCGATCTGACCCCCAGGGCGCCGCGTACTGGCTGCATTTCGTCAGCATCGCGAGCGGCAGCCCGACGCCCGCGGCCGGCAGCGGCGCCGCCGTTCCTGGCGCCGCGGGCGCCCCTCCGGGGAGCGGCGTCCCGACGGGTAGCGGGAGCCCCAGCGGCGGCAGCGCCGATCCCCCCAAGGACGAGAGGGCGCCCCCCGCGAGCAAGGGCAGCAGCGCAAGCGCCGCCGCGACCCAGAGCGCTGCCGAGAGTGGACGATGGGTCGCTGTCATGTTGTCGCGCCGACGGCTCCGCCGGGTCGAACGGGTAAAGCTGGGTCTGACGCGGCATGCTTCTCGTCGCGGTAATTCCGGCGAATCGAGAAGCGCGCGGGCGGGATTAATACACACCGAATTCGGGACGAGAGTGTGTCTAACGCCCGTGCGGATCGAACGAGTCTCGCGCTTTGCACGGAATGAGCCGCGCGAGGCTGCCGATTGGCGGCGCGCTCAGCGCAGCTGACTGGCCCCAACCTCGGCAGCGTCGCCGCTGAGGAGCGGCACCTGCCGCACGTGCTGGCGCTTGGAGCCCAACCCCAGGAAACGCCGCATCGTCAACATCGCCGAAGCCGTCGGCTGTACCGGAGCGGTGCCGTCGACCGCGGCCTGGGGATCGCCCGACATCAGCAGGCACGGACTCGTCGCCCGAAGCTCGTAGTCGTGGGCGGCCTCGTTGACGAACTGAGGACTGGCCTTTAGGTTCTCGGAGACGCGGTAACCGCCATCGGCCATGCCGATCGTGCCCTTGCTCCCGCCCCAGATGCAGTTGTTGTGGACGGTGTTGTCCACGCCCACGGGATTGCCGGGGGGCCAGTAGGACTCGACGTCGTGGCGGACGTCGGCGTTGCTGAGGATGTTGTCGTAGATGTTCGTGTAGCTCGAAGCGACGCCGCCGGCGCCGGAGATGATGATTCCTTCGCCGTTGTCGTCGATGATGTTGTGGTCGATCGTCGTGTGCTGCGCGTCGGGGTAAAGCTGGATCCCGCGATCGGCGTTGCCGTAGATCAGGCTCCACTCGATCGTGGTGTCGGTGGCGGCGCCGATGTAGAGGCCGTGCTGGGCGTTGGTCGCGGGAAGCTCGCCGCAGTCGTGGATCCTGTCGTGCGTGATCAGCGTGCCGGTGGCCCAGCCCCATGTCGCGCTGCCGATCCCGAAGCAGGTCCCGGTGTGGTCGTTGGTGACGTCGTCGTGGCTGAACGTCGCGTTGTTGGCGTCGATCATCGGGCTCAGCGCCTGCTGCGGGTTCTCGCCGTTCAGATCTAGCCCAGTGATCGTCGTGTAGTTGGCGCCGTCGACGATGTACATCCGTCCGACGATCGTGGCGGTCTGGCCCGGGTAGCTCGCGAGCGTGATCGGCGCCGTCGCGGTCCCGGCGGTGCGGAACGTGATGTTCTCGTTGTACGTGCCCGCCTCGAGGCAGCCCGTCTCCCCCGGCGTGAGCGAGCTCACGAGCTTCTGAGCCGTCTGAAACGGCGCCGACACAGTCCCGCTCGCGGAGTCAGATCCCGACGGCGACGCGACCAGGTTGCATGCGGCCGGGGTGGTCGCCGCCCCCAGCGGGGCTGACGCCGCGCCCGCAGGTAGGATAAGTAGGACCAGCGGAAGCGCGAGACTCGCGAGCCAGCGACTACATGTCTCGACGGCGGTGCAGCGATCGTTGAGGGCTGCAGCCGTCGCCTCCCAGCGCGACCACATGGCTGGAGGGGACCCCGCTTAGCATGCCCCGCAACCCGGCGCATGTATTTAATTCACCTTTGCGTAGTGAAGGTGACGCAGGGTGGGTGTCAGGGATTGCTGGGTTGACCTTCTTTAGCGACAGATGCGTAGCTAACGACCGCTATCGCAGTTAACTGTCCCCGGGCGCCTTCCAGCAACGTGTATGAGTCGCCAGTCCCCGCTGGTCGTCGATCCACCTGATCAGTCGCAACGAGCGCGACAGCGTACAGACCGTCAACCGGTTTATCGCCGGGTGGTGTGCGGCTTCGCCTTGCGCCTCTTACGACGCTTTTCCTTGTGCCGCTTTGCCGCGTGCGCGACCCGCTTGCGCTTCAAGGTGGCCTTGCGCTTGGAGGTCTTCCGCGCCGGCACATTCGCGCTGCCGTGACCGGTGGTGCCGCCCGAACCGGAGCCGCTCGTGGTCGGTGGCGGCGACGTGGGAGGAGTGCCGCCGGCCGGCGGCTGCACCGGAGCCGTTCCGTCGACCGCCGCCTGCACGTCGCCGACGAGTGCCAGGCACGAGCTCGTGGGGCTCATCTCGTAGTCGTGGGCGGCGGCGTTGACGAACTTGGGATCGACCGTGAGGTTGTTGGACGCGGTGTACCCGCCGCTAGAGGTGTCGATCGTGCCCTCGCGCCCGCCCCACACGCAGTTGTTGTGGACGGTGTTGTCCACGCCCACGGGATTGCCGGGGGGCCAGTAGGACTCGACGTCGTGGCGGACGTCGGCGTTGCTGAGGATGTTGTCGTAGATGTTCGTGTAGCTCGAAGCGACGCCGCCGGCGCCGGAGATGATGATTCCTTCGCCGTTGTCGTCGATGATGTTGTGGTCGATCGTCGTGTGCTGCGCGTCGGGGTAAAGCTGGATCCCGCGATCGGCGTTGCCGTAGATCAGGCTCCACTCGATCGTGGTGTCGGTGGCGGCGCCGATGTAGAGGCCGTGCTGGGCGTTGGTCGCGGGAAGCTCGCCGCAGTCGTGGATCCTGTCGTGCGTGATCAGCGTGCCGGTGGCCCAGCCCCATGTCGCGCTGCCGATCCCGAAGCAGGTCCCGGTGTGGTCGTTGGTGACGTCGTCGTGGCTGAACGTCGCGTTGTTGGCGTCGATCATCGGGCTCAGCGCCTGCTGCGGGTTCTCGCCGTTCAGATCTAGCCCAGTGATCGTCGTGTAGTTGGCGCCGTCGACGATGTACATCCGTCCGACGATCGTGGCGGTCTGGCCCGGGTAGCTCGCGAGCGTGATCGGCGCCGTCGCGGTCCCGGCGGTGCGGAACGTGATGTTCTCGTTGTACGTGCCCGCCTCGAGGCAGCCCGTCTCCCCCGGCGTGAGCGAGCTCACGAGCTTCTGAGCCGTCTGAAACGGCGCCGACACAGTCCCGCTCGCGGAGTCAGATCCCGACGGCGACGCGACCAGGTTGCAGGTCGTCGTCGCGTCACCCGACGCCGCACTCGGGATCGCGATCAGACAGACCGCATTGACGGCAGCCAGCAGGATGAGTGCCACGCGCTTGCTCACACGTCTCGTGTCGGCAGCGCGACACACCGGGATCCGGGTTGATTGCCGTCGCTGGCCGAATGTCCAGACGCCTACGCATCCCGTCCACGGATCGCCGCGACTGCCGGGCGCCCCACGAAAGGTCCGGAGTTGCGATCATGGCTGCGGGCGGTTGGACTCTTGGAGCGCGGTCAAATCCCGGCGCGGCTCAAGCCGCACGCGGTGGCGCTGATCCCGGGCGGGATCACCGTCGCGCTCATGCTGGTCTGGGCCGTGCACGACGGCGGCTATGACGAGGACACCTGGTACTGGGGGGCGCTCACGCTGCTCGCGCTGTTCACCACGATCGTGATCGCCCGAGGGGTCGCTGCCACACGGGTTTCGCGCGCGGGTCTGATCGCGCTGGGCGCGTTCGCGCTGTACGTGGCCTGGTCGTACCTGTCGATCACCTGGGCGCAGTCACCCGGCGATGCGCTCACCGGGAGCAACCGCGCGCTCCTGTACCTGCTCGTGTTCGCCACGATGCTCGTGCTGCCCTGGACGGCGCGAGGGGCGCTGCTCGCTCTGCTCGTGTTCGCGATCGGGGTCGGCATCGTGGCGATCGTGCTGCTGTTCCGGCTCGCCGGCCCAGACCGCGTCGACGGACTGATCATCGGCGGCCGTCTCGCTGCCCCCACCGGCTACTTCAACTCGACCGCCGCTCTGTTCACGATCGAGGCATTGGTGGCAATCGCGCTGGCGGCGCGACGCGAGTTGCCCGCCGCTTTGCGCGGGCTTCTGATCGCGTTCGCGTGCGCGGCGTTGCAGCTTGGGGTGATCGTGCAGAGCCGCGGCTGGCTGTTCACGCTGCCGCTCGTCGCGATCGTGGCGATCGTGATCCTCCCGGACCGGCTGCGGGTGGCGGCCGTTGCCGTGCTGCCCGTTGCCGGCGCCGCGCTGCCTGTTCACCGCCTGCTGGCCGTCTACGACAACGCGACCGGCGCCGGGCTCAACCACGCCGCCGCTCGAGCCGGGCAGGCGGCCCTGTTGATCTGCGCGGCCGAGTTCGTTCTCGCCACGCTGCTCGCATGGGCCGAGTCGCGGATCCCGGCTCCGCGACTGACCGTAGTTCAGCGCCGCACGCTCGGGACGATCGTCACCGCGCTCGCGGTCGCGGCCGTCGCCGTTGGTTCGGTGGCGGCCACGCACGGGCACCCCGTCCGGTTCATCGAGCGGCAGTGGAACGGGTTCAGCCAGCCCCAGACGACGTCGACCGGATCGCACTTCACCGACGTCGGCAGCGGTCGCTATGACTTCTGGAGAGTTTCCCTCGACGCGTTCCTGGCGCATCCGATCGGAGGCCTCGGACAGGACAACTTCGACGACTACTACGTGCGTCACCGGCACACCGGCCAGGAGCCCTCGTACACGCACAGCATCGAGTTAAGGCTGCTCGCGCACACCGGGATCGTCGGCTTCGTGCTGTTTGTCACGTTCATCGTGGCGGCGATCGCCGCCACGATGCGCGCCCGGCGCCGGCGGGGGCTCGAGGCGTTTGTCGCCGGGGCGGCGGCCCTGCCGCTGGTCGTCTGGCTGATCTACGGCTCGATCGACTGGTTCTGGGAAATCCCGGCTCTCAGCGGGCCGGCGCTCGGGTTCCTGGGGATGGCATGCGCGCTCGGGTCGGCTCGAGCCCGGGGCGACGCGGACGCGCCGGACCCCCGACGCCCGGGCTGGCTCCGCGTCCTCGCCGCCGGCGCTGGCGTCCTCGCGCTACTCGCGGCCTTATACGCACTGGTTCCGGCGTATCTGTCGGTGCGAGAGGTGTCGATCGCCAGCGATCTGCGCGCGAGCGACCCGGCCAGGGCGCTCCAACATCTCCAGACCGCCGCGGACCTCAATCCGCTTAACGCCGATCCGGACCGGATCGGTGGCACGATCGCCCTCCAGACCGGTCAGTACGCCATCGCCCGGGAACGATTCCAGCAGTCGATCTCGCGCGAGCCCGGAGGTTGGTATGCCTGGTTGGGCTCGGGCCTGGCCGCATCGGCCCTCGGCGACCGGGCGGCTGCCCGGCACGACCTCGAAATGGCCGAGGCGATCGACTCGAAGGACGCTGTCATCCAGGTCGCCCTCGATCGCTTGGACACCGCCCATCCGCTGACCCCGGCCGACGCGCTCCAGATGGTGGCGACGTCGTTGTGAGGCCCTCTTCGAGCTAGTCGGAACGCCCGGCACGGCGACTAATTTTTGCCCGCATCTGGCGGTTTTCGCCCGGTCTAGCGGCCGTTTCTCGCTCGATGCGGCAGTTTTCTCCGCACGCTGCTCTGGTTAGCGCTTGTTAGGCCTTGCACGGTGTCAGGAGGTTCCTGTACGATTGAGCTGTTATTGGGGATCCGCGACGAACGAAGGGATTCATGAAACGCATCTCAGCTTTGGTAGGGATTCTGGGAGTTCTCGCGCTTTTGGCTCCGGGAATGGCCCTCGCAAGCTCGTCGTCAACGTGCCAGGGGTACCACCATCAGACGTGCGACACGGTCAGTAGCGGGACCGCCGGTACGGGCAACGGTTCGACCACCGTGACCACGACGAACTCCGCGGGCACGCTGCCCTTCACCGGTCTTGACATCGTCCTGCTCGTCGCCGGCGGCAGCATGCTCCTCGGAGCGGGCTTCGTCGTGCGCAGGCTGTCACGCCGCCTGAACTAGGCGCCATCCCCGACAACTGAGAGTCTGGCGCGGGCACGTGGGTTCGCGCCAGCGGACGGTCGCACCTCAGCCCGGTTAGGCCTGGAGGCGTTCCCGCAGCAGCCGGGTGATCTCGCCCCCGTCGGCGCGGCCCTTGGTCTCACGCATCACGTATCCGACGAGCGGCCCGATCGCCCTCATGTTCCCGGAGCGTACCTGCTCGGCCGCGGCCGGATCGGAGGCGATCGCGCGGTCGACGATCTCACCGAGCCCCTCGTCCTCCGCCGTCAGGGCACCGAGGCCCTCGCGCTTGACGATCGTGCGCGGGTCCCCTCCCTCCTCGACGAGCCGCGTCAGTACCTCGCGCGCGGCGTCCCGGCTGACCTCCCTGGCCTTGACCATCGTCGCGAGCGCCGCGAGGCTCTCGGGAGCGACGTTGCTGTCGGCGGGGTCCGCGTCGGTGCCGATCCGCTCGGCGAGCTGCGGGATCCAGTTCGACAGCTCGACCGGTTCGACCGTCGCCGGCTCGCCGTTGCCGCCCGCGGCCGCGAGCGCCCGCTCGAAGTAGTCGCCGAGATCCGTCCGGCGCGCGAACAGCCACGCTGTGTCGGCGTTCAGGCCGAGCTCCTGCTCGAACCGCGCGGCGCGCTCGACGGGCAGCTCCGCGGGCATATCCGCCCGAGCGGCGGCCAGCATCTCGTCGGTCACGACCAGCGGCACCAGGTCGGGCTCGGGGAAGTAGCGGTAGTCGTGCGCCTCCTCCTTGGAGCGGAGCGACGTGATCGTGTTGCTCGCCGGGTCGTAATGAAGAGTCTCCTGCTCGACCGCCTCGCCCGACTCGAGCAGCGCGATCTGCCGGGCGATCTCCGCCTTCACCCCGCGTTCGAGGAAGCGGAACGAGTTCATGTTCTTGAGCTCGGTCTTGGTCCCGAGCTCGGTCGAGCCGACCGGCCGCACGGACACGTTCGCGTCGACGCGCAGGGACCCCTCCTCCATGTTCACGTCCGAGACTCCGAGTTGGCGCAGCGTCGTGCGTAGCAGCGCCGGCCACTCGCGCGCCTGCTCGGGGGAACGTAGGTCCGGCTCGGTCACGATCTCGACAAGCGGCGTGCCGCCCCGGTTGAAGTCGACCCAGCTTCGGTCCGCCCCGTGGATCCGGCCGCTTGTCCCGAGGTGGTTGAGCTTGGCCGCGTCCTCCTCGAGGTGGACGCGGTGGATGCGCACGTCGTCGAGGTTGCCGCCCAGGCACAGCGGGACGTCGTACTGGGAGATCTGGTAGCCCTTGGGAAGGTCCGGATAGAAGTAGTTCTTCCGGTGAAACAGCGACCGCTCGGCGATGTCGCAGCCGAGCGCGAGCCCGATCATGATCCCGTAGTGGATCGCGCGCTCGTTGACCACGGGCAGCGCACCGGGGAGCCCCAGACACACCGGACAGGTGTGAGTGTTCGGCGGGTCGTTGAACGACAGCTCGCAGCCGCAGAACATCTTCGTCCGCGTGCTCAGCTGCACGTGAATCTCGAGACCAATGACCGGTTCGTACCGCGTGCTCACGTGCGCGCCCCGCTTCCATCGAAGCCGATCGCCCGCTCGAGCGCGTACGCGGCGTCGAGCAGGCGGCTCTCGCTGAACGCCGGGCCGGCGAGCTGGAATCCCACCGGGAGGCCCTCGCTCAGCCCCGACGGGATCGAGATCGCGGGCGTTCCGGCCAGCGACATCGGGACCGTGCAGAAGTCGTTCAGATACATCGCCAGCGGATCGTGGGTCTTCGAGCCGAGTTCGAACGCGGTCCACGGGCTGGTCGGCGTCACGATGAAGTCGAACCGGTCGAACACCGTCGCGAAGTCCTCGGCGATCTTCGTCCTTACCTTCTGCGCGGTTCCGTAGTACGCGTCGTAGTACCCGCTCGAGAGCGCGTAGGTGCCGAGCATGATCCTCCGCTTGACTTCGGGTCCGAAGCCCACCTCGCGCGTGCGGCTGTACATCGTGGTTAGGTCGGCGTCGCCGTCGACCCGCAGCCCGTAGCGGACCCCGTCGAACCGGGCGAGGTTGGACGACGCCTCCGCCGGCGCGACCAGGTAGTAGGCCGACAGCGCATGCGACGCGTGCGGGAGCTGGCACGGCTCGACGGTGGCGCCGAGTTCTTCGGCGAGCCTCAGCGTCGCGTCGAAGCTCGCGCTCACGCCCGGCTCGACTCCCGCGTCACTTCCGACCAGCTCCTCGGGTATGCCCAGCCGGATGCCGTTCAGATCCTCGGCCCGCGGCAGCGCGATCTCTCCGGGGTAATCGAGCGAGGTGGAGTCGCGGCGATCGCGGCCGACCATGTGGCGCAGCATCAGCGCCGCGTCCATCACGTCCCGCGTCAGCGGACCGGCCTGATCGAGCGAGGACGCGAACGCGATCATCCCGTAGCGCGAGCACGCGCCGTACGTTGGCTTGAACCCCACGATCCCGCACAGCGCCGCCGGCTGGCGAATCGATCCGCCCGTGTCGGTGCCGATCGCCCATGGGGCGAGGCCGGCGGCCACGGCGGCGGCGCTGCCGCCCGAGGAGCCGCCCGGTACCCGGGCGCGGTCCCATGGGTTGAACACGGGACCGAACGCCGAGTTCTCGTTCGAGGAGCCCATCGCGAACTCGTCCTGGTTGGTCTTGCCCAGCAGCGGTGCGCCCGCGTGCGCCAGCTTCTCGACGACGGTGGCCGTGTAGGGCGGGCGGTAGCCCTCGAGGATCTTCGAGCCCGACTGGCTCGGCACCCCTTCGGTGCAGAACAGGTCCTTGACCGCGACCGGCACGCCGCCGAGCGGCGTTTCGGCGTACGAGTTGCCGTCCGGCTGGCCGTCGGCGACCCACGTGAATGCGTTGAGCTCGTCGGCGGCGGCGCGCGCGCGGTACGCCTCGAACAGCTCCGCCTGGTCGATCTCGCGGGCGCGGATCCGCTCGGCCGCAGCGGCCGCCGTCAGTTCGATGAGCTCGCTCACGCCGCGCCGGGGCTGGGGACGCCGAAGCCACCGTGCAGCGGCTCGGGGGCCGACGCGAGCGCCACCTCGGGCGGGAGGCACGGCTCGGGCTCGTCGGGCCGCAGGGCGTTGACCACGTCAACGACGTGCGAGGTCGGCGGCACCCCGTCGAGATCGAGTTCGCCGATCTTCTCGATGTGCTCGAGCACGTTGGACAGCTCTACCGACATGCGCTCGACCTCGTCATCGCTCAGGTCAAGTCGCGCGAGCCGAGCCACATGAAGAACCTGGTCACGATCGAGCATCTATCGAGCCATTTTAGGATTCGTTGCTCGCGGTCGGCCGGACGATCGGGATCTCGGTCCGCGCGTCCCGGCGGGAGACGCCCTCCTGGCGAAGCGAGAAATAGCCGCCGCACATGATCCCGATCGCGAACAGCAGGCCCAGGTAGGCGCCGGCCTCCTGATGCGAGGGCGGGTTGATCAGGACGCGGTATATCAGCGCCAACACGGTCACGATCCCGAGCAGCATCACGACCAGGCTCACCGTCACCGGGATCGCAGGAGCGCGGCGGGTCACCTGCACGAACACCAGCCCGGCCGCCGCGACGATCGTCACCAACATCAGCCACCGCAGGTCGGTGAGCGCCTGCCAGCCGGTCCGCGTCGGGCCATTCGCACTCGAGGTGCCGTACCACTTGCCCCCGACCAGGAAGATGGTCAGCAGCACCGCGCTCGCGCCCGCGAGCATCTCGCCGCGCCGCAGACGCGAAGCATCGAGGTCCATTGACCGGGAGGCTAGACGGTCGGCCCGGGTTCTGGGCTCGGCTCGGTGGCCGTCTTCGTCGGCTTCTGCGCCTTGTGGCCGGCCGCCGACGGCGTCGGCGAGGCCGACGCCGCGATGCGAGCCCGGCGGGTCAGGACCACGAGGCCCGCGACCAGCAGCAGAGCCGTCCAGAACCCGAGGGCGAGCTCGCCGAAGCGGCCCAGGTGAAGCACGAACTTGACCACCAGCAGTCCCGCGGTCGTGCAGGCCAGCGCGTACCGGCCGGTGATCCGGTCGCCGGCCACGGTCGGGAGGCGCGTGTGCGGCGACAGCCGCTCGGTGGCGAGATCGGCGAGCAGGAAGGCGGAGGCCATCAGCGCGAGCACGCCGAGCCACGCGTCGGGCGCGTCGACCGCCGAGGCCGAGCCGCCGATCGAGAGGGTGGCCGACCCCACGGTGATCGTGGCGCCGAACGAGAACCATGGCAGCAAGAGCAGATCGAGCACCAGCAGCCCCGCCACGGCGATGATCGTCCAGTCGTCACGGGACAGACGCTCGAGGCCGAGCCTGCGGACCTGGTTCTCCACCCCTCTCCGTTCGACGTCGGGAGCCCGGCTCCTCCCGGGCTAGCGCAAGCCGGCCTGCAGCTTCGCGGCGGTGAGCGTGTTGCGGAGCAGCATCGCGATCGTCATCGGCCCGACCCCGCCGGGGACGGGCGTGATCAGGCCCGCTTTGGCCGCGACCGGGTCGAACTCCACATCGCCTTTGAGGCCATCGTCGGTGCGATTGATCCCGACGTCGATCACCGCGGCGCCCGGCTTCACGAACTCTCCGCCGATCATCTCGGCCCGGCCGATTGCCGCGACCAACACATCGGCGCGCGAGCACACGCCGGCGAGATCGCGCGTGCGGGAGTGGCAGATGGTCACGGTCGCGTTGCGCTCGAGCAGCAGGAACGCCACCGGCTTGCCCACCAGATCCGAGCGCCCGACGACGACCGCCTCGGCGCCCTCAAGCGCCACCGAGTACGAGTCGAGCAACTCGATCACGCCAAGCGGCGTGCACGGCCGCAGCCCCGGCGCGCCCTGCATCAGCCTCCCGGCGCTGACGTGGGTGAGGCCGTCGACGTCCTTGTCGGCCTCGATCAGCGCGGTCAGCTCCTTGCCGTTCAATCCCTTCGGGACGGGCAGCTGGAGCAGGATCCCGCTCACCTCCGGGTTGCCGTTGCCGTCCTCGACCGCCGCCGCGACGTCATCCTGGCTCGCGTCGGCCGGAAGGTGCTGGTGGAAGTCGACGATTCCCACCTCGGCACATGCCTTGCGCTTGTTCGCCACGTACACGGCGGACGCGGGGTCATCGCCGACCAGGATCGTGGCGAGGCCGGGCGCGCCTCCGGTCCGCTCGCGGAACTCCGCCACGTCGCGCGCCACCTCGGCGCGCACCCGCGCTGCAACTTCCTTGCCGTCAATGATCGTCGCGTTCATGCGGGGCGGGACCCTAAAGGATCGCGGCGACCTAGCGCTTCGAGATCGGCGCGAGATCCGCGACCATCTTGCGCTCGGAGTGGTCCTTGCTGAACCGGATCACGACGATCCCACCGGGTTCGAGCCCGGTCACGACACCTTCGCCGAATTTCGGATGGCTGACGTCCTCGCCGAGCCTGAAAGCCGCCGGCGCCGGCTCCTGTGCATCCCACGACGGGCCGGCGTCGCCGGCGTTCACGGTCCAGGTCGTCGCGCGGGCGCGGACACCGGCGAGGCCGCGCGGCCGTTGCTGGTCGCTGTCGGTCAGCGCCTCGGGGATCTCGCCGATGAACCGGCTGGGCGCGCCGAAGCTGCGGGCGCCGAACACGGTGCGGGTGCGGGCGTACGTCAGGTACAGGTCGCGCTGCGCGCGCGTGATGCCCACGTAGCAGAGGCGGCGCTCCTCCTCGAGGCCGCCCTCGTCGAGCGCCCGCGAGTGTGGGAACACGCCTTCCTCGCACCCGATCATGAACACGATCGGGTACTCGAGGCCCTTCGCGTTGTGCAGAGTCATCAGCGTGACCAGCCCGTCGTCGTCGCTGCGATCGTCCGCATCGGAGATCAGGGCGATCTGCTCGAGGAAGTTGGCCAGACTTCCCGGCGCGGGAGAATCCGCGCCAGCGGATTCTCCCCCGGCATCCGCGCCAGCGGATGTCGCCGAGTCGTACTCAGCGGCCACATTGATCAACTCCTCGAGGTTCTCGAGCCGTCCCTGAGCCTCGATCGTGCGCTCGGCCTCGAGCGCCTCGAGGTACCCGGTCTCCTGGAGGACCTCCTTGAGCAACTCCGCGATCGCCGGCCGCGACTCGGCCCGCTCGCGCAGCGTGTGCATCGTCGACATGAATCGCTTGAACGCCTTGACGGCCGGCCCGCCCAGCCCCGGCACCTGCTCGGGCTCGGACGCCGCGTCCCAGATCGACATCCCGGTGGTGTTGGAGAACGCGAGGAGCCGCGACATCGACGTCGAGCCGATCCCGCGGCGCGGCGAGTTGACGATGCGGGTGAACGCGCCGGCGTCCTGCGAATTGATCAGGGTGATCAGGTATGCGACCGCGTCCTTGATCTCGGCGCGCTCGTAGAACTTGGTGCCCCCGATCACCTGATACGGGATGTCCGCGCGCACGAGCGTGTCCTGGAGCACGCGCGACTGGGCGTTGGTCCGGTAGAACACCGCGACCTCGGCGCGTGACACTCCTTCGTCGAGCAGTCGCTGGACCTCGCCGGTGACGAACCGCGCCTCAGCGTGCTCGTCCTCGAGCTCGCGGACTTTGATCGGATCGCCCGGCCCGAGTTCGGTCCACAGCGACTTGGGCTTCTGCCCGCGGTTGTTGCGGATGACCGCGTTGGCCGCATCGAGGATCGTCTGCGTCGAGCGGTAGTTCTGCTCGAGCTTGACCACGTGAGCGTCGGGGAACGTGTCCTCGAACTCGAGGATGTTTCGGATGTCGGCGCCACGGAAGCCGTAGATCGAGTTATGGGTGACGATCCCGTTCGCAATGAAGTTATGGGTGCGCGCGATGTCGAGGTCGTAGACGGGCGCGTCTAGCGCCACGCGCTCGACCGACTCGACGACGTCGTAGCCGCCCTGTCCGTCGAACATGAGCATGCCGGGTCGGACGAACGCCGCCGGCGTGAACCGCAGCGCGCCGCCATCTCTGCCGAGCCGTGCGCTCGGCCAGGTCCCTGGGCCGTCTTCCCTGTAAAACGGAGCAAAGTCCCCGTCGCAAAGCGCAACGTCCATGGTTAACGCCCGAGAGCCTGCGTCCCCAACGTGCCCTCGGGACATAAGCACGTCCGGGATGCTTATGTCCCGGACGCCGGCGGGGTCGCGGAAGTTTCGGACGTTGTCCATGGTGGCCCGGCCCGCGAAGTGCGTGTGCTCGGGCGTGCTGACCAGCCGCCGCCCCGACCGCAGCGTGATCGCCACACCGTCCGCACGCGAAGAGCGGTGCACACGCGTCACGCGCGCCGCCCCGAACGAGCCGCCACCAAGCCCCGACATAACAAACTCACCCACTGACACGTCCTCGATCGCCCGCGTAGACCCGTCGGGCATCGTCACCCGAGTCCCCGCCACCAGGCACTGGGCGTCGTCACCGACGACCATCAGGTTCCGCCGCTCCTCGGCCAGCAGCTGGAGCCAGCGGTACTGGGCGTGGTTGGTGTCCTGGTACTCGTCCACGAGCACGTGGCGGAACGTGCCCGCGTACTGGTCGCGCACCTCCTGGAACAGCTCGAGCACGTTGACGGCGCGGACCAGCAGGTCGTCGAAGTCCATCGCGTTCATGCGGTGCAGCTCGCGCTCGTAGGCCCGGTAAACATCCGCCACCGTCTGCTCGAAGAACGAGCCCACCATCTGCGCATACGAATCCGCGTCGCGGAGCTTGTTCTTGGCGTCGGAGATCTGGTTGTGGATCGATCCCGGCGTGAACCGCTTGGGGTCGATCCCGAGCTCGTCCAGGCAGCGCTTGATCAGCCGGCGCGCGTCCGCCTGGTCGTAGATCGTGAACCGGCGTGTGTACCCGAGCTTGTCGGCGTGGGCACGGAGCATCCGGGCGCAGGCAGCGTGAAACGTCATCACCCACATCGCGCGGACCCGGCGGCCGACCAGCAGCTCGGCGCGGTCGCGCATCTCCCCCGCCGCCTTGTTCGTGAACGTGATCGCGAGGATCTCGTTCGGTTTGGCCGCGTCGGTCGCGACCAGATACGCGATCCGGTGAGTGAGCACCCGGGTCTTGCCCGACCCGGCGCCGGCCAGGATGAGCAGCGGCCCCTCGCCGTGCGTGACGGCTTCCCGCTGGGGGTCGTTCAGGCCGGAGAGAAGGGCCTCGAGCTCGGTGGCGGTGTCGGCCATGGATCGATCTTCAACGGTAGCGGGGGCAGTGGTCGTCGCCTCCGCCCTGACAGTCATCCTTTCCGGCTGTGAGCGACCTCCTGACCCGGCTTCGATCTTCCTGCCAGACCGTGGCTGAAACCGCCCGCTGCGTGCGGGTCGACCACGACCGAACGTCCGCCTACATCGGGACCCTGCCGGTCGATCTTCCCGCCCCCGGGCCGGACCCCGACGCCCACCTGACCACCGGCACGCGTGAGGAGCTCGCGGCGTTCTGGCTGACGCTCGACGCGATCAACTTCGGCTCGGGCTGGTTCCCCACCCTGCGAAAGCGCGACGGGCGCTCGGGCTACTACACGGTCGCGACCGGCGTCCGCGACCGGTTCGCCGCGGAAGGGCCCTGGACCGCCGATGAGCTCGCCACCATCGACGCCCACGAGATCGCGAACACGCTCGGCCAGGACCCCGACCACGAGCTGATGAGGCTTTTCACGAGCTCGCTCAACGACCTCGGGCAACACGTAGCGGACGACCACGGCGGGCGGTTCGCCGCCGTCCCGGACGCCGCCGAAAGCTCGGCGGTCGCGCTGGTCGAGGGCCTGGCGACGTGGGACTCGTTCGCGGACACCTCGCGCTACGACGGGCTCGAGGTGCCGTTCCTCAAGCGCGCGCAGATCGTGGCCGCCGACCTGGCACGCTCCGGGGTCGCTGCCTTCCGAGACCTGGACCGGCTGACGATGTTCGCCGACAACCTGGTTCCCCACGTCCTGCGGGTGGACGCCCTCCTCAGCTACGACGAGGAACTCCTGGACCGGATCGACCGGGGCGAGCTGATCGAGCACGACTCGCCCGAGGAGATCGAGATCCGCGCCTGTGCGCTGCATACGGTCGAGCTTCTCACCAAGCAGCGCGCCGGCGCGCTGGCGGCGGATATCGACGCGCTCCTGTGGCACCGCGGCCAGGAGGCGCGCTATAAGGCCGTGCCCCGCCACCGGTCCCGCTGCACGGCCTACTGACCCTGGGCCGCGCCGCCTAAGGCTCGCGCCACCCTCGGCCGAGAAACGAGGTGCGTATCCGGACAACAACACGCGCGAGCACCAGTGACTGGCTTCCCAGATTCCAACCTTCGACGCCTTGGCCCCCTGATTCCGTTCGGGGCGTGCTTTGTCGTTGTCTGGGGCATGATCGGCCTCGAGCACTCGGTCCGCTGGGGGGAGGTGCTTGCCGCCCTGGTGCTCCAGCTGCTGGTGGCGGCAGCCCTGTGGTGGCGCGAGCGCTGGGAGCAGAGCCAGGTCGCCGGCTTGTGTGGAGTGGCCGTGTTCCTCGTGTCGGTGGCGCTCCTGCGCGCCGGGGTCGGCCGGGTCGTCGGCGGATACGGCACACTCGTGCTGCTGCCGGTCATCTGGGCAGCGCTCCGTAATCGCCGGCTCGAGCTTGTGTTCGCGGTAGCCGGCGCAGCGGCCGTCCAGCTCGGACCGCTGGTGATCGACCCCGGTCCGTACTACCCGACCTCGGGATGGCGAGGTGGCGCGCTGTTGATCGTCATCGCCGGCGTCCTCGGTACGACCGTGCTCGCGCTCGTCGAACGCGTTCGTACGAGCGAGCGACTCCACCGCTTGCTCGCCGAGAACTCGAGCGACTTGGTCATCCGCGGCTCCCGCGACGGGGTCATCCGATACGCCTCCCCGGCCTCCATCGCGCTGCTCGGCTTCGCGCCGGAGCAGCTCGTGGGCAGGGGGATCGGGGAGTTGATTCACCCCGAGGACCGGGCCGGGCGGGAAGAGCGTCTGGCCCGCATCGACGCCGCGCCGCACGCGGCCACGAGGCTGGCTCGGATGCGCCATCGGGACGGCCGCTGGTTGTGGCTCGAGGCCACGGTCCGGCCGATCCGCGACGCCACCGGCGCCGTCGTCGAGCGCCAATACGCGTACCGAGACGTGACCGAGCGCGTCCAGCGCGAGGAGGAGCAACGCGCGCTGTCCCGCCTGGCCACGCTCGTCGCGTCTGGCGGCGACCCGGCGACGGTGTTCGACGCGGTCGCCGAGCAGCTCGCGCGGCTGTTCGACGCGATCGTTGGGGCGGTGGTGCGCTTCGACAGCAACGCCGGCCCCGATGCCGACCAGGGAGAAGTCGTCGGAGAGTGGCGGATGCCAGGTTCGCACCCCCCCGACCGCTCGCTCGACCTGACCGCGCCGGTGACCGTGTCGGGTGTGACGTGGGGCGCGGTCGGAGCCAGTTTCGCGAATGGTCACGTCCCCGACGGCCTCGACCGTCGGCTCGAGCGCTTCGCCGACCTCGTGAGCCTGGCGATCAGCAACGCTCAGACGCTCGAGGAGCTCGCGCTCCAGGCCACCACCGATGCCGTCACCGGGCTCGCGAACCATCGCCGCTTCCACGAGCGCCTGCACGAGGAAGTTGACCGCGCGCTCCGCTACGAGCACCCCCTGACGCTCGCCGTGATCGACATCGACCATTTCAAGCGCGTCAACGACACCCACGGCCACCAGGCCGGGGATCGCGTCCTAGCGGAGGTCGCCCAGCAGCTCGCGACCGAAGCCCGCAGCGGCGACGTGGTCGCGCGGGTCGGCGGAGAAGAGTTCGCATGGTTGATGCCCGACACCGATCTGGAGGGCGGCCGGGCCGCGGCGGATCGTGCCCGGCAGGCGATCTCAGCCCTCAGATTGCCCGATGGCATCGCGGTCACGGTGTCCGCCGGCGTCTGCGGATTCGCCCACGACCTCGATGCTCAGGCGTTGATCGGCTGCGCCGACGAGGCCCTTTACGCGGCCAAGCACGCCGGTCGCGATCGCACGATCGTGCACGGCGACGTGCAGTCGCCAGACCGTCGCGCCGCGTAGTTGTCCGGAATCTGACATTCGCGCGCGGCCAGCGACCCGCCCCAAAGCTTCAGTAGCCGGTCAATCGTCCGATAAGCGGGCTGATGCGTGGTTCAGATGGCACCGAGGCGTCCCTGCGCCCCCGGCCTAACCGGCCGCGGCCCGCTGCTCCCGCGCTCGATCCGCGGCGGGCGCTGCGCTGGGGCGAGCGCCAGCACGATCGCTGGCTCGAGCGCTGGATCCGCTCGACCGAAGATCTAGCCCGGCTCCAGTACTCCCATCGCATGCTCGACGCCGTCATCGACGAGATCGATGGCCGCCAGATCCGCGTGGGCACGCAGTGGCTCACCGACTACGCATCGTGCAACTACCTCGGGCTCGATCTCGACGAGGAGATCATCGATGCGGTCCCCGGCTATCTCAAGCGCTGGGGCACGCATCCGAGCTGGTCTCGTCTCCTGGGCAGCCCGGTCCTGTACGAGGAGATCGAGGACAGGCTAACCGAGCTGCTGGGCGCCGAGGACAGCCTGTTGCTGCCGACGATCACCCACATCCACATGTCGGTGATTCCGGTCCTCGCCGGCGGCGGCACGGTGTTCCTGGACAGCCGCGCCCACAAGACGATCTACGACGGTTGCGCCCTGGCCCAGGCCCGCGGCGCCGCGATCCAGCGGTTCGCGCATGAGGACCTCAACCATCTCGAGGCGCTCCTGCGCGACTCGAGCTGGCGGCGCCCCGGAATCATCTGCATCGACGGCGTCAACAGCATGACCGGGAACGCTCCCGACCTCACCGCGTTCGCCGCGCTGGCCCGTGAGCACGACGTGATCCTCTACGTCGACGACGCGCACGGCTTCGGCGTGATCGGCGAGCGCTCGCCGGACGAGCCGTGCGACTACGGCGCCCGCGGCAACAGCATCGTCCGGCACGTCGGCGAGGGCTACGAGAACATCGTCCTCGTCGGCGGCTTTTCGAAGGCCTACTCGTCGCTGCTCGCGTTCATCTCATGCCCGACGGCGCTCAAGCAGGTGCTCAAGACAGCGGCGCCCCCCTACCTCTATTCGGGCCCGTCGCCGGTGGCCTCGCTCGCCACCGTGCTCGAGGGCCTCCGCGTCAACGACGTCCGCGGCGATCAGCTCCGCGGCAAGCTCCACCACCTCACCGCGCGCGTCCTGGACCGGCTCGGGGAGCTCGGCGTCTGCACCCCGAACCACTCCGGGTTCCCGATCATCGAGGTGCCGCTCGCCGACCCCGACAGCGTCGACGAGGTCGGCGACATGCTGTTCGACCGCGGCATCTACGTGACGATGGCGGTCTATCCCCTCGTCCCGCGCGACGAGGTCGGGTTCCGCCTCCAGCTCACCGCAGCGAACACCGACGAGCAGGTCGACCACCTGTGCGTCGTTCTAGGCGAAGTCGCCGAGCGCTTCAAGTTTCAGCGGGTCGCGGGCGAGTAACGGGTCAAACCATGTCCGCCTCGCGTCTCAAAACCGCCGCCGACCGACGCCACCTCTGGTGGGTATTCCTCGCGTTCGGCGCGTTCGTGACCGGACTCTACGTGCTCGTGCCGCCGCTCAAGGGCAGCCCGCTCGTGATCAACGGCCTCGGCCTCTATGGCCTGCTCGCGATGGTCGCCGGCATCCGCTTCTACCGGCCGCGCGCCCGGGCGGCGTGGTGGCTGTTCGTCCTGGGCATGTTCCTGTTCTGGGTCGGCGACGTCTACACGTACAGCATCCGAATCCTGTTCAACGTCACGGTGCCGTTCCCGTCGCTCGGCGACGCGGTGTACCTGACGATGTATCCGGTCCTGATGGTCGGGATCATGCTTCTCGTCCGTCGTCGCACCCAGCGAGCCGACGGCCCGGGCGCCGTCGACGCGCTGATCATGTCCCTGGGGCTGGCGCTGGTCTCCGGGATCATCCTGATCGCCCCCTACGTCCACGACAGAACGCTCGGGCTGGTGCCGAAGCTCGTCTCGATCGGCTACCCGATTGGGGACATAATCCTGCTGGCCGCCGGAATCCGGATGGCCGTGGACGCCGGCAAGCGCCGGCCGGCCTTCTACCTGCTGATCGCCGGGATCGTCTCGATGCTGGTCACCGACGACACCTACGGCGTGCTGACCCTGCACAACGTCTACAACCACCAGCTATGGCTGGACGCGGGGTGGATCTTCTTCTACCTGTTCTGGGGTGCGGCGGCACTCCATCCATCGATGCAGGAGCTGTCCGACGTCGAGGTCGATCGCCAGCCCCGGCTCACGCCACTGCGGCTGGCGCTGCTCGCCGGCGCGACCCTGATCGCCCCCGCGCTCGAGATCATCAAGGTGATCCCGACGCGCAACTGGGATCTGCTGTTCATCGTCGGCGCTTCCGCGGTGATGTTCTCATTGGTCGTCGCACGCATGACCGGTCTCGTGCGCCAGCGCGAGAAGTCGGTGGCGCGCGAGCGCGCGCTGAGCGCCGCCGGCGGTCTGCTGGTGGCGGCGAGCGATCCGCAGGACATCGTCAGCGCTGCCCTTCAGGCGGTCGCCGAGCTCGGCGAGGCCCGCGTCGACGCGCGCGTGTGCCGTACCTTCGGCGACCAGGAGCGGGTGATGGCGCTCGACGAACACGGCGCCCTGACCGACTGGGCGATCTCGACCGAAGCGTCGGTATACCTGCACGACTCGGGCGCCAGCGGCATGCTGAAGCTTCCGGCCGGCGCGCGCGCGGAGCTGCGCCTGCCCGCCGGTGACGACCCCGTCCTGCTGCTCGAGCTCCGTCCCACGGAGCCCGCGGGCGCCGGCCTTGTGCTGATCCTCGCCGGCGAGGCCGCCGACGACGACGAGACGCGATACGCGCTTCGGACGCTGGCTCACCAGGTCGCGCTGGCCCTGAGCAGCGCCGAGCTCTCGGCCGAGGTCCACCGGCAGGCCAGCGAGGCGCGGTTCGCGACGCTTGTCCAGAACTCGAGCGACCTGATCACGGTGCTCGACGCCAGCAACACGGTCCTCTATCAGAGCCCGTCGATCGAGCGTGTGCTCGGCTACACGGTCGAGGAGGTCACCGGCCTCCCGTTCGAGCAGCTGCTGCACCCCGATGAGCAGGGGCGTCTGCTGCGCCGCCTCACCGACGGCGCCGGCGGAGCCGGTCGCTCCGAGGTGATCGACTGCTTGCTCGCGCACAAGGACGGCAGCCTGCGTCACTTCGAGATCCTCCACGCCGACCTCCTCAGCGACACCGCGGTCGGTGGGATCGTCCTGAACGGCCGCGACGTCTCGGAGCGCAAGGCGTTCGAGGAGCAGCTCGCCCACCAGGCCTTCCACGATCCTGTCACCCACCTCGCCAACCGGGCGCTGTTCAACGAGCGCGTCCGCCACGCGGTCGCGAGGACCCTCCGCGACGGCATCGGGATGGCTGTGCTGTTCGTCGACCTCGACGACTTCAAGACCGTCAACGACAGCCTCGGCCACGCCACCGGCGACCGGGTCCTGCTCGAGGTCGCTCAGCGCGTCTCCGCGAGCGTCCGGGCCGCCGACACCGCCGCCCGCTTCGGCGGCGACGAGTTCGCGATCCTGCTCGAAGATGTGCACGACCCGCAGGTGGCGGTCGAGACCGCCGAGCGCATCCTCGACTCGCTCGTCCGCCCGCTCGAGCTCGACAACACCCACCTGATCATCCGCGCCAGCCTCGGCATCTCGGTCATCGAGCCGGGGAGCGCGACCGACGCCGACGAGCTCATCCGCAACGCGGACGCCGCGATGTACATCGCCAAGGCCGAAGGGAAGGGTGGCTACCGCCTGTTCGAGCCCGCCATGCACGACCGGGTGGTGGCGCGGCTGGCGCTTCGCGCGGACCTGCTCCGGGCGCTCGAGCGCGAGGAGTTCGAGCTTCATTATCAGCCGCTCGTCCGTCTCCGGGACGAGGTCGTGACCGGCGTCGAGGCGCTCGTGCGCTGGCGCCATCCCGAGCGAGGACTGATCCCACCGTTCGACTTCATCCCGTTCGCCGAGGAGAGCGGTCTGATCGTCGAGATCGGCCGTTGGGTCCTCCGCGAGGGCTGCCGGCAGGCGAAGGCCTTCCGGGAACAAATCACCGCTCCGACGCTGCCGTCGATCGGCATCAACCTGTCGGTCAAGCAGCTGTTCCACTCTGACATCGTCAGCGACGTCGCGAACGCTCTGGCCGAGGCCGACCTCGAGCCCGAGGCCCTGACGCTCGAGATCACCGAGTCGGTGATGATGACCGACACCGAACTGGCGATCAATCGCCTCAATCAGCTGCGCGCGCTGGGCGTGCGCCTGGCGATGGACGACTTCGGCACCGGTTACTCGTCGCTGAGCTCGCTAAGCATGCTTCCGCTCGACATCCTCAAGATGGACCGCTCGCTGCTGGCCGCGGGCGCTTCGCCCGTGACCTCCGGGCTCGCCTCCGCGGTACTGAGCCTCGGCGAGACGTTCGCGCTCGAGGTGGTGGCCGAGGGCATCGAGTTTCCCGAGCAGTCGGCCACGCTCAAGGACCTCGGCTGCGACACCGGGCAGGGCTTCTACTTCGCCAGGCCGATGGAGCCCGACCGTCTGATCAGCTTTCTGGCCGAGCGGGCCGACGCGGCCGAGGGAACAGCGGTCTCCACCGGCTCCGACTGAGCCGATGCAACAGAGCCACGAGGCGCTGGACCGGCCGGGCGGATTTAGCCGCGTCCACCTGTTCGCGCCACTGGCCCATCGCGACTATCGCCTGCTCGCCGGCGGTATGTCGGTGTCGCTGCTCGGCGACGGCGTGTTCCTGGTCGCGCTCGCGTGGCAGGTCTACACGATGTCGGATGCGCCGACGGCGCTCGCGACCGTCGGAATCGCGATGACGATCCCGACGATCGCGTGCCTGCTGATCGGCGGCGCGGTCAGCGATCGCTTCGACCGCCGTCTGGTGATGCTGATCGCCGATGCCGTCCGCGCGGTGATCCTGGCCGCACTGGCGGCGCTCGCGATCACGGGCGCGCTGGCGTTCTCGGAGCTGCTGGCGATCGCCGTCGTGTACGGCGCCGCCACCGCGTTCTTCAACCCGGCCTCGGATGCGCTCGTCCCCCAACTGCTGCCCGCGGACAAGCTCGCCCAGGCCAACTCGCTCGATCAGCTGATCCGACCGCTGGCGCTGCGGCTGGCCGGCCCCGCGCTCGGCGGCGTGGCCGTGGGTGCGATCGGCGCCGGCTGGGCGTTCGCGCTCGACGCCGGATCGTTCGCGATCTCGGTCGCGGCGCTCCTGGCGATGTCACGGGCCACGGGCTCCGCCGCGGGTTCAGCCCCGGGCGCGGCCTCGGCGGACGCGGAGACGGAGACGGGATCGGGGTTCCGTGAGATCCGTGCCGGGCTCCGATACGTCCGCAGCCACGCCTGGCTGTGGGCAACCCTGGTCACCGCGGCGGTCGCCTACCTGCTGTTCATGGGGCCCACCGAGGTGCTGCTTCCGTTCATCGTGAAGCACCGCTTCGCCGACGGGGCGCGTGATCTGGGGTTGATCTTCGCTGCGGGCGGTCTCGGCTCACTCGCGTGTGCGGTCGCGATCGGCGAGCTGGGCCTCCCCCGCTCCGCGCTCACGTTCATGTACCTCACCTGGACGGTGGCGACCGTGGCGGTGGCCGGCTACGGGCTGTTCGGCGGTCTGTGGGGTTTGATGCTCGCGAGCGTCCTGTTCAACACCTTGGAGACCGCCGGCACGATCGCGTGGGCGACGGTCAAGCAGCGACACGTTCCCTCGAAGCTGCTGGGCCGGGTGTCGAGCCTCGACTGGCTCATCTCGATCGGTCTGCTGCCGCTGTCGTACGCGTTGACGGGGCCGATCAGCGCGGCTCTCGGCGCGCGCCGGACGCTGATCTGGGCCGGCGTGCTCGGGGCGATCGTCACGTTTGCGCCGCTGCTCAGCCGGCGCGTGCGCCGCTCAGCGGTCGACGGCTTCCATCCGGGCGCGCGCGATCGCCTCGGCTCCGGCCTCGCCCACGAGCAGCTCGGGGCGTAGCGTCCCGCTCGCAATCAGGTCGAGCGCGGGGAAGCGACCGGTGCTCGCCAGCACCGGATCGAGCGCGATCACCGTCGTCTCCCCGCCGAGCGGCTCCGGGGCCGTCGCGACCACGGTCAACGAGCCGCCACCGGCGAGGTTCCGCGCCGCGGCGAGCAACTTGCGGGCGGCGGACGGTTGCATTCCGCCGAGTGTGTCGATCAGCACGACCGCGTGCGAGCCGCGTGCCGCCAGCCGGCGGCCCTGGTCGATCGCGCGCTCGACGGTCTGGGCCTGGGCGTCGCCCGAGGCGGCGAAGCTGACTGCGGCGATCGGCGGCACCGGGCCGTCCTGCCACTCGGTTATCTCCTCGGGGCGGACGCCCACGAGGACGAGCGACACCTGAACGCCCTCGTGGCCGGCCAGGGTGGCGGCGAGCCGTCGCAGCGCCTCGGTCTTGCCGGCGCGTGCGGGGCCGACGATCGACACACGCGAGCCCTGGCCGAACGGCGTCAGCCACTCGATCGCCTTGATCGTCGGGTCGTCGGATCCGAGCTTGAAGCGTTCGGCCGGGTAAGCGGCCGGCAGATCGTCGAACCGCGGGCTGTCGGCCACCTCGTCGGCGGGCCGCCCGTTGATCGTGTCGATCCGGATCAGCGACGCGAACCGCTCTGAGCGCCGGGGCGCGCGGCGCGGACCCGCGATCCGGTCGCCCGGAACGAGCTCGCAGCGCTTGACCTGCGCGGCCGAGACGTACACATCGTCCTCGGAGGGCTCGGGCGGATGTACGCGCAAGAACCCGGAGCCGTTCGGAAGCAGCTCGACCTCGCCCTCGACGATCTCCTCCTCGGCCGTCTCGCGCGGCTCGTCCTTGGCCGCGCGATCCCGCGGCTCGTCCTTGGCCGCGCGAATCCGCGGCTCGTCGCTCTCCTCTGTGGCCTCGGGCGCCGCCTCCCCAGCCTCATCCTCCGACGGGCTCTCGCTCTCGTCCTCGTCGTCTCGAGCCGTCGAACGGCCGCGCCCACCGCGCCGGCCTCGCCGGCGCCGCGAGCTGGGACGGTCCTCATCGGTGTCGGGCTCGTCATCGGCGCGATCCTCCTCGGCGGGCGCCCCGCCCTGCTTAGCGATGATCGCGTCGATCAGATCGTCCTTGCGCAGACGGCGGTACCCGTCGATTGAGAGCTCGGACGCGAGGGCGTGAAGATCTGCGAGCGGACTGGCCTTGAGCGCGTCGCGGTCCAGGATGGACATGGTGCTACCTCCTTGGGCGGATGATCGGTGGGCTCCGGTCGCGTTGTGCCAGCGACCGGCGATTCAGCACTCCCAGCCTAGCGTCGATCTAAGACGGGCGCGGCTCTCGCCGGAGCTCGATGTGCAGCTGAAGCGCCGACTCGACCTCGCTCTCGCCTCTCAGCGCCGCCCGCACGGCCAGGTAATCCGCGACGTCGGCGACATCATGGACGCGCAGGACGTGGGCGCCGGCGTCCACCCCCTGCCCGACTGCCGCAAGCGTTCCGGCAAGGCGCGCCCGCGGAGGCCGCTGCGTGATCGCGCCGATGAAGTCCTTGCGCGACACGGCCAGCAGCAGCGGCCGCTCGAGATCGTGCAGGCTCGAGAGCTCGCGCAGAACCTCGACCGTCTGCGCCGGCGTCTTGCCGAAATCGGGGCCCGGGTCGAGCATCAGCTGCTCGAAAGCGATGCCGTGCGCCATCGCCACCGACATCCGCTCGCGCAGGAACCGCTTCACATCGGCCCCGACCAGCCCATCCAGCGTCGGGTCTAGGAGCTTCTCCTTTGGCGCGGCGCGCGTATGCATCAGCACGAGCGCGGCGCCCGTGCCGGCGCACACGTCGGCCAGCTCAGGGTCGCGCAGCCCACTCACGTCGTTGACGATCGCCGCGCCGGCGGCGATCGCCGCGTGCGCCACCGCCGGCTTGTACGTATCGACCGACACCACCGCGCCCAGCTCACGCGTGACGCGTTCGATCAGCGGGACCACGCGCTCGATCTCGTCCTCGGGCGCCACCGGCGGCCGGTTCGTAACGCCCGACTCGCCGCCGATGTCGATGATGTCGGCGCCGGCGTCGAGCAGCGAGCGTGCGAGCTCGACCCGCTCGTCGAGCGTCCGATCGCCGCCGCCATCCGAGAACGAGTCGGGCGTGGCGTTGACGACGCCCATCAGCCACGGCCGACCGCCGAGCTCGAGCGTGCCCGCTGTTGTGAGCAGGGGGAGCGCCGGCGCCGGTGACCAGTCGGGAGAGCTCATCGCCCGGGAGGGTATAAGGGCCGCAACTCGCCAAAACGAGCTCCGCCCCCGCTGCCTTGGCTACATAAGCGCCCCGGCGGCGCTTATCTCGCCAAGGTGCTACGCGAGAGAGGGCTTTGGCGAGTCATGCAGCGTGGGGTACCCCGGGCGCCAAGACGGGGCGCGCCGGGCTCTCCTAGCCCCCGCCCGCTTTCTTGAACAGATTCAGCACGACGTCGTACATCGCCGGCGAGGTCTCCTGGTAGCCGGGGCAGCACGGCGGGCCGTCGACGTCGCTGATGCCGATCTCGATGTGGGGCGCGCTGGAGAGGCCGACGTCGCCGCATCCGACCTCGGCGATCGGCTCGCCGGCGGTCACCACGGTTCCGACCGGCACGAGCGCAGGCAGGGCGTGGCCGTAGTAGATGTAGCGCCCGGCGTAAGGACCGCTCGCCACCTTGAGCACGGGGGCGGCGGGTCCGAAGCCGTCTATGCCCTCCTGCACGATCGTCCCGGCGGCCATCGCCACCTCGGTCACCTGCGGTCCGCAGGCGTTGTTGACGGTGCCGATGTCGACGCCCTGGTCGAGCGTCCAATCGCTTGGCGAGACCACCCGGGAGATCGGCTCGAGCGGGAACACCCAGCCGCTCGTCCCCGCCAGCGATTGGCCCGGCGTGTCGAGCACGCCTGACCCCTTGGTGGCGGTCTTCTTGACCGCGGCGACCAGCGCGGCGGCGGTCAGGTGCCCGACGACGCCAGTGACGGGCGCGAGGCTCTCGTCGGTCTGAAAGTTCACCACCGCGGCCTTGGTAATCGATCCGAAGTAGCCGGTCTCGGGGACGGTGTCGCCGACGTCGGTCAACCACGTCTGGAGCGTCTTGACGTCCGAGCCGCGGTCGCCCTGCCGGAGCGTCCGCGAGAACACCGATCCGGACGCGGTCGGGTTCACGATTCCGGCAGGTGCGCTCGCCGTGACCATCGCCGCGCCGCCGGAGATATGCGAGGAGTGGGCGAGTGCGCTCGCCGCGGGAATGAGCAGCGGGAGGAGTACGAGTGTAGCCAGGCGAGCGATACGACCCATCGCATCTCGACGGTCGGGCTCCTCCTGCGTCGACCGCTGCCGCGCGCTGCCCTTGCACGTTTTCGGTGTATGGAAGCTCCTGAAAACGAACACGGACAAGCCCTCCGTGGGCGGCGTATTGCGGTTAGCGCCTGCTGCCTGCGGGGTTAGCTGACGGGCTCGCGCTCGGTGCGAGAGCGCTTCTCGCGGATCACCGCGGGACTCGCCCCAATGACTTGGGTCCTCCACTCCCCGGTGTGGCGGGCCGGGGATTAGGCGCGCGGCAACGTATCACAACGGGGTTACGTAAACCCGGCCCACGGAACCTCAGTGCGGCCGGAGGCTCAGTGAGCCGGGTCGGCGACGCCGTCCTGCCGGCGCTTGGCGACGATCTCCTTGATCCGGTCGAGAGTCTCCTGGGACATCCGGCGGATCTCCCAGTGGGTGAGCTTCATCACCCGCATCGGTGAGGTCGCGACCACGTCGGCGTTGCGCGGCTCGCGCTCGATCAGGCCCATCTCGCCGATCAGGTCGCCGTCCTTGAGCGAGGCGATTCTCTCGCCGTCCTGGATCACGTCGGCGCTGCCCTCCTCGATCGCGATCAGCTCGGTCGAGTAGTCACCCTGCTTCATCAGGATCTGTCCCTCGGCGACGCTCGTCTCGGTGGCGAACGCGGCCAGGCGATTGGCCTCCTCGTCGGACAGGCGCGAGAAGATCGGGATTTGTTTCAGGCGATTGGGATCCATCGTGGGTGGCAGATACCCGGTGCCAATCCCCAGCTAACTAGAGCGCCTGCACCTCGGATGTGATGTCACTCACAGATTGTTTGGCGTCGCCGAACAGCAGCGAGGTTTTCGGTTCGTAGAACAGGGGGTTGTCAATGCCGGCGAACCCGCTCGCCATCGAGCGCTTGAGCACGACCACCGCCCCGGAGCGGTCGACCTCGAGGATCGGCATGCCGTAGATCGGGGATCCCGGCTCGTTCTTGGCCGCTGGGTTGGTCACGTCATTGGCGCCGATCACGAGTGTCACGTCCGTGCGCGGGAACTCGGGGTTGATCTCGTCCATCTCCCGCAGCAGGTCGTAGGGCACATCGGCCTCGGCGAGCAGCACGTTCATATGCCCGGGCATCCGGCCGGCGACGGGGTGGATCGCGAACTTGACCTCGACGCCCTTGGCCTCGAGCGCGCGCTCGAGCTCGCGCACGGCATGCTGCGCCTGCGCCACCGCCATCCCGTACCCAGGCGCGATTACGACCTGGCGGGCATAGGACAACTGGATCGCGACGTCCTGGGGCGAGGTCGATCGGACCGTGCCGCCGGTCTCGCCGGCCGGACCGGCCGGGGCCGCGATCGCGCCGCCGAACCCCCCCGCGATGATCGCAGGCACCGAGCGATTCATCGCCTTGGCCATCAGGTTGGTGAGGATCGTTCCCGACGCGCCCACGATCATCCCGGCGACGATCATCGCGGTGTTGTTCAGCGCGATACCGGTCGCGGCCGCCGACAGGCCCGTGAACGCGTTCAGCAATGAGATCACGACGGGCATGTCGGCGCCGCCGATCGGGAGCACGACCATGTTCCCGAGGAGCGCCGCGGCGAGCAGGATCCCGATGATGAACAGCGCCTGGGAGTGCACGCCGGCGGCCAGCACGATCGCCGACCCGACGCAGATCGTGAACAAAGCCAGGTTGATGAAACTCTGGCCCGGCAGCTTGATCGGCTTGCCGGGCAGGATCTCCTGGAGCTTTCCGAACGCGATGTTCGACCCCCAGAACGAGACCGACCCGACGATCGCCGCGAACAGCGTCGGGATCTGCGACTTCTCCACCCAGAACGACCCGCCGGAGAGGAAGTGGTGGCGGTACTCGATCCAGGCGATGATCGCCACCGCCCCACCGCCGACCCCGTTGAAGATCGCCACCATCTGCGGCATCGCGGTCATCCGCACATTCCGCGCCGCCGGCACGCCGACCGCGGTCCCAATCACCAGGCCCAACGCGATCAGCCACGGCGTACTCGACCCCGACAGCACGTGCGGGGTCAGCAGCGTGGCCACGATCGCGATCGCCATACCGACGGCCGCGATCTTGTTCCCGCGCACCGCCGTCCGCGGCCCCGTCAGCCCGCTCAACCCGTAGATGAACAACGAGAACGCGACGATGTAGCAGGCGTTGATGAAGTTCGTGCGCTGCAGAAAGATCGTCGCCGCGATCACTGGCCTTCGATCTCCTTGTCCGCGGATCCCTCGGGTAGATCGGGCTTGCGCTTGAACATCGCGAGCATCCGGTCGGTGACCAGGAACCCGCCCACGATGTTGATCGTGCCGAACGCGATCGCGATCACCAGCAGCACGTGCTCGAGGATCCCGTTCGCCTCGTGCATCAGCAAAAGACCGCCGAGCAATACGACCCCGTGGATCGCGTTCGTGCCCGACATCAACGGCGTATGCAGCGTATTCGGGACCTTCGAGATCACCTCGAACCCCACAAACGCGGCCAGCACGAGGATCGCGATCTCTGTAACGGTGGTCATCTTGTCCTCCTCAGGGTCAGGAGCTCGTGGTCGCCGCTGCCTCGGCCGCCGCGCGGGCGGCCTCATGGACGATCTCGCCGTCCCGGGTGATGCAGGCCCCGGCGATGACCTCGTCGTCGAAGTCCAACGACAGCTCTCCTTCGTCGGAGATCATCAACCCCAACAAGGACTGGATGTTCTTCGCGTACAGCTGCGAGGCGTGCTCGGCCATCGTCGAGGGGACGTTCAGCGGCCCGAGGATCTTCACGTCATGGCGCACCACCGTCTGACCCGGCTCGGTCAGCTCACAATTCCCGCCCGACTCCGCGGCCAGGTCGATAATCACCGACCCCGGCTTCATCAGCTCGACCGCCCGCTCGGTGACCAGCACCGGAGCGCGCCGGCCCGGCACCGCGGCCGTCGTGATCACCACGTCGACCTTCCCGATCGCCTCGGCCATCAACTCCTGCTGACGCGCCTGCTGCTCGGGGGTGAGCTCGCGGGCATACCCGCCAGCCCCCTCGAGATCACCGCCCAGATCAAACTCGAGGAACTTCGCGCCCAAAGACTCGACCTGCTCCTTAACCGCAGCCCGCACGTCAAACCCCTGCACCACCGCACCCAGCCGACGCGCCGTCGCGATCGCCTGCAACCCCGCCACCCCCGCACCCAAAACCAACACCGTCGCCGGTCGGATCGTCCCCGCCGCCGTCATCAGCATCGGGTAATAACGCCCCATCTCCATCGCGCCCATCAGCGCGGCGCGGTAACCGGCGATGTTCGCCTGGGAGGACAGCGCGTCCATCGACTGCGCCCGGCTGATCCGCGGGATCGCCTCCATCGCGAAGCTCGTCGCGCCCGTCTGCGCGATCGCCCGGATCGCCTCGCCCCCCGTCAGGGGCTGGAGGAACCCGATCAGCACGCTGTCGGATCTGAGCCGCCCGATCTCGTCCGCCGTCGGCGTCGCCACCTTCACGACCACATCAGCCTCGTACACCCCGGCGGGGTCCTCGACCATGCGAGCGCCCGCCTCCTCGTACTGGGCGTCGGGAATCAGCGCGCCCGCGCCGGCTCCCCGCTCGACGACGACCTCCACGCCGTTCTCTCCGCCACTGAGCTTGCCCACCACCTCGGGCACGAGCGCCACGCGGCGCTCGCCCTCGGCCGTCTCCTTGGGGACTCCGATCAGCATGCGGGGGGCCGGAGGGTAGCGGTTTTCGCCTGAATCGGCTTCAACTCCCGCCGAGCACCGCGAGGCTCAGCGCAGTCAGGATTCCGGTGGCGACCACGAGCCTGTCGACGTCCGGCGAGGAGGCCGCAGGAGGCGCGATGATTCGGGCCGGGCGCCGACGCCCGGCTGACGAACGCCCCGATCGGCGGGGCGCACGACGCGCCGCCGACGGCGCTCGGCTGGCGGCCGTGTGCGCGATCGGGCGAGCGGGGGGCGCGGTCGCCGTGTGCCGCGCCACCGCCGCGATCGGGAGCGCCTTGCCTTCGAGCGCCATCAGCGCCTCGCCCGTCACCCACGTCGGCGTCTCGTTCGTGCCCCGCGAATATTCGACGTGCCCGTCGCCGGCAATCAGTGAGCGCAGGTAGTCGAGCGGCGACGGGGCCCCGCGGCGGTGGAGCGTGTTCGGGTCGACCCCGACGGCGATCAGTCCCTGGACTCCAAACGCGGTCGACTGGGCATTCGACCCGGCGCCCGGCATGCCGGGGAAGCCGCCGTCGCGGTCCTGCTGGCCCCGGATGTAGGCGACCGCACCTGACTGCACGCGCAAGGCCGCCGAGCCGCCGGCACGGGCCAGGGCCTCGAGCGCCGCCCCGGTGTCGTCGACGTCGCTCAACCCGCCCCGCGTCGCGAAGTTGAAGCCGCCGTCGGCGTCCTGCTGGCGGACGAGCCACGCCAGGGAGGCCCGCGGCGGCGCGATCCCGACCGCCCGAAAAGCGAGCACGGCGAACGACGTCCAGTTCGTCTGGTTGTTGACCGACCCGTTGCGGCGGATGTCACCGCGAAGCTCGGCGACGAGGTCGCGCCCCCCGAAGCTCGTGGCCGGCAAACCCGTCGCCGCAGCGACCAGGATGTTCCGCTCGACGTCGCCCGGGTCGGACGCCGACGCCACGCCACTCTCGACATAGCCGACCAGGCTGCGGCCTTCCCGCACGACATCCTGTGGGTTCTCACCGGCGCTGGCCAGGCCGAGCGCGGCCCAGCCCGAGTACAGCGGGGACGACGCCGCGCCGGGCGTCCCCCCGATGCCGCCGTCGGAGTTCTGGGCCGCGAGCAGATACCCGGCGGGCGTGCTCGCCGCCTCCGCGCGCCCCACCCCCAGCCCACCTGGCTGGCTGGCCAGCCAGGCTCCGAGACTGGCTGAGCCAGCGACTGTGACAACGGCGATCGCGAGCAACGGCGCGGCCGACACCCACGTCACGTTCAGTCGCGTCCGGAATCGGGTCAGTGAGTGGATCAGCGCCGGTCCGAACGCGAGCGCGAACACGAAGCACCCGCCGGCGTGAACGAAGTCAAAGCCGACCCCCTTCCCCACGTACACACCCAGCGAGGAGAGGCTGTGGTCGCTGTAGGTGACCCAGTCGCCGACGTCCTGGAGCGCGGTGAACCCGAAACCAACCACGAAGCACACGATCGCCAGCGTCCAGCGGCCGATCCTCCGCCCGGTCAGCACCGCAAGCCCGGCGCCGATCACGCCGGTCGCCCCCCAGCCCGCCATCTGCCACGGGGTCCACGGTCCCTGGCCGAAGAAGAAGTTCGACGCCAGCCCCGCGATCGCGCCGACCGCGAACCCGGGCCCGCCCCCGAGCGCGTAGCCGGAGACGAGCACGATGTCGGTCGTCGGCTTTACGTTCGGGAACGCGGCGAACGCGATCCGCCCGAGCGCCGCGAACGCCGCCAGCGTCCCCACCAGCGCGATGATCCGAGCATCGGGCCGGACGTGCTCGTACCAGGCGAAGCCTCCCGCGAGCGCTACCGCCAAGATTGCGAACGCGCCGAGCTGCCAGGTCACGCGGTCACCTCGGCTTCCGCCTTGGCGACGAGAGCGATCCCGTCGTCCGCCGCGAGCGCGCCACCGGCCCCGCCGAGGATCCTGGCGGTCTCGGTGGCGAAATACGTGCCCCCCGCGAGGATCTCGCCCGGCGACCCGTCCGCGATCACCGTGCCCTCCCCCAGCAGCACGACGCGCTCGGCGAGCGCGGCCACGAACTCTGGGTCGTGGGTGGCGACGAGCACAGCCGCGTCGAGTTCGCGGAGCAGCGCCGCCAGTTCGTCCTTTCGCCGGCGGTCCATGCCGCGGGTCGGCTCGTCGAGACACACCACGGCCGTCTCTTGATTGGGATCCCCGCCCTCCCCGTCGAGCACGATCGCGAGCGCGAGGCGCTGCTTCTCCCCGCCCGACAGATCGCGCGGATGGCGAGCAGCGAGCGCAGCGCCGCCGAGCCCGACGGTCGCGAGCGCGGTCGGCGAGGCCTCCTGCTCGACCCGGTCGTGGATCAGGTAGTCGGTCGGGTTCTGAAGCAGGAGCGCGACCCGGCCAGAGCTCCGGACCTTGCCGCGGGTCGGGCGCATCAGCCCGGCCGCGTGCCGGAGAATCGTCGACTTGCCGGCGCCGTTACGACCCATCAGCGCGACGCGCTCGCCCGGAGCCACCGACAGCGAGACGCCGCGAAGAATGGCCGGGCCGCGGTCGATCTCATGCCACACCCGGTCGAGTGCCAGCGCGCTGTCTTCGGCGCGGCGGCGCGACTCGCGACGCCGCCGGACCGGGGCGCCGGCCGCGATCGGATCGACGTCCGGCAGCAGCCCTTGTGACCGTAGGCTCGAGCGCGCCGCCTTCACGCCTGCCACCGGCGTCAGCCCGAGACCGTGCAGGAGGCGCGCGCCGGGGGTGGCGAGCTCCGGCGCGGAGTCGCAGGCCCAGGCCAGGAACTCGCTCGGCGCGGCGTCGCACACCACGCGCCCGTCGCGCATCGCGATCGCTCGGTCCGCGAAGCCCAGGCACCGCTCGAGCCGGTGCTCGGCAATCACGATCGCCGCGTCGAAGTCCTCGTTGAGCCGGCGCAGCAGCGCGATCAGTTCGTCGCCGGCGACCGGGTCGAGCTGCGACGTAGGCTCGTCGAGCAGGATCAGCTGCGGCTTACCGGCCAGCGCCGCCCCGAGCGCCACGCGCTGGAGCTCGCCACCGGACAGCTCGGCGCTCGGGCGCTCGAGCAGATGTGCGATCCCGAGCGCCAGCGCCGCCTCCTCGACGGCCCGAGCCACCGCGGCCGGCCCCTCCCCCCGGTTCTCGAGCGGGAGCGCGAGCTCGGCGCGAACCGTGCTCATCACGACCTGCGTCTCGGGGTCTTGGAACAGCGATCCGACGGAGAGCGCAAGCGCTCCCGGGGCGTGCTCGCGCGTGTCCATGCCGGCGACCGTCGCGCGGCCGGCGAAAACGCCGCCGTGGAAGTGCGGGACGAGCCCGTTGGCGGCGCGGAGCAGCGTCGACTTGCCCGAGCCCGACCCGCCGGCGAGCACGACCAGCTCGCCCGGTCCGATCTCGAGTGACACGTCCTCGATCGCCGGAGCCGCGGCGCCGGGGTAGGAATACGTCACGCGTTCGAGCGACAGCACGCTCATCGCTCGATCCCCCTGCGGTCGGCGAACGGGAGCAGCGCGCAGACGACGATCGCCACCGCCACCGCGACCTCGCCGGTCCCGACTGGCGCATGCAGCGACGGGTCCGAGCTGAACGGAACGAGGCCGCCGATCCGGGCTCCGACCGCCAGCGAGACCAGCGCCACCGCGGAGGCGCCGAACGCGATGTCGTGGCGCGAGTAGGGGCGGCGTACGCGCCCCGCGGCGCCCGGCCGTCGCGCGGCGCCGTAGCCGCGGACCTCGAGGGCGGCGGCGACATCGAGCGCGCGGTCGAGTACGCCGGCGGTGGTGGCGCGCATCAGCCGCGCCCGTGACGGCGGCGGGCCGGGACGGCAACGCTGGGCCTCGGCGAGCCGCCGAGCGTCGCGCGCGAGTACTGGGACCATCCGCGTGGCCAGCGTCGCGGTCAACGCCGAGTGGAACGAGAAGCGGCGGAACAGCCCAAGCACTTCGTCGGGGTCGACCGCGACGGTGTACAGCGCGCCACACAGCACGATCGCGATCGCCCGCACGCCGAGGACCGCGCCGTAGACGGTCGCCTCGAGCGTCACGTCGGTCTGGCCAAACACCGGCAGATCCCCGAGACGGGCGATCACCGTGAGACCACCCTGCGCCACGAGCATGTTGACCGCCATCACGATCAGCCCGAGCGGCAGCGCGAACAGGGCGGCACGGCGGATCTCCCGGCCCACGCCGGAACCGACGGCCGCGCCTGCGATCGCCACGACGACGGCCCCGAGCGCCACCGGCGCGGACAGCAGCAGCGCCGCGAGACCGAGCGCCAGGCAGTAAAGGCATCCGGCGCCGGCGCGGGCGGCGTGCAGCGGGCTCGCGCGCCGGCGGTAGATCAACTCGTCGCCCCCTGCGGCACCGGCAGGTCGGTGCCGCCCTGGACCGCGAGCGCGAAGTGGTCACGGAGCCGCGCCGGCGTCAGAGCCGCCGCGGCGGCGTTGACCCCGGCCACGTCGGTGCCCGTGATCAGCCAGAACGGCCCGGTCGAGGGCTGCGCGGTGGCGGCGATCAGACCTGCGCCGCCGCCGAGCGTGCGCACGACCTTGCCGGCCGGGTTGAGCAGCTGAAGCGAGGACCCGCTCGCGCCGGCGAAGCGAGCGTAAACCCCGCTCGACGCCGGGCCGTGCTCGATCAGCTGGGCCAGCAGCTCGCCGCCGACGTCGCGCCAGGTGCCGACGACTACGCCGATCGAGTCCGTTCCCGATCCGCCGCCGATCGCCTGGCTCGAGACCGGCACCCCGATCGACTCGAGCTCAGATGTCACTCGTTTGCAGGCCGCGCCGGCATCGGTGGCGCACTCGATCGTGACCGGGTAGCGCCGGCCGCCGATGCCGTGGATGAACGGCTCGGGGAACGAGCCGACGACCGCCGGGATCGAATCGGTGGCGGTCCAGTCGTGGAGGTCCCACCAGATCCGGTCTCCCTTGTTGACCGAGGTGCCGGAGGCGCCGAGCGACGCCTCGATCCCGTTCACGTAGTAGAACCAGTCGAGCCGCGAGGAGCTTCCGGCGTGGCCGTCGATCGACTCGACGAACCCGCCGCTGTAGCGCGTCGTGACCTTGAACGACCGCTCGAGCATCCGCATCACGGTCTGAGACCCCGGGATGCTCTTCTCGGTCACCGACCCGACCGGCGCGGTTCCGAAGTTCCGGGTCACGGTCAGCGTGACGACGCCCGAGGTTGCCTTGCCGGCCCCCAGGCCGCAACCGGCGGTCGCGACCGCACACACGATCGCGATCGCCGTTAGCGCAGCCCTACTGGTCACGGATCACTTGGCGATCTTGAACAGCAACCTCTGTCCCGCGTGCAGCTTGACCTCGCACACGCCCGTGCTCGCGGGCTTCCCGTTGACGAACAGGTCCCAGAAGTCCGAGCTGGGCGGCTTCACGCCGAGGATTGACGTCACTTCGATGTCGCTCAGGCTCGAGAAGTACTTGCCTGACCACTTGCCGTGTGTGGCGGCATCCAGCGCGCCGGCAGCGCTGTTACCCGAGCACTTGCCCTTGGGCGTCCCGCCCTTGGTGATCCATCCCTTCTCGCCGTGCACGGAGGTCGGCTTGAGCAGGGTCTTGCTGAGGCTCTTGACCTGCCACGTCACGGCCGGACCGGAGCTGGCGGCGAGCGCGACGCCGGACGCCGCGACGGCCATGACGATCGCTCCCAGAAGAGCGATGAGGGTCTTGCGATGCATGAGGGCCACCCCTTTCCACGAGGGCATATCGGCTTGGCGGTCGGCGACTGGTCTCCTGGCTGACGGGCCTACCAGCCGCGCCTTCCCGGCGACTTGACGTCACCAGTGGCGATTCCTGCGACTGGCGTCCCCGATCACAGTGGCGGGTCCGCGCCGGATTTCCACCGGCTTCCCATCGCCACCGACCTTGAACGATCGTGATCGTACCGCGGGTCACGGGCGAGGGCTCGTTTGCGGCTGGGATCGCGGATCCCGATCCCGATCCCGTCGCGTGGCAGCGATAGGTTGGGATGCCAGTGGCCGGAGACCTCGACCAACGAAGCCTCGGCGCCGTGTTCGACACGGTGGCCGTCGAATACGACCGCAGGCGGCCGACCTATCCGGACGAGCTCGTCGAGCGCGCCTGCCAGCTTGGTGGCCTGGAGGCCGGCGACCGGGTGCTCGAGATCGGGTGTGGCACCGGCCAGCTCACCCGAGGCCTCGTGGCCCGCGGACTGCACGTCACCGCGGTCGAACCCGGCCGGAACCTGATCGAGCTGGCTGGCCGCGAGTCACACGGGCCGGGCGCGCTCGAGTTCGTCAATCATCGCCTCGAGGACGCGCCCATCGACGGATGGTTCGACGCCGCATTCTCGGCGTCGGCCTTTCACTGGCCCGATCCGGACGTGAGCTGGGCGAAGGTGGCCCGGGCGCTGCGGCCGGACGGACTGTTCGCGCTGCTTCAGCACTGCGCGCTGCGACACCGGGACATCGTCACCGACGACGACGCGCTGATCTCCGTACTTGCTGGGGCCACGCCGGAGATCGCCGCCGGATGGCCTCCGTTGAGGGATCTCCCGGCGATCCTGAGCGGCGTCGAGGACCGGCGCGACAACGTCTCGGAGGTGTGGGCTTGGGTGGGACAGCAGCCGTTGGCGCGGGCCTACGCCGGCCCGCTGTTCCGCGACGTGGAGATCGCCGTGGTGCCGATGGTGACCGAGCAGAGCGCCGATGACCTGAACGCCCTTCTGCGCACGACCTCGCTCTACCCCCGTCTCGCGCCCGCCCAGCGCGCAGCCCTGGAGCGGGGAACCCGCGAGATCGAGGGGCGAGTCGGCCGGCGCATCCGGGCGGGCATGGTCGCCGTCCTCGTGACGGCCCGACGCGCGTAACTAGACTGGCCTGGCGATGACGGTAAACCTGACCCGGATCTACACCCGCCTGGGGGACTCGGGCGAGACCCACCTAGGCGACATGAGCCGGGTGCCCAAGACCCACCCGAGGATCGAGGCGTACGGCACCGTCGACGAGTTGAACGCGCACATCGGGGTGGCGCTGACGATCCCGGGTCTGCCCGACGCCTACAGCGAGTGGCTCGCGCGGATCCAGAACGACCTGTTCGACGTCGGCGCCGACATCGCGGCGCCGGAAGATCCGGAGCGCGAGCGGCTCCGGGTGATCCCCGAGCAGACCAGGTGGCTCGAGGAGCGCTGCGATGAGGTAAACGCCACGCTCACGCCGCTCAAGTCGTTCGTGCTTCCCGGCGGCACCCCGGCCGCCGCCTACCTGCACGTGTGCCGGACCGTGTGCCGGCGCGCCGAGCGGCTCGCAATCGCGTGCGGCGCCGAGTGCAGCGCCGAGGTCGTCCGCTACCTGAATCGGCTCTCGGACCTGCTGTTCATCCTCAGCCGGGGCGCCAATGGCGGCGAGGAGCCGCTGTGGCAGCCGGGCCGGTATCGCGAGCAGCAGTAGCGCGCCCGGCCAGCGGTCCGAGGCTCAGCATCACCCCGGTCGAGACGGCGACGCCCAGCGTCGCGATCGCGGCCGCGACCACCATCAGTTGCTTGTGACCCTCGGCGTAGGCGAGCGCGTCGTGCGGACGCGTCAGCACGACCAGCGCGAGCAGCGCGACGCCGGCGACGACCACGGCCGCCTGCGGGGCGAGCGCCGCTCGCAGCGACAGGCGGTCGACGGTGGTCTCGCTCGGCCAGCGCCGCTCCGCCACCGACAGCCCCGCGACGGCCACGAGCGTCCAGGTCGCGGCAACCAGATATCCGGCGAACACGTCAGCCGGAAGGTGGGATCCGATCGATACCAGCGAGTATCCGACGGCCACGGCGAACGCCGCGCCGAGCGCGGCGATGTACGGCCTCAGGCGGCCGGGCGAGGCGAGAAGCAGGCCGAGGACCGCCGACATCGCCGCGGTCGAGTGTCCACTGGGCCATTCCGTGGTCGGCACCGGCAACCACCCATCCAACAGCCCGGCGATATGCGGTTCGGGCAGCACGTGCTTCAGCGCCTCGGTGGTGAGGTTCGCGCCGAGGAGGATCGCCGCTACCGCCAGCGCCACCCGCGGCCGCCCTCGCACCAACGCGATGACCACGACCACCGGCGCCCAGAGGAAATACCTGTGCGGGTCGCACAGCGACACGAAATGTTCCGCAAGCGCCCGGACCACGCCGTGCTGGTGCAGCTCGATGAACCCCACGTACGTGGTCAGATTGGCGCTCCGGACGACGCCGATGTGAAACGCGGCGACCCAGGTCGCCGCGATCAGCATCACGCAACCCCCCGCGCCCGCCAGTGCCCATCTGGCTCGAATCGCCATGAAGTCAGGCTAGCGGGGCCGCCTGAGCGGGCGGTTAAGACGGCGTTTTAGGTGGTGTGCTCGAGCTGCGGGCTCGTACCGCGCGTCACGCGCAGTTCCGGCGAGGTGCCGGTCCGGCGCACATGCGCGTAGTGCTCGATGTCCTCGGGCGACGCTACGTCGACGTTCAACCCGGCGGCAAGCTCGAATCGGCCGGCCTCGTACAGCAGCTCCTGGTAGCCAGGCGTATCGCTCGAGCGGCCCTCGACGTCCAGGAAGTGGATGCCGGTACGGAACGCCCAACGCTCGCCGCCGGCGACTCTGTCGGCCGCCTGCTTCGCGCGCGCCCCCTCGGCGCCGGCGCTCTGGCGCGGGCGGGCACCCGACGCATCCAGCGCGCGTGACAGCCGCTCGTAGTTCCGCCGGTACGGCGCGGGGACGATCGCGGCCGGCCCGCTGGCGCCGGCGGCCCCGCGAATGGTCTCGGCGATCGGTCCGACGAGCACGAACTCGACCTGGTTGGCCCGGAGCCATGTGAGTACGGCGATCGACTCGCCCGGCAGGTGCTCGAAGCCCGGGGCAGGGCGGACGGGGCGCATGTCGATCTGCGGGTTACGTTTCTTACGAAGCATGGTCACTGCGTTTCGCCGCTACGGTGCGGACTCCTTCAGGTAACGTGCCCGCCAGGGTGAGCCGGGAAGTCTGGTCGGCGCTTCTTTCCCCCAGCTTGGAGTCGAATGTCAGCCGCCGTCGCAGTCCCGCTGTTTCTGGTTTCGCTGGGGGTGACGCTCGCCGCGGCGCGGCTGTTCGCCCGTCGGCTCGACCGGCTCGGCGTGCGCTTCGGCTTCCCCGAGGCCCTGATCGGCCTGCTCACGGCGGTGGCGGCGGACGGCCCCGAGATCTCGAGCGCGCTGTTCGCGCTGGCGAAGGGCGCCCACGACGTCGGCGTCGGGGTGCTGGTCGGCTCCAACGGCTTCAACCTCGCCGCGATGATCGGGGTGAGCGCCCTGGTCACCGGACGCGTCCGTCTGGCGCGCGAGACGTTGCTGTTCGAAGGTACGGTCGGTTTGATCATCACGCTGCTCGCCTCGGCGTTGCTGCTGCGCTGGCTTTCGCCGGCCGGCACCACGATCGCGAGCGCCGTCGTCGCCGTGCCGTACCTGACCGTCGTGGTGGCCGGACCCAGGTTCCGCGGTCACTCCCTGAGCCGCCTGTCCCGGGCGCTCCACGAGCACGCCGCCACCGATCGGCCCCCGGACACGTCGAGCGACCCGACCCACCACCTGCTGGCCTTGATCGTCGTCGATCTGATCTTGATCGTCGCCGGCAGCGCCGGCATGGTGCAGTCCGCGCTCAGCCTCGCCGGCGACTGGCACATCTCGGATGCCGTGCTCGGCTTCCTGATTCTGGGCCCGCTGACAAGCATCCCCAACGCGCTGACCGCGGTCCGCCTCGGGCTCGCGGGCCGGGGCGCGGCGCTGGTGGGCGAGACCTTCAACAGCAACACGATCAACCTCGGTTTCGGCGTGATCGTCCCGTCGCTGTTCGTGACGTTCGCGGCGGTCTCGACCCTCGGGAAGCTGCAGCTTGCCTGGCTGATCGGTGCGACGCTGTTCACGATGGCGGCGCTCGCACGGCCCGGCGGGATGAACCGACCCGGCGGCGCGGTCCTTGTGATCCTGTATTTCGCCTTTGTGGCGGGTACGCTCGTGGGCTCATGAACGAGCAGCAGATCCGGGCCCGGCGACTCGCCAGAGAGCGCGAGCGGCGGGCCAGAGATCGGCGGCGCCGGCTGATCGTGGTCGGCTCGCTCCTCGTGATCGTGGTCGCGGTGATCATGATCGGCCTGGTGGCCACCGGCGGCGGCGCTACCTCGAGCCAGACGGCCACGAACACCTCCCAGACCGAGCACCACAACGCCCGCGGTGGCTCGACCCACGCTGCCCACGCCAAGACGTTCAGCGCGAGCAGGCTGCCGAAGAGCACCGTGACCGGGGTCGGCACCGGCAAGCCTGGGACCGCGACCGTGCCGGTCCTGATGTACCACGTGATCAACCCGCCGCCGGCGGGCGCCCCCTTCCCGGGGCTGTACGTGCCTTCCGACGAGTTCGCGGCCCAGATGCAGGCGCTCAAGGGCGCTGGCTGGCACGCCGTGACGATGGACCAGCTCAAGGCGTACTGGACGCGCGGCGTACCGCTCGGGCCCGGTAAGCCGATCGTGCTCACGTTCGACAACGGCTACGCGTCCCAGTACGAGAACGCGCTGCCGGTCCTCAAGCGCCTCGGTTGGGTCGGGAACGAGAACATCCAGCTCACCGGGCTTCCGCCGTCGCAGGGCGGCCTGACCGGCGCCCAGGTGCGGGGCTTGATCGCGGCCGGGTGGGAGCTCGACACCCAGGGGATCAGTCACGCCGACCTAATCACGCTCGACGCGTCTGAGCTCCAGTACCAGATCGCGACCGCGCGCCAGACCCTTCAGAAGCGGTACGGCGTGCCCGTCGACTGGTTCTGTTATCCGTCCGGCCACTACGACGCGACCGTGATCGCCGCCGTCAAGGCCGCCGGATTCGTCGGCTCGACGACGGTGATCCCGGGCTGGGCGAGCGGCGGTGAGGATCCCTACCGCCTGCCCCGGTTGCGCGTTCTCGGCGGCACTAGCCCGTCGGCGCTGCTGAGTCAGATCGCGTCCTCCGAGTCGGACGGGTCGCCTCCGGCGTCGTACGGAGGCGCGGGAACGGCGTGAGCACCACGCCGCGCACCCGGCCTGGTGAGCGGCCCGGGACGTTGCGCGCCTCCAGGCCGAATCTGCTGATCGGCGTCGCGGTATCGCTGGTGTCGGTGGCGGCGGCCACGGCGGCGATCTATCCGCTCAAGAGCCTCGCGCCGGTCGTGTCGCTGAGCGTCGTGTACCTGCCCGCGGTGCTGCTCGTATCCGCGTACTGGGGACTCCCGCTCGGCCTGGTCACGTCGCTGCTGAGCGCCGCCGCGTTCAACTTCTTCCACCTTCCCCCCACCGGCCGGTTCACGATCGCCGACAGCCGCAACTGGGTCGCGCTCGGGGCGTTCATGCTCGTCGCGGCCGCGGTCAGCACCATCGCCGACCTGGCGCGCAGCCGCGCGATCGAGGCCGACCGCCGCCGGGCCGAGGCCGACCTGGCCGCCGCCGTCGCGCGCGATCTGCTGGGCGGCTCTGAGACCGTGAGCGCGCTCGAGGGCGCCGCCCGGAGGGTCGGCGCGGCACTCGGGATCGGCCCCGTCTCGATCGAGCTAGGGGTGGTGGAGGCCGATCGGCGGCGGCGTGCGTTCGAGCTGCGCGGCGCCGACGGTGCGCAGCTCGCCACGCTGCTCGTCCCGCGTCGGCTGCCGGCCGACGCCGAGCACCGGCTGCTCACTTATGTCGTGCCGGCGCTCGGGGCGCTCGTCGCGATCGCGCTGCGCCGGGACGCGCTCCAAGCCGAGGCCGTCGAGACCGCGGCGCTCAGGCGCAGCGACGACATCAAGACCGCACTGCTCCGCGCGGTCTCGCACGACCTGCGCACGCCGGTGACCGCGATCGTCGCCGCGGGGCACGCGCTCGGAAGCGATTCGCTAACCCCCGGTGAGCGCTCCGAGCTCTCGACGGCGGTGGTCGAGGAGGGTGAGCAACTCGCGGCGCTCGTCGACAAGCTGCTCGATCTGTCGCGGCTCCAGGCCGGGCGGGCCGAGCCACGTCGCGACTGGGTGTCGCTCGAGGACGTGGTGCACGCGGCCCGGGAGGGCCTGTCGGCGCCCGGCGCCGACGTGCGACTCACCGTCGACCCCGACGTGCCGCCGGTCCGGGCGGATGCCGCCCACCTCGAGCGCGCGTTCGCGAACCTACTCGAGAACGCGGTGCGCTACTCGGCTGGGCTTCCTGTGACGGTCCACATCCGCCGGAGCGGTCCGCGGGTGGTCGTGCGGGTGGTCGACCAGGGACCCGGGATCGGCGCCGCCGAGCGCGCCCGCATCTTCGAGCCGTTCTACCGCGGTCGGTCAAGCGGCGGCGACGCCGCGGGCGGATCGGGGCTCGGCCTGTCGATCGCCAAGGGGTTCGTCGAGGCCAACGGTGGGACGATCACGGTCGAGTCGCTCCCCGGCCAGGGCTCGAGCTTCGTGGTCTCGCTCCCGATCGAGCTCCCGGTGGAGCACAACCCCGCCGAGGCCGAGCCCGCACTGCCGACATGACCGCCGAACCCCGCCCCCGTGTTCTCGTAGTGGACGACGAACAGCAGATCCTGCGGGCGCTCCGCGTGATCCTGCGCGACGCCGGATTCGAAGCGCTTCCGGCGAGCACCGCGGAGGAGGCGCTCGACATCGCCGCGACGCGCCGACCCGACGCCGCGATCGTGGATCTCGTGCTCCCCGACTTCGACGGGGTCGAGCTGTCCCGCCGCCTGCGCGAGTGGAGCGAGATGCCGTTGATCGTGCTTTCGGCGGTCGGCGAGGAGGACGCCAAGGTGCGCGCGCTGGCCGCCGGGGCCGACGACTACGTGACCAAGCCGTTTGGCCCGCGAGAGCTGGTGGCGCGCCTTCAGGCGAACCTCCGCCGGATCGCGCCCGAGCCCGAGGAGGCAGTGATCCGCGTCGAAGGGCTCGAGGTAGACCTCGCCCGGCGCACGGTGCAGGTCGACGGCAGCGAGGTCCACCTGACCCCGATCGAGTTCGACCTGCTGCGCCTGCTGATCCGCAACCGGGGACGGCTGATGACCCATCGCGACCTGCTGCTGTCGGTGTGGGGACCGGGGTACGGCGAGGACACGCAGGTGCTACGCGCGCACATCGCGAACCTGAGGCGCAAGATCGAGCCCGGCGGCGGCCGGCGCTACATCCGCACCGACCCCGGCGTGGGCTACCGGTTCGCGCTCTGACGCGACCGTGCGCCGTTCTGCGGCGGCGTCTCGATCACGATCCGGCACGGGCGGTGGGCGAGCATGAACACGACCGGCGTGAGCCCGAGCGCATACGCCGCGACCAATCCGAGCGCGTAGTAGATCGACGAGCCCACGTTCCCGTAGGCAGTCGCAAACAGGCCGCCCACCCCGACGCTGCGGCGCAGTCCGTGGGTCTCGATGCGCGCCATTTCCTGCTGGCGACGGTAGGCGGGGTTGCGTCAAGGACCCGCTGAGCATCGGCGGGGCTCCGCAGAGATTTCGCTAAGAGAGGCGCTGGGGAAGAAACGGTGAACTATTCACTGTTTCTTCCCGGGTGTCCGCCTACGCGGCGGGGTCGCGCAGGCGGTAGCCGACGCCCGGTTCGGTGATCACGTACCTCGGCCGCGACGGGTCCGGTTCGAGCTTGGCGCGGATGTGCGCCACGTGGACGCGCAGGTAGTGCGTCTCGGCCCCGTACTCGGGGCCCCACACCTCGCGCAGCAGCTGCCGGTGGGTCACGAGCCGGCCCTGATGCTGGGCGAGCACGCGGAGCAGGTCGAACTCGATCGGGGTCAGATGCACCGGCTTGCCGTCGCGCGTGACCAGCCGGTCGGAAAGGTCGATCACGAGCTCGCCGATGTTCAACGTTGGGCTGCCGCCGACGTCGACCGACCGGCGCAGCAGCGCGCGCAGCCGGGCCAGCAGTTCGTCGGTGCCGAATGGCTTGGTGACGTAGTCGTCCGCACCGGCGTCGAACGCTCGGACCTTCTCGCGCTCGTCCCCCACGGCCGATAAGACCAGGATCGGCAGCCGGCTCCAGCGCCTGACCTCCTCGCAGATCTCGACCCCGCGCCCGTCCGGGAGGACGAGGTCGAGCACGAGCGCGTCGGGCGGGCGGGACACAAGCTCGACGAGCGCGTCGGCCTTGGTCTCGGCCGAGTCGACGGTGTAGCCGGCGCTCCGCAGCAGAATCTTCAGCCCCCGGACGATCTGGGGCTCGTCGTCAACGACGAGTACGCGGGGCGCGGTCGCGCTCATGACACGACCTTGACCACGGCCGCGGCGTCCGATGGCTGGTGCGCGACCGGGAAGCTGACCGTGAACGAGGTGCCCATGTCTCTCCCGGACTGGAGCACGATTCGGCCACCGTTGGCCTCGACGAAGCCACGGCAGATCGCGAGCCCGAGGCCGGATCCGGCGCCGGCGTCGCCGCGGCCGCGGAAGAACGGCTCGAACACCTGCGACCGGTAGCGGCGAGGAATCCCGCTGCCCTGGTCGGCGACGCGCACCGCGACGCGTCCTGCGCTCGCGCCGCCGCTGATCCGCACCGGCGAGCCGGACGGCGAGAACTTGACCGCGTTCTCGATCAGGTTCGAGAACACCCGCTCGAGCTGGGCGGCGTCGGCGCGCACGAGCGGCAGGTCGCCCGGCAGCTGGAACTCGATCGGGTGCTCGCCCGAGGCGTGAGCGGCGGCCGACGCGACGACGTCGTGCAGGTCACACCAGTCCGCCTGGGGCGCCACCGCCCCGGACTCGATCCGCGACAGGTCGAGCAGGTCGTCGACGAGCTTGGCCAGCCGCGCGCTCTCGGACTCGATCACCTCGATCAGCTCGGCGCGCTCCGCCTCGGTGACGCCCCCGATCGCGAGCGTCGAGCCGGCGGTCGTGATCGCGGTCAGCGGCGAGCGGAGGTCGTGCGAGATCGCGTGGAGGATCGCGGTCTTGGCGACCTCGGCGCGGCGCGAGGCCTCGGTCTCGGCGGCCCGTTCGGAGATGCGCTCCCGCTCGACGGCGACGTCGATCAGGCGTGCGAGTGAGTCGGCGACGCGCTCGATCGCTCTCTGGTCCCAGTCCACGTCGTCGGTCAGGTACAGCCAGGCGTTGCCGGCGCGCGTGTGCAACGGGACCGCCACCTCGTCCGGCATCGCCGTCGGCACCGGCTCGAGCACGATCCGGGCACGCCCCGCGGCGGTCGCCAGCGCGACGCGGTTGCCGATCGTCTCGAGCTGCGCGCCGACGCTCTCGGTTACGAGGATTGCCGAGGCGACCTCGGCGACGAGCTTGGCCTCGCGCTCGCGAGCGGCGGCGACCAGCGCGCGGCTCTCGGCCTCGGCGGCGCGCTCGCGGGCGACCGCGGCCAGCCGGCCGACGACGACGGCCGCGATCAGCAGCACGATCAGCTCGATCAGGTCCTGGGAGTGCGCGATCGCCAGCTTGTGGCGTGGGGCGATGAAGAAGAAGTTGAGCGCGAGTACGCCGAGGACCGCGGTCACGAGCGCGGCCAGCTGTCCCCGCCGGATCGCGATCAGCAGCACCGCGAGCAGATACAGGCTCCCGAGCCCGGCATCGTCCGAGGTGGTCGACTGAAGCGCGGCGACGCCGGCGGTCGCGAGCCCGACGGCGACCAGGATCTCGGCCCCGGCCGCCGCGCCCGCCCGCCGCGAAGCGCGGTCGAGCGGGCGAGCGTCGCGCACCGCGAGGACGCGCCCGCGAACCGTCCCGGGGTGCAGCCCCAGGGCACCGAGCAGGTCCCGCCAATCTCTCATCAACGCTAAGGCTACGCCGCCACGGTCGGCCGCTTGCGCTGGGGCGCCGGAATCGACTCGACGATCACCCGGCAGGGCCGCTCGCGGAGCACGGTCGCGAGCGCCCGTCCGAAGCCGGAGCCGTCCTGGGGCATCGGCATCACGATCGCGGCGGCGTGCATCGCCTTGGCCTCGTCGACGATCCGGCGGCCCGTCTGGCCGGCCCTGACCTTCTCCCAGTGCCCGGACACGCGCCGCCCTTCCTGGACCTTGGCCTCTTCGATGATCGATTGAGCCGCCGCCTCCTTCAGCGGCAGCGAGGCGTCGATCGGGCTGTTCGACGGGACGGGAATGGTCACCAGGACGTGGATCCCGCGGCGCCGACGGGCGGCCAGCTTCGCGGCGGTCGCCACCACCTCGGGCACGTAGTGGCTGTCGTCGAACACCACCAGCACCGACTCGTATTCGGACTCGGTCTCGGTCGCCGGCCGCTGGATCGCCACCTTCGTCGTCGTCGTGAGGTCGAGCCCATGGCGGTGGCGGTACACCGGGTAGACGATCATCCCGATCGCCAACCAGCCGATCCCCACGATCGCGACGTTCGTGTGCAGCGCGGCCAGGACCAGCAGCGAGGCGAACGTGCAGATACCGCCGACGATCGCGAACAGCGGCAGGTCGCGCCCCCGGACACGCAGATTGCCGGGCGGCCGGTAGGGGCGATCGACGTTGGGAAGCGAGATCCGCATGCGCGTCACCGACAGGTGCGCGATCGTGAACGACAGCATCGCGCCGAACGCGTACAGGTTTCCCAGGAACGTGGCCTGGCCTGGAATCAGCGTGATCGCGGCGATCGTGCTGAAGATGATGATCCCGACCCACGGCGTCCCGAACCTCGGGTGCAGCCGGCGCAGGCGGTCGGGCACCTGGCGGTGGATTCCCATCGAGTACGTCAGCCGCGACACGCCGAGGATCCCGGCGTTCGTGGCGATGAACAGGATCGTCGCCGCCAGCAGCCCGACGTAGATCTCGGCCGCGTGCTGGAGCGGCCCGAGGTGGAGCGCTCGCACGACCCCGAGCACCGGGTCGCCGGCGTACCCCCCGTGCTGATCGTCGACCCCGAGCAGCGTCTGGCAATGGTTTCCGACGCAGCGCACCGGCAGCGCTGAGAGCGCGATCGCCGGCAGCAGCGCGTAGATCGCGAACACCGCGATCACGACACGGTTGATCGCCTTGGGTACGGTCCGGCCCGGGTCCTTGGCCTCTTCCGACATGTTCGAGATCGTCTCGATCCCGGTGTAGGCGAGCATGCACAACGGGATCGCGACGAAGAAGTTGGCCCACGTCGGCGCGGTGCCGAGGTGGACGTTGTTGATCAAGGTCTGCGGCGAGAACACCAGCACGAGGCCGACGCAAACGATCAGCACCTGGGTGCAGAAGTCGATCACCGCGAGCACCAGGTTCACCCCGATCGACTCCTCGACGCCGCGGATGTTGATCGCAGCGAGCACGAAGATCGCCACGATGCCGGCGATCACGTCGCCCGGTGGATGCTCGAGCGCCGGCCAGAACAGTCCCCCGATGTAGTGAGGGACGAAGAACGCTGACGTGGCGATCGTCAGCATGTAGTTGAGCATCTGCCCCCAGGCCGCGAAGAACGACCAGAACTCGTTGAACGCGTGACGCGCGAACGACGAGGAACCGCCGGCCTCGGGGAACATCGCGGTCGCCTCGGCATACGTCGAGGCGGTCAGGAAGAAGATGAAGCCCGAGATGATGAAGACGAGCGGCGTGAGCCCGAGCGCGAGCGCGGCCACCAGTCCGAGCGCGTAGTAGATCGACGATCCGACGTTCCCGTACGCGCTCGAGGCGAGCGGGTAGACACCGAGGACGCGCTGGAGGCCTTCGAGTTTTCGCTCAGCCATCGGCGCGTCCCGCACCGTGCCGGGCCGGCTCACCGTCGGCCGGCGCGGACTGCTGCTCCTCGTCGGCCGGGACCGGCAGCGGATCGGGCGGAGGCGGTTTGTTTGCGCGCCAGTCGGCGGGTGGCGCAGTCAGAATCACGCGGCAGGGCGCCTTCGCGATCACGTACCGGGAGACGTCGCCGACGTAGTTCTCGAGCGGGCCGCCGACCCCTCCGAACAGCGAGCCCCCGCGGACCCGAGAGGACTCCTCGGCGGCGAGCACGATCGCCTCGACGCCGCGGCGGCGGGCCTCGCGGACGATCGCCTCGCCGGCACGTCGCGCGCGGACGATTGCGGTCGCGACCTCGACGCCCTCGTACTCCTCACCCACGAGCTTGGCCCGCGCCAGCGCCTCGCGCGCCCGCTTGACCTGTGCGTCGGGCAGCGGCGCGTCCATCGGCAGCGCCAGCGGGATCTCGAACACCCAGATCGCCTCGATCATCGCCCCCTCGGACTCGAGGTCGTCGCGGGTCTCGCCCGCCAGGCGGCCGGCGGTCTGGATGATGTCGTCGTCGAGCGCCGTCCCGAGGATCGGGACGAGGATCGAGCCGAACTCGGGTTCGAGCGCCTCGTAGCGGAGCGCCCGCTCGGGGATCGTGACGCGCTTGAGCAGGGGCTTCTGCTGGGACTTTCGATAGCCGACGTAGAGCAGCAGCCCGGACAGCAACCAAGCCAACCCGACGTAGCGGGCGCCCGTGTGGAAGATGAGCAACGCCAGCCACCCGAGCGCCGAGGCGACCGCGCCGACCACCGCGGGCACGGGGATACTCCCGCCGGACACACTGATCGACAGCGGCATGCGGTACGGACGCTCGCGGTCAGGCTCCCGGAAGCGCAGCGCGATCACCGAGACGTGCGCGATCGTGAACGCGAGCAGCGCGCCGAACGCGTAGATCCCGACGAGGAACTCGAGGTCCGTGGGCAGCACGAGCCCGGCGGCGGCAGCGGCGGCCGCACCGATGATCACGTACGGCGTTCCCCAGCGCCCGTGCAGCCGGCCGATGGCGCTCGGAATCTGGCGGTTGGTGGCGAGCGAGTAACCGACACGCGAAACGCCGAGCATCGCCGCTCCGGCGGCGGCGAATAGCCCAAGCGCACCTCCGATCGCGACCGCGTACTTGAGCACGTCGGCCAGCCACTTGGGGTGGAACGCCTCGGCCACACCGAGCACCGGCGCGTTGATGTGCGTCGTGCCGAGCGTGGTCACGCCGTCGTGAACCGGGAGTGCGCCGACGCCAACCAGCGAGATCCCCACGTAGATCAGCACGATCACCGCCGTGCCCGGCCCCACCAGCAGCTTGACCTGCTTACGGGTCGCGGTCACCTCGCCCGCGATGCTCGCCGCGGCCTCTACCCCCGTGAACGCGATCACCGCGATCGGCAGCGCGAACGCGAGGTCCGACCAACTCGGCGCGGTCCCCAGATGGATGCTCGCGGTCAGATTGTGCGCGTTGAACACGAGCGCGAAGCCGAGCACGATGATCAGCGCCTGCAGGATCAGGTCGCCGATCGTGATCAGTAGGCGCGTTCGGATGCGGCGGGCGCTGACGCCGGTCAGGTTGTCGATGGCGACGAGCGCGATGACCGCCAGCGCCACCGCGATCTCGAGCGCTCCTCGCCCGATCGGCCCCCAGAACGCGGCCAGATACGCCGGAACGGTCAAGGCCGTGACCGCGATCAGGATCGTGTAGTCGAGGAAGATCGCCCACCCCGCGACGAAGCTCACGAGCTCGTTGAACGCATAGCGCGCGAACACGGCCGAGCCCCCGCGCTCGGGATGGAGCGACGCGCCCTCGGCGTAGGTCATCATCGCCAGCCCGAAGAACAGCCCGGCGATCAGGAACACGACCGGCGTGAGGCCGTTGGCGTGGTGAGCGACCACGCCGAGCGCGAAGTACACGGAGCTGACGGAGGTCGTGTAGATGACCGCGAACAGCGCGCGGTAGCTGAAGGGCCTGTCTTTCACGTGCGATTCAGTGGAGCCAGAGGACTCCCCTACCCCCGAAGCTGCAGATACAGCCGAGCCAGGCCGGCAAACACGAACAGGACGCCGAGGACGATCCCTGTCGCGAGGGCTCCTCCGCCGGCCACCAGAGTCCGGGCGATCAGAGCGATGCCGATCACGATCATCACGATCGACAGGACTCGAGTGGAGGAGTTGTGGAGCTGGCGCCCGCCGGCCATCAGTAGAAGCTTATCGGCGCGGTCTTTACGGAATCTTGATGCCTTCGGGGCGGATCTGTACGTCGCGTTGATGGGCCTCGGCGTAGCGTGATTTGGAACCGAGACCTCTCCGCGTCGTCCGTCCGTCCGTGAAGCATCCGAGCCTCCAGAACGCCGGGCCGTCTGGACTCGCAGGCGGACCCTCCTCCCCGCGCCCGACACTGCGGCGCCGCCTGCGCGTGCAGTTCCACCGGTGGCGCCTCGACCAGCAGGTCGCCGAGGGCTTCGGACCCGATTCGGTCGAGGACCTGGCACTCCGGGCCAGGCAGCTGACCGCGATGCGCGCCCGCCGCCGGCTGGCCCGCTCGCTTCGCGCCCGCGTCAAGGACGCCGAGCGCCCAGTCGGGCTCCAGATGAGCGCGGCGGTGCCGTTGTGCCGCCGGGCGGTTCTTCCCTGGCGCGAGAGCCTGCTCGGCGTGGCCGAGCGGCTCGAGCGCCCTGATCCGGTCAACCCGGCCGGGGTGGCCCGGGTGCTCGTCCTGCTCACCGATGCGACCGGCCCGCTGTACAACCCAACTCCCGCGCGCCGGATGGGCGAGGCCGTGTGGTGGATCGCCGACGGTCTCGCGCTCGACCCCGGCGAGGCTCCTGGGGTCGATTCGGCCGCGCTCTAGCTGTAGCGCCGCGGCGCGGTAGGTCTCTTCACAACATCTGTATGTAAGGGCGCATTTTCTGTATGGGCTCTTGACCCGAGCGCGGCGAGGATAGGCGCATGGACGTTTTATCGATAGTGCTCGGCGTTGTGATGTTCGCCGTGCTGTTCGCGCTGATCTACGGGATCGACGCGATATGAGCCTCCCGCTCGCAGCGTTCATCGGCCATCTGAGCGGCGCCGACTTTTTCGGCATCGTCGTGTCAGTGCTCGTGTGCATCTACCTGCTTTACGCGCTCCTGCGCGGAGAGAAGTTCTAGGGGACTCGGGTGACCTTCCTCGGTTGGTTGACGATCTTCCTGTTCGTAACGATTCTTACCGTGCTGGCGATGCCGCTCGGCCGGTACATGGCGGCCGTCTACGCCGACGAGCGCACGTTCCTCGACCCATTGTTCCGCACCCCGGAGCGCCTGTTCTACAAGGTCGTCCGGGCGAATCCGGAGCAGGGTCAGGACTGGAAGCAGTACGCGAAGAGCCTGATCATCTTCTCGCTCGCCGGATGGTTACTGCTGTATTTCATCCTGCGTACCCAGACGCTGTGGAACTGGACCGGGTTGAACCCGGAGGGCTTCCACTCCGCGCCGTGGAACGTGACGTTCAACACCACGTCGTCGTTCCTGACCAACACCAACTGGCAGTACTACGGCGGGGAGACCACGATGAGCTACTTCAGCCAGATGGCTGGGCTCACCGTGCAGAACTTCCTCTCCGCCGGCGTCGGCATCGCGGTGGCGGTGGCACTGATCCGAGGGATCATCGGTCGCAGCGGTACAAGTATCGGGAATTTCTGGCATGACCTGATCCGCACTGTCCTGTGGGTGCTGACGCCGATCTCGTTTGTGGTCGCGCTGATCCTGGTGTTCCAGGGTTCGATCCAGAACTTCTCCCACTACCTCAACTTCAGCGGGCCGACAGGCCTGGCCAACCAGATCGCGATGGGCCCGGTCGCCTCCCAGGAGGCGATCAAGGAGCTCGGGACGAACGGCGGTGGTTTCTTCAACACGAACTCGGCCCATCCGTTCGAGAACCCAACCGGGTTCACCAACTTGATCGAGATACTGACCGTGCTGGTCATCCCGGCGGCGCTGGTGTTCATGTACGGCCGGATGGCCCGCAACCGCCGCCAGGGCTACGCGATCTACGCGACGATGATGGTGATGTTCCTCGGCGCGGTGTGCGTGGCGTATATCGCCGAGGCGCACGGTTCGCCCGCGCAGCACGCCGCGGGACTGCACACCCAGGTGGTCGCCGGGTCCACCGGCGGCAACCTGGAAGGCAAGGAGCAACGCTTCGGGATCGCCGGCTCCGCGCTGTTCGACGTGGTGACCACGGTGACATCGTGCGGCGCCGTCAACAGCGCGATCGAGTCGTTCACCGGGATCGGTGGCGCTGTGCCGATGGCCAACCTGTCGGCGAGCGAGGTGATCTTCGGAGGTGTCGGCACCGGCCTGTACTCGATCCTCCTATACGTCCTGCTGGCGGTGTTCATCGGGGGGCTGATGGTCGGACGAACCCCCGAGTACCTCGGCAAGAAGATCGAGGCCCGGGAGATAAAGCTTGTCGCGATCGGGCTGTTGATCACGCCGTTGGCGGCGCTGTTTTCCACGGCCCTCGCGACCGCGAGCAGCGCCGGCCGCGCTTCGATCTCAGCCGCCGCCGCGGGCGGTCCCCAGGGATTCTCCGAGACGTTCTACGCGTATCTGAGCCAGGCCAACAACAACGGCTCCGCGTTCGCCGGGTACGGCGGCTTCGTCCAGCCGAACGCCGGCAACCTCGGCTCGCACGGGATCACGTTCGCCGATCTGCTCGGCGGGTTCACGATGTTGTTCGCGCGGTACGCGCCGATCCTGTTCGCGCTCGCCGTCGCCGGCACGCTTGCCGGCAAGCGCGTAAGCCCCGCGGGCCTAGGGACGATGCGCACCGACAACCCGACGTTCGTGGTGCTGCTGATCGGCGTGATCGTGCTCGTCGGGGCACTCACCTTCTTCCCCGCCCTGCTTCTCGGCCCGATCGTTCAGGGCCTCACCGGACACCTTTACCAGTAACTCATTGACATGAAACGAGACATCGTCACCTCAGCCATCGGGATCCTCGTCCTGACCCTGGTCTTCGGAATCCTGTATCCGCTGGTCATCACCGGCATCAGCCAGGTTGCATTCCCGGGCAACGCCAACGGCCAGCAAGTGCACGTCGACGGCAAGCTCGTCGGCTCGCAGGAGATCGGCCAGAACTTCTCCACCCAGGTCTACAAGAACGGGAAGCCGGTGATGAAGAACGGCGAGCCCGTCACCAACCCGGACCCGCGGTACTTCCAGGGGCGGCCGTCGGCAACCGTGCCGCCAAACAATGCCGCCGCGACGACGTTCTCGAACCTCGGCCCGAACAGCGTCGCCACCGAGCAGGAGATCTCCTCGAACATCCAGGCGTACATCGCGCTGAACGGACCGTACGACCCCGTCAAGCTCACCGCAGCAAACGTGCCGGTCGACGCCGCTAACACGTCGGCGTCCGGGATCGACCCCGACATCTCCGTCGCCAACGCCGGCATCCAGGCGCACCGCGTCGCCGACGTCCGCCACATGCCGCTCGCCACAGTCATGGCTCTCGTCTCGAAGTACACCGGCGGCCGCGGGCTTGGCTTCTCCGGCGAGCCCGGGGTCAACGTGCTCGAGCTCAACCTCGCCCTCGATCGCACAGTAGGAGTGCACGCATGAGCGTCTCGGCACCCCCTGAGGAACAGCCGCAGCCGCAGCAGCCGCAGCAGCCGCACGAGCGCCGGGCGATCTCGCTGTTCCGCCGCGACATCCTCAAGCGCGCGATCATCGACAGCTTCCTGAAGCTCGACCCACGGGTTCAGATCCGTAACCCGGTTATGTTCGTGGTCGAGATCGGCGCCGTGATCACGACCGTCACCTGGTTCATCCAGCTGTTCGGCGGTAAGGCGCTCGGCGGCAACGACCCGTCCTGGTACACGTTCGTCATCTCGGTGTGGCTGTGGCTGACGGTCGTGTTCGCCAACAATGCCGAGGCGTTCGCGGAGGGCCGTGGACGCGCCCAGGCGGACACGCTCCGCGCCATGCGGCAGGAGACCATGGCCAAGCTCCAGGACGGGACGATCAAGCAGGCCGCCGAGCTCGCCAAGGGAGATGTCGTCGTGGTCGAGGCCGGCGAGCTGATCCCGGGGGACGGCACCGTGATCGAGGGCATCGCCTCGGTCGACGAGTCTGCGATCACCGGCGAGTCGGCGCCGGTCATTCGCGAGTCCGGCGGCGACCGCAGCGCGGTCACCGGCGGGACCCGCGTTCTCTCGGACAAGATCCTGGTCGAGATCACTCAGGAGGCCGGGCAGTCATTCCTCGACCGGATGATCAATCTGGTCGAGGGCGCCGAGCGCCGAAAGACGCCGAACGAGATCGCGCTCAACATCCTGCTCGCCGGCCTGACGCTGGTCTTCATGATCGTGGTGGCGACGCTCCGCCCGTTCGGGCTGTTCGCCCACACGCCGATCTCGGACACCAGCTTGATCTCGCTGCTCGTCGCGCTGATCCCCACCACGATTGGCGCGCTGCTGTCGGCGATCGGGATCGCCGGCATCGACCGCCTCGTGCGCCGCAACGTGCTGGCGCTATCGGGTCGCGCGGTCGAGGCCTCAGGCGACGTCGACGTGCTCCTGCTCGACAAGACCGGGACGATCACGATCGGCAACCGGCTCGCCAGCGAGTTCATCCCGATGCCGGGCGTATCGGAGAAGGAGCTCGCGGAGGTCGCGCAGCTGTCCTCGCTGGCGGACGAGACGCCCGAGGGCCGCTCGATCGTCGTGCTCGCCAAGCAGTTCGGCATCCGCGAGCACGACATGGCCAGCCTGCACGCCGAGTTCGTCCCGTTCACCGCACAGACCCGCATGAGCGGTGTCAATCTCGACGGCCGTCACCTGCGCAAGGGCGCGGGCGACGCCGTGATCAAGTTCGTCACCGACGAGGGCGGGCGCCCGCCGGCCGAGCTTCAGCCGGTGCTCGACCGGATCGGCCGCGAGGGCGGAACGCCGCTGGCGGTCGCCCGCGACTCCCAGGTGATGGGCGTGATCTACCTCAAGGACACGATCAAGGAGGGGATGCGCGAGCGGTTCGACCACCTGCGCGCGATGGGCATCCGCACGATCATGATCACCGGCGACAACCGGCTCACCGCCGCCAAGATCGCCGAGGAATCAGGCGTCGACGACTTCCTCGCCGAGGCGACCCCCGAGGCCAAGCTCGCACTGATCAAGGAGCAGCAGGCGACCGGGCGCATGGTGGCGATGACCGGCGACGGTACCAACGACGCCCCCGCGCTCGCGCAAGCGGACGTCGGTGTGGCGATGAACACCGGCACCCAGGCCGCGCGCGAGGCCGGCAACATGGTCGACCTCGACTCCAACCCGACGAAGCTCATCGAGATCGTCGAGGTCGGCAAGCAGTTGCTGATCACGCGCGGTGCGCTGACCACGTTCTCGATCGCCAACGACGTCGCCAAGTACTTCGCGATCCTCCCGGCGATTTTCGCGACCACGTGGGCAACGACGCCCGGCGGCAAGAGCCCGCTGCACGTGCTCAACGTCTTGCACCTGGGTACGCCGCAGTCGGCCATTATCTCGGCGATCATCTTCAACGCGATTGTCATCCCGCTGCTGGTCCCGCTTGCTCTCAGGGGCGTCCGCTACCGGCCGATCGGCGCGAGCGCGCTGCTTCGCCGGAACCTGTGGATCTACGGCCTCGGCGGACTGATCGCCCCGTTCATCGGCATCAAGCTGATCGATCTCATAGTTCACAATCTCCTAGGGGCGTGACCAATCACGGGCACCACAAGATCTTCCTGGGGATGGCTGCCGGCGTCGGCAAGACGTACCAGATGTTGCGCGAGGGCCAGGCGGAGGCCGAGAACGGGCGTGACGTCGTGATCGGATACCTCGAGCCTCACGGGCGCGCGGCCACCGTGGCCCAGGCCGAGGGGCTCGAGACGGTCCCGCGGCGGCGCGTGACCTATCGCGACTCGGTGCTCGAGGAGATGGATCTGCCGGGGATCATCCGCCGCGCGCCGGAGCTGGCCCTGATCGACGAGCTGGCACACACCAACGCTCCGGGGCTCGAGCACGCCAAGCGCTACGAGGACGTCGAGGACGTGCTCGCCGCCGGGATCGACGTGTTTTCGACCGTCAATGTGCAGCACCTCGAGAGCCTCAACGACCAGGTCGCCGAGCTGACCGGGATCCGCGTCCGCGAGACCGTCCCCGACGCGGTCATCGGGCAGGCGGACGAGGTCGTCCTGATCGACATCACGCCCCAGTCACTGATCGAACGGCTCGTCGCCGGCAAGGTCTACCCGGCGGAGCGAGTGCCGGCCGCGCTCAACAACTTCTTCAAGGTCGAGAACCTCGCCGCCCTGCGCGAGGTCTCTCTGCGGCAAGTCGCCGAGGAGGTCGAGTCCAAGCGAATCCCTGTGGACAGCGCCGGCCGACCCGGCGATGACCGCCTCGTCGACACTTCCGCCCCCGCCGCCGTCGGCGAGCGGCTCCTGGCGCTGGTCAAGCCCCATCCACGATCCCAGCGCGTCGTCCGACGGGCCTGGCGCTCGGCCCAGCGCCTCGGGGCCGAGCTCGACGTCATGTGGGTCTCCGACCACGACCCGAACGCAGAGGAGCAGGAGCAGCTCGACGCGCTCCGGCAACTCGCGAGCGTGCTCGGCGCCCATCTGCTCGTGGAGCACGGCGACGACGTGGCCCAAGTCGCCCAGCGCGTGGCCCAAGACCGCGGAACCACTTATGTGTTGATCGGAACGCCCGAACCTCGCGGGGCGCTACGTCGCCTCACGACTCCCGCCCTCCCGGAACGCCTGCTGGCGATGCTGCCCGGGGTCGATCTGCGGATCGTGGCGGACCGGACCAAGCGAGTAAAAGGAGAGTCAGAATGACCTTTGTGCTGATAGCCGTGGTCGTGATCCTCGCCGTCGCCGTCGCAGTTCTGGTGTTGGCGCGGGTGCACGATCGGGGCCGTCGCCGCGCTCCGGCGCAGGCGACGAGCAGCCGGCGGATCTTGTTCCCGTTCGTCGCGGGTGCGCTGTCGCAGCGCGCGCTCGATGCCGCGCTGCGACTGGCCAAGGTCGAGGGCGCGACGCTGGTACCGGTGTTCCTCGCCCGCGTGTCGCTCGATCTGCCGCTCGAGAGCGCGCTCCCGAGACAGTGTTCGATGGCGATGCCGTTGCTCGAAGCCGTGGAGCAGCGCGCCACCGAGGCGGAGATTCCCGTCGACTCGCGGATCGTGCGGGGACGAAACCGCCGCCACGCGCTCCGTCAGGCGATCGCGGAGGAGAATTTCGACCGGATCGTGATCGCCGCGTCTTCCCAGGGAAGCCCCGGGTTCGACCCCGACGACGTCGCCTGGCTGCTCGAGAACGCCCCCGGCGAGATCGTGGTCCTGCGCCCGAGCGCCAAGGAACAGCCCGCGGATTCGGTGGGTTTAGGCCGTAGCCGCAAGGGGAGCGCGCTCCGGTCCTCGTGGAACCGGCGGGGCGGGCATGCGGTCAGTCGTGCAGGTGAAACGGCAGCGTCGCGATAACGACCTTGGTGCGCGCCTTCAGCACGGCTGACAGCAGCCGGGCGCGCTGGTTGTGAAGGATCTCGTGGCGGCGCTTGCGCGGTAGCACCTCGGGGATCAGGACGACGATCGTCGCGTCCTCTTCCTCGATGGACTTCACGTACTTGAGCACGCTGCGGACGAGCGACCGCCCCGGGTCGATCAGGACCTCGATCGGGATGCCGCAGGCCCACTCGTCCCAGTCGTGCTTGATCCGCTCGGATTCCTCCTCGTCCCCCGCGACCGCCACCGCCACCACCGTGTCTCCGAGCGACAGCGCGGCGCTGACGGCCTTCTGGGTCAGCAGGTTCACGGTCGAGGTCGGGACGATCACGATGCTCTCGCGCTTGCGAGGCCGGGGCGGCGTCTTGCCGAGCTTCAGTTCCTTGGCGACCGCCTGGTAGTAGTGCTCGGTCGCGTTGAACAGCAGCATCAGCGCCGGGATCGCGATCACCACCACCCAGGCGCCGGCGAGGAACTTCGTCCCGAGGAACACGACAACGGCGACCGCTGTCATCACTGCCCCGGTCCCGTTGAGGGCGACGCGCATCCGCCAGCGCGCGGACCGCTCCTGGAACCAGTGCTTTACGAGACCAACCTGGCTGATCGTGAAGCCGATGAACACGCCGATCGCGTACAGCGGGATCAACTCGTTCGTCTTGGCGTTGACGCCGACCAGCAGCAGCCCGGCCGCGATCGCAAGCGCGATGATCCCGATCCTGTAGATCGGCTTCTCGGCCCGGAGGTAGAACGCGTGCGGCATGCGATGGTCCTTAGCGAGCAGGCTCAACAGAACGGGCAGACCGCCGAAGCTCGTGTTCGCCGCGAACGCCAGCACCGCCGTGACCGCGAGGTTCGACACGTAGTACGGCCACCCGGTGCCGAATGCGCCTGCGGTCAGCTGGGCGAGGATTGTGACCCCGCCTCGCGGGAGCACGTCGTGGGCGCGAATCAGTAGCGCAAGCCCAATCAGCATCACCCCGAGTAGGACGCCGAGCGAGACCTCGGTCCGCTGCGCGGTCCGTACGCTCCGGAAGGCGGGAACGCCGTTCGAGATTGCCTCAACACCGGTCACGGCCGAGCACCCGGCGGCGAACGCCTTGAGCAGCAGCAGGATCGAGAGCGCTTCCGTGGCCGGGAACGTTTCCTTGGTTCCGACCACAGCTACCGGACTCGAATGGAACGCCCCGACGATGATCGTCATGAAGATGCTGACCAGGAAGATGGCGGTCGGGAGCACGAGCAGCTTGGCCGACTCCTGAATCCCGAACATGTTGACGACGGTGAGGATCAGCAGCCCGATCAAAGTCACCGCCAGCAGATGGTGCGCGAGGCCGGGGAAGACGCTGCCGAGGCTGGCCGCCCCGGCGGCGAGGCTGACCGCGACGGTCAGCACGTAGTCGACGACGACCGACGCGGCTGCCAGCAGGCTGGGCCAGCGCCCGAGGTTGCTCTTCGCCACCGAGTAGGAGCCGCCACCCTCCGGGTGTGCCGCGATCACCTGGGTGTACGAGATGACTAGCAGCACGAGCATCGCCGTGATCACCGCGGTCAGCGGCACGACATCGTGCACCGCGCCCGTCCCGGCCAGGACCAGCACGAGGATCATCGCCTCGGGCCCGTAGGCGACGCTCGACAGCGCGTCGAGGCTCAGCGCGGAGAGCCCTTTGACCACGCCGAGCTCGTGCCCCTTCTCGGCGTGCTTACCGGCGCGTGGGACATGTCCGCGGTCGATCCGGCGGTGCGTCCGCTGGGCGCTCGGACGGCCCCGAACGAATACGCCGGGGCTATCCCCGGCTTCGGTGGTGGCGAGTGGTGGGTCCTGGTCGGTCAAGGGCGCGGGCCGCGGGCGGTCGTCCCCTAACTCTGACATCCCGGTGGGCGTGGGTACGATCGAAGTTGATGGAAGACCCCGAGAACATGCGCTCGGTGGAGAGCCCGAACCGCCGCCAGCGGCTCGTGATCCTCGGAATCTGCTGCATGAGCCTCCTGATCGTCGGCCTCGACTCGACGATCGTGAACGTCGCGCTGCCGTCGATCCGCAACGACCTGGACGCGTCGGTTTCGGGCCTGCAATGGGTGATCGACGCCTACACGCTGGTGCTGGCGAGCCTGCTGATGCTGTCCGGATCGACCGCCGACCGCATCGGGCGCAAGCGCGTGTTCCAGGCGGGGCTCGTGGTGTTCTCGCTCGGCTCGCTGCTGTGTGGGGTGGCCCCGACACTTGAGCTGCTGATCGCGTTCCGCGTGCTCCAGGCGATCGGCGGATCGATGCTCAACCCGGTGGCGATGTCGATCATCCGCAATGTCTTCGAGGACCCGCGCGAGCGCGCGATGGCGATCGGGATGTGGGGCGCGGTGTTCGGATTGAGCATCGCGCTCGGGCCGGTCCTCGGCGGCGCGCTCGTCGACTCGGTCGGCTGGCGCTCGGTGTTCTTCGTCAACGTTCCGATCGGGGCGGTCGCGCTGGTACTGACTGCCGCGCTCGTACCGGAGTCGCGCGCCGAGCACCCGCGCCGGCTCGATCCGGTCGGGCAGCTGCTCGTGATTGCCGCGCTGGCGTCGCTGACCTACGCGATCATCGAGGCTCCCCGCGCCGGCTGGACCTCGCCGGGGATCCTGGCGCTGTTCGCGTTCTCGCTCGCGTGCTTCGTCGGGCTCGTGCTGTACGAGCTCCGCCGCCGCGAGCCGCTGGTCGAGATGCGCTTCTTCCGCAGCGCGCCGTTCTCGGGGGCGAGCACGATCGCGGTCTGCGCGTTCGCGTCGCTCGGCGGGTTCCTGTTCCTGAACACGCTGTATCTCCAGGGAGTACGCCACCTCTCTCCGTTGGACGCCGGGCTGTACCTGCTGCCGATGGCCGCGATGGTGCTCGTGTGCGCGCCGCTCTCGGGTCGCATCGTCGGGACCCGCGGCGCTCGCATCCCGCTGGTGATCGCAGCGTGCGCGATGACCGTCTCGGCGCTGATGTTGACGCGGTTGACGCCCACGACTGCCCCCGCCTACCTGTTCGTCGCGTACCTGCTGTTCGGGATCGGCTCGGGGATGGTCAACCCACCGATCACCAACACCGCCGTGTCCGGAATGCCGGGCTCGCAGGCGGGCGTCGCCGCCGCGATCGCTTCGACCAGTCGGTCGGTCGGCCTGACCCTTGGCGTCGCCGTGATCGGCGCGATCGCGGGCGGGACGCTGTCGGGCGCGATCGAGCCGAGCTTCGCCGCCGCCACGCACGCCGGCTGGTGGGTGATCGCGGGGCTCGGCGTGATCAGTCTGGCCCTGGGAGTCGTGACGACCACGGAGTGGGCGAAGCAGACCGCCCGCCGGACCGCCGAGCGGTTCCGCGAGAGCGTAGGGCGCAAGCCGACGGCGGGCACGAGCTCGCCGCAAGCTGAACTAATTCGCGGTTGATCGACGGACCGCCACGCGCGATGATGCGCAGAGAAACTCGGGGGGCACCGAGTTCGCAGTCCGAAGTCGAGGAGGAAATGATGACGCCGGTCAGCCACCAGACGATCAAGCTGAGCCGAGGCAGGCATTCCTCTCCCGAGCATGGCGCGTGCGTGATGGAGCTGGCGTCGATGCTTTCCGGCGAGGGATTCAGTGACCATCCCCGATCCGTGTCACGCCCGATCGCCTCGCTCCTGCGGGGATACAACGACCTCGTCGACGATCGCCGCCGCGAGGACCTCTATCGCTATGCGGCTCAGGCCGTCGGGACCGCCGCATCACCGGCCGTCGAGGACGCGCGCGCCGCGCGCCTGCTCGAATGGGCCGATCGACTGTGGCAACGCCGCGCCGCGCGCTCGCTGCTCGACCGCCTGCGCCTGCGCCGCGTTTGCCATGAGCGGGCGACTGATCCCGAGCCCGCCGGCACCTACGCCGTCCATGCGATCAGGAAGGTCAACGACGAGACCCACGCCGAGGTACTGGCTCTCATCGACGAGCTGATCGCGTTGGGCTGCGCGTCAGGCGGCGGGTCTGAGCGCGTCGAGCTCCCGGCTGGCGGCGAGCTCGGCGAGAGCCTTGCGTTCTAGCCTCCGCACCGTGTCCTGAGATATCCCGAGCCGGCGGCCGGTCTCGACCAGCGGCGTGGGCTCGTCGCCGCCGACGCCGTAGCGGAGCTTGACCACCTCGCGCTCCTGCTCGGGGAGCTGGTCGAGCGCCCGGCGGAGCGCGTCCTCGCGGAGCAGTATGTCGACCTCCTCCTCGGGCCCCCGCTCGTCGCTTGCCAGAAGGGCACCGTATGGGGTGTCCTCGGCCTCTCCGACCGGGCGATCGAGGCTCGTCACCACCCGCACCGCGTCGCGCACCTCGGCGAGCTCGTCGAGGCTCAGGTCCGCCTCCTTGGCGATCTCCTCGTCGGTGGGCTCCCGACCGAGCCTTGCGGCGAGCTCCCGGCCCGCGCGCGCGACCCGGCGCTCGCGCTGCCCGAGGTGGACCGGTATCCGGATCGTCCGCGAGCGGTTGTCGAGCGCCCGCTGAATCGCCTGGCGGACCCAGAACGTGGCGTACGTCGAGAACTTGTAGCCCTTGCGCCAGTCGAACTTCTCGGTGGCGCGGATCAGGCCAAGGATGCCCTCCTGGATCAGGTCGAGCAGCGGCAGGTCATGCCCCTGATACTTGCGGGCGTTGGATATCACGAGTCGAAGGTTGGAGTTGACCAGGGCCGCCTTGGCCTCGAGATCCCCGCGCTCGATCCGTTTGGCCAGCTCGACCTCCTCGGCGGGGGTCAGCAGCGGGTAGCGCCGGACCTCCTGGAGGAACAGCGACATCGCGTCGGTGGTGCGTGCCGCGAGGTCGTCGTTTGCGTAGGCCGTCGCTTCGACGTTCTCGCGCCCGCAGTCGTCGCGCAGGTCGAAGCCCCGCTCCTGCAGCATGTCGTGCACGATCTGGGCGTCCTCGTCGCCAAGATCTGCCTGCTGGATAAGCTCGCTGAGCTCCGATAGCTCCACACACGAGTCGCCGCGCGCCTCGCCCCGCGCCGCCAGCTGGTCGACCAGCTCCTGGACGGCGTCGGGAGCGGTGGAATCTTCACGCTTGCTAACCATGTCTATCTCCTACCCGACGCGGACACTATCGCCACACGAATGAGCTTTGCCTCTCTCTACAGCCACGGTTTCGTCCGGGTGGCGGCGGCCGTCCCGCGCCTGCGCATCGGCGAGCCGGCGTTCAACGCCGAACGTACGCTCGAGTTGGCCCGGCGGGCATCCGATTCCCGCGCAGCGCTCGTGATCTTCCCTGAGCTCGGGATATCCGGGTACTCGATCGACGACCTGCTCCACCAGACGGCGCTGCTCGACGCTGTCGTCGGTGCTCTGGAGTGCGTCGTCTCCGAGAGCGCGTCGTTATCACCCGTGATCGTCGTGGGCGCGCCACTCCGGTTCGAGCACGGCGTGTTCAACACCGCCGTCGTGATCCATCGCGGCCGGGTGCTGGGCGTCGTTCCCAAGAGCTACCTGCCCGAATACCGCGAGTACTACGAGAAGCGCCAGTTCCGGGCGGCGCGCGACGCCGTTGGCGATGTTGTTCGGCTGTCCGCGTCGTCTGATGAGGTCCCGTTCGGAGCGGACCTGCTGTTCGCGGCGCGAGATTTGCCCGAGTTCACCCTCAATGTCGAGATCTGCGAGGACCTGTGGGTGCCGATCCCGCCGAGCACATACGGCGCGCTCGCGGGAGCGACCGTGCTCGCGAACCTGTCAGCGAGCAACATCACGATCGGCAAGGCCGGCTTCCGGCGGGAGCTGTGCGCGTCCCAGTCGGCGCGGACGATCGCCGGCTACCTGTACACCGCGGCCGGGATGGGCGAGTCGACGACCGATCTCGCGTGGGACGGTCAAGCGCTGATCTACGAGAACGGCGACATGCTCGCCGAGTCCGAACGGTTCGCGACCGGCGAGCAGCTCATCATCCTCGCCGACCTCGATCTCGACCGGATCGTCGCCGACCGTGCCAGTACCTCGAGCTACGGCGACTCGATCGCGGATCATCGCCGTCGGCTGTCGCGCTTGCGGCGGATCACTTTCGATTTGGGGGTCGAGGTCCTCTCGGGTGAGGTCGTGCCCCTTCGCCGGCGGGTCGAGCGGTTTCCGTACGTCCCGTCCGATCCCGCCAGCCGCAACGCGCGGTGCGATGAGGTCTACAGCATCCAGGTGCGCGGCCTCGAGACCCGTCTGGAGGCGACCGGCATCGACAAGATCGTCATCGGCGTCTCCGGCGGTCTCGATTCCACGCACGCGCTGATCGTGGCCGCCCGCGCGGTAGACCGCCTCGGACTCCCGCGCGAGAACGTGCTCGCGTACACGATGCCGGGCTTCGCGACGAGCGACCACACGCTGCGGAACGCACACCGCCTGATGCGGGCGCTCGGCGTCAGCGCCTCCGAGCTCGACATCCGGCCGGCGGCGACGCAGATGCTCCGCGACATCGGCCACCCCGCCGCGGACGGTGAGCCGGTCTACGACATCACGTTCGAGAACGTCCAGGCGGGCGAGCGCACCTCGCACCTGTTCAGGCTCGCCAACTACCACGGGGGGCTCGTGCTGGGCACCGGCGACCTGTCCGAGCTGGCGCTCGGGTGGGCGACGTACGGCGTGGGCGACCAGATGTCGCACTACCACGTCAACGCCTCGGTGCCGAAGACGCTGATCCAGTTCCTGCTGCGATGGGCGATCGACACCGATCAGTTCGGCCCTGAGGTCAACGAGGTGCTCGCCTCCGTGCTCGAGACGGAGATCTCGCCCGAGTTGGTGCCGCGCCAGGAGGCCGATTCGGACAAGCCCGAAGCCGACAGCGAAAGCGTCGTCGGACCCTATGAGATCCAGGACTTCTTCCTGTACTACACCGTGCGGTTCGGGTACACGCCGAGCAAGGTGGCGTACCTCGCCCACCACGCCTGGGGCGACCGTGCGGCGGGCTGGTGGCCGGACCTGATCCCGGACGAACGCCGGAACGAGTACACACTGCGGCAGCTGAAGCACTGGCTCGGCGTGTTCCTCGAGCGCTTCTTCCACACCAGCCAGTTCAAACGCTCCGCGATGCCGAACGCGCCGAAGGTCGGCTCGGGTGGCTCGCTGTCGCCGCGCGGGGACTGGCGCGCCCCGAGCGACGGGACCGCCACTGCATGGCTCACCGAGCTCCGTGAGCGCGTGCCGGACGAGAGCTGAGGCCCCCGGGTCGCCTCGATCCGCTAGCGCTCGAAGATCAACTCGCCGTCGCCCGCGGCGAGCCTGTTTCGAAACGCGTCTCCGGTGACGAGCATGAACTTGAGCCGGTGGGCATCGGCCGACCGGGCCCACGTCTCCTCCACGATCGCCTGCATCGTCTCCTCGACGCTCGTCTGATCGAGGCCGCGAGCGAGCTCGACTCCGACCATCAGCTGCGGCGGTCCATCGGCCCGCACGGTTTCGCAGATCCACCCGGCGAGCGTGTGCGGCTGCGCGACGAGCGCGCGCCGTGCCGCCTCGATCAGCGCCTCGGGAGGCCGGACGGTCGGCCGCCCGAGCTTGAGCTCCGTGGGGGACGCGGGCTCGTTCGGGGCCGCCGGCTCGTTGGAGGGCGCGGGATGCTCGGAGGGGCCGAGCGGCACGCATCCCTGTGCGAGCGACTCGATCTCGGCGCGCGAGATCCAGCCTCGCGGCACCGACGCCGGGTTGACCTCGATCTTCGCGGTGTTGTACCGCGCGGCCGTCTCGAACAGCGTCCGGCCGGTCAGGGCCACCGGGCCGTAACCGGTCGGGCGCCACGCCAGCATCGCCTCGATCCGCGTGAACACCGGCAGCGCCGGGCCATCCTCGCCGGCGATCATCGCGAGGCCGCGTTCGCCGCCCTCGGAGTTCGAGTCGGACGTGGCGGCGAGCAGCGTCGCCCCGAGCAGCAACTCGAACAGGGCCGTGCGGTTCTCCGGCGTGTCCTGCTCGGCGACCCGCCGCATCGCCCCTTCGACCTCGAGCGACGCCTGCTGCTCGGCCGACCCCTCGGTGTCGGGCGGCGCTGCGCGCGGGTTGGGTGCATTCCGGTCCACGCCGCCGTCCGCGCCGCGATCGCGTCCTGAGCGCCAGAAGGGCACCGCCACAGTCTGTCACCGCCGCTGCGCCGAGCACCGCTGGCGCGCGGGTGAGGCGATCAGGTAGCGTGACTCCATGCCCACGGGATGGCCGGCGGCCTCGTATGAGAACTGGACCGCAACGTGCGACACGCTGCACGCGCACACCCAGGTCCTCGGCAAGCTCGCGGTCGCCCTCGCCCCGCCCGAGCCTCAGTTTCAACACACCGCGCTTCGCGTCACCGCGCGCGGGTGGGAGACGGCGCTGCTGCCCGCGCCCGACGGGTCCGGCGGCCTCGTGGTGGCGCTCGACCTGCGAACGCACGAGGCCGTCGCCGAGCACACCGGCGGGGGCGACCGCCGCGTTCCGCTGACCCCCAACCGCTCGGTGGGCGAGGTGACGCGCGCGCTACTCGAAGCGATCAGCCACCTCGTTGGACCCGTCGAGATCAACCCGACGCCGCAGGAGGTTTCCTGGACCGTGCCGCTCAACGAGGACGACGAGCACTCGAGCTACGACACGGACCAGGTCAGCTCGTACTTCGCGGCGGCAACTCAGGCGGCGCTCCTACTGGCAGCGTTCCGCGCGCCGTACCGCGGCCGGTCGACCTCCGTGAACGCGTGGTGGGGGTCGTTCGACCTGTCCGTCAACCTGTTCTCCGGCAGGCGAGCCCAGCCGCCGGCGGACGACTACCTGTTCCGCAACGCGATGGACTCCGAGGAGGTCGCGGTCGGTTGGTGGCCGGGCGATGGGCGCTACGGCAAAGCCGCGTTCTACGCGTACGCGCATCCGGCGCCGGAAAGGTTCGCGGGAGCGACGATTCCGCCCGGGCGCTGGGATGACACGCTCGGCGAATACATCCTCGACTGGGATGACGTTCTCGGAAGCCCGGATCCGCGGGCGGTCGTGCTCGACTTCGCCCATTCCGTCTTCCGCCAGGCCTGCGCGGTGTGCGGCTGGGACGGCGCTCTGGCCGCCAGCGCGGAGGGAAACCCGCCGCCGCTGGCGTAGAGCGTTCAGCTGTAGGACGGTCGCTTGTCAGGCGGCGAGGCGGCGGCGAGCCTTCTGCACCGAGGGCAGCGCGGCTTTCGCCTTCGCCAGCGGGCGCGCCCGCACGTCGACGCTGGCCGGCTTCGCGGCGATCGTGATCTCCTCGCCGGTCGCCGGGTTGCGACCCGTGCGCTTCTTGGTGGCGGGCTTGACGCGGACGGTCAACTGGACGACACCGCCGATCCTGACCTTCTCGGCGTTTCCGAGTTGTTCGAGCACGATCGTCTCGAGCGCTTCCACCGCGCGCTTGGCGTCGGCTTTGCTCAGCTCAGCCTTCTCGGCAACGGCAGTGATCAACTGGGCCTGTGTTAACGGCACGGCACTCCTCCTGCGGGTCTAATCGTGGGGACGGATTTGAGGATTCAATCTTGGACGGCGGACGGACGGCCGAATTTGTTCGTCGCGGGCCGCAGCCCGATCAGCAGCCCGGAACGGCCTGATCGGCCGAACATGCTCGCGCATTAAAGAAATCGATGCATGATGAGGAGCCCGACGTACCCGTACTTGGGGTGGTTGAACGCCTCGGGAACGTTCGTCAGAACCTCGAAACCAAGCGACCGCCAGAGCGCCACCGCGGGCGCGTTCGTCTCCACCACGGCGTTGAACTGGATCGCGCGGAACCCTTCTTGGCGCGCCCACTCGATCACGTGCTCCCCTAGTGCACGGCCGGTTCCGCGGCCGGAGTGCCGGGGATCGACCATGAAGCTCGCCGATGCGACATGCGAGCCGGGGCCGGGCCGATTGGCATACATGCTGGCCGTGCCGAGCACCATGCCGTCGGAGTCGGCCGCCACGATGGTCCGCCCCGGCGGCTCGATCATCCACATGCTCCGGCCCTCCGCCTCGTCCATATCCGGGTCGTAGGCGTATGTCTCGCGCGCGGCCACGATCTCGTGGAAGAACGGCCAGATCGCCTCCCAGTCCTCGGGTCGGGCGTCTCTGAGCGTCACTGGTCGACGGTCGTCTGACACTTCGGCGACTGCAGGCAGGCGCGTGCTCAGTGTGCCTGCACGGACGCCGCGCCCTTCGACGCCGCGGTCTTCTGCAGCTGGCGCTCGGGCGTGATCCGAACGACGTTCCACGCGAGGTGCATCCTCGCGAGCGTCGAGATGAACATCCCCGACAGGTCGATCTCCCACCACCGCAGACCGTGGTACGCCGACCGCGGGAACGCGTGATGGTTGTGGTGCCACGACTCTCCGAACGAAAACACCGCCAGCCACGCCACGTTCGTCGACTGGTCTTCGATGTCGAACCGGCGCCGGCCGAAGAAGTGGCAGATCGAGTTCACCGACCATGTGACATGGTGAACGAGGAAGATCCGCACCAGGCCGCCCCAGATGTACCCGAGCACCGCTCCGCGCAGGGTGAAGCCGTCGAGTACGAAGCCGGCGACGGTCGGGATCGCGAGCGAGAGGAGTACGAGCCATGGGAACCGCTTGCCGATCCGGCGCATGCTCTTGTCCTCGTAGAGCTCGGTCGCGTACTTCTTCCAGTCGGCCTGGCCCTGGGTCTCGAGCAACCAGCCGGTGTGCGCGTGCCAGAGGCCGCCCAGGCCGCTGCCGTGCCCGACGTGCGGGCTGTGCGGGTCGCCCTCCTTGTCGGCGTTGGCGTGATGCTTGCGGTGGTCGGCGACCCAATCCAGCACCGAGCCTTCAACGGCCAGCGAGCCGAGGACCGCGAACGTGTGCTCGAGCCACGGATAGGTCTGGAAGGCGCGGTGGGTCAGCAACCGGTGGAAGCCGACCGTGATGCCGAGCCCCGTGATCAGGTACATCACGATCAGGATCCCGAGGTCGGTGGCATCGACGGCCTGGTTCCACAGCAGAACGATCGCGGCGAGCACGCCGGCGAAGGGAAGGACCACGCCGAGCAGGTTTGCGATGCGTTCGCTGCGAGTCATCTCAAGAGAGCTTCCCACAAAGGGTCAGGCGTCAAGCACACGAGTACACACCAAACCCCCCGCCTGTCGGGACGTTACACGTGGTTTCCCGCAACGTTGCCGTTTGCGGGCATGATTCACCGATGGCCGACGAGGTGCTGCTCCCGGGGTTGGTCGCGATCGAGCATTCGTTCGAGGTGCCGCTCGACCACGACGACGACGCCGGCGAGCGGATCACGGTGTTCTCGCGCGAGCTCGCCGACCCCGACGGCCGGGACCGACCGTTTCTCGTCTACCTCCAGGGCGGCCCGGGATTCGAGGCGCCACGGCCGACGCGGCTGCCGAACGCACCCGGCTGGCTCGACCGGGCGCTGACGGACTTTCGCGTGCTGATGCTCGACCAGCGCGGCACGGGTCGCTCGACGCCGGTCGGAACCCTGCCGGGGATGAGCGCGGCGCAACAAGCGGACTACCTGGCGCACTTCCGCGCCGATTCGATCGTGCGGGACGCCGAGTGGATCCGCCGCGAGCTCGGGGTCGATCGCTGGAGCGTGCTCGGTCAGAGCTTCGGCGGTCTGTGCGTGATCACCTACCTGTCGCTGGCTCCGGAAGGGCTGCGCGAAGCGCTCGTGACCGGTGGTATCCCCGCCCTCGGCCCGCGGATCGATGAGGTCTACACACGCACCTACGAGCGCGTGCTCGAGCGCAACCGCCGTTACTACGACCGGTATCCGGCCGACCGTGAGCGGGTGTTGGCGCTCCACGATCGGATCGATCGCGACGCGCTGCGGCTCCCATGCGGCGACCGTCTGACCTGGCGGCGCTTTCGCCAGCTCGGACAGATGCTCGGGATGAGCGACGGAGCCGAGCATCTGCACTACATCCTCGAGCTTCCGCCCGACTCGCCCGCGTTCCTGCACGACGTCGAGACCGCGGTCGCGTTTGCCCGCGACCCGATCTACGCGGTCCTGCACGAGGCGTCCTGGGCCGACGGCGGCACAACCCGCTGGTCGGCTGAGCGCGTCCTGCCGGCGGACTTCGACGCCCCCGACCTGTTCACCGGCGAGCACGTATACCCGTGGATGTTCGAGGACTACGGAGCGCTCACTCCGCTCCGCGACGCCGCGAATCTCCTCGCCGAGCGCGAGTGGCCGCGGCTGTACGACGACGATGTCCTGCGCGCCAACGAGGTTCCGGCGGCCGCCGCGATCTATCTCGAGGACATGTACGTCGAGCGGACGTTCTCCGAGGAGACGGCCGCGCAGATCCCGGGTCTGCGGACGTGGACGACCAGCGAGTACCAGCACAACGGCCTGCGCGTCGACGGCGAGCGCATCCTTGGCCGTCTGCTCGACCTGGCCCGCGGGCGCGCCTGAACGCGCTCAGCGAATTCCGAACCCACACGTCGCGAATGCATGGGTTAGCGCCGGCGATGGCGGCGGGAGGTGGAGGTACGCGCCCGGTGCGCCGATGACGTTGCCCGTGCGGGCGCCGGGCGGCGGCGACGGCGGTGGCGTGGTCGTCGGGTCGGGGAAGTTCGGCAGTCCGTGCTCGCGCACGCAGCGCGCCACCGCGAGCAGCCGGAGCCTGTCGGCTTCCAGCGAGGAACCGGAGGCGCTGGCGCCCGGGGCCAGCCTCGCGCACACGCGCTGCGCGGTCTGGAACGCGGGCGCCGCGGTGTCAATGCTCGACGGTATGTTCGGGAGGCGGCCATCTGGGCTAGGGTCGGGGAAACTGGGGACGCCGTGCGCGCGCAGACATCGCACGTACGTGAGCGCCGGGCCGGTGCTCGCCGGAGCGGTGCCGGCCGGGCGTCCGGATCCGCACGCGCCGACGGCAGCCGCGCCGGCAATCGCCACCAGAGTGACAGCGCGGATCCGAGTCGTGACGTTCACGCCGCGGGTTGTACGCGCCGGAACGCAACACGACCCAAACGGTGGCCGTTAAACCGCTGTTACCTACGATCGGGCATGCTGAGTGCCCGTGCGGTTCCCGGTCAAACAGCGAAGCGTGCGCCTGCGACTCACGGCGTTGTACGGCGGCCTGTTCCTGGCCTGCGGTGTTGGCCTCGTGGCGATCACGTACGTGTTGGTCAGCCACGCCACCGCGATCACCTCCGTGAACTCGACTTCGCCGGGCGGTCCGCCCACCGGCGTGGTCACACACACGCATTTGGTCGACCTACATCAGCTGGTCGTGCAGTCCGGGATCGCGCTCGCGATCATGACCGTCGTCTCGGCCGCGCTCGGCTGGATCGTCGCCGGCCGGGTGCTCGCGCGGCAACAGGCAGCGTTCGACGCCCAGCGGCGGTTCGTCGCGAACGCGTCACACGAGCTCCGCACGCCGTTGACGATGATGCGAACCTCGCTCGACGTAGCGGTCGCCAAGCCCGAGCCGATCCCTCCGGAGGTGCGGGCGCTCGACGCGAAGCTGCGGGAGGGGCTCGACCAGGCGGACCAGCTGTTCGAAAGCCTCCTGATGCTGGCGCGCGCTCAGAACGGCCTGCTCGACGGGGATTCGTCGGTGTCGCTCACGGCGCTGGTCGACGCCGCCCTGGAGCGCGGGAGCACCGTGATCGCAGAGAAGGACATCGACGTGGACAAGTCGCTCACGCCGGTGTGCGTTACCGGAAGCACCACGCTGCTCTCGCGGATGGTGCAGAACGTGATCGAGAACGCGGTCCGCCACAACGAGCCGCACGGCTTCATCGCGGTGCAGAGCGAGCTTCGCGACGGCAGCGCACGGCTGGTCGTCGAGAACGGCGGCCCGCTCCTCGACGCCGCGAGCGTCGAGCAACTCGGCCAGCCGTTCCATCGCCTCGGAACCGAACGTACCGGGTCGGCCGACGGGGTCGGGCTCGGCCTGTCAATCGTCGCTGCGGTCGCAGCAGCGCACGGCGGCGCGCTCGAGTTGCGCGCGCGGTCCGGCGGTGGGCTCAGGGTGGAGATCGAGCTGCGCGGCGCGACCCTGGCCCGCGAACCCGCGGGGGTCGGCTCGTGAGGGTCCTGGTTGCAGAGGACGTGCCGCGCCTCGCCAATGACATCGCCGAGGGGCTACGCGACCAGGGCATGGCCGTGGACGTCTCCTACGACGGGCTCGACGCGGTCTCCAAGCTCAACCTCGTCCCGTACGACGTCATCGTGCTCGACCGCGACCTTCCCGGCGTGCATGGCGACGCCGTGTGCCGCATGATCGCCGACGGCGAGCGGCCGGTGATGGTGCTGATGCTGACAGCGGCCGACGCGCCCGGACAGCGCGTGGCCGGGCTCGCGCTCGGCGCCGATGACTACCTCGCCAAGCCGTTCCACTTCCCCGAGCTCGTGGCGCGCGTACGCGCCCTCGCTCGCCGCAAGCCGGCCGCCCGGGGTTTGCGGTTACGGGGCGGCGGCGTCGAACTCGATCAGCTCACGCGGATTGCCACACGCGAGGGCCGGCGAGTCGAGCTCTCGGCCAAGGAGCTCGCGGTACTCGAAGCCCTCCTGCGCGCCAGCCCGGGCGTGCTCAGCGCCGAGACGCTGCTCGAGCAGGCCTGGGACGAGAACGCCGATCCGTTCACCAAGACCGTGCAGGTCACGATCGGCCGGCTGCGGCGCAAGCTCGGAGAGCCGGACGTCATCGAGACGATTCCCGGGGTCGGCTACCGGATCGCTGACGGCAGCGCCTGACCGGGTTCCGTGACGCCGGGCCTCAGTGCCCCTTTGAGCCGCTCGGGCCACTTTCCGGTCCGGACAGATGGCAACCCCGAAAAGTCATCACTCGGCACCCGACCGCCGCCGAATGCGCCAGGGCGGGGCTATAGCCCGCCTTAGACGCATCTCGAGCTAGCTGCGCGGTCGAATGTTGAGAAATCGGGGTCCGGACCGGCGGGTACTAGCCGGGGACCGTCAGGCCCGGCACGGAGTCGGGCGCGAACGCCACTGCGAGTCCGAGCGCGACGATGAACACCGCCGTCGCTGCGATTGCGACGCGGCCCCAGGGCAGCAGCTTCTCGAGCGCCACCACGGCCGCGATCACGACCATCCACGCCACGTTCATCACCCCGATGGCGAACAGTGCGGCCATCAGCGCCCAGCTTGTGCCCACGCAGAAGCCGCCGTGCTCGAGGCCCATCACGAGCCCACCGGCCGAGCCCGAGCGCCAGCGCTCGGTGAGCAACCGCGGAGTCCGGCAGTGGCGAAGGCACGTCCGTTTGACGGGCGTCAGCTCGTACAGCGCGGCGCCGACGATCACGCCGCCGGCAACATACGGGCCTCCTTCGTGCCAAGCGAAGAACGAGAGGTCGAGCGAGCGGACGCCCTGAAACACCGCGTACGCCAGCACGCCCGCAGCCGCCCAGGTCAGCAGGTAGCCCAACGTGAACACGATCGTCGCCACGGTGGGCGCCGACGCACCCACGCCTCGACTCTCTCGCGCGTACGTCGTCGCCATCGGGACGAGCGAGGGCAGCATCATCGCCGCCATCATCGTCGCCCACACGACCGTGAACCAGCCGAAGCCGCCGAGGTCGGTGCCGGGGCCCATGTCCATCCCGTCCATCCGGTGTGCGGTGATCGCCCAGCACGCCAGCGCGACCGCGATCAGCAGAATCGCCGGGGTCAGACGCCGGAGCTGATCTCGGGCCGGCGGGTGCCCGGCAGCGTCGCTCAGAAGGTGACTCTCCATCGGATCCTCGTGTTCGTTGGTGTCATCCGGCCAGTAGCCGATCAAGCTCCTCGAGGCACCCCTGCCATCCCCAGTCTTGGCCCTCACGCCGTTGATCGGTCGAGATGCGGCTGTTGACCAACACGACCGTGGTCTCGCCCGCCGCCTCGGTGAACGAGAGTTCGATCAGCTGCTCGTTGGTGGGGTCGTCGCCGAACGTCCAGGTCATCACCAGCCGGTGCGGCCGGTCGATCAGTACGTACTCGCCCCGCGCCTCGGCCTTGGTGCGGTCGGGCTTGCGCATCACCACCCGCACCTTGCCGCCGACGCGGAGGTCGACCTCGGCTTCCGGCGTATCCCAGTCGGGACGGCAGTGCAGCCAGCGCCGCATCACCTCGGGGCTCGTCCAGGCATCGAACACCGCCTCGGCAGAAGCGGAGAACGTCCGCTCGATGTGCACCGCGTAACCGGACTCCGCGGTCACCGCGTGTCCTTCCGCTCCTCGAGGTATTCACCGACGACGTCGAACAGGCGCTCCCAGCGCTGCCGCTGAGTGTCGATCCAATCCGAGGCCTCCGCGAGCGTATCCGGCCGCAGGGCGAGGCGATGGATCCGGCCGTCGATCACACGGCTGACGATCCCTGCTTCCTCGAGCATCTTCAGGTGCCGCGAGATCGTCGGCTTGGACACGCCGAAGTCACGTGTCACCTCCCCCACGGTCGCCGTGCCACCGCTCAGGCGCTCCACGATTTCGCGCCGGAGCGGATGCGCGAGGGCCTTGAACGTATCATTAGCCATCTCGCTAACTATATAGCGTGACCCGCCAGGCACCCCAACACGAGGAGCAGATCGATGACCGAGCACCGGATCGGAACGCAGGAGGAGTACCAGGCCGAGCGCGACGCGCTGCTGAAGGAGGAGAAAGAGCTCACCCACCGCGGCGATGAGCTGGCCGCCAAGAGGCGCGAGCTTCCGTGGGTCCCGGTCGAGAAGGACTACCGGTTCGACACGGAGGGCGGGACGAAGACCCTGGCCGATTTGTTCGACGGGCGCTCCCAACTGCTCGTGTACCACTTCATGTTCGGGCCCTCCTGGACGGGCGGATGCCCGGTCTGTTCGTCGATCGCGGACACGCTCTCCCCCCAGGTCCCCCACCTCAAGGCTCGGGACACGACGCTGCTCCTCGCCTCCCGCGCGCCGCTCGAGAAGCTCCGCGCCTACCGGGAGCGGATGGGTTGGGGCATCGACTGGGTATCGAGCGGCGGCAACGACTTCAACCGCGACCTCGGCTTCCTCTACACCCTGGAGGAACTGAAGCCGTTTCTCGAGGGCGACATCCCGAGCACCGTCGAGCAGAACGCCCGCATGTGCGGGACCGACGCCGGCGGCTACGTATCCGAAGGCCCCGGGCTGAGCGCGTACGCGCTTTCGGACGGGACCGTCTATCGGACCTACGTGACCACCAATCGCGGTCTCGAGGTCGCGATGGCCTACTACGGGCTGCTCGATCGGACCGCGAAGGGTCGCGACGAGAGTGCCACGGAGCCGCTGTGGGTCCGCCGCCACGACGAGTACTAGCGCCGTCCGTCGGCGAGGACGTCGCGCAGCTTGCGCGCGAACGCCTCGGGTTGACCCGGGTATCCGGAGTCCGCGCCGAGGAAGCCGCCGTGGTGGCTCGGGAATACGGTTGGCAGCTGACCGACCAGGTCGGCGGTGGCGACCGCCGCCCGCCCCGTGAACATGCCCTCGGACTCCTCGCCGACTGCGATTACGACGCGCGTCGGCGTTGCGGCCAGGGCGTGGACATCGGGGCGATAGCCGCTGACCGCCCAGGACCGGTCCGACAGCAGTGGGTCATCGCGCGAGCCGTCGTCCTCGGTCGGCATCCCGAACGCGGCGGGATCGGGCGCCGGCTGGGCGAAGTAATCGTCGGTGAACTCGCCTCGCCAGGAAGTCATCGCGATGAAGGCCGCCAGGCCGGCGTTGCTTCCGTTGGCCTCGTACACGTCGCGAACCGCGGCGCGGGCGCGCTCGGCCGCCGCCGCGTCGGGGATCACCTGGATGAGCGGCGGCTCGTGCGCCACGAGCGTGACCACGTCGCCGGGATATACGGCCACGAGCGCAAGCGCGGTCGCCGCGCCCCCGCTGCTCGCGAACATGTCCACGGGACCGGCTCCGAGCGCCTCTATAACCGCGTGCAGATCGCCCGCTTGGACCACGGGCGAGTGGTCTACGCGGCCGTCCTTGCGAGTGCTGCGGCCAAGCCCGCGCGGGTCATAGGTAACCACGGTGCGGTCGGAAAAGTTCGAGGCCAGAGCATCGAAGCCACCGGCGGTCATCGGCTGACCGACCATGAACAGCGGCGGACGTCCGTCCGCGGTGGGCAGCGGGCCGCGGACGTCATACGCGATGTCCGCCCCAGCCGTCTCGAGTATGTGCGTTTGTACCGTCGCCATGGCAGTCAGGCGGCCTCAGCCGCGGGCTGATAGACGTGCAGGGCCGCGCGGGTGGGGCACTTGCGCTGCGTGAGCGCAGCATCCTCGGGCGGGAGGCGCCAGCCGCCGGCCGCGTACCGCCCGGGCCGCGCAACCAGTCCGTCGACCGACATTCCCATCGACAACACAAGCTTCCGCATGACAGCTCCTCGCCTAGCCAGTTCAGCATCCGTCCGCTGTCATGACTGAGCGCGTGCCCTGAATTCATCGGTCGGCTGCTCCGAACAGCCCGATCTCGTCAGATCACCCTCCACTACAAGCCCGCCCATGGACCGGATCTCCGCAACCTCAGGGGTCCCGGAGCCCGGTCGGCCCAGGCCAGCGAGCGGAGACGGGGATCCGAGGCCGACCTTGATCCAGCACGCCGTCGGCACCCGGTTCGACGCGGTCCGTATCTCCTCCGGCGACCTGGTGTTCGAATGGAACTGGTCCTACCTGATCTCAATCCGGGGGCTTTCGCAGACAACGGGCGCCGATCCCATCCGGAGCACACCCACCCACGGGAACCGTCATAACGCTCGTGCTCAACGCGCGAAGCGGGCGGGTCACCGATTTCGGCATCAGCATCCGCTACCCGCCGCTGGCCGAGCTCGGCCCCGTCACGACCGATCTACGGGCGCGAGCCGCCTGACCCGTGTGGGGGCCGCCGTAGTAGCTCGAGTTTTCGTGCTGACCGGCAGTCGTGACGGGGGAGCCGTCTGCGCGGCGCGCGCACCGGCTTGTCGCGCGACGAGCGTGGTGCTTTGCTGGCCTAGCAGGACGTCCGTCTCGTTGCCGCCGGAAACGCCGAGCTCTCGCCCGCGCCGGCGCTCGATCGGTACCGAGCAGCTTCACCGACGGCGCGGCGCGTTTCGGTGCGACTTGCGACCCACGTGCGGATCAGTATCTCGGCGCGAGGGCCGCGTACACGGCGCTGAACTGGCCGAAGGCGACCGCGAACGCCTGGTCGGTGCCCGTCAGGTCCGCCAGCCGCCTGATTCGCGCTGATGAGTCCTCGCCCCAATTGTTCTGGAGGGCTGCGTTCGCGACATCGAGTTCCCGGGGGCCGGCGATCCCGACTGGGTCGATCACCACGATCGTGCCGCGGTGCTCAAGGATGTTCGCCGGCTGGAGGTCGCCGTGCAGGGCGACCACCGGACGGCCCTCTCCTTGTTTGAGCAGCGCCTGGCCGAGTGCTTGTAAGGAAGGTACGTGCGTGACGGCGGCGGCGATGCTCGTACGCCAGTCTCCGAGTCCTCGCCGGCTGGAGCTCGTGGGTCGGTGAAGTGCGTCGAGGAGGAGCGCTAACCGCGTGGGCGCGAGCCGCGACGGTAGTCCCGGACGGGCGCGTTCCAGGAGCAGCGCGCCTGGTCGATGCGCGAGGACGCGGACCGCCGGAGGCCCGCCCCAGGCGAGCATCGCGTTCGTCTCGGCAGACAGGCGCTGCTCGTTGGCGCACAGCTTCAGCGCCGCCTCGAGGCCGCTCTCGGTATGACACCACGCCACGACCCCCCACGCGCCTGCGGCCATCCGCTCATCGTCGAGTGACAGGTGCCACTCCTCGCACGCAGCATCGATGAGCGTAGGCAGATCCGAGACCCAATCCTCGCCGGCGCACGCCGGGCGGCGCTCAAGCTGTATCGAGACGCGAGACTTCAACCGTCGCGGCCGCGCGAGGCCTAGCATCAGACAGACCAGAACGCCGCTGAGAAGGTCGCGTCAAGCGGCCCTGAACCATCCAAGCGAGACCGAACGGCTCCGTTGCCGCACACAGTCAGCGGCACGCGCCAATCCGACACGGCGCAGCCTAGGATCAGAAGCTGCGAGCACAGCCCGGGCAACAAAGCACTCCGCTGCATAAGACCAATTCTGCATCCGCGCACGGCGTGTGTCGTTGGCCACCGGGCCAAAGACGAACTTCCACAGCGAGCGGGCCGCCGGGCGAGAGCAGCGGCTTCGCTTTTGCGAGCGTGAGCGAGCCGGCGATACTGCTGACGGCGCGCGTAGCTCACGCGCGACCGCCTCGAGCTCGCAGCCAGCGCGGAACGCGCTCCCAGACTCGGTTCGCTCCGCCGTTGCCCGATCGTCCCACCGCTGCCAGACGGTCCTGGCAGCGGCCGGATCGGACCGAGCTACGACCCTTCGTCGGCCCGCTCTCCCGCAAGATTGGTCCGTAATTGGACCAGGCTGCCAGTCATTTCTGCCCCATTTGCTGGCGTTCTGCGGATACCGCTACCGGGATTCGAGCCAGCCTCCGAGGAGTGAGTATGGCCTGATTTACCTGCAAATAGGCTGGTTCGCGGCCCGGCGGGAACCGCTCATGACGGGCTCAGAACCGCCCTCGATCGGCGTCCACTGTGGCGCGAATGTCGCGCGCGTCCCGGTGATCGTGGCCGCTCTTTTCCGAGAAGGGGTCACGCCGGAGGTGGGCTGTCTTCTCTACGTGCGCTTCCATGTGAAAAGAGGCCCCGGCGCTGCCGGCGCTGGTCGGACGGTCCACTGCCCCGCCACGCCTTCTCCGTTTAGCCACTCGCACGCTGGCCGCGCGAAGTGACCGGCTACCTAGGCGGGTCGGTGGCTGTCACGGCCGCGAGGAATTGCTCGAGACTGGCGGTGAATACGTCGTTATCGTCGCCGGCGACCATGTGCCCGGCGGCACCGACGTCCACCGTGACGGCATGGGGGATCAGGCGCTTCATGTCGGCCACGCCGGCGTCGCTGACGATGTCGGAGTGCCGGCCGCGCACGATGAGCGTGGGGATGTCGATCCGTGCCGCGGCTCTGGCCAGCCGGCCAGAGTCGGCGTCGCGCACCGACTCGTTGTCGATCTCCATGAAGGCGGGGTCCCAGTGCCAGTACCAGCGGCCGTCGTCGTGGAGACGGACGTTCTTGCGCAGCCCGTCGAGGTTGGGCGGACGCTTGCGGACCGGGTTGTAGGCGGCGATCGCGTCGGCCACGTCCTCGAGGCTGGCGAAGCCATCCCGATGGGCGCGCATGAAGTTGGTGATGCGCGCGACGCCGGCCGGCTCGGCGCGGACGACGATGTCGACGAGGACGAGCCCGCGGGCCAGCCCCGGATGCTCGCCCGCGGCGGTCAGTGAGGTGATACCGCCGAGCGACGCGCCGACGAGCACCGGCGGCCCGTCGAGCGTGTCCAGGAGCGCCACGAGGTCGGAGACGAACGCTTCCAACGTGTAATCCTGGCGCGGGTCCCAGTCGCTGTCCCCGTGGCCGCGGGCGTCGAGGACGAGTGCTGTGCGGCCGTCCCGGGCCACCCGACGCGCCGTGCTCTTCCATGAGTAACGCGTCTGGCCACCGCCGTGCAGGAGGACGACGGTCTCCTCGCCCGGATCACCGCGCCAGCGCTCACCGGTCAGCCGGATGCCATCGTTGTGCCAGTGAAAGATCTCGGGCGTCGGTGCCATGGGCCGTACACCGTAGCCAGGCGAGCCGCCTCGTGGCGACCGCTCCCGTCGTGGAGCACCGCGTTCGCGTAGTTCGCGACTCCGACCATCGTGCCAAACGACGTCCGACGCTCGGACCACGCGCGGGATCAGCCGGAGTTTGTCGTCGTCGGCGACAGCTCTCCCACAACCATCTCGCCCTCGTCGCACTTAGTTTTGGGCTAGCAGAGGTCGGCCGCGGCAACCGGGACTACGCGTTCTCGTCGGAGTCCGACAGCCTCGCGTTGCGAGGGAGCAGCGTCTCAACGGCCTTCCGGTGAGCCTCGCGATCACGCTGCGTCGGGAGCAGCAGTTTCACCGCGACTCCGTCCGCAATCTCAGACACGTCCCCGAGCGCACTCGCCGTGCGGCGTCACCCGCACCCGAGGCCCGGGGCGCGATGATGAGCGCACCATCGTCCGGCGCCGCGGCGCTCATCGACCTCCACCCAATAGTCGAGCTCGGCCAGGACGTAGTCCGCGCATCCCTGGCAGCGTTGTCGTGATGTCGTCTTCGGTGGTCGCCGTCGTCTGGGAAGGGAAGCCAGACAGACCAACCCTGTTGTTCGTTACCGTCGAACGCCCAGCCGCCCGCGTCCGCTTGTCGCCGGGGTGTCGGGTCCGTGGAGCTCGCTTCGTCCCAAGCGGACGCAATCGCCGCCACCGCGTCCTCGTATTCCGCCAGCTCGAGGACGAATGGTCCGAACCCACCGAAGTCGAGATCAGCTATTGCAACCTCTAGCGTGCCGCGTCGATTACCGAGGCACGATCGGCCTCCCGTTACGAGCGGAGGCTCCTGAGGCCGGTGCGAATTTTCGCTGACCAGGATCTCGGGTTGCTCGAAGGCTGCGAAGTGTCCGCCCTTGTTGGCCTCGCCGTAGTGAATCAAGTTGCTGTAGGTGTCTTCGATCCAGCTTCGTGGCAGGCGTGGGATGTCGCGTGGGAACACGGTCACGGCGACCGGCAATGTGAGCTTTGGACCAGCTAGGCTGCCCGATTTGTTCTCCCAGTAGATGCGGCCGGACGGCGCGGCACTGTTCGTGTACCAGTAGAGCGAGATTGCGTCCACATGTCATCGGTGCTGAGCGCGTCCTCGGCGAGCCCGTGGTTGTCTGTTTTGGACTGGAACTTTTCGTAGATCCAGGCTGCTTGGCCGGCCGGAGAGTCCGCCAGAGCAAATCCGACGGTCTCTGGCTTCGTGCGCTGAAGGTGGTTTGATCCACCGAGTTCGCCGGTGTAGAGGGCGAGGGTGTCCACGGCGTAGCGCTCGTCGGGCGACAGCGTGTCGGGTATCTGTGCAGGGAAGGCGTATTGAGTGTTCAAGTGAATCCCGAGAAGACCTTCAGGCCGTATGGCCCCGAGAGCGGTCGTTACGACGGCGCCCCAATCACCGCCTTGAGCGGCCCAGTGCGTATAGCCAAGACGCTTCATGAGTTCTACCCACGCGGTTGCGATACGGGAAACAGTCCACCCCGTCTCGGTCGGCTTTTGGGAGAACCCGAATCCGGGCAGCGAAGGGACGACGACGTGAAATGAATCTTCGACGTTTCCTCCGAATGCCGCCGGGTCAGTTAATGGGCCAATGAGTTTCAGGAACTCGACGATCGAGCCCGGCCATCCGTGCGTCAAAATGAGGGGCATCGCATTCGGATTCTTGGACTTGACGTGAATGAAGTGAATATCGAGCCCATCGATCGCGGTCAGGAACTGGGGGAAACGATTGAGTTCCGACTCGAATCGGCGCGAGTCGTACTCTCGCTCCCAGTAGTTGATAAGCGATTTAGCGTTCTCCAAGCGGACACCTTGCGACCAGTCGGGGACGGTTTCCGGATTCGGCCATCGGGTTCTGGCGAGTCGCTGCTTCAAGTCCTCAATCTCGGAGTCCGAGATCGCGACGGTGAATGGGCGGACGAGGGTTGAGGGCTTCGGTGGGGTCATTGCCTTGTTCTCCTGAACTTTGATTTGCAGTGCAGAGACGCAGCCGTGCTCACCGAGGCCAACGCCTCCGACGGAGCAGCCGAAGGTGTGTGGGTCGATTTCACTTGTTCAGGTGGCGAGTCGTTGGGTCATGTCATGACGGGTATTTGAACGTGGGCGTGAAGGAAGGTGCCGGCGCGAGTGAGAGCTTGGTCGCCTTCGTCGAGGACCGCGGAGAAGGCTTGAAAGCCGTGGGCGACGTCGGGGGTTATGTCCAGGATGACGGCGACGTCGTTGGCTGCCGCGCGGGCGGCCAGCCGGGTGGCGTCGTCGAGCAAGACCTCGTGTGACCCGGCCTGCACGAGCAGCGGGGGCAGGCCCGTCAGATCGGCGAAGATCGGGCTGACCAGCGGGTCGGCTGGGTCGGTGCCGGTGCCGTTGAGGTAGTCGTTGGCTCGGGTCTGGATGGCGGCGGCGGTGATGTTGGGGTCGACGTCGGCTTTGGTGGTGTAGCTGTCGCCGCCCACGGTCAGGTCGGTTATCGGCGAGAACAGCGCGGCTGCTGCGGGCATCGCCAGTCCGTGTTGTTTGACCGCGATGAGCAGCTCGAGGGCGAGGTTGCCGCCGGAGGACTCTCCCGAGAGGACGATCCGCGCGCTTGCGCTCTCACGCTGGAGTAGCGCCTGGTAGGCGGCTGTCACGTCGTGTAGCGCGGCCGGGTAGGGGTGCTCGGGCGCCAACCGATAGTCGACGGCGATCGCGCTCATGCCAGCCTTGCGCGCGAGGTCAGAAGCAAAGCCGACTGAGCTAGTCGCCGAGCCGAGGGCAAAACCGCCGCCGTGTATGTGAAGGATCACGCCCTGTGGCTCTGTGTCGGCGATCTCGATGAAGATCACCGGCACACCGCCGAGCTCACCCGAGGTCGTCTGGACGTCGCACGCGAGCGGCTGTCCGGTCAGCATCTGCTCGAGCGATGGGCGCTGGATGCGCGGTACTCCGTTACGGTTGCGCATGGGTTGGCGTCGCGCCAGGGACATTTCCTGGCCACAGTCCAGGCAAGCGATCGCGCAAGGGTAGAAGCTGAAGGCCGCAGGCCCGCAAGGGCCAGGCAACGCCGATGCGGCCAAACCGCCGCGATCGTTAATCGGCGCGGAGTTGCTCCAGGACACTTGCGTGGTCGTGCAATCCCCAGTTCTCCACGACGATTCCATCCGCGAAGCGGTTGAAGACCATCGTCCGGAACTCGACGTGCTTTCCGGTCGGGGCGACGCCCTCGAACTCCCCTTGATGCGTCCCCTGGTGCCGCACGTTGTATGCGACCCAGTCGTCTTCTGCGACGAGTGTCTCGATCGTTGTATGAAAGTCGGGGAACGCATTCCTCCACGCCAGGACTTTCTCCTTCGCGTGTTCGGCCAACTCGCCACGCGTCTCGTCAATGACGTCGAGGATCCCACGGTTGAGCGCCTCATCCACGTATCTCCGGATGTTCGCCTTGTTCGCCTCGGTCTCAGTGGATGGCACCACAGAACGAAATCATGCCCGGTGTGGATACAGGATGCAACGGGCCCCTCTTGACCGCTCGTCCGACGCTCGCGGTGCCGCGCTGCATGCCGCATTGGAATCCACCACGCGACGCGAGTCCACTTTCGTCGATTCATTTAGTCGAACGGGCTCTGCCATCGAAGCCACGCCAAGACACAACGCGCCGACGGTGACAGCGGTGAACCGTCGGTGCGCAATTGCCGGGACCGACCCGTGCTGGGACCCTATACGTGGCCGGTCGCGGACCGGTCTCTGCCGGCGATCCCCATCTGGCCGCGAACGACGCTCGCAATGCCTCTAGGTTGCCGGCGACGCAGCTGGGACGACGTGCTTCACGTCGGCCATGTAGCGCCCGGCAGCCGCGGAGGCCTCGTCCTGGGTGTCCCCGCGCTCGCGCGCGTCCATGTACGCCGGATACCAGTCCTACCAGTCGTGCGGCGGGGCGACCGCCTCGAACGAGCCGTGACGCACCGACGTTTCGTCAAGCAGCTCCGCCAGGGCAGCGACGTCCATCGTCAGTCCTCCCATTCCCGGCCGGGGAGCCGCGTTTTGATCTCCTGGAGCAGCCAGGCGTTGCCATCGGGATCGCTGAACGACGCGTAGGTCTGGTAGGAGCGTCCCTCCGGATCTGGTCCGGGGACAGGTCCCCCATCGAGGTGGAATACCCCGCTGACATCAGCGCCACGGCGGACGAGGTCCTCACGCGCGGCATCGATGTCGTCGACGGCCAGGATCAAACGCTGAGCGGAGCCGGGGTCGGCCGTGGTGACGCCCTTGCCGAACGCGACCGAGCAGGCCGAGTGCGGAGGCGTCACCTGGACCACCCGGAAGTTCTCGCCCACGACGATGTCGGCATCCAGCCTCCACCCTAGGCTCTGGTAGAAGGCCTTCGCCCGGTCGACATCGGAAACGGGCAACGTCACCACCTCGAGCTTCATGTCAACGGTCCCCACCTCCGCGATCTCCGTCGCGGTATCGGTGCCCACGCCAGCGCTGCTCATGTTGACCTCCCCGGTCTGTTGGTGTTAGGTGGAGCCTCTCGCTTTCGCTCGCCCTACGCAACCGTCGCGCCCCGGTGGATGCCCCGGCGCATCTGCAGCCACTGGAGCGCCGAAGCGTTGCACAACTCCGGGGGAAGAGATCCGACTCTCCGTCGGGAGGATTTCGAACGGTGACCCTGGGTCGTGTCCGTCGCTGCTCATCTGAGAGGCGGAGCGGAAGTCGACGGTCGCCGACCGGTGGTGCTGGCTCAGCGCGCCGTTCGCCAGCAGTCGCCAAACGAAGCGCCGCTTCCGTTAAGGACGACCAACGGTCTGGCGGGCGGTGGCGAGACTTCTGCTCGCATCCGAGAACGCGGGAGCCGGGTGAGCCGACGACGCTCCTCACCGAAACCCTGAGCCGTCAACCTCGGTGAGCGTCTGGTCGCCATCGCGATGGCGCACTGTGAAGCGCCTGGTCGGCGAAAGGGATCCGGGAACCGTGGCGGGCGCATGCTCGGAGTCGGCATGCTCTCGCGAATCGCGCAGCCCCGTCCGGAATGCGTGGCCGACCAATGTTCGACAGCCGTGGACGTGAAACACCCGCGCTGTGGTGATCTACTCACAGGCCACTGCGCAACCGGGTCGGCTTGACGTCGGGGCGCTTAGCCGGTCTTCTGCTGATCGTCGCTGGCACGGGGCTGATCGCAGCCCTGATCCGGAACGACTGCTTCTGCGCCGGGGGCGCACATCCGTAGATCACCGCAGCGGGCTTCGCGCGGTCACCGATGCCGAGCTGGGGGCCGAGCGGTTTGATGGCGTCAAAGGAGGTGAACTGATGCCGAATAAGCCTGTTGAAACCGGCGCCCACGTAGGAGACTGGATTGAGCCTCATGGCGTCCACGGCCAGGCGTCGCGCCGAGGAGAGATCATCGAGGTGCTCGGCCGCGAAGGGCACGAGCATTACCGCGTGCGCTGGGATGAGCAGCACGAGTCGATCGTGTACCCGGCCGACGGCGTGATCGTTACTCCCGGTCCCGGCCGGCGCGGTCGTGCCGCGGGCAAGCGCCGAGCGCAATAACCGTCACGGCGCTCCTGCTTCTCGCGTGCGCGCGGTCCCATCGGGGACGGCCGCGTTGGAGAGGAGTTCGCCATGAGCACGAAGCTGACCATGCCGGCCGCGCACGTGCGGCCAGACGAGCGGAGTGCTCCTACCGCGGCTCGCAGTCAATTGCGACGCGGTCGACGTCAGGGCCGGGGATTGTGGCTGGGCAACAATCCCGACTCTGCCTCGCGCCCGCAGGTCGACCGCCGCTCAGGCGCCAGATGAGCGGCTGCCGTGCTTGTGCAGCTCTTGGCTTAGCTTGGGACGAGGACCGAGCGTCTCGTCGCGAACGCCACGACTGCCGGTCTCTCCCGGGAACGCGCAAACCCATGTCCGGCGGGCCTTCTGCGGCGGACAGGACGGAGCAACGCGTCGTGACCGGCCACGTCCGAGAATTCGCGCGATGAGCACGGTAACCCGCAGAGCGCTCACAGCCTGGCTAGTCGATCACGCCTTTACGGAACTGGGCGGCGAGGCTACGAGCCATCGGCGCTTCCGCCACGAATCAAGGGCTGTGATCACGGTTCCTGGTCACGGGAGACAGAATCTCAGCCAGAAGCACGTCGGCATGATCGTGCGCCAGCTTGAGACGGCAGGCTTTGACCGCGACACGGTGCGCCGTGATCTCAACGCTCGATAACTGGCGGGCGACCCCGTTCGTACGCAAAGCGATCACGCCGCCAGCCGAGATGGGGGACATCGCTGGGTCGCCGTTCCGATCGCGCGGTCCGGAGCCCCCCAAAATATGGAAGCGATCGTCCGCGAGATCCGCCCTATCGCGCGGTGCAGGGACCGCCGGCGGGCGGTGAGATGCTCGTGCCGCACGCAGAGCAAGGGTCTCGCGACTTTTGTCTTCCTGCCGGCACGGGCGACGAGGCACGGCGGGGTCACGGCCGGGCGATCACGCAGGTCAAGTGCTGGCGCTGGCTCGGTTGTCGGCACCGCGAAACGATCCTGAACGCCGCCAACGAGGTCCACGACGAGGTGTGCCTTGCGAGGTGAGAACCCGACGAGCGCAGCCGTGCCCTCGTGACCGTTGTCGTAGCGATATCGGTAGCACCCAAAAGCCCACAACGCTGGTACCCCACATCACCGGAGTCTCCCCCATCCAATCCGCCAGTAAGCCACACAGCTTCTGCGCGTCTTCGCGACGAGTATCGTCCGGCACAGCGGCGATGAATGCCTCCGCGCTGCCGTCACTCGGGCGCGTCTTCGGTGATGGCATGGGTGAGTCTCGGATCGTATCGCCCGGCTCGCAGGCGCTGCTCCCGTAAGCCGCACCCGCACGGCCCAGATCCCGCGACGGCGTCCACCCCCGTTCTACGCACGCCGGCGACCATCCCGACGCGCTCAGCCGCACGGGCGAACCGGCTCCGTCGTGCACGCCTCGGCTGCCGCTTCGTATTCGATGGGCGTCGGCGAGGCGCTCAGAGCCTCCGGGCGGGATCGAAAGGTGCGAGCTCGGGAGCCGCGTGTCCTTCGAGCACGAGCGGAGCGAGCAGGTTGGCTGTCGCCGGAGCGAGCGTGACGCCGAGCATCCCGTGCCCCGTGGCGAGGTAGATGCCGTCTAATCCGGGGAGAGCTCCGATCAGCGGCAGTCCGTCCGGGGTCGCCGGCCTGAGACCGGCCCACGCCTCGACGGGGCCGTCCGGGTCCGGCCGCCAGCCTCGGAGGTACGGCCGGGCCGCCGCGAGCAGCCGCTCCCCTACGGCAGGTGAGATGGCCTCGTTTCGGGCGCCGAGCTCGAATACGCCTGCGACACGCACGCCGCCATCGAACGGGCTCAGGCCAAGCTTGGCCTCGGCCAGGTAGAGCGCGTGCTTGGGTCGCTTGCCGCGGCCGGCGATCGTGACGCTGTAGCCACGTGCGCCCACGAGCGCTATGCGCGCGCCGAGCCGGCGGAGCAACGAGACGGTCGGCAGACCCGCAGCGACGACGATCCGCTCCGCCACCAGCGAACCGGACGTGGTCTCCAAAGCCCAGCCGCCCGGCCTTCGCGCAAGCGTGCGCAGCTCGCGGTCCTCGTGGATTTCGACGCCATCGGCTCGCAAGCGCTCGGCCAGGCCGGCGGTCAGCTGCTCCGGGCGCACGAAGCGATCAACGCGTGCATGCAGACCGACGACGACCCGATCCCGGTCGAGCGCGGGCTCGAGCGCGGCCAGCGCTTCAGCGTCGAGCTCATCGATCGATCCTCCCTCGTAGCCGAGCTCGCGCAGCCGCTGGAAGGTCCTTCGATAGAGGCCAAGCCCGCCCGGAGTGAGCGCGGCTACGACCAAGCCGGCGGTGTGCATCTCGAATGCCACGCCGGCGTCGCGATAGGCGTCGAACAGCTCCAGCGTGCGGCGGTTAAGACCGAGCAGCGCCCGCATGCCGGCGTCGAAGCGGGTGCTGCTGCAGTTGCGGCGGAAGCCCCAGAGCCAGCGAACGAATGCCGGATCGAGGCTGGGTCGCAGCACGAACGCATCGCCGCGAGTGAGGAGTTGATGCAGGCCCTCGCGCAACATGCCGGGGGCCGGCAGCGGGTACGTCAAGCTCGGCGAGACCCAACCGGTGTTGCCACGCGAAACGCCACCGCCCACGCCTGCCCGGTCGAGTACGACTACGTCGGCGCCGCGGCGCCGGAGCTCCCACGCGCACGCGAGGCCGACGACCCCCGCGCCGACGACGGCGACTCGCGGCTCGCTCATCGCCCGGGCTCAGTCCGTCCAGTTCACGAACCGCTTCGCATGCTCCCCGACGTTCTCCCCGAGGATCGGATGCTGCGCCATATCCGGGGAGTACCGGCTGGCCGGAACGGTCCGGCCCAGACGCTCGGCCATCGATCGGACGTAATGGGGAGCGCCGCCGCAGCAGACGCCGATGTACCTGACGCCGAGGTCGCGCGCGGAGGCGGCGAAGTCGGCCATCTCGAACCGGTTGCACAGGAACGGTTCGAGCGCGAGCGGGAATCCGCGCGTCCCGTCGGCGTCCTTCAGCGCCTCGAAGTTCGGCTGAGCGGGCGTCGTCCGGTAGGGAACCGGCTGCGCGGCCAGATGACAGTCGACCGCAGCCCTGATCCGCTCCAGAATCGGCAGCATCGTCTGCGGACCGCGCGAGCAGTTGAGCCCGACGACGTCCGCGCCCATGGCCTCGAGCTGCCTGCACGCCTCGTCGAACTCATACCCGTCGATCGTCACATCATCAGTCGAGGCGAACGTCACGATCGACGGGAGGCCGGACTCCTGGATCGCCTCGAGGCTGATCAACGCTTCGCCCAAGTAATCGTGCGTTTCGGAAATGATCAGGTCGGCTCCCTCCTCAGCCGCCCACCGGACCTGCTCGCGGTACATCTCCCGCACCTTCTCCCCCGAGCTCTCCGACGCGTCCGGGTCATACACCCAGGTGTTGCAGATGTTGCCGGCCAGGAGCGCGTCGCCTTCGGACGCGACATCCCGCGCCAGGCGCAACGCCTGCCGGTTGAGCGGCTCGAGGTCGGCCTCTCGTCCGATCGACCGCAGCTTCTCGCGGTGGCCGTAGTACGTGAACGCCACCATCACCTCCGCGCCGGCCCGGAGCATCTCGCGATGGAGCTCCCGCACCGCATCGGGGAAATCGAGGACCACCTCCGGCACGAACGGACCGGCCTTCAGGTAGCCCCGTCGCTCCAGCTCGAACAAGTACCCCTCTGCCCCCACCACGACACCCCGTTCGAGGCGCTCTCGAATCCCTCTCATGCCGTCGATCCTATTCGCCCGTCAATGCAACCTCGCGCCGCTCCCGGCCGCTACACCATGATCTTTCGTTCCCTGGGTCGACCTGGGGTTCCTCGCCAACGGCCGCTTTCGCTTCGTGAGCGGACCCGGAGCGGTTGGGCCATGCCACAAATCGGCCAACAAATGAACCTCCGACGATCAAGAGACGAGCAACTGCTCGGGCGGCTGCTCGCACCGCCGGATCTGGATGACGGAGCCGAGTCGCTCGATTACTGGCACCGCCTTGAAGGGTCTTGCCTTCTCTTCCGGCGTGGTCGTCGGTGCTCCCGGGCACCGAGAGCAGCCACACGGGCGTGTGACGATCACGTCTCTACGGTTTGACCGAGGCGAGTCGTCTCGACCGGGCCTGCGAAAGAGAGCAGGCGTCGGCACATCGTGTTTCGTGGCGGTGTGTCGGGATCATTCAAGCTGAGCTGGGTGGCAGTCAGAGCCAGAGCGCGCTCTGTAGCCTGGATGTGTGGCGACGACGCAGGTGGTTCGAAGCGAGCGGTTCCCCGATCTGGCTGACGAGGTTCTGTTCCCGCGGCTCTCGGACGCCAAGCTCGAGTGGCTGGGCAAGCGAGGGACGCGGCGCCGGTTCGAGCCGGGGGAGGTGCTCTATGAGCATGCCGAGCGGGATGCGCCGTTCTATGTAATCGAGCGCGGGCTGGTCGAGTTCATCGATCGGAAGCCCGGCAAGGATGTGTACGTTGCGCAGGCGGATAGCCGAACGTATATCGGCGACATCGCGGCATTTACCGGAGAGCCAACGATCAGCGCGTGCGTGGCGGTGGAGCCCACCGATGTGATCGTGTTCGATCGGGGTGGCTTGCGGGCGATGGTCGCCCGGTGGCCGGAGTTCGGCGAGCAGGTGTTCGCGACGCTGTTGGCCCGGCGGGCGTGGCACGAGGCGGAGGGGCACGGGATCATGCGGTTGATCGCGCCTCGCAACTCTCGGCGGGCGTTCGAGGTTCGGGACCTACTGGAGCGCAATCTTCTCCCGGTGCGCTGGTACGACGCCGATACCGACAGCGAGAGCGCCCGGATGCTCGAGTGGCTCGATATCCCGCGCTCCGAGACTCCGGTGCTGATCTACGCCACTGAGGTGATGCGCAACCCGTCGGCGGCGCAGGTTGCCCGCTCGCTTCGGTTGCGCGCGGACGTCGACGGGGAGCGTTTTGACCTGGTCGTTCTCGGGGCCGGTCCCGCCGGCCTCGCTGCGTCCGTATACGGTGGCTCGGAGGGTTTGCGGACGCTGGTGGCCGAGGCTTGGGCGCCCGGGGGTCAGGCCGGGACGAGCACGCGTATCGAAAACTATCTCGGGTTCCCGACGGGGATCCGTGGGACGGATCTGACACGCGCGGCGACGCTCCAGGCCCGCCGTTTCGGCGCGGTCCTGTCGAGCTTTCACCGGGCGGTCGAACTGGCCGACGGGCCGGACGGGCTCCTGCGAGTGGATCTCGACGATGGCCAATACGTACTCGCTCGGTCGGTGGTCATCGCGACGGGCGCCAGGTGGCGGGAGCTGCAGGCTGAGGGTGTAGATCGCTTCCGCGGCGCCGGGGTGTACCACTGGGCGATGGCGGGCGATGCCGAGCGTGCCCGCGATCAGGACGTGATCGTCGTCGGCGGCGGGAATTCCGCCGGACAGGCGGCGGCGCACCTCGCCACGAAGGCCCGCAGCGTGCGCGTCGTAGTGCGTGGCCCGACGCTGAGATCGACTATGTCGAACTACCTCGTCGACCGCCTCAAGCGCTCGCCGCGAATCGACCTCATGACCGATACAGAGGTCGTGGCCGTCCACGGTTCGGCCACGGTTGAATCGGTGACGGTTGCCGACCGGCGCGACGGAAGCAGGCGGGAAGTCCCGGCAACGGCCGTGTTCGTCATGATCGGCGCCGATCCGTGCACGGAAGCGATCACGGGGATCCTGCCGGTTGACAGCGCGGGGTACATCCTGTGCGGGCCTGGCGCCGCGAGCTACGACGGACACATGCGTTGGCCCGTGTCGGACCGCGAGCCCCACCTGCTCGAGACGACCAGGCCCGGCGTGTTCGCGGCCGGCGACGTCCGCGCCGGCGCCACCAACCGCGTGGCAGGCGCGGTCGGCGACGGAACGATGGTCGTCCGGTTCGTACACGACGTACTCGCCGCCTGACTCTCAGGGCTGACGCCCGCGTCCACGCTCAAGAGGTTCGATTGCAGCTGAGCACGTATATGTCTGACCTGCCGGTGTCGAGGAGACGAAAGTGACCGCTTGGGCCGCGACGCAAAGTTCCCGCGGCGGCGCAAGACTCAGGGATCGCACCGTCCCCCGCTCCGACGGCAAGAGGCTCTCCTCGGTTCTCAAGCCCGACGCGCGCGAACCCCGCCTGCGGCTCGGCCTCTCCAAGGGAAGTGCCGAATTGCATGGAAACCAGCGGCGCACAGCCGACCGCGCCGGAGCACGCGTGTTCGCTAGCTCGCGGCTAGCACCGCGTCTCTGTGAGGTTGCGTTTGGTCGCCAAAGCATTCGCCGGAGCAGCGCCGGCCGAAGCGCAAAAGCAGTCGTCCAGTCAGGACGCGGATGGGCCCGTAGAACTGGTTCCGCGGGCTGCTTCAGCAGCCGTCTGCGGCGCGCCGCAAGTCAGCTGACTGCGTGCCATAGCAGCAGCCAACCGCCAGCCCGGCGGGCGCTTCTCCTCGTCGGCAACGCAGTGGTCCGGGGCGGGGCGGCGCAAAGCGAGGCGATCGTCCCGAGCTGTCGGCGGCGATCGGTCGTGCCGGCCTAGAAACGCCGACCGCCGTATCCTCGCCCTCCCCAACAGCCCCTAACGCCCGATCGCCTGCGGGAAGTTGAAGTAGTGCTGCGGGTCGATGCGGCGCCTGATTTCGAGCAGTCGCGGGTAGTTCGACCCGTAGTAGGCGGTCTGCCAGTTCTTCAGTCCGGGATCGGTGTAGTTGAAGTAGGCGCCCCCGGTCACGTACGGGCGCATCTGCGCTCCGAGCGAGCGGAGCCACGCCGCGTCGCCGTCGTAGCTGAGGTACTGGATGCAGAACAGAACGTTCCGGTGCACGAACGCGGTTGCGGCCGGCTTGACCCGGTTGATCGCGCCACCGTAGGAGTCAAACAGGATCGCGCCGTGCCCGGAAGAGTTCAGTCGAGCCTCCGCGCCCCGCACGAGTGTCTGGCGGGCGGCAGCGGGCAGCGGTTTGGCCACGTAGTCGGACTTCGCCTGGAAGTTGTCGCGCTCGAGCGTCCCTCCAGGTCGCGTGCCCTGGGTGTGGCAAGCGGTGAGCGAGGTGTGCGAGCAGCCAGCCCACATCTGCTGTGCCTGGAGGTAGCCGAAGTTGCCGGCCGAGACGCCGGCGCCCTCGACGGCCGTCAACGGTGCGAGCAACCGTCCCAGATCGCCCGCCGGACCGAAGTACTGACCGCTCACGTTTACGAGGTTTTGACCGCCGCTGGCAGTCAGATGGAAGATCGACGTGAACGCCGCGGGTGCGTGAGGAGCCCAGGCCTGCCAGGCGGCGAGGGCCTCGTCGGCCTGCGACCACGGCCAGCTCACCGTGAACCCCGCCACCGTCCGCGGGACCGGGTGAACCCGGAACCGGAAACTCGTGACTACGCCGAAGTTTCCCCCACCGCCGCCACGTAGCGCCCAATAGAGGTCGGGATTGGTGTGCGCGTTGGCGGTCCGCAGCTGACCATCCGCCGTCACGATCTGGGCCTCCAGCACGCTGTCCGCGGTCAGACCGAACCTGCGGCCCGCTAGGCCCATACCGCCGCCGAGCGCGTGGCCGGCAATGCCGACCGACGGACACGAGCCCGCTGGGATCGTCACCCCTCGAGCCGCCAGGGCCACGTATACGTCGATTAGCTGCGACCCGGCGCCGATCGTCGCCGTGCGCTTGTGCACGTCAACTCCGATGCCGCGTAGCTGGCGCAGGTCGAGCACCATGCCGCCCGGCAACGTCGAGTAGCCGGCATAGCTGTGACCGCCAGAGCGAGCCCTCAGCGAGACGCCGTGGGCCACGCCCCACCGGACCGCATCGCGTACGTCGGCGACATCCAGCGGACGCGCCACGAGGTTCGGCAGCACCCGGTCGTATAGCTCGTTGTAGACGTGCGCGGCTTGCACGAAGCCGGGAGCGCCGCGCCGGATCACTTGCCCGCGGATCGGCGGCCCGGACACGTGGGCCGCGACGCGCGCCGCTCGGCCGGCGGTGGGTGCGGACGCCAGTGAAACCCCCAGCGCCCCGGCACCCGTGAGAAATTCCCGTCGATCGATCCGACGAACCATCGCACCAGCCCCTTTCCTATTCCCGGCAGCGTGATCCTCTCAGAGAGTCATTGCGCGAGCTTCAACCCTGTGACCAGGGTGCGATGATCGGCGCCAGCGGAATGCTTTGAATCGAAAACCCGCACAACCACCAACCAGAGCCTGGGAAAGCAGACCGCCCCACGCGGACGCTAGCCCGTCGTGTTCAGCTGCAAGCACCAGAGCTCCGACGACGGAGCCGACACTGCGGTGCTTCTTTTGTGGGGCATCGGACTGCTGGTTCGCAACGCAAGCGATCGCCGGCTCGTACGAAGTTCGGACGATCGCACAGATAAGGCGACGGAGCAGCCACGCCCCGGCGACGGGGTCGGGTGACCTGAGCTGTCCGCAACGCGTCGCGGATTCATCCGGGTTGCGCGGCGTGTGCTGGTCAAGCCTGCGGAGGACGAAGGTGGGGCTTGGGCTCCGTGTAGCGAGGCGGCGGCACCGGCTTTGGCAACGGCCCGCTGATCGGCGGGCCTCCTTGGCCGCCGTGGCCGACCGCGTGTCGCGCGGCGCGGTGATCCGGGCATCGGGCAACGTTGCGGCGAACGAGCGCCAGGAAATCGAGCGTGTGGGGTGGCGTCGTCGATCACTGCAGCGAGCTTTGGTGGGAGTTGTAGAGGATTGCGGAGCGTTTGAGACCAAGCTGATGCTCTCGCTACCCGCATCGTCACCACTGGCTGCCGGGCGTCGGTTACGGTGTGCGTCGGTCGAGTGGCGTAGCCGGGAGCCGAGGAGCGTGATCCCGTGCGATCAGCGTGGACATACCGGTGTCTCAAGCACGCGGCTGTTTGTGCTGTCGCGCTTTGGGTGACCTTGCTTTTCGGCGCCAGGAGCGCCGACGCTACGGCGATCCGCCAGCGCATCGTGTCGCTGGCCGAGCAGCAGATCGGCTATCACGACCACGGCTACTACTGCACCAAGTTCGGGCCGTGCGAGACGTGGTGTTCGCTGTTCGTGACGTGGGTGTGGCGCAACGCCGGTGTGCCCGTGCCGAGCCTCGCCTTCACCGGCTATCTGTACGACTGGTCGCGAGCCTCCACCTATGTCCTAGGCCCGCGCGGCGTGCCGCAGCCGGGCGATGCGGTGCTGTTCGGCACCGGGCCATGGACCGTGGATACGAGCCTGCATACGGGGATCGTCGAGGCTGTGTATCCCGGCTTCCTGGTCACGATCGAGGGGGATTCCCTCCATGGCGTCCGCCGCTACGTCGTTCCCCTGAGCAATCCCCAGCAGGTCGGCGAGCCCGGTCCGATCTACGCCTACGGCTCGCCCGTCAGCGCACTGGGCGCCCGGGCTCTCTGGCCGCGTGCCGCCGTTACCTTTGCGGCGCAGTCTCCGCGCGTGGTGACCCGCCAGGACCACCTCGCGCACAAGCAATCCGAGAGGCAACGACTGCTCCGCGCGATTGCCGCTCTTCGCGCCTTCCAACACATGCCCTACCGCATGGACCAAGCGCTCATCAACTGGACGGGCGTGAACCGGCAGGGACTGGTCGAGGTCACCGTGTCCACGGCCATGGCCGTTTCCGACGCCCAGGGCGTTTGGCAGGCGTTCCTGCGCCGCTTCGACGACGCCGGCCACGCATACGTGGTGTCCTTCCAGGCGCCGCCCGGCCCACCGCTCGATACCGCCGTGCCGTCGATCTCCGGCATGCCATCGCAAGGCCAGACCCTGACCGAGTCGCATGGCGTATGGTCGAACAGCCCGACCGCCTACACATACCAGTGGGAGGATTGCGACCCGTCCGGCCAGTCGTGCTCGCCCATCAGTGCCGCAACCGGCCAGACGTACACGCTCACCGCCGGGGATGTTGGCGACACGATCCGCGTGCAGGAGGTGGCGAGCAACACCGGCGGGGCTGGGCAGCCGGCATCGTCGGCTCCGACTGCCGTGGTGGCACCGACGCCGCCCGGGCTCGACTGACACCACAGCACCCGCCCGCGTCGATGCGGAAAGCAACCGAGGCCGGTCCTCTATCGAGCGTTGACACCCGCAACCAACGCCGTCAGCAGCCGGCACCACGCGAATGCTCTCGGCGCGAAACCGTCCACGCCACCCGAATCACCGCTTCGAGCGTCAACCGGCCACGTGCGTCGACAACCCTGCGCGACAACATTCGCCCGAGGGGAGGAGTCCGTCGAACGGGCCGCCGGGGACGCAGCTTTCGCCAGCCGCGAGTGCCCGGCTGCTACCCCACCCACGATCGCATTCGTGTTCTCGGTGACGTACAGCTGGCTGTCGCAATGGCGACATCTCGATGCCGCGACGTCTTGTGGGCGCCGCCTGAATAGTGACCCACCTGCGCCGGTTCAAAAGTGACCCGCCTGGCGCGGGGTCGGGGTTGTCCGGTCGGGTCCGGACCCTCGTCGGATCGTTTTCGATCGGCGAGGACCCATGGCGCCGGGCCTACGTCGTGTACGAAAGCCGCGCCGACCTTCAGTTCAAGCCAACGACCGTAGAGGAGCAAGCATGAGCACCACCACATCGGGTCGGCCCGACGTCGCGGAATTCCTCGACGTCTCAGCAGCTCCAGCTACTTGACCTTTCAGGCCGGGGCGCTCCCTTCGGTGCGAACATCGGGAGCCAGGGAATAAGCGGACACACATACCCGTGCTCGCCTTCCATGCCCGCGCGAGCGCGAATGCAGGTCTCAACCCGCGCGCTGCGACGGACCTGCTCGTCGCCACAAGCGCACACGCCGCGCATCGCGAGCAGCTCGGTCCGACCAGTGCTGGAGCGCTAACTGAACGCCGGACGGCTGCAAGCAGCGAAGCGGCCACGATGCGGTCGATGCCAGTGCTGCTGCTCTAGGCGTAACCCGGCTGCGCAGTGTCGGTCGTGCTGGGTGTCATCAGCGAGTGCCCGATCACCGGAGCCCCCCGCGTTCGTCGAGGGGACCTGACGCACGATTTTCGACGCCCGCTGGAAGCGGGCCAAAGCTAGATATGAATCTGGAATTGGGGTAGGCCGCCCACTCACCTATCGTCTGGCGTGTCCTTGAGCAGGCGCTCGAGCATCTGACCAATGACATAGAGCGCCGTCCTGGCGCCGAGCGTCAGGCCCGGCGAGCAGGACCGGGTAGCGCTCGAGAGATAGGGGGCGACCCGGACCAGGCCGAGAACAGCGGGGACGAAGCCCGCCGCGTCGGTCAGTCGGTGGCCGGCGGCTCTGGGGGATCGACCACGTTCCCCGGCGATGGCGCGTGCAAGCCGGAGGTGCTGAACGCCCGGCTGAAGCCGCGCGCGCCGCTGGTGCCGAGGCCCGCCGTCGACCACGCGAATCGAGTGGCGTCCGAGGCCGGCGCGAGCGCGCCGGGTCGCTCGCCGCGCCTGACGAACACGATCGGGGCGGGGGCCGCTTTCGCGATCGCTCGCCGGGTCTCCCCCAGGCCCTCCTTGCGCCAGCGCTCGGACAGCCCGATCATGAGCAGGTCGGCTTGGGAGGCCGCCGCGACGATCCCGGCCCGCCCGGGCTCAGCCAGCACTGTGGTCGGGGCCACGCGGGCGAATTGCTGAACGAGCAACGCAGCGTCGGCCAGCATGCGCCCGGCGTGATTGCCCTCGGCGGTCTGGCCGCCGGCCCCGAGCAGCTCGAGCGAGGCGCCGGTCGCCGCGCACAGCCACGATGCGAGCTCGAGCGCGGCCCAGTCGTGCTCGGCCCCGCCGAACGGGACCACCACGCGCGTCCCGGGTGCGGGCGCGACCGGCTGTCCCTCCCGGGCCACCAGCACGGCCACGTCGCACGGCGCATCGTGGAGGACCTCGCCGACGTCGCCCCGGGGGACGCCGTCTCCAAGCAGCGGGCGCCGGCCGTCCAGCAGCACCAGGTCGACCTCGTCGCCACGCGAAAGCCTCACCAGGTCGCTCCCCGGGTGGCTCGAGGGGAAGGCCACGGCGCGCGTGGCGATCCCCTCGTCAAGCAGCCCGAGCCGAGCCCGTTGGAGGTGATCTGACGCTTCGCGGACCTCGAACTGCTCGGTCTGGATCCCTCCACGGACGGCCGATCCGCGCGGCGGCGGGACCAGCCGCAGGAGGATCAGCTCACGGGGCGGCTCCCAGCGGGCGAGCGGCGCGGCGATCGCGAGCAGCGGCTCTAGCGACGTCTCGGTCTGCGGCGCGACCAGGATCGAGTGCGACGGAGCGGGGGTGTCCCCGATGGTCAGTCGGGTGGCCGTGGCGAGCTCTTCTTCCGGAGGCTCTCCGAACCGGTTCTTTGGATCGATCAGTCGCAGCAACGGGCCTGTCATCAGCGTGGTGACGAGCGCCATCACCACCAGCGCGGTGAACAGCGCCGGCGAGATAACTCCCTCGTCGAGGGCGATGTTGAGCACGATCAGCTCGGTCAGGCCGCGCGTGTTCATCAGGGCCCCGAGCGCGGAGGACTGTCGGAGGGGAAGGTTCATCGTGCGTGCCGCGATGAACGTTCCCCCGAACTTGCCGATGATTGCGATCGCGATCAGTCCGAGCGTGATCAGGATGAGTTCCGTCTGGCCGAGCGCACCGATGTTGGTCCGTAGCCCTGTGTAAGCGAAGAACAGCGGGAGCAGGAGCGTCAGCACGAAGTCCTCTAGTCGCTTCGTGACCTCGTTGCTGAGGCCGGCGTGGCGAGGCATGACAAGCCCCATCAGGAACGCTCCCAGGATCACCGCCACTCCGATCTTGTCGGTGATCACGGCCGACAGCAGCACTCCGGAGAGGATGACCGTGAACCAGGTGCCCGGGAGGCGCCCCTGCTCGTCGTAGGCCACCGCGGCGCGGGCCAGAATCCGTCGAACGACCGTGAACATGATCACGCCGAACAGACCGGCCTCGCCGATCGTCTTGAGCACGTCGAGGCCCGTGCCGGCGCCCGCGAGCGCCGTGGCCAGCGCGATCAGGAACCAGGCCGAGACGTCGTTCAGGGCCGCCGCCGACAGGGCGAGTGTGCCGAGCGGGCGCTTCACCATCCGGCGCTCGGAGATGATCCGGGCGAGGACCGGAAAGGCCGTGATTGACATCGAGACGGCGATGAACAGGGCGAAGGCCAGGAAGCGTGTCGGAGGCGCGAGCAGGCCATAGAGCGGCAGCGCCGCGAGCAGGCCCAGCATCAGCGGGAACAGCAGGCTCGTGTTCGAGATCGCGAGCGTCATCCCGAGACGGCCGCGAAGCTGGCTGAGGTCGACCTCGAGCCCGATCAGGAACATGTAGAAGACCAGTCCGAGGTTCGCCGCGACGCCGATGTAAGGCACGATGTCCGTGGGAAAGACGTCGCCCTGGAGCGTGGGCAGGATCGCGCCGAACACGGTCGGCCCGAGGATGATGCCGCCGAGCACCTCGCCCATGACCCGGGGTTGCCGGATCTTCGGCATCAGGCTCCCGCACAGGCGGGCGAACAACATCACGACCAGCGTCGCGATGAAGAACGCGACCACGGTCTGGTCGGCGGTCCGCTGCTTGGTGCCGGTCACGTGCTCGCTCAGCGTGGGCGAGGCCCCGGCTGCGACGGGAGTGAGCATCACGTCGAGCGCGCGCCCGGCGGCGGTGCCGAACATCCGCCTCGACCCGCCGAGGTTGCACGCCACGGTCCCGGCGAAGCTCCCCTTGCGGTAGACGATCGTTCCCCGCCGGATGCTCTTGGTCACGACCTCGGCCCGCGAGCCGGACTCGGTCAGGGTCACGTTCGTGCCCAGACAGTTCGAGGTCGGGCTCAGCGTGTAAATGCCGGAGATCGAGCCGGGGGCCCGCGGCAGCGGCACGCCCGGCGTGGGTGGATCGCCCTTGAGCTCGGCCGCAAGCGGCCGGCCACCGATCGTCCCGAGCAAGAGCCCATTGACGACGTGGGCGTCGATCGCGGCCTGCGCGTGGCCGATGCAGTCGGCGGTGCCGGTCAGCCGGCCGTGCTTGAACGTGAGCTCGCCGCTCAGCGTGCCCTGGGTGTTCGACAACGAGACGAACTGGCCCGATTGGACCACGAAAGCCTTGGCGCCGAGGCACGCGGCGCCCGAGGACACGTTGTAGCTTCCCGCGATCGTCGGCTGGGCGTGCTTGCCGCTCCCGGCCACGATCACCCCGATGACGACCGCGGCCGTCACCAGGACGAGGACCACGTAATAAACCGCCACACGCGACGGCGGCGGGGGTGGCGGCTGATCCTCGCCGGAAGCGACTCCCGCTTCGCTTATCACCGGGGTCGACACTATCCCATGCGCGCAGCGCCCGGCGTCGGGCTTAGGACAGCGTGGGGCCGGTCGGAGACCAGGAAATGCGACTCAAACTCCGATCGCAACACCGCCTGGCCGAGGTTGTGCGCGTATCGCTGATAAGTGGCGACGGGGTCGTCGTTGGTTCCGAGGATCGTGATCTCGCGACTCTCCAAGCCGACACGGCGGGGTGTGCAATGCATGAGAAGCGAGCGGAAGCCCTCGCCGACGAGGGCGATAGCTGGGTTCCTTGGATATGAAGCAGTCATTGGCGCGAGCCTACCGGCGAGGCGTTGCTGCTAGCAAGAGGCCCCGAGCACGTGTACGGCTAGTGCGACTACGAGGATGCTCGGCCGGTCCATATCGGCTACGCGACGGCCGCGGTCGTCTCCGACCCGCGCGCACCTCGGTGAGCCTCGGGTCGAAGTCCGGCTTTGTTCGGCGGAAGAGGTCTTGGAGGTCCTCTCACGGCTGGTAGGCCGAGGGTCGGCCCCAGACCCAGTAGCTAACGTAAACCTTGTCGACCAGCAGGCCAGGCGCGAGCACGAGGTTTCGGGGGGACCGTCGGTTCCCGCGCCTCGCGAAGGAGCGGCGTCAAGCCGCCCCACACGATCAGTTCCGCAGATCGCCCGCTGAGGGAGTGCAGCGGCGGGGGCCCGCGGTCGTCTGTTAGCGAGGCGGGACGTCGCGGGAGCGGCGTATACAGATTTTGTGAAGATGCCCGGGGGCGGGCACACACCGGTGTACTGTTGCTGATGGTGTGCCGGGAAGACTGGTCGGCTGACTTTTCGTCGACCACTCGGAGGCCCTTTGGCTCGATCGCACACCCTTCTCGTTGTCCTCGGTAGCGGCCGCCGCGACTGTGTCCTGGCCTCATGTGTTCGTCGACGCGCCGATGGCTGGTGGCGGCGTGAGGTTTTCGGGCCCGATCGCGATGAGGCGGAGGGTCGGCCATGAGTATCTGGGCAATCACGGTGGTGGTGATCGCGGCGGTTGCGAGCGGAGCTGCAGCCGGATATCGGCTAGCGCCGCGAGGGCGGCGCCCTCCGCCCGAGCGGCCGCCGGCCGGGCGCCGGATCCTGCTGCCATTCACAGGCCCGGAGATCTCGCGCCGCGCGCTCGAGGCGACCGTACGGTTGGCCAAGGCCGAAGGCGCGACGATCGTTCCGGCGTTTCTTGCCCGGGTGCCGCGATACCTGCCGCTCGACTCCCCGCTGCCGACCCAGTGCAGCTACGGGATGCCGCTGCTCGAGGCGATCGAACAGCGGGCGACGGCACAGGGAATCCCTGTCGATTCCCGAACCGCCACGGGGCGCACGTACCGCGATGCGCTTCGCAGGCTGCTCGAGCAGGAGCGATTCGACAGGGTCATCGTGTCAGCGGACGACAGTCGGCGCACGGGTCTGAGCCGCGGGGACTTGGAGTGGTTGCTGGAGCGTGTCCCCGCCGAGGTCCTGATTCTGCGCCCGGCCCCCGATGACTTCGAGCGTGTCTCCGCTGCGGGTCCAACCCATCACTCTGATCTAGCCGCGGCTGACGCTGGCGACGGGCGCGCGACTGCTCGTGGTGAGCCCGGAACTCTGGTGGCCGCTCCGTCTTAGCTGCCGCCAAGACGGGTCGGTGGCGTCAGGCCGTCCGCGCGGAGAACTGCGGCGGTCTGTCGCTCGACAACTTGGTTGTCCGGAGATACGATCGCGGCGGCGAGCCGGGAAGTCTGGTCGGCCTCTCGTGGGTGTGCCATGACCAGACTGCTGCTCCCGGATCGAAGCTCCGTACGCGACCGACTCGCGACCATGAGGCGACGGTCGCTTAGCACGTCGCGTGCCCACGGCGTTGCCGGCGTTGCCGAGCGTACGGTGCTGCTGCGCTCGGATCATCCGCTGCTGCGCGCGATCGAGGCCGTCCATTACACGGGCCGGCAATGGGTTGATGTTTCGGCGGTGTTGGCCGGCAGCGTGATCGCTCGGATCGAGGGCCGGGAGTGGGCCGGGCCGCTGGCGGGCAGCGCCGCGATCGTGCTGCTGATACTCACGGTCCTGGTTGCCGCGCACAAGCAGCGCGAACGGGACTGCGCGATCGAGCTAGTTCTGGAAGGCCGCGAAACGGTTCCGATCGCGGCCGTCCAGCGTCAGCGCCGACGGCTCCTCGCCGAGCAGACTCGTAACGGCCTTGCGGGCAATCTCGAGGATCTGATCCAACAGGCGGCCAGCCGTTCGAGGCGTCAGATGCGCGTCACGCCGCTGCCGTTCGATCCGATGGTGGTGAGAATGGCTTGCGAGGGAGCTTCGCGGCGTGATCGGGTTGCTGAAGGCCGAGGGGGTGTCTGCCCGTGGTGTCGCTCGAGCCGAGCGATTGGTCGAGCGCGCGGTGTCGCCCCTGTACGGGCAAGACGTCGGTGCGCTGCGGAGGAGCTGCGCCGGGTGCGCGATCTGCTGGCGAACGGAGGTATGTGATCGCGAGCCGTATGCCGAACGAATCTGCCCGGCTGCGCACCTATCGGATCAGTGCCCCAAATGGAGGCAATCATGCGAACGACAACCAGGCCCCGGGTCAGCCGGATCATCGCTTGGCTTCGAGATACGTGGGCCGAGCTCGATTACGCGCAGCGCCGCATGATCGAGCTGAACCTGGCGATCCCGGCGCTGCGACCACCGCCCGACCGTGCGGACGTCGACGAGCTGGAGGCTCTGTACGCACTGCCGTCCCGAGATCCAGAGGATGAATCTTGAGTAGCTGAGTAGTGTTCCCGGCGCCAGCGCGGCGCGACGGGTAGGGGTAGTTCGCATGCAAGGGATCGAGCTGATCGTTGCGTTGTTGCTGGCGTCGACCGTGCTGGCAGGGGTGGCGCGGGCGATCCACGTTCATTACGCGATCGTGCTCGTGCTCGGCGGTCTGGCGGTCGGGCTGGTGTCGGGAACCTCCGCGCCACAAGTTGACCCCCACACCGTCCTGTTCGTGTTCCTGCCGCCGCTGATCTACGCCGCGTCGTTCAGCTCCTCGACCCAGGATCTTCGAGCTCACGCCCGCGCGATCGGGCTGCTCGCGGTCGGCCTCGTGCTGCTGTCGATGACCGCCGTGGCGGCGGTCGCTCACACGGTCGCGGGTATCGGGTGGGGACCAGCACTGGTGCTCGGCGCGATCCTCGGACCCACCGATCCGATCGCGGCGACCTCCGTGCTCCGGCGCCTGGGCGCACCCAATCGCATCTCCACGATCCTCGAGGGTGAGGCGCTGATCAACGACGGCACCGGCCTGACCGTCTACAAGCTCGCGGTCGCCGCCGTGGTATCGGGACACTTCTCGCCCGGCGCGGGAATCGTCAAGTTCATCGCCGTCGCGGCCGGCGGGGTCGCGGTCGGGCTGGCGGCCGGATGGGTCTCGGTAGAGATCCGCAAGCGCATCGACGAGCCGCAGATCGAGATCAGCATCTCCCTCCTAACCGCGTACCTGGCCTACATCCCGGCCGACCGCATAGGCGCCTCAGGGGTACTGGCCGCGGTGGCCGCCGGGCTGTACACCGGAGGCCGAGCCGGATCGATGCTCTCACCCACCTCCCGGCTGCGCACCTTGGGATTCTGGGAGGCGCTCACGTTCCTGCTCGAGTCGGTCCTGTTCCTGCTCATCGGACTCGAGCTCCCGCACATCACGCGCGGTCTGTCCGTCGAAAGGCCGCTTCTATATTCGGCGGCGGTCCTCGTCACGCTCATCGCGGTCAGGATGGCCTGGATGTTCACGGTTCCGCTGGTGGCACAGCTCGTCCGTCCGAGCAGCCCCCGAACGTCGCAGCAATCGCGCCACGCGGAACAGATCGTTCTCGGCTGGAGCGCGATGCGCGGCGGCGTATCGCTCGCGGCCGCCCTCGCACTGCCCCTGACCGCGGCCGGGCGTCCGTTCCCGGACCGCGCGAACGTCATCTTCATCAGCTACATCGCCATCGCCGCAACGCTCGTGATCCCGGGACTGACGCTTGCCCCCCTGGTTCGCCGGCTCGGGCTCGGCGAAGACGAAGCGGTCGCCCGCGAGGAGGCCCGAGCGCGAGTCCAGCTCGCCCACGCCGCGCTCAAGCACATCGACGATCTAGCGGAGCGGGACGTGGTGGCGGAGCCAGTCCTGGATCAGCTCCGAATGACCTACGAGCTACGAATCCAGCGCCTCGAGCCGCACGCCGACGGGAACGCCGCCGACGGTGACGAGGCCGCGGCCGCCCGCCGGATCCGCGAGCTGCGCAGGGAGCTGATCGGTGTGGAGCGCCGCCGACTCGCCGACCTCCGCCGTCGAAGCCAGATCTCAGCTCACACGCTGCGGCAGATCGAGCACGAGCTTGACCTCGAGGAATCTCGACTGGCGCAATGAAAGCTCGGGGAGGCCGAAGACGACGGAGACCGGTCGCGTGTAAGTCCTCGCTCGCGCATCGCTACTCGCTGATCCGACGAAGCTCGCCGAGCATCCCACCCCGGGCGATTGCTCGAGCCAACGGGATCGCGCGCCACCGCGAAGCCGGGGGATGACGATGCCATCGCCGCTGCGCGTCGAGGTTTCGGAGGGGCAGGACGGTATTCCGCCGCGTCGTGACCTGAGCGATCGGCGGTGAGTACCAGAGCGCGCCGAGACGCCGGCGGCGGCTGTATGAGGGCCCGTCGGGGCACTGTTGTCTGAGTGTGCTCAAGACGATGGGTGTCGGGCTGACCGGCGATGGTGGCGGATCCAGGGCCAACGATGCGCGCGCTCAGACGAGTTCTGGGTGTTGGTTGATAGGCACTTGAGTCTCGGCCGAAACGGGCACCAGCTGTCCGCGACACCAAGATGTGTACCCCTCGCGCGCGAGGAACAGTTCTACGTACCGTCGGTCGTCGGTCGGCGACTCTCCAGATCGCCGCGGGGGGGCGGCTTTCGCCTGATGACCGGTGTGATGCGCCGGTGCCGCCGCTCGTATTGGGCGGGCACGGCTGCTGCCTCAGGGGGATCCAGCTCGCTGTGCAGGGAAGCGAAGCGCTCACGGCCGATCGCAACCTCGGCGGCGTTGTCTGCGACGAGGTTGGGATACCACTGCGCCGTGTGTCCGAGTCCGGCGAGGACGATCACCTCGTGAACGAGCGGGGTTTTCGCCAACGACGTCGAGCATCGTCGGATGCTGGCGCCGGGTTGTGCGGCCGGTATGGGTCAGGCGCAGGAATCTTCGACCGGAGATCCGGCCGAGCTGACAGGCGTAGAGTTGTGTCGGGGCGCGGAGAATTCTCGTCAGCATTGGTCCACGGGCGGCGTGGACTCACGAACGCGGCTTGGGTCGGGCGCCGTCAGGCGCCGCTCCAGCGGCATTCCGAGGGGTATGAGCGGTGCCGCTCGGAGCGTGGCGTCGGTGGGTCGGCCGCTCCCGTTGTTTGTCTGCGCGAGTGGGTGCGAGGACTATCAGTCGTTCGCCCGGGTGCAGTCGAATGTCCGGGCGGGCAGCTTGTATCTCGCGGCCCTGGGTCACCGCCACCGCGATGCTGCCGGTCGGCCAGTCGATGTCGGCAACGCGCTGCCCGCGCGCCGGCGAGTTCGGGGGGATCTGCAGCTCGAGGACCTCGTAGCCGGGCAGCGGCGTGGTTGGCGTTTGGATCGCCGTGGCTGGGTCTGCGACGGCGTACTCCGCGGCCGCCGCGCCGTCCCTGATGTTCTTCTCAGATGTGCGCAGCGTGGTTGCTAGAGCTCGCAGGACATCGGCGCGGGTTAGCCAGCCGAGTAGCTCGCCGTTTCTGGAGATCACGGGCAGCCCGTCGCGGCCGTAGATGACAAGCTGGCGTCGCGCGTCCTCGAGGTCCTCTTCGGCGAACAGCGTTTGCGGCCGGCGCGTCAGCGTCACGGGGCCGACGAGCTGCTCCCACCGCGGCTCCTCGGTCGCCCGCGCCTCGAAGGGACCCAGGGCTGCTAGTGCTCCGTTCCTAAAGTCGTTTGTTGTTTGGTGGCCTTCGCGAGGATTGCTCGGGCGTTTTGGTCCAGACGAATGGTTGCGCCCGTTGGTTGTAGCCCTCGATGTAGTGCTCGATCGCGGCGATCAGTTCGGGAACGTCGTGGTAAACGCCCCGTCGGACTTGTTGTTTGGTCAGGATCGAGAACCAGATCTCGACCATGTTCATCCAAGACGCGCCGGTGGGCGTGAAGTGGAAGTGCACACGCTTGTGGCGCTCGAGCCAGCGCTTGATCTCGGGTGTCGAGTGGGTGGAGGAGTTGTCCAGGACGACCGGTACCTCGTCGGACGCCGACAGGAGGACCACACTGAGCTAGCCGTTAGGACGGCTCATCGCAAACGCTCTCCAGGAACTCCACCGGTTGCCGCCCGCAGAGGGCGACCTCGCGAAGGAGTGGCTGCTGGAAACGAAGGAGATCACCGCGAAGAGGAACGACTACGTTCACAACATGTGGCCCGCGCAGGCAGCCAGGCGGGATTGCGATCTGATCCCCCGTTCGAGGCGACGAGCAGGTAGGCATCGCCGTCGCGCGCGTCAACCAGCGCATTCGTGCGGGTCGCCCCCGACTTGCGTCCCGTCGCCCGAAGCAGGAGCGTCGGGACGCCGATCATGTTGTGACCGACCCGCCCGTCGGTCCGCTCGTACAACTCCGCGTGGACGCGCAGCATCCAGCTCGTGACGCTCATGACGACAGGTCTTGCGGGTCCGGGGTAGCTATCCCGCGGACACGTCCAGCACCCGCGTGCCCCAGTTCGTGAGGCCGTCGGTCGTTTGGCTCGATTTCGGCGGGACGTACTCGGTCGCCATCCAGAACGACGTGCCGCTCGGGTCGAGCACGGCCCACGAATAGTCGCCCCAGCGGAGCGCGTTCGGGTCGTAGTTGGTGGTGCCGGCCGCCGCGACCCGCACCTGGCCAAACGCGCTCGCACCTGGCGCCAGCGTCGTGAACGCTGCGCTCGGGTACCGATCGGGGCCCGACAGGGTGCCCACCATCGCCGCCGTCCCGTTCGGGGCCACCTGCAACGCCGGGTAGATGAAGTAGCGCCCGGTGTCGGCAACGTAGCCCTGCTGAAGGATCGCGCCGCCCTTGAGCTTGTTGCCGGACAGGTAGGGCTGCACCCTGAACCACGCCGCACCGGCGCGCGGAGTGGAATCGCCGACGAGCGTCACCGCAGTGGTGAGCTCACCCCAGATGCTGCCGTTGATGAATTGCGTCTGCTGCATCCGGTCATCGCCCGTGTTGAGCAGGCTGGTCGTACCGCGCTGCTCGGCATTTGGCGGCACCCCATAGGCCTCCGAGGTCAGCACGACGCTCGAGAGCTTCGGCTTGCCGCCGCTGCTGACGGCGCTCGTCTTCGTCATCGCCCACAGGCCGATCCGCTGATCGGAGGTCCCGTTAGGATCGAGCGACTGGAGGAAATACTCTGCCGAAGAGGAGCCGGTGGTGAGCGCGGGCTGCGGCGCCGCCGGGAACACGCCGGCGATCCCCAGGTGCGCGAAGTGGACGAAATGCACGGTCGGGCTGAGTGCGACCAGGTCCTTCTTGGAGAACGCGTAGATATCGGTGCCGTTGAATTGCGGGCCGAGGATCGAGAACTCATCGTCGGTGACGTACAGGTTCTGCGAGTCGATCCCGAGCCTCGGCTGATCGCCGAAGCACGGACAGCCATTGCCGTTCGGGTCGGTGGTGTCGATCTGGTAATCGGTCCACGGGGTGGTGGGGTCGCCCGAGTTGTTGACCGCGATGTCCAGGTGCGATGAATTGCCCGCCCCGCCGCCGCTGATGAACAGGATCGTCGCGAACCAGGTATTGGTGGCGGCGTCGTAGTAGCAGCGGGGATCGCTGGTGAACTCAGTCAGTCCCTCGTTGAACGGGAGGTTGATGTTGAACGGCCCAGCGACCAACTTCCCGTTGGCCCGGTAGACGTTGTAGGCGGAGTTGACCATGTCCACCACGAACCCGTTTCCGGCGCACAGGCCCTGGTCGGGAGGCTCGAACTCGGCACCGAAGTTCGTCACCTCGCTGTCGAGGCTCGAGGTGCCATTGAAGTTGGCGATCAGCGGCGAGGACGCGATGGCGCTCAGACCGTTCGATGCGGCTCGTGGCAGCGATGCGGAGGGGGCGGCCGCGGACCTCGAGTGCGGGAGTCGACGCGCCCCCCTCACGTGCCGAGCCGCGACGCCGAGGGTCGCCGGGGCGAGCTGCTCGGGCGCGAGCGTGGCGAGGCCGGTTGTCGCGTCGGTGTATTCGCGCACGGTGCTGGTAGCACCGAGCGCCCCTCCAGGTAGCGCGGCGAGTGCCGCAGCCGTCAACAACGCGCACAGACAACCGAGCTTCCTCATCCCCGCTCCTCTCATCAGAGCCGTCGACCGGACCGACGCCAGTGGCACAGCCGTAACCTACCACCCGCCGCCAGCCGGTACAACGGGCCCGGCGAGTTCCTGAACGGCTGCTCCTGGGCCGCGCGCCATACGAGTAGAGTCGAGCCGCATCTGATTTTCGGGAAGGAGGCTCTTGTGCCCTTTGATCCGAAACGCACCGCGGTCGTCCTGATCGAGTACCAGAACGATTTCACGGTGACGTGATGTGGGACAAGCGGTCTCATAGACCCTCAGCGGGCCTGAGACCATCTTGTCGTGTCGCCATCCAAGCCCATCGGCTGGAACGCGCCTCTAAACGCTGACGGGATGCTTGATGCTCTTGTCGAGAGTGCCATCAGTGTCCGCGATGTCACGCCGACACGGGCGCGACGGGATTGCCGTACCCGGATGCTGGAGACTCGCTGAACGACATGCTCCGCTACGAGCGTCTGCCTCGTGCGGTTGCTCACCTTTTCGACGCCGTTGGAACGACTCGACTGCATGGCAGCGGTTCTGATCGTTGTCACTCGTGCGCCGTTGTCCGTCCAGCGCGCCGACTTTGCACAGCTCTCGAACCTTGATCCGGGTAAGGCTGACGCTGGGGCGTTCGTCGAGCCGGTGCCTCAGGTGCAGCGTGACCTTTGGGCGGAGCTCGTTGCTGAGCTAAGCGCCGCGGCAGCCGTCGGTGCGACGGGACTGGCTTGGCTGGTCGCTGGAGATGCGGAACGCGCTGACTCACCGCGGCCGAGTTACGAACGTTTACTTGACGCGCAGCACCTCGAGGCGCTTGGCCGTGCCGCTGACCAGCCAGCCTCAGAGGCTCTATCGCTACGACCTGCACCTCCGGAGACGCCCATGGTTGCCCGCCCTCGAGGGAATGCTGGCGGGCCCCGGGCCTACCCGACAGCTGGCTCGATGAGCCTGCAGGGAGGACGGCCGAGGGCGTGCGTGATGGACTAATCAGGTTAGGTGAGCGCACGATGCGGTGGACGACGGAATGCTGGGAGTCCGACTTACAACAGCGCTTGGTGGCGCCGGTTAGACGGTGGGTGCTACCGGACGCTCCTTCCATCGCGTTCGCGGGGCATCAGGCCGGGGGGCACAACGCCGATCTCTGGGGCCATAGGCGGGATCAACGAGGAACACGTGCGTCTGGCCGAGCGTCTCCGCCTCCGGCGCGCAGGTGTGCCCGAGGACGAGGACCCTGCTTCCTAGTCTCCTACCTTTGCGTCAGGTTCCGTGCGCACGCGGCAGATCCAGCTCGGTCTTGTAAACAGCGGTTCGACCCACCAGTGTCGCCGGCCCGATCGCTTTCGTCCTCCGGCTGGCGCACGTCCCGCGATCGCCTTGGCGACGGAGTGAACGTCGGTCGGTGCCGGCGCCGGACGGCTGCTCGGCGACGAAGGCAGTCGTCGGGTCTGGCTCGATCCTGACGATCGCCTCGGCGACGACGCGGTGACGGAGCTTCGTTGCGGACGCGCGGGAACTCGGCCTTGCTCTAGACCGGGTTGTTTTGAGGGGTGAGACCCGGGTCCGGGATCGATCGCTCCTCCGGTACTGTGACTGGAGCGCCGATGGGAGCGTTGCGATGAGCGTCTTTACCGAGGCCGAGCTGCAGTATCTGGCCGGCGGGCGCCAGCTAGGCCGGATCGCGACCGTGGGCGCTGACGGCACGCCGCACGTGGTGCCGGTCGGGCGGATCTACAACGCCGCGCGGGACACGATCGACGTCGGAGGCCGCGAGCTGGAGCGGTCGAAGAAGTTCCGCGACGTCGCGCGCACAGGGCGGGCCGCGATCGTGATCGATGACCACGAGAGCACCGATCCGTGGCGTCCGCGGGGATCGAGGTGCGCGGGCGCGCCGAGGCGATCACGATGCCGACGCCGCTGATCCAGATCTCCCCCGAGCGGATCGTCAGCTGGGGGTTTGGGCAGAGTCGCAGCGCGCGAACTGTGGCCAGCTAGTTCGTCCGATCACCCGGCGCACGGCCGCTTTGGCCGACGCCGCCGTTTGCTCAGAACCGCGCATCTCACGGACGAGTGCTCTTCCGATTCGCTTCTCCCGACGCGGGCAGGTCCTTTTGCGACCACGAGACCGCATGGTCGGCGCGCGGCGCACGATCGGTTTCGTGCAAGAGGAGGCGTCCCGATTGCCACCAGCGACGAGGCCACGAGGGCCCAAGACTCACACGGGTGTGGGGACATCGACCGCTTCTGGTTTGTCGCCCGGGCGGCACTCTGAGTGAAGCTTCCGCTCTCCGCGCCAAGCGGGTGCCTCGTAGCCCGGCGGCGGACGCACGTGAAGACGCGAAACCGGGGGTCTAGTACGCCGCCACCGTTGGCGGCATCGTCGACCGGTCTGCGTTCGCTCTGACAACGCCGGACGCACGGAGTGCCAGGGACTTGAGTGCGGGCGGAGCCTCAACGCTTGACGATCGCCAGGAATCGACTGGCGTTAGGAAGAGCCCCTCATTGAGCTGGGGCAAGTGTTTAATGATATCGTTAATTAACCAGTCCGTTAGATGCCGATGCCGACCGACCAGCTCAGCCTCACGTTCGCCGCGCTCTCTGATCCGACCCGCCGCGCGATCTTGACCCGTCTCGCCGAAGGCGAGGCTACGGTCAACGAGCTGGCGGAGCCGTTCTCGGTGAGCCTGCCCGCGATCTCGCGTCACCTCAAAGTGCTCGAGCGGGCCGGGTTGATCGTCCGTAGTCGAGAGGCGCAGTGGCGCCCGAGCCGCATGCAGGCCGAACCGCTCGACGATGCGGTGGAGTGGATGCAAGCGCGCCAGCGCACCTGGGATGCCCGGATGGACCGACTCGACGCGCACCTGCGCCGGAAAGGAAAGCAAGATGAGTGACGCAACCCCCGTGGCCGGCGCCGATCAGGAGGTCCTGATTACGCGCATCTTCGACGCGCCACGCGAGCTGGTGTTCAGGGCGTGGACCGACCCCGACGAAGTCGCGGCGTGGTACGGCCCCGAGCAGATGGAGACCCCACGTGAGCGGATCCGCATCGACCTTCGTGTCGGCGGGCGCTATGAGCTGACGATGGTCCAGCGCGGCGGCGACGGCGAGTTCACGATCGGCTACGAGATCATCGAGCTCGTCGAGCCGGCGCTGCTCGTGCTGCGCTCGGACTCGATGCCCGGGATGCACGAGCCGACGGTCGTACGGGTCGAGTTCCACGACCACGGTGAGAAGACCCGCATGACCCTCAGCGACGGGCCCTACGCCGCTGGTGCCGGGCACGCAGCCGCTGGTTACGAAGCGGCGTTCGACAAGCTCGCCGCACACCTCGGCCGATAGGCGCGATGAGTTTTGGCGCCGATGTGGATTGAACGGGTGACAGACAAGCAACCCATGCGATCCGGAGGTCCTGATGGCTGATGTGAAAGTGGCGTCGTTCTGGGAGATGGAGCCGATCTACGACGGCCTGGCGCGACGCGCGCGCGTCGCTTGGCGTGACGTCGTTCGGGATGCAGGTGATGACCCTCCCGGGAAACTGGGACGGTTACCCCAACCACCGCCATGATGCGAGTGTGGAGGACGCAAACCAGGAGGAGGTCTACATCCCGCTCGAGGGATCAGGGACGCTCGTCGCAGACGATCAGCGCGTCGCGCTGCGGCCGGGCATGATGGTGCGCGTGGGGCCAGAGCAGCACCGGCAGATCCTGCCTGGTCCCGACGGGGTCCGCTTCATCGCGCTCGGTGGCGTCCCAGGGTCGTTCGCGCCCTCACCCTGGACCGAGCTCGGCGGGCCGCCGCCGGTCCCGGCCGCGTAGCGCTCGATGGCCGCCAACCCGGCCACGAACCTCGATGACACGCGTCTCGTCGCCGCAGCACGCGGCGGCGACGAGCGCGCCTTCGTCGAGCTGACATCGCCGCACCGCTCGGCGCTGCACATGCACTGCTACCGGCTGCTGGGGTCGTTGCATGACGCCGACGACGCGCTGCAGGAGGCGCTCTTGCGTGCGTGGCGGGGGATCGATCGCTTCGAGCCCCGCGCGCCCGTCGCGGCGTGGCTGTATCGCATCGCGACCAACGTCTGCCTGCGGATGCTCGAGCAGCACCGCCGCCGCGAGACGGCGTCGATCGACGCGCACCTGCAGCCCTACCCAGAGCAAACCGCAGCCGCGGGCTGTGAGCCCGAAGGCGCGGCCGAGTCGCGCGAGGCCGTCGGCCTGGCATTCGTCGCAGCGATGCAGCTGCTACCGCCAAAGCAGCGCGTAGTGCTCGTGCTGCGCGACGTGCTCGACTGGTCAGCGCGCGAGGTCGCGGAGTTCTTCGACGACAGCGTCCCGGCGGTCAACAGCGCGCTGCAGCGCGCGCGGGACCGGGTGGCCCGTGAGCACGCGGAGGGAACGCTCGCTCGCGTCCACCGCCCCGCCAGCGCCGACGTCGAGGCGCAAGTGATGCGGCGTTTTCAGGATGCCTGGGAGGCCGTCGACATCGACGGGATCGTCGCGCTGTTGGCTGCGGACGCGCTCATGACGATGCCGCCCGAGTCGGCTCGCGTCGAGAGCGGCGCGGCGGTCGCAGCGTTCTTCGCGACGGTCCCGTTGGAGGGCCGGCTCAACGACATCCGGCTCCGTCCCGCTCGGGCCAACGGCCAGCCCGCGCTCGCGGCGTATGCGCTCGACGATGCCACCGGCGACCACGAGGCCTATGGCGTGATGGTCTTCGCCATCGACGGCGACCGGATCGTCGGCATCACCGGCTTTCCGCGCGAGCCCGAACTGTTCAGGCGGTTGGGCCTCCCTGTCACCATCTCCGCCTGATGGTCTTCGACGAGCACCTCGCAGACCGGATCCGCGAGGCCTTGCGCGACGTGCCCGACGTTCGCGAGCGGCGCATGTTCGGCGGCCTCGCGTTCCTCGTCGGCGGCAACATGGCGTGCGGAATCGTCGGAGACGAGCTCATGCTGCGCCTGGGCGAACGCGGTGCGGACGCCGCGCTCGACGAGCCGCACGTCCGGCCGATGGACTTCACCGGCCGACCGATGCGGACGATGGTCTACGTCGCCCCGGCTGGATTCGCCACGCCAAACGCGTTGCGCCGCTGGGTTGACCAAGGGGTCGCACACGCTACGACGTTGCCACCCAAAGCCCGCCGGCGGTGAACGGGAGTTCGTCTGGCGGGCCGGCCCTCGATCCAACCTCAGACCGCTCCCCTCGGAATCGGCTGACGGACCGGACCGGCAGTCTGACGACGTGCCCGCACGCGACGCGGTCGCGGGCACTGACCGCCGCCTCAACGGCAGCACACAAAACGCGAGCAGCGGTCGGCGAACAACGATCTGGTCCGGACCGCCGGAGCAAGACCCATCCCGCCGAGTGCTTGCTCGTCTCAAGCTAACTCTGAGAGTTGCTTCGGAGCGAGACCGGCGGCTTCGGCTCGGACGGGCTGACTATCGTGCTCGCAGCGATGCAGGTGTCTCGCCGCTCCCGCCCATGAACCTGCTCGTCGCCAAGGGCAGGGCAGCGTGCCTGCTTAGCCTGTGGTTGCGCTAGAGCGCGCGGTCGCTCACCTGGCTGCCCCTCCGGACGAATTCCAGAACCCGGGGCGCGTCCCGCGCGCTGCCGGATCGAGAGTTGTGGATCTCGTCCGCACCAGTAGTGAGCCCGCGGCTGTCCTGAGCTTGTGTAGCTCCTGGCGGAGCGGCAGCCGACGTCAGGTAGCCGCGAGCACCGAGGTTTGTGTTATCGGCATAACCCGGGTTCGATGTCGGTCGCGACGCCGGTGAGGTGCGAGCCTCGCCGGGGAGCCCACCCGCCATCTGTGAACGGCTGCGCGCCGCTGGGGCCGACGCGCCTCCTAATCGGCGCAAGGCGGAACGATCGATGCTGGTCGTTGGGAGACCTGTGGGTTATCCAATGCACGTGTTGCGGTCGCGGCGGGTTCCGCGTTCGTGACCGTTCGATTAGGCTGGCTCGGAGATGGACGGGGTTCACGATATGGGCGGGATGCACGGGTTCGGGAGGGTTGTCGAGACGGGTGGTGAGCTGGCTTACCACGAGCGGTGGGAGCCGCGGGTGTTTGCGATCAGTTGCGTGGTGGGCGTCGAGGGTCTCGGCGCGGGTCCGGGGGGCCGCGCGGTGCGGGAGGAGATGGATCCTGCCCGTTATCTGGCTGCCTCTTATTACGAGCGGTGGTTGTTCAGCGCCGAGCAGCGGTTGCTTCGTAAGGGCACTATCGCGCCGGGAGAGGTCGAGGCGATGATGGAGCGCCTCGGAGCGGGCGAGGCGATGCCTCAGCATCAGGACGCGGCGATGGCCGAGCGTGTGCTCGAGGACCTTCGAACGCGGATGGCGATGGACCCGCCGTCCGAACAGGCTCGGTTCGCCCCTGGCCGGCGCGTTCGCGTTAAGCGGATGCACCCGGCTGGTCATACGCGCTGCCCGCGGTATGTGCGTGGGGCGGTCGGGGTGGTCGAGGCTGTGCGCGGTGCCGATCGCCTGCCCGATCGGGCGGTGTACGGCGAGAAGGTGGAGCCCGAGCTGGTGTATTCGGTTGCCTTCAGCTCGGAGGACCTCTGGGGGGCGAGTGATGAGCCCGCCTGGAGGGTGTCTCTCGATCTGTGGGACAGCTACCTGGAGCAACCGTGAGCGAGGGTCACGGCCATCACCATCCCCGGCCGGCCTCGGCGGTTGAGCTGCGCGCCCGCGCCCTCGAGGCGCTTTTGGCCGAGCGGGGGCTGGTCTCGACCGACGCGATCGACGCCGTGGTCGAGCTGTACGAGAACGACGTCGGGCCGCAGAACGGCGCCAAGGTCGTCGCTCACGCATGGCTGGATGAGGCGTATCGGGAGCGGTTGTCGACCGACGCGGTGCCGGCGATCGCCGAGCTGGGCTTCGGCGGCGCCGAAGGCGACAACATGGTCGTCGTTGCCAACACTCCGACCATCCACAACATGGTCGTCTGCACGCTCTGCTCCTGCTATCCGTGGCCGGTGCTGGGGTTGCCGCCGACCTGGTACAAGAGCGCGCCGTACCGCGCGCGAGCCGTCTCGGAGCCGCGTGCGGTGCTGCACGAGTTCGGACTCGATCTGGGAGACGACGTGGAGATCCGGGTGTGGGACTCGAGCGCAGAGGTCCGCTACCTCGTGCTCCCAATGCGGCCAGATGGCACTGACGGCTGGAGCGAGGACGAGCTCGCGAAGATCGTTACCCGGGACTCCATGATCGGCACGGCGGTGCCCACCGCCAACCAGCCGGCGATCACGTGAGCGAACGGCTGAGCGATCTGGCGACGGTCGACGCCGCGCTTGGCGCTGAGGCGCCGCTCCCGCGTGACAACGGTGAGCTCGTGTTCGAGGAGCTCTGGCAGGGTCGGGCGCTTGGCATGGCCGTGGTCGCGCTCGAGCGGCTCGGAGTGCCGTGGGCCGACTTTCGGCGACACCTCGCGAGCGCGATCGCGGCTCGTCCGGCCAGCGAGGACGAGTCGCCGGCTACCGCCTACTACGCCGCCTGGCTCGACGGGCTCGAAACACTCCTAGCCGAGCGTCGCGTTATCGACTAGAGGCCCGCATGGTGTCCCCACGCGGCGCCGACGCGTCCGCGCAGCAAGACCAAAGGGACGCAACAGCGCCAGCGCGTTCCGCGCATACCGGCCTCTGACCGGGCGGCTGGCATGCGCCTCCAAGTCCAGTAGAAGTGCGCCCGGCCGGATCGCTCAGCAGGCGATACTGGCGCTCGTGGCCGGAACGTCAACGCACCACAATGTCAGCCGACGCCGGTAGCGGCGCGCCGGCGCACGGCTATCCGACCAGGCCCGTCCGCCTGGTCGAGCCGTTTGGGCAAGGCGGCGGCCCGGACCTGGTCGCCCGGGCACTCGGCGACGAGCTGTCTCGACTCTGGGCCCAACCCGTCGAGGTGGAGAATTACCCAGGCAGGGGCGGCACGACCGCGCCGGCGCTCGTCGCAAACGCGCCGGCGGACGGCTACACGCTGCTGGTCCACACCAGCGCCCACGCGTACAGCGCGGCGGCCGTCACCAAACTGCCCTATGACCCGCTGCGCGATTTCATCGCCATTGCCGCACTGACCAGCCAACCTTATGCGCTCGTCACGGGCCCCGCGACACGGATCACGACGCTCCGGCAACTGATCGCGACAGCAAGGGCAGAGCCCGGTGAGCTGACGTTCGCCACCACCGGCATAGGCACCGGAACACACCTGGGCATCGAGGAGCTGAACCTCGCTGCCGGAATCAGCGCCAAACACATGCCAGCCGGCTCGGACGAAGAAATATCCGACGTGCTCGCGAAGGCGGTGCGCGGCGAGAGCGACTACATGATGTCGCCGATCTCGATCGCCGGCCCACACATCAGTACCGGCGACCTGGTGGCGCTCGGAGTCACCGCGCGCCGACGCTCGCCACTGCTGACCGAGGTGCCGACGATCTCAGAAGCGGGGGTCCCGGGCTACGACTTCCCAATCTGGTACGGCCTATGGGCGCCGGCCGCCACCTCACAAGTGATCATCGACAAGCTCGTCACCGATATCGGAACATCGCTCGACCGACCCGACCTACGCGACCGCCTCACGCACGAGGGCGCAGACCCCATCACCATGACTCAGCGAGAGTTCGCACGGTTCGTGATCGCTGAAAGCGAACGCGCTGCGGACATCCTCGAACGGGCAGCGAGCGCGACCCGAACGTGACGAACACTCAGCACCCCAGGTCAGGAGCTGGACGCGAGCTTTCCGCGCAATCCGAGACTGTTGCCGGTGCCGCGAAGATGCCCGTGCGACAACAAAGGCAGGTCTCGACGGAGGCCGTGATCAGCGCTCGGGACGACTGCTCCACGCTTCAAGCGGTCATGCTGGCGTCGGTGCCGCTCGGCGCGGAAAGGAGCAGCTTGAGCGAGACTGCCCTGTGGGCGACAAACCAGCGGCGTCCAGGGCACCGTCAGCGGTCGACTCGGCACCGCGGGACCCACGCGAATGCACGGGACCGGCCGGCGCCCGGTATTGGCATGTACATGGCAAACACCGTGGGGTTCTCGCGTGCGGGCGCGCTCGAGTTCCGCGCACGCCGGGGTGTCGGATCGGAGCGGGCCGGCGCTACAGGCATCTGCACCGTGGTATCGCGATACCGATCAGTTGCCGAGGCGTTTCTCGCCGGCTTCTGGCACGAGCACGAACGACTAACTCGCCGGATCGCGAAGTGCTTCGACCGCATCCACGGGCCCTCCTGCGCGGCGGTCGTCCCCGGGGGTGCGCGCCGTGCTATCTGGGTGCGAGCGACCCGCCGTGCGTGTTCAGTCCTCGGCCGCGGCGAGGAACTCGGCCACGAGCGCGGCGATTTGTGCTGGGCGCTCGAGCAGGAAGAGGTGTCCTGCATCGTGGATGATCATCAGGCGCGCATTCGGGATCAGCCTGGTCAGGATGTGTCCGTTGATCGCGGGTACGATCGGGTCGTCGTCGCCGGTGAGGACGAGTGTAGGTTGACGCAGCCGCCAGAGCCACGGCACGGCGGTCCAGAAGCTGATCGCGTAGAGCTGAGCGATGTAGCCGAGCGTGGACGGGGGCTCAGAGAACGGGGCGAGTGAGCCGTGCAGCAGCGCGTCGGGGTCGCGCCGGGCGTCACCGCCGTAGAGCGAGCCGGCAACCCGGCGGTAGTAGTCGCGTGATTGGTAGCGGCGCGGGCTGGCGAGGGTGAGCAGCGTGCGGGGGGATCCGGGCACGCCGCCGAGGCCGGCGACGCCGGCTCCGGTAGCCGCGAGGATCAGCCGGCGGACGCGGCGTGGCGCTTGATGAGCGAGCTGCTGGGCGAGAATTCCGCCGAACGACACGCCGAGTACGTCGACCTGGTCGTATTCGAGTGCGTCGAGCAGCCGCGCGAAGGTCCGGGCCAGGCCGGGCATCCGCCGGGGACGCGGGTAGCGAGTCGACCCGCCGGTTCCGGGGGCGTCGACGGCGATCGTCTGAAAGCCGTATGGGTTCAGAGCGTCCTCGAAGGGTGCCGACAGAGCAAGGTTCGCTCCGATCCCGGTCAGCAGCAACAACGGGCGGCCGACGCCCCGGATGGAGACCCGCAGCGTGACGCCGTCCACGTCGACGCGGCGAATGTCCGACGTGACAGTCCCCTCTGCCTCAGTCGGATGATCGGCGGCGATGATCAGTGGCGAGCGCATTGCCGACGTGCCGGAACCCTATCAGCGGCGTTGTCTGAGCCCAGCGGGCGTTCAGGGGGTGGTCGGTTGTGTGGATGCGGTTTCCTTTTCAGCGGCCGGCGTCTCCTGCCGTGCTTCGGGCTCGCGACGGATACCCGGCCGGGCGTGCCACGCGCCGCTCTGGATTCCGAGCATGCGTTGCATGCGCGGCATCAGGGCCGTAGCGTGTCGTCGATGGACCACCTCGCGATCCCGGTGAGTGATCAAACACGCTCTCGTCGCTTCTACGAGATCTATTTTGAATTCGGCGCTCGGCCCGCCAAGATCTATGACGATGGCGTTCTGATGCTCTACAACGCCGCCGGCTTCGCACTCGCTCTAGGCCCCAGCTCAGAGCCGGTGGATCGCCCGTCTTGGATGCACTTCGGCGTTGGGCTTGCGAGTCGAGAGGCTGTTCTTGCCCTTCGCAATCGGTTTGTTCAGGACGGGGTCGAGCTCGTTGAAGAGTGGGACGAGCCGACGTATATGAGCGTCAAGTGCCGGGATCCAGATGGTTACATCGTCGAGGCTTCCTGGGAACCGGAGGAGTGACCTACCCACGCCTACCGGGCGCATCGTTGCACGTAGCCCGGTGACGCCTGTCCGAGTGGAGCCAACCGCGACTCGGCAGCCCTTGCCCCTCTTTCGCTGCACGAACGGCATCCAGACCCTGTCAGGATTATCTTTTGCTCGCGCGGAAGCCAAGAGACGGCGCCCTGAATGTCGCTTTCATCGGTCGATCTAAGCGGAACGGTCGCGACCGAGTTCCGCAAGCCGGGTGACGACGTGTGCGAGCCTCTGAGCAGCGTCGATCTCGTGAGTGCACGTCCTACCCAAATGTGGCTCAACCTCTGCCAGCTCCCGGAGCACGACTTCCCGCTGCGCGACGGTTTTCCCACATGGGTTGGTAGTACGCGTCTCGATGCGGCTGAGGAGAACGTTTGCCGGAGCACTCGGCAGGACAACGGCGTCGAAGCGGTCATAGAAGCGGCCTTGGTTGGAGACCGTCCCCGAGACGTACAGGGCACGGCCTTCGCCACCACCCGTTAGGAGTTCGTCTATCCGCTCCTCCTGCCAGACGTAACCGCCCTCGGCGTCGGACCACTCCGTCCAGTCACCCTCCTCGGTATCGACCGTCCGAAAACCTAGCAACCGCAGCCTCTCAAGCACGCTGGACTTTCCAGTTCCGGACATCCCGGTCACGAGGATCCTCTTCATCATTTGGAGACTAGGCAAAGCCAGCGAGCGCTTCAGCTTCGGGCTACATGCGACAGCCCCCTGCCGCCCACCGGCTAGCGGCGCGAGCTCCCGCATTCGTCCGCGTTCGCCATCGCGACGGGCGCGGAGCGGACGATCCTCTTTGGCGACCAGGAGATCACGCGCGCGAGCGATGCCGCACGAGCCCGATGCGACGAACGGAGTCGCCGAGTTGTGAGCGGCCGGCGCGAGCGCATTGGCGGCATTGGGCGGCCGGCCGACCTGATCGACTTCACGGGGCGCGATCTGAGACCCGGTCGGAGCGCCGGGGGCGTATCGGTTGGAGTTTCGCGACGGGTTAGGTGATCCGTACGCGTGTGGGTGCCGCTGGCTTGCGTACGGAGGTGACTGCGGGCGCTGAGGGCTCGAGCGCGCTGGCGAGCGCGTCGTCGTAGGAGAACCTCGCGCCGAGGGCTTCTGCTTGGCGCCACGCCGCGATTCCCCAGGATGCTTGTGCCGGTGCGAAGTACTCACGCTCGAGTCGGTCATCGATCACTTCGTCGCCGCTCTGTGGATAGCCGAGGGCGCGGGCGGCGCCGCGTAGCGTTGCGGCGCGCTCCGGCTGCCCCTGAGCGGCCGCCACCGCGGCCAGCCCGGCCAGTCCCTCGTCCGCGCCGTAGCGAAACGCGTGACCCATACACAGGCGCAGCTGGTGCTCGAACGCAGTCCGCGCCGCCAGCAGTTCGCCGCAAAACAGCCTCGCAAGTCCGAGATTGCCTAGCACCAGCATTTCGGTTGCAGGGCTGTCGGTGTTTCGGGCCGCCGCGAGGGCCGCATCAACGAGCCGAATCGCCTCCGGGATGCGATCCTCCTGCAACGCGACGTAAGCGGCAGTGAGATAGTCGCCCGCGAGTTCTCGGTAGTCCCCAACCTCCTCGAGGAGCTCGGCAGCCTGATCAAGCAGACGAGACCGCTGATCTGGCGACAGCCCCCATGCCAGCCTCGCAAGGGCCTTACCCAGTAAGCCCGGATCCCCGGCAATTCGCGCATGCCGGCACGCCATCTCGGCATAGGAGCGTTCGCCCTCGCGGTCGCCGAGGCGGTAAGCCCCCATGGAGCAGGCGCAGCACGCGTGAGCGATCCCGGAGTGGTCGCCTGCCTGGCGGAAGAGCCGTAGGGCTTCCCCGGCGGCGTCACTCGCTTCGGCGCGGCGCTGACGCATACTGAGTTGGTAGCAGCGTTCGAGCTGCGCTCGCGCGCGGTCGTCCGCCCGCACATCGTTCCCAGCGGCGTGGACAGCCGCATCGATCCAAAACAGCGCGCTGGCGTCGCCTCGGATCCGCCAGTATTGAGCGAGGAAGCCGGCGAGCCGCAGAGCTCCTTCAGGTTTGGTCCGCAGCGCCCATTGCAGAGCCGCACGTAGGTTGTCGATATCGCGCTCGAGCGCTGCCAGAGCCTGTCGTTCCTGATGCGTCGAGAACCGAGCGACGTCTTCCTCCAGGATCCGTAGGTAATGCTCAAAGTGCCGCCGGTACGCGACGCTTCGCTCGCCACTGTCATTGGGTCGTCGAAGTGCGTACTCGCGGATCGTTTCAAGCATCACCAGTCGGACGGTGCCGTCGGGTTCTTGGCGGCGATAGAGCAGACTCTTGGCGGTGAGGGCTTCGAGCGTTTGAAGCGACGCACCTGTGACAACTTCAGCGGCGTCGACCGTCGCGCCACCGGCAAACACAGCAAAGCCGACAAACGCACTCTGCTGTTCCCGGTCAAGGAGGCCATAACTCCAGCCAATCGCTCGTTCGAGGGTGCCGTGACGCGCTGGAGCATCACGCGGGCCTCGTCCCAGCGCACTCCAGCCGTCCTCGAGACGAGCAGCAAGATCCTCGATCCCGAGCAGGCCGGTCCGCGCCGCCGCGAGCTCGAGCGCCAGCGGCAGCCCGTCCAGCGCCGCGCAGATCCGCGCGATCGCACTAGCACTTCCGGGGTGAACCGCGAAATGGCTGTCGCGCCGGCGGACGGCGGCCAGGAACAGCGCGCTCGCGTCGGCGGCTTCGACCTCGGCCGCATTGATCCGATCCGACACCGCGGGGATGGCGAGCGGCGCAACCGGGACTCGGTGCTCGGCGCCGAGGTCGAGTGGCTCGCGGCTGGTGGACAGGATCGCTACGTCCCGACACACCGCGTGCACCTGACCGACGAGCCCGGCTGCGCCCAGCACATGCTCGAAGTTGTCGATCACTAGCAGCAACCGCCTCCTACCGAGGTACCGGCTCAGTGTGTCAACCGCACCTTCGGTCCCGAGCGGCTCGAGCCCAAGGGCACCAACAACCGCGGAGCCGACATCCTCGGCGCGAGCGAGCCCGGCCAGCTCAACCCAACAGGCACCATCGGGAAAACTCGATCCGATCGCGTGGGCGACAGCCATCGCTAGTCGTGTTTTGCCGACCCCGCCCGGCCCGGTGAGTGTCACCAGGCGCGAATCTGGGCTCACGAGCAGCCCACAGACCGCTTCCACTTCTCCCGCCCGGCCGATTGTGGGGGTCGGCGAAAGGGGCACCGGAACAACCGGTCGCTCCGAACCGCCGTCTCGATACTCGGTCCAGGTATCTGAGCCAGACAGTCGGCTCGCGTCACCGTGCGGCCCGTCCGTTTCCAGCTCCGATGCGTGCTCGAGGATCTGCGTCTGGATCGCCTTGAGCGCCACCCCGGGGTCAAGCCCCAGATCTTCGGCCAATCGGGTACGGGTGCGCTGGTAGACCTCGAGCGCTCGGGCTTGGCGGCCCGAGCGATACAGCGCTGTCATCAATTGCGCCGCGAGGTGCTCGCGCGTCGGTTGTTCAGCGAGCAGCCCTTCGAGCTCCGCGATCAGCTCGGCGTGACGCCCAAGCTGAAGCTCGGCCTCGACCCTGCTCTCCAACGTCCATAGCCGAAGCTCCTCGAGCCGGCGGATGTCGGCCTGCGCGAAATCCTCAAAGGCGACTTCGCCGAGCGGCGCGCCGCGCCACAGCGCCAGCGCTCGGACCAGCAGGTCGCGGGCGCGGACCGGATCGCCGTCATCAAGCGCCCGACGCCCACCGCGCGCCTCCTCGGTGAACACCTCGGCGTCGAGCTCGCCAGGCCTGACCGACAGCAAATAGCCGCCGCTGACCGTCCGCAATCGCGGACCACCGTGCGTGTCCAGCGGCGCCAAACCTTTCCGCAAGCGGAACACCCCCATCTGCAAACGCTTGACCGCCCCGTCACGCCCGGCGCCCCAGACAGCGTCGATCACCGCATCGGCGGAAACCGCCCGGTTCGCGTTCAACAACAGAAACGCCAGCAGCTTCACCTGCTGCGGACCGCCCAGCGTGAGCTGACGCTCGTCCGTCCAGGCCTCGACCGGCCCCAACACGCGAAATCTCGTCACGCGCCAAACCCTCCACGCCAACGCTACCAGCACCGGGTCACAGTACGCGCGTGGTCAGGGAGCGCCTCATGAACGACACGCCGAGTCTCGGCGCCCGTCGGGCAACCGACCGCCGGCTCGCGGAGGGAACCGAGTGTCTCTTCGATTGCGCCAAGACCATGCCCGGTAGCGTTGCGAGAGTCCGCGAACCCGCGATGGGGCATGCTCGAAGTCCTCGGTTTCGACCGGGACCGGCATCCTGGCCAGACGGCTACCTGCTCGCGAAGGGCAACGACATGACCTCTGGAAGCAGACCGCTCCGGAGCTCGCTGGATGGAGCCGCGGCTTAACCGACGACTGTCTGCTCCGGCCGCGGCGAATCGCGCTGCTGCTTTCAGGATCGAGCAATCGCCGGCCCGCTGGCGGCCGCACGATTGGAATGCCACCACGAGCCGAGTCGTCGCGGTTGGCTGCTGCTTACTCAGGATGCGGTAGTGCGTGATCGGGATCGCGGTCCTGGCGGTCGGCGATTGAACTCGCCGAAAGCAAGGCGCGCACAGTGCGGGCCGGGCTAGCCGCAATACCTATGCACGCCTGCGTCGGCTCGGCCGACCCTGTCTGCGGCCCGATCAGACCGTGACCGTTACTGACGCCGACGGCCATTCGGACAGCTGGCACACCGGCGCGTCCGGCTACGCCGACGTCTACGTCAAGTCAGGTGGATACGCCCCTGGGCGCGAGGTCATTGCAGGAGTCGGCCGGGCCCGTTGCTCGACAACGCTGTGAAACAGGCCGACGGGCCATCGGACGAGGGTTCGCTCCTGTCCAGCTCGGTGGCCGCGCTCCGGAGCATCGCCGTCGAAGCTAGCCACGAAGGACACAAGGCGGTCGCCCGCGCGGTCGCCGCTGCGATCGCAGCCTGCGCTACCCCGGCCAGGTCGGCCAGCCCGGGGGCATGCTCTGGGTGGGAATCGGCTGGAACAGCCCGGACGGCGCCCCGAGCCGCACGAGCAGGGCGTTCATGTCCCGACCTTCGATCGTCGACCAATCGCCCACATCGGCGCACGTGTGGCACCAGTGCCCGTCCGCCATCGCCAGCGCCTCAGGTCCGGGTCCGGCCGCCCAGCCCCACTCCGACCACGGGTACCCCGCGTAGAGCGTGGCGATCTGCTGCCCGGCGCTGACCGTCTGCCCGGCGCGAACGCTGACCGTGATGTGCTCGGCCACATACACGTATTTGCCGGCAAACGGACCGTCCAGGAGCCGGATGACGACGATCCCGCCGCCGGGCCAGCAACTGATCGCCCAGCAGCTCGACGGCCCCGAGTCCGTGTCGCTGGCCATCGTCACGCGGCCCCGGCCGATCGCCAGCAGCGGCCCGGTGCCCGCGTAGTCGACGCCGAGGTCGATCCGCCGCGGCGTTAGACCGCTCACCTCGCGGACCGGGTTAAAGTAGATCCAGACGTCGTAGTGGACGGTCGTTCGGGCCGGGGTGCCGTTCTTGTCGATCGCCGTGACCACGAACGGCACAGTGCCGAGCCGCCCTGTGCCGATCGCATGGCCAGGAGCGAGGCTGCCTGTGCACGTGGCGATTGTGCTGGCGACGCCTCCCTCGTCGCACCGGAAGCGGGCGGGGATCCGCGACCCACGCTCGTAGGACGCGCCCTGGAACGGCGCGATCATTGTGATTCGGGGGATCGCGAACTCGTAGGCGCCGATATCGCACGCTCGCCCCTGGGGCCGGCGGACGCCGCGCTGATCGGTTGCGGGACAGCCGCCGGTGCTGGCCGGAATCGCATCGACCGCCGCGCTATCCGCCCCGATCGCCATCGTGGCGGTGGGGCCTCCGTTGTCCTTCAGCGGGCCGAGCTCGGGGTTGCCGGGGCGACCGGGGCAGGTCTGGTCGCCGTAGCTCAGGTCGCGGCCGCCGTTCGCGATTGCGGAGGGGGTGCTCCCGGCGCAGTCCGCGCCGAGGCTCGAGGCGACGATCGTGTTCTGCAACTGCATGTCGTCGGCGCTCAGCACCGATTGAACGAACAGGCCTCCGCCTATGCCGGCGGCGCCGGGGGTGCCTGCGGTGGACCCGGGAGCACCGCCGGTCCCGACCCCGTTGCCGGCCACGGTCGCATTCCGCACCCGACTCGGTCCCGCCGCGACCGCGATCCCACCGCCGTTACCGCCAGTGCCGCCCGGACCCGTGAGCCCGCCACCGGCGCCGCCGGCGCCCGCGATGTTGCCGTACAGGGTGCTGTCGATCACCGTCAGCAACCCGGCTCCACTGAAGATGCCGGCCCCCGAGGCGCCCAAGCCGCCGCTGCCGTCGGCACCGAGCGGTCCCGCGCCGGTACCTCCCAGGCCCCCGACCCCCCCGGCGCCGGCGCTGTTGCGGGCGATCGTCGAGGCTGTCACCGACAGCGCGCCTTGATTCTCGAGCCCGCCGCCGCTCCCGCCCGGTCCTCCGATGCCGCCCGCGCCGGACACTCCGAGCGGGTTGGCGTCCCCGCTGCCTCCCCCGCCGCCCGCACCGGCACGGTTGCCCGAAACAGTGGAGTCGACCAGCGTCAGCCTGCCCCGGTTGTACACGCCACCGCCACCGCCCCCGAGGCCGCCGTCTCCGCCGTTGCAGCCGGCGCCTCCGCCACTCCCGCCCGCTCCCCCAGCCCCCGCCGAGTTCCCAGTAACCGCGACCGTATCGAGGACCAACTTCCCACCGTTGAAGATGCCCCCGCCGTCGGCGGCGGCTCCAGCGTCGAGGCCATCGGCTCCGGCACCGCCCTCGGCGCAGCCGACGCCCGCAACGCCGCTCGCCCCCGCCGGTCCGGCTGGTGCACGCCCGCCGATGATGCTCAGGCGGCTCAGCACCAACCGCGCGCCGCGCGCCACCGACAGCACTCGGTCGCCGAGTCCGCCCGCATCGATCACCGTGGCCCGCAGTCCGGCGCCGGCGATCGTGAGCGGCGCGGCGCCGTCCACGTTCAGGTCGCCGCTGGTGTTGTCATCCACCCCTCCGGCGGGGATCGACAGCACGTACCGACCCGGGCCGAGCACGATCGTGTTCGAACCTCGGGTGACGCGCCCGCAGTAGGTCCGCGTCCCCGGCGACTCGACCGCCTCGATCGCCTCCCGCAGCGAGCACCTCCCGTCGTGCGCGACGAGCTGGTCCCTAGTGGTGGTGACCGTCAGGGTGGCTGCGGCGGCAGCCACGGGACTCACGAGCGGCACCCACGTGACGACGCCGAGGGCCAATGCAGCGATCCGGCAGACGCGCACCAGATCCAGGGTTGACCGTGAGGCGATCACCGCCGAGAGCTTCGCAGATCAGCATGCGGGCGTAAGCGAGCGCACGCGCGTCTGAGGCATCGGTATGCCTGAGGTCGCACCAGCGCGATGCATGGGCAGCGGTGATCGAGAACCCGCCCACACGGGTAGCCAGCGCGCGATGGCGGATGGCCCAGAGCTTCTCTGTGTCCTCCTGGCACCGCTTCCCCTCTGACCCGTCGCTCCAGCGCACCACGGCCCGGCGACCCGCAAGCGAGCCGAGCGGACATTCTCGAAGCGCACGACCTCCAACACGATCGGGGCCGGGGTGTTCACAGCACCAAGCCCACCCGCACCCGTGTCCCGAGTCAGGCTCACTCGACACGTCAGACGTCCGCGCCCGTGTCGTCGGCGATGATCTGGGCCTGATCGGCGATCGCGTCGGCGAGCGCCCAGATCTCATGCGCGAGGCAGCCGGGCGCGTGCACCCGCAGGGGCATCGCTCCCCCTCCCCTGTTCGTCGGCGCTCAAGCTGCGGTCCGCTCGCCTGACCCCGCCAACGCGCGGCTCAGGGCGATCTGGATGCCGCGCCTGTCACTGATCTCGCCGCGAGCGGCGCTGACGCGGGAGTCGGTCGCCTAACGCGTTGACATCGTGATGAAGTCGCGCGCCCACGATGCGTCGAAGAACGTGTCCGGGCCCCGCACCGTTGGTGTGAGCAAGCGGCCGTTGGACGGGTCGGCGAGCCCATGTTCGCTTGCAGGATCGTAGGTGGCGAATACGGGCCAGTCGGGATTGATATCGAGCTCCATCCCGCGGACGACCCCGGCGCGCACGAGCAGGGCGGCAAGCTGGAGGGGATCGAGGGCAGACCCTTGCGTATAGATCAGTGCGCCGTCGGAGGTCACACCGAGGGCGGAGCGCCACTGGTGCTCGATGCCGGGCACGCTGGCGGCACACGAACTCACACCGCAGGTCGATCCCCACGCTTGCCAGTCGGCGCTCCTTGCCTGGGGCGTGGCTCGACCGTCAGCGACAAGTGGCACGAGGTTCTGGCGGACGGCGACGACTTCGCGAGTCATGCGAACGTCGATCCCCCAAGCCCCGATGCTCGCCGAGCCGTCGGCGTCGATGACGAGCGAGGCGGCGCCGGCGCGGAGCGGCTGGATCGCGCGACCCTCGGTGTAGTAGCCGCCTTCGGCGGCGTTCATCATGAAGCCGCCGTTGAAGGCCGCGACCAGGTGCCGCGCCCTCGCCGGCTGAATCGGGGCCGTGTAACGATACGGTCCGCCCCCGGGGCTCTTCGACCCTGAGTAGAGCCGGGCGGCGAGCAGATGCGTATCCATCCACGCGATGCCGGCCTGCTGCGACCCGCCCGGCGGGACGAGCGTGGTCTCGTAGACGGCAGCTGCGCCCCTGACACGCCGCCCGGATGCTCGCCACACCCCTTGCACGCCCGTCGGCGCCGTCGTGAACGCAGCCAGCTGCCTCGGCTCCCGAAGCGGGTTCAGTGACGCTGTGGTGGGCAGCGTTCGCGGGGCGGAGGACGTGGCGGCCGAGGTCGTAACGCGCACTCGGCGGTTGGGCGTAGCGCGCGAATCGGTTGCGCCGCCGTGGGCGCGACCGGCCGGCCGACCGGCACCGCAAGAGGCGAGCACCAGGGACAGACCCACCGCTGCAGCGATGACACGACAACAGCTGGCCATCCGAATCATCTCCCGCGAGCGTACCCCCGCGGCCCCCCGCTACTGTGGCGGAGGATCCTTCGTCAACGCGACGACGCTGCGGCCGTCGCCGGAGGACTCATCAGCGCCTGGCTGACCCGACGGCCAAAACGATGATCTGCGGCTTCGTCTGTACGACCCTCGGGCGGGGCAAAGGCCCGAAGGCGTCGCGCACATCGCTCGCCGATAGCGGGCGGGTGCGACGGTCTGCAGGATCGTTGAGCTGCATATTCAGAGCGGCTCGGCCGCTCTGACGCCGGCGTCTCGAGTGCCGAATGCGGAAGCTTCCTCCGTGACGATTTGAATCTCGCCGGAGTAGTGGTGCGATCCGCAGCGGTCCGAGCACGAGGAGCAGTCGTTTGCGCTAGCGGCGCGGACGACTACGAATCGGCGGTTTAGCAACGCGTGCCCGCGAGGCCACCTCGCCGGAAGCGGGGCGGTGCGTCTCTGACCGGCGCGTCCTGCTGGCGGCCGACATCCGCAACCCCTCACGGCGCGAAACCGGTTGCGCGGCTGGGCGGCATTGCAAACTTGTGTCGCGCCCCCCTTTGCGGGAGCGCCACCGACCCCCCGCGGACCGCGTCAGGCCTTGACGTCGATGGCTCCGCGGCGGGCGCTCTGCGCCGCAGCGTCGCCGTCGTTGAGTGCAGCGCCGCCAGTCCGGCCGTCGCCGTCGCCCGTCGCCGCCTTCAAGGCCGCCGCAGAGACATTGGCGGTGGTGAGCCGCGCCGGTGTCGTGACCGCCTGAATATGAGAAACACTGCTGATGTTCATCGTCCACTCCCTTGTCGATGGTGGGTCCCCATAACTCATCGACGCCGCCCGACCGAGACTGGATGCTGGTGGACATCTCTGAGTTCATTCTCATTGGCGGACCTCCATCGGTGCTGGGCACAGCAGCCGAGGCAGGCGCAGCGCCGCGCTCGTTGCGCGATGGCTAGGCAGAGGTCGCCCCCGGCGGCAGCAATCCCGATCTGCTTGCACACCCGGAAGCCCTGCCCGCCACGGACCATGGCAGGGAGGCGATCGCCTTCATCGCGCCCATGCCGTCGCCCGCCCCAGCTTCGGCGACCCTTCCAATCGCCGGAATCGGGTTCCGGGAACGTCAGCGCAGCGGCGAGGCACTAGACCGATTCGGCACGCCTCACCGCGGCCCGGCTGTCGGCGATATGCGCGTTCTCTGATAGGTCCGGGGCGAGTGCTTTCGTCCCGCCTGCTCGCCGCTCGTGCTTGCACTCAGCGACCAAGCGCAGGCCGGGCGACGGGTGGTGCTAGCCGCGACGTCGTTGGCCTGCTAACGCCCCGCTGCTGCTCCGCCGAGAACGCGGGCATCAGGCTCCCGCCGACCGTGGCTTCCGGAGCGGACGACGAGCGGCGCTCGTAGGTGACCCCCCTTCCTCGCGAAGCGCAGCGCGTCGGCGTCCCTGTGACGTCGGTGGGTGGCGGAGCTGGACCGCTTCTCCTTCGGCAGTGCGAAACGGCAGTCGGCACCAAGCTTGCCGGCCGATGAATCGGGCGACCCCGGCAAGCACCGGCTCTACTGCAATCCCGAGAAACGAGGCGTCGAGTTGATCGCCGGCCTCGCTGTCGCCTAGGACGACCGATGTCGCTCCTATGTCAATGGGATGTCGCTGTTTGCGGGAATCCCGTTGGGGGTGTTTGCCTGGTGCGGGCGGTGAGGTTGGGACTGCGGCCGGTGGTTGGGGCGGTGTTGACGTTGTTGTTGTGGGTGTTGTTGTTCGAGCGAGGGTCTGGATCCGGGGCGGGGGTGCGTAGGAGTTTCCACACGCGTCGGGCGAGGTGGCGTTTGACGCAGCGGAGTGCTTCTTTGCGTGTCTTGCCTTCGGCTTGTTTGCGGGCGAGGTAGGCGGCGGTGTCGGGATCCCAGTTGGCTTTGTTGACGGCGAGGCGGTGGAGGGCGCAGTTGAGTTGGCGGTTGCCGCCGCGGTCGAGGCGGTGTCGCTGGGTGTTGCCCGAGGAGGCGGGGATCGGGGCGCTGCCGCCGGTGCGGGCGAGTTTTGCGTCGGTGCGGAATCGGTCGGCGCCGGCGATCTCGCCGATCAGCTTGGCGGCGGTCAGCGGGCCGCATCCGCGTTCTTGGAGCAGTTGCGGGGCGTAGCTTTCGACGAGCGCGGCGAGTTCTGTCTCGAGTTCCCGGATGCGCTTGGTGGTGGCTGTGATGTGGCGAACGAGCTCGCGGGCGAACGAGCTCGCGGGTGGTCTGCGGTGCGCGGGCGAGACGGCGGCCGGCGTTCCCGAGCCATTTGGCGGTATCGAGCGCGCCGGCTGGGATCTCGAGCTCGGGCCAGAGGTCGTGCAGATGCCAGCGCAGTCGCTGTTGGTCGCTGGTGCGGGCGGCGATCAGGTCCTCGCGGTGGTCGACCAGCAGGCGAATATCGAGCGCCGCGCCGTCCAGGTGCGCTCCGGGGAGCTCGTCGAGTCCTTCCTTGAGCGCGGCGCGCGCGACGCTGAACGCGTCGATCGAGTCGGACTTGCCGCGATCGCGCGAGGCGCGGCGGGCGCCCGCCATGTGCTTGGGCGCGACCCGCACGATCCGCTCGCCGCGGGCGACCAGGAACCGCTCGAGCGCGCCGGACACGTGCCGGCAGTCCTCGATCGCCCACACCCGCTCGGTGTCGAGCGTGCGCGCCCAGCGCAACAGCTTGCCGAAGCTGGCGTGGCGTGCCGGCACCGTCAGCTCCCCCCGCGCGGCGGCGGTCAGCGCGTCGACCGCCCCGCAGGTATGCGTGCGCTTGTGCGCGTCCGTCCCGATCACGATCATGCAGGCCGTCCCTTCGATTGAGTTGACGAAGCGGACTCCGGCGGACAAATCTCACTCGGGGCTAGTGCCAAGCTCCTATCAGGTCACGCCGGTGGTCCTCGGGCGGCGACGGGCGACACGACATCCGGTAGGTCAGACCGATCGGTCGACAGAAAGTCAATGAGTCAGCCCGCCGCCAGCCCGGGAACCAACCGGAGCGGTCGGACGCCACCGCCTGACCACGGGAGCTTCTCAGTAAGAAAGTCAAGGGCCTTCGACAGTTTTTTGGGGGGTGTCGTTGGTCGCGGGTGGGTGGCGGAGGGCGTCAGAACGGCTCCTGTGGGCCCGGTTTCGGCGGAACCTGGTCTGGTTGGCTTGGTGGTGGCCGGTAGTTGCGCAGCCCGCAGCACTCGCCAGTCTTGCCGCCGTTGATCTGACGCGTTAGGTTGTTGGTGGGCGCGGGTGACTGACGAAGCGAAGCGCAGACGTCAGGAGCTTGTGGTCTGCCGCGCGGCTTTGCCCCGTTTGAGGGCCTTTTCTATGCGCGCTCCAGTGTCACGCCCGCGCCCGCTCTCTCTTCGCGGGCGCGCCGGCTTGCTGGTCGGTGACCGTCCGTTTGTAGGAGATCTCGGCTTGGCGCGCGAGTTCGAGTTCGGCTTCGCGCATCATCTCGTTGGTGGACCAGATCCCGGCGGCGCGAGGGGTGTTCTTCGCCGCGCCGGCGGTGATTTCCAGGCGGCGGAGTTTCTTGCGGGTCAGGGACGGTTGTTGGTGGGCGTAGTCCTCTGAGCGGTTGAGCATGCACCAGAAAGATCGCGAGCTTGCGGGCGGTCGCGACGATCGCCTTGCCGTGCCCGCGCCGGGTCTTGGTGCGCTCATAGAAGGCGTGCAGCGGGCCGGGTTCTGTCCGATGAAGTGTGTGAGGTCTGGGTCTGACCGAGCGGCTCGTGTTGCCGCGCCCGGTTCGACGAGGAGCCCCGGAGGGGCGAGTCGGCGATCCGGGCGCGGGCGCGGCCCGGAAAGGACCCCCCATGACCACGAACACGAAGACATCGAAGTCCGGCACCATCGAGGTAGTGCCCAGCGATCCGGCGGAGGACCGCGAGAACGCGATCGACCGGCTCGCCGGCTTGCTGCCGCGGGATGAGCTCGAGGACGCGCTGAAGGGCCTCGACCCGGAGCAGATCACCGGGCCGGGTGGCCTGCTCTCCCAGCTCGCGGGGCGGGTGATCGAGACCGCGCTCGGTCTGCACCTTCTTGCCGGTCGACCCGTTGCGGACGTTCCCGGCGCCGCCCGGCGGCGACTGGCCGGGCGGGTAGCCGAGATGCTCGGTCAGCTCGGCGCGTCTTGATGCTTTTGAATCACTCGCTCGTTCTGAAGGCGGTGGCTCACCACACGAACCTGCGGTGGATCCTCCTCTACGTGGAGCGGTGGCTGAAAGCGCCGCTGCAACTGGAGGACGGCACCCTCAGGCAACGGGATCGCGGGAGTCCGCAGGGCTCGGCGATCTCGCCCGTGCCGGTCTCTCCCGTGGACGCGGAAGCCCGGGAGCGGCGGCCCCTGGCCAGCGGGACGAACGGGGCGGCGCGCCGAGACCCGGCTAGGTCTGAGAATTCGCCGATGAGCACGGTCACCCGCAGAGCGCTCACGGCCTGGCTAGTCGATCACGGCTTTGCCGAACTCGGCGGCAAGGCTACGAGCTATCGGCGCTTCCGCCACGAATCCGGCGTCGTGATCAGGGTCCCTGGTCACGGAAGACAGAACCTGAGCCAGAAGCAATGTCGGCATGATCATCCGCCAGCTCGAGGACGCAGGCTTCGACCGCGACTTGGTGCGCCGTGATCTCAACGCTCGATAACTGCGGGCGACCGCGTTCGTGGCGAAGCGCAAGCCAGCCTCGACGGTCTCAGGCGAGCAGAGCGATCGTCAGCTGTCGGCGGGTGCTAGCCAGCCGACAGGCCCGTAGCTAACGATTCCAGCGGACACGCATCTGGCGGGGAGGAGGATGCTCCGCGTGGAGGGTGGATGAGTCCTGCTCGCGCCTCTGCGCGCGTATCCGCTACAGCGCGACGGTTCTCAGCCGCATCCAGCCGCTCTCGCCGAGTCGAAGTTAGACGCGCCGGCGCCGTCGTCCGGGTGTGACGGCTGCCGCGACAACGGCGGTTTTCGCAACGGGCGCGGGGCCGGGCGTGACGGCCTTGGCGACGACCGCGGTCTTGGCGACGGGTGCGCGGATTACACCGACTCTTCCTCGGCGTGCTGGTCTGAGCGGCATTGTCAGTCTCCTTGGGTTGTGAGTGTTTCGTCGGCCTCGAGGGAGGCGATGATCGCCTGAATGGGGATCCGTCCGTTGGCGATCAGTTGGCCACCTGAGCGCCGCGCTGCTGATGCGAATGGCGCGGCCCACAGGTTCTCCCAGATCAGCACGCCGGCGGTGCTTTCGGGCTCCATGGCGGCAGCTAGGTGCTCGATGTCTTCTTCGGCCAGTAGTTCCGCCAGCTGGGCCTCGAGCGCCTGCAGGTCTCCGAGCTCGCCGACGTCGGAGAGCTCTGCCGCGTCGACGGTGCCGTCGTCGTTCTTGGTGAGGATCAGGGCGTCGATTACGCGGATAGTGCCGGAGTCGACGAGCTTGAGCAGCTCTGCTGTCATTTCACCGGTGAAGTTGCTGTGCCCAGCGGGAAATTCGACGACAGCGTAGTCAACTGGCCCAAGCTCATCGAGGGCTGGGTCCTGGGATGTATCGAGGGATGTGTCTGTCATCTCTTTCCTCTCGTTTGCGTGTTAGAGCATCGGATTGCCGTGGCGCTGGTTGCGATCGATGCCGGTTTCGTAACGACGCCGGCGGCGTGGAGGCGTGACCGCCCTCAGGGGCCGCTCGGCGGCCGATATCCCGGTACCTCGCCCGTCGCCGGGACGAGCCGCTTGGACGCGAGCTGGTTCACGAGCAGCTTGAGCATCTCGCGTTGCAGACGGCGTGAGGCGTCGGTGGCGTGGGTGGGGTGCGCGAGGTTGCGTTGCTCCAGGGGGTCGGTGGTGAGGTCGTAGAGCTCGTACTCGTCGGGTTCGGGTTCGGTCACGGTCGTGGTCTTGCGCCGGTGTAGCCGTTCGTCGTGGTGGCCTGGGGCGGTCCAGAACTGCGCGTTGTCGAAGTAGCGGGACAGCTTCACGAGGTGGCGCTCGCCCTCCACGTCGACCTCAGCGATGACCGTCTGGACGTGGTTGGGCTGGACGACGGTCGAGTAGATCCGGAGCTTCTTGGCCAGCTTGGTGACTGGGCTGGCACCCGTCGCGGAGCCCTCGCTGATCTCGTCGTCGGTCATGAACAGCAGCGGCACGGAGGGATACTCCGCGCCGTGCAGGATGAGGTCCGACAGGTCGCGGCCGACGAGTGGATGGGCGTCAGTGTGGTCGCGGGCGAGTTGTGCGCGAGCGGCTTCGGGGTCGATTCCGGCGAAGCCGATCAGCGTTGGGATGAGGTCGGCGTGGTTTGTCGGAATGTCGACCTCGCGCGCGCCGCCGTTGATCATCGGGCCGGCGACGAGGAACGGCACGTGGATCGACTCCTCGTAGGCGTTGTGCCATTTCTCGTGCATGCCTCCGTGGGCGCCGAGCATGTCGCCGTGGTCAGAGCTGAACACCACGATCGTGTTCTCAGAGCCTCCGGTCGCGCGCAGCGCGTCGAGCACGCGGGCGATCTGGTCATCAACGGTGTGCTGGCACTGATAGTGGAACTTGCGATGCGTTTCGATCCACGGCTGCGGAGCTCCGATCTTCGCCCACTCATCGACATAGCTCTGCTGGCACGCCGGCTTTGTGGACAGGTCCTCGTCGTGCGTCGGCGGCTTCGGGATGTCCGGCACCTGCGAGGGGTGGTAGCGCATACCTTGCAGGAGCCCCACCACACCGAAGTATGAGCTGTCGTGGGGGTTCAAGAACGAGCACACCGTCAGCCACGGCTGCTCGCTTTCGTCGCCGTCGATCCGCTGCAGGAGCGCAATCGTCTCATTCGCCGTGAAGACGTCCTTGAGCGTTCCGGTGTTGTGCTTGCCCAGACCGTGCGGCTCGGGCCCGACCCACTCAGAGAAGCCGAACTCATCCAACAGGTCGGCCTTCAGATACGCGGCGATGTTCTCCTCGTTTCGGTTCCCATCGTCGTCGATCGAGAGCAGATAACCCTCGCCGCTGGGATCGGGGAGCGCCACGTGCGCGGCGTGCCACTTCCCTTTGAAGAAGGTGCGGTAGCCGCCGGCGCGAAACCAGTCGCCCATCGTCGGGACCGTGTCCGGGGATAGCCAGAACATGTCGTCGCTGTCGACGGCCTTTCCGAGCCCGTCGGTCTGGGTGACGCCGTGCAGCGACGGATATTGCCCGGTGAGCAACGACGCCCGACTCGGGGCGCACGCCGCGGCCATCGCGTAGTGCTTGGTGAAAGTGACGCCAGTGTCGCGAAGGGTGCGTTCGGCCGCGAACTCGTCATGGCGCCATTGCCGCAGTCCCTCCGGCTCGTACGGGGTGGGGAAGCGCTGCTGGTCGGTGAGGATGACCAGGATATTCGGCCGCTTCGACGGGTCGCTCATACAATCCTCGCTCTCTGGAGGCCTCGAGACTCGAGGCTCATGTGGGTCGCACGCTCGATGCTGGTTCGCCCAACCGGTTCGCGAGCCTGCCGGCGAACGCGCGTCCCTCGTCAAGTTGAGCGTCGGTGAGATTGGTCCGCGGGATCGGCACTCCGAAGTAGCGCGCACGGTACGTGCCGCTGCCGAGATAGCTGATCAGCGACAGCAGCGACCGGATCTGGCCGCCCGCGTACGCGAAATGAATGCCGTCGACGTACTCGCCGCCGCCCTTGGCGCCCAGCTTCTTGACCGTGCGGTGATTTCCACCCCAGTAGCGGCGACAGACGACAACGTCCGCAAAACGCGCACCATCCAGCACAGCACGCGTCGTCGGACTCTTGAGGAACGACCGGATCGGCAAGCTGGTCGTCAGCCACCACGTCGGCGAGAACACGCAGACCAGGTCATAGCCGCCCGCGCGGGCCGCCGGCGGGACGTGGACCTTGCCCGTCTTGCGCAGAAGCTGCGCCGGCAGCATCCGAAGCACGCCCCAGAACGCGTTGTCCATCGGAAACCGCGCGAACCGCGGCGCGTATCGCTCATCGACAAGCTCGATCGCGGACTGGGTCACCTCACAACCACGCTCCCGAAACGCATCGGCCATCGCGTCAGACATAGCCCGCGACTGCTGGGTATAGGTGTAGTACACAAGCAACACCCGAGCGCTCGCCTCCGCCACCCGCGGACCGGGGCCAGCGATGTCTCTCGCGGACGGTGGATCAGGCGTGGTTGCAGGAGACACCGGGGTCCTCGATCGCCCGTTGCGGCTGTGTTGTGTGTACTCGCAGTCCGCGAGCAAGAATCCGGGTTGCCTTCGCGACCATGCGCCTACGCCCCACTCGTGGCGGCGCGCGCCGCGGCGCGATCGGTGGGGGCGATAAATGCCCCGATGATCCAAAGGATCGGGATGAAGAATCCGATCCAGAACATCCAGTAGTGGCCTTTACGGAACGTCGACATTCCGAAGTAGATCCAGCACGCGATGTAGACGATGCCCAGCAGAATCCAGATAAAGGTCATTTCGGTCCCTTCGAATTTGCGACAGGGTCGTGGTTGACCCCGGCTGGTGGTGTGTGCTGCGACGCGTCAGGCTGCGCGTCCTCGGTGTCGAGCGGGGTGAGGCTGTGCACGGTCAGTCCGAGGCCGGCGATCCGATCGAGCAGCCCGTGGAGGTGCGAGGGGTCGATGATCGGCCCCGTGATGTACGTCCTGCCGTCGTGGGCCGAGATGGTCATTCCGTCGAAGGCGGACGCGTAACGCGGCCCGAGCTCTCCCTCGACGACGACGCGGTAGCGGTGGGCTGACATTCGAGTCCCAGCATGCCCGAGGATGGCCGCGGTTTTGGTCGTCGGGGCCGGAGATCACCCGGGTGATTCGACTCGCTCGAGCAGACCGAGCGCCTCTGCGCGGGCGACCGCCTCGGCTGCCGATGTCGCGCCCAGCTTGCGGTACAGCTCGCGGGTGTGGCTCTTGACCGTGTTCAGCGAGATATACAGCCGCGCGCCGATCTCGCGCCGCGAGAGCCCAGTCGCGAGGTAGCGCAGCACGGCGAGTTCGGCCGCGCTGGGGTCCGCGACGATGCGTCCGTTTCCGACCTTAGCTCTGGCCTTGGTGAGGTCCTGCTCGACGGTGGCTGCGATCGCTGGCAGCCGGCCCGGATCGGGAAACTCGGCGATCATCGTGCGCGCGCGTTTGAGGTCGCTGGCGGCAGGCCCTAGGCGTGCTCGCGCGACCCGGACTTGCGCGAGTACGAGCAGGGCGTGGGCATGGCCAACGGTCGGGTGGGGCGAGCGTCGCAGTCGCTCGCCGCGGAGCGCCTCGCGCTCGGCCTCGTCGAGGCGTCCCGTCGCGGCGCACACCAGCGCCAGCCCGAGGTGCGCCAGCGACGCGACCCAAGAGTCCGCCCGGCCTGCGAAGCCGATCGCTTCGCGAGCCACTCTCTCGGCGCTGTCGTTTCGCCCTTGCTCGGCGTCGATGAGCGCAAGTAACCCCAGGCTGCCGAGGTAACCATCGGACCCGTCGAGAGCATCGGGTCTCTCGACGGCCTGCGCCGCGATCCGGCGCGACTCATCGAGGTCGCCGGCGAAGAACAGCGCTTGCGACAGGGTCGCCAGGACGCCCACGCTCAGGACGTCCGCGCCCGCGCGCGACGCTGACAACGCACGGCGTCCGTGTTCGACGGCCGCGCCTACGTCCCCCCGCTCGATCACCTCCGCGCGCGTGAGTTCCACCACCGCCTCGACGTACGGCGACCACGCCTGCGGCCGCTCCCGGCGGGCGCGTTCTGACACGGCAAGCAGCCGCCGGACCTCCACCTCCGGACGGGCCAGCAGTCCCGCCGCGGCGGCTCCGGCTGCCGGCAGCAGGGGATGCTCGACTAACAGCTCGGGAGGCAGCCACCGCACCCAGCCAAGAAACTGTCCGGCGCGGCCGCCCCGGATGAACTGAAGATGCGTCTCGAGGAGCAGCTGAGCTACCGTGTCGGCGTCGCCTGCGGCGGCCGTGTACTCGATCGCGTCCTCGATCATCCCGCGCGCCCGGCACCATTCGCCCGCGCGCCGACGTAACTCACGCGCGGCGTCGCGCCCGAGATCGAGCTGCAGAAGCTCGCCGAACAAATGGTGATAGCGGTACCACTCACCGCGAGCGTCGAGAGCGACCAGGAACATATTCGAGCGCTCGAGCTCCGCCAGGACCGCGGCCGAATCCGCGCGGCCGAGGACCGCGTCGCACAGCTCCGGAGTGAAGCGCCCCAGCACCGAGGTCTGCACCAGGAAGTCCCGGATCTCGGCCGGGAGCGCCGCCAGAACCTCGGCGGTCAGATAGTCGCCGACATGCCGGGCGCTACCGGCGAACGCCCGCACCCCCTCGTCGGGGTCGTCAAGGTCGCGAAGCCACAACGCCGCCAGGTAAAGCCCCGCGGGCCAGCCCTCGGTCCGCTCGACCAGCAAACCGACGCTCACTTCCGACAACTCGATGCCCTCACGAACGAAGAGCTCCCGGGTCTCATCCGCCGTGAACGCCAGGTCTCGCGCCCGGACCTCTGTGAGCCCCCTGCTCGCGCGCAATTTCGCGAGGCCGACCGCCGGGTCTGAGCGGGTCGACACGACCACGCGCGCCCCGGCCGGTAGCCGTTCGATCGCGTGCCTGATCGAACCTAGCGATTCCTCGCTTCTCACTGCATGGAGGTCGTCGAGAACGATCGTCACCGGACGCCCGAAGGCAACCACGCCGTTCATCAGCTCATCGACTGCAGCCTCAACCTGCACCCGGCGGACAGCGAGGCGCGTGAGCGCCGGAGCTCCGAGACCCTGACCGAGCCGGTCCACGGCCGTCGCCAGGTGCATCCACAACCGCACCGGATCGTCGTCAGCGGGATCAAGCGTCATCCAGATGACGGGCTCCGGGCGCTCGATACACCACGACCGCACCAGCGTCGTCTTGCCGTAACCGGCCCCCGCGTCGAGCACCGTCAGCACCGAAGCGCCATGGTCATCGAGCATTTCGAGCAAGCGCGTGCGGCGCAACATCCCCGCGTGCACCCGCGGCAACATCAGCTTCGGCTCGATCACCCGCAGCCTCTGACCAGCTACCTGCGCCGTCTCAGGGCTCACCCTGTAACCCAGCCCCAAGGGCCAGTTCCCACCCCGCGGATGACCCACACCTCGACACGCCCAACGGTGAACTCGAACTGGTACGAGCCACCCGCGAAAAGCGCCAACGAGCGACCCATCCGGCCAACCGCGGCTCGCTCGGGTAGATTAGTCATCTGAGGTTCGTCCAAGAGGAAGACTTTTTCGGCCAAGGAACCGGCCCGGACGCCGCGAACCCAGCCGTGCGGCCAACATAAGACCGCGAACTCGTTTCGCCTCCTAAGACGCAACCCCCAGCGCGATCAACGACCGCCCATCAGGGATCCCGTGGGCCGTACACTAGCGCCCCGCTGGCAGCAGCCATCGGTAATTTCCCGCGGCGCTCCGCAGAGTCCTAGCGAGCGGGCGCCGAGGCACACCAGCGTCGAGCCCGAGACTGTGACGGAGCCGGTACATGGACGCCGTGCGCGTCCACGACCGCCCGGGGTCTTCGTCAGCCAATCGAGCGTCGTCCTTTTGACGCCTTGGGGCGCTCGACGCACCAGGAGACGAGAGTGGTCTTGGCGTAGCCCAGTGGCGCTGACCTCCGTCAGCGCGGAGCCGACAGCGCCGTCGAACATCTCAAGCAGACCCACCCCGGACAGCATCCGGGTTGCAGCGGGGCACCGCCAGCTTGCCTCGACCGGGAGGGGCTCCGGACGGTGGGCCGGCGCGATCCCGCGAACCCTGGCACTGCCGCCCCGCTCATCCAGTGGCCATCAATCACCCGGGTGAACATCACTCCCGGCCGACGACAGGCGGCGTATTTGCCGTGAACATCGCGGTCGAGGATCGAGGCACCGGCGAAGACGCAACATCAGAGATCCGCATCCCCGACGTGGAGCGAACGTGGCCAAATCCAAAATTGCCGAGCCAATCGATGCACAGCTGTCCGTCGAGGCGAGCACCCCGAGCCACCAGCTCGCTGGCGCACGCGGAGAGCATGAGGCGGCAAGCGAGCGCCGCGCGCTGCGATCGCTGGTGCTGTCGATCAGCGAACAACCGATGCAGGCGCTGCCCGTAGGAACGGCCGTCGCCGTCGCCGTCGCGTTGGCCGACGAGCGGCGGCGGCTCGAGCGTGACCTGCATGACGGGGTTCAGAACGAGCTGGTGGCGCTCATCGTCACGCTCGCGCTCGCGCAGGAGGTTCCCGAGACCCCACCCGCGCTCGTGGAGACGCTCGCCGGGCTCGAAGCTCGTGCACAGGCGGCGCTCGACTCGGTGCGCAACATCGTCCGCGGGATCTTCCCGCCGGTGCTCGCCGACTTCGGCCTCGCACAAGCGTTGCGCGCGCAGGCGGCGCGCGCACCGATCCACGTGAGCTTCGAAGGAACCGCGCCTCGCAGCACCGAAGCAGCCGAGGCGGCCGTCTATTTCGCCTGCTCAGAGGCGATCCAGAACGCCGCAAAATACGCCGGCCGCGCAGCGCAGATCACGCTCCGACTGCGACACGAGCAGGAATCGCTGGCAGTGCGCATCGCAGACGACGGTCGCGGGTTTGATCCAGCTCACACCCCCAGGGGAGCCGGCCTGCAAAACATCCGCGACCGCATCGAGGACCTCGGCGGAACCTTCAACCTCGCCTCCCGCCCCGGACACGGCACCGCGCTGACCATCTCACTGCCCTGGCTAGCGGCCGCCGATCGACAGCGATGAGCCAGGTCATCCTCCTGTCGCTGACCGCCTCGCTGAACCCCACGCTGGTCGCCGCAACGACGGTGATGCTCCTGCTCCCGAGCCCGAAAAAACTGATGCTCGGCTACCTGCTCGGCGCGTACATGACCAGCATCACGCTCGGACTGGTGATCGTGTTCTCGCTGCCGAACTCGAGCGCCACCAACACCACCGAGAACACGATCAGCCCGGCAGTCGACATCGGGCTGGGAGCGATCGCGTTGGCCGTCGCCTTCGTCCTCTACACCGGGCGTGCCGAACGCCTCAGGGAGCGCAGGCAAGCGCGCAAAGCAGACCAACCGGACAAGGGCCCGCCACGCTGGCAACGGGAGTTGAGCAAGGGGTCGGCGAAAACCACGTTCGTCATCGGCGCGCTGCTCTCGCTACCTGGCGCGTCATACCTTGCCGGTCTCCACGAGATCCACAAACTCAAGTACTCAACCACTACGACGGTGCTGCTGGTGATCGGCTTCAACCTCGTCATGATGTGGCTGCTCGAGGTCCCCCTCGCGTCATTCCTGGTCGCTCCCCAGTGGACACCGCGCGCGATCGAGCGAGCAAAACTGTGGGTAAGCCGACACGCCCACACGTTTGCCATCAGGGGATTCACCGCCGTGGGAGCACTGCTGGTCATCAAGGGCCTGATCGGCCTCGTGGGCTGAGGCGTGGCCGCGCAACCGACCAACGCCCTGATGAGCCCGCACGAACCGAACCTTGACGCGCTCGCTGCCAGTGCGAAGCCGTCACGGCGCCCGAACGAGCCGCTCCAAGCGTCAAGCAGCACCCCGCGCCCCCTCAAACGCGTGATCACACGAGTCGCCGCGGCCCTGCTTTCGCTCGCTGACAAGCACATTTGCCGGCCACGACGTGCACCCCGCATCGCGTAGAATCCGTCAGTCGAAGACGCTAGCCACAGGCCTATCGGCCGGCTAGCACCGGCCGACAGCGGTTCTTTGAAGACGGGTGTGACGTGTCATGTGGCTGGGATGGTGTGGTTGTGGTAGCGGGCTTCGTGGACGTGGTGGTGTTCTTGGGTGAGGTGGTAGCGCCAGTACTCCTCGAAGTCGCCGTTGGCTTTGATGGCGCGTAGCTTCAGGATTGCTTCGGCGCCGGCGAGTCCCCAGCGGGCTCCGGTGAGGTCCATTCGGTTTTTGACCAGATGGCGGCAGGCGCCCTCGACGATCCCGGTCGCGATCGGCCAGCCGTTGATGAGCGCGGTGGGGTAGTCGAGGTAGGGAGCCTTGTTGGTGAGGTAGGCAGCGGCTTCGTCGGCGGGCTGGCGACGGGTGCCGTGGAGGCGGGCGTTGGTCGCTTGGCGGCGGATGCTGGCGGCCACTTTGCGGGCGTGTCCTTCGAGCACCCGTATCGCCTGGCGGTGTACCCACCGCGCGGCCGCCTGGTCGTCGTTGGGGTGCAGGCAGGCGGCGGGTTCCACAGGTATTGCAGGACGTGCACGAAGTCGACGACGATCGTGACTTTCACTTCGCGTTTGCGGGCCTCGAGTTTGATCCGCTCGATCTGGTGGTTGGCGCCGTCGACTAGCGCGATCCAGGCGCGGCGGTGGTTGGGGTCGCGGCGCTCTGCCTCATCGAACACGCGGGCGATCACGGCCGCGGGGCAGTGACGACGCTGGCGCACAGCCATTTGTGTCTCGCGACCGGCCCCGGGGCGGGCTCGTAGCCCTCCGGCGCCGCGGAGGCGAGGATGTCGACCACGGTGCGTGGCGCCGCCGCCGCGTCGTAGACCGCGCCGATCTCCGCCATCCGCTTGCGGTATAGGCGATCGTCGCTTGATAGCCGGGGCTTGGGCCCAGGGCCGGCGCGGGGCCTGGCCGGAGCGCGGGTGCGCAGCGCGTCGGGGCGCATCACGATCCCCTTGCCGTCGGCCGAGAGCACCAACAGATCCCCGGGCTTGGATCTGGCCGGACGCCGGTCCTCGTAGAAGGCCTCGAAGTCCATCGCAGCCAGGGAGGCGAGCTCTTCGACCTGGCGTTTGCCGAGCCGCTGTCCGGTCTGGCGGCCGATCGCATCCACCGCGTCAGCGAAGCTGCCACGCGCGGCCTCCAGCGCGCACAACTTGCGCAACCCATGCGAATGGCGCTCCACGGGCAGGTTCAGCGTCGCGTCGGCGGGATGGAGGTTCCCGACCCCCGGCGCCCGATACGCCAACCGTTCCACCGACACCGTCCCGAACACCGTCTCCAACGCCCGAGTGTCCCAGTCTCGACCCGACTGCGCGTCACGCCCTCATCGCCGACGACCTGGTTAAGGCGCTGCTCGCGCACCGCCCGCAACGCCAGATGATCATCCAACAGCCGCCGGAAAAGCTCCCGACCCTCACGGTCAAGCTGCTCCTCAAGCTCCGCGTGCGACAAACGATCGCTGTGCCTGCCTGAGACGGTCGACGCCGGCTTGCGCTTCGCCACGATCGCGATCACACCGCGTAGGCTGGCACGTCGATTGCGTTCGGGTCTCGACGCCCGAAGTTGAGTCATCTCAGAGTCGACGCCGCACACCTAGGCCTTTATCGGAGGCGAGACGTCGGGGCACCCGCCGACACGCCAGGAAAGCATGGGCGTGGCGACTTCGCGGCAGCGTTATCGCGTCCCCTCGGGTCGCCCGCCCTTGACGTGAAGTGCGCGAGGTTTTCACAGTTGCGCCGCGCCGATCGCGCCGGGGGGTTCGCCACTCTGCGCGGTGGCTCGACGGTCTCCGCGAGCCAGGCCGCGGTGTGGGACGCCGCGATTGCGGCGACCGCTGATGGGCGAGTACGAACGGTTGGGTAAGTCGCTGCGTCGCTTCTGGATTGATATTCAGACCTCGCTTGATGTGAGGGTGTCTCGGCGCTTCCGCGTGAGTTCCGGTGTCGTGGGTTTCCTCACGTTGTGGGCGAGGCCCACTCGTTCGAGGCATCGGATGAGGAAGTGGCTGGGGTCCAGTTGGCCGCGCAGTAGCCCGTGGCGGGCTGAGGTGGGGAAGGCGTGGTGGTTGTGGTGCCAACCTTCTCCGAGGGCGACGATGGCGATTGCCCAGTTGTTGCGGCTCTGGTCTCTGGTCTCGAATGGCCGCTTGCCGTAGTAGTGGCAGATCGAGTTGACGCTCCAGGTGGCGTGGTGGAATAGGAAGATCCGTACTAGCCCGCCCCACAGCAGCCCGGTAATGGCGGCCTGCGCGTTACCGCCGGATAGGAGGTAGCCGGCGATCATAGGGGTCGCGAGGCCGACCAGGACCAACGATAGGAAGTGCTGGTCGATCAGGCTGATCGTTGGGTCGCTTCGGAGATCGGGTGCGTAGCGTCGTGCCGATGCGTGTTGGTCGTGGTCGAACATCCAGCCGATGTGCGCGTGCCATATGCCGCGCATTAGGGCGCGCCAGCCAGCGCCGTCGGTGGTGTGGGGACTGTGGGGGTCACCGTCTTCATCGGCGAAGGCGTGATGCTTGCGATGATGGGCGACCCAGTGGATGACGGCGCCTTGAGCCGCCATCGACCCCAGGACGGCGAGTGCCCCTCGTACCCAGTTCGGGGTGTCGAATGAGCGGTGTGAGAGGAGCCTGTGAAACCCGATCGTGATCCCGAATCCCGCGAATGAGTACATGACGATCAGGATCGCGATGTCTCTCATCGTCACCAAGCCGCCCCAGAGACGCCACACGCCGACGCAGAACCCGGCGAAGGGGAGCACAACGACCGCGGTGGTGATACGGCGCTCAGCGCGCGACATCGTAGTCCTCCTCCCGTGGGCGAGCCGCTCTGACGGCCGTGGGGACGCCTATCAGCGCATACACGAGTCCGCCGTCGGGAGAGCGGTCAAAGCACACCGAGTAGGTTTCGGGCACGAGCGCGCGGAGCGCGGAGCAGTCCCGGTAGACAAGTGGCCACTCCACGACCCAGTCTTTGACGATCCGCGACGGGTCCTCCGGCGCGAAGTTGCAGAGCGCGATCGATCCGCCTGGGCGAGCGAGCTGGCACATCTTCGCGAGTAGCCGCCGAGCCGCAACATCATCGAGGTAGTCGAACAGGCCCGTCGAGATGACCAGGTCGAACCGGCCGGGACGTCCCGGCGCGTGCTGGTCGACGAGACTGAGCGCGTCGCGGACGGGGCCGCAGATCAGTCGCGTCGCGGGTCGCAGGCTGTCCGGAAGCCACCCGTCAACGAACGCGAGTGCTGCGGGGTCCTGGTCCAGTAGCGTGAGCTCGACGGCGCCCCCCGCGTCGTCGTCGCGGACGCAGTCACGCATGTAACGGCTGCCGCCGCAGGCGAGATCGAGGAGGCGGACCGGCCGCTCGCGCGGCGCTGTCGCGTGCAGTTTTTGGATGCGGTACGCGTACCAGCGGCGTCGGTGCCACACGGCGCGGACGCTGTGCACCGTGCTGTAGAGGTAGTCGAGGAGGTTGACGACTGCCGGTCTGGTCGGATCGCAGCATCGGTCGAACTCGAGGTCGTACATCCATTCGAGCATTCGAAAGTCGCCGGCGTATCCGTGTGGCTTGAGATAGCTCCGACTCCAATACTCGCTGCGCAGCAGCCACGGATGCAGAACCTCGCGCACCGCGGCCGCGCACCGTGCGCGCTCGACGTCACCGATGCGTTCGTCGAGCATCGTGAACTGCCGGATTGCCCACCAGAAGCTGGAAGCGACCGCGTCGCGTTCCTCGCCGGTGGGGACTGTCCTGCCCGCGTGCCGGCACTGGCGATCGATCTCGCGCAGCAGATCAGAAACCTGTTGAGCGGCTAGACGAGCGATCTGCTCGGAGACCGAAGACGGGCTGGTCAGACGGGCTGGCTGGCTTACAGCCGCAAGTTTCGCTGGGGGTGGTAGGCCGGTTCGGGGCGAGGGTCCGTTCTTGTTGGGGTTTGCGGGCGTGCCCGTCGCGTCGGTGCGCGACGGGACGTCGTGGACTTCCGGAACGTCCTGAGCGTCGGCGGGAAGATCGGCGGTTGGCGAATGGTCGAGAGAGATGTTTCTTAACGGCGCCGGGGCAATCCCGCGATCGCGTGAGTGGTTGGAACGGGTCATTGTCTCGGCCTCGCTATGTGAATCGCCGGGCAGCGACGTCCCGCTGGGAAGCCGGCGAGGGGCCGCGTCTGCGGTATCGGGAGGTAAGTGCGGGTCCGAGAAGGGCGATCGTCCCGCCGCCGGCGATGGCGACAAGTTGCCAATCGGCGTCGCTCGGAGCGTGCGAAGCGGCCGGGGCGACGTGGTGGTCGTCGCGTGGGAGCCCATGGCCTACGCGGATGGCGGAGGCGTGAGCTCCGGGGACGGTGACCGCGGCGAGGGTGGCGGCGCCGGCGAAGAAGCGCAGGCGGTTGTGTAGGCGCATCGTGGAAACTCCTGGCTCTCCTGTGGGTAGTCGGGTCTCGTCATTGGTGGAGCGAGTCGGCTTCGCAATGAGTCGGCTGGACCTCGGGGTGATACCCGCGGGAGGTTTGGCGCCAGGCGCGGGCAGAGGGAGAACGGAGCGGCCAGTTGGGTCAAGTCGCTCCGGGTCCTTCACCTTGTCCGTGGCGTCGGCGTGAAGGGGTGGCGGCTTCGTTTGACCACGAGCGGAGGGGCATTTCGGCCCGGGGCCGGTGACGCAGGCGCTTGCGGCGCGTTGCTCGTGCCTTCTGGTGGGCGAGGACGGGGGGCGATTTGGATTTGCGTGAGTGAGTGGTACACCTGACCTCTTTCGGTCGCAGTCGGCTTGCGCAGAAAGACTCCGATGCGCCGGTCACCATCCGGTCAACTGCGGTCACAGGCCGCAGCCTGACGAGCGATGAGGGTCGGGCCGGTTCGCGGCGGGCTTCGTGGTGGGAGCCGGGCCCGGGTCCGGTCCTAGCTGTACTGAGGAGAGGGGTTGGGAGCGCCGGGATAAACCGGCATGGAGAAGGAGATGAGAGAGCTCTACATCGAAGGAGTAGCGATCCGCGGTGGCCCTGAGTCATGCGTCGGCGTTCGTGAGGGCGCAGGCGAAGCGTTGACAGGGGTGGTGCGGGCTGGGCTATTGAGCCGCGAAATGCTCGGATCTGGGGTGCCGACGCCGTCCAATCAGGCGGAAGGCAACATCATCGTCGGCGTCATCGCGAGCCGTCGGGGGACCCCACGCGGTCAGGGAACCTGGGCACGTACCGAGATCTCCATGCGCGAGAACCGGGAGGTCCCACGGTCGCCCGTCCCTGGGGTTGAGGGGTCGGGCCGTGAGGGGAAGGCCGAGGCCGTAATCCCTTGATGCACGATCGTGGGAAGTCAGACAGGCCCGTATTACCTGCGAAGCCGCCGAACAAGCCCGGGCGACCGGGGGCGGAGGCGGTGGAGGGAAGGGGTCTGGCCGAGGGGAACGCGGCCAGCGAAACACGTCCCGGACTCAGAGCCGGTTTGAGCGTGTCAAGTGACCTGGACCGCGTGCGCCAAGTGGCGCGCAAGGACAAGGACGCGCGGTTCACCGCGCTTCTGCACCACGTCACCGTCGAGCGTCTGGAAGCGGCGTACAGGGCGATCCGCCCGGGCGCCGCGCCGGGCGTGGATGGCGTGACGTGGAAGGACTACGGGCAGGACCTCGAAGCGAACCTTCGGGATCTTCACGCTCGGGTCCACAGGGGCGCGTACCGGGCGAGGCCGTCTCGGAGGGTGTACATCCCGAAGCCAGACGGGCGGCAGAGGCCGCTCGGTGTCGCCGCGCTGGAGGACAAGATCGTCCAGCGGGCGGTGGCTGAGGTGCTGTGTGCGATCTACGAGTGCGACTTCCTCGGCTTCTCCTACGGGTTCCGGCCAGGGCGCTCGCCGCATGATGCGTTGGACGCGCTCGCGGTCGGGATTGAGAAGAGGAGGGTGAACTGGATTCTCGACGCGGACATCCGCGACTACTTCTCCAAGCTCGATCATTCGTGGCTTGGGAGGTTCCTCGAGCATCGGATCGCGGACAAGAGGGTCCTGCGCCTGATCCAGAAGTGGCTCAGGGCAGGCGTCATCGAGGACGGGGACTGGTCGGAGACCATAGAGGGAACTCCGCAAGGGGCGTCGATCTCGACGCTGATCGCGAACGTTTACCTCCACTACGTATTCGATCTGTGGGTCCACCAATGGCGGGGACGGCGAGCGCGCGGCGAGATGATCGTGGTGCGTTTCGCTGACGACGCCGTGGTGGGCTTCGAGCATCATGACGACGCGCAGCGGTTCCTCGCTGACCTTCGCGACAGGTTCGCGAAGTTCAACCTGGAGTTGGCGGCGGAGAAGACGCGGCTGATCGAATTTGGGCAGTTCGCTGCCCAGGATCGAAAAGCGCGCGGACTCCCGAAGCCCGAGACGTTCGACTTCCTGGGACTCACGCATATCTGCGGAAAGACCAGGAGCGGACGGTTCGCGCTCAAGCGGGTCACGAGCAAGAAGCGGTTGCGGGCGAAGCTACGCGAGGTCAAGACCGAGCTGATGCGACGCCGGCATCTTCCCATTCCTGTCCAAGGGCAATGGCTGGCGAGCGTCGTGCGGGGTCACAGCAACTATTACGCGGTGCCCGGCAACATCGACGCGATCGCGAGTTTCCGCTACCAGGTGGCCAGGCACTGGCTCTGGGCGCTACGGCGCCGCAGTCAGCGCAGCCGCTTGCCGTGGGAACGGATGCGCCGGCTTGAGCAACGATGGCTACCTACCCCGCGGATCCAGCATCCCTGGCCGAGCGTGCGCTTCAACGCTCGTACCCAAGGCAGGAGCCCAGTGCGTTAGACGCGCACGCTGGGATCTGCGCGGGGGGCCGCCAGCAACGGCGGTCCCTACCGCGATTGGTAGCGTTGCCACAGGAGGGTTTGGGCGCGTGACGAGATTTCGCGTGTTGGGGCCGATCGAGGCTTGGGCGGACGAGCATCCGCTCGTTCTGGGCGGCCCGCAGCAGGTGAAATTGCTCGCGTTTCTTTTGCTGAACGCGAATCGCGCGGTATCGGCCGATGCGGTGATCGATGCCGTCTGGGGGTCCGATCGGGACGGAGCGGCTAAGCGGCTGCAGATGGGGGTGTTGCGACTGCGGCGGGCGTTGGCGCCGCTGGACGGGGAGAACGGGTCGCGGTTGAGGACCGTTAGTGGCGGCTATCTCCTGGACGTCCACGCGGACGAGTTGGACGCCGAGGTGTTCGCCGCTCGGTTCCGGGATGGCCGTCGTGTACTCCGGGAGGGTGATCCGGCACAGGCACGCGAGATGCTGGGGGACGCCCTGGGGCTGTGGCGCGGTCCACCGCTGGCCGAGATCGCGTTCGAGGATTTCGCCCAAGGGGAGATCCGTCGCCTCGAGGAGCTTCGGCTGTCGGCGCTGGAGACCAGGATCGACGCCGACCTTCACCTGGGGCGGTACGCCGAGCTGATCCCCGAACTCGAACGGGTGCTAGCCGATCAACCCACACGAGAGCCGATCGCGGGCCAGCTCATGACAGCGCTATACCGGGAAGGCCGCCAGGCCGACGCCCTCGACGTCTACCACCGGACGCGCAGCCGTCTGGCCGAAGATCTCGGACTCGAACCGGGGCCGGCGCTCAGAACGCTCCAAGGCCAGGTTCTGAGCCAAGACGCTGCGCTTCACCAATCGGTCCTGTCAAGCCGCGACGCTGCCGGGCACGCGGACGCAGCGTCCTTCGGAGGGGACCTTCGGGTGCGGGGATCAGTCAAGCGGTCGAACCTGCCCGCCCCCACCACCCCGCTCGTAGGCCGCGCCGAGGAGCTTTCGCTGGCCCTCGAGCTGCTCGCAGCCCCCGAGGTGCGACTGCTGACGCTGCTCGGGCCGGGCGGTGGCGGCAAAACACGGCTGGCGCTCGAGGTCGCCGTTGCCGCAGGGGCCCGTTACAGGGATGGAGCGTGGATCGTGTTGCTCGCCCCGATTCCCGACCGGGCGGTGATGGTCTCAGAGCTCGCGCGCGTGCTGAACATCGCCCCGATCCCCGGGGAGCCGTTGGAGCGTACCCTCATAGCCGCGCTATCTGAACGGCGGCTACTGCTAGTGCTGGACAACTTCGAGCACCTCTCGGACGCGTGCGGGCTGGTCGCGGACGTGTTGGCGAGCGCGGCTTCGGTCGACATACTGGCGACCAGCCGGGAGCCGCTTCGAATCCGCGGCGAGCAGCGAATGGAGGTGCCGCCTCTACCACCGCACGATGCGGCCGAGCTATTCCTCGCCCGGGCCAGGGCGGTCCGGCCGGACCTGAGCGTCGATGAGGAAAATCGCGCCGCCATCGACCGGATCTGCGAGCGGCTGGACAGGCTGCCGCTAGCGCTGGAGCTTGCCGCCGCCCTCGTTGCGGTTTTCCCGCCGCACCGGCTCGAGTCCCGGCTGGCTCGGCGGATGGCGTTGCCGGAAGGCCCGCGTGACCTTCCGAAGCGCCAGCGGACATTGGCTGCGACGATCAGCTGGAGCTATCAGCTTCTCGACCCCGCCGAGCAGGGCCTGCTTACCGGGCTCTCCGCCTTCATCGGTGGGGTTCGACTCGATTCGGCTGAATCGATCTGGGGAGCTCGGGCGGCCGACACCTTGGTATCGCTTTGTGAGAAGAGCCTCTTGCGGCGCCGCGAGGATCACGACGGGGAGCCTCGCTTCTGGATGCTCGAAACGATCAGGGAGTTCGCTCACGAAAGGTCGTCGCTCGAAGCACACCTCGAGGATCCACCGAATCGGCACGCGACGTATTTCCTGGAGCTGACCGAGGAGGCCGCTCCGCAGGTACTTGCGCCGGCGCAGCGCCAGTGGCTCGATCGGCTGGAGGACGATCACGCGAACCTTCGCGCGGCACTCGATTATCTGGTCGAGCACTCTCCCGGGCAAGCCGTGCGGATGTCCGCAAACCTAGAATGGTTTTGGATCGTTCGAGGCTACTTTGTCGAAGGGCGCAGTCGACTGCATGCTGCGCTCGCGGCGGCTCCGATCGATTGTTCACACCGCGCTCAGGCGCTTGCTGCGGCAGGACAGATGGCAGTGCAGCTAGGTGAGTTCGCTGAGGCCAAACGGTTATTGCTCGAGGCCCTTACGCTTACGACCGGCGAGCAGCAGTCTCGGATCGCGGTGTTAGCTCCCAGCCACCTAGGGTGGGCGACCGAGGCGCTGGGTGACCCCGAGAACTGCGCCGACTGGCATCAGCGAGCCGTCGCTGCCGCTCGGGATGCGGGCGATGACTGGGCGCTCTCGATATCACTTAACAACTACTGCGTCTTCATCGCGAGAACCGGAAACCTCGAACAGGCTCGGCCGATCTGCGAGGAATCGCTGCTTTTCGCGCGCCGAACAGGCGAGCCACGCGGGATCGCGTTGGCCGCGAACAACCTGGCCGAAATCGCCGTCAACCTGGGCGACCTTACCGACGCCGATGCCCTAATCGAAGAATCCCTCACGCGAGCGCGAGAGATTAACTTCCGGGAGAACATCGCATCCGCGCTCCACACACGGATGGAGATACTCCTAGAGCGCGGCGATATCGAAAGCGCCAGCGAACACCTCAATGAAGCGATCGCTCTAACCCTCGCATACCGTCTGCCCGAAACCGCCACATCGCTGCTCTCAGTGGCCGGGACGATCGCAGCAATCCGCGATGAACCAGTCCGCGCGGCCACCCTATGGGCGGCTGCCGACAAGTTCCGGGCCGACGCCGCGACGATCGAGACCCCAACCACCATGGCACTGAGATCACGATATGAACCCGGGGCGCGCGCTGCCGTTGCCAAACCCATACCCTGGGACGCCGCTCGGGCCGCAGGGAGCGCCATGTCACTCGACGAAGCGCTCGCGTTCGCAAACCCCGACGTTGCCAAATACGACGCCCCCACGCATCTCGCCTCGAGCGGTGGATGAACGTCGCGGCCTCCCGTTGAAACCCAAGGTTGGGTCGCCTGCGGCGATAGGTGCCTCCCAGCTACCCCCGCACCGCAGGGCGAAGGCACCTGCGTGATCCTCGGGCCGCTTCTGATGTCGCGCCCGGCTAATCGGAATTGCCCACAACGCACGTCAGCTACCGCGTCACAGCGGTCGGGTGCGCATCACCGAGGGCTACGTAAGCGCGGTGGAGTCGCTGACTCGGCCCTACGACGGGACGTACAGCCGCATTGACAACAGAATGCTCCTCGTTCCGGGGGGCAGAAGACCTCGACGCGCCCACGGCGCCCGCCGACGCCGAACTCCAAACAAGACCGCCGCGCCGAGCGGGCGACTGCTTATCTGCGACGCGAGCGAGTGCCGAAGCCGCCACCCCTCCGCCTGCAGAGGCGCGAGCGCGCGCTGCACCTCGTCCTCCGAGTGGGCGCCGACACGACTGCGACCAGCGAGCGAAAGCCAGTGCCGGGCGTAGAGACCCAGCCCTACCGCGGCGAGGAGCAGCAGCCCGGCGAGCGCCGCCGCTCCCGCGCCCGCCGTGACAACGCCGAACAGCGCGGCGATAACGCTTCCCAGGCCCGCTTTGCCGGCGTGAGAGAGCCGGCGATACTGCTGACGACGGGCGTAGTTCACGCTGCGACCGCCTCGAGCTGGCGGCCGCAGCCGGACGCGCTCTGGCTCGCCCTGCGCTGTGCCATCGCTCGATCCTGTCACCGGCGCCAGACGGCCTTCACCGGGTCGACTATCGGCCCCGAGATTCGACCCGTTCTCTGCGATCAGAGGCGACGAGTCTTTTTGCAGCCTGCCCCCAAAGCCCCTTTTGGCACTCTCAAAAGTGCCGATTTGCAGGGATAAAGCGAGTACCGCTACCGGGATTCCAACTGTGTAGCACACCTCGTAACCCCAGTGTCTATAGGCTTTTTGGGACCGATTTCACCCGTTGGGGGCAGCTGGGGGCAGCCTCAAACCGGTCATGCTGCCCCCAAAATGCCCCCAGTCTTGCCCCCAGTTTCGGGGCGGTATTTTGAGCCGCCCCGCAACCTCGCTGGAAGTACTCTTGGAGCCAAGCTGCGGCCGGCGCTCGCCGAGTCGCGCGCCCCTTGCATCTCCACGCTGAGCGCCAAGATCTCCAGCTTCAATCTCGGGCCTCCCCCACCCTCGGTGGCGGATCCCCCCGCTATCGCTGACCGCGGTGAGCCGAATCGATTCCGGGGTCGTTCACCCGCTGGGGGCTCGTGGCGGCGGGTTGACATCCGTCACCGTGCCCCCACCAGTCTTGCTCCCAGCCTGAGGGCGAGCTTCGAGCCTCGCGCGGCCCCGGACGAAGTACTCCTCGAGCTGCGCCGCTGCGGGTGCAAGATCCTCCGGGACGACCTTGCCGTAGCGGTTGTACGTCGTGCGGACATCGCTGTGGCCGATGAACTCGGTGATCTTCTTCCAGTCCATCCCCGCCGCGATCATGTAGCTCGCGGCGCAGTGCCGCGCCTCGTGGGGAGTCAGCGGCTCGAGCGCGTCGGCCCGGTCCTTGGTCCAGATCTTCTGCGGGGGCCCGGGTTCGGATTGGGCACCTGCTTCCACCCCACGCCTTCAGCGCCCGCGAGCGGATCGTCGACGGATAGAACGGGTCCGCCGGGGTGCGGCCCAGGAACAGCTGGGTGCCGTGCCGGCCGGTCTGGAGCTTGTGCGCGCGACAGATGCCACGTAGCTCGCCGATCATCGGGACGTCGCGGGCGCCGGCGAACGTCTTCGGGTCGATCTCGCCCTCGAGGTCGTCCCATCCGCGACGAACGCGTACGAGCCCGGCGTCGAAGTCGATGTCGTCGACCTGCAGGCCGCGGAGCTCCCCGCGCCGCACGCTGGCGAATAACGCCAGGGCCCAGAACGCTTGCTCTGATTCCGGCAGCGCTGCGATCAGCGCCTCGGCGGTCGTCGGCGATTCGATCCGCGTTCGACGGTTCCGGACCACTGGCATCTTCAGGCGCGCGCACGGATCGACAAGCAGCTCGTCGTTGTCGATCGAGCGCCGGACGATCACCCGCAACGGATCGAGCCGGTTGTGCACCGTCGACGGCGCCGCACCGAGCTCCCGCATCTCCTCGACGAAGGCCTGCATGTCCGCGCGTTTAAGCGAGCTGACCTTCCGGCCACCCAGCAGCGGGTAGATGTAGTGCTCCAGCGCGTGCTCGTAGCTGCGGACGGTCTTGGGCTTGCATGGCTTGCCGCTGCGATCGAGGATCGCTCCGGATCGCACCGCCCCAACCAGACCAGGTTCCGCCGAAACCGAGCCCACAGGAGCCGTTCTGACGCCCTCCGCCACCCACCCGCGACCAACCACACCCCCGAAAGGAAACTGTCGCAGGCCCTTGACTTTCTTACTGAGATCGGTCGTCCTTTGCGGCAGCGGCCGATCGTTTGCAAAGTCGCCGCAGACCGAGCGCCGAGCTAACGGCGCTGAGTTAGCGGAGGATCGCCGACCGACAGCGGTGCGATCGGGTCGCTGTCGCAAAGCCAGCAGAGCAGCACGGCGAGGTCGCCGCTGGCGCCGCAGTGCTGCAAGTCGTCCCGAGCGAGAGCGGCGCGTCCGGCCGGGTCGCGTCCCTTTGCCGCTGTAAATTCGCCACGGCTTGGGTTCCCGTTGTGGTCAGTCTATGCGGCGGTCACCTCCTTGGGGGTCGGCATCGGTGTGTGCCGGGTGGGCTTGAATTTGGGGGGTGTATCTGGTCGCGGCCATCCGCTGGAGGGGCTTAGCGGGGCTTAGGACGCTTCGGCCTGCAACTCTGTGGTTGCGGCTGGTTCGGTTGACTGGTATCTGACGCGGTTGAGGTGTTGGCGGTCGAGCTGCGTGAACCGGATGCCGTTGGTCTCGTGAGTGATCAAGAGGTCGAGCACGGCCCAGACCAAGGTGAGGCAGCTGTCCTCGCCGGGGAATCGGCCCATCACTTTGGTGCGTCGTTTGACCTCACCGAGTGATCGCTCGAGCAGGTTCGTGCTGCGCCACCGCCGGCGATGCCGGGTGGGGTAGCGCAGATGGACGACGAGTGCGTCGAGGTCGTCGGCGAGGCACTTCGCCGCGGCGGTGAAGCCACCCTTGTCGAGCTCGTCGACGAGGGCTTGGAGTCGTTGCTTGGCGTCGCGCTCGTTGATCGCCTCATCCAAGGCTCGCCAGTACGCGTGCTTGACGCGTTCGCGTTCCCGGTCGGGCAGCTTCGCGTACAGGTTTCGCGCGCGGTGCACACAACAGCGCTGGCGGTCTGAGGCAGGCCAGCACTGCTCGATCGCCTTGTTCAGTCCGGGAGCGCCGTCGGCGACGATCAGCATCGGCGCGCCGAGCCCGCGGCCGATCAGGTCGCGGCCGAGCGCCTGCCAGTCCTCGTAGGACTCGCGCATCCCGAGCATCACCGCCAACAGCACCCGCTCGCCCTCCTCGGTGAACCCCCATGCGACCTGCACGCCCTCCTTGGGGCCGTCCGGGCGGACCGCGAGGAACGTCGCGTCCAAGAACAGGGCGACGAGCTTGATGTCGTACAGGTCGCGGCGCTTGAACTGCTCGAACCGCTCGCGCAGCTCGGAGCAGATGCGCGACGCGGTCGACTTCGACACGCTCCCCAGCCCAGCCTCCTCGCACAGCGACTCGACATCGCGCATCGACAGCCCGCGCACGAAGGCGCCGATCACCAACGCCTTCAACGGCTCAGTGCGCAGCAACTTCGTGGCGCGCGGGAACAGCCTGGACACGAACGGCGCTGCCGCCTCCCGGACCTGCGGGATCTCGACCGACAGCTCCCCCTCCGCGGTCTGCACGGTCCTGGCACGAAACCCGTTGCGCGAACCTGTCGGCGCCTCCGGCCGACGCTCATAGCGGGCTCTGCCGAGCCATGCGTCGAACTCGTCCTCTACAGCGCGCTGGATGATCAACCTGGCGCCGAGCTTCGCAAGCTTCGACAACGCCCCATGCGGATCCTCAGCCACCCCGACAGCGAGCAGCTGGTCGATCTGAGCTTCAATCTCCGCCGACGGCGGTACGGTACGTCTCACGGCGTAGGCCTCCTTCATCGTCTTCGCAGGACTTGAGGGAACCTACGCCGTAGCCATGACGGCACCAGCGCTATTTACAGCACTTCTGAGACGCGACCCCGGCCGCGAGGGCACCTGCTCGGTCGCAAGAGCGGGAGCGCCGAGCTTGCTTATCGGGCGCGGATCCCACGGCCGGCAAGCAGCTGGCCACTGCCGCTTTCTGGCCAAGGAGAGCTTGGACCACCGGCGACCTGGTCCGCTATCCGAGGTCGTCCGCTGCGAGAGCGAGACCCGACACGGGGCCGGCTCGTGCTCGCGCAGGAAAAGCGGCCGCCCTCGGGTCGATGGCCAACTGGGTTTCTCCAGGCTCCGCTTTCGCGGCCGAGCGGGCGGCGAGGTGCGTGGCGCCTTCCACGTGTGGCTTGGCGGCATCGATGCGCGGCCGGTTGTGTAGCCGGGCGCCGATCGAGCCGGAGGTCCAGGGAATGCCGAAGTCCCAGATAACGCCGATGACCCAGAAGACGGCGCCGAGGCCGACGATCTGCCCGGCGGTCGAGCCGTGAGCGGGGTGGATGAACTGGGGGAAGAATGCGAGGAAGAACATCGCCATGTTCGGGTTGCCAAGCCCGAACAGCCACGAAGAACCGGGGGGCCAAGATCCGTCCGGACCCCCCGGAGAGTCAGGGTGGTTGGGGGCTTCCCCTGACCCGCGGGACGAAGTCCTCGTCCCGAGCTCTGCGAAACCTTCAGCGTCGACCCCTCCGACCTCTGAGGGGAAAAGGACCCTTTACGTCATAGAACGTACCATCAAGGCGCCTTTTTACATAAAGTTGAGCGAAGTTGACCAACCTTCAGGCTCGATTCGCGTTCATATGCGTAGGGCCCGACGAGGCGGCGCATCTGATGGGGGCAAGCAATCACGCTTAGTTCTTTTCGTTTTGTCGCATTCGGTTGGGGGCGCGGCGTCCCGGGATTACGGCATGCCCCGGGACGCCGTGTGGCCCAAGCCGCGTGGCCGACCGCGGGAACGTGCCTGCGATCGGAGCGGCTCGAGGTCGACAGCGTGCGGCATAACTGCACGTCGGACCTGTGGACTTTCGGCGTTATGTAGCCGACACTGTGCGCATGGGGGCGAATCCAGCAGTGGCCGGCTTCCGCGATGGGTTCCATAGCGGAACCGTCGTGGGCGAGAGTGACGAGCAGCTTGTGGCGCGGTTGCGTGCTGGGGACGACGCTGCGTTCGAGGCGATCTACGATCGATACGCACGCGGCGTGCTCGCCTTTTGCGTGCACATGCTGCGGAGCCGCGAGGCGGCCGAGGACGTGCTTCAGCTGACGTTCGTTTCGGCGTTTCGCGCGTTGCGCGGCGGCGAGAGCGATATATCGCTTCGGCCATGGCTATATACGATCGCGCGCAATCGCTGCGTGTCTGAGCTTCGCGCCCGCCGCGACCTCGACATCGACGCGTTGGCAGATCGAGCATCCCTCGACGGCGTGGCAGATCAAGTCCAGCGGCGGGAGGACCTCCGCGAGATGCTGGATGACATCCACCGGCTGCCGGCTGACCAGCGCGACGCGCTCGTTCTCTTCGAGCTCGGGGATCATTCGCACGAAGAAATCGCCGCCGTGCTCGGGGTGCGCAAAGAGAAAGTGAAGGCGCTGGTATTCCAGGCGCGTGAGGCGCTGGTGCGCGGACGGCGGGCGCGGCAGTATCCGTGCGCGGAGATACGCCAACGGCTGGCAACGTTGCAGGGCGGACTCCTGCCACGGAGCGTTGCACGCGCCCACATCGATCGCTGCCCTGGCTGTGCTGCCTTCGAGACTGAGATCCGCCGTCAGCGCGCAGCGCTGGCGCTGATCCTGCCGGTGGCGCTGAGCACCGAGCTCAAGCGCTTGGTGCTCGGCTCCGCGCTCCGTGGTGGCGGTCCGATCGCCGCGGGTGGCGCGACCGCGACTGGGGGCGTGGCGGGCGCCGGCGCGACCGCCGTGAGTGGCACAACCGCCGCCGCCGGCGTGAGCGGCTCCGGCGCGGTCGCCGCGAGTGGCACCACCGCCGCGGCCGGCGTGAGCGGTGCCGGCGGGTTCGCGGCGGGTGCCAGTGCGGCGGGCACCGTCTCTACCGGCGTTGGGGCGGCCAGCACCGGAGTTATCGCCGGCGTGCCCTCAGTCGCGGCCGTCGCCACCGGGGTCACCGGCGTCGCGGCTGAGTATTCCGGGTCTATCGGAGGGATCGGCGGGTTCGGCGCGGCGGGAGTGCTAGGAAAGGTCCTCACCGCAGCCGCGATCGCAACGGTTGGCGCGGGTGCAGCCCACGCCGGCCGCCGCCCGCCGTCGCTTCCGGCCCCGGTACCCGCTCTGGTGGCTCAGGCACCGACCTCGCATCCGGCGACGGTACTGACCACCGTGCCAGCGTCTGCCAACTCCATGACCCCCGACGCCGGGGCAAGTACGTCCGCCGCCGTGCCGACGACGCCTCCCGCCACCCCACCAGGCACGACCACCTCGGACGTAACGACGACTCCCGCCGCGCCGGCGGCCACGACCGCCACCACGACAACAACCGCAGCCGCAGCGCCCACGACCTCAACCTCAACCTCAACCAGCACGACAGCCGCAACCGCGGCCCCGCCAAACACGTCAGCCAGTACCACAAATCCAGCACCCGCCTCCACGCCAGACGACGCGACCTCCTCTACGGGAACAAATTCCACAACCCCGCCAAGCACAACCACTACGGCCACAACTACAGCATCCGCGGCCCCGCCAAGTTCCGCCGCCACCACAGCGACCGCGACTCCACCCACCGCGCCAAGCACAACCGCCGACACCGCCACACCCGCACCAGACGAAGCCGAGACCACAACGACGACTTCCGCCGCCGACACCACCACGACGACGACTGCCGCGGCCTCATCCAGCACAACCGCGACGACCGGCGCGAGCACCGTACCTACCACCACGGCGCGCACGGACACCACCGGAGCGGCAGCACTCAGCGGTCCGAGCGACGGCTCAGCCCCCACAGCCGTCTCGGACCTCACAGCGAGCACCGGCAGCGCGGTCACAGCGACACCCAGCGCGCCCGCCACATCCACCCCTCCAAACGCAACCACCGAGTCCGCCTCGGTTTCGCCGACGGCCTAGACGCTATGGCGGTGTGAGGGCGTCGACCACGCGACCCTCGAGGAGGTGACCGCCGCATAGACTCAACCACGAGAACCTAAGCCGCGGCGAATTTACGGCAGCAAAGGGACGCCACCGACCGCGATCTCGCTGCTGGAATGGGGACTTGCACGCACTGCGGGCCAGCGGCGACCTCGCCGTGCTGCTCTGCTGGCATTGCGACAGCGACCCCGATCGCACCGCTGTCGGTCGGCGATCCTCGGCTAACTCAGCGCCGTTAGCTCGGCGCTCGGTCTGCGGCGACTTTGCAAACGATCGTCCCCTGCCGGAAACGACGAAATCCACTCATCCGGCAGAGGCGGTCTCCGTCACTTCCGCTCCGCAATGGGCGAACGACAGTTCACCAGCCGCGGCCCATTTGCCGTAACCGAATGAGGTTGCAAGCACGCGCCTTGCCGCCTGCGCATCAATGCGGTAGCCGACGATCGCGGATTCGTGGCGCTCAAGGCTTCCGGATCAGACGAAACCGAGCAGTCTCAAGCCTGCCGCGGCATGCCGGTGGCAACCCTGCTCCCTTTCGTCCGTAGCGGGCGCGATTCTCGACGTGGTCGTTGCTGATGCTCGGCCTCTGATTGCGGCGGTCAAGGCGAGCTACAACCTTAACATTGCTTTATCCACAGGAGCGGCACAGTCGGTTGGGACGCGTGCTTGTAGCCCCGGGGGCGTTCCGGGGGTAATGACTGGGGTCGTGCCCCGGCGCGGATTCCCCCGGCCTAGTCAGCGGGCTTGCCGATCCAAACCCAGGCGATGTATACGTGGCCGGTACCGCCGTCGTTCTGGAGATGTATCAACGGCGATGGCTCTATCTGTAGCTGCCAGCGCTCTGATTGTGACCACACCTGGTTGGTGCTGGTGTAGACGTGCTTCCCGTCGATGTAGTAGGAGCGGTATCCCGGCCCCCACTCCTGAGTGAATGCATGCCACTGGCTCAGGTCGATCGGCGTATTCCAACTGTCAGGGGGCGGCGGATAGGGCTGGCAGCCCGACTGTGCGTTCCGCGTGCCGTAGTGGCCGAAGGCGTAGATCTCTTGGTTGTCTAGGCTTCCACCGTTCAGGAATTGGTTTGTGCCCGGGTAGTAGGTCTCCGGAAAGTCTGACTCCGCGCACGGGCCGTCGCTGTCGTTCTGCGGCCATAGCAGTGAAGCCTCGTAGAAGTCGGCCAGATCACTGCCGACGGTCGGGACCACCTTCTCGCAGAAGGAGTACGCCCCATAGGTCTGGTACTCGTTTCCGCCCGGCCACGGCGAGACGCTGGCTCCCACCGGATTGCCGTTGGCGTCGTTGTGCAGGTAGAAGTCCAGCACGCCATCGTGGACGGAGAGGACCGTGGACGGCTGATAGCCCTCTACACCATAAGCTTTGGTGTAGGTCGACCACCAATCATCGGGATAGACACTCCACCCCATTCCGTGATCACCCGTGTAGATCGGCGTGAGGTAGCTCGCGTCGGTTACGTAGCCTTGGGCGAACGATCCGACCGGCGCGTCCTTGGTAAAGGTGTCCTCCCCCGCAAGGGTGTACGTCCTGCCGAGCTGAAGGGTGTCCCCCGGGATCGGCATCAGGCACTGGTTGTCGTTCGGCACTGGCGGAGGCGTTGATTGGGTGGTCGTGGTTATCGACGTGCTCGTCCTGGTCGTTGTGCCAGCCGGCGACGTCGCCACCGGATTGCTGGACCCACCCGGGTTCGGCTGCGGCGTGGTTGTGGTCGGCGGGTTCGTCTTGTGTACCTTCACGCACCGCTGTACGCGCGTGTACACGACCTGGCCGTGGCGCCGCACGATCCGACCGTCCTCGCGCTCGGGCACCCGGACGCTGCCAAGGACGTATCCATGGCCGCACTTGAGTCGATGAGGGCTAGTCTTCGCTTCGGAGCTGCCAGCGAGTGCCAGCCCAACCCCCGCCGCGAGGACTACCACCAACGATGATCGCCGCATTTGATCTCCCTTACTCCTCATCGACGAGCGGCGACCCGAGACAGGCCAATCCGACGGTATGTCGGCCGAAAGATCGCATCAGGGGTCTTCCCAGCGCCATCATTTACTACGCCCGATCGCCGGCTCGCGCGTGCGCACGACAGTCTCGCTCCAACTGAGCGCGCGAGGGCCTTGCCAGCAGTCGTCGAGCCAGGCGCCCTTCACTCGGAGCTGTCGGCAGCGCCACGACGACACGTTCACATAGATGTCGGACTTGGCATGCGTCCGAGAAAAGACAGCGTTAGCACCCGAAGGTTTGTCGGCGGGTTCACCGGTGAACCCGCCGCTGAGGCGAGCGACGGTGTCAGAAGCTCTACCGCCGTCGCTAGGACGATCAGCAGCCGCACTCGCTTCATGATTGCCCCTTGGCTACATCCACGCCGACTCGCGCTGGCGGTACGCCATCATCCTTACGCCCCTCTGGACCAGCTCCTCATTGATGAGCAACTTGCCCCACGCCGCTCGACACCGATCATAAGTCGACCGTCGGATCGCCTCAACCGTGACGCAGCCGACCGTGTGCGGCGAGACGCTGAAGCTGCGCGATACCATCGCTGTGACTGCGCTGCATCTCGCACTGGAGGCGGCAGTCGTGTGGGCGGTCGGCGAGCCGCCTGATACAGAAGGCGAAGGAGTTGAGGGTCAATGAGCTGGACGCTAGTGCGCATGGGGCGACCGATCGCGCGCATGGCCGACGGAGTGCTCTATAGGAGGGATAGACGCCGACACATCAGGCAGTTCCATCGCGTCACCCGGGTGACGCTGCGGAACTGAGCGAAGGCGCACGACGCCGCATCAGCGCGCCCAGCCCGAGATCAGGACGCCGGCGAGGCGTCGCTCCGCTACTGCAAAGGGCAGTCGGTCTCGTAACCGGCCGCCTCCGCTAACCAACGGTCCGACGACTCAGCCGCAATGCCGCTCCGCCAATCCCAAGGCCCGGCGACACCAAGTCCATTGCTCATGCTTGGCCAGGGATTGCGAGCACGTAGCCGTTCGTACTCGACGTTGTCGCAACGGACGATTTTCACGAGTGATCCCGGGTCGCGCCCGCGTCGCTGCTCATTCAAAAGGCGGAGCGGAAGTCGGCCCTCGCCGACCGAGGTGCTAGCTCATCGCTCCGTTCGTCGCGCCTCCGCAAACGAAGGGCCGCTTCCGTTAAGGACGAAGTCCACCAGTCTCGCGACCGTCCGCCGCTCGGCCGCCCGAGAAATGTGGAACTCGTCTCTATGAAGGCGGGCGTCTTGTCAACCCCCCTGTGTCAGATCGCTGACACCCCAAGTGTCAATTGCCAGGTGAGCGCTGCCGTGTCAAGCGTCTGAGCAAGGGCACTGGAGTGAACGTGTTCGGCTCATGGCGCTTGACACGACAGCGTGAACCCGGCAGGAAGTTGACTGTTCACGGTCCGCGTGCGGGTCGGGCCGTTGGAGCGGTGCTCATCTCTCTATCGCCTCATCACACTTCGAGGATTAGGTGTCATCGGGGCTCGCTCCGGTGGCGCAGTTCCTAAACGGGCCGTCAGGCAGCCAGACGAAAAGTGGCGCCTGCCGGAGCGAAGGGTTGATTACGAGTGAGCATGTACCAGATCGCCTCGGTGAGCTGACGGGCGAGGTCAATCTGGGCGACCTTAGGTCCGCGCTGGCGGCCGAGACGGCGTTTGGTGCGCTGGTAGCGCTCGCGGTAGAGCGGGTGCGAGGAGGCCGCGATCGCGGCCTCCATCAACCCCCAGCGCAGATACTTAGGGCCGTGCTTGGACAGCGGGCCGCGCCGGTCCATCTGCCCGGACTGCTTCACGCGCGGGCACAGGCCGGTGTAGCCGTATCGGCGGCGCGGGACTGGCGGTATCAAACCCCAGAACGCCACGAGCTTGGGCGTGCTCTGTGTCGGGGTATCCGGTGCCGCTGACTCAGCCGAGTAGCGTGCCGTCCTCGGCGAATGCTGGCACGCGCCCGTAAGCGTTGAGCGCCTGCAATAGGTCGGGTTGGAAGTCGTGGTGGAGCGGGACGCGCGTGTACCTCGGCCACACAACGAGCCATGTACCGCCCGAGCTGATATCGCCGGCGTCGTAGTGAGGCGAGAAGTTGGTGACGTAGGCCGCGTTGAAGACGTCCGGAGCTTCTTCCGTTGGTGCTGGGAGCCGGTTCATCCATTGCTGCACGTCCGCCTGCCAGTCAGCGTCCGCCTCTCGCGGTGCATTGATGTCGATGAAGACGAAGTACGCCTCGTTGGTCGGCGCCTTCTTGATCGCGTTCATGAAGAGCCGCCGGACGGCGCGCGCGTCGGCACGCAGGGGATCGTCGGGGTCGGCTCTTCCGGGTTGGTTGATCACGCCGACCCGGTGGCGACTCTTGGCCTCCACGGCGAAGGTCTGCCCTGTCGGGCTGTGGGTGGCTTCGAACTCCACGTGCTTGACTGTGCGCAGGGCCGGGTCGGCGTCGAGCCATCGGATCGAGCAGTCCAGGCGGGCAAAGATGGCAGCGATTGCGAGTTCGTAGCGGGCGCCCTGGAAGTTGTCGCGGTCGCGAAGGCGGTCGATGAGCTCGTCAGGCGGTTCGCCGGCGTGAATGAGTGTCGCCACGTCCCAGGCCAGGCTGATCAGGTAGCGCACCCAACCGTTCGCCTCCGCGGAGACCTGTCCCTCGCGCGCGAGCGCCTCCGGGTCGGTGTGTTCCTTCATGAACAGGCTCAACTGCTCGAAGCACTTGAGGATGAAGTGCCGCTCCGTCTCGGGCAGCGCCGTTTGCGCGGCCCGCCACGGCTCTCCGAGAGTCTCACGCAGGAGGTGCAGAATGAATTCGTGGAACGTCTCCTCCGGCGGACGTCCGGGGTAGACCCGGCTCCCGATCGCCCAGACCTTTCCACCCTGCCATTGGATCGGCGAGACGTAGTTCACGTGCACGCCGAATTCCTCGCGCAGCCGTTGCTCGTAGTCGTGTGTCTTGCGAATCTTCTCCTCAAGCATCGGCAACGCCTCGACGACAGCTCGTCGCGCCGCGTCGCGGTCGACGTCAAGGTGGCACTTCTTGTACTTCTTGCCGCTGCCGCAGTAGCAGGGGTCGTTGCGTCCGGGAGCCATCCACGAAGTGTGCAACGCTGAGACGACGGATGTAGCGGGTTACGACCCTCGCGCCGTCAGGAGCAAGTGCTTGACTTCAGCTCATGACCGCCTGGGAGCACTTGCCGAAGCCCGACGGTGTCGGAGAAATCAGGGAGATCAACGATGGGTTCGAGGCGTTGATCTCGATCCCAACCGATGAGGACGGCTACTTCGGCCGCGAGTGTCCGGCGTGCGAGACGCCGTTCAAGATGCGTCACGACGAGTACGAGGCGCTGCCCGAGGAGATCAAGCTGACCTGCCCATACTGCGGCCATCGCGAGGAACACTCGTCGTTCATAAGTTCCGCGCAGCACGCTCGCATGATGGCGGCGGCCGAGGGGCTCGCCGAGCAGTGGTTGCACGAGCAGGTCGACGATATCTTCAGCCGGACGTTCGGACGCCATGCGGCGAGGCCGAAGCGGTCGGACTCGTTCGTGAGCATCGACTGGAGCTACACGCCCGGGACGCCGCTGCCAGTGCGAGACCTGCCGTCGGCGCTCGAAGAGCAGACGCGCCGGATCGTCGAGTGCTCGGTGTGCGGGAACCACCACGCCGTCTACAGCGCGACCTCGTTCTGCCCGGTCTGCGGCCCACGGCCGGCTACCGAGAGGGTCCTGGAAGCCATCGCCGCGGCACGAGAGGCGCTGGCCGTCGAGGATCGGTTGGGCGAGGACGAGAGAGAGACGCTGCGGGCGGCCGGAGTTTTCGAGCGCTTCGCGGTCGATGCCATTGAGTCGACCGTGAGCCTGTTCGAGATGTTCGCTCGCGAGCAGTTCGCCCGCCGTGTCGCTGACACGGGCACGCACACGAGCGGCAAGGGGAATGTCTTCCAGCGCCTCGACGACACCGCAGAGCTCTTCTCGGAGCAAGCTGGCCTCGACCTCGTCGTGCTGACCGGTGCTGAGCGTTGGGAGCGCGTGAAGCGCGCGTTCGCCCGGCGCCACGTGCTAACTCACAACGGCGGGGTCGTCGATCAGAGGTTCCTCAACCGAGTTCCCGACAGCGGCCTGAAGCTCGGCCAGAGGCTGGTCGTCCGACGCGACGATGCCGTCCAGGCGCTTGACGATCTCGCCGCAGTGGTCCAGGCTGTGAGCGCTGCCTGAACGGCGCACGTCGGCTCGACCACTAGATAAGAGCAGCCGACCACCGAGCGTCCCCGGCCGTCATCGAGCGCCCGTCGTGTGACTGGCGCTCACGTCCCGGACCGACTGCGGCCGGGTAGTCACTCCTCGTTGGTTTGGGGACACCCTCGAGATCGGGATCGCGCTTCTGCTCATAGGTCCCGGTGTTGAAATGTGCTTTGCCCGCGCTGGCGACGGTCGGCGTTAGGGTCGAAGACCGGACCGGGGTCTGACCCGTCATAGGTCTGGACCCGTTGGTGTCCTTTGGATGAGAAGCGCGGCAGCGATGGTCGACTTACCCGACCCCCGTCCGCCGATTATCACCGTAAGGCGGGGATCGAACTCCACCTCAACGTCCCCAGACGCGGTGGTCAGTCCCCGCATCTTCACGCGCTTGACCCACGCGTGACGGATGTGGTTCGGTGATGGAGCGGCAGGATGGGCCTCGTCCCAGTCGCAGATGATCCGCACCTCATGGTCGAGGAAAGCCTGGCGCAGTCCCTCCAACGAGGGCTTGGCCATACGAATCCAGGTGAAGCGCTCACCAAACCGGTCAAGGTCGTACGCATCGCTGGTGCTTACGAACGCGAGTCCGGGGAGGCACGGGAAGTGGTCCAAGTCACGCCGGGTGAACCGTGCGTGCCAGCTGGTCCCGTCAGCAAGGGTCCGGACGTCGCCGACGTCAATCGCTCCAAGGCGCTCGTGATGAAGCGCCTTCCACCGGAGATCGCCTTTTACGGTCTGTGGGCTGGCGATCCCGTTGTCGTTGAAGGCATGCGGTCCGATGGCTAAATAGCGATCGGGTAAGTCGTCGAGAATCTGGAGAACCGTGTTGGGAGCGGACGCCGGCGTTCCGTATGCCGGATCAAAGCGAGGGTGGTCACCGCCGAAGCCGCAAACACGCGACAGAATGTCCTCGAAGTCCGCGGTCGTGGCGTGCGTGTCACCGACGATGATGATGTGGATGCCGTCGGCGCCCGAGGCGGTCGTCACCTCGACACCCGGGAATACGACCACTCCAACTGCCTCCCCGGCTGCCTTCATGGGCGCTATCCAAGACGCATCGTTGTGGTCGGCCAGAGCAACGACCTCGATGTCAGCGGCGCGAACGCGCTCCATGTAGCGCGTCGCGGCAGCCGCGCGGGACGTGTCGTCCTTAAGCACCCAGGGCGGATCAGACGGCCCCCGAAAGCCCCGAGATCCCGGCGTCGCGACCTGCAGATCGCATTTCCACCAACGCGTCACTTGCTCGTCCCCAATAGCTCGTACGAGCGCCGAGACGATCGTCCGTTCGACCTACGCTGGTCAATATTCCCCTTAGGCTCCTCTTTAGGAGCGTGAACTATGCCTGGAAATCGGCACTTTCCCTGCAAATTGCCTACCTTTGACACCGTGGTTACGCTCGAGCCCAGGGCTCCGCCCTGGGCGCAGCCGCGCCACTTCGTGCTCGAGCGTAACCAGCTCGACGAGCTGAGAGTACGCCCCGGACACGACGCGAGTGGTAACGGTGCTGCTAGCCGGCAGCCACGACCAGTTCAGCCCCCGCGCTACGCGTGCTCACGACGACGCCGTGCGTTCGCGCACGCCTCGTTATGTTCCGCGGAAGCACTCCAGCCGGGGAAACATCGATCGTGATCTCCATCCGCAGCCGAGAGGCGATCCGTATGAGTGTTTCGATGCTGGGGTTGACTTCGCCGAGCTCAAGGCGAGCGACCTGAGGCTGCTTCATGCCGAGGCGGTCGGCAAGCTCGCGCTGCGAGAGATCGTGCTCGCCGCGGTACCGGACGATCGCGACAGCCACCGCGCGCGCCAGCGCTGTCCGCTCCCACTCGGCCCGGAACTCCGGGTCGCTGCGCAGCTGCTCGGCGATCAGCTCATCGTTGGTCTTCAGCTCGCTTAGCTTCATGGCTTTCATGATAACACTGGTGTTATCGGCATTTCCAGGCGAGACCTCAATCGACTTCGAGCTGTCCGAACCGCTCGACCGCCCGGGCGACTGCGGCGCCGTATCCGCGCGAGTCGATCTCGGCCTCGGGCCCGACGGCGAAGATCACGAAGGTCGACGGGTTGACGCGACGGTAGATCGGGCGCCACCGGCTGCGGCCGGCCCGCGGGCGCAGCTCCCGGAGGCCCTGCCCCACCTCGCCTTGGACGGCGCTCGAATGTGGATGGCCGAGGCGCGGCCCCGTCGCTTCGAGCTTCTGCGCGGCGTGGAGCATCGCTACTTTCTCCGGCGCCGGCCATGACTCGTCGCGCTCTGCGTCCGCCTCGGGATGCCACAGAACGACGTACGGAGGGCCGGGATCCCGGGACGGGGCAGGCTCCGCGGGTCCAGACGGACGGCGCTCCCGCTTTCGCTTGGCCTTGCGCTTGTCAGCGGCCATGCCCGACAGCTTCGGCGGCGGGGCGGCGGAATCCGACGGCAGAGGGGTCCGCCTCGCGCATCTCGAGCGCCTGCCGCTTGATCGTGTCGAGCAGTATCAACGTGAGCCCGAGGTCGTCGTACCGGAAGGTTCGCCCCGTCTTGGCGGCCTTCTCGACTCGCCTGAGCCCGTCTTCGTCGCCGCAGATGTAGTGGACGCCGTTGCTCTTGCCGGCGTGGCGCCACACGACGTGCCGGTAGAGGATTGCCCTGAGGCGCTCGATCGACTTCGGTGCCAGCTCGAGCTCGACCGCGATCGGTCTGCCATCGAGGCGGAATCCGACGAGATCGGGGCGATGGCGGGACTCGTGGTGCCCCTTGCGGTCCCACCACGAGATCGTGTCCGACCACGTGTCGAACGCGAGCAGCTCGCGGCTGCCCTTGAACTCGCGGGGGCGGACAGTCAGCCACGCGGCCATCCACGCGACTCCGCAGTGGTGCGCCCACCAGGTCGGAGCCGGATCGCCGGGCGCGCGGACAGGGACGCCAGCGACCGCCACGCCGACCCGCGTCGCGACGAACAGGCAGCCGTCGCCGCGCCGCATCGGATACCGCGCCAGCCAGCCCTCCAGCTCCAGTCGTCGCGCATGGCTCCTCGTCGCTACCTCGCTCCAGCCCATCGCACACCGCCACGCATCCAGCGGTGCCGGTCCCACCCTCGACAGCCACCTCAGCCCGGCCATCGTCCCCCAACCAGGACGTAATACCCGACTCATCCCCACCCTCCGACACCCAGTTCGTGTCCGCGATCAGCCCGCCTCCGCCCCTGCTGCCCACCACCATTCGAAGGGCGCATGACTACCCGCACTCCTCCTTCCTCGTAACCACGTGGAGGGCGGGTAGTCATGCGCCCTAGCGAGCCCAGAACCCCGTGGCTGCAGGGGCGGAGGCGGGTCCGGTGTATTGCTTCGCGAAACACTTGCGGATTGACCTAGCGCAGGACCTCGGAGTCGTCATCCAGCCCTCGCTCCAGCCTGCCAGCCGTCGTCTCGCTCGAGCTGCTCAGCGACGACAAGGAGCACCTCACCCAGCTCGCGGAAGCTCTGCGCGACCGCGCTCACTTCGGTCCCAGTGACGGCGATCACGAGCCGATCGAGAGCCGCGTCGACATCTCGCCACATCTCTCCGCCCCCCGGCCGGTTGCCGCCCGCGCGCACCTCGTAGGGGAAAGCCTCGTGTCCGAAGTCAGTCCGGGGTGACCATCGAACACCGGCGAGCCTTGCGGCGTTGAGGAGGGTCGACGCCATGTGCTCGCACGAGTCGGCAAGGCGACGGACCCGACCGACATAGCCCGGAGCCGGCGGCACGAAGGCGCTGGCCTCGATCGCGTCGGCGAAGCGGTCGTTCGCAATCTGCAGCGGTGCGATCGCCGACTGAGGGTCGCTCGCCGGTGCTCGAGTTCCTCGACCTCGATCCTCAGTCGCTGGGTACTCCGTCTCGGGCATCGCTGGCGTTGGGTAGCCCGCGACGTTCGTCGCGGCGAGCATGCGTTCAAGCTCCGACCGGCGCACGATCCACTTACGAACGCCCGCGCGAGAGGCCTTCAGCTGACCCTTGGTCACCCACTGGCGGACCGTCGCAGGGTTGACGCGTAACTCCTCGGCGATTTCGGCCAGCGTCAGCCACGGATCCGCCGCGTCGCGCTCTTCCTCAGTCAAAGGATTCCTCTTTCGCTAAAACTTCCGCCGGTATCGCAATTAGAGTATCTTACGTAGAGGTTGCCGTGAGTACCGCATCCACGAATGTCCCGCGTGTTGCGCTGTCGCCAGGAGGCGGCGATGTCGCTCGGGATGTCGCTGGACTCGTTCGAGCGCCATGTCCAGCCCGAGCTGCGGCTGATCCGGCGCGGCAAGCTTCGGCTCGTTCCCGTTGCCGAGCTCGAGCGGTGGGCGAACGAGAACGCCGAGTCGGTGTTCAGGCGTCCTCGCCGGGCTTAGCATCGGTCGCCCTCATGGCTACCGGGATCCGCACACGTCACGCTCGTCGTTGTCAGTCGCGCGACGGAGGGCGGTGCAACTGCTCGCCGAGCTATCAAGCCCAGGCGTATGACGGGCGGACAGGTCGCCAGGTCTGGCGCACCTTCCCCACGCTGAGCGCGGCGAAGCTGTGGCGGCAGGATGCGCAGGTCGCGCTTCGCCGCGGCACGATGCGGCCGCCCACGGCGAAGACGATCACCGAGGCCGCCGAGATCCTGATCGCCGGCGCGCACGACGGCTCGATCCTCGACCGCGGCGGCAAGCCCTACAAGCCGTCGACCGCCCGCGGCTACGAGCAGCTGCTCCGCGCGTATGTCGTGCCGGCGCTCGGCGGGTGGAAGCTATCGCAGATCCAGCGCCGCGACGTTCAGGACTTCGTCGACGACCTCCGCGCGCAGGGCCTGTCCGCCTCGACCATCGCGAACATCCTCGATCCGCTGCGCGTCATCTTCCGACGGGCCATCCGCAGAGACGAGATCTCGATCGATCCGACCGACAACCTCGACCTTCCGGCGATCCGCGGCCGCCGCGACAGGATCGAACCCCCGGAGCGCGCCCACGAGTACCTCGCCGCGCTGCCCGACTTCGAGCGAGCGTTCTGGGCGGTCGCACTGTTCTGCGGACTGCGTCGCGGCGAGCTGCGCGGCCTCCAGTGGATCAACGTCGACTTCGAGGCCGGTGTGATCCGTGTCGAGCGCTCGTGGGATCCGGTCAAGGGACCAGTCGACGTCAAGACCGGCGCCGGCCGCCGCGCAGTCCCGATGGCGTTCGTCGTCAGACGAGAACTCATGGCTCACAAGACGCGGACAGGACGTGACGGTCGCGACCTCGTCTTCGGTCGCACCGCGACCGAGGCGTTCTTCGCGTCCACCATCCGGGCCCGGGCGAACAAAGCGTGGAAGCAAGCCGGGCTCGAACCGCTCACCCCTCACGAAGCGCGGCACTGTGCAATCTCCTACTTCATCGCCGCCGGACTCGACTGGAAGCAGATCTCGACGTGGGCCGGCCACGGCGATGTCCGCCAGACGTGGAACCGCTACGGGCACCTCGTGCCAGGCGGCGAGGACACGGCAAGAGAACGTCTCGATGCCTTCCTCACGCCGACACAAGCGACCCCGACTGTGGCGCACACTGTGGCGCACGACCTCAAGAACGAAGAAACCCCCGAGAACACGGGGGTTCTGAAGTACCGCTACCGGGATTCGAACCCGGGTTTCCGCCGTGAGAGGGCGGCGTCCTAGTCCCCTAGACGATAGCGGCGAGAGACGGACCTAAGCGAGCCGGCCCGCGGCCCCCACCGGCGTCCGGAAGCCCAGACGCCGCGAAGGGCCACGAACGGCCTGATTCAGCGTAGCGGCAAGGCTATCGCGCGTGTCGATCGGACGGTTCGCGAGTTGGTGGCTTGACCGCAGGCGGGCCGTGATAGCGTCGCGGCCGCGCGTGGAGGCGCCCCATTTTGCGGCCGAACGATCCCCTGAAGGCGACCGACCCGGTGAACGATGCTTTGCGGGTAAGCACCCGGCGTGCCTTCCTGCTCGACGGCGCCGGAATAGTCGCGGCTGGCTCGCTTGCGGGAGGACGCTTGACGTCCCGTCGGACCTGGGCGCGCGCCGCCGATCTGACCGAACCGGCCGCCTCGCAGGTGGGGGCGCTGCGGCGCTCGGACGGTCGAGCATGCGCCTGCCGGACTCCCTTCCCAATCCCGCCATCGCGTCCGCGACCGACACGCTGCCACAGATCGAGCACGTCGTCATGCTGATGATGGAGAACCACTCGTACGACAACTTCCTCGGGATGCTCGGGCGGGGCGCGGGCCAGGTGGCTCGCGGGGACGGGTTCACGCTGGCGTCAAACGGCGTTCCGAACGCGACCAACCCCTACACGAACGGGCAACTCCAGCCGCACGTTCCACATGCCGACGACCTGCCAGGTGAACGACCATCCCTCGCAGGAATGGCAGGCCTCGCACGTCCAGTACGACAACGGGACCAACCAGCGGTTCGTGATCTCGCCCAGCGGAGCGGTCTCGATGGGCTACTGGACGGGCCAGGATCTCCCGTTCACGTGTGACCTCGCCACCCGGTTCCCGATCGGAGATCGCTGGTTCTGCAGCATGCTCGGCCAGAGCGACCCGAACCGCAGGTACCTGATCGCGGCCACCTCGGTGGGAATGACCGACGACATCGGCGAGTCGCCCGGCAACTTCGTCCCCGACGCCTCGCTGCCGGCGCCGGCCAACGGCACGATCTTCGATCCGCTGACCGCGGCCGGGATCAGCTGGACTGACTACAACGGGAGCTTCCCCGAGGGCGCGACGATGGAACTGTTCCCGACCGACGACACCGCGTTCGCGGAGACGAACGCCAAACCGATTGCGCAGTTCTTCACCGACGCGCAGGCCGGGGCGCTGCCGAGCTTCAGCCTGCCCGATCCCAACTACGACACCCAGTCGCAGGAGAACCCGCAGAACATCGTCGTCGGGTGAGGCTTTCGTGTGGCAGGTCGTGCAGGCCCTGGGCTCGCCCCTCTGGGGCAGCACGCTGCTGATCCTCACCTACGACGAGCACGGCGGCTACTACGACCACGTACCCCCGCCCGCAGCGCTCGCGCCCGGCGCGGTCCCGCCGATGGTGCAGCCGGGCGAGTCGACCTACGACGGCTTTCACCGCTACGGATTCCGTGTGCCTGCCGTGCTCGTTGGCCCGTACGTCAAGCGCGACTACGTTAGCCATGTGGTGTACGACCACACCTCGATCCTCGCCTTCCTCGCGCGCAAATGGAACCTGCCGGCGCTCACCTACCGCGACGCCAACGCCAACGATCTCATCGACTTTCTCGACCTGAACGCGCTGGCCGCCGGACAGCCCCCGTTCCCCGAGCTGCCCGCGCTGGGAGGGCCCGGCGACACGCCGGCCGCGCTCGCGTGTCTCAGCACGGGCCCGGGAACGATCCCGCCGGCGTCGGTGGCGCCGTTGCCCGCGCCGGCGATCCGGGTCGAGATCAAGCGCGTGCGGGTCAACCGGCGGCTGCGCGGACTCGTTGTCGAGCTCGAGACGAACCGCGGGTCCCTCTCGGAGCTTGTCGTCGAACTCGAGCACGGGAAGCATCGAGTGGCAAGCGCCCCGCTCACGTGTCAACGCGGCCGGTTCGAGTCGTGCTCCGTGTCCACCACAAGGTTCCGCCGCCGGGGCGCTACGAGGTTGTCGTCCTTCACCGCGACCGGGTCGTCGCGAGGCGCGCCCTGCGGGTGCGGTAGCCGCCTCTATCGTTCTCACACCATCCAGACATAAAGAACCGGGGGCGCTTGCAGGCAATTCCGTCTGAGGAGCGCCGTACAATACGAACGTATGTTCTCATCGGCGGACTCGACTTGGGGGGCTAAGTCCTGCTAGTTTCAGCGTCCCGCGGCTGTGGTGAAATTGGTATACACGCGGCGTTCAGGTCGCCGTGCCCTTACGGGCGTGGAGGTTCGAGTCCTCTCAGCCGCACCTCAAGGCTGTGAATGCACAGCCAATCTACAGTCGAGCAGGCATTGGCCTTGCGCCAACGGGGACTCGGCGCGAGGCGCATCGCCAAGCATCTCACGGTGCCGGTCTCGACCGTCCGTGACTGGCTCGCGGGTGATCTTCCCGCTCACTCGCGACGAGGAGACGAAGCCGTCGAGAGCCGCTGCATCGCCTGCGGTCTCGGCCTTCATCACTTCGACGTTCTCACGGCCGACTACGTTTATCTCCTTGGGCTCTACCTCGGCGATGGTTGTATCCCCGCATCGGCGAGGCGTTTACCGATTGCGAATCGCGCTCGATGCCAAGTACCCGGGATCATCGACTCCGCTGCAAGCGCGATCGGCGCCGTCCGTCCAGGCCGCGTCTTGGCACAGCTTCGACCGCAGAACTGCGTTGAGGTCTCGGCGTACTGGAAGTGCTGGCCGTGCCTGTTTCCTCAACACGGCGCCGGCAGGAAGCACCAGCGGCGCATCGAGCTCACCGACTGGCAGACGACGCTCGTTGACCGTTGGCCCGAACAGCTGCTCCGGGGTCTGATCCACTCTGACGGATGCCGCTTCCAGAACACCGGCACCAACTGGTCGTGGCCTCGGTACTCCTTCAGTCAGGTATCCGATGACATCCGGACGATCTTCTGTGATGCGTGTGATCGGCTCGGGCTGCGCTGGACCGCGGCACGACCCACGATCTACGTCTCGCGTAAGGCCGACGTAGCGATCCTCGACGAGTTCGTCGGACCCAAGCGATGATCGAGAGACGCGGGCCTAGGTCCACTTCGAACCCCTCCCCCAGGCGCATCCGCGGGCGGCGACCGCCGGCGGCTACAGCCAGCCCTTCTCCTCCGCCACGCGCACCGCCTCCGCTCGGTTGCGAGCGTCGAGCTTCTGCATTGCCGATGACAGATGGTTGCGGACGGTTCCGGGCGAGAGGTAGAGGGCGGCGGCGAGTTCGGCCACGGTGGCGTGCTCGCGGGAGGCGACGAGGACCTCGTGCTCCCGCGGGGTGAGTGGGCTCTCCCCCTGGCTGAGCGCCGCCGCGGCTAGGCCGGGATCGACGACGCGCTCGCCGGCGACGGCGCGGCGGATCGCGGCGGCGAGCTCGCCCGCGGGCGTGTCCTTGAGGAGGAAGCCGGCCGCGCCGCTTGCCATCGCACGGCGAAGGTAGCCGGGGCGGCCGAACGTGGTCAGGATCAGGATGCGGCAGTCGGGGAGCGCGCGACGAAGCTCGTCGGCGGCGTCGAGCCCGGTGGAGCCGGGCATCTCGATGTCGAGCAGCGCAACGTCGGGCACCGACGCGTCCGCGGCTGCGACGACCTCGTCGCCGCGCGACACCTGCGCCACGACCTCGATGTCGGGCTCGAGGTTCAGCAGGCTGGCGAGCGCGGTGCGCACCATCGTCTGATCCTCGGCCAGAAGTACGCGAATCACGCGCGAGGCACTCGCGTCACGTGCGCCGGACCGGGACCGGGACGGTCACCGCGAGCCGGAACCCGCCGCCGTCGAGCGTGCCAGCCACGACCGTGCCGTTGAGCGTGCGGGCGCGCGCGGCGAGCCCCGCGATCCCATGCCCGCCCGTCGCGCGGGGACCGCCGGCATTGCCGGCGCCGTGTGGCCCGCCGGCCTTGCCGGCGCCGTTTCGCGCGACCCGCGGGCTCGGAAGGCCGGCACGGCTGGGATCACTGTCGCTCCCCGTCGCCGCGTCGCCGCCCATAGCGGCGCCCGCCCAGCCGGCGCCGTTGCCGTTGACGCCCCGCCCATCATCGATCACCTCAACCCCCGCGTCGCTGAGCGTGGCGGTGACCCGGAACGTGCAGTGGTGCGCGCCGCTGTGGCGGATCACGTTGGTCGCCCCCTCGCGGACCGTCCACGCCAAGACGGCCTCCACCGCCGGATCGAGCCGGACCCGAGCCTCCTCGACGTCGGCCTCGATGCCGGCGGCAGACAGGGCCATGCGGGCGCCGGCGAGCTCGCCGTCCAGCGTCGGCTGGTGATAGCCGCTGACCGCCTCGCGGACCTCGCGGAGCGCGGTACGGGCGACCTGTTCGACCTCGGCAACCTCGTTCGCGGCGTCGTGCGGTCCGTCGGCGAGCATCCGCCCGGCAAGCTCGGCTTTCAACGCGATCACCGACAGTGAGTGCCCGATCAGGTCGTGGAGGTCGCGGGCGAACCGCTCGCGCTCCTTGGCCACGGCCAAATCCGCGAGCTCCGCCCGCGCTTCGTTGAGCTCCACGTTCCGGACGCGCAGATCGCGCATCACGAGCATCAGCAATCCGACGCCGGCCGAGCTCGCCACGAAGCCGACGACGGTGCCGCCATTGGCGCCCCCGAGTGCCGAGCACACGCCGGCGAGAACGGTGCACGCCGCCACCCCCGAGAAGCCAGCCGCGGGCACAAGCGCCGAACACGCGGCGCAGTATGTGAACAGGAAGCCCCAGCCCGACCCCTGGAAGATCGTCAGCGCCGCCGAGATCGCCAGCATCGCCACAAACACCACGATCGGTATCGGGGTTCGGGGCTGACCGCGCCAGTGGAGCACGAGGTACACGTAGAGGCCGACGAACACGGCGGCGCCCGCGATGACGAGAAACTCCTCGAGCTCCGTGCCCTTCTTGCCGAACGCGTTGGCGAGCGGGAAGACGATGAACGCCAGCCACACGATCGCGGCTGTCGCGCGGACCGCGCGAGGGTTGCGGCTCTCGAGCGGCGACCCGGCGAACGGCCGGAAGAACTGCGCGCGGGAGCGATCGGCCGCCTCACCGGCGGCCGGATCGCAGTCTTTCCCGTCTTGCGTCATCGCACCTCGCCCTGCGGATGGCGCAGGAACCGCAGCATCAGGAACACCCCGATCACGGTCCAGATCGCCAGCGTCTGCACGTCCTGGCTGTTGATCCCGGCTCCGACCGTTCGCGGGTCGAAGGCGTATTGGAGCCCATCGGCCAGCGCCCGGATCGGGAAGATCTTGGCGATGTCGATCACCGTCTTCGGCATCCCATCCGGAGGGAACCAGATGCTGGAGATGAACGTCAACGGCAGGATCACCAGGTTCACGACGACGGGGGCGGCCTCCGCGTTGGGTATGAACCGGGTGATCCCGATCCCGAGCGTGGTGAATGCGGCAGTCCCCAGCGCCAGCGTGATCAGGAGACCGGGGATCGTCGAGGCCCGCACGTGCACGTTGTAGGCGGATACGCCGAGCGCGAGGACGAGCACCGTCATCATCAGCACGATCACGAGCGTCGAGCCAACCCGCGCCGCGACGTATGCCCAGCGCGGGAGCGGCGTCCCCTGCATGCGCTTCAGTACTCCCTGATCGCGCAGGATCGCGGTGCTGATCGCCATGTTGACGAACGTGGTCGCGATCACGCCGTAGGCGAGGATCCCGGGAACGAAGAAGTCGTCGTAGGCGATTCCGCCCCGGCTCGAGATGTGCGCGCCCTTGTCGAGCGACGCGAAGATCACGAGGAACATCAGCGGGAACGCGAACGTGAAGATCCCGCGGCCGCGATTGCGCCAGTAGGCGCGCTGCTCATACCGAACCTGCCATGCGACCAGACCAAGGTCGCGCTTGAGTGACGGTGTGGCTATGGCGCTCATCGAACTACCTCCTCTCTGACCGTCTCACCCTCGCCGGCGCCGGAGCCGGTGAGCTCGAGGTAGATGTCCTCGAGCGTTGGCTGGCTCACCGAGAAGTGGCCGAGGTCGACATCGTTGTCCACTGCCCAGGTGGTGATCCGCTGCGTGGCCAGCACCGGCTCCTTGGTCACCACCGTCACTCGATCACCCTCGAGCGAACGCTGCTCGCACGGAACGTCCGGCAGATCGCCCAACGACCAGTCAGACGGGAGTGAGAAGCGGATGTCGGCCGGCCGCAGATCGCGTCCGCCGAGTTCCTCGGGACGCCCCATCGCGATGATCTGGCCCGCGTTCATCACCGCGACGCGATTGGCCAGATGCTGTGCCTCGTCCATGTAATGAGTGGTCAGAAACACGGTCTTGCCCAGATCGCACAGCGAGCGGATTGTCGACCACGCCTGGCGCCGCGCGCCCGGGTCAAAACCCGTGGTCGGCTCATCGAGGAAGATCAGATCCGGGTCCCCGACGAGCGCGAGCGCCAGATCGAGTCGCCGCTTCTGTCCGCCCGACAGCTTCCGGGCGCGCACATCGGCCTTGTCGTTCAGCTCTACCAGTTCGATCACCTCGTCGACCGGACGGCGTCGCAGGTGATAACGACCGTACATCTCGACCAGCTCTCGGACGGTCAGGTCGTTCTGCACACCCGACTCCTGAAGCACGATCCCGACGCGCTCATGAAGCTCACGCTCCCCGCGCGCCGGATCGAGTCCGAGCACTCTCACATCACCTTGAGTCCGTGTGCGGTAGCCCTCGAGGATCTCGACGATCGATGTCTTGCCCGCCCCGTTTGGTCCCAGCAAACAGAACACCTCACCCCGCGCAACTTCGAAGCTAACCCCGCGCACAGCCTCCACCTCGCCATACGCCTTGCGCAGATCGCGCACCTCGATGGCGAGTCCTTCAGTCTGTGTATGGGTTGTTGTCATGCCTGGCAGCGTAGGCGCCCCCAGGCCATCGCGTAAGTGCCGGACGATCTAAATCAGGGGTGACAAACGTCACGGCCGCGTGGCAGCGGAAATCAGCCCTCTAGAAACTCGCAGCGCTACGGCTCAAGATTCCAGAGCAGTAAAACCTGCGTCTCGCGCTCGTACCCGAGCTCGCAGATCGTGCCCGGTTTGAGTGCGAACCGACCGCCGGCGGCCGGCTCCATCTCGAGCCACCGCGCGGTCAAGACCCGAAAGATGTGGCCATGCGCGAACGCGAGTGAGTCGCCGCCATCGACCCGCAGCCGCTCGATCGCGTGATCCGCGCGCGCTCCCACCTGGGCCGGTTGCTCACCACCGGGACACCCATCCGTCCACAGGTTCCAAGTAGGGTTGGTCTCGCGGATCTGAGGCGTCGTGAGACCCTCGTACTCGCCGTAGTCCCACTCGCGCAGGTCCTCGCAGATCTCTGCAACGTCACCGAAGCCGGCGATCTCGCAAGTCTCGCGGGCGCGCAGCAGTGGACTGCACAGCACACGTGTGAAATTCCAGCGCGCGAGCGCGGGACCGAGTTTCTCGGCGCGCTCACGGCCCGTCTCGGTCAACGGCAGATCGGTCCGGCTCGTGTGCTGGCCGCTGAGGCTCCACTCGGTCTCCCCATGGCGGACTAAGACGATCGGCATGAACAATCAACCCCCCCGTCCGCTGGCGCGTCAGGCGTCGGCGGCGTCGTACGCCTCGCGCGCGATCGTTTCGCGCGCCTCGTTTTCGTCGAGCTCCGACTCGTCGCCGTGCTCTGACTGGTGATGCGTCTGCATCTGGCGGACCAGCTCATCGTCGGTCGCCGCCGAGAGCGGCTCCCCGCAGATGTTGCACTCGATCACTCGCTTGGTCATGACCCTCTCACTTCCTCTCGACCCACTCGCCCGACCCACTCACCCGTGCGCCTCGCCCGCCGTGCTCCTGTCGGGAGCCGAGTTCGAACGGGACGAAGCCGACCTGTCGACCCCGGACCCGCTGGGCGGCTCCTCGACCTCCTGCGCGGCCAGCAGCGCCGCTCCGAGAACGCCCGCGCGGACACCGTGCCACGCCAGGCGGATGCTCGTTCGTCGCCCGAGCCCCGGCACGACGTAGCCGAGCGCCACCCGCCTGGCCGTATCGAGCAGCCGCTGGCCGGCCCGCGCGGCGCCGCCGCCGATCACGACCTCCTCGGGGTCGAAGGTGTTGATCGCGTTGGCGATACCGATCCCGACCCGCTCGGCCCAGATCTCGATGATCCTCTGCGCCGCCTCGTCCCCGTCCTCGGCGGCCTGGACGGCCTCCGCTCCCAGCACCGGCTTGCCCTCGGCCTTCAGCCGTCCCAGCGCGGAATCCGGATGCGCGTCCGAGGCCTCACCGGCAAGGCGGTCGAGCGCGTGCCCCGCCGCCGCATGCTCGAGTGAGCCCGGCTGCGGAAAGCCTGTCGGCGCGGGAATAGACGACGAGCCGGACAGGTCCATCCCGACGATCGTGTGCCCGAGCTCGCCGGCGCCGCCCGTGGCGCCGCGGTAGATCCGGCCACCGAGCACGATCCCCCCACCGACTCCGGTGCCGACCGTGATCATCACAAGGTTGTGAGCGACCAACCGAAGCTCAGCGTCGTGCGCCTCGGCGAGCGCCGCGACCGTCGCATCGTTGTCGACGAACACCGGCACGCCGAGTCGCTCTCCGAGCACCTGCCTGAGCGGGACGTCCTTCAACGGGACGTTGACCGACGAGACGACGCGTCCGGTGTCGAACTCGACGATCGACGGAACGCCGATGCCGATCGCCGCGAGGTCGTCGCTCCGAATCTTGTTCACCGTCGCCACGAGCTGATCGATCAGCGCCCCGCTGCCGGATCGATCGGTCGGCACCACCACCGAGTCTCCGAAATGGCGCCCGACAAGCGGCGCGACGGCGACCTTGGTGCCGCCGAGATCTACGCCAATGACCGAGGTCATGCCGCGCCTGCCGCGGACCCGAGCCGAGCGGCGGCAGCCTGGTCGAGCAGGACCGTGATCTCCTTCGCCAGCGGCACCAGGAGCGAGGAGGGCACGTGCGGGTCCGGCCTCGCGTCAGGACCAAAAGCCGCGGCGACCGCGTCCGCCTTCGACGAGCCGGTGGCCAGAAAAACCACCTGACGCGCATTCGCCAGCCGAGGAAGCGTCATGCTCACCCGCGGGACGAACGGCTCCAACCCCGCCTCCGGAACGCCCACAACCGCGCGTGACCGCTCGCCCAGAGAAGACTGATCCGGGAACAGAGACGCGCAATGCCCGTCGGACCCGATCCCGAGCAAGACCAGGTCGAACCGGGGCGACCCGGCCTCGCGGAGCAATCGCTCATAATCCTCCGCGCCGGCAGAAGGCCCGAGTTCGCCCTTAATGCGATGGATGGTCGGCAATCGAGAATTCCCGAGCCGAGAGAACATCGCCTCGTTTGCCATCGAGTAGTTGGACCGCTCGTCCTCCGGCGGCACGCACCGTTCGTCGCCGAACCACATCGTGCACGCGGACACGTCGATCCCCACCGCATCGACCGCGTCCACGAATTCCCCGTACGCCGCGCGCGGCGTCGAGCCGCCCGTCAGCACGATGTGACCGCCACCCGCCGCCACTCCTACGAGCATGGCCGAGCACGCCCGGCCGGGATCGTCCACCACCTCTATCTCAAGCGGCATGCGCGAAGAATCCTCTGGCAACGGCCAGCGCCGGCCCGTAGGTGGGGTCGCGCAGCAGAGCCTGGCGGACCCCTTCCCCGAGAATGCCGCCCTCGCCGCGGGATGCCCCCAGCACGAGCCAGCTGTGCTCGCCGTGCCCGGCGATCGCCTCCTTGGCCTGGAGTCCGCCCTCGGCACGGTCGAGCGACAGCGCGTAGCCTTCGGCGGTCACGGTGATTCCGGCGAGCCCCGGCACCTCCTGATCGGCCGTCTCGAGCCTGATGTCGATGTAGCGCGAACTGCCGGTGTAGGCGCGCCCGTGCATACCGGACCCGTTGGCCGACACGAGCGGGCGTGTGTCCCAATGCAGGCGGGACGCGAGCCAGCCGGCCAGCAGCAGCGCGCTCGCGGTCGAGCTCGCCTGGTGGCGGATCGTGAACCCTTCAATCGCGGCGAGCGACGACCGGCGCGCGGGTGGGTCGAAGCTGGCCGCCAGGCGCTCACGCCACGGGGTGGTGCGGAGCCATGCGAGATCGACGACGTAGGCGGACTCCAGCTCCTCCTGCGCCCGTGCCAGCCCCTCGTCCGCGTCTGCCATGTCGTCGGAGTCGAGCAACATCACGTCGGTGATACCCCGCAGCGCGCAGACCGCGTCGTTGTGACCATGGGGGCACCACAGCACGGTTGGCAACTCGGAGACCACGACCGGGTCGACGATGGTCTCGAGCCCGGCGAGGTGCTCGGTGCCCATGTCGATCTCGACCGTCTCGCGTATCACGCCAATGCCGCCGCGGGCCGAGTCCTCGTAGCTCATCACAGCCACGGCGTCGAGCGTGTCGCGCCCCTCCTCGACCGCGCACAGGATCGTGCGCGACGCGTGGTAGCGGCCGACTCGCTCGAGCCGGTTGGCGATCTCGCCTTTCCACGAGCGGTCCACGACCACCACGAGGTTCAGCACGCGGGCGGGAGCAAGCGCCTCGTTGGCGGCGTGCCGCTCGCGCAGCATCTCCCGCAGCGCCGCCTCGATCGCGTCCGGATTCGTGTCGCGTTCAGACCAGACGTCTTCGCTCACAGCCGGCGCCACTTCTCGCCGCGTTCGAGCAGCGCGTCGGCCTCCACCGGTCCGGCGGACCCAGCCGGATACTGCGGGATCGGAGTCGTGGTGTCCTCGGCCCAGGCCGTGAGGATCGGGTCGATGATTCCCCACAGCGCCTCGATCTCGTCACCGCGGGTGAACAGCGTCGCGTCGCCGCGCATCGCGTCGAGGATCAGGCGCTCGTAAGCCTCGGGCGACTCCGACATGAACGACGTGCCGTACCGGAACTCCATGTTGACCGGGCGGATCCGCATCAGTGCACCCGGGATCTTGGCCCCGAGGGAGACCGACACGCCCTCGTCGGGCTGGAGGGTGAGGATGATCTGATTGGCCTGGACGCCGACCGAGCCGCTGCTCTGGAACGCGAGATGCGGGACGGGTTTCAGAGTGACCGCGATCTCGGTGATCTTGCGCGCGAGCTGCTTACCGGTGCGCAGGTAGAACGGGACGCCCGCCCAGCGCCAGTTAGACACGTGCAGGCGCAGCGCCGCATACGTCTCGGTGCGCGAGTCCGGCGCGACGCCTTCCTCGTCGTGGTAGCCGACGACGCGCTTGCCACCGACCGTGCCGGGGCCGTATTGCGCCCGGACCGCCATCGACGGAACCTCAGACACGGCAGGTGGCACGATCGCCTCGAGCACCTTCAGCTTCTCGTCACGGACGCGGTCGGCCGTGAACGCGGTCGGCGGCTCCATCGTCAGCAGCGCCAGCAGCTGCATCATGTGGTTCTGGACCAGGTCACGCAGCGCGCCCGCCCCCTCGTAGTAGCCGGCACGCCCGCCGATCCCGATGTCCTCGGCCGCGGTGATCTGAACATAATCGATGAAGTTCCGGTTCCAGACGGGCTCGAACAGCGCGTTGGCGAACCGAAGTGCCATCAGGTTCTGGACGGTCTCCTTGCCCAGGTAGTGATCGATCCGGAACACCTGGGACTCGTCGAACACATCGAGCACCTGGGCGTTGAGCTGGCGCGCCGAAGCGAGGTCGTACCCGAACGGCTTCTCGATCACGATCCGCGTCTCGGCATCGCGCTCGCGATTCAGGCCGCCGGCCCCGAGCTTCCCCGCGATCAACGGGAAGAACTGGGGTGCGGTCGACAGATAGAAGACGTGGTTGAGGTCCTGTCCCGCCTGCGTGTCGAAATCGCGCAGGACCTTGTGGATCTGCTCGTAGACGCCGTCGTCGTCGAATGCGCCCGGCACATAGCGCATCTCGTCGATCAAGCCGTTCAGCACCTTCGGATCGGGGCGGCGCCGCGAGAACCGCTCGATCGACTGGCGCGCCATGTCCCGGAAGTCGTCGTGCTCCTGATCGCGGCGGGAGACGCCGACCAGTTCGAACCGCTCCGGCAGGGCACCCTCGTGCGCGAGGTTGTACAGCGCCGGCAGCAGCTTGCGGTGAGCCAGGTCACCCGTGGCGCCGAAGATCACGAGCGCGGTCGGGCGGACCGGTAGACGCTCGAGGCCCTCGATGAGCGGGTTGTCGTGGTCCACGTCGGTGGCGACGCCTGCGCTCTGCATCAATCAGCTCCTCTCGAGGATCGTCTTGATCCGGTCGGTAAACGCGCGGACGGCCACGGCGGGATCGCCCTCGAGCTCCACCCGCTCCGCGGCGAGTCCGTGCGCCCGCAAAGTCTCGAGGTCGCCGGCGGACTGCGCCGCGATCAGCGTCCCGAACGAGTAGCCCGCACCGGGGATGTCCGCGTCGCGCGCAGGCGCATTGACCAGCTGCAGGAAGCGACCCGTCGGCGGGCCGCCCTTGTGCAGCTGCCCGGTCGAGTGCAGGAAGCGCGGGCCGTAGCCGAACGTGGTGGCGGCGCCGGTGGCAGCCCGGATGACCGACCGCAACGAACCGATCGCGTCGTCAAGCTCGTCCGACGGCGGGAGGTAGCCCATGATTGCCACGTATTGCGGTGGCCTGGCGTCGGCCAGCAACGCGCGCAGCTCGTCGTCGCCGGCAACCGCCACCGAAGGCACCGAACCAGAGGCCAGCACCCGCGCCGTGTTGTCCTTGGCCTCCTGCACGTTGGGCTGGTCGAATGGGTTGATCTCGAGCGCCCAACCGGCGACGGCAACGGCGAACTCGGTCAGGAAGAAGATGCGCCCGAGATCGGCGGGGCCGTGGGCCGGCAGCGTGATCGTCGGATGGCCGGCCGCGGAGATCTGCTCGATCGCCGCGTCGAGACGCTCCTCGGGGTGCTCGAGGTTGCGCCGGTACACGAACACCCGATCGTCCCCGTAGACGTCCGCCGTGTCGCTGAACGGCTCGTCGACGATCGGCACGATCCCCCGACCGTGCTTTCCGGTCGACTCGGCCACGAGTTGCTCGGCCCACAGCCCGAAGCTCTCGATCGGTGGCGAGATCATGAACGTCAGCTTGTCGCGGCCCTGACGGGCCAGTTCGCCGATGACAGCGCCGAACCACAGACCGGAGTTGGACTCGCTCGAGTCGTAGTGCGCGCACATCTGCTCGGCGACCTGGCAGCGGTGCAGAAGCGCCTCGATGCTCACACCCATCAGCGCGGCCGGTACCAACCCGAACAGTGACAGCACCGAATAACGGCCGCCGATGTCGGGTGGGTTGAGGAAGCAGCGGCGGAGCCCGTTGTCGGACGCCAGCTGTTCGAGCGGGCTCCCGGGGTCGGTGATGACCGCGAACTGCTCGGGCCCGGCGAGCGCCTTGAAGTAGTGATACTGCGACAGCGTCTCGATCGTCGACCCCGACTTCGACGACACCACGAACAGCGTCTTGTCGAGGTCGATCGATTCCCGAACGCCGAGCACGACGTCGGGGTGAGTGGAGTCGAGCACAGTCAGATGCAACCCGCCTGGAACATCGCCGAACGAACGGCGGATCACCTCGGGCCCGAGCGATGAGCCGCCCATGCCCAAAAGCACCACGTCCGTGTAACCGTCAGAACGACACTGAGCGGCGAACGCGTGAAGGTCAGCCGCGTGCTCGAGCATCGGCTCAGACACGGTCAGCCACCCGAGCCGGTCCTCGATCTCCGGTACCCCGGGACCGCCCCACAGCGAGGCGTCGCGCCGCCACACCCGCTGGGCCACGTTCTCCGATACGGCCGCGCGAACGCGTTCGGCGACCGGCGCCTGGAGCAGCATCGGAAGCCGCGCGTGGATCCGGCTCGGCTGACCCGTGACGACTGCCGCGCGCCGCTCCTCGATCCCGGCCAGCAGTCGCGTCATCGCCTCCTCGAACTGCTCGACGCCGTCGACGAGCAACTCGTCGGTGACCTCGTCGAGCGAAACACCCGCGTCCGCGAGCGCCGCGAGATCAGCCGAAGGATCTTCCTCCCCGGTCAGCCCGGGCACCGTGCCGTGGTCGGCGACGGCGAGCAGCGTCGCGAGCGGCATCGTGTTCACCGTGTGCGGAGCGATCAGGCCGTCCACGTACATCGTGTCGGGATAGTGCGGGTTCTTGGTGCCCGTCGAGGCCCACAGCGGCCGCTGCGGTACCCCGCCCGCGCCGACCAGCGCGTCCCATCGGTCGCCCGAGAACAGCTCCTTGAACCGCAGGTACGCCGCGCGCGCGTTGGCCAGCGCCGCGGTACCGGCCAGATCGGTGCGACCCAGCTGCTCCAAACGGCGGTCGACATTAGTGTCAACCCGCGAGACGAAGAACGACGCCACCGAGTTGACGTTCAATTCCAAGCCCTCGGCGTGCCGGCGCTCCAAAGCGCTTAAGTACGCCTCCGCCACCTTCTCGTAGGCAGCGACCGAGAACAGCAATGTGACATTGACGTTGATGCCCTCGTATAACGCCTGCTCGACGGCGGGCACGCCCTCCGGCGTCCCCGGGATCTTGATCATCACATTCGCCCGGTCGACCCGCCGCCAGAACGAGCGCACCTGCTCGAGCGTGCCCTCGGTGTTGTGCGCGAGCTCCGGCGCGACCTCGAGCGACACGAACCCGTCGCGTCCCCGCGCGTCCCGGTGCACACCGGCGAGCACGTCGGCGGCGAGCTGCACGTCGCGGATCGCGATGTGCTCGTAGATCGCCGTCGAATCCAGGTCCTGCCGGGCAAGCTCCCGCAAATCGTCGTCGTAGTCATCCGACCCGAGGATCGCCTTCTCGAAGATCGAGGGGTTCGACGTGACACCGCGCAGCGACTCCACCGCGACCATCCGCGCCAGCTCACCCCCTTCCACCATCGAACGGCGAATCTGGTCGAGCCAGACGCTGACACCCGCCTCGGTTATCGCTAACAACCGGGGATTGAGCTCGGTGATGGTGCTCACGGTGTTCCCCTAGCTCTTAGCCGGCCCCGCTCGAGCGCGCGCGCTGGACGGCCGTCCTCCCGGCGTCGGCGACCCGTTCGGGCGTGAAACCAAAGTGTTTGTACAGAGCACCCGCCGGAGCAGACGCGCCGAACCCCTCCATCCCGATCGCCTCGCCGAGCTCTCCGACCCACTGATGCCAGCCGAACGTGGCTGCCGCTTCGAGCGAGACGCGGGCCCGAACCTGCGGCGGGAGCACCCCGTCGCGGTACTCGGCGTCCTGGGCGGCGAAGTTCTCCATGCACGGCATGCTCACGAGCCGCGTCGCGATCCCCTCGGCCTCGAGCGTGTCGGCAGCGCGCGCGCAGATGTGGAGCTCGGTGCCGGTCGCGATCAGGATCAGGTCCGGGGGATCGGGCTCGTTGAACGAGTATCGGAGCACGTAGGCGCCGCGGTCGATCGCGTCCGGCGGTATCGCCGACGGGTTCCAGGTCGGAATCCCCTGGCGCGACAGCACCAGCGCGGTCGGATGATCGCCCGACTTGATCGCGTAATGCCAGGCCAGCGCGGTCTCGTTCGCGCCGGCAGGACGGACCACCCGGAGCACCGGCATCGCCCGGAGTCCCGCGAGTTGCTCGATCGGCTGGTGCGTGGGGCCGTCCTCGCCGAGACCGATCGAGTCGTGCGTGAACACGAAGATCGATCGCAGGTGCATCAGCGCGGCCAGCCGGATCGAGCCGCGCATGTAGTCGCTGAACGTGAAGAACGTGGCGCCGAATGCGCGCAGATAGTGGAGGTTCAAGCCGTTGACGATCGCCCCCATGGCGTGCTCGCGGATCCCGAAGTGGAAGTTGCGACCGTCGTATGCGCCGGGCTCGACGCTGCCTCCGTCCGCGATCAGCGTCAAAGTCGACGGCGCCAGGTCGGCCGACCCGCCCACGAGCTCGGGAACGTTCGCCGCCGCCCACTGGATCACGGTCTCCGACGACTTGCGAGTAGCGGTCATCGACCCCGAGGCGTGGAACTTCGGCACCTCGCGGTCCCAGCCCTCCGGGAGCTTGCCGGCGACCAACCGTTCGAACTCTGGGGCGAGCTCCGGGTGTGCCTGCGCGTAGGCGTCGAACCGCTCGGTCCACTCAGTGTTGAGCTCCTCGCCGCGCTCTATGCAGCGGCGGAAGTGCTTGAGCGCGTCCTCCGGGACATAGAAGGGCTCGAGCGAGGGCCAGCCCATCTTCTCCTTGGTGAGCTTGACCTCCTCCTCGCCGAGCGGCGAGCCGTGGGCGCCGGCGGTGTCGTGCTTGTTCGGGCTGCCCTGGGCGATGTGCGTCCGGACGATGATCAGCGACGGCTTGTCCTCGACGCCGATCGCGGTCTCGAGCGCCTGCTGCAGGTTGTCGAGCCCGATGTCCTCCTCGAGGTCCTGGACGTGCCACCCGTACGCCTCGTAGCGCTTGCCGACGTCCTCCGTGAACGAAAGCTTCGTGTCGCCCTCGATCGAGATGTGATTCTGGTCGTAGAACGAGATCAGCCGGCCGAGCGCGAGGTGTCCGGCCAGTGAGCTGGCCTCGCCGGAGATTCCCTCCTCGAGGTCACCGTCGGAGGCGATCACGAACGTCCGGTGATCGACGATCTCGTGCCCGGGACGGTTGAAGCGCGCCGCGAGCATCCGCTCGGCGAGCGCCATCCCGACCGCGTGGGAGATCCCCTGTCCGAGCGGCCCGGTGGTCACCTCGATGCCGGGCAGGTCGCCGTATTCGGGATGGCCGGCCGCCATCGAGCCGAGCTGGCGGAAACGCTCGAGGTCGTTCTCGAGGCTTACGTCGTACCCGGCCAGGTACAGAGTCGAGTACAGGAGCATCGACGCGTGGCCGCAGGAGAGCACGAACCGGTCGCGATCCGGCCACTTCGGCTGGCGCGGGCTGTGGTGCATGACGCGCGCGTACAGGACGTACGCGACCGGCGCGAGCGCCATCGGCGTTCCCGGGTGGCCCGAGTTCGCCTTCTGCACGCCGTCCATCGACAGCGTGCGAATCGTGTCGACGCACAGCCTGTCGAGGTCGGTGGCGGTGTCTGTTGCCGTCACCGAGCGAGCGCTGTGCGAGGGGATTGGGCCGCCACGGCCCTCAGCATAACCCGATAGCCCGGCCCGGGAGAAGGAGCAAATGCAAACACTGTGCGATCGTCCGGCTCTTAGCCGAAAAGCACGTCGAAGTGCTCGTACTCCTCAACGGGAACGTGGCGGACCTCGGCGACGGCGTCGACGAGCGGCACCATCTCCACCCTGGTCGAGAGGAGCGCGGCCATCATCCCCCACTGGCCGGCGTGCGCCGCGGTGATCGCGGCGAGCCCGAGCCTCGTCGCCAGCACCCGGTCGAACGCGGTCGGAGTGCCACCACGCTGCACGTGGCCGAGGACCGTGGCGCGGGTCTCGTAGCCGGTGCGGTTCTCGATCTCGCGTTCGAGCGTGTACCCGATTCCGCCCAGCCGGGGGTGACCGAACTCGTCGACCGAGCCCGTCTCGGCGACCGGCATCGTCCCCTCCTTCGGCATCGCGCCCTCGGCTGCGACAACGATCGAGAAGTAGCGGCCGCGGGCATGCCGCCGGCGGATCAGCCGGCAGACCTCGCCGATGTCGAACGGGATCTCCGGGATCAGGATCACGTCGGCGCCGCCGGCGACCCCCGAGTGCAGCGCGATCCAGCCCGCCGTGCGGCCCATCACCTCGACCACGAGGATCCGGTTGTGGCTCTCCGCGGTCGTGTGCAGCCGGTCGATCGCCTCGGTGGCGATGTGCAAGGCGGTGTCGAACCCGAACGTCACGTCGGTGCCGCCGAGGTCGTTGTCGATCGTCTTCGGAACGCCGATCACGTTGACGCCGTCCTGGTAGAGCCGGTTCGCGACGCCGAGCGTGTCCTCCCCGCCGATCGCGATCAGCCCGTCGAGGCGAAGCTTCTCGAGCACGTCGCGGACCCGCTGCACCCCGTCGTCGCGCTTGTAGGGGTTGGTCCGTGAACTCCCGAGGATCGTTCCGCCCCGAGGCAGGATCCCGCGCGTCGATTCGATCGTCAGCTCGGTATGCGAGTCCTCGAGCACACCGCGCCACCCGTCCCGGAACCCTACGATCTCGTCGTCGTAGGCGTCGATCCCCTTGCGCACGACCGCGCGAATCACGGCATTGAGCCCTGGACAGTCGCCGCCTCCGGTGAGCATCCCGATGCGCATCGGCGCGAATGGTATGCAAACTGGGCTCCTGCGCCTCGCCCCGCGACCTCGTGTCGCCGAACCGACGCCGTTGTAGCCTGGCGAGACATGAGGCGCCCTCGGCTGACCGGCACAGACCATGACCGTTTGCTGTGGGCGGCCCTCGGAACCGTCACGGCGCTGGCCGCCGGCGGCCTGATCGAGACCGCGCACTGGCGCAAGATCGCCCGCGACCCTGAGCGAGAACTGCTGAGCTCACCGCCGGAGGGGCGAGTACAGACGGCTCGCTCCGCGGACGGGACCGCCCTGCACGTCGAGGTGTTCGGGCCCGAGAACGGGCCGACCGTCGTCCTGGTCCACGGCTGGACCGAGGCGATCCAGTACTGGGTGTACGTGATCCGGGCGCTGTCCAGGCGCGGATTCCGGGTCGTGGCCTACGACCAGCGCGGACACGGCCGCAGCGAGCCCGCGCGCGGCGGCGACTACGCCATCGAGCGCTTCGGCGAGGACCTCGAGGCGGTGCTGAGCACCTGCGTACCGCACGGACAGCTCGCGGTCGTGGCCGGTCACTCGCTCGGGGCGATGTCGATCGCCGCCTGGGCCGAGGATCACGACGTCGAGCGACGAGCCCGCGCCGCCGCGCTGCTGTCCACCGGCGTTGGCGATCTGATCGCCGAGCAGCTGCTGGTGCCGCTCCCGAGCCTCGCCAACACGGTCAACCGCGCGATCTCGCTGTACGGCTTTCTCGGCAACCGCGCGCCGCTGCCGCGGTTCTCGACGCCGCTCAGCTACGCGGCCGTCCGCTACATCGCCTTCGGCCGGCACGCCTCCCCCGCGCAGGTGGCGTTCTTCGAGCGGATGCTCGTCACCTGCCCGCCCGACGTGCGCGCCAAGATCGGATTCGCGATGTCTGAGATGGATCTCCACGACGCCGTGCCGCGTCTGACCGTCCCGACGACCGTGATCGTCGGCGCCGACGACCGTCTCACCCCGCCTTCGCATGCGCGGCGGATCGCCGAGAACCTGCCCCGGCTCGAGAAGCTGATCGTCCTACCGGAAACCGGCCACATGACGCCGCTCGAGCGACCCGACGAGGTGACCGCCGCCCTGATCGAGCTGGCGGCGCTGACCGGTGACCGCGTCGCCGCCTGAGGACCTTTGACACAGTGTCGGGGTGGGAGTCAGCGCCGTGCCCCATCCGTCGTCCGTCTGTCAGGTACTCAAAGAGGATCCGGAGCTGGCCGAGGCGATCCCGCCCGAGCGCAGGCAACGGGCGATGGAGGAGTGCCTCGCGCCGGAGCTGAGGATCGAGCCCGGTCGGCTCTCTCGGACCGGAACGCTCGGCTTTCGCGGCGGTCTCGGCGTGCTCGTGCTCAACGGCTTGATGATCCGCCGGGTCGGCCTCGGCGGCCGCTATGGCGCTGAGCTGATCGGCGAGGGCGATCTCCTGCGGCCCAGCGAGGAGACCGTCTCGCCGCTGTTGCCGCTGACGGTCGACTGGTCGATCGTGCTTCCCACCCGCGTCGCGGCGCTCGATTCCGGGTTCGAGCAGCGTCTCGTGGAATATCCCGAACTCGCGCGGAGCCTGATCGGGCGTGCCATCCAGCGCTCCAAGAACCTCGCGGTCAACATGGCGATCGTGCACCAGGCGCGAGTTGACGTCCGGTTGCACATGCTGCTATGGCACCTCGCGGCGCGCTGGGGACGGGTCCGCAGCGACGGGACCGTGCTTCGGCTGCGGCTCACCCACACCTTGCTCGCCGATCTGGTGGCCGCGCGCCGCCCGACCGTCACCACCGCGCTGTCGGAGCTCACACGCCGGGGCCTCGTGCGAACGGACGGCGAGACCTGGGTGTTACCGGGCGAGGCGCCGTCAGACCTCCTGGCCTTCGCGCACGAGGGCACTGGCGGGGTCGGCGCGCCCGCAAGCTCGGACCTCAGCTGAGCCGTTGCACATCGACCCATACATCGTCCTCGGGAGCGCCATCATCGGCCTGCTCGTCGGCATGACCGGCGCCGGTGGCGGCGCGCTGATGACGCCGATGCTGATCCTGCTGTTCGGGGTGGCCCCGGCGGCGGCGATCTCGAGCGATCTCGTGGCGGCGGTCGTGATGCGCCCGTTCGGCGCCGGCGTCCACCTCCGGGCCGGGACAGTGAATTTGAAGCTCGTGCGCTGGATGGTGATCGGGTCGGTGCCGGCGGCATTCCTGGGCGCCTACCTGCTGCACGTGCTCGGCAACTCCAAATCGGCTCAGACGCACATCGAGACCGCGCTCGGAATCGCGCTGCTGATTGGGGCGAGCGCGATGGCGCTGCGGTTCGTGCTCGACCGCCGCAGCGGCCAGCACCGCCTCGGCGTCGTCCACGACATCGATCCGCGCCCGCTCGCGACGATCGCGATCGGCGTCGTCGGCGGCGTGATCGTCGGCATGACCTCGGTCGGATCCGGCTCGCTGATGATCGTGCTGCTGCTGTTCGTGTATCCGACGATCGGCGCCAACCAACTCGTGGGCACGGATCTGACCCAAGCGGTCCCACTCACGCTCGCGGCCGCGCTCGGCGCGCTGGCCTTTGGTCACGTCGAGCTCGCCGTGACCGGGTCGCTGATCATCGGCAGCGTCCCCGCGGTGCTCGTCGGGTCGATGCTCTCCTCGACGATCCCCGACCGCTACGTGCGCCCGGCGATTGCGTTCGTGATCTTCGCCTCGGGACTGAAGTACGTTGGCGTCCAGACCACGGCGCTCGGTTGGACGCTGTGCGCGCTGCTGTTCGCCGGCGGCGGGACGTGGCTGTACTTCGCGCGGCCGTGGCAGACGCAGGTCGGGCCGTCCACCGTGGCCCTCGATGTCGAGAGAGGCGAGCTTGTCGGCGATCGCGAGAACTGACGTCCCCGTCGCCGGCGGAGCGCTCGCGACGTTCCGGCTCGGTGAAGCTCTCGACGGGGGCGACCCGGTGCTGGCGATCCACGGCATCACTGCCAACAGCCACTCGTGGCTCGCGGTCGCCCGAGCGCTCGACGGTCGCGCGTCGCTGCTCGCGCCCGATCTGCGCGGCCGCGCCAGGTCCAACCGGCTTCCCGCCCCGTACGGGATGGCGGCGTACGCGCGGGACATGGTCGCCGTGCTCGACCATTTCGGGCTCGAGCGCGCGGTGCTCGTCGGGCACTCGCTCGGTGGCTATGCAGTGGCGCGGTTCGCGGTCGATCACCCCGAGCGCGTGCGCTCGGTGGTACTGGTCGACGGCGGCCTCTCGGCCCCGCTGCCCGACGGGGTCGATCCCCAAGCGGTCGCCGCCGCCGTGCTCGGCCCGGCGCTCGCGCGCCTGCAGCAGACGTTCCCGAGCCGGGAGGCGTACCACGCGTGGTGGCGGAGCCACCCAGCCTTCGCGAACGGCGATGCGCGCGACGAGGACCTCGTCGCGTATGCCGACCACGACCTCGTCGGCGAGCCGCCCGCGCTCCGATCCTCGGTCGGCGAAGACGTGGTCCGCGCCGACGCCGCCGAGCTGCTCGAGATCGGTAAGCCGGCGCATCGATTGCAGGTTCGGACCGAGTTGCTATGCGCGGAACGAGGCATGCTCGACGACCCGAACCCGCTCCAGCCCCCCGCTATCGCGGAGCCGTGGGCCGCCGCGGCGCCCGAGATTCGCCGGACCGAGCGCGTCCCGGGCGTCAACCACTACACGATCGTGATGGGTGCGGACGGCGCCGGCGCGGTCACCCAGGCAATCGTGCGCGCATTGCAAAGTAAGGGCCCCGCTCCTGGCCTACGATCGGACGGATGAGCACGTCGCAGACCGTCGGCTCGGGGGCTGCGGCACCCGAACCGGGTCTGACGCCGGACGAGATGGTCGCGCGTGCGGTGGCGCTCAGGCCGAGGCTGGTCGCCGACCAGGAGGCGACCGAGCGGCGAACGTACTACTCGGCCGAGATGCACAAGGCGTTCCTGAACGCCGGCTTCTACCACCTGTACGTCCCGCGGCGCTACGGCGGTTACGAGTTCGACGTGCCGACCTACGTCCGCGTCGTGCAGGAGATCGCTCGCGGATGCGTGTCGACCGCGTGGTGTATGGGACTGGCGATGAACCACGCGCTGATGGTCGGCTCGTGGTGGCCTGCCGAGGCGCAGGACGAGATCTTCGCCGGCGGTGACTTCCGCTGCGCGTCGGTGGCGGCTCCTGTCGGGCGCGCAGAGCGGGTCGAGAACGGGTGGGAGATCAACGGCCAGGTCGCGTTCGCGTCGGGCTCCCCGTACTCGACGTTCTACATGGGCCAGGCGATCCTGCCGGCGCCGGCCGGCGCCTCGCCCGAGGATCCCCCACCGCAGCTCCTGTTCGTCGCGCCGCGCAGCGAGTGGGAGATGCTCGACGACTGGGGCGACATGCTCGGTCTGAAGGGCTCGGGCTCTCACAGCATCCGCTTCCTTGGGTCCCGGATTCCTTTGGGTTGGGGTTTCGAGGGCAGCATGCTCGACATCGACGTCGGCGGCGGCACCTCTGGTTCGCGCCTGCACGGCAATCCGATGTACTCCGGACGCGCGGTGTCGATCTTCACGCTGTCGCTCGCCGCCGTGACCGTCGGTGCGGCATACAACATGCTCGACGAGTACGAGCGGCTGATGCGCGAGCGCAAGACGCCTCTGCCGCCGTTCATCCCGCGAGTGAAGGACCCGGACTATCAGCGCTGGTACGGGCGCGCGCTGACCCACATCGCCACCGCGGAGGCGGCCGTACACAACACCGCCGAGCGTCATATGGAGCTGTGCCGGCGCAACGTCGAAGACGGGATCCCGTACACGTTCGGGGACGACATGCTCCTGGCCGGAATCGCCCGCGAGGCCATGCTGATGTGCTGGCGCGTGATCGACGACGACCTGTGGCAGACCGTCGGCGCCAACGTGGCGCGCGATGGGGAACGAACCGCCCGCGTGTTCCGCGACATGGCGGTCGCCGCCGCGCACCGCAACCTGCAGTTACGCGAGATGTTCTACGGCGACATCGGTCGCGCGGCGCTCGGCGAGCCGCAGCGCGTGCCGGGTCGCTGATCTTCTGGGCCTCGCACGGAATCCGGCTCCGTGACGGTGTGCCGGGCGACCACTTCTGAGCCGGATTCCGTGCGAGGCCCAATCCCACGCAAATTGTGGTCTTCCCCACACTCGCCCTCCCCCGAACCCGTGAATCCAGATTCAGCCACCTCCTGCGCGGCCAACCCCTCACTCGCGGGTGGCGATTCTGCGAGTGTGGCGTTACCCCCTGCTAGCCGGCGCGGTCCCCGGCGAGCCGCGCGCCCTGCGAGAGCGAACCCAGCTTCGCCCAGCAGATGTCGGGGTCGATCGCGCCGAACCCCGACCACGTCCCAAAGCCGCAGTCGCTGCCGCCCATCACGCGTTCGGCTCCGACGATCCGGGCGTAGGTCTCGAGACGCTGCGCCACGAGCTCCGGGTGCTCGATGTAGTTGCAGGTCGAATCGATCACCCCCGGGACGAGCGTCTTGTCCTCGGGGATCGCGGCCCCGCGCCACACGACGAACTCGTGCTCGTGGCGCGGGTTGGCAGCCTCGAACAGGATCGTCGAGGGCTTGGCGCGCAGGACCACGTCGATGATCTTCTCGACGCCGATGTCGAGGTGGTGCGGGCCTTCGTAGTTGCCCCAACAAAGGTGCAAGCGGACCCGATCTGCGGGAACGTCACGCAAAGCGTGGTTGATCGCCTCGACATGCCGGGCGGCAGCGACCACGAACTCCTCGTCGGAGTTGTCGCGGTACATGATGTGACGCCCCATTGCGAGATCGGGCGCATCAATCTGGAGCATGAAGCCGGCGCCGATGATCGCCTCGTACTCGCTCTTCATCGCCTCGCCGATCGCCTCGAGGTACTCGTCGATGGTGTCGTAGTACTCGTTGGGCTGGAACAGCGCGATGATGCCCGGGGAGGGCGCGTTCATGAACGCGCCGGCGACGGGCTGGCCCTCGATCCCGCGCGCCAGCCGGGCCAGGTCGGCGTCGACGAGCTCGGGGTGCTCATACGTGATCGGGCCGCGGCAGATCGGCCGCAGATAGCGGGCGCTCCCGCCCTCGTCGGCGAGTCGCTTCATGTAGCGCGGATAGGCATCGAGATCCGCCGGCGTCGCCCGCGGCACGTCGCCGAGCTCGAACCCGCTGAGCCGGTGTCGGATGTAGGTGGCGTACCCGATCTTGCTCATCTCGCCGTCTGAGACGAAGTCGACCCCGGCGTCGACCTGGTGCTGCACACGGTCGCGGACCGCCTCGTCCAGCAGCCGGTCGTAACGCTCGCGGTCGACCTCCTCGCCGCGATCCTCCGCGAACACCAGCTCGACAAGCTCGGGCGGGCGCGGCAGGCTCCCGACGTGGGTGGTGAGGATGCGCGTCATCTACCAGATCTCCTCGAGCAGCTCTCTGATCGCCTCCGGCGGCGCCGGCCGCGGATTGGCCTTCGCCGGCGCCCGTTCGGCGATCGCATCGGACAGGGTTTCCAGGTCCTCCCATGGCACGTCGTAGTCGCGCAGGCGGGGCGGGCCGGCCAGCGCACCCAACTCGTTCACACGCGAGATCGCGTCGCCATGGCCCATCGCCTCGCCGAACCGGGCGATCCCCGCCGCCGCCACGTCGCGGTTGTAGCGGAGCGCCAGCGGCAGGCAGACGGCGTTCATCGTCCCGTGGGCGAGGCCGTAGCGGCCGCCGAGCGCCTGCGCCATCGCGTGCCCGAGGCCCATCCCGACACGCAGCGCGAAGCCGGCGTACATCGCGCCCTCGAGCAGCTGCCGGCGCGCCTCGAGGTCGTCGCCGCGCTCGACCACCACCGGGAGCCAGTCGGAGATCAGCTTCGCCCCGTCAAGCGCGACAACATCGGTGTCCTCGGTTCGGCCACTCACGTACAGGGCCTCCGCGCAGTGTGCGAGTGCGTTCATCGCCGACCCCGCGCTCTCCGCCGGCGGCAAGCCGAGCGTCAGCGACGGGTCGTAGACGACCGCCACGGTCCGCGCGCCGCCGCCTCCGCGCTTGATGCCCGTCGCGCTGTCGCGCATCCCGAAGCCCTGGGTCCACTCCGCGCCCGAGTAAGTGGTCGGAATCGAGACAATCGGCAACCCGGTCTCGCTCGACACCGCCTTGGCCGTGTCGATCGCGCTACCGCCGCCGAGCGCGACGAGCCCGTCCGCGCCGGCGGCGGCCTCCGTAGCCGCCCGCACACCGGCGATCTCCGCGTGCGGCTGGGCGCCGTAGAACCGCCGCGCCACCGGGATCTCGAGGCCCCGCCACCTTTCGGTGCTGATCAGCAGCGGATCGCGCACGGACAGCTCCTCGAGCACTCCCGGCAGCTCATCGAGGCCCCAGCGAACGATCACCCGGCGATCAAATCACAACGGGCGCTACGACTGCCCGGACTGGAGCCGCCGCATCCCCGCGAGCCAGCGGTCGTAATCCATCCCCTTGCGCTGGAAGAACGTCAGCACCTCGGGGTGCGGGAGGATCAGGAACCGCTCGGCGTCGATCCCGTCGACGACGGCGCCGGCGACCTCCTCGGGCTCGAGCACCGCGCCGGCCGCCTTGACGACCCGGTGGCTCAGGTGGTCCTCGCCCTGGAGCATGGCGGTCCGCACGCCCATCGGGCACAGGCAGCTGACTCGGATCCCCTGGTCGCCGTAGGTGACCGATAGCCATTCGGCGAACGCCACCGCGGCGTGCTTGGTGACCGCGTAAGGGGCCGAGCCGATTTGAGTGAGCAGGCCCGCGGCGGAGGCGGTTGCGACGAAGTAGCCCTCGCCGCGTTCAAGCCATCCCGGCAACAGTCTCCGGGCGGCCAGGATGTGCGCGCGGACGTTGACGCCGAACGCTAGATCCCACACCTCGTCGGGGGTGCTGACCGGGTCCTCACCGATGGCCACGCCGGCGTTCGCGAAGAACACCTCGACCGCGCCGAGCTCTGATTCCACTCTTGAGATCAGCGCGTCGAGTGCCTGTTCGTCGGTGACGTCAGCCGCCACCGCGAGATGCCCCGCGCCGAGCTCGTCTGCAACGCGTTGCAGCGGTTCATGCTGAATGTCAGTCGCTGCCACACGCGCGCCCTCGGAGGCGCACCGCAACGCCAGCGCCCGGCCGATTCCACCCGCCGCGCCTGTGACCACCACTGTCCGTCCCTCGAGTCTCATGTCATTTCATCCGGATCTGTCATTGGTTACTGGTGAATTGATTATGCGGTTTCCCTCACAAACGACACGGGTACGAGATGTATGCAGACGAGGAAAGCGAGGGTTTGCGATGAGTTCTACCTCTATTGGAGGGCAAACGCTCCGGACCGGCGCGGCGCCGGCCGGCGCTCAGACCCCCAAGTCGATTCTGGCGCGGCTCGACCGGATCGGCGTGTGGTCAATGCCGTTCATGTTCATCGGGATCATCGGCACCGGCTTCCTGTTCGCGTTCTACGACGTGTTCGACATCAATGTGTCGTTCATCCAGAGTTGCGTCGCGCTGAAGCATGGCTGCACGCCCGCGAACGCGGTTACCACCTTGCGAGTGCCGGTCGTGCTCAACCTCGCCGGATACGTGATCGGCGCACTCGCGCTCGCCCCCATCTCGGACCGCATCGGACGGCGCAACATGCTGCTGTTCACGATGCTGCTCACCGGCCTCGGGTCGCTGTACAACGCGCTGGCACCGGATTACACGCAGTTCGTGCTGGCCCGGGTCATCACCGGCATCGGCGTTGGCGCCGACCTGGCGATCGTCAACACGTACATCGGCGAGGTCGCTCCGCGGCGCAACCGCGCGCGCTGGATCTCGGTGATCTTCATCATGTCCTCGCTGGGCGCGCTGCTCGGGATCTGGCTCGGCCTGTTCCTGACCACCACCCCCGCGCCGTGGCCACACGGCATCTCGTTCGCGCAGGCGGGTCCCGGCTTCACCGACGGGTGGCGCTGGATGTACGCGGTCGGCGCGGTGCTGGCGGCGGTCGGCGTGCTGCTGCGCCTCGAACTGCCCGAGTCGGCTCGCTGGCTGATCGGACGGGGCCGCGTGGCCGAGGCCGACAAGGTGGTCAGCGACATGGAGGTCGTCGCCGCCAGGCACGGTCCGCTCGAACCGGTGAGCGAGGACATTCCGATCGACCAGACGGTCCCCGAGAGCAGTCTCGCCTTCAAGGCCCTGTTCGCCAACCGAACGTACGTGCGCCGGGTGATCGTGCTGCTCGCCGTCTGGTTCCTGGCCTATGTGACCGTGTTCGGCTTCTCGGCCGGCTTCACGTCGATGCTCGTAGCGCTCAAGTACCCGCCCCCCGAAGCCGGCCTGATCACGGCCGTGGGCGCCTTCGGGTTCCTGGGCTGCGCGCTGTTCGCGGTCGCGTTCGCGGATCGGCTCGAGCGCAAGCACTGGCTTCCGATCGGGGCGGTGATCACGGTGATCGGCGGGGTGATCGTCGCCGAGGCCGGGACGAGCGGTCTCGCGATCGCGTTCATCGGGGCGGCGATCGTGTTCTTCGGCTTCAACATCTGGGTGCCGATGACCTACGCACTCTCGACCGAGAGCTTCCCGACGAGGGCTCGCGTGACCGGCTTCGGCATGGTCGACGGCGTCGGCCACCTCGGTGGCGGTATCGGCGTGCTCCTGATCGCTCCCCAGATTCCCAATATGACCGTGCTCGAGGCGATGCTGGTCATCTCCGGCTTCCTCGTCCTCGCGGCGATCGTCGTCCAGTTCAGCCCCAACACGCGCGGCCGGTATTACGAAGAGATTTCGCCCTGACCGACAATGGGGTGAAGCTGCGCGGTGCGGTTTGGTCCGCTCCCGGTCCCAGGACCGCCGCACCGCGCGGACGTTACCCGTGGGCGTCGACGCTGCGCAGCACGGCCCCCATGTACTCGATGTGGGTGCGCATCGCGCGCTCGGCCGCGCCCCGCTGGTGGCGGCGGATCGCCCGGACGATCGCCTGATGCTGGGCGATGATCAGATCACCGTCGATCGCCGGTCCGACATGCTCGATCAGCGAGGGCTGGAGCACGTCGAGGATCCAGCGGGTGAAGGTGACCAGCAGGTCGTTGCCGGCGGTGACCGCGATCGTCTCGTGAAAGCGCGTATCGGCACGACGGAACTCCTCGCCGGCCGGGTTGTGCCCCACGGCATCGGCGATCGCCTCCGTAAGCGCCTCGATCGTCGCCTCATCGGAGCGCACGGCCGCCATCCCCGCGAGCGGGACCTCGAGGAACGTCCGCGCCTCGAGCAATTCGTACAGCGTCACGCTGTCCGCCTCGAGCATCGCCGCGATCGACTCGCTCACGTGTCGCCCGATCCCCTCGTTCGGCGTGTTCTCGACGAACACCCCGCCGGCGCGGCCCTTCTGGACGCGGATCAGATGGGACCCGGCCAACCGCCGCAGCCCCTCTCGGAGCGTCGGCCGGCTGACTCCGAATTCCCGCGCCAGCTCGTGCTCGGTCCCGATCCGGTCGCCCGGCTGGAGCCCTTCTCGCTCGATGTACATCCTGATCTCGTGAGCGATCTGCTCACTGGCATCGGCGTGCACAACCTCGAAGCGACGGGCGTTCCTCGCGCTGGTCGCAGTTGCCATGCAGCGAGTGTATGGGCGGCCGGGGCCGTCCGTCCGCCGGCTCGCGCTCTCGCCTAAGTAAACCGGCGGCCCGACCGATAAAGACGACCATGCGGAGGACCGACTCGCGCGCCAATCGCGTAGCGTCCGATGGCACGGCACAATCGCCGGCCGGATCCGTCGACCCCGCACAGCACCCAGCTTTCGACCCCGAGGAGTCCAACGAGCGCTTCCGCATGCTGTTCGAGCGCGCCTCGTCCGGGATCATCACGGTCGCGACCGCTGGTCACGTCGTCGAAGCCAACCCGGCGATCGAGCGGATGCTCGGCTATGGCCCCGGGGAGCTCGTCGGCATGAGGTTCGAGACGTTCACCCATCCCGACGACATCGACGGCACCGAGCGCCGTTACCAGGAGTTCGTCGATTCCGGCGGCTCCTCCTACCAGTACGAGAAGCGCTGCGTCCGCAAGGACGGAGAAGTGATCTGGGTCCGCTCCACGGTGTGGACCGATGCCGGCGCGGCCGGCTCCGCGGCGGTGGCGATCGCGATGATCGAGGACATCACGCAGAGCAGGCTCGCCGACCTCGCGCTCCAAGACCGCGCCAACCGGCTCGAACTGATCATCGCCACCCAGCGCGATATCTCAGCCGCCGCGTCCGGCGACCTCGAGCACGTGATGCAGGTGATCGTCGATCGCGCCCAGGCGCTCACGCGGGCAGAGGGCGCGATGATCCACTTGATCGAGGGCGAGGACGTGCACACACGCGCGGCGTCCGGGATCGGCCTGCGCTTCCTCGGGAACCGCCGGCCGCTCAGCGAGAGCGTGTCGCGCTTCGCGATCGCGGCGCGGGAGCCGCTGCTGATCGAGCACGCCGAGGACGACGACCGTCTCAACCCGAAGATCCGTGCGGTGATGGGAGATCGCTCCCACATCTGCGTGCCGCTGTTCGCCGGCGACGAGCCGGTCGGGGCGGTGAGCGTCATGAGCACCTCGGAGGAGGAACGGCTGAACGAGGAGGATCGCCAGACGCTCGAGCTCCTAGCCGGCGTCCTATCCGAAGGCGTCAGCCGCGCCGCCGAGTTCGAGGCCAAGCGCCGGCAGGTCGATGCGCTGGCCCGATTCGAGGCGATCTATCACGGCGCGATCACCGGCGTGATGACGCTGAGCAACGACGGTCAGATCGTCGATGCCAATCCCGCCATGTGCGCGCTGCTCGGCCTCGAGAACTCCGAACAGGTCCGCGCCCACATCGCCGAGTACCTCGATCCCGAGGAGCACGAGCGCGTGACGGTGGCGTGCGACGAACTGTTCGCGGGCGAATCCAACTCGTTGCGGATCGAGACCCGGCTGAACCGAAGGGACGGCTCGGTCGTGTGGGTGTCCGCCTCGTTCTCGATCGTCCGCGAGCCCGACGGGCGCCCGTCGTTCGGCATCGTGATGGTTCAGGACGACACGGAGCGCAAAGCCGCGCAGGACGCGCTGCTGCGCCAGTCTGAGATCAACGAGCACCAGGCGCTCCACGACGGCCTCACCGGTCTCCCCAACCGCACCCTGTTCCGCGACCGGATCGAGCAGGCGATCACGATCGCCGAGCGCGAGGGCGGACAGGTGGCCGTGGCGATGATGGACCTCGATCGCTTCAAGGACGTCAACGACTCGCTCGGCCATCACGCCGGCGACGCCCTGCTGGTCGAGATCGGCAAGCGCCTGCGCGGGATCCTGCGTTCCTCGGACACCGTGGCGCGGCTCGGCGGCGACGAGTTCGGAGTGCTGATCTCCAAGCCGAGAACCGAGCGCGACGTGCTCGTGGTGATCGAGAAGATCCGCGCCGGGCTCGAGCGCCCGGTCACGATCGACGGCCTCGCGTTGCCCGCGGAGGGCTCGATCGGGATCGCGATGTTCCCCCACCACGGCGAGGACGTAGACACGCTGCTCCGCCACGCCGACGTCGCGATGTACGGCGCCAAGGAAGAGAAGGGCGGGTACGCGTTTTACGAGAAGTCGCGCAACGCATCCGACCCGGCCCGGCTCACGCTCGTCTCCGAGCTCCGGCGCGCGATCGAGGAGCGCGAGCTCGTGCTGTATTACCAGCCGAAGGCGAGTCTCGCCAACGGCGCCGTGCAGTCGGTCGAGGCGCTGCTGCGCTGGAACCATCCGACGCGCGGCCTCGTCGGCCCCGACGAGTTCATCCCACTCGCCCAGCAGACCGGGCTGATCAAGCCGCTGACGCTGTACGTGCTCGACGAGGCGCTCAGCCAGTGCCGCGCCTGGCAGCGCGCCGGCATGACCCTGAGCGTCGCCGTCAACCTGAGCGTCCGCAACCTGCTCGACGCCGACTTCCCCGACCAGGTCAAGCACCTGCTCAAGAAGCGGCGTGTCGACCCATCGCTGCTCGAGCTCGAAATCACCGAGTCGACGATGCTGTCTGACCCGGTTCGCACCAAGCGCGTGCTCGACAAGCTGTCGGCGATGGGAGTGTCGCTCTCGATCGACGACTTCGGCACCGGTTATTCATCGCTGGCCTACCTGAGCCAGCTGCCGGTCAACGAGATCAAGATCGACCGGTCGTTCGTGATGAACATGGCCGAGAGCGACAACGACGCGGTGATCGTGCGCTCGACGATCGACCTCGCCCGTAACCTCGGCCTCCATGTGGTGGCCGAGGGCGTCGAGACCGAGCAGGCCTGGGATCGCCTCTCCGAGCTTGGGTGCACGCTCGCCCAGGGCTATTACCTCAGCCGGCCGGTCCCGGCCGCAGAGCTGACCGAATGGCTCATGCGACGGCCGGTTGCGCAGACTCGGGCTGCCTGACCTCCCCGGCGGCGGCCTGCTTGACCTCCTCCGGGATCATCGGCCCCTCGCCCGAGGGATCGACGATCCCCTCCTCGATCCACCGGTAGCGGCCGTCCAGCACGCGCGCGGCCGCCGCGCGGTTGGCGTCGTCGTCGTTGTCCCACAGCTCCGCGAACAACGTCTCGACGCGCCGCTTGGCCTGGAGGCAGAACAGCTCGGCGAGCTCCTGGGCCTCGGTCTGGCGCCCCGGCTGCTCGCGCCCGATCGTGTCCGCGTACGCGGCCGCGGCGGCCATCGCGAACAGCTCGGCGCCAACGTCGACGAGCCGGCCTAGGAACGCCTGCCGATACTCGAGCTTGGCCTGCCAGCGGGTCATGCCGTAGAACGTCGAGCGCGCCAGCTTCCGCGACGCCCGCTCCACGAAGCGCATGTAGGGCGCGAGGGGACCGAGCTCGTCGAATGAGCTCGGTATCTGACCCTTGCCGACGGCCAGCTGGGGCAGCCACTTGGAGTAGAACAGCCCGGCGCGTCCCGCGGACGCGAGCTTGTCCTTGATCTCGCCGCCGGGCTCAAGCAGGTCGCCGGCGACCTTCAGGTGCTGGTCGACCGCCTCGCGCGCGATGAGCAGGTGCATGATTTCGGTCGAGCCCTCGAAGATCCGGTTGATCCGCATGTCGCGGAGCGCCTGCTCCGCGGGCACCGGCTTCTCGCCGCGCGCCTTCAGCGACGCGGCCGTTTCGTACCCTCGGCCGCCCCGGACCTGCATCAGCTCGTCGAGCACCTTCCACCCCATCTCCGAGCCGTACAGCTTGGCGAGCGCCGCCTCGATCCGGATGTCCCCGGACTTATCGTCGGCCAGGCGGCTGGCGACGTCGAGCATCGCCTCCAGCCCGAACGCGCTCGCGGCGATGAACGCGATCTTCTGCGCGACCGCGTCGTGCTTGCCGATCGGCCGCCCCCACTGGACACGCTCGTTCGACCATTCGCGCGCGATCTTCGTCGACCACTTCGCCATCCCCACGCAGATCGCGGGCAGCGCCAGTCGCCCGGTGTTGAGCGTCGTCAGCGCGACCTTCAGGCCTTGTCCCTCGCGGCCGATCCGGTTCTCCTCGGGGACGAACACGTGGTCCAGGCGCGTCACCGAGTTCTCGATCCCGCGCAGCCCCATGAACGCGTTGCGGTGCTCGACCGTGACCCCGTCGCTGTCGTAGGGCAGGACGAACGCGCTGATCCCGCCGCGGTGACCGTCGCTCTTGGGGACCTGCGCCATCACCACGACGATGTCGGCGATCGCGCCGTTCGTCGCCCACAGCTTCTGTCCGGTCAGCTGGTAACCGCCGTCCACCGGCGTCGCGGTGCACGCCAGCCGCGCCGGGTCAGAGCCGACGTCGGCCTCGGTGAGCAGGAAGGCGCTGATGTGATCCTTGGCGACGAGCGGCAGCCACTTGCGCTTCTGCTCGTCGGTGCCGAACAGCTGGAGCGGCTCGGCGACGCCGATCGACTGGTGTGCGCTCAGCAACGTCGACAGGGCGGCGTGCCACACGCCCGCCAGCGCCAGCGCGCGGTTGTAGTAGACCTGCGAGAGACCGAGCCCGCCGTACTCCTCGGGCACTTTCATCCCGAGCGCGCCGATCCGCTTGAGGCCATCGAGCACTCGCTCGGGGATCTTTGCGTCGCGCTCGATTTCGAGCGGGTCGACCTCAGCCTCGAGGAATTCGCGCAACTGCTTGAGAAACCGCTCGCCTTTTTCGACGGCCGCCGGGTCGAGCCGGGGCTGCGGGTAGATCAGATCGAGGCGGAAGTTCCCCAGAAACAGTTCCTTGCCGAAGCTGGGCAGCTTCCACTCCGACTCGCGCGCCGCTTCGGCGACCTCGCGAGCTTGCTTCTCTGACACGTTGCTGGACACGGATGTTCTCCTCTGCGACGGTTCAAGCTTGGAGTTCTGTTACTTGAAGCTACCCAACCAGATCCCAGGAGACGCAGGTGAAACTCAGCGCGCGTAACCAGCTGGCCGGCACCGTGACCAGCATCAACAAGGGCGAGGCGATCGCCAATGTCGTCCTCGACGTCGCCGGCCAGCGGCTGGTCGCGTCGATCACGGTCGAGGCGGTCGCCGATCTCGGGCTGAAGGAAGGCAGCGCGGTCACCGCGATCGTCAAGGCCTCCGACGTGATGATCGCCACGGACGGCTGATGACGTAAGCCGCCCGCTACAGAGCGGCCTGTTCGCGGCCGATAACCCCGCTAAACGGAGTAATTGCGTGGGAGGCACACGGATGGGTCATGTAGAGGGGACTGTTTCGCACAAGCCGGCTGGCGGGCGCGCTCGTGCGACGTCGACGCGGACCCAGCGGGCTGCAGCGGAGCGGCCGGAGCAGGTGTCCGGCGGCCTCAAGGCCCTATACGGCCTCCTCGGCCTGATCCTCGTCGGCTACGCAATCTCGCTCGTCGTCCGCGCCAATGGGGCCAGCACCACCTGGCTCGACGGCTGGGGCGTGTCCGCGTTCGAGCTGTTCGCCAGCGTGCTCGTGCTGGTCAAGGCCGCGGTCAGCCCCAAGGATCGCGGCTTCTGCCTCGCGCTCGGCGTAGGGATGTGCCTGTGGGCGCTCGGCGACTTCGCGATGACCTACGAGGGCCTCCACAACGCCAATCCGCCCACCCCCGTCCTCGCCAACTACCTGTGGGCCAGCTTCTTCCCGCTGGCATACGTCGGCGTGATGATGCTGATGCGCCAGCAGGTGCGGAAGTTCACCGCCGCCAACTATCTCGACGGCGTCGTCGTGACGCTGACCTGCGCAGCGGCGTTCGCGGCGTTCGCGTTCGGGTTCATCCAGAAGGCGGTCGGCGATGACTCCGTCACCGTGGCCTGGAACCTGATCTACCCGGTAGGCGACATCCTGCTCTTGATCCTGACGCTCGGCGCCGCGGCGCTCGTGCCCGCCGGCCGCCGCACCCGCTGGTACCTGATGGCGGCGGCAAGCCTCGCCAATGCAATCGGCGACGTCTGCGCGCTGTTCGACAACGGCATCGGCGCCACTCACTTCGGCTACTTCTGGAACTCGATCGCCTGGCCCGCTTCGCTGTTCCTGTTCTCGGTCTCGGTGTGGGTCATCTCGCGCCGGCCTGACGAGAGCGAGCTCAAGGACACGAGCTCCGGATTCGCAATCCCGGGCGTGGCCGCGGGCTTGGCACTCCTGATCCTGTTCGTCGGGTCGCTCAACCACATCAACCAGATCGCTCTCGGCCTCGCAACCGCAACGCTCGTGGCCGCGGGGGTTCGCTTCGGGCTGGCGCTGATGCGCCTGCGCTCGCTGACCGAGGAACGCCACCGCCAGCTCGCGGACTCGGCCCAGATCGAGCGTGACTCGCGCGAGACCCTCCAGGCCGCGGTCCGCGGCTACTCCGAGTTCGCGGCCAAGGTCGCGGATGGCGATCTGCGCGCGACGGTCAACGCCGACGGCAGCGCCGACCTCAAGGGCCTGTCCGAGAGCCTCAACACGATGGTCAGCGGACTCGCGCAGATCTCGAGCCATATCCAGGCGGGCGTGCAGGACATCGGCCGATCGACTGCCGACATCCTCGCGTCGGTGAACCGGCACACCGAGAGCGCGAGCCTTCAGTCGACCGCAATCGCCGAGACCTCGACGACCGTCAACGAGTTGCGCCTGGCCGCCGAGGACACCGCGAAGATGGCGAGCGACGTCGCCGACCGCGCCAGCGACTCGCTGGAGGTCTCGAGCGAAGCGAACACCGCGGTGGACGCGATCACCAGCGCGATGGAGGACATCCGTGATCGAGTCGACGCGATCGCCCGCGACATCGTGACGCTGTCCGAGCGCACCCAGCAGATCGGCGAGATCACCGCGACAGTCAACGGCCTCGCCGACCGGTCGAACCTACTCGCCCTCAACGCCAGCATCGAGGCCGCCCGGGCCGGGGAGCACGGCAAGGGCTTCGCGGTCGTCGCCGAAGAGGTGCGCAAGCTTGCCGAGCAGTCCAAGGCGGCGACGGCGCAGGTCGAATCGATCCTCGGCGACGTCCAGCGCGCCACCTCGGCGGCGGTGACCGCCAGCCAGCAAGGCACGACGGTCGTCGAGCAGGGACTCGAGCTGACCGCACGCGCCGGCGAGGGCATCCGAAGCCTTTCGGACACGATCCAGGAGTCCTACGCCGCGGCCCAGCAGATCGCCGCCTCGGCGCAGCAGCAGAGCGTCGGCGTCGAGCAGATCGCGGCGTCGATGAACAACGTCAACGAGGGCACATCACAGTTCCTCGAGGGAGCCCACCAGTCGCAGATGGCGGCCGAGACCCTCAACGAGCTGGCAGGTCAGCTCGCGGCGCTGACCGAGCGCTACCGGGTCTGACCGCCGGGGCTACTTCCGCGCGGCGGTGACGAGCGCCGTCTCGAAGGGCATCTCGAACGTGCCTCCGATCGCGACGACCGCATCCGAGACCTCGGCGAGGAGCCGCTCCCGACGGGTGGGCTCGAGCGCCTGATGATCGCTATGGGTCGCGAGGAAATCCGTCCACTCACGCGCACGGTACGTCCGGACCCATGGGAAGTGGCGGACCTCGATCGGCCCGAACCTGGCTGAGTTCGCGATTCCGCTGACAGTGAGGTCGATCCGCTCGTCCCGTTGCTTGGCGTCGAGCACGACGGAGTAGTTCACGAGCTCGGGGGCCAGCCGGTGATAGATCGGCGCCAGCCGCTCGCGCACCTCCGCGGGGGGGTCGCCGAAGTTCCAGAACGCCCCGATCCGGCCGCACGGACGTAGCACGTCGGTCGCGCGGACCGCGCCGGCGCGAGGGTCGATCCAGTGCCACGCCTGACCGGAGGCGACGACGTCGAACCTCCGGCCACGATCATCCCACCGCTCGAACGAGCTGACCTCGACCTCGAGCCCCTTGCCCCGCGCGATCTCCGCCATCCGCTCGTCGACCTCCACGCCGGTCACCACGCACCCGCGCGCGGCGAACAGCGCCGACGCGATCCCGGTACCGCAGCCGACATCGAGCACCGTGCGCCCGCCGTCGGCCAGCAGCGCTTCGATCAGCGCCGGCGGGTACGTCGGTCGCGCCCGGTCGTACAGATCGGCGACCGATCCGAACGACTCAGCACGTGACCGATTCTCGAACAGCGGCAAGCTCAGCCCTAATCGGGCGCTCGCACGTACAGCGTTCCGCCGGGCCCTTTGGTGCGGATCCGCAACCGGGGCGCTCCCGCCGGCGGCGGCCGCGACGGCGGCTCGATCACCTGGCTTGCGAACGGCGCGGTGCCCTCGACGTCGAGCTGCACGCCCGCGGGGACGAGCACGGTGACCGTGCCGAACGTGTTGTGGATCTCGAGCTCGACCACCGGGCCCGCGAGCCGCGCCTCGCGCAGGTCCAGCACGATCGTGCCGAACAAGGAGCGCCACGACGACCGCTCCGGTATCTCCCACGATCCCCGGCGGACCAGCTTCGAACAGATCGCGCGGTGCTTCGCCTGGGTGACGATCGCTGGCACCGGGGCCTGCGCCGGCAGGTCGACGGTCAGCTCCGCCAGCTCCCGGTCGGTACGCGCGAGCTGGGCGCGCCCGACGCGCTCTGAGAACTCCTCGAGCGTCAGCCGCCCGGTGACGACAGCGTCACGGAGCAGCACGGTGCTGTGCTCGCGCTCCTCGTCGCTGACGCGGATCGCCGGAAGGTTGGACCCGTCCTCCATGCACCGTCCACGGTACCCGACCACCGCACGCGGACCCGGCTATTCCGAGTCGAGGTAGGTGACGACGGCCAGCACCCGGCGGTGGTCGTCGGGCGACAGCGGCAGCTGCAGGGTGCCGAAGATGTTCTTGATGTGCTTCTCGACGGTGTGCTCGGAGACGAACAGCCGCTCGCCGATCGCCTTGTTGGAACGACCCTCGGCCATCAAGGCCAGCACCTCCCGTTCGCGGTCGGTGAGTTGCTCGAGCGGGTTGTCGGCCTGCCGGCGCCGGCCGACGAGCTGGCTGACGACCGCCGGGTCGAGCACCGAGCCGCCCTGCCCGACGCGCCGGACGCTCGCCGACAACTCATCGAGGTCGGCCACGCGCTCCTTGAGCAGGTAGCCGACGCCGTCCGTCCCGCCCGAGAGCAACTCGATCGCGTAGCGCGCGTGCACGTGCTGGGACAGCACGAGGATGCCGATCGTCGGGTGCGCCTCCCGGATCGCCTGCGCCGCCCGCAGCCCCTCGTCGGTGTGGGTGGGCGGCATGCGGATGTCGACGATCGCGACGTCGGGCTCGGATCGGTCGACGAGCTCGAGCAGCTCCTCGGCGTCCGCGGCCACCCCGACGACCTCGAAGCCCGCCTCCTGCAGCAGCCGCGCGAGCCCCTCGCGGAGGATCACCGCATCGTCGCCGACCGCTACCCGCAAGGGATCTCCGCTTCCAGTCGCGTCCCTCGCCCGGGCGGGCTCGACACGGTGAATTGGCCGCCGAGCGCCTCGACACGGTCGGCCAGCCCGCGGAGACCTGATCCCGGGCCGATCGCCGCGCCCCCGATCCCGTCGTCGGCGATCTCCATGGTCAGGATCCGGCCGTCGTAGCTCACGTCAACTCTGATCTCGCTTCCGTGCGAATGCTTGACGGCGTTGCTCACCGCCTCGCTCGCGAAGTAGTAAGCCGCGGTCTCGACCTGGTCGGGAAGGCGAACGTCGAGCGCGACGTTAAGGTGCGCGGGCAGCCCCGCGCGCCGGCACAGCTCCTCGAGCGCGACCGGGAGCCCGCGCTCCACCAGAAGCGTCGGGTGGATGCCCTGGGTCAGCTCGCGCAACTCCTCGAGCGCGAGCGTCAGCGCCGTCCGGGCCTCCTGCACGATCGGGGCCGCGTGAGCCTGGTCCGGGGCGAGCTTGGACTCGAGCAGCCCGAGCGACATTGCGATCGAGACGAGCCGTTGCTGCGTTCCGTCGTGGAGGTTGCGCTCGATCCGGCGACGCTCGGCATCCGTCGCCTCGACCAGCCGTCCCCGTGACGCGTTGAGCTCGACGAGTCGGGCGCGCAGCTCGGCCTGGAGCCGCTCGTTCTCGAGCGCGAGGCCCGCGGCGGCGCACACCGACTGGACGAGTCCCGAGTTGTATTCGAGCGCCGGATCGTGCAGCAGCATCGCGATCGGGGTGCCGTCACGCTCTACGAACGTCGACCCCCGCCCGCTGTCGGCATCCGGCTTGTGCACCGGGCGGCCGTCGGGCGTCACGTAGCGCGCCTCCGCCGGGAACCAGTACGCGAGCTCGAGAGACGGATCCCCGAGCGCGCGCGCGAGGGCGGCGCGGAGATCGGCCGGCGCCGTCGGCGCTCCCAGCCGGACGACGAGCCCGGCCACGCTCCCCCGTGCTAGGCGCCGCCGCACGAACGTGGCCAGCACCGCGATCGGCACGAGCGCGAGCGTGAGGAACCAGACCTTCGCCGGCCCCGAGCCCAACGGGTTGCCGAGCAGATCGTCGACGACCGTGACCGTGAGCGCGAGCAGCGTCGCGTTTCCGGCCAGCAACACCCACGTGACCTCGCGCCGCTCGGGCCGGGTCGCCTTCAGCCAGTGATACGTGAGCAGGCCGACCGCGGTCAGCGTCAGGATCGTGCCGAGCACCCGCTGCAGGCTGAGCAGCGCGAGCGCGAAACCGTTGTCGTGAAAGACCTGGATCAGGTTGTCCCCGCAGCCTCCGCCGCAGCGAAGCCCCGATCCACTCCCGAACAGCATCGCGACCGCCTGCAGGCCAGTGCCGGCGATCGCGACCGCGACGATCGATTTGTCCAACGCCGTGCGGAGCCGTCCCGACGGGAACGACAGCACGATGTAGATGAACCCGCACAGGAACGCGTACTCGATCGCGACCCCAAGCGTGTACAGCGGCGCGCTCGTCGCTTCGCTCAGCAATCCCGCGAACCAAACGAAGCCGGTCAGGACCATCACCGGGCCGAGCCGGTTGTCGGGCCGCGCCCGCCACGAGGCGAGTCCGCAGCCGATCAGCGACGCGCCGACCAGCGCGGTCAGTAACGGCCCCGGCTCCGTCGGCCGCTCGGCGCCGGCGTGAGCCGCCAGCCAAGTCGCACCGATTCCGGCCGCGATCGCCGCCGAAAGCAGGAGGAAAAGCCTAGCTCGCATGCTCACCGTGATTGTCGCGTCAATTGCTCGCCGCGGCCAGGGCTGGGCGTTCAAGCTCCGCGCGCGGGAGCCACGACAGGAACCGGGGCAGATACCAGTTGTGCTCGCCGAGCAGCGTCATCGTCGCGGGCAGCAGCACGCCACGCACCACGGTGGCATCGAGCAGCACGGCGACGGCCAGCCCGACTCCGGCCTCCTTGAGATCGAGTGCGCTGGCGGTCCCGAACAGCGAGAACACGCCGACCATCACCAGCGCCGCCGCGCTGACCACGCCGGCCGTGCGGGAGATCCCGTAACGGAGCGCGTCCTCGGTGCGCATGCCCGAGTCGACGCCCTCGCGCACACGGCTCAGGATGAACACGTGGTAGTCCATCGACAGTCCGAACAGGACCACGAACAGGAACAGCGGCAGCCACGAGATGATCGCGCCGTCCGAACGGAAGTCGAGCACCCCCTGCGCCCAGTGGTGCTCGAACACGAGCACGAGCACGCCGTAGGACGCTGCCACCGACAGCAGGTTCAGCACGATCGCCTTGATCGGCACGACGATCGATCGGAACGCGACCAGCAGCAGCACGAACGCAAGCGCCAGCACGAATGTGACCACGTACGGAACCCCGTGGCGCATCTGGTTTGTGAAGTCGATGTCCTCCGCGGTGTCGCCGGTCACGGCGGTGTGGACGCCGGGGACCTGGCCGAGCGTCTCGGGTATCAGGGTGTGTCGCAGGTGGCTGACGGCGGTTCGGCTCGCGCTGTTGTCACCGAAGCCGCTGAGCGGGAGGCCGAGCGCGAGCGATCGGCCATCGAGACCGGGCCCGATCGCGAACGGCGGGTGCGCGACGCCTTCGGTTGCGGCGAGCGTTTCCAGCCGCTCGACCGCCTGGCGGACCGCCGGTGTCTTACCCGCCGGCCACGTCGCGACGACGATCGCCGGCGAGGACGTGCTCGGGAACTCGCCCGTGATCTGTGCCGCCAGGTCAGACTGGCTCGCCGACGAGAGCGCCTGGGAGCTCGGCTTCGCCACGTGCAGCCCGAGCGCGGGCACGGCCAGCGCGACCAGCAACCCGCCGGACACGCAGGCGGCGAGCACCGGACGGCGCATCACGCGATCGACCACCCCTGCCCAGAACCGCGATTCGCCGGCGGTTGCCAGCTGCGGCAGAAACGCGATCCGTCCCCGGTCGACCCGCGGGCCCAGTAGCCGAAGCAGCGCGGGCAGCACAGTGACCGACCCGGCGACAGCGCAGGCCACCACGACGATCGTCCCGGCCGCGATCCCGTTGAAGATGGCCGAGCCCACGACGAACTGGCCGGCCATCGCAATCGCCACCGTGGTCCCGGCGATCAGCACTGCGCGGCCCGACGTGCGCGACGTGCGCTCCAGCGCCTCTCGCACCGACGCGCCCCGGAGGCGCTCCTCGCGAGAGCGGACGACATAGAACAGCGCATAGTCGACGCCGACCGCCATCCCGATCAGCAGCACGACGGTCTTGACGCTGTCGTCGAGTGGGAACAGCTGGCTGATCGGCCCCAGCAGCCCGAACGCCGCGATCACCGCGGTCGCCGCCAGCAGCACCGGCACGAGCGCCGCCACGAGCGCGCCGAACGAGATCAACAGCACGAGCAGCGTGACCGGGATCGAGAGCGCTTCGGCCCGGTGCAGGTCGTTGCCGCCGCCGGATGTGGGGTCCGCGACGAGTGCGCTTACGGCTCGGTTCGCGGTGTTTGCCGACGCGACCGCAGCGTCGACGGCCGCCTCATCGAACGGCCTCGTGACCGTGGCGCTCACCAGCGCCGAATGCTGGTCGCGCGCCACCGAAACGTTCACGCCGCTCCCGATTGCGGCGCGCATCGCGCGGTCGACCACGTCGACCGCCGTCCGGAACGCCGCTGAGCCGGCGGTGAGCGAGTCGCTGTGCAGGTACACGTACTCGTCCGGGGGCAGCCCGAGCCGGTGCGCGTCCATCAACGCGTAGCCACGCGCGGATTGCCCGACCGCACCGTTGTCGAGCGGCTTGGAGCCCGTCAGCGACAGTGCGATCACGGCCGCGATCACGAACGACAACCAGGCGGCGATCGCGAGCACGGGCCGACGCGTGCTCCAGCGACCGATAGCGGTGGGTGAGAAGCGCTTGATCATGGTGCGCAGCCTGAACCGGTCGGCGTCCTCTGAACAGCCGGGGGACCGGAGTCTTGCGGGGTAGGGCTAGCCGGTAGTCGTCCTCGCGGGACGGCGGTTCATCGGTGGGCGACGCGTTCGTATGATCCGGACATGTTGAGCGACGCCCGCGCCCGACTCCACTCGGCCGGGTCGAGTGCGCTCGGCGCGCTCGGCTACGAGCTGCGGCGCTCCGAATCGCTCGCTGAGGCAGACATCTCCCCCGATCACCGCGCCCTCTACGCGCGCGTCGGCCCGTACACCCAGACCTCGCTCGAGCGTGTCGTCGCGCTCGCCGACGCGGTCGAGTACGTCGTGCGACGTGACATCCCGGGGGACTTCGTCGAGTGTGGCGTGTGGCGTGGCGGCAGTTCGATGGCGGTGGCGTTGACACTGATGCGACTCGGGGTCAGTGACCGCCGGCTGTGGCTGTATGACACGTTTGGGACGATGCCGCCGGCGGGTGAACACGACCGTGACTATGCGGGTCGGCCTCTGACCCCGGGTGCACTCGATCCGGTCAACAACGCCTCGCAGACGTCCGGGCTGACACTGCCAGAGGTACAGAGCGCGCTAGCCACGACCGGCTACCCGCCCGAACATGTCACATACGTGGAGGGCCTCGTCGAGCAGACGATCCCAAGCTCGGCCCCGGAGCGAATCGCGCTGCTGCGGCTCGACACCGATTGGTATGAGTCGACCCGCCACGAACTCGCCGAGTTGTACCCCCGGCTCGAGCGTGGCGGGGTCCTGCTGATCGACGACTATGGGCACTTCGCCGGCGCCCGCAAGGCCGTCGACGAGTACTTCGCGAGCGATCCGATCCTGCTCACCCGGATCGACTACACCGGGCGTCTGGCCGTCAAGGTCTGAGCGCGGCGATCTTCAAGCCAAGCTCGCTGGCGCGCGCCTTCACCGTTCGGAGCTCGCTCACCGCTTCATCTTGGCGTCCCAGTGTGGGTCGGACACGTCACCGTGGATCAGCAGGCGATGCGGGCGGCCCGCGATCCAGGGCACGAGCACGGCGTCGGCCTCTGTGGCGATCCCGTCGTCGTCCGTGCACAGCAGCACCTGGACGTGATCGTCGGACACCTCGGTGATCACCACAACAACGACCGCCCGACCGAACTCCTCTGCCCTGTATCGGAAGGCCTTGGCTTGACATATTCCCATATGGGAATATGATCTCGCCATGGCCCGAGCAGCGACCACTACCGACGCGTTCAACGCGGTGGCGGAGCCCAGAAGGCGAGCGATCCTCGACGCGCTCGCGGCCGGCGAGAGGCCGGTCAGTGATCTGGTGCGGTTGCTCGGGGTCGCCCAGCCCCAGGTGTCGAAGCATCTGCGTGTGCTCCGCGAGGTCGGAGCGGTCGAGGTGCGCGACGACGGGCGCCGGCGGCTCTACCGGCTGAACGGCCCCGCGCTCAAGCCGATCCACGACTGGGTCAGCAACTACGAGCGACTGTGGTCGGATCGATTCGATCAGCTGGATCTTGTCCTGGAAGACCTCAAGCCAAAGGAGCAAGGAGATGGCGGTGACGAGTAGCAACCGGGCGAGGCTCACCCTCCCCACCGACGAGCAGATCCTGATCGAGCGAGAGTTCGACGCACCCAGGCACCTCGTGTACCGGGCGTACACAACGCCCGACCTGGTCAAGCGCTGGTGGCACGCGAATCGCGGCGAGGTGATCAGCATCGACATCGACCTGCGCGTCGGCGGCAAGTGGCGGTACGTGATGACGGCCTGCAGCGGGCCCGAGGTCGCGTTCCGCGGCGAGTACCGGGAGATCGTCCCCAACGAGCGGATCGTCTTGACCTCGTTCTACGAGGGCGTGCCCGAGGGTGTGCCCGAAGGTGCGGCGACCACCCTGGACACGGTGACGTTTACCGAGGTCGACGGGCGGACGCGGCTGGCGCTTCTGATCGAGGCCAAGAGCAAGATGGCTCGCGACGCCATCATCGAGTCCGGAATGGAGGACGGCCTACAGGACGCCCTCGACCTGCTCGAGCGGCTCGCAGCCTCCCTGCGCTGACCTCGGGGTCCGTAGGCTGTGGTCGTCGATGCCGAGACCTTCGCCGGTGGACGGTTTCCAGCTCGCCTATGACCGAAGCGGCACGGGTGGCGCCGTGGTCCTGCTCCATGGCTGGCCGGGCGATCGCATGGACTACCGCGACGTCACCCCGCTGCTGAACGATTGCACCGTGGTCGTCCCGGACCTGCGCGGGTTCGGTGAGTCCGACAAGCATCCCGCCCCACCGGCGGAGGCCTACTCGGCCGCCGCGCAGGCGCGGAGCGTGGTCGGGCTGATCGACGAGCTCGGGCTGCCGCCGGCGGTGGTGGCGGGCTATGACGTCGGCAGCCGCGTCGCTCAGGCCGTGGCTCAGGCGTTTCCGGAGCGGGTCCGGGCGCTGGTCGTCTCCCCGCCGCTGCCCGGCGCAGGTGACCGCGTGCTCGCGCCCGACGCGGAGCGGGAGTTCTGGTATCAGGCGTTTCATCAGTTGAGCCTGGTCGAGGAGATCCTCGACGGGCGCCGGGACGCCGTCCGCGCCTACTTGCGACACTTCTGGTCGCACTGGTCAGGGCCGTCGCTCGCGCCGAGCGACGCTGATCTCGATCGCCTCGCCGACCTGTACGGCGAGCCCGGAGCGTTCACCGCCTCGATCGCGTGGTACCGCGCTGGGTCGGGCACCGTCGCCCGAAGCCTCGCCGAGGTGGCGCCGGCGCCGGACGAGCGGCTCGCCGTGCCCACCACCGTGCTCTGGCCCGAGCACGACCCGCTCTTTCCCTCCGCGTGGAGCGACCGGCTGGCCGAGTTCCTCGCCGACTTGGCGCTCACGCCGCTCCCGGGCGTCGGTCACTTCGTCCCGCTCGAAGCGCCACAGGAGGTCGCCGCGGCGATCCGCGCCGCGCTCGCCGGCGCCTAAGGCACCGTCGGGGATCCTCCACTGCACGCCTCGGCCCCCGGAGGACTGCCGGGGATCCGCTCCGCCAGCACCCGGCTGCAGAAGTACGGACTCGTCGACTCGGGCATCAGGTGCTGGCACGCCTCGACATCGGCGGTGATCCGCGGGGCGGTCGGGTCAACCGCGCTGGCCAGGTCGAACACCGGGCGGGGATCGCCAGGATGGCTGCGGTCGACGGTCGGGTCGGGCCAGTTCTGCACCCCGCGGGTGCGCATGCAGGTGGCAAACCTCACCATGCCGCTGAGCGCCGCCGCCACCTCGGCGTGGGTGTCGGTGGGGGCGCCCGTGTTCGGGAGCAGGTGCCGGCAGGCTCTCTGGGCCACGGGGAACTGCGGGCTGCTGGCCAGCGGGATGATCTGGTTCTTCGGGATCGTTCCGCTGCTATTCGGGTCGGGGAAGCTCGATACCCCGTGGGACCGCATGCAACTGGAGAAGGCCACGGCGCCGGTCGCGGGCGACGACGCCGCGGCGGAGGTGTTGGTGGAGGATGAGGCGGAGGACGCGCCGCCGCATCCGCACGTGAGCAGCGCGACGCCGACTGCGGCGATGATGGCGGCCAGCGGCTTCATGCCCACAGTTCTACGCGCGGGCCGGTGACATCACCGCTACCGGTGATGTTGGACGGATGTCATGCCGGGCGGTGGATACTGGTGGCATGCGGGTGCTGGTGGTCGAGGACCATGCGACGCTGGCCGGCCGGATCGTCCAGGGGCTGCGTCACGCCGGGATGGCCGTGGACGCCGCGTACGACGGCGCGGAAGCGCTGACCGCCACCGCGCAGACGGCCTATGACGTGATCGTGCTCGACCGTGACCTGCCGGTGGTCCATGGCGACCGGGTGTGCCGCGCGGTGGCCGGCACAGGTCCGCGGATCCTCATGCTCACCGCCGCCGCCGGCGTCGAGGACCGGGTCGACGGGCTCGAACTCGGCGCGGATGACTATCTCGGCAAGCCGTTCGCGTTCGCCGAACTGGTCGCTCGCGTGCGCGCGTTGTCTCGCCGGGTGCCGTCGGCGCCGCCGATCATGCGCCGCGGGGACTTGACCGTCGACCGCGCGCGCCACCGCGTAACACGCGGCTCGCGCCCGCTGTCCCTGACCCGAAAGGAGTTCGGCGTCCTGGAGATGCTTTTGGCCGCCGACGGCGCCGTGGTCAGCGCCGAGCAACTGCTCGAGCACGTGTGGGACGCGAGCATCGACCCGTTCAGCAACATCGTCTCGGTCACATTGGCCCGGTTACGGCGCAAGCTCGGTGACCCGCCGTTGATCGAGACCGTGGTGGGCAAGGGGTACCGGATGTGACCCGCCGCCCGCGGCTGACCGTGCGGGCGCGGCTGACCCTGCTCAACACCGGCATGTTCGCCGTGTGCGGGGCGATCGTCGTGGCGGTCAGCTACATCCTGGTGGCGCAGCTGGGGGCGCCGGAGCAGGGCCAGCAGCAGTCTCCCTCCGGCGGCCTTCCGTCGGCCTTCCTGGCGCAGTGCCGGTCCGAGCGCCTCCTCGCCCAGCCCGATAAGGGCATCCTCGCCAAGTGCAACGCGGCGCTGCAGCTACAGGGCGCGCAACACCAGCGCAACCTGACGTTGTCGCACCTGCTCGAGTACTCGTTGATCACGGTCGCCGTGGTCATCGCACTGGCCGCGCTTCTTTGCTGGATCGCCGCCGGGCGCGCGCTCCGCCCGGTGCACCGGATCACCGCGGCCGCCCGCGCGGCCTCAGAGCACAACCTCTCGGCGCGCGTCTCGCCCCGCGGCCCCCACGACGAGCTGCGCGAACTGGCCGAGACGTTCGACGAAATGCTCGCCCGGCTCCAGGCAGCGTTCGAGGGCCAGCAGCGGTTCATCGCCAACGCCTCCCATGAGCTGCGCACCCCGCTCGCGGTGATGCGTACCACGGTCGACGTCGTGGCGGGCAACCCGGACAGCACACCCGACGACCTGCGCGGCATGGCGGCCGACATCCGCGCAGCGGTCGATCACGCCGAGCACCTGATCAGCGCGCTGCTCATCCTCGCGCGCAACGAGCGCGGGCTCACCACCCACGACCAGGTCGACCTCGCCACCGTCGCCGAGGACGTCCTCGACACCGCCGGCCTCGGCGACCGGCGGGTGCACGCCACGCTCGAGCCCGCCCTCATCTCGGGCGATCCGGTGCTCGTCGAACACCTGATCGCGAACCTGGTCGACAACGCGGTCCGTTACAACAACGCCGGCGGCGACATCTGGATCAGCACCGGCGGCGCGGCCGGCAGCAGCCACCTGACCGTCGCCAACACCGGCCCGGTCATCAGCCCGGCGGATGCCGATCGGATCTTCCGGCCGTTCGAGCGGCTGGACGACCGGACCTCCCACGACGGCTACGGGCTCGGGCTGGCGATCGTCGCGTCGATCGCCGCGATCCACGGCGGCACCGTGAGCGCGCACCCTCGCGATGACGGTGGACTGTCGGTCACGATCACGATTTCCTCGGCCTCGGCCGACAACCCCACGTACGCCGACGTTGCGTCGGGCGAGTAGCGGCGGAGCAGCGAACGCTCTTGACTCCTGGCCTGGAGTTTTGGGAGACTTCCGTGTTAGCGCTCACATCTTGGGCAGCAAACCTCCACCCCAGGACCGTGGCCGGATCAGCGACCTGATCCGGCTACGGTCCAACTCTTAGGGGATCCCGGGTCCCACTGGCCCGCCAAGCGCCTCAGCGTTCGCGAACGGTTCCGGCAGCCATCCGCCCGAACTCGAACGTCGCGGTTCCGGTCGTCACGACCGGGTCCTGCGCGGCGAACTCCTGCAACGCCTGCTCGTCGTCGGTCTCGACCACCGCGAGTCCATACGAGTCATCGTCGGTCAGGATCGGTCCGAACACGACCATGTCGCCACGCTCGAGGTACGGACGCCAGTGGGCGGCATGGCGGTTCATGATCGCCCGCTCGTCCTCGGTGATGGTCTGGGCGAAGTTCGGGCGAGGAGCGATGAGACGCAACACGAAGGTGGGCATGACGCGACTCTACGCGACTAGAGGATCGTCGCGAGTACTTCTAAGTCGTGGTGGCCCGCGCACGTTACGTCGAGCCCGATGGCAGTCCGAAGACCGACGCGAGCGCCGTCCACTCCGAGCGCGGGACACCATCGACTCCCACGGCCTGGAGGCAGACGTGGTCGGCACCGGCGCTCAAGTGCTGGCGGGCCGCCGTCGCAATCTCCTCCGCGGCTCCGTGCGGAATGATCGCGTCGATCAGCCCGTCCGACCCGCCGTCGCCGATGTCCTGCACCGTGAAGCCGTGGTGGAGCAGGTTGTTCGTGTAGTTGCGCAGTCCGAGGTACAGCGCGGCGTAACTCCGTGCCTTCGCTCGGGCCGATTCGAGGTCATCGTCGAGCACGCACGCCAGCTCCGGCGCCAGGATCGCCGTCTGTCCGAGCGTGTCACGCGCGGCCCGCGTGTGCCCGACGGGGACGAAGTACGTGTGCGAGCCCCACGAACGTTCGGCGCTTAGCTTGAGCATCTTCGGGCCGAGCGCGGCCAGGCAGCGTCTGGTTCGCGGCACCGGGGCGCTCGCCGCGTCGAGTCGGTCGAGGAAGGACTCCATCGCCGCCAGCGGCTTGCTGTATTGGCTGGTGGCCTCCGGATGGCCGATGCCGATACCAAGCAAAACGCGTCCCGGGAAGCGACCCTCGAGCTCAGCGAAATCACGAGCTACCCGCTCGGGCTCGCTGGCCCAGACATTCAGGATCCCGGTCGCGACGACGATCCGCTCCGTCGCCTCCAGCAGCGGGCCGAGCGCCGGCAGCTGCGGGGACCCGCCCAGCCACAACGTGCCAAATCCGAGCGCCTCGACAAGCTTCGCGGCCTCGCCCGCGTTCTCCTCGCCAATCGCGCGATACGTCGTCCAGACGCCGAACTCACCGAGCTGCATGGCTCAGAGCTTCGCAGACGACGCGAACGTGCAATGGTGCCCGCACCTTACTCGCGTGCCAGTTGGCGCAGGTTGCTCTTGGCAACTTCCAAGACCTCGTCACCGGCACCGGACAGGATGCTGCGCGTGGCCCACAGCGTGAAGCCCTTCGCCTGGTCGTAGCTGATCTTGGGCGGGATCGAGAGTTCCTGGCGAACGGTGAGTACCTCGATCACCGATGCTCCGTGATGTGAGAGACCCTCTCGAAGGCCGCCCTCGAGCTCGCTCGGACGCTCGATCCGCACACCGTGCAGCCCGACCGCGCGAGCGATCTCGGCAAAGCTCGGGTTGTCGAGGTCGGTGCCGAAGATGGGGATGCCGTCGGCCAACATCTCGAGCTCGACGAACGAGAGCGCGCCGTTGTTGAAGACCACCACCTTTACCGGGAGATGCTGCTGGCGAAGCGTGAGAAGCTCACCCATCAACATCGCGAGACCACCATCTCCGGAGAGCGTCACCACCTGTCGTCCGGGACTGGACGCCTGTGCGCCGATCGCGAGCGGTAGCGCGTCGGCCATCGAGCCGTGGATGAACGAGCCCAGCAGCCGCCTCCGGCCGTTCATCGTGAGATAGCGCGCGGCCCAGATCGATGGACTCCCGACATCGACCGTGAACACTGCGTCGTCCGCTCCCCGGTCAGGCGTGGCATCAGCGCCTGGACCGTGTCTTTGACGGTGCCGACCAGCGGCACGTCCACTCTGACACGGCGACCGATGTGCTCGCCGCGAATGTCGACCTGCACCACCTTTGCGTTGTCGGGAAAGAACGGCCGGTAAGGGAAATCGGTTCCGAGCATCAACAGCGCATCGCAATGCTCCATCGCGCGGTAGCCGGAAGCGAAGCCAAGCAGGCCGGTCATGCCGACGTCGTACGGGTTGTCGTACTCGACGAACTCCTTGCCGCGAAGCGCGTGGACGACCGGCGCCTTGAGCGCCTCCGCCACCGCGACGACTTCGTCGTGGGCTCCCTGGCAGCCGGCGCCGGCGAGGATCGTCACCGCCTCCGCCGCGTTCAGAACCGCTGCCGCGTCGGCGAGCTCCTCGTCGCTGGGACGGATGACTGACCTCGTCGGACGAATCACCGCGGGCGGCGTGTTGTCACCCGCGTCGTGGAGGAAGATCTCACCGGGGATGACCACGACGGCGACGCCGCTGCGCTCGATCGCGAACCGCATCGCGATCTCGAGCACCCGCGGCATCTGCTCCGGGATGCTGACGAGCTCGAAGTACACGCTGCACTCGCGGAACAGCTCCTGGGGGTGCGTCTCCTGGAAGTAGCTCCCGCCGATCTCCTCGCGCGGGATGTGCGCTGCGATCGCGAGCACCGGAACGCGACTGCCGGCCGCGTCGAACAGGCCGTTGATCAGGTGCAGGTTCCCGGGGCCGCAACTCGCGGCGCACACGGCCAGCTGCCCGGTCATGGCTGCCTCGCCGGCGGCGGCGAACCCTGCCGCCTCCTCGTGGCGAACGTGCTCCCACACGATCTCGCCGTCGCGCCGGAGCGCGTCGGTGAACCCATTGATCGAATCTCCCGGCAACCCGTACACCCGGCGCACGCCGGACGCCTTGAGGGTCGCTACGACGACGTCTGCAACGGTGGTTGCCACGACGGCTCCTTTCGCACTCCCCGGTCTTACGTTGTTCCGTGTTGGTCAGGCCGCATTGCCGTTCGACCGCGGCAGCAGCCCGAAGGCCGTGGCCGTGCCGACGCCGTACACGAGGTGGGCGCTCAGATCCTTGGCGAGCGTTGTCTTGTCGTACTCCCAAATCGGCTTGTACAGCTTGGCGGCGGGGAGAACCGCGTAGCTGGCCGCCCACACGCTCGCTCCGAACGGCACCCCGTAGCGGATCCGCGGGTGCGCCAGCGATCCGACGACGAGGCCGTATTGCGCGCCCCCGAGCATCCCGTAGAACCAGTGCGTGATGTTGTTCACCAGCGCCACGCGCGACGCCGGGAGCTCGCGCTTGAACAGGCCCTCGAACAGACGCTGGCCGACCTGAGCCGGCGCCGGCGCCTGATCCCAACTGCACACGGTCGAGGAGAACTCCCACTCGGCGAAGTCGTCATCTCCGCCGCCACGCCGGTAGCGCGAGAACCACAGCGCGTCCATCGCCAGCGTGCCGGCCGCGCCCGCGACGAGCCCGCGAGCCACAGCGCCCAGCGGCGAAATCGCCTTTCGCGAGTTCCCGCGAGCACCAGCTGCAAGGGGCTTGCTCAATGAGCCGCTCATGCTATGTCTCCTAGATCCACGAGGTTGTTGACGCTTTGTTGTGATGATGCCCGGCGGAGTCTCTTACCGGTGGGCCGGGCCCGCATCCGCCAGAGGACGAAAGCAGAGGCAACGATGACAACCGAACTGGTGCTCCTGGGCACGGCGGGCGCCCCGCTTCCCGTCGCGGGCCGCGCGGGAATCTCCTCGGCGCTGGTCGTAGACGGCCGAGTCTTCGTGATCGACTGCGGTCGTGGCTCGCCCTCGGCGTTCGTGGACGCGGGGCTCGACTTCAGGCGGCTGGAGGCGATCCTCATCACCCACCTCCACGCTGACCACGCGGGCGATCTGCCCGGCATGCTGCTCTACCCCTGGGGCGTCCGGAACGGCGCCTCCGGTCCGCTCAAGCCGGTCCAGGTCTACGGGCCGGGAAGCCCAGGCTCGTTGCCGGCGAGCGACGCGGACTTCCGACGCGAGACGACGATCGAGCCGGAGGCACCGGTCCCCGGGACGACGGACCTGGTCAGGCACATCCTGGCCGGTTACGCCTTCGACCTGAACGTGATGCCGCTCGACGCTCACATGCCGGATGCCGGGCAGCTGGTCCGGGCTATGGATATCCATCTCCCGCCGACCCCCGATGGCGCCCCGCACGTCCCTGTGGTTGTGTTCGAGGATGCAGCAGTGCGGGTGACTGCGACCACCGTGACGCACGGGCGGGTGATGCCGGCGCTTGCGTACCGGTTCGACACCGCGGACGGGTCCGTCGTGCTCTCGGGCGACACGACGGTGAACGAGGATCTGATCGCTCTGGCAAGCGGCGCCGACATTCTCGTTCACTGCGTCGCGGACCTCGCTTACCTCGGGCGGAACGGGTTCACCGGCACCGCGCTCGACCGGATGGCGGCGCTGCACACCGACGTCAACGACGTCGGCAAGGTGGCGGAGCGAGCAGGCGTTCACGAGCTGATCCTCAACCACTACGTTCCGGCCGAGCCCGACGAGATCAGCGAAGCTGAGTGGCAGGAACGGGCGGCGCGTCGCTTCAGCCGCAAGACCCACGCCGGCACCGATGGCCTGCGGAGGGTGCTCGCCGGAGTCTCCGATCGGCGTTAGGGTCAGTCGTGTGGTGGGCGCTGCGGTACCGGCGCGGCCGGTCGGAGCTGGCGCCCGAGGCGCCGTGCTTCGGCGGCGAGGACGGCCAAGTAGTGCCGATTTGCCGATCGACCAGGCGACTTGCGGGGACCGACGACATAAGACCGCGCGTTCACGACGGTGGGCGATTGCCGGGCCGATGTGCGGACTAGCGGATCCTCAGCGGTCACGGCGAATCACCTGCTCAGGTCGCGGCCGAAGAGGTAGCGGAGCGCCCTGCGCTTGGCGCAGAGCCCTCGGAAGTGAGCTAGCTCGCGACCGTCGGTGAGTGCCACCACCCAGCCGTGGTCGATCGGTTTGAGCATCAATCTGAGTGCGTACATCGCGAGCCTCCTCAGAGGCGAGGGTTTCTGGTGCGGGTTCAAGAGTTGGCTCTCCCGTGTTGCCGGCTCGGAGCAGCCGTGGGCGCAGGCGGAGGTACGCGAGCAATCCGCCCAGTCCCGGGACCCAGAACGCGATCGCGTGGTAAACGATCACCGCGGCTGCGGCGTGTACGGGCGAGATGCCGTAGAGCACAAGCGCGCCGGTGAGTCCCGCGTCGAGCACCCCGATGCCGCCGGGAATCGGCAACGAGTTGGCGATGTAGCCGATCGAGTAACCGAGAGTCAGCGCCGCGACGCTCGGCGTCGACCCGACCGCTCTCAGAATCACCCAGAGCACGGCGATGTCGAACGCGAGGTAGCCGAGCGCGCCAACGACACGCCAGCTGGGACGCCTCGCGAATGTCGTCTGCTCGGCCTCCCCCACGCCGCTCGCGATTGCGGCCAGCCAGCGCGGCGTTCGTGGGCGCGAGCGCACCATCGCCGGCAGCGCGGCCACCAGGATCAACCCGACCCCGGCGAAGGCCGTCGGCAGCACCACTTTCAGGCTGTCATCGGCCTCGGCCAGGAGTGCCAGTCCCGCCGCGACCAGCGCCGCGCTCGAGACGGCCGCGCCGAGGAAGAACAAACCGGCTGATCGGCGCACGATCCACCGACCCGGCGCACCCGTAAGCGCGGCCAGCCATCCGCCGATAGCCAGCCCACCTGCCCCACCGCCGGGAAGGAGCGCCCCCGACCCCTGCGCTGTCCACGCCAGGATCCGTGCGTCGCGCGCGTCAAGAGCGTCGAAGAACAGTCGGAATACGACCACGAAGCTGACCGCGGAGGCAAGCTCGAGCGCCACCGCGACGAGGATCCACCCGGGGCCAATGTCGCCGATCTCCCGCAGCACGCCACGCAGGCTGGGCACCGCAGCCAGTAGCGCAATCCCGAGGGCGACGAGGAGCGCCATCGTGGCGAGCCGCCTGCCGACCCGTGGCAGCCCGTGGCGCCGGCCAGGCGTCTCGCGGCCGCCGCGACCCTTCGACCGAGTGCCGGTGGCCTGTGGCCGAGCGGTTGGGCCCGTTGCAAGTGGTCGAGTGGTCGAGGACAGCGCGGACACGGCGTCACACGCTCCGGCCCTGCGGCCAGTCTGCTGGGTGATTGATGTCGAGCATCGGTTCCCTGGGCATGTGCTTGGACGTCCGACTGTTGCTGGATCAACTTATATCGTAATCGGAGAGCGTTGTCCAGTTGTTCGTGATTGCAGGAGCTTCAGCGGTCCCACGTCGGGCTTGCGGACACAGGCGTCCGCACCTAGACTGGCATCATGGCCACAACGAGTCCCGCACCGAAGCGGAAGGACGCCCAGCGCAACCGCGAGGCGATCGTGTCCGCCGCGCGCGAGCTGTTCTCGGAGTGCGCCGACGTCCCGATGTACGAGGTGGCGCGGCGGGCGGGGGTCGGCCAGGCGACGCTGTATCGCAACTTCCCAGACCGTCGAGACCTGGCCGCAGCGCTCCTGCTCGAAGAGATGGAGCACACCGAGCAGCTGGCAGTCGAGCACGCCGGCGACCCCGACGCGTTCTTCGTGCTGCTCCGCAACGTCGTTGAGGCGATCGCGCGTTTTCACCCATTGGCCGAGCTGGCACGGGAGGACGCGTGCGTCGGGTCGGCACTCGACTTGCGCCGGCGCCGGCTCCGCGAGTTGCTCAAGGAACCGCTCCGCGCGGCTAAGGCCGCAGGCACGGTGCGCTGTGACCTGACGATCGACGACGTCTTCGTGGTCGTGCTGATGATCCGGGGCGCGATTGACACGGCCGATGGCGCGGCCGGTCGGTCTGCTGCCGCGAGCCGCGCGCTCGCCCTCCTGCTCGACGGCCTCACGCCTTCACGCCCGGCCTGACCAGCGCCGCTGTGCGGCGGCTCTGGCGCATTCCCCGACGGTCGTGTCCGCTGCGCTAAAGGACAGCGTTATCCGGAGGAGTAGCATCCGGATACGAGTGTCCAGTATTCATCTTTAGGAGGTAACCATGACTCACATGCGCTACTGGACAATGACCCTCGCCGTCGCCATCGGCGGCGCTTTCCTGGCCAGCCGCGGCGCTGGTCGCCCTGCTCCGCGATAACCAGACGTTCTCTGGTGTGAGCGCCGTGAGCGCTGCCGTCGCCGCCTGGACCGTCATCGCGACCTGCGCGTTCACAGCGCCAACCGCGCTGTGGCTCGTCTTCGCTGGCGGCCTGGCGTTGCTCGCGCCGTCGCTGCGCGCACTCGCGCTACATGAGACGACGGTCGAGCAGGTCGTGCATCAGCTCGAGGTCAACGGGTCCGGCGAGACCTTCGCAGCGATTCGCCGTCGCGGAATCGAGATCAGCGGCGCCATGCGCTCCTGGCTGCATTGGCTCGGGCACACCGGCATCGGCCTCGCCGGCGCGTTCGTCGTTGCCAGCACGTTCATCTGGCCCCACGCCACCCCGGAGCTCTCCCCCCGCTGGCTCGCGTTCGGCGTGGCCGCCGTCGCCGGCGCCATCGGGCTCGGCCTGCTCCTGGACGGCCTCGTGGATGTCCAGCGCACGAACATGACGCTGGCGCGGACGACCGAGATCCTGCTCACTACCGCGAGCGTGGCGGTGGCAGCGGCCCTGATGGTTCTGACCGCAGCCCACGGCATCGGCAACCTGCGCTGGTGGACGTTCGGGCTGGGTGCCGTCGGCTGACACCAGCGCACAGCGGAGAGGGGCGCTGTTATGCGCCCCCTCCGCTGAGGCGCGGATTAGGGCCGCCTCGCCCATCGATGCTTCAAGAACCCCAGGTAGAACGCCACGAACACGACGACAATCGCGATGTTTGCTATCAGCCGCTCCCAGAACTGGTGCTTGAAGAACAAGATGTCCGCGCCGACCACCACGGCCACCAGCGCGAGCACGTAAAGCGCATTGGCTGCCCGTCTACTCATCGCTGCATTTAGCCCGCGTCGAGGTAGCTTCCCCGCGCACGAGAGTCGGGGTCGAGCATCTCGATGATCAGCGACGACCAGGCGAAGTCGGTGGCGCCCATCCCCTTCCCGTCATAGGGGTCGTAGTACTCTCGCAACCCGCTGGTAGCGACGGCTCTGGCCAGCCCGGCGGAGAGTGTTTCGGCCTCATCGGTGTAACCGAGACGGTTCAGGCCCAACCACACCAACCAGGCTGCGTTGATCCACGTGGGCCCGCGCCAGTAGCGCTTGATGCCGAGTGTCGACTCCCGCGTCGAGAAGGTCGGATCGTTCGCCGGCACCGACGGCGGCGCCACCGGCAGCCAGAACCGCTCTGGGTCGAGCAGGTGCTCCTCGACCAGCCGCCGGCCGATGGCCTCCGGTAGATCCGGCAGCGCCAGCGGAGACAGCGCCGCCCATGTCACCGTCGGCTCCTGCTCCGGCCGCGGCTTCGCGCTCGGCCGAAACAATCCGGCGCGATCGTCGTACATCCTCTCCACAATCGTCCCGGTTACAGACGGACGCCCCAGCGCCATCAGCGACAGGCAATGGATCACGTTGGTCATCACCTCGCAGCAAACCGAGCCGCCATCCGCGGCGATCCTGCCCACGTCGTATCCGCGCGCCCGGTTGCGACGCACGAGCTCCACGAATCCCGGGAGGCCGTCGGCATGCCCATGCCAGATCGCGTCAAACTGCGGCGAGGCGTCCAGCCCAGACTCGTCCGGCTGCACGATCCACACGAGCCCGTCGCCGTCGAGGTTGCGGTGCTCGGAAATCCAGTCGTGATGACGTCCGATCGCCGGCACCGCCGATGGGTCGCCCACCGCGATCCGCCATGCCCAGGCGAGCGCCGGCGGCTGGATGGTCGCCGTCATCGGGGCATCGGCGGTGAGCACGTTGTACGTCAGGCGCTGGCGTTCATTCAGCCGCCTGTCCCAGAAGATCGTGTGCCCGATGAACCCATCCTCGAGTTGCGCCGCGAGCAGCGACTCGAGTTCCGCGCGAGCACGGGCTGCGTCGAAGCGCCGCCACACGATCGCCGCGAAGCACGAATCCCAGTACCACTGGAACGGATAGTGGCCCGGGCTCGGCTGGGTGTAACTGAACGGCACGCCGTCCGAGCGCCGCACGCCCTCGTGCCAGTTGCCTCGCAGCGTCGCCTCACACAGCGTGCCGATCGCCTCGAATCCATGACGGTCCGTGGACACCCGACGATCATGACCGGTCACGCGCGCGAGCGCCGAGCGGTCGGTGGGCAGCGGTCGGGCGGTTTGGTGGATGTCTCGGTGCTGGGCGCAGCGTCGGGCGGGGCACCTCGACGGGCTGTGCGTCGGCAACGACGTCGAGCGCATCGAGGATGTTGCGCAGATTGACCAGCACCGCACCTGCGACGGGCCAGAAGCCTTCGCGGAGGTGACTGACGGCGACCTCGTCGGCGTACGTGGTCAAGTCGGCTCGCACCGACGCGACCGCCTCGGCGTCCCCCGTGCTGATCGCCTCGCCGGCTCGGTTAAGTAGCTGTCGCCAGCGCTCTCGAAACCCGGGGTCCCACTCGCTCGCCGGCACACGGGCATGGCCGATGGTTCGGGCCATACTGCGCGTCTCAGCCACCGCTTGGCCCAGCCTTCCCAGAATGTCGTCGAAACCCTGTGCGGCGCGCATCCGCCGTGCAGTCGCGCGGCGCGGGTTCAGCCTTCCGCTCTCACGGGCCTGAGCGAGGACGGTCCAGGCTCGATCGATCGCGCGATCCAACGCGTTGGTCTTGGCGATCCACCCATCAACGTCGGCGGGGCCGCATTCGCTCGAGAGGCGGGCGGCAATCTCGCTGACGAGGCGCCCGACGGCCTCAGCCACCGCGTCGATCTGACTGGCGGCGCTTCGATCACGCAACGGCGGCCAGACAAGAAGGTTCACGAGCAGGCCCACCGCGATCCCGAGACCCGTGTCCAGCAGCCGGGTACCCAGAATGCCGCCGTTGTCGCTGTAGCCGTTGGTGAGCACGATCAGCGCGGTTGCCGCCGTCGTGGTCGTGTCCTCCCGAAGCCCACCAACCGAGCCGACCAGAAGACCGACGAGAATCACGGCTCCCACAGAGACCGCGCTGAGGCCGAAAAGCTGCCCTGCGCCAAAGGCCAAGAGGATGCCGAGCACGCTGGCGCCGGCTTGCCGGACGCCACGCCGCAGCGACCCGAACACGGTCGCATGGACCGTGAGCAATGCCGCCCACGGCGCCAGATACGCCTGCTCCAGACCGAACACCTGCGCGGCAAGAACCCAGGCGATGACGGTGGCCAAAACAGTCTTGAGCAGCTGCGACACACCCGTCCACATGACCGGGTCGCGCAGACGATCCCGCAACGATGCAAATATGGCCATACCCCCGAGCTACCCGCTCCCGCGTCCCGCCGGACACAAGCAGCGCCCTCAGCTCAACAGCGACGTGCCCGACGCGACCGTTCACTTCCGCATTCGGGGCATGACGGGCCTCTCCTCGCCAGCCTCTGCGAGGGGCGGTTTCTGCACGGCCGACCAAAGCTAGTCGTCCAGTAGTCGTCCGTCGAACGACTACATCGATCGCCCCTAAAAACTGGAATTCGTCAGTTTCCAGGCCTTTCGCTAATCGGGGTTCGTGGGATAAAGAGATTGCGGCGGTTGGCCCCCGTTGTGGGTGACGATGAATTCGGTGTCTGACCAACTCGAGGAGCTGTACCGCATCCGTTACGTCTCTTTCCGTAACGGAATGGCGGCGATCACGGGCAGCTACGAGTCGGCACGGGATGTCGTGCAGGAGGCGTTCGCGCGGGCGCTTCGGGATCGCGATCAGTATCGGGGTGATGGACCGCTGGCGGGGTGGGTATGGAGGATCGCGGTCAGGGTCGCGCTCGAGTCGCGGCGGAACGGTCGCGAGCTCACATTGGAGGAATTGGTCGCGGACGCGCCTGCGCCTGCGTCGCCAGAGCGTGACCCGGTGCTGGCCGATGCGCTCCGAGAACTGCCACCACGGCGGCGGTTGATCGTGTTTCTACGCTACTTCGCTGACCTCTCCTACGCGGAGATCGCCGCGCTGTGCGAGATCAGCGAGGGCACGGTCGCGGCCACGCTCGCGCACGCCCATTCTGACCTGTCGAAGGCTTTGCAGACCCAGACCGAAGGAGAGCTTCGATGAACGACAGCAGGCTGATCGAACGCCGCATTCGCAGCTTCGTCTCAAGCGTTGACGATTCTGACTGGGACGAGGTCGTGCGTCGAGCCGGCGTGAGGACGCGTATGGGTCTCGCGTCCGCGCGCCGGCGGCCGCGGCCACTGCGGCGACGCCGCCTGTTGCTAGCGCTCTCGCTGGCCGCGGTGATCGGAGTGCCGGCGGCGGCGTTCGCCGACGACATCGGCAGCCTGCTCGGGTTCTCCAACCGGGGCACCGCAGTCGCTACGAGGACGCTTTCCAGGGACAGCGGCCTCCTCCAGGACATGCGCCAGCTCGGCTTCCCGTCAACGCTGGAGCTGCTGGGGACGCGCCAGGGGATCCGCTTCTATGCCGCCCAGAAGCCGCTCGGGTACTGCCTCGCGGTCGTCGAGTCCGCCACGCCGCCGGGCTCACAGCGGGCAGCCTCGGATGCCGGTTGCGCGAACGGCAGCGATGCGTTCCCGTCCGCGCGCAACCCGGTGTTCGTGTTCCCGGTTGGTCACCGCTTCGCCGGGTTCGCAGCCGACGGCGTCGCGTCCGTAATGCTCGTCGATGGCTCTGGCATAACGCTGGCATCGGCGAACGTCAGCCAAAACCTATTCGTCGGCGGCGCCATGCCGACCGGACCGGTCACCGTCGAAGCGCTCGACGCACACGGCGATGTCCTAGCGCGGTTCGAAAGCCGCCGCGCTGCGCCTGCCGCCAGTCCCCCGCAGGGCGGATGAACATCGGACAGGCTGGCAACGGAAAGATAGGCACAGCGATGCCGGAAAGCCGACGAGCAAGGGGCCGTCCAAACGTCTGCTTGCAAGTCGGCGGCTATCAGCGCGGCGTTGGTCAGTCCTCGTGTTGCCCGGAGCCGTGCGCGGTGGGTAGTCCGACTTTTTCGTGACAGGCCATTCCTCGGATCGTTGCCGGCAGCGCGGTTGTGACCACAGGTAATCCACAGCTCGCCGCCAGTCGATCGCCAATAACGCTGGTCAGAGTCCTGAACGGAATCTGAGAGCGACCAGATTGGAGCGCAGCAGGAATGAAGAGTCATAGCGAAACAGCCGGTCAGGAGTCGAGTGCGTCGGCTTGCCGGGATTCTGGCCACGCCGGGCGAAGGTGGCGCTTGTTGACCGGGCGCCGCCTTGGGGCGACCGTTGGGTTGATCGTCCCCGTGCTGGGCCTCGGGGTCGGGGTGGCGGCATGCGGTGGTTCATCGAGCTCGCAGGCCGCCACGACCACCGCGACCGCCGCGGCGAGCACCAGCGGCCCGGGCGGCTTTGCCAGCGGCGGCGGTTCGGGTGGCGGGTCTAACGCGAGATCGACGAACGCCGTGGGCGGATCGCTCGGTACCGTCAGCGGCGTGTCGTCCTCGAGCTTCACATTGTCGACGCCGACGGGTGAGAAGGTGACCGTCAAGGAGAGCTCGTCGACCGTGTACGACAAGGGCACCAGCAGCGCCGCGGTGAGCGCTGTCACTCAGGGCAAGACGGTCCTCGTGTTCGGCAAGGTCGACAGTACGACGGTCACTGCCTCTGAGGTGATCGTTGGACCGGCGATCAACCTGGAGCAGGCGTCGGCGAACGTGGCCGCGTTCAACAAAGGTTCCGAGGACGGGTCAAAGAGCGTCGGTGAGATCCCCGCCGACTACACGCAGGGCTCGGGCACACTCGTCAGCGGGCGCAAGGCCAACGAGGCCACCAAGGCCGCGGTGGAGTCTTACGCCGGTGGCATCGTTGACCGTGTGGTGCAGCTGGGCAACGGCGATTACGAGGTCCACATGATCGGCATCAGCTGGCCCCATCACGTGTTCGTCGACCAAGACTTCAAGGTGATCGGGGCCAACGACTAGGTTGGCCGAGTCAGACTGCTGGTATGAGAGCTGGCCGCGAGTGCGTTCGCGGCCAGCGGCAGCAGGATCTCGAAGCGCGCCCCCTCCCCGGGCCGCGAGGTGACGGTCGCGCTACCGCCGTGGGCCTCGGCGATCGCTTTGACGATCGCCAGCCCGAGGCCGCTTCCCTCAGTGCGGGGGGCCGCATCGCCGCTGCCCGGCGGAGTACCGCGATAGAACCGCTCGAACACGTGCGGGGCCTGGTCGGGATCGATCCCCGGGCCCGAATCGATCACCGCGAGGACACCCATACCGTCGCGCGCGCCGACCTCGACGCGGACGGGAGCCTGCGCAGGCGTGTGGACCTGGGCGTTTTCGAGCAGGTTGGCCACGACCTGCCTTAGGCGAGGCTCATCGCCGCTCACGATGACCGGACGACCGGCGTCGACGCTGATCGGTCGCTCCGGATCTCTCGCGCGCGCGTCGTCGACCGCGTCACGTCCGATCACCGCCAGGTCGATATCCGATCGGACGAGCCGGCGCTCCTCGTCGAGGTGTGCGAGGAGCAGAAGATCGTCGATCAGCCCGCCCATCCGCGTCGCCTCCGATTCGATCCGTGAGATCGACTTGTCCAGATCCTCGGGACGGTTTCTGGCCCCCCGACGGAGCAGCGCCGCGTAGCCGCGGATCGACGTCAGCGGTGTGCGCAGCTCGTGGGATGCGCTGGAGACAAACCGTCGCAACTGCGCCTCGGAGCGGTCTCGGCGCGCGAACGCGTCCTCGAGCCGCTCGAGCATCCCGTTCAGCGCGAGGCCCAGACGTCCGATCTCGCTGCCCGCCTCGGCCGGCGAGACGCGGACGTCCAGATCCCCTTGAGCAATTCCGCCGGCGATCTGGGAAATCCGCTCGAGGGGACGCAGCGCCCTTCGCAACAGCCAGAACGTGGCCACCGCAAGAAGCGCCAATAGCCCTGCGGCGATTAGCAACTCGACGACGAGGAGACGGTGGAGCGTCGCGTCGACGTCATCCAGGGAGACGCCGACGATCAGCACACCGGCGGAGGCCGGCAGCGAGCTGACGAGCACGCGGTAGCGCCCGGTACCGGCCTCTGCCGACGCGTCGAACCGTAACGTCTGTTCGCGTGACGCGAAGCCCGTCCCCGGTGCAGGGGGCGGATGGAGCACCGCGGGCAGGCGTGGCTCTGGGCTCGAGCCGCTCAGCGAGGTTGCACGATGCACTGCGAGGACCCGCCCGGATACGTCACGAACCTCGACAAAGGCATCCGGCGGGGCGACCTGGTCGAGCGTCCTCGAGTCGATCGTGCTCCCGTGGGATTCGCGCAGACCCCGTCCGACTGACGCCCGGGCCGCCATCAGTTGCTGGTTGACGCGGTCAAGCAGGAACGAGCGCAACGCCAGATACGTCCCGCCGCCGGCGGCGAGCAGCCCGACGGCGGTCATCACGAGCACGCCCCCCAACAGCCGGGCACGGAGCGACATCAGTCCTGCGGCGCGCGCAACGTGTAGCCGAACCCCCGCACAGTCTGGATTAGCGGCGGCGCCTCGACGTCGATCTTCTTCCGCAGATAGCTGATGAACGTCTCGACCACGTTCCCGTCGCCACCGAAGTCGTACTCCCATACGTGATCGAGAATCTGCGCCTTCGAAACCACCAGGCCAGCGTTCAGCATCAAGAAGCGCAACAGGCGATACTCGGTCGGAGTCAGCGAGATCAGCCGGGAACCCCGGGAGACCTCGAGCCGGTCCTCGTCCAGCACCAGATCGGCATACCGAAGCACCCCAGACTCCACCTGCCGCGTAGCGAGATGGTTGCGTCGCACCATCGCTCGAACCGGGCAACAAGCTCGTCCAGACTGAACGGCTTGGCGATGTAGTCATCCCCGCCGACCGTCAGCCCCGCGATCTTGTCCTCGACCGCGTCCCTGGCAGTCAGGAAGATCACCGGCATCCAGATATTCTCCGCACGCATCCGACGCACGACCTCCAGACCGTCTATATCCGGCATCGTCACGTCAAGGATCACCAGCTCCGGCTTGAGCTCGCGAACAGCTCGCGGCGCTCCCCGACCGTCGTGAGCGCTGCTGACGTCGAACCCCTCGTACCGCAGCCCGAGCGACACCAGCTCAGTGATGTTCGGCTCGTCATCGACGACCAGAACCCGCGTGGCATCCTCGCTCATAAGTCCCCTGATAAACGAATCTCCTGCAGGTTCCGTGGGTGGTGTCACCGTCCGGGGAGGGGTGGGCAGAGGCCGGCGAGTGAGAGCATCGCGAGGGCGATGACGGCCCATGGGGAGTGGTAGCCGAACCCGCGTCGGGTGATGAGTCGGATCTGGGTGTTGACCTGTTCGACGGCGGCGTTGGAGAGCTTGTTGGTGATCGCCGCCTCGACCATTCGGCGCTGCTCGGTGATCCGGCGGGCGACCTTGACGAACGGCTCGAGGCGGCAGCGTCGTGCCCATTTCAGCCATGCGTCGAGCAGCGTGAGGGCATGGTCGGCGGGGACGCGGTAGATCTGGCGCAGCTGCTGGCTGAGGAGGTAGGCGCGGTACAGCCGCTGGTTGAGCTTCTGGATGCGGGCGAGCTTGAGCTGTTGGCGCTCGGTGAGGTTCTCGGGGTTCTTCCAGAGCGCGAACCGGGCGCCCTTGAGCTCGCGCGCGAGCTGCGTCTGGCCTTGGCGGCGGGCCTCGTTCCACACCTCGCGACGGACCTTGTCCAGCGCGTCGGTGGCGGCCTTGACGATGTGAAATGGGTCCAGGCAGACGATCGCGTTCGGGCAGCGCTCGGCCACGGGGCGGGTGATCCAGTCGGCGTCGTCGCAGGACACGAGCGTTATCTGCGCGCAGCGTTCTTGGCCCAGGAGGTCGAGGAACTTCTCGGTCGTTTTGCGGTCCCGGCCGGGGTGCGCCCACACCAGCTTCCCGGTGTCGTGGTCGACCACGACCGTGAGGTATCTCTGACCCTTGCGAACCGAGATCTCATCGAACCCGATCCGCTCAAGGCCAGCGAGCAGATCGCGCTGGGCTTGAGCTTCGGCGGCGACCCGCTGGCAGATCCAGCCGACCGACCGCCAGGCGATCCGCATCAGCTCCGAGACCGCCGTCTTGCTGGTACGCACGGTCAGCCACGCGACCTGGTCCTCGAACGTGCGCGTGAAGCCCGCGGCGTGACGCGCCCACGGGACCGCGGCGACGATGACCCCGTGCCGGCGGCAGCGCACCCGCGGCGCCCACGCCTCCAGAAAGCACAACGTGGTCCCGAGATCCAACGCCCGCCACCGGCGACGCCCCTCGCCCTGGTCATAGCCAGGACACCGCCGGCGGCAGTGCGGGCAGCGATCGCGCTCCCGGGCCCCTGGTCTGACTGACACCACCAGCGCCCCATCGGGCTCCAGCCGCACCTCCTCGATCACGACTCGGTGCAGCCCGAGCAGCGTCTTCCATACCCTCAATGGGCGCACGTCGCCCCTCCTTTGACGGGGTTCCAGAACTCAGAAGCCGGAAACCCTAGGAGCGCAGCGGCGTGCGCACCGCCTCAACCCTCGTCGGGGCGCCCCGCGCCCCCGACATAGATGCCCAACAGCGCGGTCGGCGGCGGCTGTCAAGCAGCACAAACACCCCCGCAAACCACGACCACGTCCCGCGCACCGTGACCCCGACCCAAACGCTGCTTGACAGACGACGACCGGCCGCGCTACCCCAGAACCGCTCTCACCTCACCCACGGAACATGCAGGAGCGCCTGATAAACGCACCCACGTAGCTTGGCAGTCAAACCTGTGGATTAGCTGTGCGAGCCCTGCCGGCCACTGCGATCATCGCCACTTGAGTCTGGACCCCCGGGATCAAGCGCGATCGATAGCCTGGCCCGGCCTCCGCCGCCACCCGGCGTACGGCTGGTTCCCGACCGGACGATTCTCGCGACGACCACAAAGGCGACGTCGGCATGCACAAGCCGTCCCCGGGCAGAAAGCTCTCATCTCCGACCGGCTGCTCGCGCGGCGGCAGGTCATCCGGTCCGGTCGCACGTTCACTCTCTGCCGGGGCGACGCTTATGCCAGCACAGGCGAGGACGAACGCCACGTGGCGACGATCCTCACGACGATGATCGCGCTGGGCGAGGCGTAGCTATCGCTGAGCCGGAGCGGGAGGATCGGACCCATCGCCAACGCGATCGCGTGACGCTTGGCGGTCGGGCCACGAAACGATCGTCCGGCCGGGCGACCGCTGACGCTCGGGGTGTATTTATGTAGGTCGCGGCGCGATGCGTCCGCTCGCGCGCGTTGCGCTTGCCTGGACTCGTGTGTAACGAATCGGGCTTTTCCCCGTCCCTGGGCCAGACCAACCGAGAGGACGGTGAGAGGATGAGATTGTCATGGAGTTGAACGCGGTCGCTGAAGCCCCCGCAGCGCGGGTCCGTGCGGTCGATCCGGACGCCGAACTGGTCGCGAGGGCCCGGGGGAATCCGCGCGAGTTTCTCGGGCTGTATGACCGGTATTTCGATCGGGTGCTTGGGTACGCGCGGTTGCGGGTGGCGGACGCGGCCACCTGCGAGGACGTGACAAGTCGGGTGTTCACGACGGCGCTCGAGCAGCTCGGGCGGTTTCGCGGGGAGGGCAGTTTCGCCGGCTGGCTGTTCCAGATCGCACGGAACGCGGTGCGCGACGTCCAGCGGCGGCGGCCCACTGAGCCGCTCGCCGAGGACCGACCGGCCGCGGACCCCACCCCCGAGGAGCACGTGCTCGAACGCGAGCGAGCTCAGGAGCTGCGCGCGCTGATCGGGTTGCTCCGGCCCGAGCACCAGCACCTGCTGGCGCTCCGTTACGGCGCGGACCTCGGGTATGAGGAGATCGGCGCGATTGTCGGCACCGCCCCCGCGACGGTGCGCGTCCGAATGCACCGGATCCTCGAAGAGCTACGACGGAGGTATCCCCATGACGATGTATGACGACTCCCAGCTGGAACTGCTCGAGCGCGATCTGCAACGGCTCGCCGAGCCGCGCGACGAGGACGAGCTCGTTCGACGCGCGGTGCGCAGGCAGCTCGCCGCGAAGGCCGCTCCCCGGCCACGGCGGCGGCTATCAATGCGGATGCCGCTTGCGGCGGCCGCCGTCGCAGCCGCGGCCGCGGCGATCGCCATCGTGACCTATGTCGGCACGTCCGGATCCGGCGGGCCGGCCGTTGCGGACGCGGCCGTCATCCACCACGCGCTGACGGCTCTCACATCGCCGGCGAACGCGATCCTCCACGAACAGGTCGTCGGCGTGCAGAACGGCGTGCCGGTCGAGGCCGAGTGGTGGCAGGAGACCAGCCCGCCGTACGCAAGCCGTGTCATCAAGGGACCGGTCGGGCACGAGCGCGAGGGCAGCGACAACGGCACCACCTCGTTCGAATACGACCCCGGGACGAACACGATCACCGAGCAGCCGGACTCGTCTCCTGCGACGCCGATCGATCCCGTCTCGGAAGTCCGCCAGGAGCTTGCCAGCGGGCAGGCCCGACTAGCCGGCACGGTCGTGATCGGCGGTAGCTCCTTGTACAAGATCGACCTGCCACATGGACTGATCGGATACTTCGCCACCAACGACTACCGGCCTCGCTACATGGATGACCCGCAACGGGACGGCTCCATGGTCCGGGTCCGGATCGCCGCCTACGAATACCTGCCGATGACCTCGTCCAGCCGTACCCTGCTGAGCGTTACGGCGCAGCACCCGACGGCTCGCATCGTGACTAGCTCGAACAGCGGATCTGGCAAGTGACGACTGAGTGGCGCGACGGCAGCCGCCGTCGCGCCCACGCCCGGCTCCCAACCGCACTACCGACATGACCGTCCGCGCAACCACGCGGGGTCCTTGTCACCGCCTGGCTCCAGCCGTCCCGAAAGGGGCTGCAAAACGGCCGTCGGTGCGGCTGTTGATCCGGTGCTTGCAAGCTTCGCCTCGTGGCCAGCACCAGCTGCGTCGACCTCGGCCCCGACCGCTTCGCCAGCGCTGTGTGCGGTGTCGGCGTGTTCCGGGAACGGTGGCCAGGCGCGTCAAGCTGTTTGTGCTGAACCAGGGCCGGAGTCTCCGATTGACCGGTTCGGCCCGTTGGGTGCGCTTCGGGGCTGGTCGCCAGCGAGCTGGTGCTTGCGGCGATCGGGCGGATGTCGTCTTCGGTCAGCCCGCCTAGAACGCCCGGTGGGTGGTCGCCTCGATCGGTTCGTGTTCGCCGGCACTGTTCTCCTTCGTGAGTCCGAGGTGAAGGAGGCGGGGCGGCGCATGCGTCTAGCGCTCTCGGTGTCCGGTGTTCGCTCGTAGGTTGGTCAACAGTTCCCGGACGAGCGGCGAACGCTCGCTGGTGCGATGGGCGAGGCTGATCTGGCGGACGATCGGCTCGCCGGCCGCCCGGAGATGAACGCACGACACGGCGTGCTCGGGGGTCGGTAGCCGGGCGAGCTCTGGTATCAGCGCGATCCCGAATCCCTTCGCGACGAGGGTCGCCGTGACCGCGTAGTCGGCGGTCTCAAACGCGATCTTCGGCGCGAACCGCGCGGTTGCGCACGCCAGCTCGAGAGCGATGCAGGTGTCGTGGTCAAGCGGCACTCACCTGCAACCTGGGTGCTCGATGCGATGAAGCGGCCACGGCTGCGCCGCGGCCGCTCTGCTCCTCGCCCCCAGCGGATCCGAGACTCGTCGCTTTAGGTGGGGTCCTCGCCGACGAGCCGACCGGGCGGGGCCGATGACCCGCTCACCCGATTTGGATGATGACCCCCTTCTGTGGATTCGTTTAGCTTGCCGTCACTTTGGCGGTGATGGGGCCTCTGCGCTGCAGCGTGGGTCGACTCTGAGCATCGCGGGATCGTCGAGTTTGGAGGGCGGACTTGTGCCGGACCGGGTCGCTACTGGAGATGCTGGCGTCGCGGGCTGGATCTCCGCGGAGCTGCAGCAGAACGTCATCGAGCCGATCGCGGATTTTCAGAATCCGAATCAGGAGTGGCGCCGGCTCTTCTCCGAGCTCTTGGGCACGTTCTTTCTGGTGACGGTCGCCGCTGGCGGGGGGATGATGGGGGCCGCGTTTCCGAATACGATCAGTCGTACCGCGGCGGTCGTCGCTCCCGGGCTGATGGTGCTGGGAATCATCATGTTCATGGGGAAGGTCTCGGGCGCTCACCTGAACCCCGCGGTCAGCATCGCGTTCGCGCTGCGGCGGGACTTTCCCTGGCGTCGGGTGCCGGGCTACATCATCGTTCAGCTGATCGGCGCGACGCTGGCTGCGCTGGTCCTGCACCTGGTGATCAACGTCTCGGCCGTTCACGGTTCGAACTACGTCGCCTCGGGGTACAGCGCCGGCGCGGGGTTCTGGATGGAGCTGCTCCTGACGTTCGGGCTGGTGAGCGTGATCCTCGGGACGGCTTCGGGGGCGCAGAACATCGGGATCATCGCCGCGCTCGCGGTGGGCGCGTACATCGCCTTGGCTGGGCTGTGGGGCAGCCCGATCTCGGGAGCGTCGATGAACCCGGCACGAACGTTCGGCCCGGATCTCATAGGGGGAAAGTTCACCGACTACTGGGTGTATATCGCCGGGCCGATCCTGGGTGGCGCCGCAGCGGTCGCGGTCGCGTTCGTGCTCCGCGGTCCGGGCGGCGGCATGTCCGGCTCGGCCGCCGCCCAGGGCGCCCTCTACACCGAGGCCAAGAAAAGTCGACAGGACGGAACGACCGAGCCGCCAATCAGCGATCCCTCGGTGAAAGGACAGGGCTGATGCCCACACCCGACAGGTCCCACGCGCTCGACCATGTCGTGCTCGTGCTGTTCGAGAACCGCTCCTTGGACAACATGCTCGGGCACCTGTACGGCCCCGAGGACGGTAAGAACTTCGACGGGGTCATCGGCAAGAACCTGAGCAACCCCATCCCCGAGTGGGCCGAGCACAGCGCCGAGCGAAAGACGGTCCCTTACACAGTTGCATCCTTTTCGTTCTATCGCGGGCCGCCGCGGCGCGTGCTAGCCGACCACGAGGTTGTTCGGGGTCGGCGGCCACGTACGTCCGTGCTGTGTTCCAAGGAGGTTGAAGGTGGTCTTCGCCCGCACGCATCTGTTGACCTGGACCGGAAGGGTGGAGATAGCGGGCACCGAGGAACTGCGCCACAGCGGTTGCTCTAAGCTCTCGTCATGTCGGTCATGGTCACACGCCGGAGGGTTCCGGTGCTGGTGATCTCGTTGCTGATCTGCGGGGGCGCCGCTGGGCCGATGGTTGGGCTGGCCCGCGCCGCCGGCGTGGACGCTCGGGTGATGGGCACGTTCACGATGCGTGCACGCGTGACCACCGCGGTGAACGTGCTTGGTGAGCACGTCGGGGAACGGCTGACGCGGAGGTGGGTGATCGCCGCGCGCGGGTGTAACGGCAGCGTGTGTGAAACGCTTGAGCTGCGCCGGCAGCGCGGGGACAATCGCCACAGCAAGATCACGCTGCACCGCACCGGTCCAGGCCGCTACAGCGGGCGCGGCGTCTTCTATGCCGCGCTGTCATGTTATGGCAAGGTCTACCCGCACGGCAGTCGCGTCCCGTACAAGATCACGCTGACGGTCGCGGCCGCGACCGAGGTAGGAGGCGTGACGTTCGCCCGGCGGATCACCGCATGGTATGACAATCGATCTCGAGCGAACGGGACCCGGTGCCCCCTCGGGCCCAGCCACGACGCGGCACGCTATGCCGGCCGGCTGACCACGCCGCTGCCGACCGCGCCGGTGGCTTCGTTCTCCGTAAGCATCGACGGCACAACTGACGTGGCGTCGTTCATCGATCTCTCATATCAATTGAAGCACGGTGCGGGCTTGGTTTCGCAGCTGTGGAACTTCGGCGACAGCGCATCCGGCGCCGCGGACGGCTCAACGCTGACAAACCCGGAGCACCAATACTCGGCCCCGGGGACCTATGTCGTGATGCTGACCGAGACTGACGCCGACGGGCTGGCCTCGACGACGACTGAGATCGTCACGGCTCCCGGTCCGCTCCCGGTCCGCCGTCGGCTGCGTTCCGATACGCGCAGGTCGGCGACGAGGTGACGTTCGAACACGATAATCGGAGCCGGGGATCGGCGAGCTTCCATTCGTCGCACGGTATCGGTACTTCGACGATCGGAGCTGGATGCCGCCAGCACCTCGAGCGAGACGCTGAGCGACTACGGTTAGGGACCACCCGGGAGTTGCAGAGTCGCGAGCACGTTGCCGAGCTCTCGGGTCATGCGCTCCATCGGATGGTCGACGGGCTTTATCACGAGATACAGGCAGTAGGGTCGGCTGTCATGGGTGAAGAAGCGCTGGCGACCGAGCTGTCCGCGCCGCGTCACCTGCAACTGCATCGCACTGAACTCGTGCACCTCAGGTGGCGCGGGGAGACCGGCCGCGGCGAACAGGCCAACCCCGCCACGGAGCCGATCGTCGACTCGATACTCGATCAGGGCCGCGAACATGGCGTCGCCGCGCATCCGGCCCGTCGCGGCGGCGCCGAAGTCGCCGTCGCCGTCGAGCAGCTCAAAGGTTGCGACGTGCAACACCGCCCCGCCGCCGCCACGGCGGAAAACCCGCGCCTCCCAACCGGGCGGCACATCGATCGAGATGTCGTGCCCGGCGACCCTCATGCGAGCACTCCGATGACCGTGATCAGCGCGATCAGCTCACCCGCCACGACCACTCGCCGAACGCCTGGCTCGAGCCGCACGAGCCGCTGGTGCAACGCGAACAGCGCCCCGGGATCTTGGACGTCCCGTGCGGAGACCAGCGACAGCGCCCTGATCGCGCCGAAGCTCGCGCCGATCGCAGCACCCGCAAGCGGGTTAGCGCAAAGCAGCGCGCTCGCGACCGTCGCATAGACCGCGGCTGAGGACACGATCGTCGCAAGCCCGACACCCAGTTGTGCTCCGAAGCTGATCCCGTAAACCCAGCCGCGGAAGCGGACGAGCCAATCCTCGTTCACCTGTCGCCGCGTCGTCGGGAGCCGGCCACGCAGCGGCGTGGCGTCAAACAGCACGGTAGTGAGCACGACGGCCGCGAGTGCCACCGACCGCCACTCCGTCCCACCAGGGAGCAGTGACCCGAGCGCGCCCAGCGCCACGCCTCCGAGCGCGCCCGCGCCGACCGCACCCACGGCGAATGCCGTCGCCGTCACATTCCATGAGGACCCTCTGCCCCGCTCACCGAGCGGAGTGATGCTCGCTAGCATCGACTGACCTCAGGGGGACCACGCGGCCCGGACCGCGGCTAAGATCGCCACGACGCAGCCGACCAGCGCGAACCCGACGGCAGTCAGCGTCCGCTGCCTTGATTGCCGGCTCCACCGGGCTCCGATTTGGGATCCCCGGAGGAGCGAGATGGATAGAGACTGGGGTGGCCGGCTGTGATCCCCGCCCCGGCGAGCGCCTGTTCGGCGCGTTCGGCGCGGTCTGAGGATGAGCGCGCCCGCTGCAGCGAGCTGTCCGCTTCGGCGTCCGCGAGCAGCGTGCCGATCTGCTCCCAGCTGGTGGCGCTTCCGCGTCCGAGAACGCGTCGCGTGTCGCTACCAACGAGGATGAAATGCGGAGTCGCCGGGACCTCAAAGTCTTGCCAAGCTGCGGTCGACATCACAACTTCGGCGCGCGCCGGAGCCAGCGATCGCAACCGCACCAGGCTCTCGTCCTCAGGCCCCTTCGTGACGACCACCACTCGTGCTCCGGCCGGTCCGCGCGTGCCGTCGCGAAGTCCGTCCCAGAGCGGTCCGCAGGCAGCGCAGCCGCTGCCGAGAAACGCCAGCAACGTGCGCGGCAAGCCCACCCCGAACGCAAGCTTGACCGTATCTCCGGCGAGGGTCTCGCCGACGATGTCGCGCGCCGAGACCTCGGGGGCCGACTCGGGGCCGCCGGTCGATCCCGGCCGGCCGGCGCGCCGGCCTGGGGGAATGCCCTCCTCGATCGCTGTGAGTCTGCGGAGGATCTCCGCATGGCTGCGAAGCAGCGCGACAACAAACAGGATCGCGACACCGAGCAGTACACCCTCCACGATCATCGCAACAGCGGCTGCACTCACCGTATCTACACTCCTCCCGCGCCAGGCAGCTCGACGGCCTCTGGCGTCAGGCACGGCGTGTCTTGCCCGCAGACCGAATCGTCGACGGCAACCGAATAGCCACAGTTGAGCCCCGGGATCGAGCCGGGGTTCTCGCACACGACCATCCGGCAGACGACCGCGGTGACCCCGCCCACGTGCGTGTTGCACTGGCCGTACCGGAAGATATTGCATGCGACACGCTGGTAGTCACAGCTGCCGTTCGCGCAATGGCAGCCACCGGGAAATTCGGAGCCGGGTAACGCATTGCAGTCGACGTAGTATCGGACTCCTTGCGGAGCACAGAGCAGACCGCCCGTGTAGTCAGTGCACATCCACCATCCGCCTGGGTATGTGCCAGTCGGGCAGCTGTTCAAGCCGCGGTTGATTTGGCAGCAGAACGCCGTGAATCCATCCGTGCACTCCCCACTGGAACAGTCTCCCGGCGAGATCTGCGCAAGTGCAGTACCGGGATACAGCAGGTAGCGGAGTGGCGCAACGCAGAGGGCGGATCCGGCCACCGCGATTCGCACGAGCATGGTTCGGCGCGAGAATCGCCGCTCGAGGAACAGCGCCGACGAGGCGACTAGCCGATCCCCGGCCACAGCCGGCCGGATCGAACCGCCGGTGAACACAAGGCGCCAGCAGAGGGCGCCGAGCGACGCCGCAAGCGCTACCGACAGAGCTGCCGCCGGTCGGCTAGACGCGAGGCCCGCGAGGCTGGGCGCTCCCGCTAGTCCGATCGCGGCAGCGAGGCCAGCGGCTCCGCTCGTGAGCAGCACCGCGCGGCGAGGGGACGCCGCAGCGCCGGCGTGCTCACCAAAGCAACCGCAGTCGACGCCACCGGACCGCCAGGCAAGCGCGTGCGTCATGGCAAACGCCGCGAACACCGCCGCCAGGACGAAGCCCGAGATCCGAGCCGGGGCGAACAGCGCGAGCAAGGCAACAGTCAGTTCCGCAACCGACAGCCCACGCATCGCCGCCGACGCTCGAGCTGCACCCATCCGCGCGAGTGCGCCCGAGCCGCTCCCGGGTTGCCGCAACTTGGCAGCGCCGGCCAGCCCGAGCACAACCGCTAGCGTCGTAACGACGCTTGCCCCCAATGCGCTGCTCATCCTCTATATAAGCCCCGACGTCACGACCATCCAGTTGTGACTCTCGACATTCAGTTCGTGCTGCCCAGCGATCAAAGGATAGACCCTCTTCGACCTCTTCGACGGCGAGAGCGACAGCCGTGCCAGTAGGCGGGCTTAGCAGGTGCGGGAGGCCCGAGCGTGACCGCCCGCCGGTCAAGGCGCGGATGCGCGTGCCGCGACACTGACTACCCGGGAAACAGCTCCCACGGCTCGCCGACCGGCCCGACCACACGCACCCCGGTCTCGCCGGCTCGATGCGGGAGGGGATGGCCGAGACGCACACCGTGGTCAGGCTCCAGACCCACGGCAACCGGAGACACCCTGGAGTCCGCGGATGAAGATGTCAACCGCCCGAGCGTTGGGAATTGGGTCGTTTCGGGGTGATGGATCGGTCGCGACGACTGCTTGGAGGGCCGCGGATCTCCTCGTCAGCGGTCGATCTTTGGCGTCAAGCTGTCGCCCGCAACCTGAGGCGGCGCTGCTTATGCATTCCGCCGAATCTGCAAGCCCGCCAGCCCTCCTTTTCAGTGCGACAAGCGCGGGTTCGAACAGGCCGGTCTGGACGATCAGATTCGCCACGGTCGATGCCGGAGCGGACGAGTCCTATGGCGACGTTCCGCTGGTACGGGAGCCTCTCACGACGGGCCACCTCTTCGTGGCCACTCCGCCGGCGCACGGCGCTGCCGTTTCCTCGGACGATTGCGGCAGCCTGGATGACAGCGATCAGTGGGTCTGAGGCTCTCCAGTCTCGTCCCAAGCATCAGCGAGGGTTAACCGAGTCCCAGCAAGCACCCGCCAGGTCGTACTTCTGCTCCGCCGGGAAGGCGTCTCGCCGCCGTGCTGCCGTCCCGACACCGAGCACGGATTGCGATCGTCCGACCGCCCCGGTGACGACGATTGCGTGAGTGGCGGAGCAGTCGCCAGCGCGGGGGCCGACTGACACGCCTAGCGTCGCCGATCCGATCGCGCCGGTCGTAGCCGAGCCGGCGATCAGCATTTGGGGGTTGCGATCGTCCGCCATGCTGGCGCCGAGTGCTGCGGGCAGGCGATGGCACCGCCACGGCCAGCTCGTTGGCCTTGAGCGGCACGCTGGGTCGTGCGTCATCGCGTGGCCGGCGATACGCAAGGTCGAAGTTGAAGTCGCTTTCGTGGCTGGAGGGCCAGTTGAAGTTCCAGCTCATGCGCTCCGCGTGAGCTCCTTCTCGCGCCTCTGCAGCTCGAAGCGAGCCGCGGCCCATTCTTCACGTGTTCCGCTCTCGTGATCAGGCATCGTTCGTCACCTTGCTTCTAGTTCTCAAGTGGTTGGCCTGGGCTCCTACGGCGCTCACGTCAACCGCCAGCAGCGGGGCAGGATTACGCACCTCCTCCCTCGTCACTCGCAGGGGTCTTCGCCGTGCCAGCGCCACCGCCCGGCGCTGTCTCGTCGCGTTGGCACGCGGTCGAGCCACTCATTCGTTTCCGGAGGGCGTGAGGACGATCACCGGGATCGTGCGATCGGTCTTGCCTGCGAGTTCGTGAAGCTGCGGGTAGCGTTCAGCTGCGGTTGCGAACAGGCGCTCGCGTTCCTCGCCGGTTGCTTCCTCGGCGAGGACGTCGATCGTTTCGCTTCCGACGTCGATGCTCGTGTTCGGATGCGCTTTGAGGTTGTGGTACCAGTCGGGGTTGTTCGGCGCTCCTCCGTTGGCGGCCCAGATGAAGTAGCGCCTGCCGTCGGGCAGGTATGCGACGGGGTTGAGGCGGCTCCGACCCGATTTTGCGCCGGTGTGGTGGAGCAGCAGCAGTGGTGTTTCTTCCCACATGCCGCCGACGTGTCCTTGGTTGGCGCGGAACTCCGCGATGATCTTGGCGTTGTACTCAGCGGGGTTGTCGTACTCGTCGTGGCGGCGCCACCAGTACCCGGTCTCGTTGCGGCCGAGCGGCGCGAGGTCTAGGAACCGGTAGGTCCCCATCAGCTGCTCGACCCCCCGGGCGTAGGTGGAGTAGGTGTGGTAGACGACCCCGTCTGCGAGCGCGAACGCGCTCATCCCCGGCGCCTGCTGGCCGGGATCGTCGATGTGGCGGAAGTTGTATTCGGCGCCGTTGCGCTGCTGCTCGTCGGTGAAGGCGGCGCCGAAGTCGTACTTGAAGTCGCTGCCGAGCGACGAGGCCCAGGGGAATCGCCAGCCCATCCGCTGCTTGTACCGGCGAAGCTCCTCAAGCCGGCCGATTGACTCGGCCACGAGCGTCACGTCGTGACCGTTGAGATGCGGGACGGCGGCGTCGAAGTGGTCGGCGACGAATGAGCAGGCGGTGCAGCCCGGGCTGCGCTCGTCGACGTAGTCTCCGTAGCCGAACATGAAGTGATAGACGAGCAGCTGCGATCGTCCTCTAAACAGCTCGGCGAGCGACGCTGTGCCCTCGTCGGTCTCGAACTGGTACTCCTTCTCGATCCTGACCCAGGGCAGCTCCTGGCGCCGTCGTGCCAGGTCGTCGGCCTGCCTTGTGTGCTCCTTTTCCGCTTGGAGCAGCTCCAGCCGCGCTGAAAGCCATTCCTCACGCGTTCCTGTGTTGCGATTGGTCACCTTGCCTCCTTCTTGCTCTCACAACAGCGCTTGCTCGCCCGCGCCACCGAAATGTCACACGGTGGCATGAGCCCGGAAAGGACTCGGGACGCGATGACGATCAAGGCCCCGGAATGGCCGCGTCACGAACTCCACGCGGCGAGATCGATCGCGATACCTAAGAGCCGATATCCGTGGCGCTGATGCCGCTGGTCAAGTGCGCGGGCCCCAGAAGGTTGCGACTCGCTCCGGTGGCCAACCTGTGGAAGGGTTATCGTCTCCTCCGTCAGTCGATTTGGTCGATCGGGGCCCGCGTCACCGGCCGCTCGACCCAGGCCCACCGCGGAGTCGTCGCGATGGGCCCGGGCAGTGCGGGGTGCGCAGTTCTCCTAGTGGGCGACGCTCCGCCGTCCTTCCGTGCCTACGCCGCGATCGGTTCTGCTGGTACGAGCGCCGCGTTCTGGCGCTCAAGCGCCTTGGCCGCGCCCGCGCGCCAGTCCTCGGCCATCATCTCCGAGAACCGGTCGGGGAAGATCTCCTCCTCATCGCGCTCCACTCCGTCGAGCGCGGCATGAGCGACGTCCGCGGGCGACGTCTTGGGGATATCGAGACCCCGCACCATGTCGGTATCGATCGGTCCGGGCAGGACGGCATGAACCTTTATGCCGCGCCCGGCCAGGAGCGCGCGCAGCGACTGCGTCACCGAGAACGCCGCCGCCTTTGAGGCCGAATAGGCCGGGAGGACCGGCACCGCGGCGAACGCGCCGAGCGAGACGACGTTTACGATCCGCCCCCGGCTCCGGGTGAGCGACGGCAGCAGCGCCTGGGCAACCATCAACGGGCCGTAGACATTGACGGCGAAGTGCCGCTCGAACGCGGACCGATCGCTCAGGTCATCGGGCAGCGACACGCCGGCGTTGTTGATCAGGATGTCCAGCGAATCGACGCTCTCGGCGGCTCGCTTGATTTGCACCCACTCGGTCACGTCCATGATCACGGGCGTGACACGGTCATCCGGGTGGACGATCGGCTGGCGCGACGCTGCGTAAACCCGCCTCGCGCCCCTCCGGAGGGCTTCGTCGACCAGCGCCTGCCCGAGACCGCGATTCGCCCCGGTCACCAGAACCGTCTTGCCTTCGATTGTCATGGCGTTACTGCTCATACCTGCCTCCTACTCGTTGTCCTCAGACATCCGACGGCGTGTGATTTCCGCCCGACCTGCGTTGCCGCTGACCGATCTGTCTCGCCTCCAGCTGCTGGCTGTCTTGGGCTCGGGGCCCGCTGTCCGGAGCAGCCGAGAGACTTAGAGTCACGCGAGACGCCGGCTGCGACGAGCGCTGCGCCGGTCCGGTGGCCGGGGTGTCGGTCCGGGTCTCGAACGGGCGCCGCTCGGGCATCGTCGAGCTCGGTCCAGACGCGGCGGGCTTCGCTCCACCCAATGACGCCGTCATGTTGGGCGCCGCTGGGTGAGCTAGGCGGGACCAGCCGGACGCCGTCGTGCTCGCCCTGACGTTCTGGCTCGTCACGTAGTGCGACGGCTGGCTGATGGTCGGACCGATTCATGCCCTCCTCCCGGCGTCTAGTTGCGAATCCCGCCGCGAGCTCCTTACCCGCGGTCGGCCGTCCGCGTACGCGTAGGGATGATGGAACGCGGTGAGCGCGTCGGTGGGATCGACCCCGAAGGTGAGCGACTCGCCTGAGTCCTCGTCGACCACGGCAAGCGAGAGCCGGTCGGTTCGTGCGTCCCACAGCAGCGTGACGTCGATGCCGTCGTTGCGGCGGTGGTCGAGCTCGCGGACGGGTGTTGCCATCGCGGTCATCGTTCTACCGCCCTCCTCTCAGGCCGGTCTCGTCGGCCGGCACGGCGCCGTTGTTCCGGGCGGCGTCTCGGCGCACGAGACCTTCAACGCTCGGGGAAACCGAGACCCCTGGGCGGAGGCCGGGCGAGGGCTGGGGCTTGCCGTAGCTCGTGTGGACGGGAATCACACCGGCCCAGGTGTCGCGCTCGGCGTCCGGCGAGGAGTCATCATCTGGGGGCGCGCTGCGCGTCTTCACCGACGCCTCGCCGATCTGCATCGCGAGCACTGTGGTCGCCTTGAGCTCCTTGCGGTTTGGCGGGCGCACCTCGCGCCAGCGGCCGGGGAGCAGGCGCTCGAGGAACATCTCCAGCGCGGCAAGCTTCTCGTCGGGGTCGGTGATGGGTTGGAAGGTTCCGATCAGGACGGCCGAGTCGTAGTTGATGCTGTGCTCGAACGCCGAGCGAGCGAGCACGAGGCCGTCGAGGATCGTCACGGTCACGCACGCCGACGCACCCGCAGCCAGGCGCCGGACCATCCGGCTGGCGGAGGAGCCGTGGATCAGCAGCCGATTTCCGGTCCGCGTGTACAGGGTCGGGATGCAGAACGGCTGTCCCTCGTCGACGAACGCGACGTGTGCCAGTTGGCCACGGTCCAACACCCGACAGATCCACTCGGACTCATAGCGCGCCCGCTTGGGCGCCCGGCGAACCCTGATCCTTGCTGATGTTGATGCGGCTTTGTTCATGGGGCGGTAGTCTGGGCCGCCGGTGGCCGCATGGCTAGAGCCACGGACACGCGTTTTGATGAGGCCAGCCCGTGGGCGCTCGAGCGCCGACAGGGGGAATCGCTGCGCGCCTGCCTGGAGCGCACTCTGCGCGAGGCGATCAAGGAAGGGTCGCTGCGCGCCGGGGTCGAGCTGCCAGCTTCACGACAGCTGGCGGCACAGCTTCGGGTCTCGCGGGGGGTCACCAGCGATGCATACGGCGAGCTAGAGGCGCAGGGCTATCTGCACGTCAGCCCGCGCCGCCCGCCAGTCGTCGCGGAGGTGCCGAGCGGCGCACGCAAGCCGGCTGCGCCACCCCCGTCGCTGCGACCGCCGCCGCGGTTTGACATGACCCCGACCACGCCGGACGTCACACTCTTCCCGAGGCGGGAATGGTCGGCCGCACTCACGGCCGCGGTGCGAGAAGCGCCGGCGGGCGCGCTTGACTACGGACCGTTTCAAGGCGATAGCTCACTGCGCTCGACACTGGCCGCCGAGCTCGGTCGCACCCGCGGGGTGATCTGCGACCCGTCGCGGATCGTCATCGTCCAGGGCACCACCCAGGGGGTCGACCTGGCGCTCCGCGTGCTACAAGACCGCGGCGCCACGCGAGTCGCCGTCGAAGACCCGTCCCTGCAACGACAGCACGACCAGATCCGCGGACTCGGGCTGAGCCTGGTCGGACAGCCGGTCGACGACGAGGGCCTGATCGTCGACGGCCTCGACGCCGACGTGGTGATCGTGTCCCCAGCCCACCAATTTCCGACCGGCGCCGTGCTGTCGGGAACCCGGCGGCGAGCGCTCCTCAACTGGAGCCGCGACACCGGAGGCCTCGTGATCGAGGACGACTACGACGCCGAGTTCCGCTACGACCGCGAGCCCGTCCGCGCGCTACAAGGTCTCCACCCCGACGGAGTGATCTACATAGGCACGGTCTCGAAGACGCTCGCTCCCGCCCTGCGGCTTGGATGGCTCGTCCTCCCCGAGCCGCTCGTCCCACAGGCGGCGGCTACCAAGCGGCTGCTCGACGACTTCTCTCCGACGCTCGGACAACTCGCCTTCGCGCAGATGCTCGAGCGTGGCGACTACCAGCGACAGATCCGGAAGGCTCGCGCCGTGTACCGCGCGCGCCGCGACCGGCTCGTCGCCGTGCTCGCAGAGCACTTCCCCGAACTGACCGTGTCCGGAGTGTCCGCGGGACTCCACGTGCTGCTCAACCTCCCCGCCGCGGTCGACGACAACGGGCTCGAACGCTCGGCGCTCGAGGCCGGCATCCGCCTCGAGGCACTAGCCCGCTACACGATCCAGGATCGCGGCAAACGCGGCCTACTACTCGGCTACGGGCGCGTGCACGAAACCGCGCTCGCCGCGGCGATCGCCAACCTCGCCCCCACGCTCAAAGCGCTCGCTTAATCGGAGCTGCCTCACGCTGCTGAGACCGGACACGACCGGTCACGCCGGACCCGCCGGCAACGACATCGACGATTAACTCGCCCAAGTCCCCGGGCTCGGGCTACCCCTTGACGCCTGGAGCGCCAGTCCGGGCGATGCCGGCACTGCCCGGACTGCCGGAACCGGACAAACGCGGCCACCGGATCCGCGACGAAGACATGGCCCGAATTGGTGGAAACCAGCGGTCGACGGCCGACCGCGTGGCCGGCGCTCGGCGGCCTTCGCTCCGCCTGCGTGACCAGCCACGCCGGCGAGACTCGACGACGCTGCTGGTCTGGACGAGCTGCGGCGGTTAGCCCGATGCAGCCGTCTCGATGACCGGCCGTCGGGAGCTGGTTAACCGGCCTGGCGATCTCTCGCCAGGCCGGTTCACGATCTAGAAGCTGACGCTGCCGCTTCCGTACACAAAGCCCATCTGAGCAACCGCAGGAGCATTGTTGCTTTGGTTGCACTTACCCTTCTTCGGACCGCTCTTGTAGCGCGAGCCGATGAAACCGAACGTTTCCGTGAGCCGGATCGTTCCCTGAATACCAGCGTAGGCCCCGGTGCCGCTTAGGATCGGCGCTGGAGCTGTCTCGCTGAGAGAGAAGGTGCACGTCGCCGCATCGAAGATCGCCCCGGGGCCCTTGTTGACCTTGGCTGAGATGGCTGTGAGATCGATCTTGATCGTGCCCTTTTTGAGGGTCGCCACTCCGAACTTGTTCGCGCCACTGCTCTCAGTGGGCGAGCTTGACCCGTAGTCGCCGACCGCGCCGGTGAACAGGATCTTGCCCTTACCCTGACCATTCCCCGGCTGAACGAACAACTGAATCCGGCCACCTGCCGGTGTTGCCGACGAGCCCGCCCCCAGCGCGACCGACGCACCGACGATCAGGCAGGCAAGCAGACCCGCGACTCCAACCGCTGTCTTTGCTAGCCGCATCACAACTCCTCCTGTATGCGTGCCGCACGCACGCACGCACGCACTGCTTGCGGCACACGGGTTAAGGCGCTCGAGACGCGCCCTCTGCCGTAGAAACCCCGCAAAGGACCGTCGTTTTGCGAGCCCCGGGAAATACTGCGATCGCGTGAGGGCGAACAGGCCGTCGGCGACGCGCAAGCACCAACGCGTCCCTGGCGCGATCTCATCTCTGCCGCCCGCGCGGCGTTGCGGAGGTGCTCGGCGAGAGTGTCGGAATGATCGACCGGCGACAGCGCCCTATCTAGCCCAAGCCGACAGGCGTAGCGGTAGGTGGGAGCCGCGTTTCCTCGGCCGCTGTCGGATCGCGAGAGATCGCTCCTGGAGTTGCTGCTCGCGGAGAACTTTCCGGGAGCTGATGAGCTGCGGGCACAGGCACGTGCCGTGCGCGCGAAAGGTCTTTGGGAGGACCGTGCGTCCATCCTGCTCTTGGAGGTCACGGACCCCAACGCGCCGCGGGCCAACGTTGTGCACACGGTGCCCGTAGAGACGAAGTGCGGGACGCCGACCCCCCTCGGGAACTTTTGCTGTTCGTCAACGAACGTCTTCCGCAACAGCGGCGCGGCTCGTCTGAGGCCGAGCTCGGGTCAGTTGAGTCGTGCCTGGATGGCCCGGAGCTGGGCATGCAACATGTCGCGGTGCGATGCTTCGGCAGGGAGCGCCAGACGCAACCTGGCGGCTTGGATCGCAGCGCCCACGTCGCCACGCCGGTCGTAGGCCAGCACGAGGTTATTGAGTATCCGCATCGCGACTTCATGCGCTCGCCACGGCCTCACGAGCTTGGGCGCGGCATCGGTTTGTACTCGGCTGCCGCCAGCGAAGGGATCCAATAGCACCGGTGGATCTGTGCCGAAGTGACCGACGATGAAGTGGCCCGGCAAACCGACGCCGGCGATCTTGATCCCGGCTCTGCGAGCGACTTCGACGTACACGACCGACAGCAGGATCGGTAGACCGCGACGCCGCGTGAGCACCAGGTCGAGCATGGAGTTGCCGGGATCGTCGTAGTGCTCTCGATCGCCCACGAACCCGTGAGCGGCGCCGATGATCTGTCCGCAGGCGAGCGCGTGCGCCTCCGGTGTCCCGTTCGTCCGCTCAGCGGCGCGCGAGAGCTTGGCACCGAGGACGTCGAGCCTGGCCATCGCGCCAGCCGCGTCGACGTCGCGGAACTCCGCTGCCAGAGCGAGCGCCAGGACGTCCAGCGTCACATCCGGGTCCCTGGCAACGACAGCGAAAGGACGCACCTTCGGCACAAAGGGATTGTGCCGCCGCGCGCGAGCTTGGAGGCAAACGGCCCGGGTGGAGCCCCGGACAATTCAGAACCCGCGCTCAGGGCGCCGGGATAGCTGGGCCGCGAGGTCGCAGAACGGGAACGCCGAGTGGACGCCCGGAACCGACGGCGGCGTTGCGCATGGCCTCTTCTCGTACGGAGAAGCTCGGGTCAGGGGCAACCGACTTCGGTCAAACCGGAGCGCTCGTGCCCAGCCCGAAACCATCCCGGCAGAGCCGTGCGTCTGCGCAGCTACATCAACTTGGTCCGCCAGTAGTCCGCTTCTCCGTCGCGGAAACCATTCCCGTTGTTGCCGCCCCCGTCGGCCCGCGAATGAGCGCGGATGTACACGGCGACATACGGAAACACAAGCCAGCCCCAAATCCCCACGAGAAGGTACGCCCACACGCCTGACAGCGAGATCAGCGCCACTATCCCGAGCAAGCCTGCCGGGAGCAACCAGGGGAGCATCCACGTGCACAGATTCCCTCGGTCGACTCGCGCGGCAAGCCTGCCGCGAAACTGGCCTCTGCCTGACCCAGCAGGGCTCATAAATTGGATCATCCCACCGAACTCAGCCTAAGCCAAGGGCCGCCTTGCGTAATTCATCATCAAGCAGTGCGCGAGCGGCGTAGCCGATATCGATGTGATGAGCGCCAATCCGAACCGGCGCTACTCTCGTCACCGGCCCGTCGCAGTTGAGCCCCCGAACACGCGGCACGGCTGGCGTCCGTGGACCAACGCTCAGCGGACAGCGCGCGCCGAGCCCTGGACCCGCTCATGGCGACGAGCAGGTCGGTCGCCCGCTGGTGGCCGCCCCCCGGCACAGGCATCGTGTCAGACCGGTTGTCGTGCCGGATCGTGCGGAGAACAGCAGCCTCGCCGAGGGTGTCGTTTGGGGCGACGCGGTAGAAGTCTGCCGGGATCGACCCGCTGGTCTTAGCGTCGGCTGAGGCGAGCTTGTGCTGCCGCTCGCTCGATCGATTCCAGCGAGCGTTCCACGTCGTCGCTGCTAGTGGCCCAGCTCGAGACCGAGATACGCATCGCGGCTATGCCGTGCCAAGTCGTGCCGCTCAGCCAACACGTGCCATCTCGCTGGATGGCCTCGATGATCGAGCGCGTCCGCGCATCGTGATCACCCGCTTCGTCGAGGAACCGGACTAGGACCTGGTTGAGCACGATGTCGTTGAGCACCACAGCAGTGGGAACGGCGGCGAGTGCCTCGCCGAATCGTCGCGCGTGGGCACAGCATCGCTCGACCAGTTCAGCGACTCCGGATCGTCCGAGCGAGCGAATTGCCGCGTATACCGGAAAGCCGCGTGCGCGACGCGAGAACTCAGGATTCCAATCCAGCTGGTCCCGAGGACCTTCGGGGTCGGCGTGGACGAGATAGCCGGCGCGGACGCTCATCGCGGCTTGGTGAGCTTCGCGATCGGCGCAGAAGGCGATCCCCGAGTCGTACGGGACGTTGAGCCACTTGTGAGCGTCGGTCGCCCACGAGTCCGCGCGATCGGCCCCCGCGACCAGGTGTCGCAGCGTCGGGCTTGCGGCGGCCCATAAACCGAACGCACCGTCGAGGTGGAGCCATGCGCCGGACTCATGCGCGACGTCGGCGATCTCCTGCAACGGATCGACCGAGCCCGTGTTGACGTTGCCGGCCTGAGCGCAGACGATCCGCGGCCCGTCGTGGCGCGCGAGCGCCTCGCGGAGGGCAGACGGCCTCATCCGACCTTGCGCGTCAGCCGCGACCGGCACGATCGACGCCGCACCGAACCCGAGCAGCCGCAGCGCGCGGTCAACAGTGATGTGGCGCTCCTCCCCGACGAAGATGCGAACCGCGGGCGCGCCGATCATCCCCTGATCGTTGACGTCCCACCCGACACGCGCCAGAACTCTGTAGCGAGCCGCAGCCAGCCCGGTGACGTGTGCCATCTGACACCCGGTCACGAAACCAAATGACACCTCAGCGGGCAGCCCGAGGAGCTCCGCAGTCCAAGCGCCCGCCACTTCTTCCACCACGGCCGCGGACGGCCCGCAGACATACAGCCCCGCGTTCTGATCCCACGCCGACGTCAGCCAATCCGCCGCAAGCGCCGCCGGCGCAGCACCCCCAATCACAAACCCGAAGTAGCGCCCGCTCGGGCTCGATACCAGACCAGGCTCGACCGACGCGGCGAGCTCGGTCACGACCTGCAGCGGATCGACCGGCCCCTCCGGGAGCGGACCACCCAACCCCGAGCGCAGCTCCTGAACGTCGGCCGACCAGCCAATCGGCCGATCAGACATCCCCTCGAGGTAGGACGCCGCCACACCAGCCGTCTCGACGAGCAGACGACGGATCGTCATGAGCGTGACTGGCTTCGCACCTGGCCGAGAATAAACATCCAGCCATGACCTCGCCAACTCGCCGGCCACGAAAGACGTCATATCCGGGTTGCGATCGTGGAGGACCCACGCTCGGTCAGACTCGCAACGGACCGCGAAGACCTGCAATCGACCTCGGGCATGCATTTTTGCGCTGACGCCGACAGTCTCGGAATGCGCGGAAACCGTGTTCGGCGACGCGCGACCCTCTCGTCGCGGTAGGCGATCCACCACCGGACATCCCGGACATTCAGTTCGCAAGGGCAAACGCCACAGCGGACGCCGTCTGACTTGAGGTGTGCGATGTCTTTCGCAATGAGCCCCGGCTATACGAACACAACGCTCAGCCGGCGGGCTCGCGCATGGGCTAAGCGTCGGCGCGTGATCCGATCACAACATACGCTGTCGACGGGTCAGAGCGCTCCACTGCTGCTCGCGCAGGCATTGCACAAACGCGCGGCGGGCCGGACTTGGCTGCCGCTGCGGACGATCTTCGACAGCGACGTCGAGCGACTTGACGAGACGCCCGCCTTCCTGGGCGAGCAGAAGTACGACCTGGCGGGTGCTTGCTCTGAGTCGGCTAACCCTCGCTGATGCTTGGGACGACAAGCGCAAGTAACGCCGCACTGCCGCTCGTCCGCGAAGCGGAAGATTCGGCGCAGTGACGGGCCCACCGAGCGACCAATCGCGAAGGTCACGGGCCATTGCTTTGCGTTCTGAGCCGTCCCCGAGCCGGCTAGTCCTTTTGTAATCGCGGACGCGTCGGGCGGCTCCTACAGAGACGAGTGGTTTGCCACGGACTGAGCAGTTGCGGCTGGCTGCTCCTTCGTGGGGATGCGGTCGTGCGTGATCGGGATCGTGGTCCTGCCGGTCGTGCTCGACTGGATCGCGGGTTGGCTACCGGCCGCCAGGGGTCAGGCGATCGCTCCGCGCGTAAGCAGCAGTCAGCCGCCACTGGCCCTGGCGCGGCAATCCAGTCGGCGGGGAGCGTGCCCCGCACGAGTCCCGTCACTCGTGAGCCGGTGCGTGACTCAGCCGCGGTTCACTCTCTTGGTGCAGGCGCCGCGCGGGTTCCGGGCCGGGTCCTGGCGGCTGCATCGCGCAGCGCAGCGGTGGACCGCACCGTCGCCGTGAATTGCGCAGTTCGTCGCGTTATCGTTTTCGGCTTCGGACGACCAGCTCGAGCGTTGCAGTCGCGGTCATCGTGTGGCGCGAATGGTCGCGGAGCCTGACGGTGAAGTGATATGTGCCGGCTCGGGCGGGCCGTCCGGAGAGCACCCCGCTGCTGGTGAGCCTGACGCCTGGGGGCAGATGGCCCCCGATCACGCGCCAGCGGTACGGGGTGGTACCCAGGTAGGCGCGGAGTGTTGCGCGGTAGTGGTGGTGCACGATGGCGGCCCGGAGCTTTGTCGTGCGCACGGAGGCGGGCGGCGCCACGGCCAGCTTGACGGCCCCCAGCAGCAGGGTCGCGGAGCCCTGGATGTCGGCGATCGGGGCGGCGTTGTCGGTGGCGTCCGGGGCGTACTCGGTGACGCCGCCCTGGCCGTTGGCGACGTAGATGTTGCCCTGGCTGTCGACGTCGACCCCCTCGGGGTACGACATCTCGGTCGCGCTTCCGGAGATCGTCCGCAGCGGCGCGACGTTGCCGTTGTCGCTCGGCGCGTACTCGGTTAGCGCGGCGCCCGAGGGGTTGGCGACCAGAAGGTTGCCGCGGGCGTCGATCGTGATCGCCGAGGGCCAGCCAAGTCCGGTCGCGCTGCCGCCGATCGTCGCCGTCGGGGTCACGTTCCCGTTCGTTCCGGCCGGGTAGCTGGTGAGCGTGTCGTTGCTGAGGTTGGCCACCCACAGGTTCCCCGAGTTATCCACGGCGAGCCCGTACGGTCCGACGAGACCCGTGTTCGCGCCGGCGATCGTCGCGAGCGGTGTTGCGTTGCCGCTCGCTCCGGGTGCGTAGACGGTGATCGTGTTAGCGGTGTAGTTGGCGACGTACAGCCGGCCGCTTGAGTCGATCGTCAGCCCGCTCGGGTAGGACAACCCGGTCGCGGGGCCGGCGATCGTCGCCGTCGGCGTGACGTTGCCGTTCGCGCCGTAGCCGAACTCGGTGATCGCGTTGCTGAGAGAGTTGGCGACGTACACCGTCCCGCTGGCGTCGATCGCGACCGCGCTCGTTCCGTCCAGCGCCGAGCTCGTGATCGAGGTCAGCGGCGCCACGTTGCCGGTCTCGCCGAGCGCGAAGGACTGCACGCCGCTATAGCCGGCATCGGTCACGAACACGGCCGCCGCGACCCCCGGATTGACGATCAGCGTCAGCGTCGAGGTGGCGGTCATCCGCGTGGGCGTGCTCGAGTCGGTCGCCTGAACCTTGAACGTGCTCGTCCCGGGAGTCGTCGGGGTCCCGCTGATCTTCCCCGTGCTCGCGCCGAGGCTGAGACCCGCCGGGAGGCTGCCCGAGACGATCTTCCACGTCACCGGTGCCGTTCCCATCGCGCCGGTCAGCGTCTGTGAGTACGGCTTGCCGACGACCGCTTTGGGCAGCGAGAGCGGGGTGATCGTCAGCTTCCGGGGGTTGATTTTGATCGCGACGCTGCCGCTGGTGCTGTCGGCGTTGGGCACCGCGCTGTCGGTGATCTGGAGGATCGGTGTCGCGACGCTCGCGGCCGTGGGGGTGCCGCTGATCACGCCGTCTGAGCTCAGGCTCAGTCCGGCGGGCAGCGTCGTCCCGTGGGCCAGCGACCAGGTGTACGGGGCGCTTCCACCGACGGCATTCAGCCTGACCGAGAGGGGTGAGCCGACGGTGCCCGTGATCGAGTTCGGCGCCATCTGCGCCAGCGGCGCCGCGGTCACGTGGAGCGTGAATATCTGGCCCGCGGGCGCGCTTTGGCCGTTGGAGGCATTGATGTCGAACATGAAGGTGCCGACGGTGTGTGGCGGGATCGCGCCCTCCAGGAAGCCGGAGTTCGTGATCGTGAGCCATGACGGGGCGCCCGAGAGCGAGAGAGACGGCGCGGGCGAGCCGGTCGCGATGACCGGGAAGAGAACGGTTCGTGCCGTCGAGGGGACCGAGAGTGAGTTCGGTGAGGTGATCTGGATGGGCGTGGCGGTGACAGTGAACGTGAGGGTCGCCGCGCCGTCGCTTTGGAAGCCCGCGGAGACGGGAGCGTTGTTCGTGGAGCCCGGAAGGACGCAGCTGCCGCCCGCGCCACCGCCGCCGCCACCACCACCACCGACCCCGCCGGCGTCGCCGCCGTCCCCGTTGACCCCCGGCCCCCCGTCGCCGCCGCCGCCGCCGCCGCCCGCGTCGGTGGCCGTGGCTGCCGCCTCGCCCGCCGTACCGACCGAGAACGTCGTGCTACAACCGACGGTGAGATACGGGCCACCGGCACCGCCGGCAGCCCCGGTAAACGGGGCGGGACCGCCGCTCGTCGGGCCGCCGCTGGTAGGAAACACGGCGCCATACGCGAACCCTCCAGAGCCGCCGTCATAGGAGGCGAACGCTCCGGCGCCGCCGCCGCCGCCCCCGCCGGAGGCGACCGCGATTACGCCGGTCTGCGAGCTCGACAGATCGCTCAGGACCGTGGCGCCACCCCCGGCCCCTCCCCCGGAGGCAGCCTCGTTGCCAACCCCGCCGGGACCGCCGCCGCCCTGCGCGCCGACGATCAGCTGAAGCGTGTCCCCGCCGGCCGGGAACGAACCGCCGCCGACCGGCACCGTCACATCGATTTGCGCCCCGCCGCCGCCGACGCCGCCCGTCGCTTCGGCCGGAGTGTCGCTGCCGGGCGCCCCGCTAGCCCCGTCTGCGAGGATGTTGAGCGAGGTCGCGTGTTGCGGGACCGTGAACGTATAGGTCCCCGCGGTGGTATAGGTGAACGTCTGCTGGAAGGCGAACGCCGGCGAGGCCACCAGTCCAAAGGCCGCCAGAAAAAGCACGAGCGCAGACACTGCGACGCCGCGCGGTCGTTCAAAGCAAGAGGTCAGCATGACGCCCCCTGACAGGCAAGGTTGACGAAGTCTCGAGCGCCGACGGATCGAACCCGTTACCGGCTGGGCGAGTCGCTCGTGTCGTCAATGGTCGATCCCCGGAGCGATCGGCACAAGTGGCAGATATGTCATGTATCGTTGAATTCCTGCCAATGGCTCCCGAACCCCGAGCAAGCGCTCACCACGTGGTCGCGCTGGCGCTGCCAGGAGTCATGCTGCTCGATCTCGCCGCGCCCACGCACCTGTTCGGCCACTGCGGCGCGCCGTACTACACCTACGCGCTCGCCGGCGTACGCGCCGGACCGGTGCGGAGCTCCACCGGACTGGACCTGCTCGCTACCAAGGGATTGGCGGCGCTGCGCGGGGCGGACACGATCGTCGTCCCCGGAATCGCCGAGCCACTCGACCCCGACACCAACGACCGGGCCGCCCGCGCGATCGCCCGCGCCCACGACCGCGGAGCACGCGTGTTGTCGATCTGCACCGGCGCGTTCGTGCTCGCGCACGCCGGCCTGCTGGACGGCCGCAGAGCCACCACTCACTGGGACGCCACGGATCGACTCGCGCGCGAATATCCACAAGTCAAGGTCGATCCAGCGGTGCTATACGTCGATGAAGGATCAGTCCTCACCAGCGCCGGAGTCGCCGCCGGGCTCGACCTCTGCCTGCACCTGATCCGCAGCGATCACGGCGCCGCAGTGGCCAGCGCGATGGCACGGTTCACGGTGATCGCCCCGCATCGCGACGGCGGACAGGCCCAGTTCGTCGAGCGGCCGCTGACCGATCCCGATTCCACCGGTGGCTCGTTGGAACCACTCCGCATGTGGGCGCTGGGCCGGCTCGAGCAGCCTTTGGACATACGCACCCTCGCCCGCAAGGCCTACATGTCCCAGCGCACATTCGCGCGCCGCTTCCTCCAGGAGACCGGCACTACCCCCGCCCAATGGGTCCTAGAGCAACGCACCCGCGCCGCGCAGGAACTACTCGAAAACTCCGACCTGTCGATCGAAGAACTCGCGCAACGCACCGGCTTCGGCACCGCCGCGACACTCCGCGCCCACTTCGCCCGACGCCTATCCACCACACCAACCGCTTACCGTCGAACCTTTCGCGGCTCGCCAACAACCGTCCCCCGGCGACCGGGCGCGGCCGACGTGCAATCGGAGGCCAACGAACAGCAGTCCAGGCGCCGGCACTCCCTGTGACAGCCGAGTGCATCAGCACTATCGCCACCGACGAATCGATCTTCGTGTCAAAGGACTCGCGCCAGCACTCAGTTGATTCGCTGCGCGAGGCGGACGACTGCACAGCCCGGATGATGCGCAACCCGAACTGCGCGGGTCAGAGTTCAGACGCCGCGCCGCTGCTTCCGTACGGCATCGGGCTGCTGGTTCGCCACGATCTGGATCGTCAAGGCCCGCCCGGCGGCGGGATCGCCTTCGGCTAGATCCGACTGCTGCACGGGCGGCGTGTGAGCTGCAGCATCTCGCGGCGCTGCATAGGTAGGCCGCGTTCTCCGGACCGCTGCTCGTCGGCCCTGCTCTCGGCGAATCGAAGTGTCGTCGCGCGGTCGACCGCTCAGCAACGTGAGCAGTCACGCCGAGCGCGGCCATATGCAAGCGTGCCGAACAAGCCGACCGTCCAGCATGTGGGGCAGCCCCGCCAGGCCAGCGCGGTGACGGGCAGGAGCGCTAGTGAGATCGGACCAACGACCGCGACCAGGACGATCGCGAGAACCGCGGCAACGAGACCGGCCGCGCCTCTCAAGAGATGTTCGCGGAGCGAACCGCTCGCTAGCGGCGACCGCCGGGTGGTCACAGGTTCCCGCGTCGTATCGCACCTCGTGGACATCTCACCCTCTTATACGCAGTGAGGTCATCCGCGGATCACCCTCCCGCGCGGCGCGCCGCAACACTGCGCCGAGGCCGCGGACGGATCACGACGATCCGTGCCCGCCGGTCGCCACCCCGGGTTCGGCGAAGACCGCGCCTTCGAGGAGGCCGATCCGGACGATTCCTTTCGTGCTCCAGCCCGACCCGGGTCGCGCCACTCCTTGGCGACATTCCATGTCCTGCCCGGGGGCGACCTCGACGCCGCCCGGGCGATCGTTCTCAGACCAGAGGGGCCGTGCCGCCGGACGGTGCGACGCTGCCGAGATTGTCCGCAGGCCACAGCGAGAGCCCAACGCTTCGGATAATGCGGCGCTGGCGACTTGGCGCGGTGGAGGCGCCGCCGATGCGCTCGTCCGAGTCCGGGGCGATGATCGGCGAGAGCGATGGGCGTGTTGGGGGGGTCCGGCTATTTGGCGCCCGGTTCGAGGTGTGTCCGGTTGGTCTCGGGTGTGTGTGGGGTTGCGGTCCAGCTGGCGAGGAGGTCGAGGCTATCTGCGGAGCGTGTGCCGGGTTCGGCGGTGTAGGTGAACATCGTCAGCCCGTTTTCGGCGGCGAGGTCGAACCGTTCGAAGTTCAAGGTCAGTTCGCCGACGAGGGGGTGGATGAAGCGCTTGGTGCCGGTGTTGTGGAAGCGCACGTTGTGTGACGCCCATCGGGTTCGGAACTCTTCGCTGCGCATCGAGAGTTCGCCGACCAGTTCGGAGAGTCTGCGATCGCGGGGATCCGCGCCGGCGGTTCGGCGCATGATCGCGACGGTCTCGCTCGCGATGCGCTCCCAATCCGGGTACATGTCCCGCGCGGTGGGGTCCAGAAAGAGATATCGGGCGGAGTTCACCGGCCGGTCGACGTTGGCGTATAAGGGTGACCAGAGCGCCTCGCCGAGCTGGTTGGCCGCGAGGATGTCGTGGGATCCATTGCTCACGAAAGCGGCTGCGCCGGTGATGGAGTCGAGCACCCACTGCACGTTGGGACGGACCTGTTGGCGTGTCGCGCGACGCCGGCGTGTGGTGGCGGCGGGGTGGCTGGCACGGGCGAGGTCGAAGAGGTGCGCGCGTTCAGCGTCGTCGAGCTTGAGCGCGCCGGCGATGGCTTCGATGACGTTGTCGGACACGCCGGAGAGGTTGCCTCGCTCGATGCGGGTGTAGTACTCCACGCTGACGCCGGCCAGGGCGGCGAGCTCGGAACGCCGCAGGCCGGGCACGCGCCGCGCGCCGTAGGCAGTGATCCCCGCTTGGTCGGGCGTGAGGTTGCCCCGGCGCGAGGTCAGGAACTCCCGGATCTCCGTCTTGAGGTCCACGAGATCGAGAGTAACCCCAGATCTCGTCCGCGTGGGAGGCCCTGCGAGAACCCCTTACAGCAGGGACTCCCAGCTTTCCGGTAGCAGTGCTTAGCTCGACTCATGAATAAGCCGAAACAAACCTGGTTCATCACCGGCGCGGGCCGCGGCCTCGGCGTCGAGCTCGCTAAGGCCGCGCTCGCCGCGGGTCACAACGTCGTCGCGGCCGGCCGCAACACCGAGGCCGTCGCAGCAGCGATCGGCGAGCACGCCGACCTGCTCGTCGTGCGCCTAGACGTCACCGATGCCGAGCAAGCCGACGCCGCGATTGCCGCGGCCCTAGAGCGCTTTAGCCGAGTCGACGTGCTGGTCAACAACGCCGGTAACTTCATCGCGGGATTTTTCGAAGAGATCTCACCCGCTCAAGTCCAAGCGCAGGTCGGGACCCTCCTGTTCGGGACGATGGCGGTCACCCGAGCGGTGCTGCCAACGATGCGCGCACAACGCGCCGGGACGATCGTTTCGATCTCGTCGACGGCCGGGATCGTCGGTCAGCAGTTCTGCTCCGCCTACGCGGCAGCGAAGTTCGGCGTCGAGGGCTGGATGGAGTCACTGGCCACCGAGGTCGAACAGTTCGGCATCAGCACGACGATCGTGGAACCCGGCTTCTTTCGCACCGACCTCCTCACTCCCGAGTCCACGACGTGGGCCGAGCTCTCGATCGACGACTATGCCGAGCAGAGTGCCGCCACCAAAGCGGCGTGGCAGAGCATGAACGGCAAACAGGGCGGTGACCCCGCCAAGCTCGCCGCCGGTCTCGTCTCCGTGATCGACACCGACAACCCTCCCGCCCGGTGGGTGGCAGGCGCCGACGCCGTGCAGGCCGTTGAGGACAAGGCAAAGACGCTTCTCGCGCAAGTCGATGCCTACCGCGAACTCTCCAGCTCCCTCGCCCACGACGACACGTGACTTGCATCGAGAAACGCCCGCTCCCGCGACAGCGTCAGCGCGAAGTGGGCACCATCGCCGGCTGACGGCCCGCGCGCTTTCCCCCGCGCGGTCTTCACGATCGGCACGCGACGGACCACGCGTCAGCCGGCACCGTCGGCGACGATCCTTCGCCACTGTCGTATCACCCGCTCAATCGACCCGTCCACCGCTCGTCGAGCAAAGCGGTCGCCGCGCCAGCGTGACCCCAACAGGCGTCAAGCGGCTGCGAGCAGGGCGTGCGGTCGCTGGGGTCGGCGCCGGAGCGGCTGCACGGACTCTGCATAGGCACCGGGCCGGTATGCATGTATGAGCTGGGGCCCGGAAAACGGCGCCCAGCGCAACTGCGAATCCGCCGCTCTCGCGATCGCATTCGTCTGGCCACCGGTCCCCAAGCGGACGAGTCCTATGCCACGAGCCGAGGAGTCGCGGGTGGTTGCTGCTTACTCGGGATGCGGTAGTGCGTGATCGGGATCGCGGTCCTGGCGATGGCGCTCGACGTTGATCGCGTGCTCGATGGATCGGCTCACGGGCGATAGAGCTGGTGGTCAACGTCCAGCTCTCCATGGGAGGGAGCCATGTCCTCTGCTCAGCAGCTGCTCGATGCTGCCGGCCGTCGTCGCTCGCCGGCGACCTTGTCGGACTTTCACGCCGTGCCGGGCTGCGGATCAGCGAAGCGCTGTCGCTGACCGAGACCGGTCTGGAGGAACAGCCCGCATCGGTTTGGTCAGGCATGGCAAGAACGACCGCCGTCGCCAGGTCGGGATGGACGCGTGGGGGTGGACGGCGCTCGGACCATGGCTGACCGAGCGCGCCGCGTTGCCAGTCGGGCCGTTGTTCTGCGTGATCGCCGGACCCACTGCCGGGCACGCCTGGTCAGCCAGCGCCGCCAGGCTCCAGCTACACCAGGTGGCGATTGAGGCGGGCGTCCGACGGCGCTTCGCCCCCCACCAGCTCCGCCACGCGCATGCGGTCGAGCCGTTGCGTGAGGGGATCCCGCTGCCGCTGATCCAACGCCAACTGGGGCACTCGCACCTGTCCACAACCGGCACCTACCTGCAAGGCATCTCCTCGGAAGAGATCATCTCCACCGTCCACGCCCGCCGCGCGCCGATGATGCACGCCAGCGCCGGACTTGCCCTTTAGAGCACAACCATGCGGGAGCGCATCAAGCGCTCCCGCGACCCGGCAACCGCCGGTCCAGGGCCGGCGATCGCTTCGCGCGTAACCAACAGCCAGCCGCCACTGGCCCTGGCGTGGCTAAGCAATATCGATGCCCGGTCGGCGCAGGACAATCGCTGACAGGTGAAAGCGGCTCTTCGCGGTTGACGGTGCAGCGGGGTCGCGCGTCGGAATCGAAGGTTTCTTCCCGCTGCCTCCGCCTCGAGATCAGCAGGATCGGGGACAGCGGACTGCACCGCAACGACCCAGACCTCGTCGTCGGTCACCTCGAACACGATCTTGTAGCAAATGGTGTTACGAACGCCCCGCGGTAGCCCACTCGTCAATGCGCTATGGACGCGGCCCAATCTTCGGCGGAGAGCACCGTCGCCATCCCCGGTAAGACATCCTCCATGAGCAGATCATGGACGTCCGTCCGGGCGTCGAAGCAGGCGTCGCTGAGAACGTGAAGCCCGAAGTCCATGTCGGCGGCAGCCATCGCCGTCCCGAGGACCGCCGTGCTCGTCGAGACTCCGGCAAGGACCAGATAAGTGACGCCGAGCGACGACAACACCACGTCGAGCCCGCTTCCCACGAACGAGCTCACACGGTGCTTGGTCAAGACGATGTCTCGCTCCTCGGGCGCGAGCGATGGATGGATCTCGAGCCCAGGCGCACCCTGCTGCAGCACGGGCTGGAGCCGGGTTAGGCGCTTGTTGCGGCGGGAGACCCCCACGTGACCCGGTCGAAGCTCGACGCGGATGTAGATCACTTGGATCCCGACCTCGTGCGCCGCGTCCACGGCACGGCGCATCGCCACGAAGAACGACTCCGGGGCGGGCTCGACGATGGCGGTCTGCACATCCAACACGAGCAACGCGGTCCGGGTAACCTCGGTGTTCACGGCGTCATTGTGATCCCTTCTGCGGCCTGGACGGAGACCATGCCGTGACGATGGCCCAGCCACGCTGGCGATAGCCGGTGCGCCTTTGCAGGAAGCGGTGGGCATTTGGCGGCGAAATTGCCCCCAGAAACCCCGAGCTTCCGGTTCCACGTAGTCGCCGCAAGCAATCGCAAACCGTGGAAGCGCTCACGTGGTCAGCTCGGGCAATAGCGATCGAGATGCCACGATCTGGATCGTCTGGGCTATCCGGGCCGCGCGATCGGGTTCGCCGTGACCGAGCTCCGGATTAGCGCATGTCAGCCGGCAGACGCCGGCAGCCTCTATAGGCAGCGCGGCCTTTCCGGACGCATTCTTGTGAGGCCCGCGATCGGCGAGCCGCAGGCGCCCCGCCGACGCGTCAGCACCAGCTCGGACGAAGTCGCGTCCGATCCCGCGGGAGTCGCTTGCCGCGCGAGCTGGGTCGACTCTGTGATCGGCACAGATGCGAGTGTTGCGAGAGCAGCGGAACCGCGGCATGTCGCCTATAACATTGCGCTTGTCCCCAGCCGCGAGAGCCAGCCCAAGTTCATCGGTCATGGCTACTCCTGTTAGAGCTGTTGAGTGGCCGACTAGGGCTCGCTCGATCTGGGTACACGGAAGCTTATGGAGGGAGGACGACGGTCGGCAGCGGCTCGGTTTGCGATCGCCCTGCTCGTGGTTTGCGGCTGCGGTATGGGGATCGCCGCCTCGGTCTCGAGCGCCCAGTCGGCGGGTGGGTCTGCGCCCGGCGGCCCTGGTGCCACGTCCTATATGGACGTGGCCCGCAAGGACTGCTTCGGCACCGCCCGCAATACGACCTCGAAGGTCTGGTTCACGGTCGCCGACGGCGTGCTTTCTGATGTCTTCAGTCCGACGATCGAGAACTCGAACGTCAACACGGTTCAGTACATCGTCACCGACGGCAGGTCGTTCGCCGACCTGCAGCAGCGCGACATGACCTACACGGTCAGCTCGCCGGATCGCAGCGGCATGGTGTGCCGCGTCGTCAGCACTGATGCCAGCCACCGGTTCCAGCTCGTCAGCGACTACATCACCGATCCGGCGCGAGACAGCGTCGTGGTGCGCACCACGCTCGAGCCGTTACGCGGAGGCGCTGCCTCGATCAAGAAGCTCAAGGTCTACGTCCGATACGACGCGACGATCGACAACACGGGCGGCGGTGGCGCCACCAACGGCGGGCCGAACGACGCGACCGTCGATTCAGCCACGACCGCGCTGATCTCCTCCGACACCATCGCGCCGAGCGGTCCGTTCGCGGCGCAGGTCGTCGGCGCACTGGTCGCCGACCACCCCTTCCTGTCCGAGTCGAGCGGGTTCGTCGGCACGCCCAGCGACGGACTCGAGCAGCTCGACACCTACCACCGGCTCGTCGACGCCTACCAGTCAGCCGACGACGGCAACGTCGTCCAGACCGCGCGGGTAAAGCAGACTCCCGGCCGGCCGTTCACGCTTGCGCTCGGGTTCGCCCCCGGGGCTCCGGGCGCGGTCGCCGCCGCCCGCGCGAGCGCTGCGCGGCCGTTCGCCCAGACTCTCGCGAGCTACGAGAGCGGCTGGCGCACCTATGACGACGCCCTGCATTCGCCGCCGGCGCATCTGCCCGGCTACGCGGCCTCCGACAAAGCGGCGATGCAGCGCACCTACTGGCTGTCGGCCAATGTGCTCAAGGCGGCCGAGGACAAGACCAACATTGGTGCCTTCGTCGCCTCGCCCACGGACCCCTGGGGCCAGTCCGTGCCGGCGAGCACCACCCACCCCGGATGGACCTATCGGGAGGTGTTCGCGCGTGACAGCTACGAGACGTTCACCGGTCTGCTCGCGGACGGCGACCGGACGAGCGCCCGGCAGATGGTCCGCTTCCTGTTCGACAAGGTGCAGCAGCCGGACGGCAGTTTCCCGCGCGACTCGGAGATCGACGGCTCGGTGGCACCGGACACGTTCGGGCTCTCGGAGATCGACGAGGATGCCTACCCGATCCTGATGGCCTGGGAGGGCGGGTTCGCCGGCGACGTCGGCTTCTACGACGATCACGTCCGGCGGGCCGCGGACTTCATCGTCGATCACGGACCCAACTACGGGGTCGAGCGCTGGGAAGAGCACCCGGGCTACTCGCCGTCGACGCTGGCGGCCGAGATCGCCGGGCTCGTCGCCGCGAGCCATCTCGCGCAGGCCGCCGGCGACTCGGCGCGCGCACGCCTGTATCTCGCGACGGCCGACGACTACCAGCGCAACGTCAAGAAATGGACCGTGACCACCAGCGGCCCGTACGCGCCTCGCTACTTCATCCGACTGTCCCCGACCGGCGATCCGAATGCCGCCGAGACCTACAACCTCGGGAACGGCAGCACCCCGAACGTCGACCAGCGCTCGGTCGTCGACGCGGGCTTTCTCGAGCTGACGCGACTCGGCGAGCTCCCGGCCGACGACCCCGACGTTCAGGCCTCGTTGCGCGTCGTCGATTCAGTGATCGAGTCCCAGACGGCGTCTGGTCCCGGCTGGCACCGGTATGGAATCAAGGCAAACGGTGCGACGGACGGTTACGGAGACTGCTACGTCCCGGACCCGACCAACTGCTCGCCGACCGGAGAGCCGTGGTTCACCAACGGCACCGGATCCGGGCACGTATGGCCGGTCCTGACGGGCGAGCGGGCCGAGCAGGAGCTGCAGGCAGGCGACACCGCCGGCGCGTCGCGGCTGGCGAACGCGATGCAGCGGATGGGTTGGGGCCTGGGCCTGATGCCCGAGCAGATCTGGGAGGACCCCGATACGCCGGCCTCGCCGTATGGATCTGATCCGACGACCGCCTCGATCGGCTTCACCAACGGCAAGGCCGCGGGGTCCGCGACGCCGCTGATCTGGGCCCAGGCGCAGTACCTGCGGCTCGTGCGCGACCTCGGGACCGGAACGGTGCTCGACCAGCCGGCGATCACCCGTAGCCGGTACGTGACGTCCGGTCCCCCCACCGTCGTCCCACTGACGATCAGCTCACCGGCGGCAAACTCGACCACGCCTGCGGCGACGACCACGGTCACCGGCACGACCGCCCCTCGCGCGAAGGTCGACATCGCCGCCAGCCAGCCCGGGTCGCAACACAACACGACCTCAGTGACCGAGACGGTCGCCAACGGCCACGGCGACTACGGCGCCAGCATTCCCACGCCGCCCGGCACGACCGTGATCACCGCGGCGGCGGCGACCGGCAGCCGCTCGACCGGCTGGGCGCAGGAGAACGTGACCGCGGCCTATTCCAATGCCTCCGATGCCTTCAACAACGTCGGGATCACGGACAACGGCAACACGACCCCCGGTGATTTTGATGGCGTCGGGGACAGCTACTCGGCGCAGGCGCTCGCCTCGGCCACCCCCAACGCGCTGACGCCCGGCTCGGCGGTCACCGTCGGCGGCGTCACGATGACGTGGCCGAACGTGCCCGCCGGTCAGCCCGACAACGTGGTCGCCGAAGGCCAGTCCTTTGATGTCTCCGGAACGGGATCGACGCTTGGCCTGCTCGGGGCGGCGGCCTTCGGCACCGCTACCGGCACCGGCACGATCACCTACACCGACGGCACCACGCAGCAGTTCACGCTGAACTTCGCCGACTGGGCGAGCTCCAGCCCCGCCTCGGGCACCAGCACGATCGCGACCATGAGCAGCTGGAACACGCCCAGCGGCGCCAACGGTTCCGGCGGCATCCGCAACGTCTACTTCGCGTCGGTCCCGCTTCAGTCGGGCAAGACGGTGTCTTTTGTAACGCTCCCGAACGTCAGCAACGGCGTCGGCGTGTTCACCGCGATGCACGTGTTCGCGATCGGGATCGGCGGCTGACAGCCACCCACGTCGGCCACGCCGCGCTCGTCACATATCCCGCCGCGGGTCTATGCAGTGACAGAATGACATTTGTATGACCACCAGGTTGCGGCGTCCTCGCAATCTCGCGTTAGCCGACTCCCGATGCAGCTCCGCGCAACGAACTCGATCATCGCGCGCCTTCCGAACTGAGCATCGCAACGACATTGAGTAGAGGATCAGCCCAAGCTCGCAGCGTCCTGCTCATCGCCGTGGCTCTCGGGCAAACTTGTGACGTCCGGCGTGTTTAAGTTAAGACCATCTAGTCATGCCGCAGAACTTCCTCGCTTGCGACCGGGGGCAGACGATGTTGTTGCCGCCGGATCTGACGGATTGGGTGCCGGATGATCACGTGGTGTGGTCGATCCTCGACGCGGTCGAGCAGATGGATCTGGGCGCGTTCTATGGGGCGTACCGCGCGAACGGTCAGGGGCGGGCGGCGTACGAGCCGTCGATGATGTGGTCGCACTGCTTTTGTACTCGCACGCGCGCGGGAATCGCACGCCACCGTCGCGCGGCATGGCCAGAATCCGGGCGAGCCGACGCACTCGACTCCTGACCGGCAGTTTCGTTATGACTCTTCATTCCTGCTGCGCTCCAATCTGGTCGCTCTCAGATTCCGTTCAGAACTCTGGCCAGCGTTATTGGCAATCGACTGGCGGCGAGCTGTGGATTACCTGTGGTCACGACCGCGCTGCCGGCAACGATCCAAGGAATGGCCGCACGAAAAAGTCGGACTCCCCAGGTCGCTCATGAAGAGCGGGCCGACACCTGCCTTCGTGCTCGCGCGGGTATTCGCGCTGACAGCGCGGGCGTGATTGCCTGTGTCGGGTTCCGGCGGCCACAGACGCTCATGCGGCGGCGGAATCGCGGCCGCTTTGGTCGGCCGCGAGCCATCGTCCAGGCCGGTTGTGTATCAGAGCATCTCGGCGATCAGCGCGGCCGCCCGGCCGGCGCCGTCAGTCTCAACGGGGCGGTAGCGGACTTCACGGTCAAGCTCTGAGGCGATCGCCGCTGCGATCGCGTCCGGTGGCGACTCGTCGAAGTCCATCCGTCGCCCGGCGCCGTAGCGCGATAGCCGGTGGTGGACGTGGAAGTTCTGCTCGAAGTGGTGCTTGAGCGGGAAGTAGATGAATGGCCGCTGGCTGGCGGTCAGTTCCATCGCGGTCGTGAGCCCGCCCTGGACGACTGCGAGGTCGCATGCCGCCAGGTGCTGGTAGAGGTTGGGCACGTACGCGCGAATCTCGAGGCCGTCGTGCCCTGGGAGTGATTGCGGGTCGATGCGAGGTCCGGCGACGGCGATCATCCGCAGTTCGGGGACGAGGCGCTTCGCCGCGGGGAAGCTCGCGATCACCCGGCGAAGAAGGTCGCCGCCGACGCCGGAGCCGCCGACTGTCACGATGCATACCCGCTCATCGGGGTGGTAGCCGAGTTCGGCGCGTAGGGCCTGGCGGTCGGCGGATCCCGGTGGGTCAAAGCCGGTCACGTAGCCGGCGAAGCTGTAGTGCTGCTCGGTCCAGTCCCGGATCGCGGGCATGTCGGGCCCGAAGTGCTCCGGGACGATGTCGTCGGGGTCGCCGACGAATATGGCCCGATCGCGAAGGCGCGGGTAGCGCGCGATCTGCTCGATCATCTCGGCGTTGTAATCGGCGGTCAGGAACTCCTCGCGGGCGCCGCCGTCTTCGATCGGCAGCCACCCGACGAAATCGGTCAGCCACACGTAGGCGGCCGTCTTTAGTTCTGGGTTCTCGTGCAGGTAGTAGTCGAGCTCCCAGGCCTCGTCACCGATCCACACGTCGTACCGCTCGGCGGTGACGAGGTCGTGGAAGACCATGAAGTTCGCCACCAGGATCTCGTCCATCCGGCGGATCGCCTGGAAGGCGTGCAGGTCGTGTTCGGCCGACTCGGATTCGATGTGGCTGGACTCGTTCGCGAGCTCTGCGCTCGCAGGATGGATCCGCTCGCCGCGCGTCTCGAGGACCTTGGTGACCGGATGCTGAGCGAGCCAGTCGATGGTGAGGTCGGGGTGCAGCTTGCGCAACTCGTCGGCGATCGCGACGTCGCGCTGCGCATGGCCAAGACCAATCGGCGAGGAGATGTAGAGCGCCCGACGCCCGCTCGCTCGGGCACGCTTCCACGCCGATGTGGCCGCTCGGCGTCCGCCGACGAACTCGCGCAACAGCAGATTGACCTTGACCGGGTCGCGCGCGTTTGGGATGTGCCCCGCGCCTTCGAGTGTCACGAGCCGACCGCCGGTCGCGTCCGCGAGCGCCGCACCCTGTGTGACGGGGCGGATCCGGTCCTCGTCGCCATGGATCACGAGCGTTGGGCACCGTACGCGCGCGCAGGTCGCGCTGAACAGTTCCTGACGGGGCACTCCGATGCCGAGCACGGTGTCGAGAATCGTTTCGGGTGTGGTCTGCATCGCCCAGCCGATGCAGTCCTCGATCTGCTTGCTCGAGTGCGGCTCGGTGAAGCACCTCGAGAAGAAAAACTCGATGAAGCCGATGTAGTCGTGGACCAGTCGGCCGGCGGCCTTGGCCCACTCAGGGTCGGTCTCGATCGCGTCCTCGAACGGGGATACATCGCGTTCGGGGTGGTTGGAGATGAGCGTCACCGCGGGGCCGACATACACGACCGCCTCGATCCGGTCGGGGTGATCGGCGGCGAGGATTGTCGCCCACAGCGCACCGGACGACAGCGCTACCAGAGCTGCACGCTCCGTCTCGGTCGCATCCATGACGGCGAGCGCGTCATCAGCGAACTCGCTCGCGCTGTACGCCTGGGCGCCAGCCGGCCGGTCCGAGCGGCCGTTGCCCCGGCCGTCGAATGTCACGACCCGGAAGTGGCGCGCCAGGTACGGGATCTGCCCCTTCCAGAACCGCGAGTGAACGATCGACCACGTCGGAAGCAGGAAGATCGTCTGAGCGCCCGTCCCGTACACCTCGTAGAAGACGCGCACGCCATCGCGCTCGACATATCCCGTGAGGTCCGGATATCGGGCGCGGGTCTGTTCGGCCCGCCGGGCGCCCGCAGCGTTCGCGGGCGCCTCGGTCTCGTCGGTGCTCGTCGTCACGGTCGCACCTCGCACACGAGATTGAACGGTGTCTCGGCCACGCGGCGGAATCGGGCAAAGCCCCCCGTGTCCTCGACGCGATCGCCGGCATTCGGTTCACCGATCATCCAGGTGCCATCGGGCCCAAGCGACGAACGCACATGGCGCGAGGCGCCGACCGGATCGCCCATGTCGTACAGGCATTCGAACATCGTCACCTCGGCATCAGCGGTACGTGCCGGTTGTGACGACGCCGGCGTAGTAGAGGAAGTGCGCACGGGTGTAGGTGCGGTTGCCGGTGATGTTGGGGTCGAGGTTCGATCCTAGCTGGAGGTCGGTGCCGAGGAACGGCCGAAAGCTGGGATAGACGTTCAGGTAGCTGGCGGGATCGGCGCGCAGCAGCCCGATCAGCGTCTCGGTGACGATTCTCCCGCCGACCGGGCCGAGGTTCAGCCCGTCGTCCATCGCCTTGGCCTCCGCGAGGATGTAGTACCACAGCGGCGTGCTAGCGACGAACGGCGCGTACACGCCCGCGAGCTCGGCCAGGTCGGATGGCGCGAGCGCCGGGACGCGCATCGCGCGGGCGATGGCCTGACCGGACGGGAGCCCCCAGGTGAGCTGGCGCAGCAGGTTTCGCTGCGGCAACACGGTGGGGCTGGTCTGCGTGTGTGGGGCGATCGCCGGCACCGGAAGCGTGAACAGCACGCTCGAGACCGTGGTGTCGATCTTCTTGTTGTTCTTGACGTTCCCGTCCCCGAAGTCGAAGAACGTCTGCCACCCAACGTACCGACGCGGCGCCGGGAAGCCGCCGAGCAGATCGTCGCGGTCGTAGTCGACCGGGTCCGAGAAATCAGGCTCGTTCTTGTCGAACACCAGCGCGAAGAAGGGGTCGGCGGTCGCGCTGGTGCTATCCCCGGTGCCGCTGGTGAAGTTGGCCCGGTAGGACGGCCTGACCATGCTGTGCCCGAACCGGTATGCGGCCGCGCCGAACTCGATCGGCATGAATGCATCCGCGGGCGGCGGGTTGTAGAAGCGGTTGCCGTGCCCGAGCACATCGTTAACCATTTGCTGCCCGGCGATTTGGGGCAGGTGCTCATTGACCAGCAGCCACTGGTAGTGCCACAGCGTCACCTGCCGCGCGAGCAGGAACGCCACATAATTACTCGCCCGGTCCTCGCGGTAAGCACGAGCGGCCGGGAAATGGCCCAGGTCATGCTCTGAGAGCTCGTCCAGCACGCGGTTGTAGAACAGGATGTGCGCGCAGTGCATGCCCGCGACGATCACATTCTCATCGTTACGCGGGTCACCCACCAGGGCGGTAAAAGTCCCGTCCCCGTTCGGGACGCGGGGTACGTCCTCGTGGACCCCGCCCGAGCCGATCTTCAACTGCGGGCCGACCGACCCGTCCGGGTTGTCTACGTAAAGGTCCGGACGGAGCCCCGGCCCGCCCCCGAAGACCGAATCCAAATCGAGTGCCGGGGTGCGGGTGTTGGGCGAGATCAACGGGTTCTGCGGCACCCCGAGCTGCGAGGTCTGATCAAACGTGATGTCGTGATCGACGAACTGCCCCACAAACGTCGAGCCCGCTGTCATCGTCGGGTTATCCGGATTGGTTCCGTACGGGTTCGTGGCCGTGGGGTTGCCGTTGACCGTCGGATCGACGATCAATGCCTTCGGCCCCGCGGCTAGATCGTCCTGCCCGTCGAGGATTCCGCCTTGCTGTCCCACCTCGATCAGCGCCGCCCTCACGGTGTCGTTCGCTTCGGCAAACGGCGGCAGATTCGGGAAGATCCGTCCAAAGTCAACACTGCTCGCAGGGGCGCCGCCATTAGGGCGGGCGTACGCGCCAGGAGACAGCGGCGAGCGGGCGCCCACCGCGGCGGGCGCCGTGGCCGCGCGGCCAACCGAGCCGGCTACCAACCCCGCCCCGGTGGCCCCGACTCCCTTCAGAAACTGACGACGGGACGAACCGTTGCTCGGCCTCTTGGAGATCATCAAAGCGCCCCTCCTGTCGGAAAAATCGGTTCCATCAACCCCGCCTCAGGGTGCCCCTTCATCAGGCTTTCCTGGGCTCGGCTTGATCGCCGGAACTGAGGCTAGGCCCGGCGGGGCGACCTCGCCTCAGGAGGCCACCTGGTCTTAGTCGCGCCAGATCCGGCTGGTATCAGGTGTCCGCGCGCCCGGCAGCCGGACTATCGACCCCCACGCGCGCGTCGTCACCCGCGGGGACGGCCTCTCGCGTCCTCAAGCGTTTCCCTGTCTTGCCGACGCCGTCTACGCGCGCCACCGCTAGCGGCCGCCGAGCAGAGCGGCCACGTGGCCGCTGACCCTCGCCGTAACGACACCACAGAGCGGGCGCGAGACGGGTGCGTCGACGCCGTCCCGGAGTCGGGATCCAACGCCACGGGCCCCCGAAGCGCTGCACGTGATGTCCGAGAGTAGCCGCGCGCCGCGACGCGTAGGCCGGTCGCCTCGCCGCGCGAGGGAAAGTGGGAGCGGGCCGCCAGGGCGCCGTCGCCTTACAGCATGTGATGTCCCGCTCAGGTCGCGCAAGGGCCCGGCTTGCCGTGCGTGCGCGTCCAGATGGCACGCGCTGCGGCGACCACCGGGAGCTGGTTGTCGCTCGTGGTTAGGTCATCGCCCACGAGCATCAAGCACCGGCCCTCAGTGAACAGGACGTTGGCGTCGGCGTTCGGAAAGACCCACCCGTCCGCGCTGGTGATACCGGGGATCGTGAAACGCGTCGTGGTCGCCGGCGCCTGCGGCCCGGAGGCGAACTCCTTCAACTCCGCGGCTTCCTCTCGCGCGGCCGAGGACGCCGAACCCAGCTGCATCGCCCAGGAAACGCCATCACTGGTCGGGACGCTTATCACATCGTGGAAGCCCTCCTTAGCCAAGCGGTCGTTCTCATCGGCAGCGTCCGGCACCCCGTCCGAGGTCCACTGTGCGGGGGTCCGGTCGGCGGTCGCCGGCCCGGTCCGCTGCATCCCAGTCTCCTCATGCCCTCGGACCAAGTAGGCGCTCAGAGGCAGCATCGATGTGCTGCTCTGCGACCCACTTCCACACCCGGCACACATCACCGCGGTAATGACAAGCACCCCCCACGCCCCACGCACGTACCTCCCAATTTCCCTCGTCCGTCCCCGAACTGTCGCGAGTCGACGCGACTGCCAGGCCAAAAGCAAAGCCCATCCGCGACGATTTTCATCGATCTCGGACGAGCCCTGTCGGGGTGGCACCGGCTGCGCCGGCCGCGACAATCCAGGCGTGCGAACCCGCGGGATGCGCGACGCGACTACCAGCGCAGTCGTCCGATCGCTCGCACGACGACACGTAACGGACGTCGCTGCGACCACGCCTAGGCCTCCTCGGGGAGCGGCACGGTGTGGATCAGAACGATCCTCCAGTCGCTCCCTCGGCGTCGAAAGACGATCGATGTCGGAGCGGAGATCGTCTGCTGCTGCCCGTCCAAGGTGTAGGTGTAGGTCTGATCCAGGACGAAGGTGACCAGGCCAGCATCACCCCACGCATCCTCCTGAACATCACTCATTCGAGAGCGCACGTCTGAGACGGTGTCTTTGAGCTGTGAGAAGTATCCTTCGATCGCCGGCCGTCCGCGCATCCACCTGCGCGCGATTTCATCGACGCCCTGAACCTCATCGTCGACCATCCCGACGAGCCCGTCAAGATCCATCGCGTCCAACCGCTCGAGGAACCGGCTGACCGTCTGCTGAAGCGAAGTCTCTGCTTGTGCCGCCACCAAGTCTCCTTTCGATCTTGTTCAACCGCTACTGCCCATCCGCCCGACGTTCGAGTGCACTGGGCGGGGCAGCGACGCCGCAGAAGCAGTTCCCACCCCGAGGCAGAGAAACGCTGCGATCCCGGCGATCACCGTGGCGATCCTCCATCGCGCGTCACGCGCGGGCGGTCGCCCCACGGGCGCGGCGATTGGCAGGCATGCGAGTCTCCGTTCGAGTGAAGTAGTCAACGCCAGTCGTGGAGGCGTGCAGCCATCGTCTGCGTCGCAGCAGCCCAGAACCACGGCCACCTGGCCATTCTTCGGCGGCCTGGCAGCCGCTCTCGGGATTGCCAGCGGACCCACGGGCGACCCAGGTCCCGGCGGCTCAGGTCCGAACGGGCTGGCTCGTCCCTGGCAGATGCGTCTTCACCGCGCGAGGGGGGCCGGGCCGAGGGTTTGTCCGGGCTCGAGGTTCACTTCGCGAGAAGCCGCCGCCAGAGGGCGGCGAGCGCGGCGATTGCGTCCCCACGGTTTGCCGGCGTGTCGTTGCCGCTGCCGAATTTGTCGAGTAGGTATGCCCGGTGGGTTGCCATCAGTAGGAGCGCGAACTCGCGTGGGTTGGGGGGCGGGTCCGGAGCGTCGGCGACGAGCGTCTCTAATAGCCGGCGTGGACCGACGAGGGCGCGGTCGAGCGCGGCAGCGACAGCTGGGTCCGCGGCGGCGGCGGCGTCGAGTGCGCGGAGCCACCTGCCATTGTCCGCGTACAGCCCGACTAGGCCGGTGATCATGGTGTCTATTAGGTCTTCGGGAGAGCCGCGGAGGACTTGGTCGACGAGCGGGTCCTCGGCATCGGGGAGCAACTCGGGGGCTAGCTGCGGCAGTCCCTCGAAGTGCCGATAGAAGACGGTACGTGTGAGCCCCGCTCGGACCATCACGTCGCCGACCGTCAGTGCCGCGAACGGACGGTCCAGCAGCAGTTCACGCGCCGCGGCCAGGATTCGGAGCCGGGCTTCGTCGGCCGGGACGCGCGGAGATCGTTGCGACATCCTGTCGCAGACTATGCAACTATCTTGCGACATGATGTCGCAACCAGAGCCGAACTCTCAGATCGAGCTGCCAGACGGCCGCACGCTCTCCTACGTGCAGGCCGGCGCCGACGCCGGCCCGGTGGTCACCGTTCTCGACGGTCCCTGCTCTCGTGGTCTCGGATGGGCTCTCGCGCCGACGGCGCGTGAGCTCGGCATCCGTCTGCTGATCCCGGACCGTCCCGGGATCCACGGCAGCGCCGCTAAGCCTGGGCGCACGGTGGCTGACTGGCCAGCTGACCAGCTTGCGCTGCTCGACGCACTTGACATCGAGCGTACCGGCGTCGTGACCCAATCAGGAGGTACGGGGTACGGCGTCGCAGTTGCGGCTTCGGCGCCGCAGCGGTTGACCGCGCTCGCGCTGCTCGGCGGACTTGCCCCGATGACCAGCCGGGACGCTCGAATGGACGCCGGCAAGCAGCTGAGGACTGCTGTCTTTCTCGCGCGCAAGGTGCCGTTCGTGCTGAAAGCTGGTCTGAGGCAGACCTTCAAGAAGCTGCCGGACTCCGCGATCGCCCAGGTGCCCGCCGCCGATCGCCCGTTTCTCGACGACCCGTTGATTCGCGACATCCACCTCCGCACGATGCGTGAGTTCCTGGGCAACCCCGATGCAGCGATCGAGGAGATCCGCCTTCTAGGGAGACCGTGGGGCATCACCCCACCGCCAGCCGGCGTGATACCGACCGCACTGTGGACGGGCGAACTGGACGAAGCGCACCCGCCGGCTCACGCCCGCCGCGTGGCCGAACTGCTGGGCGGGGATCCACCGGTAACGGTCGTCCCGGGCGTCGGCAGCTTCGGGCTCGGACGAGTCTTCCCGGACGTGTTGCGGTTCGCTGTCAGTCGCTAACCGACCAGACCCATCTCGCCAATCGGGGCCGCCACAACACTGCAAGCGTCACAATCGGACACTGGTAAGCGGCCGGCCGCAGGTTTCCGTAGCCACACGGCGGAGCGGAAGTGTGGCTCGCACACAGGGTGCGATCAGCAGCGGTGTTCGAACGGATGCGTGGCGCTGGTTAAGCCGCCGCCGCCAGGGCGGCCCAGAAGGCGCAGTTGTGCGTGGTCGCGAAGTCGGTCTCAGTCTGCGGTGCAGGCGGTATCAGCGACTGCATCGGTTGGGTGGCGTTCTGGAAGGGCCACCAGAAAGGGCTCCCGAACGAGGAGGGGAATCCACGCTTGGCAAAGTTCGTCCAGTATCCCGTCATGGTGGTGGCTAGCTGCTGCTGTGCTGCCGAGAGCGTCCCCGGGAAAGCGACTGCCGGCAGGTCCATCAGGTACTGGATCTCGGATGCGTGGGCCGCGCCGTAGGGGAAGCTGACCGGCGGAAGGAACTCCTCGGGTGCGTTCTCGTCATTGAACTCGTAGGCGAACGTCGGCACAAAGTGCGAGACGGACTGGTCGATGGTCAGCGCGGGGCACGCGAAGATGGCGTCGGTGCCGACCGCGCCGAGGGCAACGGAAGGGCTGGGGAACGCGCTCAGCGGGTACTCGGCAGCGATCACCGCGGCAGCCGCCGACGGCACTCCGAGCGTGGAGGAGATCATGCTCTGATAATTCGCCGCCGTAACAGGGTTGCCCTCGAGCTCGCTGAGCGCGACGAACAGCCGCCACTCATCGCGGTTCGTGCCGTTGATGATGGGGACGCGGTTGAAGTTGCCGGTGGCGAAGGCTGTCCCCAGCGACTCCGGCAAGACCTCGCTGTTGATGTTCGGCGTGTAACCGGCCGCGTCCTCGCTGGCCAGGATGGTCGAGACCGGCAGGCTGCGCAGGCACGCCGCGGTCTGGCTGGCGCATCCTGACTTGGTGGCGAACGCCTCACCGGCCGACTCGGCGCTCGAGAGCGACGCTTGGGTTAGGTTGTAGGACCCACTCTCGACGATCGCCTTTTCGAACAATCCTCTCGCCTGCGGCGATGCGACCTGTGACAGCGTAGACAGACCACCGGCGGACTCGCCAAAGACGGTGACATTGCGCGGGTCACCGCCGAAGCTGGCGATGTTGTGCTGCACCCACCGCAGCGCGGCCTGTTGGTCCATGAGGCCGTAGTCACCCGACTGGCCCTTAGCGTCGGCCAGTGCCGGATGCGCCAGGAAGCCGAGCGCGCCAAGCCGGTAATTGATTGTGACCACGGTGACGCCGTCTTGCACAAGCTTCGTGGGGAGGTAGTCGTCGCTCTCGCCGGTGACCAGCGCACCACCGTGGATCCACACCATGACGGGGTTGTGCCTGCGAGCCGGCCGCCAGCCCGGTGTGAACACGTTCAGGAACAGACAGTTCTCCGACGTGCTGGCCTGGCCGAACGGTGACGCCAGCTGCGGGCAATGCGGCCCGAACTGCGTCGCGTCGCGCACACCCAGCCAGCGGGCGGCGGGTTGTGGCGACCGCCAGCGCAGAGCCCCAACCGGCGGGGCCGCGTACGGGATACCGAGGAACTCATCGACCCCCCCGTTTGCCAACCCGCGAACTGCGCCGTCGCTGGTGCCCACGACCGGACCGTTGCCGCCGCCGTGCCCGCCGACGGAGCTCGCACTCATCGCGGGTGCGGCGGCGACCAGGGAGCCCACGACGACCCCGGCTACCGCCAGCCAGGTGCGTGCCCGCATTCTGGTCCTTGTTATTGGCATCGCGCTCTCCTTCCCAGCTCAACCGGCATGACCCAGTACTCCCAGCTAGCCAGAGCACGCTACACGCCGTGGCGCCTTCCGTCTGTTAAGCGCCCTTAAGCTCCGAATGCAGATCGTGACACTCACGAGAGGCCGCCCTGGGGCACACTTCCCAACCACCTCGTCACCGCCTCAACCTACACGCAGCATTCTCCGCCGCGATTCGTGACTTCTCCGCTGGCGCCCGGAGAGGAGCCAGTGCCAGGCTCTGATCGCGGATCGGGCTCGGGTCGTGCTAGCTCCCCGCGGGAGACCACGGCGTCTGCGGCCGCAGGTCGTCTCGTCCAGAACGAGGCCGCGGGCGATGTGCCGCACCGCACCGCCACCAGCCGACCCCCAGCAACACATCGGCGATCACTCGCTCGTTGCTGTGCGATCGAGTGTCTGGTTTCACCCGTAGGTTGCGGTGAGGATGTCGAGAAGCTGCCCGATGTTCTGCTCGTGCGCGATCGTGTCGGGGAGCGGGAGGTGGGCGTTGATCGTGTAGCGGTTTCGGCGGCCGTTTCGGTGGCGTGTGATGTAGCCGGCGTCGGCGAGCTCGGCGACGATTCGATGCGTGGCCCTTTCGGTGATCCCGACGCGCTCGCCGATGTCGCGCAGGCGAACGCCAGGGTCTCGAGCGATGCAGACCAGCACCTGGGCGTGGTTAGTGAGAAACGTCCAACCCGGTGCCGCGTGCTCGTGCTCAGTCATCTATATGAGCATATCATTTCTAGACTTATTTTTCATGCTACAATTGTCAGGTATTCACGAGAGGACCCGAAGATCCCCTCGCACCACGAGGAGGTTTCAAGATGCTCTCTAACACACGCAGCAGGCCGGTCAGCTCCACCGCTTCAGGAGCAACGACGGACACGATCAGCGGGTCGGCGAGCGATCAAGCGCCCCCCGCTGCGCCGAACACGGCTCGCGCGCGGGAAGCTGCCGCGGCAGCAAACGGCGCCGAGACACCCGCGGAGCACTTTCGCCGCAAGGCGCTCCGGGGCCGACTTCACGGGTACGCGATAGGAGCCGTCGCGCTCGTCGCGGTGCTGATCGCGCTCGCCGCGACTAACACCGCACAAGTCAAGGTCAACTGGTTGATCGGCAGCTCCCGCGTCTCGCTCGTGTGGCTGGTGCTCGCCGCCGCGATCCTCGGATGGGCACTCGGGCTGATGGCCAGCGCACGGTTCCACTGGCGCACCCGCGCCCCCCGGCACCAACGTCAGGCCCGGTCGTGACGCGCTCTACACACGTCACGCGGGCCGCTCGCGCACCAGAGCGGTGGCTGGGGGTCGTTACGGACCCATATCTCCCCTGAGAGCGGGCATGTTCTGCGCGCCTGGGGCCTCGGTCGCCACCGCGTGCACTTCGAGCTCACCGACGAGCGGGCAGACGATCCCATGATGAACCGACGATGCCCGGTGTGTGCGCATGCCCTGAATGCGGTAGCTCCCCGCAACCAATTGCCGGCCGGGGAACCCGTTTCGGCTTCCATCTCGTCGGACCGGACGACCTCCCCCCACGCAACCACCATCGCGATCACACTTCCCGAGCCAGCGCAGGCTGCTCGGGATCCTGGGCGATGGGGACCCGCACGCGCTGGCGCCACAGCCGCGCGGGCCTCAGCTGGGCGAGCTCAGGTGCGGCTGCCGGCCCGGGTCGGAACCGGGCGACGGGAGCGGCTCAGTTGCGTGTCGACATGGCAGCCGCCAGCTCGGTGCGGTTGGCAATGCGCAGCTTCAGATACACGCTCGAGAGGTGCATCTTGACTGTGCTGCGCGACATGAACAGCTGGCTGGCGATCTGTGGGTTAGACACCCCGCTCGCCGCCAGCTGTGCCACCTGCCGCTCGGCAGGGGTCAGGCTCTCCCAGCCCGCCGCGGGCCGGTTGCGCGGCCCGCGGGCGCGACGGGCGTACGCGATCGCGTCGGCGAGTGGCAACGCCTCCCCCTCGGCCCACGGCACGTCCCACGCCGCGGATCCATCCCGCTCCACCACCTTCGCGCGAGCAGCCTGCACTCGCAGCGCGATCGAGGGCAGTGGCGCACAGGCCAGCGCGGCTCTAGTCGCGGCCGCACACCCCGAGAGCCGAGCCGCGCGCTTTGCGTCGCCCGCCGCCGCGGCGAGCAGGGCGAGCTCGTCGAGCACCTCCGCCGCGCCGCGCTCCAAGCCCAGCTCGGCATACGTGGCCAGGGCGGCCTGGAGCTTGTCGCGTGCCTGTTCGATGCGACCATCAAGTGCGGCAGCACTCCCCGCCACGCAGTCCGCCAGCGCGCGCAAGCGGGCACTCCCGGCCCTCCCCGCGAGCGTTTCGAGCTCACTGCTTTGGAGCTCGGCCTCGCGCGTGTCGCCCCGGGCGAGCGCGGCGTGCGCTAGCACCTCGCGCGTGAAGGCCAGAGTGTGCAGCTGCGGCACCTCGAGCAGCCGGCGCGCGCGGGCCTCGACCGCGTCATATTCGCCACCCATCAGCTCGGCGATGAGGAGTGCCAGCTCGATCGTCGGAATCGCCATCAGCGCGCCGGACTCCCGCGCCGATGCCATGGCCTGCACACCCTGTCTCATTGCCTCCTGCGAGCGCCCCATGCGCGCGAGCGCGTGGAGCCGCTGACACACGATCTGGAAGTAGGTCATCGTCGGCAAGTCCCCCTCGAGAGCCAGGGCCACATCCGCATGCACCAAGGCGCGCTCCGGCGAACCGACCAGCGCCTCCGTCCACGCCGCCGCGTGCTCCGCCCAGATCCGAAGTCGGACGTGCTCAGAAGCTCCCGGAATAGCCCTGAATTCCTCGTAAGCTGACCGGGCGGCGTCGAAGCGATCCGAGATGGCGTCGGCCATCGCAAGCGTAACGAGCGCCCAGGCGAGGCCCAGCGCGTCGCCGCTGGAGCGCAGCAGGTCGACAGCTTGCTCGGCGCTTCGCACCCCGGCCTCCAAATCGGGGCCCACCTGAATCAGCACCAGCGCGGACATCAGCCGGCAACGCGCCTCGGTCTCGGGATCGGCGGCCGCGTCAAGCAGCTCCAACCCGGCCTGGGTGTGCCCCACCGCACCAGGATAATCCTCGCCCAGCAGCCCCACCAGTCCCGCACCGCAATGCACCACAGCCCGGGTCCGCCGATCCACCTGCTCACCGGCAGCCGCGAGCCCGGCCGTGCTCGCACCCCGCGCCGCCTCGAACCGCTCGGTCAGCATCCAATGCCGCATCTGCGAAGCGACGATGTCGAGCGCGCACTCGGGATCGCGTTCGCTCGCGTGATCCTGGGCGAGACGCAGGTTCGGGCTCTCAAGGTCGAGCAACCGATGGCTGTCCGGCTCTAGCAAACGTCCGTCCGCTTCGGCCGCAAAGGCAGCGAACCACCGCATGTGACGTTCAACCACCTCGTCCCGCTCGGGCTCGAATCCCAAACGCTCAGCCGCGTACTCGCCAATCGTCTGGAGCAGCGTCCAACGCTCCGGTCCGCTCGCCCTCGTCCGGACGATCAGCCCGTGCGACTCAAGCCCCTCGAGCAGGCCACGCACAAAGCTCTCGCTCGCCTCGGGCAAAGCAACCGCACTCGCCGCCTCGGTCGACCAGCCGCCGACGAACACCGACAGTCGCCGCAGCACCGACTGTTCCACCTCACCCAGCAAGCCATAACTCCAATCAAGCGACGCCTCGAGCGAATGGTGCCGGGGCAACACCTCATCCGCCGGAGGCCCGCGCAACCGCCCCTGCCGCGAGAGTCCATCAGCAATATCGGCCACCGAAACGGTGTCAACCCGCGCGGCAGCCAAAACCACCGCGAGCGGCACGCCGTCAAGCTGACGACAGATCCGTACCACCGCCGGCGCGGTGGTCGGGGTAAGCGCGAACGCAGGATCGCGACTCGCGGCACGCTCGACGAACAGCCGCCCCGCGTCAGAGCAGACCACCGCCGCGACGTCGCCCCCCGCATCCGGCAGACCCAACGGCGACAGCTGGAACACCAGCTCGCCCTCGATACCCAACGGCATCCGACTCGTAAGCAGAAGCCGGAGCTCAGCTGCCCCCTCGCAAAGCTCCTCGACGAGCCGCCCCACGTCGCCCGCCAGATGCTCGCAATTATCCAGCACCAACACCGTGGCATCACCGGCGACACTTTCCAGCAGCGACTCGACGGGCGTCCGCCCACTCCGCTCACGAGCTCCGACCTCGCCCAAAAGCGCCGCCACAGCATCCTGGCCAGTACGGGCGCTGCCGAGCTCAACCACCCACATCCGTGGTGGCACCGGCCTGGCGCGAACACGCCGAACTAGCTCCAATGCAACGCGGCTCTTCCCACATCCCCCCGTCCCCGTCACCGTCACGACGCGACGTGAATCGAGCACGCGCTCCAGCTCGATCAGCTCAGCTTCCCGGCCAATGAGCGGACCCCCCATCGCCATCCGCCGAGATCCTCTCAGAAACGGACCAAAACCAGAAACGCCCAACCGGGTCATCCCGCCATCGTCCCGCCCACGCCCGCCACAAACCACGGCCAACTGGCCAGCCCGATCGAGCTAGCAGACCACGCGATGACGGCGCCGCCGCGCTCCGCCAAGGTTCCGGAACGAATCCGCCAGGTCGCGGTGGCGATCTGAGCGAGTGTCCCGGTTTGTGCCAGCGCGCTGCGGGTGATGCTTCCGATCGCGAAGATAGGGAGTGATGCGGCCAGCGAGATCCCCGGGGTTCCGGAGCAGCGAGTGTGATCGTGAAATCACTGTCGCGCACAGAGTCAGGCCGACTGACAGCGCGAGCCCGACGGCTACGGTGACGTTTCGCCGCGGTGCCGCCGGCGGGCTTGGCATCTCGTTCGAGCGGATCGCCCGCGAGCTTCAGCCCGCGATGGCTGCGTGACCGTACGATCCCGATTGTGGTGATGCGAAGCGCTGAGCCCGGCTACGTCCTGCGGATGCGGATCGACCTCGATCCCGCTGCGCTTCAGCGCCCGCGATGGCCCGAGGGAGTGACCGTTCGGACGTTCAGGGCATGCGACTCCAACCCGCTCCACTCCCTGCTCACGCACGGCTACCGCCACGGTGGTGGGCGCGTTGCGCCGTTCGGCGAGTGGCTGCCCAGCATGACCGGGGATGACGAATACGACCCGGCACTTTGGTTCCTGGCCGAAGCCGACGCCGCGCTAGTAGGCGCGGCCCTTTGCTGGACCAGCGCCTTCGTAAAGGATCTCGTGGTCCGCGAATCGTGGCGTGGCCGAGGCCTGGGTGAGGCTCTCATGCTGCAGGCGATCGCGACACTTGCTGCGCGGGGAGCCCACACGGTGCAACTGAAGGTCCACGCAAACAACGCCTCCGCTGTCCGTCTCTACACGCGTCTCGGTATGCAGGTGGCTGAGCGCCTCGCGTCCTAGCGAGTCCAGGGCGGCCGGCGCCATACGTGTGCGTACATTCCGATCCCGGACCCGCTCACAGCAGACCAGGCGACCCCGGCGCGCGCTTGCGGTCACGTCGCTTCTCGTTTCGATGCGCACCAGAATGGCGGCCCTCCGAGCAGCCCCGAGGGGCTTCTCGATCGTGGGCTGGCACAATGATCCGATGGCGGAGCATTACCAGCGTCCGGGATGGTTCACGACCAACGTCTTCAATCGCGTCGTTGCCGCGCTTACGCGCCTCGGCGTCAGCGTGTACGGCTCCCGGGTCCTCGAGGTAAAAGGCCGCACGTCCGGCGAGTGGAGGCAGACTCCGGTCAACCTTCTGCGTTACCAGGGCGCGGACTTCCTGGTCGCGCCGCGCGGTCAAACCCAGTGGGTCAAGAACCTACGCGCCAGCGGTCAAGGGAGGCTGCGAGTCGGCAGGCGGGCGCAAGCCTTTAGCGCGGTTGAGCTAGCAGACGACGACAAGCCGCCGCTGCTGCGAGCGTACCTGAAGAAGTGGAAGTTCGAGGTAGGGGTGTTTTTTGGCGGCGTTGGACCGGATTCGCCAGATGACGATCTGCGACGGATCGCGCCGGATCATCCGGTCTTCCGTCTCACTGTGACCTGATCACCCAAGGAGCGCCGAGCAACGCTCGCGCGACGGGGTGCCGCTTGGGGCAAATCGGGGCTCAGGCCTCTGTCGCGTTGTCGGCGGCAGCAACGAACGCCTGGCATTGGCCGTCGGCAAGCGACCGCGACCAACAGCATTCCCCCCGGTCGTCTGCTGGTGGGCTACAACCCTGGTCGCCTGGTACTGGCTGGCGGGGTTGAGACAATCCGACACGCCGTCAGCGCGTTGATCTTCCTAAGTCATTGGGGTGAGGACGCCAGCCAGGCGGTCTGGCTGGCGAGTCAGCTTGAGCGACGCTTGGACATCCTAGGGACGAGGAGTGTCCACGTCTTTGTGACGTCGGACCCAGCTGACTGGTTCAAGGAACTTCAGAGTATGACCCGGAACTCCGCGTGGGTGCGGTGGGAGATCCAGGAGGGGGGCCGAGCTCGCTCGTAGGCGCGACATGGCTTTTTGTCCCCTGTCTGCTCGGCGTTGGGTTTAACGCGCTTTGGGACGCATCGCAATTACCGCTGTCCGTGTGGCAGCAACGCGAGGTTGGCTCAATCGAATTCTGGGCGCCGGAAGCTGGGTTCCAAGGCCTGACACTCGAAGGACGAGAGTCGTTGGCGCAGCTCACTGAGGTACTCCGTACGAGGCTCAGCAAATAGTTAGCACCTGATTGTGAGCCAGCACCTACAGGGTGATGGCAAATCGGGCGGAGCCGGCCGCCCACAGAAGCCAGCGCTCTTGCATTCCATGCGATCCGGCGGGTAGAGCGCGTGCGGACGCACGATCGTTCGCCAACAGCTGACCATTGTCATCGCCGCGGTCAGCTCGGCTAAACCCGAGCAGATGCGACGGGCGTGGCCGCATCTCGCTTTCGTCGCGGTACCTGGCGCCGTAGGATTTCCTCCATGAGCATCGTCAAGATCAATGCGATCACCGTGCCCCGCGAGCGCTTCGCTGAGTTCGAGAAGCGGTTCGCATCCCGAGCCGGAAAGGTGGAGGATGCTCCGGGCTTCGAGGGATTCGAGCTGCTGCGTCCCAATGACGAGCGCGAGGTCTGTCTCGTCCTGACGCGCTGGCGTTCAGAAGAAGACTTCGAGGGCTGGGTCGCCAGCCGAGACTTCGCCGCCGGTCATGCTCAGCACCGCCAAAGCGGGCCGGTCGGGACGGCTAGCGAGCTGTGGTCTTTCGACGTCCTTGAGCGCAAGGATGGCTGAACTCGGTCGCGGCTCGTCCGCTTTTCCGTCTGCGCGACCTTTGGCTACCAGCGGCTCCTTCGGTTCAACGACGCGTGGGTTCACGGTAGAAGAGCCGTAAGAACTCTTGGCGAGAGGCGGCCCGGGCGGCGTTCGACGACGCCCGGCGAGCGATCACCTAGGCGTCTGAATCAGCTCCTCAGCGGGCCGAGAAGAAGGTCCGCACCGGCCTCACCAACATAGACACGACCGGCTCGCCGGGCTCCTTGACGGTGGGTGCCCGTTAGGTCGGTGAGAAGGACCAATCGGCGTCACGTCCCGTGGACCAAGCCCGTCGTCTCTGTGACGGCGCCACGATCAGCGGAGGTTCGCGTGCGACCTATGCGCGTGCTCGGTGGCGTCGAAGTACGGAGATTGGATCGCTTGAATGTGGGCCGCGTAGGACTCGCACGCGGACTCCTCTCGATCGAGCGCGGCCGTGTACGCCGCGAACGCCGCCGCTCGATCGCGTGCCGGCGCATCCAGGAACCACTCGTAGGCGGCCCGCACATCCCAGCATGAGGTTCGCCAATCGCAATACAGTTCGATCAGCCGATCGACCAGGTCCGGGCGTATCTCGGTGCTCATAACGGCCACCGTAGGTCCTCGCTGGCCCGCGCGGAAGGTCCAATCCGAGGACCGATGGCAGGACCAAAAGAGGGCGTCCGGCGTCCGAGCCGAGCCGTTGGGTCTTACGATCTTCGGCTAGTGGACATCCACCTCGCCTTGGATCGATCGGCACCATTGCGATCCCAACTGGAGCGTGAGTTGCGCGCGGCGATCCGTTCCGGTCGGCTACGTGCAGGAGCGAAGCTGCCGCCGAGCCGCTTACTCGCCGATGAGCTCCAGGTGTCGCGGGGCGTCGTGGTTGAGGCGTACTCGCAACTGGTCGCCGAGGGTTATCTCGTGGCCCGCTCCGGCGACGGGACGAGGATCGCCGATGGGCTTGCCCAGCAGCCGCCGGCGCCGCGCGCGCCGTCCGGGGCAGCGCCCAGGGTTCGGTTCGACTTGCGCAGCGGGATGCCCGACCTGTCGTACTTTCCCCGTCGCGAGTGGCAGTCGGCGATGGCGACGGTGTTGCGCGATCTGCCCGACGCGGCATTGTCCTACGGGTCGCGCCGCGGCATGCGTCAGCTGAGGGTCGCGCTGACGGAGTATCTCGGGCGCGTGCGCGCCGTCGTCGCCGAGCCCGAGCGGATGTTCATCGCTACCGGGGCGGCGCCCGCGATGGGTGTCATCTGGCAGACGCTGCGCCAGCGTGGCGCTGCCAGAGTCGCCGTCGAGGATCCGGGGTGGCAGGCGATACCGGAGACGGTCGTGCACGCCGGCCTCGAGGCGATCCCGATCCCGGTCGACGACCATGGTCTCGACGTCGGCCAGCTCGAGCGCGCCGACGTCGACGCGGTCGCGCTGTCTCCGGCGCACCAATATCCGACGGGCGCGGTTCTGTCTCCGGCCCGCCGAGTCCAGTTGATCGCGTGGGCTCGGCGCCGCGGAGCGCTGATCGTCGAGGACGATTACGACGCGGAGTACCGCTACGACCGCGAGCCGATCGCTTCGCTCCAAGGGCTTGCGCCCGATTGTGTCGCATACGTCGGGACGGCCAGCAAGACACTCGCGCCCGCCGTGCGGCTGGGGTGGGCGCTGGTTCCGAGTCACCTCGTGGGCGAGATGGCAGCCCAGCAAGGAGTCGCGCGCGCCGCGCCGAGCGTCCTGACCCAGGCCGCGTACGCGACGCTGGTCGAACGCGGTGAGATCGACCGCCACCTCCGCCGCACCCGTCGCGTGTATCACTCCCGCCGGAACGCGCTGATCGGAGCGCTCGCCGAATGGTTGCCTGAGTCATCCGTTCGCGGTGCCGCGGCGGGGCTTCACGTGATTGCTTGGCTGCCCGATGCCAGCAGTGAGACGAGGATCAGCGACGCGGCGTCGAGTCGCGGCGTGGCGATCCACACTCTTCACGACGACTGTGCCGTCACCGCACCGCTTGGACCCGCCCTGGTGCTTGGGTACGGACTGATTGCGGAGTCGGCGATCCCGCGCGCCGTCCGAGAGCTGGCTGAGGCGGCCGGGCAATAGCGTTCGGCCACGCGCCGCCGGTCGGTGGTGGCGGCGGTCGCGGTGAACGACTTGGTTCACGGAACGACGGCTCACTTGGTCCTCCCCAAGCGGCAGGCGCGGTCGTACGATCGCCGTCCACGGTCCTGGCCGAATCGGAGGCAGCTCGTCATGGAAGTCGAAGGCACCAACCGCGCGCTCGTAATCGGCGCTCAAGGCGTGCTCGGCGCCGTGATGGTCCGGGCGTTCGAAGCTGCCGGCTGGGTGGTGCGCTCTGGCGCGCGCCGGCCGAAGCCGGGACAGGTCGAGGTCGACCTCGACCGGCGCGATTCGATAGCCGCCGCAGTGGACAAGCGTGAGCTCGTCGTCAACACCGTGCCGCATCCCGACCTGCTCGCCGAGAGGTACGTCCTCGAGCACGGCGGCGCCCTGATCAACGTCTCAGACCTCCCCGCCGCCGCCGCGCGCTCTCTTCGCGCGGTCGGAGGCGGAGCTCGCGGAACCGTCGTGATGAACGCCGGCCTGGCGCCTGGGGTGACCACGATCGTCGCGGCCGACCTGCTTCGGCTGCACGCCGCTGCGAGCGAGCTCGAGATCGTTTTCACGCTGTCCCTTTTGGTCTCCAGGGGACCAGCGAGCGCTGATTTCGTCCACCGCGGATTGACCGCCGTGCCGCGCCACCGAACCGCGCTCGTGCGACTGCCGAGCCCGTTCGGCGAACGTCACTGCTTGGGCTTTGGCGAGGGCGACGCCGGCTGGCTCGGCGGCATCGCGGAGGGCCGGATCGTTCGTCAATACGTCTGCATCGCCGAGCCGGCCTTGCATGAACGGCTGCTCCGGCTCAACAACGCGGGCGCGATGGCGAGGATGCCGAGGTCGTTGATCAAATCGCGCAAGCAGGCCGCCGACCGGACCACCGGCAACGAAGCGATCGCGCATTGGGTCGCGGCGAATCGCGCCGGACGGCGACTGGGCGCCCGGACCGTCGAATGCGTGGGCGGCTCCCTGTCCGCCGCCCGAAGCACGGTCGTGTTCGCCGACGCGCTGCGCACCGAACCGCCGCCGGCCGGCTGCTTCAACCCGGAGGAGATCTGGACGCTCAACGGCCTCGAAGGCATGCTTCGAGCCGCCGGAATCTCGGTCGTGCCACATCCGCAGCCGTGAACAACGCCGGAGACGTGACGCTGCCTGAACATGAGGATGCTCCCCGTTGCGAGAGAGCGGGTGTCGGTTCCGGTCCCACAGCACGCGAAGCCGTCCGGCAAAGCGTCAGCGCGCCGTTGACGGGTGGATGGGACGCGGGTCGTGATGTGCGATGCGCCAGAGCTCAGACCGGCATACTCGCGGCGATGAGTTCCGAGTTGCAGGCGCGCGACCCCCAGTTCGAGGAGCGCGTCCGGGCGAGCTTCGCGCAGCAAGGTCTGATGTCGACATTCGCGGCGGGGCTCGACCGTGTCGAGCCAGGGCTCGTAGAAATCGTCGTGCCGTTCGCGGCTGGGCTGACTCAGCAGGACGGGTTCTTTCACGCCGGAGTAGTGATCGCGGCGTTAGACAGCGCCTGCGGCTACGCCGCATTCACTCTGATGGAGCCGGATGTCCGCGTCCTCACCGTGGAGCTCAAGGTCAATCTTCTCTCGGTTGCGAGCGGGGAGCGACTACTCGCGCGAGGACAAGTCATCCGGCCCGGCCGCACGCTCACGGTCTGCCGGGGGGACGCTTATGCCCGGACGGGCGAGGAGGAACGCCACGTGGCGACGATCCTCACGACGATGATCGGACTCAGCGCGGCGTAGCTGTCGTTGAGCCGGAGCGGGACGATCGGACCGTTCGCCGAATCGCTCGCACGCTCGGAGAATGCTCGAAGGGGGAAGCGATCGCCACCGAGCCGCTGGGTTGCCTTTCCCGAGGAGTTCAGGCAAACCGGGGGAGGTCCACTGGACCCGGCTTCTGCTTTCCATGCGCATCACCGCCACGATCTCCTGGACGCTCGGCGGTCAGCCGGCTAGCTCTGGCCCTCGTTGCGCGGCGGGCGGCCGCAGTTGAAGCCGGGCATGGTCGCCGGCGAACGGCGGCGGCCAGCGGCATCGAGAAACGCAGAACTGGTCATCCATACAGCATCCCTGCGGCGAGCATGCAGCCGCCAAGCACGGGAAGCGGCAGCCGGACCTGCCGACGCTGACAGACCGCCGCGGCGCTGAGCGGCTTTTGCCTCTGGACGAGACGCAGGCGCCGACACCGGCCGGGGACTGGGCCATGCGGTTCCTTCGCTCTTCCTCGAGCGGGCTGCTTTCGCCGCCCGGGCCTCGCCTGGCCGGCGGCTAGTTTGCGACGCCAGCAAGCGTCGAGCACGGCCGGCGCGCCCGGCACTGCGGGGCCGAGATTGGTGACGCGCATGCAGCCAGGAGGTGTGCCCTGATCCCTTTGGGTGGTGACCCGGATCGATCGGGGGGAGCTAGGGGATAATGGCGTCCGTGATGGATTACGGCTTGCGTGGCAGAGTAGCGCTGGTAACCGGAGCAGCTTCGGGAATCGGCAACGCTACCGCTGAGCTGTTGGCGGTCATGGGTGCGCGCGTCGTCGCCTCCGATGTCGATACTGAGCGAGGGGCCCGTGCGGTCGCTGCTCTGAGCGACGCCGGTCATGACGCGGTGTTCGTCCCCGCGGACGTCACGGACGACCGGGCCATTGGGGCACTCGTCACATTCGCGACCGAGACGTATGGGCGACTTGACTGCGCAGCGAATTGCGCCGGCGTCGGCGGTGGCCACGCCCCGACCCATGAATACCCCGACGATCACTGGGACAAGATCACCGCGGTCAATCTCAGGGGCATCTGGCTCGCGATGCGGCGAGAGATCCAGGCCATGCTCGACCAAGGCGGAGGAACCATCGTTAACGTCGCCTCGACGCTGGCCGTTCGTGGCTCGGCGTTCGCCTCGGCTTACAGCGCCAGCAAACACGGCGTACTCGGACTGACACGTACGGCCGCGATCGAGTACGCGTCCGCAGGAATTCGTGTCAACGCGGTCTGTCCAGGCGCGATCGACACGCCGATGATGGACGAGACGTTCGAGCGCTTTCCCGGGTTTCGCGAGAGCCTGATCGGGTTCGTACCGATGGGGCGGCTGGGCCGCCCGGCCGAGGTCGCCAGCGTAATCGCATGGCTCAGTTCGGACGCGGCGTCGTTCGTAACAGGAGAGTCCGTGGCGGTCGAGGGCGGGTTACTCGCCCGCTGAACAATTCCGCACGCTTGTCACGCAGAATTCCCGGGCGAGGTGCATCCGTCAATGGTCGCGGGCGGCCCGAGCTCTCCGCGACGGCCGCCCAAGTCAGCCGGGTCCTCATTGTCCACCCCGCAGTGCGCTCTGAGCGACTGAGACGCTCGGCCGAAGGACTACCGCTTTCCATGCGTGGGGCACTTGTGGGCGACGAACTGAACGCCGGGCCGGGGTGCCGGCAGGCAGGTGGTACGCGGAGGGTAGGTGTGCCGAGAGAACTGCTGCTGGGCGGACGGGCTGCGACCAGCCTCCAGCTCGCAGGGTCGAGCATTGTGACGCTGGTGCGGCTGCTGCCGTGAGCGCTCCTGGCCGCGGGGTCAGGCCGCGGGGTCAGGCCGCGGGCCCGGATGGTCCGGTGAGGGAGGGTCCCTTGATGTCCGGCGGTGTCGCGAACGCGGCCTGACCGGGGTCAAGGAAGTCCATGATGGTGGCTGCGTTCGCGTCTCGGTAGGTGAGCGCGGGCAGGTTCCATTTGGCCTCGATGGTGGCTAGGACCGAGGTGTGGTCGTGGACGACGTCGGTGACCGCGTGCGGCTTGGCGTACGGCGAGGCGACGACGGCGGGCACCCGCGGTCCGTACATGTCGTAGCCTCCGGGCGCGTCGCCGGGGGTGAGTTGCGGTGGGATCGAGTCGGGCGGGATGGCTGGCGGGGGCGGTACGTGGTCGTAGTAGCCGCCGTGCTCGTCGTAGGTGTACATGAGCAGCGTGCGCGGCCAGGCCGGCGATTGCAGGACGGCCTCGACGACGCGGTGCGCCCATGCCTCGCCGTAGTACATGTCCTGCGGCTCCTCCTCGTCCCCGCCGATCGTGCCGAGCGTGCCGAGGATCGGGCCGAGCACGGGGAGCGAGGCGAGCGCCTTACCGATCAGCGACAGCGCGCCGACCTCCGGATCGACGAAGCTGACCGACGGCAGGGTTCCCTTGGCACAGTCGTCGAAGAAGTCGTCGAGCGTGGCCAGTTTGCCGGGGTACCTTTCGACGATCGAGGGGATGATCGCCGTGTAGGGGATGTCGGTGAAGTAGTCGCGCCAGCTGATCCCGTGAGCGTGGAGGCGGTCGAAGATGGTGCCGTTGGGAGGCGGTGGATCGCCCAGGCTCTGCACGTCGGTGGCGACGTTGCCATAGGCGGTCCCGGCCATCAGGAAGCGCCGGTTGGGGAAGGTCATGCACGGCGCCGAGCAGAACCAGCGGTTGGCTACGGTGAACGTGGCCGCGAGGTCGTAGGCGAACGGCAACACCTCACGCGGGTAGTAGCCCATCGGCTGCGTCGCGTCGACCGAGCGCACAAAACCGTCCATCTTGCCTGCGTCGATCTGCTCGTGCGTCGCGTTCCAAGTTTGCGAAACGTGCGTGCCCTGAGCGGTGCTCGGGAACCCGAACGCCGTGACCGTCGCGGGTGTGCCGGCACCACCCGGATTGGTGTTCGTCGGCCGCCCGCCGCTGTCGAACGTAAGGCCATCCGCCGCCGGCTGCCCCGAGCGCGACAGGCCGCCGAGCAGGTTGTCGAACGAATGGTTCTCCATCATGACCACAACGATGTGGTCGAACGGCATTGCGTCGTCGACCGCCCCGGCCGGCTGGTCGGGTCGCGGCAGGCTCTCAGGTTCGCGCGTCGGGGCCATGACGGACCGACCTAAAAGCGTACGCACCGCCCGAGAGCCGTGCCGTCGAGATGTATCGAAGCCATGCTCGCCGCGCTGCCTCGCTTTGGCCAAACAGTGGCAGACCTGTTTTCGCTACGGCACAGAGTCCGGTGCGATCCGACAAGACGGCTCGTCCTCAGTAGGAGGGCGATGGTGGCTGCTGTGGCGGCGGACTTGACGACGAGTGGCGGGCTGTCTTAGGCTCGTTCCCTCGAGACGGGGGCACGTTCATCGACCTAGGAGATACGGATGGCTGAAGGCTCGCAGGACCCCCACCCGGACGAACTCTACTCGGATCTTGACATGTTGATCGATGCGTCCAAGGCTGCCGATCGCGATGTCGAGAAGGTCCATCAGATGGTGGAGTCCCTTAAGGCAAAGCTCGACAAGCTCGTTCACTCGATGCGAAGCCACTCTGGCGGTGGCGCGGCCGGCTAGACCTCCGCGCAGAGCGGTTCGACGCAAGGAATCGCAGGAAATACCCGGCGGCGAGGCCGGAGAGCCCTTTCGTAGTGCGGCGTCACTTCGGGCTCGCCGGTCCCGACTCCCCATTGCGCGGATCCCGGGCATAGCAGTGGGCCTTCCATGGTCCCACGGGTTGGATGCTGGCTCGGCGAGGGTGTCCTGGGCGCTGCTGAGCCGATGATCTCGCTGCCCAGCTGACCGCACTCGTTGCAGTCGGGTTTGTCCCCTCCACGTGCGTGATCGTGCATGGTTAAGGCGCATGTTCGAGCGATTTACAGAGGGAGCCCGTCAAGTGATCGTCTTGGCGCAGGAAGAGGCCCGGACTCTCGGACACGACTACATCGGCACCGAGCACATCCTGCTCGGACTGCTGCGCGAACAGGAAGGGTTCGCCGCCCGGGTGCTCGAGTCGCTTGACATCACCGCGGAGCGCGTCCGCGCCCAGGTGGTGCGCATCGTCGGATCGGGGGAAGGGGTCACCTCCGGCCAGATCCGGTTCACGCCGTCAACGAGGAAGGTGCTCGAGCTGGCGCTGTACGAGGCGCTCAACCTGAGACACAACTACATCGGCACCGAGCACATCCTGCTCGGCCTGGTGGCGGACGACGAAGGTGTGGCGGCACGGATCCTGCTCGATTTCGACGCCGAGCCCAAGAAGATCCGCAACGAGGTCATCCGGGCGGCCGGACCGTCGCCCATCGCCTACGCGGCCTCACATGGTGGCGTTGGGGGTTCGGTACCCAGGCCGAGCCCGTTCGGGCACGAACCGCTTGACGCGGCATCCGACCGAGAGCTCGGGTGGCGCGCCCGTCCGATCGCCTTGGCGGCTCTCGGCGCCTCGGTGCTCGCTCGGATGACGTTCGATCGCTCCAAGACAGGGAACCTCGAGCCGTTGGAGATGCAAGTGCTTGCGCGATTGACTCTAGGGCCGCCCGACGCGCCCCACGCCGAACCGGGCGAGCTCTTCGAATCAGTGGCAGCCGGGCTCGCGTGCGACCCCGACGACCTCCGCGATGCCGTCCACACCCTCACGGAGCACCAGCTCGTCAGCTGTCAAGAAGAACAGGATGGCGACCAGCGAATCTCGATAACGACGGCCGGCTTCGGCGCAGTCGAGCGCTGGCTGGCTCAGACCGCTCCTCTGTTCGGCCGATGGCCTCCCGATCTCACGGACGTCGACGACGCCACTGGATGACGGCTCGCCGGTCTCAACAACCACTTCCACCGGGGCCCGTCCGACAATTCAGTGACGCCGACATGCCAGCAGTTGCTTGCCACGCTGGTTGACGGAGCCGCTGGCCACCGGGGTTCGCGCCCGACCCTGAGTCGATCCGCATCGCCAGCGGCCGGCGACGCACCTGCCGGCCGGGTCTAGCTGATCGCAGCCGCCGTGGTGTTGGACACCGCGGTTGGTCGCCTTAGGAAGATGACGCTGCTCGCGAGAACGAAGATCAGGAACAGCACGAAGCCGATGATGTCGAGGACTAGCCCGAACGAGGCGATGACGCCGCCGAGGCCGAAGGCTTGAAGGAAGAACATGAGTCCGGCAACGATCGAAATCCACCCGAGCCAGCGTGGCAGGACGCCGCTCTTCAACACGATCAACCCTGTTGCCAGAGCGAAGAGGCTGCCGAACACGTCGGCGACGCTGTCGAATGCATACGTCGTGAGGTACAGCGAGTAGGACACGCTTTGATCGTGGTGGGCGCCGTAGGCCGCGAGCTTGGCGCCGACCAGGCCGGTGATGCCGATGTCGCTGACGGCGTGCAGGGCCACGAAGATCACTCCGCCGGCCAGCACCAAGGGGGCGAGGATCCGTGGCCGGTCGGGCGTGCCGCGCAGCTGGTTGTACAGGCTCCAGAGGTAGATCAGAAAGCTGGCGGCGTAGACGACCGACAGGCACGCGATCACCACTAGCCGCGTGCGGTGTTCGTACAGCGCGGTTGCCATCTTCCCGGCTGAGTCGTTCTGCGTCAGTCCGACGCCGATCGCCACGACGGATTCCGCGACCAGCGCGATGACGTAAATGATGCCCGCCGCCCAGGCATAGCGCTGCCAATCTCTCGCCGCCGGAGACGTCGTCTCGTGGCGGTCCGCCACAGGTGTCACGCCCACGGCGGTCATGTCGGACGTCGCGGTCATGGCTGCCCCTCTCTGTCGGTCTCAGGCCGGAGAAGGCCGTTGACTTCCTTCACACCCGGGCTTGAGATGTCCCCAACGACACTACTCCGGCCTCAACAAATTAGCAACCGATTTCTAGAATGGTTGCTTCTATATTTGTCTGATGGGTGAGTGGAGCTTTTTGACGAACCACGCCCGAGCGCTGGTCTGCATCGCGCGCGATCCGGGTGTCCGCCTGCGCGACATCGCCGATGTGCTCGGCGTCACCGAGCGCCGGGCGTTCGGGATCGTCAACGACCTGACCGAAGCCGGCTACGTGGTCAAGCAGAAGGACGGCCGTCGGAACCGCTACCGCATCCAGAACCACCTGCCACTGCCGGCGCCCATCGGTCGAGAGCCGACCGTCGGCGAACTGTTGGAGGTGCTCGTAGGGTGAGCGGCCTGACGATCCTGTTCGTCGTCCTCGCACATTCCTGGCCGCCACGCTCGGCGTGATGGCGGTGCTGATGCTCGGTCTCCACGGTGGCCCGAGCGTGACTCACCGAGTCACGCTATACGCGGTCATCGGCTACTGCCTCCTCGTGTTCGCCGGGATTCTTGCGCTGCGCGTACTGGTACTTGTGTCCCGCCCCGGCGTAGACTGACCGAGCGGAGCGTGCCGCTTCAGCCGGATGTCGCGCCCGGGTTTGGTCGCGGCAGGTCATCGAGCTTGACCGCACAGAGCGTGATTCGGTCCGCCTCGGCATAGCCGCAAGTGATGCAACGAAGCCAAGGCGTTGCCTCCCAGTCCCCGCCTACTTCGGGGACCCTCTGCGGGGGTCCGTCGGGCGGATCGCCTTTACCCGCCCAGCGCATCCCCGCGGACCCATCGGGCGCCCTTATGCGCTCCCACTCCCGGTGGCCGCACGCAGGGCACGGCTCGCGGGAGGCAGACCGGCCCTCGCGAGGCCACCCGTCGAGTACAGGCTGTCTCACCGTGCGCCCGTCGGCGTCGAGGAATCGCACGGGGCGCATGTCGCCGATGGTCGGTTGGAGGAGAAGTAGCCACGAAGTACGGTCTGGGCCTCCCCCCAGGTAGCCAGACAGGCAGGCGAATTCACCGTGGTCGACGATCCCTGCGATGCCGTGATCGATGATTTTGGCTCCGGATCGCGGTCTCAGCATGTGCGGCCGTGGCTGCACCGTAACGACCGATTGGAGTCGAGATGGCCAAGCTGATCTATACGGCGATCGCCTCGCTTGACGGGTACGTCGAGGACGAGGACGGCAGGTTCGACTGGGCGGCCCCGGATGACGAGGTGCATGCGTTCGTCAACGATCTCGAGCGGCCAATCGGCACCTACCTATACGGGCGCCGGATGTACGAGACGATGGTGTTCTGGGAGACCGTCAGCACCGAGGCCGAAGAGCCGACAGTGTTCTCGGACTACGCCGGGATCTGGCGGGCAGCTGAGAAGATCGTGTATTCCCGGGCGCTTCAGACGGTATCCAGCGCAAGGACGCGGATCGAGCGCGAGTTCGACCCAGACGTCGTCCGGCGACTCAAGGAGGCCTCGAGCGCTGACATCACAGTCGGAGGTGCCGAGCTCGGGGGCCACGCAATCGGCGCCGGGCTGGTCGACGAGTGCCATCTGTTCCTGTGCCCGGTCGTGGTCGGAGGCGGCAAGCGCGCCCTGCCGGACAACGTCCGCGCGCAACTCGAACTTCTCGATGAGCGCCGGTTCCGGAATGGCGTCGTGCATCTCCACTACCGCGTAAGCGTCTGACCGCAGGTCGCCCACCGTTCTCGCGCCGAACTTGACGGCCCGTCTATATGGCTGTGTTATTCAGGGATGCCCGACGACTTCATCCGCCGATGGGGCGATCCGACGCTCTATGAGCGCGCCGAACCAATCACGATCTTCGACGAACTGCTGCGCGCCCGAGCCGCGCGCTTGTGTGGGACGTTGGAGCGCGCTGACGGCGCTGGATTGGCCGCGACCCAGGTGGGCTGGCTCCGGCGCCTGTTTGCCTTCCGGCTCAGCCATGAGCACACCACCGAGGTACTCATCAACCCTCGGGTTGTCTCGCATTCCGAGCAGGTCGAGACCTTCGTCGAGGGCTGCCTCAGCTTCAACACCGTGGCCGTCGCGGTTCGGCGCCCGTTCGCCGTTCGCGTAGCAGGCTTCGACGTCTACGGGAACCGCGTCGAGTTGGAGTGCGAAGACTTCTCCGCCTCGCTTATGCAACACGAGATCGACCATCTCGACGGAATCCTGACGTTGCACCGCGCTGATCCTGCTGAGCGTCACCGCGCCATGGCCGAACTGCTATCAGCCACGACCGACGATCTGCTCCTAGCCGCCTGACGGCCAACCCTCCCGGGCGTGTGACGTCGCGGCCGACAGGCGACAATCCCAGGCAGGAGGATTGATCTCGCTTTCGCTCAGAGGACAGGAGGAGTGTGTCATGCCCTATGCCGTGGATTTCAACGATGTCTCGACGGTCGGCCTGGAGTCCTCGCCAGCCGCGGCCGCGCTTGCTGGGCTGCGGGCGCACGAGGCTCGCTACTTCAAGAACAAGTACGACCACGTCTTCACGGTTGAGCCTGCGAGCAACGCCAAGACGACCATTGACTGGGTGCATCGGATCCTCAAGGAAGAACGCGACATCGTCATCTCCTCCCGGCCGCTCGAGGCTACGGCCTTCCAAGTCGAGAACATCCGAATCGCCTACGTCTTCTACGAGAGCGGGCTGTCGATCAACGTGATGTACACCGTCGAGAAGGGCAAGAAGCGGGCGGTCGGGTTCAAGCTCTCCGAAGGGATGGAAGTCCCGGAGGAGCTCGCCTCGCGGTTCAAATTCGCGAGGCAGAAGTCAAAGCTGGCCGGAACCATTCGCGGTTCCTACTTCGCCTTTGCAAGCGATTACTGACCGCGCGGACCAAGCACGTCAGCCGCCACCCGGGCAAACGCGCGGGCTATCTCGGAGCGATTCGTGCTCAGCCAGACGATGGCCGTCTCCGAGGGCGGCAGGTCGGAGATCGGGACGTGCGCGATGCCGTCGAGGGCATAGTGGTTGGGGAAGCTCGCGACGGTGGGGTGAACGATCTGCCCGGCGGCGACGAGCATTAACAGCTCCTCGAAGCTGCGCACCGTGATCCGGGGAAACGCGCGACCGGAGGGGCTCGACGGCGGGAAGAACGCATCCATGAGCTCGCGAGGGAAGCTGGGTGCGTCACCAATCGCTCGGCCGGCGAAGTCCTCGACCGACACCGAATCACGCTCGGCGAGTGGGTCGTCCTGGGCGACGAGGAGGACACGCGGCTCGCTGGAAAGAATCGGTCCGACGGTCATATCCTCGTCCGAGAGCGGGAGCCGCGTGGCGAGCATCTCGACCTCGCCCCCACGCAACGCGCTCAGGTAGTTGCGGCCGAAGCTGGTGTCGATGATCTCGACGTCGTATCCGGGATGGCGGGTCTTGAACGTCCGCACGATCGAAAGCCAGTGCGGACCGCAGCTCACGCGCGAATAGATCCCGATCCGCAGCACGCCGGCGACGCCGGTCGCGACCTCGCGCGCGTCCGCGAACCCGCGTTCCAGCTCCGCGTATGGCGACCCGAGGTTGTCGCGCAGACGTTCCCCCGCCCCAGTCAGCCGTACGCGCCGACTGGTGCGTTCGAACAGGCGCCCGCCGACCTTCGCCTCCAGACGGCTGATGATCTGGCTGACACGGGACCGGTTGATGCCGAGCCGATCGGCCGCGCGGCCGAAGTGAAGCTCCTCGGCGACCGTCAGGAACACTCGCAGCTCGCGTAGCTCTACCGAAAGCCAAACCGCCCCCGACTCCGTGCCGGCGATTCCCATCGGTTAGGAAACGGTACATGATGCGGTGAGCGATTAGCTCTTGATCCGGGGATCCTCCTGAGCCATCTTCTGTTGACCGGGAACGGCAGGACGAGCGGCAATCGTGATGGCGATGGGGAGGCATCCCGTGCACGCACTGAATGCGAACACGACGGGCACCGACGTCGCGCCCGGCTCGACTGGCGATCACTCGGGCGAGCATGCCGCGCTGCGGGTCGACCACCTGAGCAAGCGCTTTGGAGAGCGTGTCGCCTTCGAGGACGTGTCGTTCGAGGTTGGCTACGGCGAGGTCTTCGGCTTCCTCGGGCCGAACGGGGCGGGCAAGACCACTACGGTCAGAACCCTCGGAACGCTCATCGCGCCGACGTCAGGGTCGGCGACGGTGGCCGGCATCCCGCTGAGCGCCACCACCGGGCCTGCGATCCGGGCGCGCATCTCGATCATGCCCGAATCCCCGGGCCTGTACCAGCGGTTGACGGTGTCGGAGAACCTTTGCTGCTTCGCCGGGCTCTACGAGCTGGATGACATTCCCGGGCGGATTGAGCGGGCGCTGCGCGCGGTCAACCTGCTCGAGCGCGCGGGCGATCCGTGCGGGTCGCTGTCGAAGGGCCTGCGTCAGCGGGTCGCGCTCGCCCGGGCACTGCTGAACGATCCGGCGGTGCTGTTCTTGGACGAGCCGACCTCCGGGCTTGACCCCGTCGCCGCGCACGACGTTCACGAGTTGATCGTCTCGCTCCGTGAGCGGGGAGTGACGATCTTTCTTACCACCCATCGGCTGGAGGAGGCCGAGCGGCTGTGCCACCGCGTCGCGATCCTGAACACCACGCTACGGCTCGTCGGCCGGCCCGACGAGCTGCGCGCGCAACTGTTCAACGAGACCCTCAAGGTCCGCATCGGCAACTCCCTCGCCGATCCCGGTCCGGTGTTCGACGACCTTCCCGGAGTCGACGGATGGACGGTCACTGGCTCCGGCGCCTACGAGCTCGCGGTTGCAAACCCGGAGATCACAGCTCCCGCGGTTGCGCGCGCGCTGGTCGGCGCCGGCGCGGACATCCTCTCCCTGGCGGAGTCCCGCCACTCGTTGGAGGATGTGTACTTGCAGCTCATCGATGAGGACGTCGAGGCCAAGCGGCGATGAGTTTCAGCCGAAGACGTGTCAGAGCGATCCTGGTCAAGGAGCTCAACGACTACCGTCGCAACCGCTTCGTGATGGTGTTCACGATGACCCTGTTGCCGTTGATCTTCGTCGCGGCGCCGACGGCGCAGTTGCTGGCGGCGCCAGCCGCGGCGGCCAACTCCAAGCTGGATGCCCGGGTCGGCCTCTCGCTCTTGTACCTGTTGCTGATCCCCGCGATCGTGCCCTCCATGGTGTCCGCCTACTCGGTCATCGGCGAGCGCGAGCAGGGAACCTTGGAGCCGATCCTGATCACCCCGATCCGCCGCGAGGAGTTCCTCATCGGCAAGGCGCTCGCGGTAGTCATCCCAACCCTGGTGGTTGCCTACGCGATCTTCGGGATCTTCCTCGCCGTGGCGGCCCTATTCGCCCATCCGGGCATCAGGTCCGCGATTTTCGCGGGCTCGCACATTCCGGTTCAGGTCGCGTTCACCCCGTTACTCGCGGGCTGGTCCATCTGGGTCGGAATCGCGATCTCCGCCCGCTCCTCCGACGTCCGCGTCGCCCAACAGCTCAGTGTGTTCGCCAACCTGCCCCCGGTCGCGATCGTCGCCCTAATGGGTTTCAACGTGATCGCGCCGTCGACCGGCCTCGCGCTCGGCCTCGCGGCCGCCCTCCTCGCCGTCGATGCGCTCGGCTGGCGAGCGGTGGCGGCGATGTTCGACCGCGAGCGACTGATCACCGGAGCGCGAATGTGACCCAAACCACGGCGCCGACCGGGCGCTAGGCAGCGGAGCGCGCGGAGAAACCGGTCAAGAGAGGAGAGCAACGGTGTCAGCAACGCTCACGGTCAAGCGGGAAGGTGTCATCGCGGAGCTCCGAGGTGCGCCGATCGAGATCGCACTCGATGGCAGGGCCATCGGCACGATCAACCGACATGAAACGTTCGAGGCACCGATCGAGCCAGGACACCACACGCTCCAAATCAGGATGGGGCGCTACTCGAGTCGAGCCCAATCATTCGACGTGGCCGACGGCGGCGCAGGCAACTTCCGCTGTTATGGCGGCAGGATCTGGCCGATATATGCCATCTCGTTCGTCGTGCCGAGCCTGGCGCTCTTCCTCAAGCGCGAATAACCCGCGCCTCGCGGACCGCCCGTCAGGGGGCGTAATGAGCGGCGTGGAAGCCCCAGCGCTCTGTCAGCCAGCGCGGGACGAACTCATCGAGCGCGTGTTCGAGCTCCCCACCGGCCTCTCGATCGACCACCCACCACGAGACGAGGGCGTCCGCGCCGTCAGGAGTCTGGTCGTCCGGCGGGTCGATGTACACGCATCCGAGCAGCTCGGTCTCGTCCTCGTCGAGCACTGCGTAGTTGAACGTCACGTGAGCGGCTATCTCGCGCTCATGGCGGGCGAGATCCTCGCGGTCGAATTCATACGTCATGTCGGCGGGGGGCCAACCCCACGTCGATCCATACCTGGCCCAAAGCCGTTCCCGGGAGGTCATCACGGCGGGGTAGTCGATGTCAACGTCGCTCTCGCGGATCGGGCGTAGGTGGTGGCCCGTCCGCAGGTCGACGCGTTCGGGATGGATGAAGTCGTCAGCAAGCCACGGCATCCCAACACCATAACCCGTGCGGGTCCGGTGGCCGTGACCGGACGCGCGGCGCGCCTCGTGACGAGCCGCCCGTCCGGCACTGATTACGCCTTGATCAGCGGTCCCGCCTTGGCCAGTACCTGCGCCTTGGACAGCGGCAGGTCGAACGCTCCCGAGGGTGTGATCGCTTCGCCGGTGAGTAGCGCGATGGCCGCCGCGTGGCGCGCCTCGACCTGGACGATCGAACCGGCGGCGGCGAGATACTCCTCGTTCATGATCGACGGGCCGGCGCCGTTATAAGCGCCCACACCGGTGTTCTCGAGCACATAAGCGAGCTTGAGGAAGCTGGCCTGGTCGGTGACCGGGAACGCGAACGTCGGCTTGGCGACCGGCTTTCCTCCAGCGGCTGTGATGGCCTTCGTGAGCGCGGCGACGTGGTCGGCCTCCTCGTCCCCGAACGACTGAGCCAGGGCCTTCGCTTCGCCGCTGAGCCCGACCGAGGTGCCCTTGACGTTGTAGAAGTCGGTCTCCAGATACTCGAGCGTGAGCGCGAAGTTCAGAATGTCCACGTCCGAGCTAGCACTCTGCGCCAGCGAGCTCGATACATACGGACCAACGGCGCCAGCGCCGTACACGGCGCCCGCCGCGACTGCACCCCGCAGGATGAAACTGGCCCGGCTCATACCATGAACCTCAACGGCACCGAGCTCCGGACTCGCGATGTCAGACCTGTTCATTTTTCGACGTTCCTTTCGTGAAGGTTTCTTCTGCTTGCGGCAACGGGCTAGGCGATGAACGGCTTGACGACCGCCATCACCTGCGCCATCGACATCGGCTTGGCGAACGCCCCCTGCGGCGTCGGCGACAGCTTCAGCAGCGTGTTCAGCGTCGCGGCATGACGCGCCTCAATGGTGTGAATCGCCAACGCAGCCGCGAGGATCTCCTTGCTGTGGATGTTCCCGGCCTGCCCGAGATACGCCGCCGCCCCTACGTTTTCGACCTGCCCGGCAAGCGTTGCCACCTGACCGGCGTTGTGCAGTGGGAACTTGCCCACCGGCTTCGCCGCTGGTGTTCCAAGACCGCTGGCGACCTTGTGGAGCGCGGTCACATGCTGCTGCTCTTCAGCCCCGAAGGACTTCAGGACCGACAGCGTCTTTCCGTGGAATAGACCGCTCCTGGCCACCTCAGCATAGAACTGCGACTCGAGGTACTCGAGCGTCAACGCGTAGTTCACGATCGTCAAATCACTCGGGTCCGACATGCCGCCCGAGCCGCTCGTCGACGACCCCGCCGCCGCGGCTGAACTCGAGCCTGAGCTGGAACCCGAGCTCGCCGGGCTCTGAGACGATGAGGACGAGGTCGAGGAGCCGCACGCCGCGATCAACGCCGCCAGCCCCGTCGCCGCCGCGCCGGCGCCAATCCCGCGGCCGGCCATCGTCAAGAACTTCTTGCGCGCAAGGTCATCGCGCGCGAGCGCCGCGACCGCACCCGTCTCGTGGCGGGCGCTCTCGGTGGTCGTTGGTTCGGACATCCAGGTCTCCTTCGATAGCGGGCGTCCGGGCCCGTCGGGCCCAGGAGGGTTCACCAATTGCTTCGGGCGTTGGCCGCAAACGGATCACACGTCCTGGCGAGTGACAGCAGCAACGGTGACGGTCGGCGAGGTCCCTGATCAGACGGCCCCGGCTGTCCAATGCGGTTTAGGTGCTCCCTTGATAGAGAGCGTATTTCTGCGGCGCGGCACGCCTCTTATATGTAAACGTCGCCACTCGCCATGCAGATTCTCTTCCTCGTATCAGCGCATAACAGCTTGAGCCAGCGCGCCTGGATCGCGTTGACCGACCTCGGTCACGAGGTGGCGGTTGCGGTCGTCGACTCCACCGCGGAAATGGAGACAGCGGTGCGGGTGCACGCCCCGGACTTGATCGTGTGTCCGTTTCTCAAGACGCTGATCCCCGAATCGATCTGGCGTCGGCATCGCTGCCTGATCGTTCATCCCGGACCGCGAGGCGATCGTGGGCCGTCATCGCTGGATTGGGCAATCGAGCTGGACAAGCCGGACTGGGGAGTGACCGTGCTTGAGGCCATCGAGGATGTCGACGCCGGAGAGGTGTGGGCGACGTGCAAGTTCGGCATGCGGAAGGCGGCCAAGAGCAGCCTGTACCGGCACGAGGTCCGTCGCGCGGCGATCGACGCCGTCGTCGACGCGATCGACAGACTTGTGTTGGTCGGCGATGCGCCACCGGCAACGACCGACGTGGCGAGAGTGGCGCCGGGGCCATGCCTGCCGCTGATGGCCCAGGAGATTCGCGCGATCGACTGGCAGTCCGACCTGACCGAGCGTGTCCTGCGGAAGGTCCGCGCGGGCGACGGTCACCCCGGCGTGCTCGACGCAATCGAAGGCACCCACTTTCACCTGTTCGGGGCACACGCGGAGCTCGCATGCGCGGTCGGCCCGGCGAACTCATCGCGCAGCGTAACAGCGCGATCTGCCGAGCCACGCTCGACGGCGCGGTGTGGATAACGCACCTCAAGCAACGGGACACGCCGACAAACCGGTACGTCAAGCTGCCTGCCACACACGCGCTCGGGCTCGCCGGCATGGACGTCGAGGTTCCGGAGGTCGAGATCGCGCTCGACGCGCACGTCCCCGAGGACCACACCTACCGCGAGATCGCCTACCACGAGCACGCGGGCGTCGGTTACCTGCGGTTCGCGTTCTACAACGGGGCCATGAGCACCGAGCAGTGCGGGCGGCTCCGCGACGCATTCGCGCACGCCCGCGCACAGCGGCACACCAGAGTGATCGTGCTGCTCGGAGGCGATGACTACTTCTCAAACGGCATTCACCTGAACGTGATCGAGGCGGCCGAGGACCCGGCCCAGGAGTCCTGGCGCAACCTCCAGGCGATCGACGATCTGGTCAAAGACATCGTTCAGACCGATTCGCACCTCGTCATCTCCGCGCTGGCCGGAGACGCCGCGGCGGGCGGAGTGCCACTCGCGCTCGCCGCCGACTACGTCCTCGCATGCGAGGACACCGTCCTGAACCCCTACTACCGGCACATGGGCGGCCTATACGGATCCGAGTACTGGACCTACCTGCTCCCACGGCGCATCGGTCCGGCCACGACAGCGCGGCTCACGCGGAGCGCCGTTCCGGCCGGTCGGCTCACGCGAGGCAGTCAAGATCGGGCTACTCGACGCCGCCTTCGGCGCCAACCTCGAGGACTTTCGGACAGGAACCACTCGCTTCGCCGAACGCATCGCGTACGACGGGCTCCACCAGCTACGCCTCCAGGACAAGCGACGCCGACGCGTGATCGACGAACGCGCGAAACCACTCGAGGCGTACCGCCAGGAGGAGCTGGCACGCTGCCACCAATGCTTCTTCGGTCCCGACCCCGCCTACCACGAGGCGCGGAAGCGTTTCGTCTACAAGCTCCCCACGCGCGATACCGCCCGCGAGGAACGAGCCCGTGTCGCGAGCTGACCGCGCCGACCGCTGACAACTCCCCGAAGCCCGCACGAGCATCACTCCTGGGGCCGGGCGACAGCGGGTCAGCCGACCCCGTACTTGATGTGCGTCACGCCGGGCGCGTCGACGGCCCTGATCTGGTTGAGCGAGAACCGGCCGCTCTCGACCCCGTCGAACAGCCGGGCACCGGCGCCGAGGATGAGGGGTGCGATCGAGAGGTCGATCTCGTCAACCAGCCGCGCCTCCAGGTACTGGTTGACCACGGACGCCCCGCCGGCGAGCCAGATGTCCCGTTCCCCGGCGGCATCCTGGGCCTGCGCAAGCGCTGACTCGATCCCGTCGTCGACGAAGTGGAAGGTGGTGCCGCCCTCCATCTGGAGTGGTTGGCGCGGGTGGTGCGTGAGCACGAACACCGGATGGTGGTAGGGCGGGTCCTCTCCCCACCAGCCATGCCAAGACTCATCGGGCCACGCCCCGCGTACCGGGCCAAACATGTTCCGCCCCATGATCGTGGCGCCGATGTTCGCCCGACGTTCCTCGACGACCTCGGAGCTGGCGTTGGTCTCGCCTCCGTCTCCGCCGTGTGCCTCTCGGAACGCCTCGAGCGGAAATAACCACTGGTGCAGATCCATCCCCCCGACCCCGAGCGGGTTCTTCTCGCTTTGGTCCGGGCCGGCGACGTACCCGTCGAGCGACATTGTGATGCTGAGTCTGAGCTTGCTCATCTTCATTCCTTCTGTCGAACGGATCCTTCTCCCGAGGAGACCGCCGAACCAGTCTCAACTCATCGGCTGCGGTCTTCCAGCTTCAGACCCGGCTCTCCCAGAAGGTGCTCGATTCACGACCTCGAACAGCATTAGCGGAGAGAGAGGACCCGATATGCGAATTTCAGCCAAGGCGGACTATGCGGTACGGGCCGCCGTCGAGCTGGCTGCGGTGACGGACGATAAGCCGCTGAAGGCCGAGCGGATCGCGACCGGCCAGGACATCCCGTTGAACTTCCTGGAGAACATCCTCGGGGAGCTGCGCCACGCCGGGATCGTTCGCAGTCAGCGTGGCGCCGAGGGCGGTTTCCGGCTGGCCAGGGCCGCGAACGACCTGACGGTCGCGGATGTCATCCGCGCGGTCGAGGGACCGCTCGCGACCGTTCGCGGTGGGCCGCCCGAGGATTCGGCATACCCCGGGGCGGCCGACGCGCTGCCGCGGGTATGGATCGCGGTGCGCAAGAACATCCGCAGCGTCGTGGAGCAAGTGACGCTGGCGGATGTGGCGAGCGGCAAGCTGCCGGCGAAGATCGAGCGGCTCGCGAGCGACCCGGAGGCCTGGGTCACCCGGTAGTTCGTGGTGCGTCGGATGCGCTCATGTCGCCGCCAGCCTTGTCGATTCGGCAGTGACGGGCAGTGCCACGCGCGCGTGGACGGCGAACGCATCGAACAAGCGCAGCGCGGCGTCCGCGGCGGCCTGGCTCCACTCACGTCCGGCGGCGACTAGCTCGTTCCCGACGCCCGCGAACAGATCGCGCCGATCGGCAATCCACCTGGACAGCAGCCCTGCGGTGACCTCCGGGTGGAACTGGATTCCCAGGTGGGAGCTGGTCATGAATGCCTGAGGCCCGGACACGTTGCGGGCCAGCTCGTAGGAGAGCGGCGGCGGGGTGATCGTGTCCTCGTGCACGGCAAGCCACGGCCCGGCCGCGACGAAATCGGGATCGGCCGTGTCCAGCTCGATCCACGCGAGCTCGGGAGACGGAAGCTTCCTGACCGAGCCACCGAGCGCGACCGCCAGCGCCTGCGCTCCGAAGCAGATCCCGAGCACCGGGACGCCGAGCGCATCGGCGTGCCGGATCCATTCGACCTCGCGGGCGACCCAGTCCGCCCACTGGCCGGCGAGCGACGCGGACGATCCGAGCGCGACTGCGCAGTCGTAGCCAGATGGGTCGGGCAGCTCGCGCCAGCGGTCGACGCGCACAACGTCGAGAGACAGCCCCCGCGATGCCGCCCAGTCGCCTAGGAGCCCCGGCGGACAGTTGTCCTGGGTCTGGAGCACTAACGCTGACATCGCCACTGTCTATGCCTCCTCGATCGGATACCCGCGTGAATATATAAGTAAGTCTATCGAGTTTATTGGCATTCGCCCGATAGGCTCGACGAGGATCGGCGATGTGGCATCGACCGCGTCACCTGACCCGTGGCGCGTCTACCTCCTCGATCAGCTGGGTCGGCTCCTCGGCCGAGCGCTGCGACTGGGAATTGATCCGTGCGCCGGCCGGGGGCGCGATTGGACCGCGTCGGAGCGGATCGTCGGTGCTCACCATCCACTCCTCGAGACGTTCCCGCAACTCGGCGAGCACGCCCGCATAGTCCTCGTTATCGACGTAGTTGCGGCCTTCGCCCGGGTTGAAGAACAGGTCGTGGAGCGACTCGCGGGGGACGGGGCGGGTCGCCCAGCCGCGCGCCAGATAGGCGTTCTTGCTCGGGCTGTCGTCGCAGTTGGCCAGCACCGGGTAGGGGTAATCGTCGAACCGCCGGATGTACTTGTAGCGCTCCGTGCGGATCGCCCGCTGCGGCTCGTAAGCGGCGTGATAGGTCAGCTCGGAGAAGATCGCGGAGCGGACACCGAGCTCCTCCTCGCCGGCGACGAGCGGGAGCAACGAGCGACCGAGCACCCACGGCGGCGTCGGGACACCGGCCGCATCGCAGACGGTCGGGAAGATGTCCAGGTGTGACACGAGCTCGTCGAGTGCGCGCCCGCCGGTGAGCCCCGGCCCCCGGACGATCAGGCTGACGCCGATCCCGCGATCGAGCAGGCTCGCCTTCGCGGTCGGGAAGGCCAGCCCGTGGTCGGTCGTGAAGATCACCAGCGTGCGCTCGTCAAGCCGGGTCTCCTGGAGCGCGTTGAGCACGCTGCCGACGCCGTGGTCGAGGGAGCGTGCGCTCGCCTTGTAGGCGGCGACGTCCTCACGGATCTCGGGCGTGTCGGGCAGAAAAGGCGGCGGCAGCGAGTAGACGCGATCACGGACCGAGCTGGGCGCGAAGAAGCTGCGGTGAGTCTCGAAGAAGCCGACCGACATGAAGAACGGCTCCCGGATCCCGCTGCGCAGCGAATCGATCGCCGACGGGCCGACCGAGTGGACGCGGGTATCCGGGATCTCGTGCACCACGTCGTACCCGAGCACGTTCGGATCGGCGGAGATGTGCTGCTCGCCGATCAGCTCGGAGTGATAGCCCGCCGCTTTCAGCACCCGGACGAGCTGGTGGTCGTAGTCGTTCAGCGCGAAGCCGCGATGCGCCAGCCCCATCATCCCGTTCGTGTGGCAGTACTCGCCGGTCAGCAGTGCGGCGCGGCTGCCCGAGCACGAGGGCGCGGCGCAGAACGCGTTGCGGAACATGATCCCCTGGTCGGCCAGCCACTGGAGGTTCGGGGTGGGGATCGCGTGGCCGTACGGCTGTATATACCGGCCGGTGTCGTGCGAATGGATGTAGAGGATGTTGGGCGGCATCAAACGCCGAGTCGGGCGGTGGCGTCCCGATGGTAGGCGTCATACCACTCGTCGTTCACCTCGTCCGACTGTTGGGCCATGCCCGCGGCCGGCGTCCAGTCCGATGGCACGCCCACCCCGATCAGCGCCAGGACGCGCGCGACGGCCCCCGCCGGATCAGGGCTGACGTCGTCCTCGTATATCAGCTCGAGCGGGTCGATCAACGAGTGCAGGAAGAACCGCCCCCACGCCTCGTCGTCGGCGCTCAGGCGACGACGCAGGTGCTCGATTCCCCGGAAGCTGTACGAGAGGATCGGACGCTCCCCTTCCGCGCCCGGATGCTCGGCGCGCCAGGTACGGGTCTGGAGGGCCCGCCACAGGCTGATCGCCTGGCGCACCTTGTCGCGTCGCCGCAGCCACACGTAGCCCGGTTGCCCGAGCAGCCGGTCAAGGAGCTCTGACCCATCCAGGCCGGCGAACTCTGGCATCGCGGTCGCGTGCTGCTGCAAGTCCGGAAGCTGGTTCCACATCAGCTTGGCTCCGAACACGCCGTTCTCGCTCGTCCCCATCCGAAACGTGCGCGCCAGGTGCTCCTCCCACCCGTCGACGACTCGCAGGTCGGAGTATTCCGGGGCGTCGGTCGGACGCACGTCGTCGCGGATCCCGGCGCCCGTGCGCGGCAGCCCGGCGAGGAAGTACCCGGGATGAGGCGGTGAGCCGGTTTCGGCGCGCGCCTCGAAGTACTCCTGCGGGGTCCCGGCAACCCCGGTGCTCGCCAGGAGCCGGCACAGGTATGTGCTTCCGCTCCGCTGAGTGGAACAGACGACATACGAGCGGTCGGGACGGATCACATTCCTCACAAACTCAACTGAGATTGTCGAGCTGCTTGATTATCGCATCCTCCGCTTCCCGACCCGTCGCTCGCCGAATGCGCATCGCTGCTATATGCTTTTGTCGATCGATTTAGTGCAGTTATCGGCCAATCCATTCCGTTTTGCAGGCTCTTTGTTGAACGCCCGCCTCCGGCGGGGCGCACTGCCGGAGCGCCGAGAAGCCGCGTGAGCGCCACCGCACCGCGTGTCTCCCAGCTCCGGGCGCTCGAGGCCGAGGCGGTATTCGTGGTGCGCGAGGTCGTGGCCGAGCTGTCGCGACCGGTCCTGCTGTTCAGCGGCGGCAAGGATTCGATCGCGCTGCTGCGAGTGGCCGAGAAGGCCTTCCGTCCCGCTGCCGTTGCCGTTCCCAGTGCTCCACGTCGACACCGGTCACAACTTCCCCGAGGTGATCGAGTTGCGCGACCGGCGCCTGCTCGAGGCGGGCCATGAGCTGATCGTGGCGTCGGTTCAAGCGTCGATCGATAGCGGGCGCGTCAGGGAGGAGACCCCGGGCGGCTCGCGCAACCGGCTCCAGACGGTGACGTTGCTCGACGCGCTTGAGCAGCACGGGTTCGATGCGGCGTTCGGCGGCGCCAGGCGCGATGAGGAACGAGCCCGCGCGAAGGAGCGGGTGCTGTCGTTCCGCGATGAGTTCGGCCAGTGGGAGCCGCGGGCTCAGCGCGCGGAGCCATGGACGCTCTACAACGCGCGGATCCGGCGCGGTGAGCAGATCCGTGTGTTCCCGCTCAGCAACTGGACCGAGCTCGACGTGTGGCGGTATATCGAGGCCGAAGACCTCGAGCTTCCGTCGATCTACTTCGCTCACCGCCGACGCGTGATCGATCGCGACGGGATGCTGCTCGCGGAGTCCGACTGGATCAGACCACGAGCCGACGAACAGGTGCAAGAGGCGACGGTCCGCTATCGCACGGTCGGCGACCTGACGGTCACCGGGGCCGTGCGGTCCGAGGCCGCTGACATAGCGTCGGTGATCGCGGAGACCGAGACCGCGACCGTCTCCGAGCGCGGCGAGACAAGAGCCGACGACCGCACCTCGGAGGCGGCGATGGAAGACCGCAAGCGCGAGGGCTATTTCTGATGGCGGCGGTCGAGCTCACCGGCCAGCGCGAACTGCTGCGGCTGGCCACGGCCGGATCGGTCGACGACGGTAAGAGCACCTTGATCGGGCGCCTTCTGCTGGACACGGGCTCGTTGCTCGCCGACCACCTCGACGACGTCTCGCGAGGGGGAGCGTTGGATCTCGCGGCCGTCACCGACGGCCTGCGCGCCGAGCGGGAGCAAGGCATAACGATCGACGTCGCCTACCGGTTCTTCTCGACCCCCCGCCGGTCGTTCATCCTCGCCGACACCCCGGGCCACGAGCGCTACACCCGCAACATGTTCACCGGCGCGTCGACAGCGGACGTCGCGCTGGTGCTGATCGATGCCCGCACCGGCGTCGTCACCCAGACCCGCAGGCACGCGCACATTGCCGCGTTGCTAGGGATCGAGCACATCGTGATGTGCGTCAACAAGATGGACCTGGTGAGCTGGGATCCGAAACGGCTAGAGGACATCGTGGATCAGGTCCACGATGTCGTCCGGCGGCTCGGCATACCGGATCTGACCGTTATCCCCATGAGCGCTCTTGACGGAGACAACGTAGCGGTCGCCTCGACCCACACGCCGTTCTATGACGGCCCGACGTTGCTCGAGTATCTGGAGGAGGTCGACATCCAGGCCGACCGCGACCTAAGGCGCCTCCGACTCCCCGTCCAATGGGTCGGAAGGCCGGTGAACGGTGAGTCACGCCTCTACATGGGGAGGATCGACGCCGGCACGCTCGAGGCCGGGGACGAGGTGGTCGTGCTGCCTTCCGGCGTCTCGACGACGATCGCCGAGCTCGACACGCTCGACGGCGACGCGCAAGCGGCCGTGCCGCCGATGTCGGTCACGTTCGCGCTCACGGACCGGCTCGACGTCGGCCGCGGCGACATGCTGGTGTCGCCGGGAGCTCAGCCGGTCAGCGCCCGCGAGCTCGACTGCACGCTCTGCTGGATGAGCGAGGAGCCGCTTCATCCCGGCCGACGCTACGCCCTCAAGCACACCACCCGCACCGTGCGCGCGACCGTGCAGTCGATCACCGAGCGGACCGACCCGCAGACGCTTGACCGCCAGCTCGAGCCGACGTCGCTGGCCGTCAATGACATCGGCCGAGTGACGCTTCGAACGAGCTCGGCGGTGGTGGCGGACCCCTACTCGGTCAACCGGGTGACGGGCGCGATCATCCTGATCGACGAGGACAGCAATGAGACGGTGGCGGCGGGAGTGATTCGGACCGCCCGGATCGTCGAGCCCGGACGCGAGAACCGCCGCGACGTCACTTGGCACCCATCCGCACTCGATCGCGACGAGCGCTGGCTGGCGATCGATCAACGTGGCGCGACGGTGCTGCTGACCGGGCTGCCGGCGTCCGGCAAATCGACGATCGCGGTGGAGCTGGAACGCCGTCTGGTCGACTCCGGCCAGTCCGCCTACCTGCTCGACGGCGACAACATCAGACACGGGTTGTCCGAAGATCTCGGCTTCTCCCCGGGTGACCGCTCCGAGCACATCCGGCGCGTCGGCCAGGTCGCTCGGTTGATGGCGGACTCGGGAACGATCGCGGTCGTGTCGCTGATCTCGCCGCTGGCGGCCGATCGCGCGCACCTGCGCAACGCGCACGCGCAGGCCGACCTCCCGTTCGTGGAGGTGTTCGTCGACACGCCCGTTCACGAGTGCGAGCGGCGAGATCCAAAGGGTCTGTACGCGCGCGCACGCGCGGGAGAGATCCAAGGGTTCACCGGCGTCGACGCTCCGTACGAGCCGCCCGAGCATCCCGAGCTTCGGGTCGACACCGTCACGACCGACGTGCAGGAAGCCGTGTCGCGGATCGTCGAGATCCTCAGGACGCGCCCGAGGGTGCTGGCGAAGGGTGCCACGATGAGAATCTCCACCAAGGCGGACTACGCCGTGCGAGCCGCGATCGAGTTGGCGGTCGCGCGGCCCGGCGAGACGCTGCCGGCCGAGCGAATCGCGACCTCGCAGGCGATTCCGCTCAACTTCCTCGAGCACATCCTCTCCGAGCTCGCGACGGCGGGCGTCGTCCGCAGTCAGCGGAGCGCCGCCGGTGGGTTCCGGCTCACCCGGGAGCCTTCGCAGATCACCGTCGCCGACATCATCCGCGGTGTCGAGGGTCCGCTCGCCACGGTACGCGGCGGCAAGCCCGAGGACATCGACTACCCGGGCGCCGCGGGCCAGCTCCCGCGCGTGTGGATCGCGGTCCGCAAGAGCCTTCGGGATGTTGTCGAGCACGTCACCCTCGCCGACGTGGCGAGGGCCCGTCTGCCAGCCTCGATCGACCTGCTCGCGGACGATCCCGAGGCGTGGGTCACCCGGCCGGGCTCGGGTTGACCAAGACCCGCGAGTCGCTCGCCAAGAACCCACTCAGGTGCTCGATCACGTCACGTGCGTCGTCCTCGATACCGAGGATGAAGGTGGACTTGCGCCGCCGGAGCACGGGTAGTCCGAGGGCGTACAGGCCCGGGCTGTCGACGACGCCGCCGTCGTGACGAAGCTGGCCCTTGGCGTCGAGGACCGGCACGTCGAGCCACCGGTAATCGGGCCGAAATCCCGTGGCCCAAACGACCGTGCGGATCCCGCCGCTCCGAAGGTCAAGCTGCAACCGCGGCGAGCGGGGCACCTGGGTCGGTCCCAGGCGTTCGGGAGGGCCGACATCGCCATTCGATCCGCCGGCCGCGGCCCACTCGTCGAACACGCCGAGCAGCCGGTGCATCTTGAGGTCCGCGAGCGAGCAGACGTTGCGCAGACCCCCCGAGAACAGCGCGCGGCCGTCACGGACGGCCGCCCAGCGGCCCACGAGCTCGACCCCCATCGAAGACAGCGCGTTCAGATCGAGCGTCGCGTGCTCGGGTGTCCCAACCAGCTGCGGGGACGGCAGCCGCCGCGCTCGGGTCAGATCATCGACCTCGTCATAGCGCTGGTCCCAGATGCCCGACGCGTCCATCCACCACAGGACGTCCCGGCCGCGATATGTCCGAGGCAAGCGCACGTGCTCTCCAACCGAGAGCGTCACCGGCCGGCCCGAGCTCCTCAGCTCGGCAGCCAGCTGCACCCCGGTCGCCGACGCGCCGACGACCAGCACGCCTCCCTCGGGGAGATGGCTTGGGTCGCGGTAGCTAACCGGGCTCACCTGCTCGACGGTTGGCGGTACCGCGTCCGCGAAGCTCGGCACCGTCGGCCGGTTGCAGGCGCCGCTCGCCAGAACGACCGTGCGACACCGGATCTCACCGCCGCTCGTGATCACGCGGTAGCCATCGTCGGTCGGTCGCACCGAGGTGATGTTCGTCCCGGTCCTGAGATGGCCGAGTGCGGGCGCGGCGAAGCGCTCGATCAACTCCACGACCTCGGCCATCGTCAAGTAGCCATCGGGATCCGGGCCCTCGTAGCGAACGCCCGGCAGGCGACACTGCCAGTTGGGAGTGAGCAGCCGCAGGGAGTCCCATCGCTCGTGCCGCCAGGAGTTCGCCACCTCGCCGCGCTCGAGCACCACGTGGTCGATCGACCGCTCCGTCAGAAAGTGGCTGGCGGCCAGACCGGCGTGTCCGGCGCCGATGACGACGGTGGTGAAGCGCTCGATGACGAGGTCCCTCAGCGCGCGACGGCGAGGACCCTCAGGCGACGGTGACGGTGACCTCGGTCGGGTTCGAGAGCGCGTCGAAGACCGCGGAGCGCTTCTGGGACTGTGCGACCAGCGCCTCGATCTCCTCCCTGGACGCGTCCGCGTCGATCGTGAACGTCACCTTGATGTCGTTGAAGCCGTTGCGGACGTCGCTGTCTACGCCGAGGAACCCGCGGAGGTCGTGGCTTCCCTCGACGGTCGACTCGACCGAGCGCAACTGAATCCCGCGATTCTGTGCGATCGACGCCACGCCAGCACTCAGGCACCCCGCCAGGCCCACGAGGAGGTACTCGATCGGGGTTATGCCGTTGTCCTCGGCGGCGAAGATCTCCGGGTGGTCGGAGTCGAATTCGTTTTCGATCTTGTGGCTCTGCTCCTCCCCGAGCCCGAAGAAATCCTGGACCGTGATCGTGCTGTGGACGCCGCTTGTCCACTTGGACGATGCCCGCCATGTGAACTGGGCGGCTGCCGGCGTTTCCGCCAGCGCTGCGCGCGCATCGAGTAGCGCCTGAACGTTGACTCCGTTGTCGATCGTCGCCATGTCCTCGTTGCCCCTTTCTTACATAATGCAGATTCCCGATAAGGTCGGTCGACAATATCAAGACCCCAGGGGAGAGAGGAATTAACTGTGCCCACCGCGCCAGTGCCGACGCTCGCGGCGGGATCGGTCGGAGCCGTCGAAACCCGATATCTCGATCTGCCGGATCCGGTGCGGCTCGACTGCGGACGGGATCTGCACCCGGTCCGCGTGGCCTACGAAACCTATGGCGCACTCTCGCCCCGGCGCGACAACGTGATCCTGGTCTGTCACGCGCTCAGCGGCGACGCGCACGCGGCCGGGTACTCGGAGACGGCAGCCGGCCGAAGCACTCGGGACGGATTCGGAGCCGAGGATCGCGACGGTTCGGCCGGCAAGGGTCTCGGTTGGTGGGATGGGATGATCGGGCCCGGCAAGGCCTTCGACACCGATCGCTACTTCGTCGTCTCCACGAATCTGCTCGGCGGCTGTGGCGGGACCACCGGACCCTCATCGCTCGATCCGGCCACGGGCAGACCGTATGGCTCGGACTTCCCCGTGATCACCGTCGCGGACATGGCCAGAACCGAGCGTGCGTTCCTGGACGAACTCGGGATCGAGCGCCTCGCGGCGGTCGCAGGTGGTTCGCTCGGGGGGATGCAGGCGTTCGAGTGGGCAATCCTGTTTCCAGACCAGGTCGACGGGGTCGTGGCGATCGCCAGTACGCATGCGCTCCACCCGCAGGGCCTGGCCTGGAACGCGATCGCCCGGGAGGCCATCATGCGCGACCCGGCGTGGCAGGGCGGTCACTACTACGACGGCACGGGCGACGGACCCAACGCGGGGATGGGCGTCGCGCGCATGATCGGCCACATCACGTACCTGTCAGCGCAGGGCCTGGGTGACAAGTTCGGCCGGCGACTTCAATTCGCCGACGACATCCGCTACACGATCAGCGAGCCGGAGTTCGAGGTCGAGAGCTATCTGCGCCACCAGGCCGACTCGTTCGTCAAGCGTTTCGACGCCAATACCTACGTCTACACCTCCCGGGCGTTGACCTACTTCGACCTCGCGCGGCAGTACGGCCGCGGATCGTTGAGCCGCTCGCTCGAGCGCGTCTCGGCGCGGACGCTCCTGATCGCCTTCAGCTCCGACTGGCTGTACCCGCCGTCGGGATCGCAAGACATCGAGGCTGCGCTTCGCGGGCTCGGGAAGCCGGTCGAGCTGAACGTGATCGACGCGCCGTACGGCCACGACTGCTTCCTGCTCGAGGAGGCGCGGCAAACACCCATCATTCGTCATTTCCTGGAGGGCAGCCGGTGACCGAAGAGCCCGACCGAACGGAGGAAGCGCGTGCGTTCGGATTCGAGACCCGGCAACTCCACGCCGGACAGAGACCTGACCCGAATACGGGAGCTCGCGCGGTGCCGATCTTCCAAACGACCAGCTACGTGTTCGAGGACCCGGAATCGGCAGCGGCCTACTTCAACCTCCAGGAGTACGGGAACACGTATTCACGCATCATGAATCCGACGGTCGCGGTGTTCGAGGAGCGGGTAGCGAACCTCGAGGGCGGGTGCGGCGCGGTGGCGTTCGCCAGCGGGATCGCCGCGCAGGCCGCCGCGCTATTCACGCTGCTCGAGCCGGGCGACCACGTCGTCTCGTCCTCGGCGCTGTACGGCGGGACGGTGAACCAGTTCAAGCACATGCTGCGAAAGATGAGCGTCGAGCTCACGTGGGTCGACCCCGACGATCCCGACGCGTGGCGCAAGGCGCTGCGTCCGAACACCAAGGCGTTGTTCGGCGAGACAATCGGCAACCCGGCGGGCAACGTGCTCGACATCGAGACCGTGGCGTCGATCGCGCACGAACATGATCTTCCGTTGATCGTCGACAACACGTTCGCCACGCCTTACCTGTGCCGCCCGATCGAGTGGGGAGCCGACATCGTGATCCACTCGGCGACGAAGTTCATCGGCGGCCACGGGACGAGCATCGGCGGCGTCGTCGTCGAGGCCGGCACGTTCAACTGGTCGAACGGGCGCTTCCCGGTCATCGCGGACCCTTCTTCGGCTTACCACGGCCTACAGTTTCACGAGACGTTCGGCACGTACGGCTACCTGATGAAGCTGCGCGCCGAGACCTTGCGCGATCTCGGCGCGGCGCTCGCGCCATTCAACGCGTTCCTGTTCCTCCAGGGGCTGGAAACGCTATCGCTGCGGATGCAGCGCCACGTCGAAAACGCGCAGGCAGTCGCCGCGTTCCTCGAGTCGCACGAGCTGGCCTCGAACGTCGCCTACCCCGGCCTGCCGAGCAGCGCGTACCGGCCGCTCGTCGAGAAGTACCTGCCACACGGAGCGGGCGCTGTGTTCTCGTTCGATTGCGCCGGTGGGCGAGCGGGTGGACAGGAGCTGATCCGCGGCGTGACACTGTGGTCGCACCTGGCCAACGTAGGCGACGCCAAGAGCCTCATCATCCATCCCGGCAGCACGACCCACCGCCAACTGAGCGACGCCGAACTGGAGGCCGCCGGTGTGCGACCCGGGACGGTCAGACTGTCGGTCGGGACTGAGTCGGTCGACGACCTCATCTGGGACCTGGAGCAGGGACTCGCCCGCGTGAGACGGGACCCGGAGCACGGACTCGCGAGCGTGAAATGACCGAGCTCGAGCGCTACCAGGACCCGTCGACGATCCAGCGCGTGCTCCACACCGCGAACACGATTGCGATTGTCGGCTTGTCCAGCAACGAGCTGCGGGCCAGCCACTTCGTCGGCTTCTACCTCAAACGGCACGGCTACCGGGTGATCCCGGTGAATCCCCGGGAGACCGAGGTTCTCGGAGCGGCGAGCTACCCGAGCCTGCTCGACGTCCCCGAGCCGGTAGACATCGTCAACGTCTTCCGCGCGCCGGATGCGCTGCCGGCGATCGCACATGACGCCGTCGCGATCCATGCGGGCGCCATGTGGTGTCAGTTCGGCGTGATCAACGAGGCAGGCGCACGAATCGCGCAGGACGGTGGCGTGACGGTCATCATGGATCGCTGCCTGAAGGTCGAGCACGCGCGCTACATGGGCCGGATGCACTGGTTCGGCTTCAACACGGAGCGGATCACCTCCGTCCGCACCGGCCTTCAGTAGCGCGCGTTCGCAGGTCAGGCCGGCTGCGCGGCGCAGGCACGGACCGCGGTCATGACGACCTCCGCGACTTCCCTGGGGTGGGAGATCATGGAGACGTGCGAAGCCCCTTCGATCTCGGTCACCGTGGCTCCCGCGCGCTCGTAGCTGAAGTGGTGAACGCCGGGGTCAATAGCCCTGTCGGCGGTCGGAAGCACCGCCCAGCTTGGACGGCTGCGCCACGCCGGGGTCGGGGCCGCCTCGGTGAGCGAAACACCGGCGAGCGGGCGCTGCGCGATCGCCAAGAACGCGGCGTCATCAGCCGGGAGGTCGGCGCAGAACGACTCGTGGAACCCATCGAGCGCGAGGGTGAACTCGGTGCCGCCGTCCGGCAACTGGTGCTGGACGATGTACGGCGCGATCCCCGGAGCCGGGAACTTGGACTGCAGGTCGGTCAGGTTCTCGCCCTCATCCGGAGCAAAGCCGGAGATGTAGACAAGACCGACCACGTTGTCGGCCGTGCCGGCGGCGGTGATGACCGCGCCGCCGTAGGAGTGGCCGACCAGCAGAACGGGTCCGTCGATCTCGCCGATCGCGCCCTTGAGGTACTCGCCGTCGCCGCCGGTTAGTCCGCGCAGCGGGTTCGGCGGGGCGATCATCGTCACGCCTTCGCCGAGCAGCTCGTCGTACAGACCCCGGAAGCCCGAGGCGTCAGCGAACGCGCCGTGGACGAGCACGACGGTGGGATCGGAAGGAGCCATACCGAATTACCTCTTTCCAGTCGATGAACGGACGTGCGCCACTCACGCGAACCTATACGGCGGCTCCGGCCGTCGCGCCCGTGACGACCCTGGTCACGGTCCCTGGTCTCCCAGATCGGTGGACTCGCCCGGCCCCCTCCGTCTCGGTCCGGGCCGTGAGGAGCTCGGGGCTGTCGGCGGTTATGTCGGGCGGGCCCGGCCGGCCGCACCCGACACACGCGCCATCGCCTTACTTGAGGAAGCCCGTCTTCTTGACGTCGGCGAGAATCTGGGCTGCGGTGAGGCCGGTGTCGAACGGCCCGCTGGGCGCGATCGCCTTGCCGAGGTAGAGGCCGATCGCTCCGGCGTGGCGGGCCTCAACGGTCACAATCGATGCCGCGGCGAGGAGGACCTTGCCGGACTGGATGTTCGCCGCCTGCCCGAGATAGGCGTGCACGCCGGTGTTCTCGAGCACGTACGTGGTCGCCGCGAACTTGGACTGATCGCTCGGGATGCCCTGGAAGTCGAAATTCGGCTTCTTGACGGCGTGCCGGCCGAGCGCTGCCTTGAGGTACCTCACGTGGGCGTTCTCGTCCTTCGTGACGGTGCGCAGCAGTTGCACGAGAGCGGGGTTCGTGATCTTGCCCGCGCTGGTCGCCTCGTTGTAGAACGAGCTTTCCAGGTACTCCAGCGTCAGCGCGAAGTTCAGGATCCCGATGTCTCCGGCACCGAATGTGCGGGGGGGCCGGCCCGCCGCCAGGGCGGTGCTCGGCACGAGTGCGCTCAGGATCGCGCCTCCGCTGACGGCGGCTCCACCGGCGAGCGCTCCCTTGCGCAGGAATCCGAGCCGGGTGTCGCCGCCAACTTCTTCTGCCCCCTCGCGGACGGCGCCGTCTATGTCGATCGCTTCGAGATTGATTTGATCCATCAGTGTCATGCTCCTTTCGGACGATGCGGATGAGCATCGCCACGGTCATGGGAGGGGCCGAAAATCACCCGCTGCCCGTGCGTTCAACAGTTACTTCGCGTTTCACCGACGATCGGATCAACGCGAATCTGGTCAGGTCTCGTGATCCGGACGTGACGGGGCGCGACGCTCGGCGATCGTCGCCACGAGCACGCTGAACTCGAACAGCAGATACAGCGGTAGCGTCTCGAGCAGCATCGTGATCGCATCACCGGGAAGCACCGCGGCCACCAGTCCGCAAGCGAGCAAGGCGTAGCGACGGTTTTTCCGCAGCTGTCGCGGCGTGATGAGTCCGGCGCGAGTGACGGCGACGATTGCGACTGGAACCTGGAATATGAGCCCCATCGCGAGCAGGATCGTGGCGGCGTACTTGTAGTACTGACTGGCCTGCACCAGGACGTTGAACTGGTCAGAGTTGAAGTTCTGGAAGAAGTGCAACGATGCCGGCAGCACCACCTCGTAACCGAACGCCACCCCGGCAGCGAACAGGATCGGGATCGCCAGGGTGATGGGCAGCATCCGGCGCCGCTGCTCCGGTTCGAATGCGGGCATGAAGAACCCGTACGCCTGGAGCAGCAGCACGGGCAATGACAGGATCAGCGCGAAGATGAACGTGACGGTGACCGTGCTGGTGAAAGGCTCCCCGATTCCGAGGGTCACCGGCCGGTTACCCTGTGGCGGGGCGGACAGACGCGTGACCTCGCGGCCCAGATCGCTCTGGACGTGCGCGAGCGAGGCCGACACGGATGCCGTGTGGGGCTCGCCGCGAAGAACACCGACCACCGTGCCGAGCTGCTGCGCGATGTCCTTGGCGCTCTGCTGTACCGAGTAGGTTGCGCCGAAGGGCCCGTGCCCGGCGCGAACCTGCTCCTGCGTCTGGGTTGAGAGCGGCTGGTTGACGAGATGCAGCAGCTCGTGGTTCTGCCAGAAGCAGATGCCGAACGCGACCGCGACCGCGATCAGCGAGACGATCAACCTCGCCCGCAGCTCGTCGAGATGGTCCACCACGCTCAAAGCGGTGTCATGGCTGATCGGCCGGAATCGGCGCATCGTGATCGCGGCAGGCATCTGCATTCTCAGCTTCCTTTGCTCCTTCGATCGTGGTTCTCACTGTTTGTTCGGATCGGAGCTCGATCCGGATCACTGCGGGATGTGCGCCGGTGCCGGAGCGCCACGGGGGCGAGCCGGCGAACCCGATTGCCGGCGCCGCGAGGCGGCGAGTTTGCAACGATCACTCCGGCGATCGAGACGATGACCAGACGTGCGACACGACACCCCGCAAATCAATGAGCGCTGAGTCGACATCCGCGGCGGTGAATCCGCCGCGCGCCGCGCGGCGCCTGTTCGGTCCGTTGTTTGTGGCGACGGGCGTGCTCCACTTCGTGATTCCGCGCACGTATGAGGCGATCGTCCCGGACTACCTGCCCGCCAAGCGGGCCCTCGTCTATGCCAGCGGCGTCGCCGAGATCGCGGGCGGCGCCGGCCTCATCCATCCGCGCGCTCGCACCGTTGCGAGCTGGTGGTGCATCGCGACGCTCCTCGGGGTGTTTCCGGCCAACGTCCACATGGCGCTGCATCCCGACCGGTATCGCCAGATCCCGGGCGGTCGCGGTACCTTGCTGGCGCGGCTGCCGCTTCAGGCGTTGCTGATCGGGTGGGCCAGAGCGGCTAGAAAGTAAGCCGGATGGCTTGCCGCCGGTTCAGCCGGCTGTGACGAGTTGCTGGTCGACCGACGGGATCACCTCGTCCCCGAACGCGGCCAGGGTCGCGTCCTGGGCGTCGTGCTGGAGGTAGAGCCCGAAGTGACCGACGCCGAGCCCGGCGAGCTCGGTCAGCCTGGCGATCTGCGTTTGGGGCGGTCCAATGATGCAGAACCTCTCGATGATGTCGTCCGGAACGAACTCGGTGTGCGTGTTGCCGGCGCGCCCATGCTCGGCGTAGTCGTACCCCTCACGGCCGGCGATGTAATCGGTCAGGCTCCTTGGCACCGCGCTGCCGTCTGCCCCGTACCGCTTGACGATGTCGGCGACGTGGTTTCCGACCATCCCGCCGAACCACCGGCACTGGTCGAGCGCGTGTGCCCGCGCCGCCTCGCTGCCGTCGGTCACGTAGGCGGGCGCCGCGACGCACATCGTGAGCGCGTCCGGATCGCGGCCGGCGGCCGCGGCGGCGTCGCGCACGGCCTGGATGCTCCACGCCGCGATGGCGGGATCGGCGAGCTGCAGAATGAAGCCGTCGCCCACCTCTCCGGCGAGCTTGAGCGCTTTGGGTCCGTAGGCCCCCACCCAGATCGACAGCCGGCTGTTCGGGTTCCACGAGAAGCGCAGGTTGGTGCCCCGGTAATCGACCTCGCGGCCGTTCGCGAGGCCGCGGATCACTTCGATGCATTCGCGTAGCTGGTCAAGCGTTACGGGCTTGCCGTTGATCACCCGCACCGCCGAGTCACCACGACCGATGCCGCAGATCGTGCGGTTGCCGTACATCTCGTTCAGGGTGGCGAACAGGGAGGCGGTGACCGTCCAATCACGGGTCGCCGGATTGGTGACCATCGGCCCGACGACGAGCTTGTCCGTCGCGCCGAGAATGCGGCTGAAGATCACGAACGGCTCCTCCCAGAGAAGATGAGAGTCGAACGTCCAGGCGTGACTGAAGCCGTACGTCTCTGCCCGTCGGGCGAGTTCGACCACGCGCGCCGCCGGCGGATCGGTCTGCAAAACGACTCCGAAGTTCATGGTCTACCCCACTCCCTGTGACGTGATTTCGTCGGCTCTTGCCAGCACTTGATTCACGGTCCGGCCGTACGCGTCGATTGCGACGCTCAGCGCCCGCTCGGAGGAATCCTCGATCGCCGCGTGCGAGATCGGCGGGTCCGATTGCGCGAAGATCATCGCCGTAGGGACGACCCGGCCGATCTCGGTCGCGTCGTGCAACGGACCACTCGGAATCGGCTCGTGCGCGCCGCCACCGGCCTGCTCGACGCTTACCTGCGCCATCTCGACCAGCGCAGGGTCAAACGGAGTCGGCGGGACGCTGAAGACGTTGCGCACCTCGACAGTGCAGCTGAATTCCTCGGCACCGCTCCGGCACGCCTCGAGTGCCTCGGCGAGCATCGCCGCGAGCTCTCCCGGGTCGAGGTGCCGCTGGTCGAGCTGCATCTCGGTTCGGCCGGCGACGGCGGTGATCACTCCGGGCGTCGAGTGCATGCGCCCGACGGTGGCGACTCCGTTGTGCGCGATCGCGCTCTCCCGGATCGCGAGCGACGCACGCGCGGCGGCAGCCAGCGAATCCTGGCGCAGCCGCATTGGCGTCGAACCGGCGTGCGCGGCCTGACCGAGAAACGTGATCAGGTGGCGCTCGACGCCGACGGTGCCGCTCACCGCAGATGCCAGGCGGGTGCCGTCGAGGAGCACGGGGCCCTGCTCGATGTGCAGCTCGAGATACGCGACGGCTCCGTCCAGCCGCCCGGCGGCCGCGGTCGCGCCGTCAAGGTCGATGCCGCAGGCGGCGAGGCCGTCGGCCAGCGTGACGCCACCGGAGTCCTCCAACCCGCGAATGTCGTCGGCGAGCAGGTTGCGTGCGCAGGCGGAGGACCCGACCAGGCTTCGTCCGAACCGCGCGCCCTCCTCATCGGCCCAATCGACGAACCGGACGCCGATCGGCGGCGTGACGCCGGAGCGGCTCAGCTGCCGCACCGTCTCGAGCGCGGTCATGAGTCCGAGCGCACCGTCCAGCCAACCGCCGTCGGGGACCGCATCGATGTGCGATCCGACGATCAGGAACTCGTCGCGCTCGCCGGCGACTTCGGCCCACAGGTTGCCGGCCTGGTCTCGCTCGGGCTCCAGACCGGACTCGGTGAGCTTCGCGGTGAGCCACTCGCGCGCCCGCATCCATTCCGGCGTCCAGGCCAGGCGCTTGGCGCCGGCGAACCGTCCACCGCTCTGCGCTGCAAGCTCGTCGAGATCGGCAATGACCGCTTGCGGGTCGAGGCTTACGCAGCTCACGTGACGGCCTGGCGAGCCCGTCCGAGCGTCCGCGGAACGAAGCGGCCGTGCCCGGGCTCGGTCTTGATCTCACCTCGGTCGTAGACAAGAGTGCCCCTCGAAAAGGTGTGCCGGACGCTCGCGCTCGCGGTCTCGCCCTCGTACAGGTCGTAGTCGACGTTCATGAACGACGTCGCCTTGCCGTACGGATGCGGCGCCGCCGGGTCGAGCACTACGACGTCGGCGTCCTTGCCGGGCGCCAGGGCCCCCTTCTCTCGCAGGCCGAACCGTCGGGCGATCGTCGTGCTAGTACGGTCGACGAGCTGCGATCGGGTGATGCGGCCGGTGACGACGCCCTCGTCCCAGAGCTTCGCGAGACGGTGCTGGATCTGGGCGAGCCCGTTCGGCACGAGGCTGAAGTCGTCGAGGCCTCTCGACTTCTGCTCGTCGTTGAACGGGCAGTGGTCGGTCGAGACGCTTTCGAGGACCCCGCGCCCCAGGTAGCCCCACAAGAGTTCGTGGTTCGCCTTGTCCCGGAGCGGCGGGGAGCAGATGTAGCGACAGCCCTCCACACCCGGGCGGCGCAGGTCATCGATGCTGTTGATGAGGTACTGGATGCACGTCTCGCCGGTGACCGGCGCGCCACGCTGCTGCGCCGCTTCGATCTCCGCCGCGGCGGCGCCGCACGTGACGTGGACGACGAACAGCGGCGCCCCGACGTGCTCGGCGATCCGGGCCGCGCGCCCGGTGGCCTCTGCCTCGACGAACTCCGGCCTGGTCAGCGCGTGGTAGATCGCCGACGTGTCGCCACGCGCGAGCGCCCGGTGGACGAGCAGATCGATGATGTCTCCGTTCTCGGCATGCACCATCGTCAGCGCCTCGAGGTCCCGCGCGCGCTCCATGCATGCGGCGAGCTCGTCGTCGCGGACCATCAGTGCGCCTTTGTAGGCCATGAACAGCTTGAACGAGCAGACGCCGGCCTCCGACATCGCCGTCATATCCTCCAGCACCGGCTCCGAGGCGTTGGTGATCGCCATGTGAAAGCCGTAGTCGACGTGGGCCGCGCCGTCGGCACGCCCGCGCCACTCCTCGAGCGTCGATTGGAGGTTGTCGGGTTGATTCTGAATCGCGAAGTCGACGAGGCACGTCACTCCGCCCGCCGCGGCGGCTTGCGTGCCGGTGTCGTAGTCGTCGGAGGACATCGTCCCCATGAACGGCATCGACAGGTGCGTGTGGTTGTCGATCAGCCCCGGGAGCAGGAAGCAGCCGGCGGCGTCGATGATCTCCGTGCCGTCGGGCGGAGCGATGTGGCCGACGGCGGCGATCTTCTCGCCGTCGATGAGGACGTCCCCGTCGAATTCACCCTCAGCCGTGACGACGGTTCCGTTCGCGATCAGCTTCGTGTGCGCCATGCCTCTCTCTCCTCCGGGGCAGTCATGAAGTCGGGATGCCCATGTGCTCCGACAGCGTCATCAGCACGTCGCCGAGCCGTCCGACGAGGTCGTCCAAGGTCAGGCGATCGCACACCAGCGGCGGCGCGATCTGAACGACGGTGTCGCCCCGGTCGTCGCCACGGGCGATCAGCTGGGCCTTGATCAGCGCGCCCGGCAGGCACTTCCGCAGCAACTCCTCGCGCTGTGCCGCGTCGAACCGGCTGGCGGGGCCCTCGGGCACCAGCTCGACCGCCCAGAAGTAGCCGCTTCCCCGGACGTCGCCGACGATCGGCAGGCGACGCAGCGACTCGAGCAGTGCGGCGAGGTACGCCTCGTTGTCGCGAACGTTGTCGAGCACCCGCTCGCGCTCGAACAGCTCGAGGTTCTTCAGCGCGATGACCGACGACAGCGGGTGACCGCCGAACGTGATCCCGTGGAGCAGCGTCCGGCCAGCGTCGTACAGGGGTGCCGCGACGCGCGAGGAGACGAGCACGGCGCCCATCGGCGCGTACGCCGACGTCAGGCCCTTCGCGGTCGTGATCACGTCGGGTTCGGCGCCGAACCGGGTCACCCCGAACCACTCCCCGAGGCGCCCGAACCCCGTGATCACCTCGTCGGCGACGAGCAAGATGCCGTGGCGATCGCAGATCTCGCGTAGCCCGGGCCAGTAGCCCTCCGGCGGTTGCAGGCAGCCGCCGGCGTTCTGAACGGGCTCGGCGATGATCATCGCGATTGTCTCCGCGCCCTCGCGTTCGATCGTCTCGTTCACCTCGTCGAGGAGCACGGACGTGAGCTCGCGGCCTGACTCCGGCCTGCGGAACTCGTTCGTGTTCGAGACGTGGAAGGTCTCGACCGCCGGCGGCCCGAACGGTTCCTTGAAGCCGGGCACGCCCGTGAACGCGAGGGCTCCCAGCGTCACTCCGTGGTAGGCCCGATCGCGGGAGATGGCCTTCGTGCGCTCCGGCTCGCCGTTGCCGATGTGGTACTGGCGCACCAGTTTCCAGGCCGCCTCGACCGACTCGGAGCCACCATTGGTGAAGAACACATGATCGACCGCACCGGGCGCGATCTCCGCCAGCCTGCCTGCCAGCTCGACGGCGGCCGGATGGGCGACACCCCAGTTGGTGGCGAACGGAAGCTCGATCAGCTGCCGGCTCGCGACCTCGGCCATCTCGGGACCGAACGAATAGCCGAGCTGAGCGCAGAACAGATTCGAAAGCCCGTCGAGGTGGCGTCTGCCCAGGCTGTCGACCACGAACACGCCGTCGCCACGCTCGAGCACGAGCAGCTCGACGTCGCCATCGCGGGCGCCGCCGTTGCGCGCAAAGTGGAGAAGCAGATGATCGGTGGTCGTCACCGTCGCGCCCATAGCGCAACCATAAGTCACCGCGTGGCTCGAGGCTAGGCCCAGGAGCTGCCGGCCCGAGACGGACCCTGGAGGCGCTACAGAAGCGAGACGAGTTCGGCGACGATTTCCGCTGCGGGCTGTGACCGTCTGGCGAGCGCAACGCTCTGTCCGGCCCACAGCGATAGCGGCTCGATCTCACCCGTCGTGCCCACCATCGGGGGCGCGGGCTCGTATCGAACGATCGCTTCGCCAGAGGCGAAGTGCGCGAGCACTTCGCCCTCTCGCGGTCGACTACCCAGTGCCGGCCGGCCGGAGGCCTCCCACATCTCGGCCGTCGAGTTGTGGATGGCGCGGTGCGAAGCGTCCACCGGCCATCCCACCGCATACAGGTTGGGGTACCACTCCGCATCGGTCTCGGTAGCGGCTATCAGGCGGCGCCGATACTCCTCGTGGATCGGCATTTCATCGGCTAGCAGGAACCGCGTGCCGAGCATCGCGCCCTGCGCGCCGAGGGCGAACACCGCCGCGACTCCTCGAGCGTCGCCGATCCCACCGGCCGCAATCACCGGCACGGGCGCCACCGCGTCAACTACCGCCGGCACCAGCGGGAGCGTTGCCACCCGACTCCAGACGTGGCCCCCGGCTTCCCACCCCTGCGCGATGACGATGTCGACGCCACATCCGGCCGCGCGCCGCGCTTCCTCGACGCTGCCGACAGTGTGCATGACAAGCCCTCCGGCGTCATGCACCGAGTCGACGTAGCCGCTCGGATCGCCCCAGAAGAGCGACACGATCCGCAGACCCGCCGACAGTGCCTGATCGACTCGATGGTGCTGATCCCAGACGAGAACGAAGTTGCCGGCAAAGGGCCGGTCGGTGAGGGCTGCCGTTTCCCGGACCACGTCTCCGGCATCATCGGCCCACCCCAGCCCCAGGGTGCCGAGGCCGCCGGCGTTCGAGACCGCGGCGGGGAGGCGGGGATCTGCAGCCACCGGCGCCTCGACGATCGGGTGGTCGATCCCCAGCAACTCGCACAAGGGCGTGTGGGCACTCATCGAGACCGCCCCCTTTCTGGCGCCCGCGGCGCCGGTTGTCTAGGCTCAATCGACGGGACGGCGCCCATCGTTCTCGTCACTCCTAAACCATAGACAGGAGCAGGTCATGCGCAGCGACATCGTCCCCGGCGGCACCTTCCCCGACTACGAGTTGCCCGACCAGGAGAGCACGCCTCGAAAGCTCAGCGAGATCCAGGGCGAAGACCCGCTGATCCTCACGCTCGCGCGCGGGAACTATTGCCCCAAGGAGCACCAGCAGCACCTCGAGCTCGCGGCCAACTATCCCAAGATCGCGGTGGCCTACACGAAGGTCGCCACCATCTCGACCGACACCCATCACTCGAGCCAGGAGTTCCGCGCGTCGACCGGCGCCCAATGGCCCTTCCTATCGGACCCGGAGCGAACGGTCCAGAAGGACCTCGACATCCAGGAGTACACCGATCCCGAGCACGACCCGATGATCCCGCACACCCTCGTGCTCAAACCCGGGCTGGTCATCTACAGCGTCTACAACGGCTACTGGTTCTGGGGACGCCCCTCGTTCGTGGATCTCTGGCACGACCTGCGGACCGTTACCAGCGAGGTCCGCCCCGACTGGGATCTGAGCAAGCCCGGGCTACGCGAAGCGTGGGATGCGAAGGACTACTCGCCATTCCACGGCTGGAACAAGCGCTCCCCGGACGCGATGCCGACGTCGTACCACGCCTAGTCGAGTGGCGGAACCGGCTCAGCCAGCGCGGCGCGCCCCGGCGCGGCTGGGAACGGGTCGGCGAAATACTGGGTCTCGTGAGCTACAAAGCTGTCGGTGAACTCCATGATGCTGACCGAGTACGTGGGCACGCCGTCGTAGGTGATCACGCACTCGCTCACCCACAGGCCGGCGCCGCCCTGAATGCGGCGAACCGTGAAGTGGCGTTCGGCCGGGTTCCCGCCGCGTTGCGCTTGGATCGTTGACCGGCCTCTGAAGCGCTCGCCGGATTGTGGGTAGTCCAGGATCGCGTCCGCGGCATAGATCGCGTGCTCAACGTCGGCGTCCCCGCGTTCGGAGGCGTCCCAGTGCTCCTGGATCCGTGCCCGGATATCGGCGTCACGATCAGTCGCGCTGTTCACCGGTTAGCCCTCATGACGACTAGGTATGGCGCTGCCCAAGCTCGGCAGAGTACCTGCCGGCGCCCCGATCCGGCGCGGCGCGTCGGTTAGGCTCGCGCGATGATTGCATCGGTTCCTCAGGCCGACCCCCCGAAGCTTGGCCGGCGGATCGTGCGCTTGTTCCGGCCGCATCGCGGCACGCTGTCGGTGATCGTCGCGATGATCTTGATCAGCTCGCTGTTGAGCGTGATCAGCGCGCTCTTGGTCCGACGGGTGTTCGACGACGCGCTGTTCGTTCGGGGCGGTCCCGATCTCGGAGTGCTGTATCCGCTGGTGGCGGCGCTTATCGCGATCCCGATCGTCAACGGGATCCTGAATGTCGGTCAGGCGTGGCTGACCGAGATAGTCGGCAACCGGGTGCTGCAGGAGCTTCGCGACCAGCTGTTCGAGCATCTGGAGCGGCTCTCGCTCGCGTTCTACACGGCGACTCGCAGCGGCGAGGTTCAGTCGAGGCTGGCCAACGATGTCGGCGGCGTGCAGACGACGATCACCTCAACCGCGTCGTCCGTCGTCAGCAACGTGGTCACGTTCGTGTCCTCCGTTGTGGCGATGCTGGTGCTCTCGCCGTTGCTGACAGCGATCTCACTGGCCGCGACGCCCGTGTTCGTGCTGTTCAGCCGGCGGGTCGGACGCGCCCGGCGAAGAGCTCGCCGCGACGCCCAGGCTTCGCTGGCGGCGATGGGTTCGATCACCCAGGAGACCCTGTCGGTGTCCGGGATCCTGCTGGCCAAGGTGTTCGGCCGCCAGGAGCACGAGGTCGACCGCTACCGCGCCGAGAACGCCAACCAGGCCGAACTACAGATCCGGCAGGCGATCACCGGGCGATCGTTCTTCGCCGTCACCCAGGCGTTCTTTGGGATCAGCCCGGCGCTGGTGTATCTGGTGGCCGGCCTTCAGGGCACCCACGGCGACCTCTCGGCGGGGACGCTGGTGGCATTCACGACCCTGCAGAGCCGGCTGCTGATCCCGATCAACCAGCTGCTGCAGGTGTCGGTCGACGTCCAGTCGTCGCTCGCGCTGTTCGGGCGGATCTTCGAGCTGATCGACCTCAAGCCCCGAATCACCGACCGGCGCGACGCGCTCAACCTGTCCGCTGAGGAGATCCGTGGCGAGGTCGCACTTGAGCACGTCTCGTTCCGCTACGGCGGGGGCGAGGACGGCGGACCGCCCGCGCCCGACGATGCGCTGCGCGACGTCTCGATGCTGGTCTCACCAGGGCAGCTCGCGGCGCTGGTCGGGCCGTCCGGAGCGGGCAAGACCACGATCTCGTACCTGATACCGCGGCTATATGACGTCGAGCAGGGAGCGGTCAGGCTCGACGGTCATGACGTGCGCGAGCTCACGGCGGCGACGATCGCACGCGCGGTCGGGGTGGTGACCCAGGAGAGCTACCTGTTCGGAGGCACCGTGCGCGAGAACATCAGTTACGGACGCCCCGACGCCACCGACGAGGAGATCGTGGCCGCGGCAAAGGCCGCGTTCATCCACGATCGCATCATCGCGCTCGAGCACGGCTACGACACGGTCGTGGGCGAGCGCGGCTACCGGTTCTCCGGCGGGGAGCGCCAGCGGCTGGCGATCGCGCGCGTGATCCTCGAGGACCCGCCGGTCCTGGTTCTCGACGAGGCCACCTCGGCGCTGGATACCGAAAGCGAGCGGGTCGTTCAACAGGCGCTCGAGTCGCTCATCCAACGCCGCACCACGATCGCCATCGCGCACCGCCTGTCGACGATCCGAAACGCCGACGTCATCTTCGCCGTCGAGAACGGCGCGATCATCGAGCGCGGGACCCACGACGAACTCCTCGCGCAGGGTGGCCTATACGCGCGTCTGTACGAGGAGCAGTTCGGTGACGGGGTCGTCGAAGCCCATTGCAGCGACGGCGTGATCCTGGCCAACGGCCATCCGTGCCGACCCTCGAGCCCGCGGACACAGACGGACGGACAGTTCCGGGTTCCCGTGGCCAGCGAGCCGCGTGATGCGGTGGCCGAGGTCCCGGCTGAACTTCGCACCGTCCTGGCGGCCTGAGGCCACTGGTTCTCGATCAGCGGCCGGCGTCGTAGCGACGGCGATCCCGCTTGGTCGGACGCCCGCCCAGATTTACCGGCCCGCCCAGCCGGCGCAGCTCGGCTTGCCGTTCACGCTCCGCGACGCTCGCTTCGGTCTCCTCGTATAGCTCCGCCGCCACCGCGGCCGAGACACGCCGCTCGGCGGCCCCCCTCACGATCACTATTCGCCGTACAGAGCCGATCGAGATCTCGAGCCGGTCACCCGGCCCCACCTCGCGGCTCGGCCTGACCGCGACGCCGTTGACCCGCACGCGGCCTCCGGTGGCCGCACCCGCCGCCAGCGCGCGAGTCTTGAACAGCCGTGCCGTCCACAGCCACCGGTCGACGCGCATCACCCTCCAGGCGTAGTCGGCTCACCAGCCACAGCTCGGAAGTGTGCCGCAGCGTCACAACACCTCGCCCGACTGCCTCGCATCACCCCTCAATACGATCCTTGGCGTGCCACCCCTGGTCCGCACGCGGAGCGACATCACGCTCGAGTTGATCCACGCGGTGGCGTGGCAGGGCGCGGGGCTGGAGATCGCGCCACAGGCGCTGGCGGTCATGGATCGCTGCCATGCGTCGTTCGAGGCGCTGGTGGCCGATCGAGTGGGCGCCGATCCGCAGGCCCTGATCTACGGGGTCACGTCGGCGCCGGGTGATGCAGCGGGGGCGGCGCTGACCGAGGAGGGGAAGACCGGGCGTCCCCGCCAGTTGTGGACCGCGATGTCGTTCGGCGATCCGCTGCCGGGTCGAGTCGTGCGGGCGATCCTGGTCGCGCGCCTGGCTAACTTCCTCGAGGGGCACGCCGCCGTCCGCGGCCAGGTGGCGCAAGCTGTCGCCGACATGCTCAGCACTGGGGCGCTACCAGACGTGCCGGCGCAGTCAAACGGCGGGTCGGGCGAGATCTTGGCGTTGGGGAGTCTGTTCTTCGACTTGAGCAGACGGATGGAGCTGTCCGCGAAGGAGCGAATGGCGTTGATCAACGGCTCCCCGTGCGCGGCGGCGCTCACCGCCGACATCGCGTTGGCCGCCGAGCGACGCATCGAGCTGTCCGACGCGGTGTTCGCGCTGGTCGCGGAGATCTGCGGAGCGCCGGATGAGCATCTAGCTCCGGAGCTCGAGGTGCTCTGGGGCGACGAGCACGAGGCCGCGGCGCTCCGCTCTTTGCGGAGGCTGCTCGAGGGGAGCGGTCGCATCCGCCAACGCCACCAGGCGTCCGTGTCGGTGCGGATCCTGCCCCGGGTGCTCGGCGCGGTCCGCCGCGCCTACGCGGCGGCCGAGTCTGTCGCCCGGATCTCCTTGAGCTCGGTCACTGATAACCCCGTGTACCTACCGCCCAGCGCCGAGCGGCCGCTTGGCACGGTGTACTCCACCGGCGGCTATCACAACGCGCAGGCCGCCGCGGCGATCGACGGAGTGGCCTTTGCGCAGGCGGACCTGTGTCAACTCGCGCAGCGCCTGACCGATCATCTCTTTCAAAATCCAGTCACCGCCCGGCTGGTCGCGCGCGATGAATGGTCGGTCAAGCCTTTGCACATGGTCCAGAACGGGTGGGCAGAAGAGGCACGTGCGATCGCGGCGCCGACGCTCCTGTCGCTGGGTGGCTTTGGCCAGAACGACGTGCCCGTGCTGAATTTTCTAGCCTGGCGCAAAGCGACCGCAATCGGACAGTGCCTCGACGCAAGTCTCGCCGTACTCGCCGCCATCGCATCCCAGGCCCTGCACGTCGGCGCGCACGAGCCGCCGCCGAACCTCCGCGCGCTGCTCGACCTCATCCGCACCAGCTTCGCCCCCGTCGATCAGCCGCGAGCCCTCGGCGACGACTGCCGGCGGCTCACCGACGCATTCGCCCGCCAGGTGTTCGACTAGCGGTGCTCACGCGACCGTCACAGCCCTGCCAGACGGCGGGCAATCAGCCGGCGCTCCGGATCGGTCGCGGCCAGACGCAGGGCGTACTCGAACGCCGCTCGCGCCTCGTCCCGGCGACCCAGGCGGCGCAGCAACTCGGCGCGAGTCGAATGTAGGTAGCGGTAATCGCCTAGCTCGAGCGAGTCGACAAGCGCAAGCGCCCGCTCGGTGGCGCCCGCCAGTCGATCTCCGCCTCGGCTTGCAGCGAGGCGATCGCCGCCTGGAGCACGTACGGGCCGGCGGCCGGCCTCAGGGACAGTGCTCGCGTGAGTGCAGCCTGACCCGCGTCGACCTTCGACCGGTCGTGGCGTGAGCGGTCCTGCTCGCCCAGGGGGACCAACTGCCCGTCGACGACGCGCGCCTCGCGGCGGGAGTCGTGGAGCAGCATCAGGGCGAGCACCCCGTACACCTCCGGCTCGTCGGCCATCAACTCGGCGAGCAGCCGCCCCAGCCGGATCGCCTCGGCGGCCAGATCGGCGCGATCGGTGTAGCCCTGGTTGAAGATCAGGTAGACGACCGCCAGCACCGCGGCCAAGCGGTCCGGTAGGAGTCGGTCAGCGGGCACCGCAAACGGAATCGCGGTCACCTTGATCTTGCTCTTGGCTCGCGAGAGCCGGCGTTTCATCGTCTCCTCGGAGACCAGAAACGCGCGCGCGATCTCCTCGGTCGTGAGTCCTCCGAGCGCGCGCAGCGTCAGCGCCACCTGCGCTTCGACGGCGAGCGCCGGATGGCAGCACGTGAAGATCAGCCCCAGGCGCTCGTCCGGGATCGTGCTGTCGTCGAGGTCTATCTCGTCGATGGCCGCGGCCGGTTGCTCGGCCCCCAGCAGCCGCGTCTTGTCCTGGAGTGTCCGTTCGCGCCGCAGCCGGTCGATCAGTTCCAGCCACCCGAAGAACTCAGTGCTCGCCGCCCCTGCGACGGTGATATGCCCCTTGACCGTCTCGTCGGTCTGCTCGAGGTCGACCACCACCTGGAGTGGCTGCCTGGGGCTCATGCCGATTCAGCGTGACCGGACGAGCATGGCCGCGCATCGGGGGCGTCCCTGAAATTCTGGGCGCGCTACCCCGACGAGTCGCGCGAGAGGTCAGGTCGAGTTGACCACCGGCGCGGCGACCCAGTCGTCGGCGTCGTAATGAAGCAACGCGGGGAACGCGAGGACGATCGCCCCGACGCCGATCACGCACAGCACGCCGCCTGAGAACACCGAGAAGCGGGGACCGGTGGCGCCGGCGACGGCACCGGACTCGATGTCTCCAAGCCGCGGGCCACCGGTCACCACGAGTGAAAAGACCGCGGACATCCGTCCGCGCATCCGCTCCGGCGTCACCGTCTGGTTGATCGTTGTGCGGCAGACGGCGCTCACCGAGTCGGCTGCGCCGGCGAGGGCGAACAACGTCGCGGCGAGCCACAGCGTGTGCGCGAGGCCGGCGAAGGCGATCGTCGTGCCCCATACGACGACGGCCCAGATCACGATGCGCCCAAGCCGGCGAGCGTGCGGGAGCCAGCCGGTCGTCATCGCGGCCACCGTCGCGCCGGCGGCGATCGCCGAGTAGAGCGCCCCAGTTCCGGCCGCCCCGGCGTGGTAGACGCCGACCGACAGCACCGCGAACAGCGCCCGCGGCATGCCGAACGTCATCGCCACGAGATCGATCGCAAACGATCCGAGCAGCGCCTGGTTGCTCCGGACATACCGCAGCCCCTCGACGATCGAATCCCGGAGCCGCTCGTGTGCCACCACCTCGTGCGGCGGCTGCGGAGCCACCGGGAGCACGGTCAGGACCATCGCGGCGCAACTGATCGCGTCGATCGAGTACGCCCACGTCAACCCGAGCGCGCTGATCACGAGCCCGCCGAGAGCGGGACCGACCACCATCGTGAGCGTTCCCAGACCGTATTCGAGCGCGAGCGCGCCGCGGAGCTGGCTCCGATCGACGAGGTTCGGCAGGATCGCCGAGATGACCACGCTCTCGAGCGAGACGAACGCGGCCAGCAGCGCCGCCAACCCGTACAGGACCCCGATCCCGGGCTGGCCGATCGCGGCCGCCAGCGCCAGGCCCGCAGCGGTCAGCGCGAGCCCGATCTGGTCGAGCAGCAGCAGCTTGCGCCGATCGACGCGGTCGGCAATGGCCCCACCGAGCAACGCCGCGGCGATCAGCGGGGCCAGCTCGACCGCCCCGAGGAGGCCGACCAGCAGCGCCGACCGCGTCTGGACGTACACCTGATAGGGCAGCGCGACCAGCGTCGCCTGCGCGCCCAAGCCCGACAGGAAGCTCCCGATGACGATGAGCCGGAAGTCGCGGCTCTCGCGCAGCGGCGCGAGATCGGGTCTCAGCCGCGGCAGGCGCAAGCCGGCGATCAGCTACCTGCGATGTCGCTGGGCTGTGCGCTCGCGCCGCCGTCCACGAGCCCAAGAATATGGCGCAGCTCAGGTCCGGTACTGCATGGCCACGCGCTAGGCGGCGGCTTCGAGGCGGCGCTTCAGCCGCTCCATGTTTCCGGGCATCTCCCGGGCCGCCTGGGGACGGACGAGCAGCGGGACCAGCAGCTTTCCGAGACCGTGCCCGGTGAAGTCCACCTCGATCGTCACCCGCACGTGTGATCCATCCGCGAGCGGTTCGACCGTGACGGCGACGATCGCCCTGATCGGGCCCTCGATGCCGCGGTCAGCCCAGCGGCGCGGCGGGTCGAACTCGGTGATGTTCGTGTGGACCTCCCGGGATCGGCCGCCGATCTTGCGCAGCGTCGTGCACTTCGAGCCGACATGGGTAGGCGAGCCGTCCATGCGGCCACGCTCGACGCCCGCCTGCCACTCCGGGAACGTGCTCGGGTCCGTGACGTAAGCGAACGCTTCCTCTGCCGATGTGGCGACCTCGATTGCGGAGGTGATCGGCGCCATCAACCGTCCGTTCGAGCCGGGCAGGGCCCCGGCGCCGGAGTCGGAACTGCTTGCGCGACCAGATCTGCGAAGCGCTGCAGGTACAACGGCCAGCCTCCCTCGCCTCCGATGCCGTCGCGAAGCATCGGCCAGTCGTCGCTGTGTCGGTCGAGGTTGCGGTGCTCGAGCTGGACTCTCGTGCGATCCTCGCCCTCGGCGATGAAGCGGACGTCAACCTCGCTGGTCCTCTCGAGATCAGCCTCGAGCTCCCACCGCGGGCTGATGTCCCAACTGATCACGAGCCGGTGCGGTGGTTCGTACGCGAGCACCCGCGCCCAGCGGCACTCGCTGCCGTCGACGCCCCGGTCGTACAGATAGCCGCCGACGCCCCGCTCGAACACAGTCTCCGCGATCTCAACGCTCAGCAGATTGTGCTCCCGGGGCTTGATGCGATCGAACTGCTCGGTGAAGACCTTGAACGCGACCTCGATCGGCGCCTCAACAACGACCGAACGTCTAACCGCCGTGAGTGGCACCCGCGTGTGACTCGCCTCGGTCTCGGTGCTCACGTGTCCTCCTTGGTTGATTGTTCGACGGCGACCTCATACGAGGCCAACGCGCTCCCCCAAAAGCGCTCCAGATCCGCGCGCAGCGCGGCCAGCCCATCCGGGTTGACTCGATAGATCCTGCGGGTGCCCGCCGGCTCGTCGGCGACGAGGCCAGCGTTCTTGAGTACCCGAAGGTGCTGCGACACCGCCGGCCGGCTGACCGGTAGCTCGCTGGCCAACTCCACGACCGCGCGAGGGCGATCCACGAGGAGCTCGAAGATCGCCTTCCGGGTCGGATCCCCCAGCGCCGTCCACGCATCGGATCGGTAAGCCAGCACGCACGGTAAGCATACACAAACCGTAAGCTCGCGGCAACGGTCCTCCTGGACAAATCGGAACGCTGAACGCTCCTGGCGACCCTGCGGGGCGAGCGCGTCGCTTACAGCGCGACCTGTGAACCCATGATCACGGTCCGGTCACCGGGGAGCCCGAAGTGTTCGATCGCGCTCGAGGCGTTGCGGGCCATCGCGATGAACAGGTTCTTGCGCCACGCCGGCATCTCCGGATCGTCGGTCGGTGTGATCGTGATCCGGGAGACGAAGTACGACGCGTGCTCGAGGTCGAGGTTGCGCTCGAGCATGCCCTGCTTGCGTGCCTGCGCCAGTACGTCGGGAATGTTGAGCGTGTCGTGATAGCCGAAGCGGGCGGTCAGATGGACCACCTTGAAGCGGCCGTGGCCGAGCACCTCGGCCGCGCACCGGTCGAACGTCTCGACGTGCGGAATGCTGACGGTGTCGGCCCTGACGATCAGGACCTTCTCCGGGAGCGTGTGGGTGTGCTCGACGTTGGCGCGGAGCGCGAGCGGAGTGGTGTCCTTGTCGCGGCATAGGAACACCGCGACGCCCGGAGTCCGGACCAGCGGCGGCTGCGCCGAGTCCAGGCCTTCGAGGAACCCGTGGAGCGGTCCCTCCTGGGCAACCCGATTCGCGGTCACGATCGTCTGGCCGCGGCGCCAGTTGAGCATCACAATCGAAATCAGGAGCCCGACCGCGAGGGGCAGCCAGGCGCCGTGCTCGACCTTCGCGATGTTCGCGCTGAAGAACGCGACCTCGACGGTCAGGAACAACACCGCGATCGGCGCCAGCCTTCGCCTGGACGTCCCCCACAGCTGCCGCGCGACGGCGAGGAACAGCAGGGTGTTGAGGATGAACGTTCCCGTCACCGCGACGCCGTAGATGTCGCCGAGCTTGTTCGAAGAGCGGAACACCAGCGTCAGCGTCAGCACTCCGACGCACAACACCCAGTTGATGATCGGGACGTAGATCTGGCCCTCGACCGTGGAGGTGTGAAGGACTCGGAGCCTCGGGAGGAAGCCGAGCTGGACGGCTTGCTTGGCGACCGAGAACGACCCCGAGATCACGGCCTGCGAGGCGATCACGGTCGCCATCGCAGCGAGCACGACCATCGGCCAAAGGGCCCAGTGCGGGGTCATCTGGTAGAAGGGATTGAACGTGCTTGCGTCCTTCGCCAGGGCCGGGTGGTGGAGGATGAAAACCCCCTGGCCGAGGTAATTGAGCACGAGCGCCGGTAGCGCCAGGCCGAACCAGCCCAGGCGGATCGGCGACGCGCCGAAATGGCCGCGGTCGGCGTACAGCGCCTCGGCCCCCGTCACCGCCAGCACGACGCCCCCCAGCACGAGGTAGCCGGCGGCGCCGTGATCGACGAAGAACCGGATCGCCCAGGTCGGAGACAGCCCCTGGAACACCGCGGGGTCCTTGAGCACCTGGCTGAGGCCGATTAGCCCGATGACCGAGAACCAGACGAGGAGGATCGGCCCGAACAGCCATCCGATCGTTCCCGACCCGAACCGCTGCAGGATGAACAAGCCGAGCAGGATCGCGACCGACAGCGGGACGACCAGGTGCGCTAGTGCCGGCGTGGCGACCTGGACTCCCTGGATCGCCCCGAGCACCGAAATCGCGGGGGTGATCATTCCGTCGCCGAAGAACAGCGCCGCGCCGAAGATGCCGAGCGTCACGAGCAGCGTTGCATGGGCTACCTTGTTGCGCTGCAGAAGCGCGGTCAGCGCCATGATCCCGCCGTCGCCGCGGTTGTGCGCGCGCATGATGAAGCCCGCGTACTTGATCGAGACGACGACCATCAGCGCCCAGAAGATCAGGGACGCGATGCCGTACACGTTTGCCGCGGTGATGTGCGCCGTGGCCTTGTACGAGGTGAAGATCGCCTGTTCGGTGTACAACGGGCTCGTCCCGATGTCCCCGTAGACGACACCGAGAGCACCCAGTACCAGGACCGCTCGGCCCGCGTGAGCGATCACGTCCCGGTTGGCATCTTCCAGGGCCTCGAACCGCTTCCGCGTCGCCTCCGACTCCTCGGCGAGGGCACCGCCCGCCGATGGACCGACGTAGCCGATCTTGTGGGCCGCCTCGTGCAGGCTGCGCTTGCGCGCCGTGCTCACCGGAGGGTCGCCCGGCTTGCTCACCGGAGGGTCTCCTGGCTTGCTCACCGGACGGCCTCCCGGTTGACGCGGACGGAGTCGTGCCCCGCAAGCGGCTCGAGCGCCGCGGCTGCCGCGCGCAGCCGGCTTCCAAGTGCGCCGGGCTCGCTAGGCCGGTACAGCGCGCTGGTGCCGTCGGTGAGCAGCGACTCGATCAGCGCGACACCCTGAGCGCTGACCGGCTCGACGGCACGGAGCCGGCGGTCAAGCGTCGTGATCACCGTGCGCGCAGCGATCACCTCGCGCCGGTCCGGCCGGACCGCCGCAGCTGAAGCCGCGCGAGGTGGCGTCGGCGTCGCGAACAACCCTTGCCAACCCAGCGGCCATGCGTGCCCGGTACCGCTTGCCGGTGAGCCGCTCGCTCCTGATCGCGAGGAGCTCGCTCTCCCGCGGACTCACGCCGGCCGCCAGCTGACGATCGAGCTCGTCGGCGTGCCACCCGGCGATCAGGCGAAGACGAACACGACGCCACGGCCGCCCTCGCGTGCGGCGCGACAGAGGCGGATACGCAATGCGCTCGAAATCGGCGACGGACATCTCAGTAGGTGCTCACCTGAGATGCTGGCGGAGGGTTCGTCAAAGCGACGATAAGAAATCGCCGGCCGCCGTCAAGATTTCGTATAAGCAGGGCGATTTCGCCGCTGGTCGGCGAAACCCGGCTCCTCGGGGAACACCCGCTCCTGAATCAGCGCGAGCCGGTAGCCATCTCCCAACAGCGGCCACAGCCGTCGCAGCGGCTCATAACTCACTCCGATCGCGGGAACCCACCGTCCGGTGCGAGAGCAAGGGCGAGCCCGCGCCGCAAGCGCTCACGCATCCCCCCGCGTCGCCACGTGCCACCGCCGTCAGGCGAAAAGCTCGCGCAGGTGGTCGTTCAGGAACGTTCCCTCGGGATCGAGCATCCGACGCGCATCGATGAACGCGTCGGCCTCGGGATACAGGGAGTGAAGCCGCTCCGGAGTGAGGAAGTGCAGCTTTCCCCAGTGAACGCGCGCGGAGAAATCCGACAGGAGCGCGTCGACCGAGCGCAGGTATGCCCAGTAATCGGTGCCCGGATTTCCCGACACCGAGATGACCGTCGTGGCCGTCTTGTAGTTCGGAGACAGGTACGCGTCATCCGGGCCGACGGTCCGTACCTCGAGCGGAAACACGGAGTCGGGCAGACTCCGAAGCATCAGGTCGCGCATCGCCGACAGGGCGGCGGGGCCGAGCTCGAGCGGGACGAAATACTCGAGCTCGTGGAAGTTGGGGTCGTAGACCATCGGATATATCCGGTAACAGCGATCGGTCCGGCGACCCTCGGCCGCGCTGTCGGGTTGATCGGGCGTTGCGTCGTCGTAGATCTTCACGTAGCACTTGTCCGCCATCGTCTGATCGTGCGAGGACAGGTTGTAGAGAGCCGCTGACTCCTCTGTCGGCAGCCAGAAGAAGCCGAAGTGACGATGCTCGTGAACGAGTTCGTCCCAGCGTTCGAGCACCTCCTCCCACCGCCAGAGGTCGATCTGTTCGGTGAGCCGGTACGCGTCGGTCACCTCGAGCTCGAGCCGAGTCATCACGCCGAGCATCCCGATCGAAACCTGAGCCGCGCGCAGCAGTTCGGGTTCGCTCTCATCGATGTCGCGAATCTCTCCGGTCGCGGTGACCAGCCGGACTCCGCGGACGACCCCGGAGAAGCATTTGTTGCGGATCCCCGATCCGTGCGTCGCGGTCGACACCGCGCCCGCGATCTGTTGGGTGTCGATGTCGCCCTGGTTCTTGAGCGCGAGCCCGGCGGACCACAGCGGCTCGTAGAAGTCGCAGATCAGCGTCCCGGACAGCGCAGTCGCACGCTTGCGCCCCGGGTCGGTATCGACGACGCCCCGCAGCGCGGAAAGGTCCAGGAGCAGCCCGTCGGTCTGGACGATCGGCGTGAACGAGTGGCGCGCCGCGGAGACCCGGACGCCGGCCCCGCGCCCGGACGCCTCTCGTACCAGCGCCGCGACCTCCTCCTCGTCGCGTGGCGCCGCCGCGTAGCCCGCCGTGAACGACTGGTTGCCGACCCAGTTGGTCCACACCTCCGCGGCGGGCAGATCGGCCAGCATGATCGCCGGATCTTATGGCCTGGGCACACGTGCCAGGCGGCCGGATGACCGACGCGCCGGACGGGGCCTCAATCGATCGACCGCGGGCGTCGATGAGCGATCGGTGGATGCATCTTCATACGCGCTGGTGCACGGGGTCCGCCGCACCCGAGCGACGCTCGACGCGTGGCGCGATCGTCCGTGGCCGGTGCTGCGCGGGTGGCTGCTCGGATCGTTGGGCGCGGCGGGCCTGCTGCTGCTCGCGGTCCTGGCGATTTCACTGATCGCCCACCCCTCGCCGGGCGCGGTCGACCTCGGCGCACCTCCGTTCGCGGTGGGCGGCTTGGGCGAGGTCGTCCAGATCCTCCGGGACAACTCGCTCGTGCTCGCGCTGCACGCGCTGGCTTGTGTCGCCGGCTTCATCGCGGGGAGCTCGCTGCCTCTGCAAGCCGAGCACCACCGCGGAATCTCGCGCACGATCCACGAGCGCGGCCAACCGGTCGCGATGGCGTTCGTCGTGACCGCGACCAGCTTCTCGCTGAGCCTCCAGGCGTACACGATCGGGATGGCGGCAGCCCGCGACGCCGCCGCGCTCCACACCTCGCCGGCGCTGCTCCTCCTCGGACTGCTCCCCCATGCGCTGCCGGAGCTCGTCGCGCTGTTTCTCCCGCTCGCGGCCTGGATCGTGGCGAGCCGGCGCGGTGAGTGGGAGCGCCTGCTGGCGGCGACGATCGTCACCGTCTCGCTCGCGGTGCCAACGCTGGTCCTCGCGGCGACGTGGGAGGTCTACGTCGCGCCGCACATCCTTGCCGCGATGTTCGGATACCGCCAAACGCCCGCCGGTCGCCATGGCCGGTGGCCGCTCGGTCACCGAGGGTCGTCCCCGGGCGCTCGTAAGCTTGGGATCGTGCGGCTCGAGGGCATCCAGGCAGGGGACATCGTCGAGGTGGATCGGCTGGGTCGCCGGTTCCATGCGCTCGTCACCGGAAACGCGCCCGAGGGTCTCGCGTTCCAGCCGCTCGACCGGCGAATCACCTACCGGGCCTGCCGCGCGCATCAGGTGCTCGGGCACTGGGCCAAGCGCGGACGGCCGCGCGCGACCGAGGAGCCGCTCGAGCCCTCGCCGCTCCAGCTCGAGCTCGACACGACCATCCGTGGGTGAGGGCCGGCGCGCCGCTGGGGCGCGGCGCACCGGCCACCGTCGTTCAGCGTTGGACGAGCTCCGCTTCCACCCGGCTCCCCCGCCCCGCGATGTTCAACGCCTCGCCGGTCTCGAGCAGAGTCTTGAGCTTCGCGATCACGATCGGCCAGCCCCCGCTCACGCTCTCGGCGACCTTGCTCCCCATCTCGAAGTCGTCGTGTACGACGGTTAGCTTGACCGCGTCGCCGGCGGGCTCGATATCGAACGTCACCTTCGACCGCGGCTCGGCCGCGAAGGCGGCGAGCAGATCGTCGCTGAGGTCGATCACGGCTGCCAGCTCCGGGGTGAAGGTGTGCCACGTATACGACAGGCGACGGCCGGGGTCGGCTTCGAGCACGACCTGATCGGGATCGTCGATGATCGCACCGTGGTTGTCCCAGACCATCGTCGACCCGGCGGTCCAGTCGGTGTCAAAGGTCACGTCCCAGTAGCGCTTGGTGAACGCCGGATCGGTCAGCGCCTGATACAGCCGCTCCGGGGTCGTGTGGATGTAGGTCGTGTAGACGAATGAGGGCTTTTGCATCGTGGGGTTCTCCAATGCGTGCTTGAGGTCCGCGAGCGCGTGGACCCGCGGTTGGTCGTAGCGATCGATCCAGCGTTCGGAGATGGCGTTGATCGGAGCTGCGTTGAGGTAGTGGAGCTTTTCGCGCCCGCGCCACAGCGTGGTCACGAGGTTGGCTCCCTCGAGCACCGCGAGGTGCTTGCTGACCGACTGGCGGGCCATGTCCATGTCGGCACACAGCTCACGCAGCGTCTGGCCGTTGCGGGCGTTGAGGCTGTCCAGCAACCGGCGCCGGCTCGGATCAGCAAGCGCCTTGAAGACCTCATCGATCTCTCGTCGTTCCGAATGTGCAGCCATATGGCTGCATGATTATAGGCAGCCGCTCGGCTGCATGTCAAGCGGCGCCGGTCGAAGTCACCGGGGTCGCGCCGTTGCTGTTCTGGCCGTAGAGGACGAACGAGATCGCCTGGAACGCGCCCGTGGATCGTCTCGGTGGCGTTCCTAGACGCTCCAGATATGTGGATGTTCGTCAGCCCGACGTTCTTGAGCAGGTACTGGACGATCGGGTCGTCCATACCGTTACCCGCCGGCTTGCGCACGATGATCTCGACCGAGGCAATGCGCGTCCCGGCGGCGAGGTCCTGGAACAACTGCGCGCTGTACTTGTCCAGCGGCTTCGTGAACGAGAAGCCCTGGAAGCTGACCTTGCCGGTGCCGGCTCCGGCCGTGGCGCTGCCGATTGCGAGCGAATTTTGGGCGTCGAGCGTGAACGAAGACAGGTCGAACGCCTTGGTCCCACCTGCGTTCTTCTGGGTCGTCTCGCCGACCGGTGTCGCCTTCGTCGGGGTTCGTGAGAACACACCCGGTTACTCG
>CAWGJE010000002.1:0-157810 GCA_963822855.1 uncultured Solirubrobacterales bacterium | reverse complement strand
CCGCGCTTCCGCCACCTCAAGCAGCCGGTCGACCACCTCGAAGTCGACGTCGAGTTGTGTGTAGAGCAGGTCCCCGAACTGATCGGTGTTCGCACGGGTGGTCAGGCGCTCACCGCCGCGCGTCCGGTTGCCGGCGAGCAGACCGCGCGCGAGCGGGCTCCACGGGATCACGCCGACTCCCTGGTCGATGCACTGCGGGATCATCTCCCGCTCCTCCTCGCGGTAGACGAGGTTGTAGTGGTTCTGCATCGAGACGAACGGTGTGATCGAGACCGATTGCGCCTTGGCGAATTGCCACGCGTACATGCTGCTGGCGCCGAGGTACCGGGCCTTGCCGGCCCTGACGACGTCGTGGAGCGCGTCCATCGTCTCGTCGATCGGCGTGCGCGGATCCCAGCGGTGGATCTGGTAGAGGTCGACGTAGTCGAGCTCGAGGCGCTTCAGCGAGGCATCGATCGAGGCCATGATGTGCTTGCGAGAGAGGCCGCGGCCGTTCTCGCCCGGCATCGTCTGTCCGTGGACCTTGGTCGCCACCACGTACTCCTCGCGCATTCCGAAAAGCTTGCGCAGCAGCCGGCCGGTGATGACTTCGCTCGCGCCGCCGTTGTAGACATCGGCGGTGTCGAAGAACGTGATCCCGCCGTCGACCGCCCGGCGCACGATCGGCTCGGCGTCCTTCTCGTCAAGTGCCCATTCGCGGCTCTCATGCGGGCCGTAGCTCATCATCCCGAGGCACACGCGGGACACCCGAAGGCCGGTCCTGCCGAGGTTCACGTAGTCCATCGCTCGTCTCCAATCGGTCGTATCTCGAGTTCAGCCGTCCGCGGAGACCGTGACGTTAGTCGCCCCGCGCTCTGAAGGCCTGCTCGGGGCGCGGCCGCGCGGGCGGCCGGCGGGACCGCTTGCGAGGCGCGCTCAGCAGGCCGCGTGCGCGGTGGGTCGCTTCGCCGCCGGGCAGGCCGACGCGCCGGCGACGACGATCACGGCCGACACCCGGGACTCGTGGAGCGCGCCGACCGCGGTCGCTCGCGCGTCGGGGGTCAGCCGGCCGGTCGCCGATGGGAACGCGGAGACGAGGAAGCTCACCGAACGGCCGGGCAGGACGTGTCCGTAGTCACGGCAGTAGACGCCGCGGTACTTGAATGTGCCCTGGGCTTTGACCTGGACGAAGCTGGCCGGCGGCCGGGTGCACAGCCGAAGCGCGGTCGCCTGCGACTTGCGCCCGAGCGTCGCGAACACGCGATAGCTGAGCGGCGCGGCCACGCGTGCGGTGGGCGGTGCGGTGATCTGCGCGTGGACGTTCGCGTGCGAGAACGTCGTGACGTTGGCCTCGGCTGTGTTGTTGGCGGTGTTCGTGTCAGGCGTATCCGAGGACACCACCACGATGCTGCGGAGCGCCGCGACCACCAGAACCCGGGTCCGGGTGCGGATGGTCACGGTGGCGCCCGGCACGAGCGTTCCGAGCGCGCAACGCACGGGCCGGCGCTGTGTGCAGGTACCGGCCGCGGTGGTCAGCGACAGCACGTCCGCCACTTTGTTGGCCTGCTCCGGGTGGTACTGCGGGATCTCGCGGGCGACGACTCCCTCGGCGTCCTGGGGGCCGAGATTGGTGACGCGGGTGACGGTCTCGACCGTGCCGCCGACGGGAAGACGCGCCGGCGTGACCTGGTGCGTGATCGCGAGGTCGGCCCCCGAAGTGCCGCCGACCAGGTCGGGCCCCAGCGGCGGGTCGGGTGCGCCAGGTGGCAGCGTCGGTTGCTCGGGCCCGGTGGGCGGCTCGACCGGCGGCCCGGTCCCGGGTCCTCCTCCGGTTCCGTACACGAGCGTGACCGTGACGAACTCGTTCTGCCCGTCGAGGATCTGGACCGGGTTGAGGCTGATCGAGGTCGACAGAGCGCCGTGTGGATCGTCGAGCGAGATCGTGTACGCAGCGCCCCCCACGACCTCGTCGATCGCCGCCGGTCCTCCCACATAGCCGCCCGGAACGGTAGTCGTTTCCGACTGGCCGGAGGCGAGCGTCAGCACGCTCGACACGTTGCCGCTGTCGCCGTTGGTGAGGTGGACGTCCCACGTCTGACCGGCCGGGGCGTCGCCCTCGGTCACCAGCTGGACGGTGATCTGGCCCTGGCAATGCGCACCGGTGCCGTTGGCCTGCACCGTGGTCGTCCCCGATGTCGCGCGGATGACGCTCCCGGCGCCGCCGCCCCGGACATCGAAGAAGAAGTCGCTGTGTGCCGGGACGTCGAACGAGCCGGAATCGGTTCCCGTCAGGTCGATCCAGGTGATAGCCCGGGTCTGATCGCCGATGTTCCGCAACCGCATGTTCAGCACGCCGTTGGCATCGATACACAGAGGGGCAAGGGACAAGGTGTTGTCGGGAGGCGCCGGGAGGCAGCCGGTGTACTTGACCCGGTTGATCACCCAGCTCGAGTCGGGCACCGAGGCCGCGATCAACTGCCCGCTCAGCTGCGGATGGTTGAGGCCCGTCACGTCGGCGTTGGGAGCCAGAATCGTGCCCTGCCAGGCGACCCCGAAGGTGACGTTGAATCCGGTCGCGAGGGGTAGGTTCCACATGATTCCGGCCGCCGTGGCGCTGCCCGACACGTTCATGTACATGGGGGCGATCGAGAGGATCGTGGCGGTGTTCACGTTGATCAGCGCGGTCGCGCCCGGCTGGGTCAGGTCGATGACGATCCCGGCGGCCTGGGCGAGCTGTGCGGCGTCGACCGTGAACACGTTCAGGCCGGTCGCGGTGCCGGTCAGCGTGAGTGCGCCGTAGGCGAGGGACACCGTCGCTCCCGGCGTCTGGGTGAGGTTGGCGAGCGAGGCGCTCAGCTCCTTGAGCGACGTGAACTCGGAGTCGAACGAAAACGGTGGCGCGGCCTGGGTGAGCCCGCCGTTGATCGTGAAGTTCGGCGCGACGTTGCTGGCGCCCCCGTAGGTCACGCCACCGTTGACCGTCCCGCCGGCCCCGGTGGTCCGACCACCCGTGAAGTTGCCGCCGGCGACGATCGTGGGAGTGGTGTCGCCCGCGGCGGGGTTGACCGAGACGCCGTCCAGGGTCACGTCGCCGGAGGCCGCGATTCGCCCGGTGACGCTCGTTCCCGACGACTCGGAAGCGTTGAACGCACCGTGCGAGAACACCGCGAAGTTCGCGGCCTGGCCAAGCGACGCGCAGCCCGCGGTATTCGCCACGGCGGCGGCACCGCCAAGCCGCACGACCCCGAACGCCGCGACACAGGACGACGGCGAGGAGCGCTGCAACGACCCTGTTCCCCGATCCAGAGCCCACGAGCCGATCTTAATCTTCTTAGGCCTGCCTGTGCGCGAAATTTTCGGCGCACGACCGGCGACGTCGGGATTATGGTCTGCGGCGTGTACGTGTCGATGTCACGGCTGCGCGTCGCGCCCGACCGTGCGCCCGAGTTGGTCGCCGCGTTCCGCGACCGCGTTCACCTCGTCGACGACGCGTCCGGGTTTCTCGGGCTCGAGGTGTGGCAGAACGACCGGGACGCCGGCGAGCTGATCATGGTCAGCCGCTGGACCGATCGCGAGAGCTTCAAGACGTACATGAAGAGCGACGCCCACCGCATCTCGCACGGCCGGATCAGTGCGGAGCTGAGGTCGGACATCAAGCTCCAGGCGCTTGAGCATCTGCACACGTTCACGGTCGTGGCCCAGTGAGCAAGCGGGTCGCGCCTCCCAGCGGGATGCCCCCGCCCGAGACCGTGACGAGCCCGCACGGCCGGGACATCGACCTCGTCGCGATCGCGCGCGAGACGTGCGCATCGTATGACGCCGAGTTTCCCGACGAGCGTGAGCGGTACGGGCCTGTCGGCGCCGAGTGGTGCCGCCACGACTGCCAGCACCTGCTCAATTGGGCGGTCCTCAGCCTGACCGTGAAGCTCGACTTCGACGCCCAGCTCGCGTGGCTCGCGAGGGTGCTGGCGGCGCGCGACTTTCCAATCGACCGTCTGGCGCGATGCCTCGAACTGCTCGCGCAGGCCGTCCGCGGCGATCTCCCCGGCGAGCCGGAGGTCGCCGCCCGGGTCGATGCCGGCGCCGCGTATATACGGACATCCCGGTCCTCCGATGCGGAGGACCGGGATGCCGCGAACGAACCTAAGGCTTGACTCGGAACACCTGGCCGGTCAGCTCACCGACGTAGAGCCAGCCGCCGTTCGCGCCGAGCCCGACGGTCGGAGCGACGAAGCCGGTCAGCAGCGGCTTTAGCTTGCCACCGGACAGCGGCAGCGAGAGGACCTCGCCCGCGCCCTTGGCGCCGATACCGGTGAACGAGGTCGTGTAGAGCCGCTTGCCCAGGATGACCATGCCCATCAGATCGGTGTGGGGGCCGAACTGCTCGAACGGCTTCGCGAACCCGGTGCAGTTGCTACCCGAGGTCCAGTTGCAGCCCGGGAACCCGAAGTTGTCGCCCTTGTGAACCCGCAGGATGAAGTCCGGCGGGTTCTTGGCGCCCGAGTCCTGACCGAGGTCGGACACGAACGGGGACGACGAGCCCTTCGGGAACGCCATCTGCCACGGCTGGCGAATGCCGGTCGCGAACACCTGCCGGCCGGTGCCGTCCGACTTGAACGACAGGATGTCGTACAGGAACGGCGACGTGCTCGCCGGCCCGTGGTCGTTGTTGTCGAGCAGGCCGGTGTCGACCCCGACGTACAGCCGCCCGTCGGCACCGAACGCGATGCCGTTGAAGCCCTGGAACTTCTTCGGCGCGGTGTAGATCGCCTTCTGGCTGGCGAACGTCGTGCCGTTCCAGCCGCTCCACTTCCACAGCTGCCACTTCGGACCGGTGGCCGTGATCGAGCCGCCGCTGACATACAGGGCGCCCTGGTGCCACGCAAGTCCGGCGACGAATGCGGGCGAACCCGGGAGTTCCGTGGCCGCGCCGTTTTTCAGCACGAACACGCCGCCGTTGGGCGGCGCGGTCTTCGACTCGACCCCGCCGTCACCCTCGAACACCGCGCCGCCGCCGAACGCGAACGACGTGGGGGTGTGAAGGCCGGAGGCGACCAGCTGAACCGTGTGGCCGTTTGTGGCCTTGGGTGGGGGTGGCGGCCCCGAGGCGGCCATCGCCGAGGTTGCTACCGCTCCGGTCGAAACGGCGGTTACGGCGATCAGCGCCGCGGTACGTCCACGCATACGTCTGCTCCTTTCGGTGCCCTTAACGCGCCGGTCCGTATCCCCGATCCGGCGCGAGTTCACAGCAGGTTAACACAGCGATTGTGCTGATTGGTGCGCAGCCTCGTGCAAATCGGTTAGGCGCCCTCGCCGTTTGGGACCGCCCAGAGGTCTTCAGGGCAGAACGGCCTGGAGGCTGACGGCGAGCTCGTCGAGCGTCGTTGCCGGCAGCCAGCGACCGTGCCGCGGCGCTATTCGTAGAGGATCAGGCCGCGAATGTTGCGGTGGGACCGCATGTCCTCGTAGCCGTCGTTGACCTGCTCGAGCGTGTACGTCCGCGTCACCAGCTCGTCGAGCATCACCTTTCCGTCGCGATACATCGACAGGAGCTTCGGGATGTCCGCTCGCGGGTTGGCGTGGCCGAAGAGGCAGCCGATGATCCGCTTCTCCCAGGCGATGACCTCGAAGATCGGCATACGCATCTCGATCGGCTCCATCGGTGCCAGCGCCGTCACCGCTACCTTGCCCCCCTTTCCGACGAGCGAGATAGCGTCGGCGAGGACCTTGCCCGTCGTGACGTCGACCGTCACCAGCGCCGATTCCGCCATCGTCCCCGCGGTCATATCCGCGATCGGCTCGAGCGCCTCCTCGGCGGAGGCGAACATGTGCGTGGCGCCGAACTTTCCCGCCTGCTCGCGGTTGAACGGCGAGGGGTCGATCGCGATGATCCGCGTGGCGCCCGCGAGCCGCGCTCCCTGCACGGCGTTCGCTCCGACACCGCCGATCCCGAGCACGACGACCGTGTCGCCGGGCTGGACCTCGGCGCCGTAGACCGCGGTCCCGAACCCGGTGGTTACCCCGCAGCCCACCAACGCCGCCTTGTCGAGCGGTATGTCCTGGTCGATCTTGACCACCGAATCCTCATGGACGACAGTGTGGGACGAGAACGTCCCGAGCATGCACATCAGCCGCGCGTCCTGGCCCCGCACATGGTGGCGGCTCGTGCCGTCCTGCTGCAGTCCGACCTGGATCCCTATGCCCTTGTCGCACAGGTTCTCGCGTCCAATCGCACACCAATGACACCTGCCGCATGCGGGAACGAAGCTCAACACGACGTGATCGCCCTCGGCGACGCTGCGTACACCGGGTCCGACGGCCTCGACCACGCCGGCGCCCTCGTGGCCGCCGATCGCAGGCAGTGCCTCCATCGGCAGATCGCCGATCCGCAGGTGCTCGTCCGAATGACAGAGGCCCGAAGCGGCGAGTCGCACGAGCACCTCGCCCTCCCTGGGATCGTCGAGCGTCAGTTCGTCGATCTCCCAGTCACGGCCGTATTCCCACAGGACTGCTGCTTGCGTCTGCATATCTCCCTCGTGCCTCGGACTCAGTGTTGGCGCGCATCATCCTTCATTTAGCTCGCAGGGTGCTTGACCGAGGGCGCGCGCACGCCTGACCCTGCGTGCGATCGGACGGGGCGCGGCGATCCCTCGACGGCGTCGGATTTGCCTGCCAGCGACGTAGGACTTGACTCTGAATGCACTATCGCGAGGGCGGCCGTTGCGCAGCACAAAAACCGCCTATAACCGTGTTACGATCGCGGCGGCGCTGCCTCACAGGGCCAGCGGCGGACTGGCACCCAGGGAGCGCCGGCGAGTAGGCTGCGCGAAGCGAGGAGAGCCGAGGATGCGTCATGCCATCCGTTTGAGCAGGCCTGCAGCAATTGCGGCCTGTCTGTTTGTGATTGCCGCGGTCGTTAGTGCGTGCGGCAGTTCTAGTTCGAAGTCATCGACCTCGTCCGCTTCGGCGTCGAGTTCGACGTCATCGGCTACGTCGACGGCGGCAGCCGCGACGGGGACACCGAAACCGGGCGGGTCGCTGACCGTGCTCGAGTTGGGTGGGTATGCCGGCGCCTGGCCGGCCGGCCTGGATCCGGCGACGAACACCAACGGCGCCGCCAACCAGGATCAGATGAACTCGATCTTTGGCCAGCTGTTCCAGCTCGCTGCGGGCGGGAAGGTGATCCCCGATCTTGCCGCGTCCGCGACGCCGTCGGCCGGCGGCAAGACGTGGACGATCACGCTTCAGCCAAACCTCAAGTTCTCGGACGGCACGCCGCTCAACGGTGCCGCCGTCGTGGCCAACTGGACGCGCGACCTGGCGAACCCATGCACGTGTAAGCCACTGCTTCCGCCGGTGAAGTCGATCACCGCCCCGAACGCGACGACGGTGGTGTTCACCATGGCCGCTCCCGACGGTGCGTTTCAGAATCAGCTGCTGGTCGCGAACCTGAACTGGATCGCGTCACCGACCGCGCTCAAGACGATGGGCGAACAGGCGTTCAAGATCAAGCCCGTGGGCGCTGGTCCGTTCACAGTGGTGAGTGACACGCTCAGCAACACGCTCGTCCTGAAGAAGAACCCGAACTACTGGGAGAGCGGGAAGCCATACCTCGACAATCTCACGTTCAAGGCGACGGCCGACGACGAGGCCGCGCTCGAGGCGCTGCAGTCAGGCGGCGCGCAGGCCTACGACGGAATGGCGACGCCCTCGCTCGTGAGTACGTACCAGTCGCATTTCACGACGACCGAGCAGCCGGCGACGTCTCCGTATGACATCCAGCTGAATACGACGGCACCGCCGTTCAACAACGTCAACGCGCGGCTGGCGATCTACTACGCCACCGACGCTTCGATCATCGACCAGAAGCTGTTCGGCAATCAGTTCCAGGTAGTTCAGGGGTTCACCGCGCCCGGTGGCTTGTTCTATTACCCGAATGTGCCGGGTTACCCGGCGTATGATTTGAGCAAGGCCAAGGCGCTCGTGAAGCAAATCGGCGGGCTTAGTGTGAACTTCTTCACGCTCGCGTCGCCGGTCAACCAGAACTTCATGGAGGCTCTGCAGACGCTGTGGAAGGAGGCGGGGATCAACACCTCGATCCACCTTTACAGCCTCGCCGGGCTGATCCAGCAGTTCGATACCAAGAAGTGGCAGGCGGCACTGCAGACGGCTGGAGCATGGGATCCTGCCGCCGGCGTAGGCCTCGGGTTCCGGTTCCTGTCGGCGTCGCCGTTCAGTGGCGTGCACGACCCGAAGCTCGACGCGCTGATCCTCGGCGGCCAGGCGCTGGTGAATCCAGCGGCCCGCGACAAGACCTACCAGCAGGCGGCGCAGTACATCGCCAAGAATGCCGACGGGCCCTTCCTGTTCCCGCTTGCCAGCTGGAACGTCGCCGTGCACGGCGTACAGGGACCCGGGCTGACAACGTCGATTCCGTCGGTGGTGGTAAACACCGCCCCGCTGTGGCAGGACGTCTCGTTCACCCAGTAATGATCCGTGGGGCACGGATAGCGCCCGATGAGTAGTGCCTCCGCGCCGCTCAGCCCTCCGCTGGCGGCGCGGGCCGGCCGGGCGGGTCGGTTCGCCGGCTCGCCGACGCTGCGGTTCATAGTCCGGCGGCTTTTGGCGGCGATCCCCGTGCTGTTCGGGGTGACGTTCCTATCGTTCGTGGTAATGAACTCGCTGCCGGGCGATGCCGCACAGGAGTTGCTCGGGGCGAGCGCGACGCCGTCGGAGATCCACCAGCTCGCGGCCAAGCTCGGGCTCGACAAGCCGTTCCTGACGCGCTATTGGGACTGGTTGCACGAAGCGGTCATCGGGCATCTTGGCCATTCGCTGTCGAGTGGTCAGAGTGTGAGCTCGATCCTCGGCTCTGACCTGCCGGTCACGTTCGAGCTGGTTGCGCTCGCGTTCCTGTTCTCGCTGGCGCTGGCCGTGCCGCTCGCGCTCCTTTCCGCGCGCAAGCCGAACGGGATCGCTGATCGGCTCACCATGATGTTCAGCATGGCCGGTCTGTCGATCGCGCCTTACGTGCTCGCGCTCGTGCTCGTATACGTGTTCGCGGTCAAGCTGAACGTGCTGCCGGCGATCGGGTGGGTCCCGCCGGGGCAGAGCCTCGGCCAGAACATTCGCTACATGATCCTGCCGTCCGTGTCGATCGGGCTGGGCCTGCTCTGCTTCTATACGCGCCTGCTGCGTGCGGACCTGCTCGAGCAGATGCAGGGGGAGGACTATGTGGTGACCGCGCGTGCCAAGGGCGTGCGCCCGTGGCGGGTGCTCACGCGTCACGCCCTGCGCAACTCGCTGTTCGGGCTGATCACCGTGGTGGCTTTGAATCTCGGCACGCTGCTCGGGGCGACCGTGGTGATCGAGGACATCTTCGGGCTTCCCGGCATCGGCCACGAGTTGCTCCAGGCGATCGACAACCGCGACATCCCGGTGATCGAGGGCATCGTGTTCGTGTTCGCGGTGATCGTCGTGATCGCCAACCTGGCGGCCGACGTGCTGTATTCGGCGCTCGATCCAAGGATCAGGTATGGCCGACCTGCCGAGTGACCTCGTCGTAGCCGGCGTTGCGCCTCAGCTGGATGAGGCCGCGGCGGTGAGGGTCGCGGGACGTTGGCGCGGCTCGATCGGCGTGGTCGTGCCCGGCGCGATGGTTCTGTTCATCATCGCGCTCTGCTTCATCTGGCCGATCATCGGTCCCGTGCCGCCGCCAACCGGCGGGAACATTCTGAACGCGAGTCTGCCTGCGTTCTCGGCCGGCCATTTCCTGGGTACGGATCCGGTGGGGAGCGACGAGTGGTCGCGGATCCTGTACGGCGGGCGGGCATCGCTCGAGATCGCGTTCGCCGTGCAGGCCATCGGCCTCATCCTCGGCGGGCTGCTGGGCGCCGTCGCGGCCTACCTCGGCGGGTGGCGCGATGCGACGATCATGCGCCTCCTCGATGTGGTGATCGCGTTCCCCGCGTTCGTGTTGGCCGTCGCGATCGCGCAGGGTCTGGGTCCGAGCGAGCTACACACGATCTGGGCGCTCTGCTTCTTCAGCGTGCCGGCGTTCGCGCGGATCTCGCGGGCGGCCACGCTGCGCGTACGCGAGCAGACGTTCGTGACCGCCGCGCGCCTGTCGGGAACCCGGTTCCCGAGAATGCTGTTGGGTCACATCGCGCCGAACATCCTGCCCCAGTTGATCACCTTTGGGCTGCTGGGTATAGGGATCACGATGATCCTCGAGGGCGCGCTCAGCTTCGTTGGCTTGGGCGTTCCGCCGCCGGCGCCGAGTTGGGGCAACATGATCGCCCAGGGCCAGAGCACGCTTTCGGCCGATCCGCGCTATGTGCTGCTGCCGAGCGCCGCGCTGTTCATCACGGTCGTCTCGTTCAACCTGCTCGGCGACGGGCTGCGCGCGCGCTGGAGCACGCAATGAGCGAAGCGCTGCTCGAGGTCAGGGACCTCCGCGTCGACTTCCGCACCGACGGGCAGGTGCTTCGGGCGGTGGATCAGCTCAGCTACTCGGTGCGCCGCGGGGAGACGGTGGCGGTGATCGGAGAGTCCGGATCCGGCAAGACCGTCAGCTCCCGCGCGATCATGGGCCTCCTCCCACCGACGGCTAAGGTCACCGGGTCGATCCGGTTCGACGACGTCGAAATGGTCGGGCTGGCGGAGAAGGCGATGCGGTCGCATCGCGGGTGCGGCGTTGCCATGGTGTTCCAGGACCCGACCCGCTCCCTGAATCCGACGATGCGAATCGGGGGGCAGATCCGCGAGGCGATCCAGACACACGAGAAGGCCTCGCGTGCCGCTGCGCACGACCGGGCGCTCGAACTGCTCGAGCTCGTCCGGCTGCCGGCCGCCAGGGAGCGGCTCGAGCAGTACCCGCATCAGCTCTCGGGCGGCATGCGCCAGCGCGTGATGATCGCGATCGCGCTGGCGGCGTCGCCGAAGCTGCTGATCGCAGACGAGGCCACGACCGCGCTCGACGTCACGACCCAGGCGCAGATCATGGAGCTCCTGCGCGACCTGCAGCAGCGGCTGGGGATGGCGCTGATCATGATCAGCCACGACCTGGGGCTGGCGGCGAGCTTCGCCGACGAGGTGGTCGTGATGTACGCGGGGCGGGCGGTCGAGCGGGCTCCGACACAGATGCTGTTCGCCCACGTCCGGATGCCCTACACGCGCGCGTTGCTGGACGCGATCCCACGCCTCGAGAACGCCTCGCATGCGACGCTTGCCGCCGTGCCCGGCCAGCCGCCGAACCTGGCGCTGCGCGAACCCGGGTGCCCGTTCACGCCGCGCTGCCCGAGCGCCACCGATCAGTGCCGTCAGCACGTGCCCGCATTCGAGGAGCACGAGCCCGATCACCAGTGGGCGTGCTGGCATCCGTGTGCCGACGGGGTGGCGCGGTGAGCACCGGCGGCCCGCTGCTCGACGTACGCAACCTCGTCCAGGAATTCGAGGTCCGGGCTCAGGGCGGGGTCAGGAGCGGCACCGTGCAGGCCGTCTCCGACGTCTCGTTCACGCTGGCAAAAGGCGAGACGCTGGGCCTGGTCGGCGAGACCGGATCGGGCAAGTCGACGCTGGCACGCGCGATCTTGCAGGCGCCACGTCCGAAGTCCGGCGAGGTGCTGTTCGAGGGGGTCGATCTCGTCAAGCTGCGTGGGAAGGAACTGCTGCGGGCGCGGCGCCAGATGCAGATGGTGTTCCAGGACCCCTATGGGTCGCTCGACCCGAAGTGGTCGGTGGCGCGCATCGTCGAGGAGCCGCTGATTGCGTTCCGCACGGCGGCGCGAGCCGAGCGCCGGAGCCAGGTCAACGAGGCGCTCGATCGGGTGGGTCTCGATCCCGCGCGCTACGCCGACCGCCGCCCGCGATCGTTGTCGGGGGGCCAGGCGCAACGGGTCGCGATCGCGCGGGCGCTCGCGCTCGACCCGGCGCTGATCATCTACGACGAGGCGGTCTCCTCGCTCGACGTGCTGGTTCGGGCGCAGGTCCTGAACCTGCTCGAGCGCCTGCGGACCGAACTGTCGCTGACGTATCTGTTCATCGCGCACGATCTCGCGCTGGTCAAGCAGGTCTCCGACCGGGTCGCGGTCATGTACCTGGGCAAGCTGGTCGAGATCGGCCCGGCCGAGTCTCTGTATCGAGAGCCGCTGCACCCGTACACGGTGGCGCTGCTGGCGTCGATCCCGAACCCCGATCCGACCGCGACGCACGCGCCCGTGACGGAGACGATCCAGGGGGAGCCGCCCTCACCGATCGATCCGCCGAGCGGCTGCCGCTTCCGCACCCGCTGTCCGCGCGCCCAGGACATCTGCGCTTCGGAGGAGCCACGGCTACGCGCGCTCGCCGATGGCCATTTCGCCGCATGTCACTTTCCGGTATCCCGCGATGCGCCGGCGCCGCCGGTGCGCGAGCCCGCCCGGCTGGCAGGAGGAGCCCATGACACTGCAACAACCGACTGACACGCTCGAGATCCAGACCCTGTTTGCGGACGGCACTCACCTTATCGGTGGGGAATGGGTGCCGGCGCGGGGTGGCGACACGATCGCGGTGATAAACCCCGCCACAGGGGAGACGCTGGCGACCGTACCGCGCGGGGGCCCGGACGACGTGTCCGATGCCGTCGCGGCTGCTTCGGATGCGCTCCCCGCGTGGCGTGACACCAACCCGAGCCGGCGCGGCCAGTTGCTGCTCGACTGGGCCGCTCTGTGCCGGTCGCATGCGCAGGAGCTCGATTTACTGGAGCGTCTCGAGGTCGGCCGTCCGAAATGGGGCCCACCCTCCCGTCCCGCCGGGCCGATGGCGGGGATCCTGACGTTCACCGCCGGTCTCGCCGACAAGGCCACCGGGTCGACGCTGCCCAGCATGTTCCCGGATGTGATCGGGATGACGTTGCGCGAGCCGTTCGGCGTGTGCGGGAGCATCATTCCCTGGAACGCGCCGGGACCGAACACGGTCAACGATGCGGGGCCGGCGATCGCGATGGGGAACACGATCGTGATCAAGCCGGCCGAGGACGCGCCGTTGACGTGCCTGCTGCTGGTGAAGTTGGCTCTCGAAGCGGGGATACCGCCCGGGGTGATCAACGTCGTCACGGGATACGGACCTGAGGCGGGCGAGCCGCTGGCGGGTCACCCTTTGGTGAGGCGCATGAGCTTCACCGGGTCGCCGGAGACGGGCCGCCGCGTCATGGAGGCGTGTGCCCGGCATCTGATCCCGCTGCATCTGGAGCTCGGCGGTAAGTCGCCGCAGGTCGTGCTCAGAGACGCGCCGCTGGACAAGGCGATCCCGACGATCGCGCGGAGCATCACGCTGAACACGGGGCAGATCTGCGCGGCCGGGTCGCGGGTCGTGGTCGACTCCTCGATCCGGGACGAGGTGGTTTCGGGGTTGGCGGACGCGTTCAAGCATGTCCGCGTCGGGCCGTGGTACGAGGACGTCGACATGGGTCCGCTGATCAGCGCGAAGCAGGAGCAGCGCGTGCTCGGGTATCTGGAGAGCGGTCGCTCGGAAGGGGCGCGGGTGGTCGTCGGCGGCGGGAAGCCCGAGGGTGACGTGTACGACCGCGGGTTCTTCGTCGAGCCGACGATCTTCGACAACGTTCGGCCCGAGATGCGAATCGCGCAAGAGGAGATTTTCGGGCCGGTCCTGTCGGTCCTTTCGAGTGCCGACGAGGAGGAGGCGCTCTCGATCGCGAACGGCACTCGGTACGGGCTGGTCGCGTCGGTGTGGACGCGCGACGTCGGTCGTGCGGTGCGGCTGGCGCGCCGGATCGAGGCCGGGCAGGTGTCGATCAACACGCTGTGGTCGGGTGGCGTGATCGGGGCGCCGTTCGGTGGGTACAAGTCGAGCGGGTTCGGGCGTACGGTCAGCGCGGAATCGATTCTCGATTACACCCAGGTCAAGAGCGTGATCATCGACGGTCGAGCGTAGATCGTGGACGTCTCGCTCGAAGGCAAGGTCGCGCTGGTGACGGGCGCAGGTCCGAACATCGGCAGCGGGATCGCGCTGGCGCTGTCGCGGTACGGGGCTTCGGTTGCGTGCAACGACCTTACCGCGGATGCCGCGGGCGCTTGCGTCCGGCGGATTTCGCGGAACGGCGGTGATGCGATGCCGGCCGTGGGGGACGTCAGCTCCGAGGACGACGTGGTGCGCTACATCGGCGACGTACTCGACGCGTGGGGCCGGATCGACATCCTCATCAACAACGCCGCGATCCTCGGCGGTCGAGGTGTGCTCGAGGAGAGCCTCGAGTTCTGGAACCGGGCGATCGCGGTTGCCGGAGCCGGCACGTTCCTCAACACCAAGCACGTCGCGGTCTCGATGATCGAGCGCGGGATCAAGGGGTCGATTGTCAACATCCTGTCCTCGAATGCGTGGCAGGGGTGCGCCGGCGTGATCGCCTACGCATTCCACAAGGGTGGGCTCGCGAACTTCACCCGTGCGGCAGCGATGGACCTCGCGCCATATGGGATCCGCGTGAACTCGTACTCGCCGACGGCGCCGCGCCCGGACAACCCGGAGTTGCTCGCCGAACTGCGCGAATCCGGCGGAGTGCGCGTTCGCCCGGACCGCTCCGGCGAGCACGCCTCGTGGTGGCGCGACCCGGGCAAGATAGACGTGCGCGGCAACATGCCAATGGCACCATCGACGCCGACCGACATCGGCCACTGCGTGGCATGGCTGTGCTCGGACTACGCGCGGCTGATCACCGGTTGCGACTTCGTGATCGACGGCGGGGCGCGAGCGAAGTACTGGGGGTACACGCCGCCGGCGGACAAGGCCGAGCCGATACCGCTGATTCCGCTGTACGAGGACGAGACGATGCCGGGAGGGTTTTGATGGTTCGAGGCGCTGTACAGACAGGACCGTTGGCGTACGAGATCCGGGAGTTCCCTCGCCCGCGCATCGGCGACGACGACGGGCTGCTGCGGATCGAGGCGTGCGGGGTGTGCGGGTCCGACGTCGAGCAATACCGCGGCCACCTCGTGCGACCGGGGATGTTCCCGCTGATCCCCGGGCACGAGCCGCTGGGTGTTGTGGAGGAGGTGGGGAACCGGGCTGCGGAGCGGTGGGGCGTCTCCGTCGGGGATCGGGTGGCTGTCGAGATCCTCCGGCCCTGCCGTGCCTGTGACTACTGCCTCACCGGCCGCTACATGTCGTGCCCAAACCGAGACGGCGCTTACGGGATGACCCCGCTGTCGCGCTCGCCTTCGTTGTGGGGGGGATTCGCGGAATATCTGTACCTGCATCCGTGGGCGATCCTGCACAAGATGCGGAGCGACATCCCGCCCGAGATCGCGGTGATGTTCAACCCGCTGGGCGCCGGCGTTCGCTGGGCCGCGTTCCTCGGCGAGGTAGGGCTCGGGGAGACCGTGCTGATCCTTGGTCCCGGTCAGCGTGGGCTGACCTCGGTGATCGCCGCACGTGCCCGGGGCGCTGGAACGATCATCGTCACCGGGCTCTCGCGCGATGAGCGGAAGCTGGCCCTGGCGCGCGAGTTCGGCGCCGACCACACGATCAACGTCGAGGAGGAGGACGTGGTGGCGCGCGTCACCGAGATCACCGACGGGGCGATGGCCGACGTGGTGCTCGAGCTCACTCCGATTGCCACGCAGCCTGTGCTCGACGCGGTCGAGGCTGTCCGCCACGGCGGGAGGATCGTCCTTGCGGGCCTGAAGGGCGGCAAGCCCGTCGAGCTCGTGAGTGACCGGCTGATCAATAAGGGACTCACGGTCCGGGGCGCGTTCGGCGTCAATGCCGAGGCGTACATCGAGGCGATCCGGATCATCGAATCGGGCCGCTTTCCGCTCGAGAAGATGGCCTCGGGAACATTCGAACTGGCCGACACCGAGGCCGCGATCCAGGCGCTGGCCGACGGGGACGCGATCCACACGTGCGTCTGCCCGGACGGCGGCTCGGCCATGGCCGGCGTGGCCGCGAGAGGAGAGGAGGCGGCCAATGCTGGTTGACATGCACGCCCACGTCATCCCGGGTGCGTTGGAAGCGGTCGGCGCTGCCGCGGACCACCGCGGGCCGCGGATCGGACCGTGCGCGGGGGACGAGCACGCGCGGCTGCTCGAGAACGACCGCGGGATGCAGTTCAAGGCGACCGACGCGTTCTACTCGGCCGAGCGCCGGCTCGAGGAGCTCGAGCGCAGCGGCGTCGACGCCGAGGTCGTCTCGCCGATGCCGCCGCTGCTCGACTACGCGCTGTCGGGCCCCGAGGGGCTCGACCTGTCGCGGCGGGTGAACGAGTTCATCGCGTCGCTGTGCGGCGCCGACCCGCGGCGGCTTCTTGGGATGGGGATGGTGCCGATGCAGGCCCCCGAGCTGGCTTGCGGGGAGCTGGCGCGAGTGCGCGACGCTGGGCTGGTGGCGGTCGAGATCGCCTCGAACGTCCTCGGGCGAGCGCTCCACGGCTCCGAGTTCGACGAGTTCTGGGCCGAGGCGGAGCGGCTCGAGATGCCGATCTTCATCCATGCGATGCCGGCCGACTTCGGGGAACGGCTGCCGGCGGGCCTGATCCCGATCGCCGCGTTCGCCGTCGGTGCGGACGCGCTGCTGGCGTGCGCGGGGATTATCACCAGCGGCCTGGCCGAGCGCCACCCGAGGCTGCGGCTGGCGTTCAGTCACGGCGCGGGCGGCTTTCCGATGATGCTCCCGCGCGCGATGACCTTCTGGGGGAAGACGTGGAACGAAGAGCCTCCGTCTTCCGAAGCCGAGGGGCCGTCGCCCGCGGAGCTGACGCGGCGCTTCTACTACGACGGGCTCGTGTTCGACCGGCGGGCGCTCCGCTTCCTGATCGAGTTGGTGGGGCATCGCCAGGTGCTGGTCGGCTCTGACTTCCCGGCGATGCCGCGAGAGGACCCGTGCGCGCGGACGTTGCGGTCGCTCGACCTTCCGGCGGACGCGCTCGACGACATCACCTGGCACAACACGTTCCGCTTCCTCGGCATCGAGGCGCCGCAGCTCGTGGGTGCCGGGGTGACCGATTCGACTAAAACAGGAGTGACACAGTGAAGACACGCGCCGCAGTCGTTCGAGGGCCGGGGCAGGCCTGGGAGGTGACCGAGCTCGAACTCGACGAGCCCAAGGCGCACGAGGTGCTCGTCCGGGTCATGGCCTGCGGGCTGTGTCACTCCGACGAGCACGTGCGCGAAGGCGGCCCGTACCGGTATCCGATGGTGGGCGGGCACGAGGGCGCGGGTGTCGTCGAGAAGGTCGGTCCGTCGGTGACGCGGGTGCGCGAGGGCGACCACATCTGCACCTCGTGGATTCCCGTGTGCGGTCACTGCCGCTACTGCTCGACCGGTCACCAGAACATGTGCGACGACGGGCTGAACGCCGGCACCGGCATGTTCCTCGACGGCACCTTCCGCTTCCACGAGAACGGCGAGGACCTCGGCGGCATGTGCGTGCTCGGCACGTTCTCGCAATGGATGGTGGTCCCCGAGAACTCGTGCGTCCCGATCGACGAGGACCTCCCGTTCGAGATCGCGGCGCTGGTGGCGTGCGGGGTGACCACGGGGTGGGGGTCGTCCGTGTACGCCGCGGGCACACGCGCGGGAGAGACCGTGGTGATCTTCGGCACCGGCGGCGTCGGCATGAACGCGGTGCAGGGCGCCGCCTACGCCGGCGCCAAACACGTGATCGCGGTCGACCCGAACCCGTACAAGCAGGAGATGGCGGGCAAGTTCGGCGCCACGTTCACGACCGGCGATCCCGAAGAAGCCAAGCAGAAGATCTGGGAGCTGACCCACGGCCAGATGGCCGACCACGCGGTCATAACGGTCGGCGTGATGCACCCCGAGGTGCTCCGCAACGCGGTCGACATGATCGGCAAGGGCGGCAGCGTCGTGGTCACCGCGGTCGGTGGCGAGGGTGACACGATCGCGATCCACGGCTCGCCGGTGACCGGCTTTCATAAGAACATCCAGGGCTCGCTGTTCGGTGGCGCGAACCCGCTCTACGACATGCCCCGCCTGCTCGGGCTCTACAAGAACGGCGACCTGAAGCTCGACGAGCTGATCACGAACCGTTACACACTCGACAACATCAACCAGGGCTACGAGGACATGCTCGCGGGTCGGAACATCCGTGGCGTTTTGATCCATGAACACTGACCGCCTGGGAAGAAACGTTGAACTATTCATCGTTTCTTCCCAAGCCGCTGACGAGGAGGCTTGACCATGACCAGCGCGATTCTTGATCCGACCGGACTGTCCGGTAAAAACACTAGTGTGGGTCTGACCCTCGCCGCTCGCTCAGGGGAACTCACCGGTGCGCGGGTCGGCCTGCTCGAGAACGGCAAGCAGAACGCGAGCCTGTTCCTGACCGAGGTGGCGGACATCCTGCGCGAGCGTTACGGCGCCGGCGAGGCCAAGCTGCGCCGCAAGGAGAACTTCGCCCAGCCGGCGCCCCAAGAGCTGATCGACCAGCTGAGCTCGGAGTCGGACCTGGTGGTGATAGGCATTGGGGATTGAGGCTCGTGTAGCGCGTCGGCGGTCGCCGACGGAGTCCTCTTCGAGCGTCACGGCACACCGGCAGCGGTGATCTGCTCGGACGCCTTCAAGGCCACCGGTGACGCGATGGCCGACATTCAGGGTGCCCCCGGGTACCGGTACCTGACGACGCCGCATCCTGTCGCCGGTTTGACGCCGGCGCAGGTGCGAGAGCGCGCGGAGGCGGTTGCCGGCGAGGTGGCGGCGTTGCTCACGGGGGATGCGGGCTGATGGCGGACGGGCCCGATCCGGACGTCGCCCGCGAGGCGATCGAGTATTGCTACGAGGAGGGCTGGACCGATGGGCTGCCGGTGGTCCCGGTCTCGCAGGCGCTGCTCGATCAGTTCCTCGCCCGAACCAATCGATCGCCGGACGAGGTGCTGTGGCGCATGGAGCACCTCGGGCGCGAGTGCACGGTCCAGACCGCCGCGATCAACGCCGCGATGGCCGGCTGCCTGCCCGAATACTTCCCGGTCGTGCTCGCCGCCTGGGACGCGGTGATGCGCGACCGGGCCGCCAAGGGCGGCGGCTGGCAGAGCACGAGCGGGCCGGCGCCGCTGATCGTGGTCAACGGTCCGATCCGGGGCGAGCTTGGGATCAACAGCACCGGCGGGAACTTCGCCGCGGGCTTCCGCCCCAACGCCACGATCCCGCGCGCGCTCGGGCTGATGCTGCGCAACGCGTTCGGCGTCGTCCCGCACGTGTTCGACCAGACGACCCAGGGGATCCCGGGCCGGTGGGCGATCTGCTTCGGGGAGAACGAGGAGGAGAGCCCGTGGGAGCCGCTGGCGACGGAGATGGGGCTCGAGCGGGGTGCAAACGCCGTGTCGTGCACGCTCACGCGCACGTACGAGTTCGTCGACAACCGCCACACGCAGAACCCCGAGCATCTGCTGAACGATTTCGCCGACACGATCTCGCGGACCGGCGTGATGATCTTCCGCGCCCAGTCGGCCGGGATCGTGTTCTGCCCCGAGCACGCTCAGATGCTCGCGGACGCCGGCTTCTCGAAGGCCGACGTCAAGGACTGGCTGGTCGAGCACTGCGGCCGCATCGAGGCTGACCTGCGGCGCGCCGGCAAGGACGGCGTGGCCGAGGGCGGATTCGGCGGGCGCTCCACGAGCGAGGAGGAACGGGTACCTGGTGACACCTTCACGCCGTTCCTGCCGAGCCGCAACTCGGTCCCGATCGTGGTCGCGGGCGCGCGCAACGCAGCGATCTCGATGGTGTTCCGCGTGTTCGGCGAGTGGTCGAACTCGTCTGTGGAAATCGAACAAGCCAACGCTGCGGTGGCGGCCGGGAACGGAGGTTGAGATGTACAGCGAGCAGGGGCTGAAAGAGATGCGGACGATGCTCGCCGCCGACGGCTATGGGCTCGAGGCGCGGGAGGTCGGCGAGCGCGTCGTGGTGGACATCGTGGCGACGCCCGAGGCCTGCGAGGACTGCCTGGCGCCACCTGAGGTCATGCGCGCGATCCTCGGCAAGACGCTCGCGGTCCCCGCGGAAGTGATCGACCTCCACTACCCGGAATGAACCGCCGGGTGGCGCTGATCACCGGTTGTGGGAAGCCCGACGGCGGCGGTCAGGCGGTCGCGCGGGCGCTCGCCGCCGACGGAATCGCAGTCGTCGTCGCCGATCGCCGGCCGGCGGGCGTGCTGAACCGCCGCCAGGAAATCGTCGGGTCCGGGCAGCCGGAGTCGTGGCACGGACTGGACAGCCTGGTTGAGCAGATCGAGGCTGCGGGAGGGGCGGCCGTGTCCACGCTCGGGGACATCGGCGACGAGAACGACGCGGAGGCGATGGTGGCGGCGGCGCTCGAGCGGTTCGATCGGCTCGACATCCTCGTCAACAACGCCGCTGCGCCTCAGGGTCTCGATCGCGACGTGATCGACGAGATCCCCGTCGACGTGTTCGACGACGTGATCCGGATCAACCTGCGCGGGACCTGGCTGATGTCCCGCGCGGCGGTGCCGGCGATGCGCCGCCACCGCTGGGGCCGGATCATCAACGTCTCCTCGATGGCGGGCGTGATCGCCGCCCCGCGCTCGACCCCGTACTCGGCGTCGAAGGCGGGGATCATCGGGCTGACGCGCGCGCTGTCGATGGACGTGGCCGCCTGGGGGATCACCGTCAACGCGATCGCCCCCGGCGCGCTCGACACCAGCCGCTCGGTGCTGAGCCTCGACCCCGACCTCGACGTCCGCGCCGAGATGGAGCAGCGCGGCCGCCGGTTGCCGGTCGGCCGCGTCGGCCGGCCCGACGACGTCGCCGCTGCCGTGCGCTACCTCGCCGGCGACGGCGCCGAGTTCGTCACCGGCCAGGTGCTCGTCCTCGACGGAGGCGGGCCGGCGCCGTTCCCGTTGCCACGTCCGGATGAGGAGGCGGTGTGAAAGTCAGAGTGCTGATGGAGCCGCATCACGGCGCGACGTACGACCGCGTCGTGGCGATGGCCAAGGTCACCGAGGAAGCCGGGTTCGACGCGTTCTTCCGCGGCGATCACTACCTCGGGATCGACTCGACCGACCCGGAGTACCGGCCGACGGACTCGTGGACGACGCTCGCCGGCGTCGCGCTCGAGACCAGCCGGATCAAGCTCGGAACGCTGATGACCGCCGGCACGTTCCGCCACCCGGGCGTCGTCGCCAACTCCGTCGCCACCGTCGACCAGATGTCGGGCGGGCGAGTCGTCCTCGGCATCGGCACCGGCTGGTACGAGCGCGAGCACAAGGCGTTCGGGATCCCGTTCCCCCCGATCGGCGAACGCTTCGACCGCCTCGACGAGGAGATGAGGATCATCAACGGCCTGTGGACGACGCCGGAGGGTGAAGCGTTCGGCTTCAACGGCAAGTTCTGGCAGCTAGAGGAGTCCCGGAACTTCCCGGTGCTCGTGCAGAAGCCGCGGCCCGAGATCGTGATCGGCGGCACCGGGCCGCGCCGGACGCCGCTGATGGCGGCCAGGTACGCGGACGAGTTCAACAGCGGCGCCGGCCACGGCTGCGCCGAGCGCTTCGCCAACGTGCGTGGCGTGTGCGAGGAGATCGGCCGCGATCCCGCGACGCTGCGGATGTCCGCGACCATGCAGGCGATCTGCGGCGCCACCAAGGAGGAGGCCGATCAGCGGCTAGAACGTCTCGGGGCGCCCGGCGCACGCATGCTGGCGAACGGCGTCGTGGGCACGCCGTCGGACCTGATCGCCGCGCTCGAGCGGCTGACCGACGAAGGCTGCGAAACCGTCTACCTGCACATCTTCGACATCGACGACCTTGACCACCTGCGCCTGATCGGCGCCGAGGTGGTCCCGCAGGTCGCATAACGCGAGGGAGAGAACCGATGGCGAGCATGACGACGCGAGCGGCCGTGCTGCACCAGCCCGGTACCGACTGGGAGATCACCGAACTCGATCTCGACGAGCCCAAGGAGTTCGAGGTTCTGATCCGCTACATGGCGGCGGGGCTGTGCCACTCCGACGAGCACATCCGGCGCGAGGGTGGCAGCCACATCCGCTTCCCGCTTGTGGGCGGGCACGAGGGCGCCGGCATCGTCGAGGCGGTCGGCGCCGGCGTCACCCGCGTGGCGCCCGGCGATCACGTCGTGACGTCGTACATCCCGGCGTGCGGTAAGTGCCGCTACTGCTCGACCGGCCACCAGAACCTGTGCGATCGCGGCCTGTACGCCGGCGTGGGGTGCCTCCAGGACGAGACGTTCCGCTTCCACAAGGGCGGCGAGGACTACGGCGGGTTCTGCGCGCTCGGCACGTTCTCCGACCACACCGTGGTGTCGGAGTACTCGTGCGTGCGCATCGACGACGACGTCCCGTTCGAGGTCGCCTGCCTGGTCGGGTGCGGCGTGACCACCGGATGGTGCTCGGCGGTGCGCGCCGGCGAGACGAAGGCGGGGGAGACCGTCGTTATCTTCGGCGTCGGCGGCGTCGGCATCAACGCCGTCCAGGGCGCCCGCTACGCCGGCGCCACCACCGTTCTCGCGATCGACCCGAACCCGTTCAAGCTCGAGATGGCGAGCCGCCTCGGCGCGACCCACACCGCGACCACGGTCGACGAGGCGCGCGACATCCTGTTCGCGCGCACGCACGGGCAGATGGCGGATCTGGCGGTGATCACCGTCGGCGTGCTCGAGCCGCAGACGACCGTCGACGCGGTCAGCCTGATCGGTAAGGCCGGGCGCGTCGTCGTGACCTCGGTCAGCCGCGCGGATGAGAAGTCGATCAGCCTGACCGGGTCGCCGATGGTCGGCTTCCACAAGCGCATCCAGGGGTCGCTCGCCGGCGGATCGAACCCGATCTTCGAGATGCCGAACTTGCTCGGGCTGTACAAGTCAGGGCATCTGAAGCTCGACGAGATCATCACCCAGCGCTACTCGCTCGAGCAGGTGAACGACGGCTATCGCGACCTGCTGGCGGGCAAGAACATCCGCGGCGTCGTCATTCACGAAAGCTGACCGCCGGCTCGGCGGGGACGCCGAGGCAGCGGGTGAATCCGGGCGGGATGATCAGGTCGTCGGGGGTCAGCTCGCTCGTGCTCGCGCGGCCGAGCCCGAGCAAGGCGGACTCGATTCCCGCGCGCAGGACGTCGAGCACGTTCTCGACGCCCGCCTGACCGGCGGCGCCCAATCCCCACAGCGAGGCGCGTCCGATCATCACCGCCTTCGCCCCCAGCGCGAGGGCCTTGACCACGTCTGAGCCGCGTCGGATGCCACCGTCGAGCAGGATCTCGATCTGGTCGCCGACGGCCTCGGCGATCGCGGAGAGCGCTCGGATCGAGGCGGGCGTGGTGTCGAGGTTGTTCCCGCCGTGGTTGGAGACCGAGATCGCGGTGTACCCGGCGTCCACCGCGCGCCGGGCGTCGTCGACCCGGATCAAGCCCTTGAGCATGAACGGCCCGTCCCACTGCTCGCGCAGCCAGCGGAGGTCATCCCAGCTGGGGGGCGCGGTCATCATCCACTCGCCGTAGGCCCCGAAGAAGGTCGGCGCCGGCGCGCCGAGCGGCGACACGTTGGGCACGGTCAGGTCGGGAGGCCCGCCGGCGCGGATCCACTCAAGCGACCACTGAGGCCGGGCCAGCGCCTCGGGCGCGAGCCGCAGCATCGCCTTTAGGTCGACGTGGTCCGGAATCCACGGGCTGCCCCAGTCGCGGCTGTGCGAGAACGTCCAGTCGAGCGTGACGATCAGCCCGCGCGCGCCGGCGGCGCGTGCCCGTTCGATGCGCCCGGCGATCTGCTCGCGGCCTCCGGCCCAGTAGAGCTGGAAGAACGTCTGCGGGTTGGCCGCGATCACCTCTTCCATCGGCTTGGAGGCGAACGAGCTCAGGCCCATCGCCGTGCTGCCCGCGGCGGCCGCTCGCGCCACCGCCACCTCGCCCTCGGGATGGACCGATTGAACACCGGTCGGCGAGATCAGCACCGGAAGCGAGATCTCCTCCCCCATCACAGTGGTGGTCATGTCCCGGTGGGCGGGCGCTCCGCCGACGTGCGGTGCGAACCCGAGCTCGCCGAACGCGGCGACGTTGTCGGCGACCGTGATGCCGGCCTCGGAGCCGGCGACCAGCGCTGAGTACACGGACCGCGGCAGGCGCCGCTTGGCCCGGCGTTGGGCCACGGCCACCGACTCGAACCAGAGGTTCTTCATCGGCCCAGAGGGCTCTCGTTGCACGCTCGTGCGGGCACGCGCTCCTTCGACATGTCGACCGAGGGCTTGGGGAGGGGTGCGGGGCCGCGGGCGGCGAGTAGCCGCTCGCCGTGGCCGAGCACGCATTCGGGGTCGGGTCCGGCGAGGGGGAGTCCGGTGAAGAACTTTGCGGCCATGCACCCGCCGCGGCATTTGTCGAACAGGCCGCAGCTCGCGCACGCGCCGGCGTGCTGCGGCTCGCGCAGCGAGGTGAACAGCTCAGACTCGCGCCAGACGCGGGCGAACCCACCCGGCTCGCGCACGTTCCCAGCGAGGAACTCGTCGTGGATCACGAACGGGCACGCGTACACGTCGCCGATCGGGTCGATCAGGCAAACCACCCGCCCGGCCCCGCACAGGTTGAGGCCCGGGAGCGCCTCGCCGTACCCACCGAGATGGAAGAACGAGTCGCCGGTGAGCACGCTGTCGCCGTGCGCGAGCAGCCACTCGTACAGCACGCGCTGCTGCGCGCCGGTCGGATGAAGCTCGTCCCATACGTCGGCGCCGCGGCCGGACGGCCGCAGGCGCGTCAGCCGCAGCTGCGCGTGGTAGCGATCGGCGAGCGCCTTGAACGCATCGAGCTGCGCCACGTTCTCGCGCGTGACCACGACCGACAGCTTGAACCCCTCGAACCCGGCGTCGGCCAGGTTCTCCATCGCGCGGATCGCGGTGGTGTACGACCCCGCGCCGCGGACGCGGTCGTTCACCTCAGCGGTCGCGCCGTCCAACGACACCTGCACGTCGACGTAGTCGGTCCCCGCGATCCGGGACGCGATCTCCGGAGTGATCCGCGAGCCGTTGGTCGAGAACTTGACCCCGACCTGGTGCGCGACCGCATAGTCGACCAGCTCCCAGAAATCGCGCCTGACCGTCGGCTCCCCGCCACCGACGTTCACGTAGAACACCTGCATCCGCTCCAGCTCGTCGATTACCGCCATGCACTCGGCCGTACTCAGCTCCCGCGGATCGCGCCGCCCCGAACTCGACAGGCAATGCACACACGCCAGGTTGCACGCGTACGTCAGCTCCCACGTCAGACAGATCGGCGCATCAAGCCCCGTCTCGAACTCGTCGGCCAACGACCGGACGGCCTGCGCGCGGCGACGCACAAACGACAACCGGCGCGTGCCGAAGTCGTAGGCCAGCGCGCCGAAGCGCTCGCGCCTCAGCGCGGTATCGGGATCAAGCCCTGCAGCCCGCTTCAGTTCGACGGAGGTCAATAAACGCCGCACATACCGTCGATCGAGATGTCCTCGACCAGCAGATCCTCGACGACGAGTTCCTCGTCCGGTGGCGGCGCGTCAGCGTCCTGGACGGACTCCGGTTCGACGGCGATGTTCTCCAGCTGCTCAGGCGTGGTGCTCACGCGGTTCTCCTCTCGTCGCCGGCGGTCGGCCGCGATAATTTAGCACCCTGTGACAAATCTCCCGGACGCCACCTGGCCCGAGATCGACCGTGCCGCGCGCCGGGTCTTGGTCGTGCCACTCGGCTCGCTCGAGCAGCACGGCCCGCACCTCCCGCTCGACACCGACACCCGGATCGCGGTCGCCGTCGCACGCGGTGCGTCGGAGCTCCGAGACGGCGTCGCGCTCGCCCCGGCGGTTGCGTTCGGCGCCAGCGGAGAGCACGACGCATTTCCCGGGACGCTGTCGATCGGCACCGTGGCGCTGACCGAATTGCTGGTGGAGTTGGGGCGAGACGCGTCGCGCCATTGGGACGCGCTGCTGTTGGTCAACGGCCACGGCGGCAACCACGATGCGGTGTCGGCGGCGGTGGCGCGCCTCGAGGCCGAGGGGCGCCGGTGCGCGGCGTTCCCGGTGTCGCCGCGCGGCGGGGACGCGCACGCCGGCCGCACCGAGACTTCGATCCTCATACATCTCGATTCAGACGCCGTGCACGTCGAGCGCGCGGAGGCGGGCGAGCGTCGACCGCTCGGCGAGGTGATCGATCGATTGCGCCGCGAGGGCGTTCGATCGATCAGCCCGAACGGCGTGCTCGGCGATCCGCGCGCGGCCACCGCCGCGGAGGGCCGGCTGTTGCTCGAGGAGCTGATCCGCCGGTGCACGGCCGCGCTCGACGGGCTGCTGGCCGAGGTCCCCGCGCATGCCTGACGACGCCGGGCTCGCGGTCGTCACCGGCGCCGCGCGAGGAATCGGCGCCGCCGTCGCCATCGGCCTCGCCGAGCAGGGTTGGTCGCTGCTGCTCGTCGACGCGTGCGCGGACCAGCTCGGGATCGACTACGCGATGCCTGCGCCCGCGGACCTCAAGGCCGTCGCTACGCGGTGCAGGCGCGCGGGAGCGCCGGGGGTCGACGTGCTTTGCGCCGACGTGGCCGCCGAGGACTTCGCGACGGGGCTGTCGGCCGCGCTGGCCGGCAGGAGCGCAGGCGCGGCGGTCGCGGCCGCGGGCGCTATCGCCGGGGGATCCGGCTGGGCGACGAGCCAGCAGGCATGGTCAACGCTGATCGACGTCAACCTCCACGGCGTCCGGCGACTGGCCGAAGCGACGCTGCCCGGAATGGTCACAACCGGCCACGGGCGGTTCGTCGCGGTCGCCTCTGCCGCGGCCCTGCGCGCGATGCCCCAACTCTCCGCCTACTCGGCCTCCAAGGCGGCGGTCGTCGGCTACGTTCGCGCGCTGGCTGCGGACCTCGCCGGGACCGGGGTGGCGGCCAACGTCGTCTGCCCGGGTTCGACGCGCGGGGCGATGCTCGACGCCAGCGCCGCGCTCTACGACCTCGCCGGGCAGGAGGCGTTCGCCGGCCAGCAGCTGATGCGACGGATCCTCGAGCCGGACGAGATCGCCGCGGCGGTCGTCTGGCTGTGCGGGCCGGCGGCGTCGGCGCTGACCGGGGCGGTGGTTCCGGTCGACGGTGGCTTGACCGCGTGACCCCGCCGACGGAGGTGCCGGTCCCGGCGGGGTGGCGGCTCCGGCCCTCACGAGGGTTGAGGACCGGCCGCAATGGCGAGGTGCTACTCGGCGGCTCCCCGCCGCGGCTGATGATGCTTTCGGAGCGGGGCGCACGCACCGTTCGTGGTTGGCTGGCTGGCCAGCCAGCTTTTGAGGATCGTGCCGAGCGGTCGCTGGCGCGCCGGTTGCTCAACGCCGGCCTCGTCCAGCCCGATCCGCCACCACGGCCGCAGCGGACGGGCAGCGAGGCGACGATCGTCGTGCCCGTGCACGGGGACGGACGCCAGCTCGAGCGCTGCCTGGCGTCCCTGTCCGGAGGCGTGCCGACGATCGTCGTCGACGACGGCTCGCCTGACGGCGCCGCGATCGCGGCGCTCGCCGACCGGTTCGGGGCCCGGTACGTGCGCCATGGCGAGAATCGCGGCGCCGCGGCGGCTCGCAACACCGGCCTCAGCCTGGCCGAGACCCCGATCGTCGCGTTCCTCGACTCCGATTGCATCCCGCCCGAAGGCTTCCCCGGCGACCTGCTCGACCACCTGGAGGATCCCGCGGTGGCGCTGGTCGCGCCGCGGATCGTCTCGTCGGGCCGGCATGCGGGCAGGATCGCCGCGTACGAGCGGTGCCACTCGCCACTCGACATGGGCCCGCGTCCCTCGCTGGTCCGCCCCTACACGTGGGTGTGGTACGTGCCGAGCGCCGCGATGGTCGCTCGGCGCGAGGCGCTCGGCTCCGGGTTCGACGAGCAACTCTCGCTCGGCGAGGACGTCGATCTCGTCTGGCGCCTGCACGACGCCGGCTGGCAGGTTCGCTACGAGCCGGGGATCCATGTGGCCCACGAGGATCGCGTGCAACCCGCAGCCTGGTACCGGCGACGGGTGGCCTACAACGAGTCGGTGGCGCCGCTGGTCGCGCGCCATCCCGAGCGCGTCCCCGCGTTGTTCGTGACCCCGATGCCGGCGCTGGGCTGGGCCGCCGCGCTCAGCGGCCGATGGCCTGCACTGGTGGCGCTCACCGCACTCCGAGGTGTACGGCTGCATCGGACGGTCGCGGGGCGCCTGCCCGGCGCGCCCTTGTGGGCCGCTCGCGCCGGCGTGCAGGTGACCATCCGCGAGGGGCGCGAGCTCGGACGCGCGCTCGCGGGCCCGTGGGCGCCGTTCGGGCTGCTCGCCGCGTACGTGTGGCGGCGCCACGGCGCGGTCGGACGACTCGGCGCGCTGCTCGCCGCGGGTCTCGTGGCCGACTGGATCGAGGACCGCCCGGGGCTCGATCCCGTGAGCTACGCCGGCCTGCGGCTCGCGGACGAATCCGCCCGCGGCGCCGGCATGTGGCTCGCGTGCCTGCGCGCGCGTGACCTCAGGGCGCTGCGGCCGCGCCGTCCACCGGACGCGAGTCGGCGCTAGAGGGGTGATCCCGACGGTTCCGTTCGGTAGGAGACGGTGTGGACTGGGTCATAACGCAGCACTCGGCGGTCCTGCGCCGGCGAGATCGTCGAAATGACCCGCATTCGTGCCCGAATCCCCATTCGGCTCCCCGGGCGGGCCGAGTGTCGCGTTATGACCCATCCGCGCGGGGCCAGGTTCCGGCCCGGGCTCGGGTCCGGGTCGCCGGCCACGCGGCGCACCTAGCCGGCGGTGAGCGCGGCCAGGCCGGAGCCGAGCAGGCGGAACGCCTCGTCGAGGTTCGCCGTGAGATCGCTCGAAGGGTCGTCCACCCAGACCAGGAACGCGGCGATCGAGGTGCCAAGGGCAGCATGCGCGACGGTCTGGGGGATCAGATGAGCGGGATCGCACCCGAGCTGGCTCGCTACGAACTCGGCGATCACCGCGCGCCATTCCGCGTAGCGGAGCGTCGAGTGCGCCTGGAGCGCGGGCACGCCCGTGATCAGCCGCATGCGGATCCTGAGCTCGGGGAGCTGATCGTCCTCGTAGCGGTTCGACTCGACGACCGCTCCCCGCAGCGCCTCGTGCAACGGCTGGTCGCTGGTTGTTGCGTCCAGGCAACGTCTGAGCCGCGCCAGGACCCAGTCGAAATCGCCCCAAACCATGTCGTTCTTCGAGGCGAAGTAGCGAAACAGCGTCCGGCGGCTCACCCCCAAAGCGTCGGCGATGTCGTCGACCGTGGTCTCGTCGAACCCGCGCTCCGCGAACATCTCGAGCGCTGTGCGGCTGACCGCCCGCCGCGAGGTTCCCGGAGGACGCCCCGGACGCTGGCTCACGGTCTCGGCCACGAGACGCTACCTGCCGCCGTGGCTGCGAAGCGCCTCGGCGACCAGCGAGAGCCCCGCCCGGCCGAGCCCGAGCCGCGCGCTCAGATCCTCCTCGAGCAGCCGCTCCCCGGGCAGCAGATCCCCGCTGACGATCGGCTTGCTCAGCTCCTCGTAACCATCGGCTCTGATCACCGTCTATCGATCGCTGACACTACCGCAGCACCTCGAGGCTGCCGTATGACCCGAACCGGATGATGGCGGCCGCGCGCGACGGCTAGCGAGTTCGTCTCTTCCCGGCCGGGTGCTCGTGGTCCCCGTCGACTCCCTGTAGCGCGCGCCACAGCGTGCGCATCGTGGGGGCGAGGTGCGTGATCTCCTCCATGTGAGCCTCGGCGAGCAGGTCGAGCTTGGCGGCGCCGGCGGGCGTGAGCGTGACCCGCACGACGCTCCGGTTATTCGGGTCGGGGGTGCGCTTGACCAGGCCCTCGCGCTCGGCCCGGTCGACGAGTCCGTCCGCGCTGTGGTGTCGCAGCACCAGGGAATCGGCGAGCTGGCTCGATATCGTGCCAGGAACTCTGTCGCGAGCCGAGGATGCAGGGGGGCCGATAATCCGAAGCGATGAAGCGACTCGACGGTCGCGCGAGTGCAGCGGTGAGCGCTCCGCTCGGAGCGTGCTTCTCGCTTCTGGCAGGGGTCGAGCGCTACCCGAGCTGGTGCGGCGAATTCATCCGCGAGGTCACTGACATCGAGCGCGATCGCGACGGCCTTCCTCGGCGCGCCCACGTGCGCGTGCACGTGGCCCAGAGTCCGTTCGCGAAGGACCACGAGTTCGACGCGGCGATTCGGATCGACCCACCGGGTGGGGTGCAACTGTCTCGTCTCCCGAGCGGGACCTCCGACCTGGAGCGGCTGACCCTGTCATGGTCGCTCGTGGAGGGCGACGGGACCTGGATCCGGCTCGGGTTCTCCGCCGGCGTCTCGTTCCTGCCTCGGCTCGTTCCGCTGCCCGGCGTCGGTGATCTCATCGCGCGTACCCTGCTCGACTCCGCCGTCCACGCGCTCGGCGGCTCGGTCGCGCCCGCGGGTCGTGCGCCATCCTCTGGACAGTGACCATGCCCGCTCAGCCTCCCGTCGCGGCTGGAATGACGGCCTATGTCAGGCTCCGGCTCCGGCCGCGCGTGTTCGGTCTCGACCGCCTCCGCCTCGACGCCGGAACGATCGTCGCGCCCAATCATCGCTCCGACAACGACGTCCCGGTGCTCGTCGCCGCGCTGTATCGGGAGTGGGCGCGCGCGGTCGCACGTGGCGTCCCTTGGCCCACCTTCGCCACCGACGATCACGCGCTCCTGCAGGGGTTCCTCAGCGGCTATCCGGCGCGGATTCCGCTGTGGCTCCGGCGGATGCTCTGGCCGATACGCGTCGGTGGCGTGCTCGAGCGGCACCTTCAATGCGTGCCGGTGCGCGAGCCGACGCGCATGCGGCTCGTCGAGGTGCTCCGGGCCGAGCCGCGGCTCGCGCTCGACGGCCAGGTCCCGCCCGAGGTCCGGTCCGCGCTGGCTCGTCGAGCCGCCGAGCGGCACCTACCGGTTCCGCAACGGGCTGAGGACGTGCTGCACGGCGCGTACGCGGATCTGCTGTGGACGCCGATCGATCGTGACGACGTAGCCTGCCACGGGGATGTGTGGCGCGAGCACCTGCGCGCCGCTGTGCACGACTTCAGGCAGCTCGGGCGGACGCTCCGCTCCGGTGGGATCGTCGTGATCTACCCCGAAGGCGAGCTGTCCCCGGATGGGCGGATCGGTCCACTCAAGCCGGGCATGGCGTCGCTCGCGCGCCGGGGGCGGGCGCGGTGGGTGCAGCCGGTGGCCATCTGCTACGACCATCTCGCCGGCCCGCGGGCGTCGGTGTACGTGTCGGTGGCCGAGGCGATCGAACCGGCCCGAGGCCGGCTCACCGACGACGTCGCCGTCGCGCTGAGGCGCGCCACTCCGCTGACCGCCGGCCAGGTGGTCGCCTGGCAGCTCACGCGGGGAGCCGCATCGCTCCCGGAGATCGAGGTGGCCGCCGGGGACTGGATCGAACGCGCACGCGCCCGAGAACGACCGATCGAGCCTGCTCTTCTCGGCGGGGAGCGCCGAGCGTTCCTGGCCGGCGTCCGACGGCGGGCGCTCCGAGTCGGACCGCCGGACCCGCTGATCCGCGGCCTGGCGGCCGAGCTCGAGGATGCGAACTCGCGATGAGCCCTGAGCGTAGGCGGCTGCTGGTGAGCGTGATCGGCGGAGTCGTGGCGACGGTGGCGGTCGTCGTCCTCATCGGGCAGGCGGTCCACTTCGCCCCTCTGCTAAAGCGCCTACGTGACGCCGAGCCCGGCTGGCTCGTGCTCTGCGCGGCGGGGGAGGCCGCCGCGTACGCGGGTTTCGTCGCCTCCTACCAGGCAATGGCCGAACTCGACGGCGGACCGCGCCTGACGTATTCGACTGTGGTCCGGGTGGTCGGTCTGTCGTTCGGCGCGTTCAGCGTTGCGACCGCGATCGGCGGCCTGTCGGTCGACTTCTGGGCGCTCCGCGAGGCGGGCGAGCCACCCAAGCTGGCGAGCGCCCGCATCATCGCGCTCGAGACCATGCGCTGGGCCGTGCTCGCGACCGCGACCTGCCTGGCCGCGATCGCCGTCCTGCTCGGGGCCAGCGCAGGTCGTGTCCCGTGGGAGGTCTCGGTCGCTTGGCTCGCGGTCACTGCGTTGTGCTTCGCCGGCGGTCTGTGGATCAGCGCCGCGCGCCGGCGCGAGCGCTTCACGAATCCCGAGGGTGGCCGCGTCCGCGATGCGCTGGGCGTGGCCGTACGCGCGCTGGTCCTGATCCGGATGCTGGCCCGCGCGCCGGCGCGTCTGGCGGCGCGCGCGCTCGGTGGCGCGGCGTTGTTCTGGGCCGGGGAGCTTGTGTGCGCCTGGGCCGCGCTCCGTGCCTTCGGCGTGACGGTGGCGCCGGCACCGCTCGTGCTCGGCTACGCCACCGGCTACCTCTCGATGGGACTGCCGCTGCCGGCGGGCGGGTCAGGCAGCGTCGACGCCGCGATGACCGGCGGCTTCGTGCTCGCCGGTGCGCCCCTCAGTGCCGCGCTGCTCGGGGCGATCGCCTTTCGCCTGTTCAGCTTCTGGATGCCCGCGGTCGGCGCGATCGTCTCGCTGGCCACGCTGCGCGGCCTGCGCGCGCGCCTGCACGCGGTGGCCGAACGCCGTGCGCAGCCGCCGATGGCGCTCGGCTGACCGACGGCTACGAGGCGCGCGCCGGAAACGGCGTGTCCGCGGCACCGGTGATCTCGAGGCCGTGGCGCAGGTGGATCGCCCCCCACGCCCCGAGCACGAGCGGCACGGCGATCGCGACGGTGCGGTAGACAAGCACCGCCGCAATCGCGAGGTTGAGCGGCGCGCCGAACAGAGCGAGCGCGCCGGCGAGCCCGCCCTCGGTGGTTCCCGGCAGGGGGATCACCGAACCGATCTGGCCGAGCGTGTAGCCGAGGATCACCGTTCCCGCTCCGAGCCCGCCCCACCCGAGTGCGGCAAGCGAGGCGGCCAGCGCAAGCAGATCGCAGACCACGTAGCCGATCGCCCCCACGGCCAGCCACGGATCCCGCCCGTGCACGAGGTCGCCGGTGACCGCGACGGCCTCGCGCAGGAAGCTGAGGTGGCGCCGCGCTCGGGCATCCCACCGCCAACTCGGGGCATGACTCGCTCGACGGGGCGAGTTGAGCGCGCGGATGAGCGCGAGGAGGAGCGCCAGCGCGATCACGGCGGGCACCAACGACACCGCGAGCGAGCCATGCGCGCCGAGCACGCCGATGCCGGCACCGCCGCCTCCGACGATGACCAGCACGAGGTTCGTCAGCACGCTCGTTATCAGGAACAGGGCGACGAGACGTCCGACCGTGGGCGCGACCGGGAAGCCCGCGTCGACGAGGATCACGGCCGCGAACGCGAAGCCCGCGGTCCCGCCCGCAGGCACGACGGCGTTCACGCCCTGCGCGGTCGTTCCCAGCGACACCGCCCCGCGCGGCGCGAGCGTTTCCTTGAAGCTGCGCTGCAGCGCCAGCGTGAAGCAGCCGATCGAGGCGGCTTCCATCACTACCGCGATCACGATCCAGCCCGGGTTGGCGTGGGTGAACCGCGCGCGTACCGCGTGCAACCCGGGCAGTTCCGCGATCGCCAGCGCGACGATCGCGGCCACGCCCGCAGCGGTAGCGATCCGCCGCAGCAGTTGCCGGCGGGTGAGCCGTCCGAGCACCCGCCTGCGGTCGACTCCCGCCGCCTCGAGTTGCAGATCCGGCGAGCGCGGTTCCGGACCGTCCGGCGAGTCCTGCCCAGCCATCGGACGATTATCCGCCTCCGGCGGAGAGCTTCTAAGCGGGCCGGCGGATCACGCAGCGGAAGCCGATGTGGCTCGTCGACGTGTCGACCGCCTCGGGCTGCCGCGCTGCGGGCCGGTAGCGCAGGCAGTAGCTCGGCGCGCACAGGTGCGAGCCGCCCTTGATCGTGCGGCGTGGGATGTGCGCGCCGGGGCGGCCGACGTCGTAGCTGGCGTCCGGGGACTCGATGCGCGGGTTCTCGGGCGGCTTGCAGCAGGGGCTGGCCGGTGCGTCCGAGCCAGCGCCGCGCGCCGAGTAGTAGTCCGAGGTCCATTCCCAGACGTTTCCGGTCACGTCGAACAGGCCGTAGCCGTTAGCCGCGAACAGCCCGAGCGGGGTCGTTCCGCGCCAGCCCTTGGCGCCGGTGTTCCGCCAGGGGAAGTCACCCTGCCAGTGGTTCGCCATCGGCTCGCCGTCCGGCCGCTCCTCGTTACCCCAGGCGAAGGTCGCGCCGTCGAGACCTCCGCGCGCCGCGTACTCCCACTCGGCCTCGGTCGGAAGTGCCTTGCCCGCCCACCGAGCAAAGCTCTCGGCGTCTTCGTAAGCGACTTGCGTGACGGGGTGATCTTGCCGCTCGGCGTTGTCGCTGGCCGGCCCCCAGGGATGGCGCCAGTCGGCGCCGGGGATGTACGCCCACCACTGGCTCGGATCGTTCAGGGGGACGGGACGGGGCGTGGGATGAAACACGGCCGAGCCGGGGACGAGCAGCGCGGGGTCCGCATCCGGATAGTCATCGGAGCTAGGCGGGCGCTCGGCGAACGTCACGTAGCCGGTGTCGTCGACGAACCGCGCGAACTCGGCGACGGTGACCGGTCCACGATCGATCGCGAAGCTTGAGACCTCGACCTCGCGGACGGGGCCCTCCTCGGGATAGAAGCCGTCCGCGCCCATGCGGAACGTCCCCGCGGAGATCTCGACCATCTCGGCAACCGCCATCGCGAACGATGCTAGGCCGGCCTCGGCGGACGGTGATCATCTGATTCGGGTGATGCCCACCCGCCGGTGCCTGTGAGTCTGGGCGGTGAAGGTTGAGTTGGTCGACATCGGCGTGGAATCGAGGGTTTTGTGAGCAAGCCGTTCAGGGGCGTCATCAACGTCGATATTCGTGACTCTGAGCCGGACTGGACGCCGTTCGAGCCTCCCCGGGCGCCCGACGGAGCGCCGAGCGTGGTTTACGTCGTGCTCGACGACGTCGGTTTTGCCGCGTTCGGCTGTTACGGCGGCCCGGTGGACACGCCGAATATCGACCGGATCGCCGCGCAGGGGGTGCGGTATACGCAATGGCACACGACCGCGCTGTGCTCGCCAACCCGCTCGTGCCTGTTGACGGGTCGCAACCACACGCGCAACAGCATGGCCTGCATCACCGAAGCGGCGATCGGCTTTCCGAACGCGAGCGGGACGATCCCACCGGAGAACGGGATGCTGCCGGAGATCCTCGGCGAGCTTGGCTGGAACACGTACATGACGGGCAAGTGGCATTTGTGCCCGACCGACGAGATGCACCTGGCCTCGACGCGGCGCAACTGGCCGACGGGGCGCGGGTTCGAGCGCTTCTACGGGTTCCTCGGCGCGGAGACCAACCAGTGGCATCCGGACCTGGTCTATGACAATCATCCGGTCGATCAGCCTTATCAGCCTGAGCAGGGCTATCACCTGACGGTGGACCTGACCGATAGGGCGCTTGAGTTCATCCAGGACGCCAAGGCGGTGGCGCCGGACAAGCCGTTCTGCCTGTACTACGCGCCCGGGGCGTGTCATGCGCCGCACCAGGTGCCGAAGGAGTGGATCGAGAAGTACAAGGGCCGGTTCGACATGGGCTACGAGGCGATGCGCGAGCAGACGCTGGCGCGCCAGAAGCAGCTCGGCCTGGTCCCCGAAGACACTCAGCTGCCGCCGATCAACCCGATCGGCGACCCGCAGACGCGGACCGGTCCGGAAGGTCAGCCGTTCCCCGAGGTCGACTTCACCCGCCCGTGGGACTCGCTGTCCGACGACGAGCGCCGCCTGTTCTGCCGGATGGCCGAGGTGTACGCCGGATTCCTGGCGCACGCCGACGATCAGATCGGCCGCTTGCTCACATATCTGGAGGACACCGAGCAGCTGGAAAACACCATGATCGTCCTGGTCTCCGACAACGGCGCCAGCGGCGAGGGCGGCCCGAACGGCTCGGTCAACGAGAACAAGCTGTTCAACGGCATTCCGGACGACATCGGTCAGAACCTGGCGATGCTCGACGAGCTCGGAGGGCCGAACGCGTACAACCACTATCCCAACGGCTGGGCGATGGCGTTCAACACGCCGTTCAAGATGTGGAAGCGCTACGAGTTCAACGGTGGCAGCTGCGACCCGTGCATCATCTCCTGGCCCCAGGGGATCAAGGCCCGGAACGAGATCCGCCACCAGTATCACCACGCGATCGACATCACGCCGACGATCCTCGATTGTCTCGGCGTCGAGTCGCCCGAGACGATCAAGGGACACGTGCAGAGCAGCTTCGACGGGATCAGCATGCGCTACAGCTTCGACCAGCCATCGATCCCCACCGCCCGGCCGACCCAGTTCTATTCGATGCTTGGCTCGCGGGCGATCTGGCACGACGGATGGAAGGCCGTCAGCACCCATCCGACGATCGCCGGCTGGAGCCATTTCAACGACGACACGTGGGAGCTCTACCAGGTCGAGACCGACCGCGCCGAGCTGCACGATCTCGCCGGTGAGCAGCCCGAGAAGCTGCGGGAGCTGATCAACCTGTGGTTCGCCGAGGCCGGCCGAAACGGGGCGTTCCCGCTGGACGATCGTTCCGCGGTTGAGATCATCAACACGCCACGACCGCAGCTCACCAGCCCGCGGAACCGCTACCGCTACTACCCCGGAGCGGCCGACGTTCCCGAGGCGCAGGCCGTCAACATCCGCAACCGCGACTACATCGTCGGCGTGTGGCTTGATATCCCGGCACCGGGGGCGAGCGGCGTGTTGTTCGCACAGGGATCGCACTTCGGTGGCCACACGCTCTACATCAAGGACAACCGGCTGCACTACGTCTACAACTTCGTCGGCATGGTGGAGCAGCAGGTGGTGGCGACCGAGGATCTGCCGGTCGGCGAGAACCTGATCCTGTCAGCCGCGTTCGTCAAGGACGGTGAGGACCCACCGGGTGTGTCCACCGGGATCCTCTCGCTGTATCACGGCGAGGAGAAGGTCGGGGAGGGGCGTATCAAGACCCAGCCTGGGGCGTTCGGGATCGCGCGGACGGGACTGACCGTCGGTCGCAGCACATCGCGCGTCACCGACCATTACCCCGGCGAGCGGCCCTGGACGTTCACCGGCGGCAGCGTCCACTTCGTCGCCGTCGACGTCAGCGGCGAGCCCTACGTCGACCTCGAACGCGAAGCCGCCGCCATGATCGCCCGCGAATAGTTATCTAGTCGTCGCCGTCCTTCTCGAACGGGTCGGGCGCCGCGCCCTTCGGCGCCTGCTCGGTCAGCACCTGTCGGATCTTCTCCAGTTCCTGGCGATGCTCGTCGGTGACCGTCGGGAAATGAGGATCGATCTCCATCAGCGCGTGGCCGATCACGGCCGACGCCGCGAGCCGAGCGAACCACTTGCGGTCGGCGGGAATCACGTACCACGGCGCCCACTTCGTGCTCGTGTGCGAGAGCATCTCGGAGAACGCGGTCTGGTACTCGTCCCAGTACTCACGCTCTCGGACGTCGGCCTCGGAGAACTTCCAGTTGTGATCGGGCAGGTCCAGGCGCTTCAGGAAGCGCGTGCGCTGCTCCTCCTTGGACAGGTTCAGGAACAGCTTCACGACCCGGAACCCGTTATCGATCAGATACCGCTCCCAATCGTTGATCTCGCGGTAGCGCCGCTTCCACACATCGCCCCGCCTGGCGCTCTTCGGGAGCTTCTCGCGATCGAGGTTCTCAGGATGAACCCGCACGACCAGCACCTCCTCGTAGTGCGAGCGGTTGAAGATCCCTATCTTGCCGCGCGCGGGTAGGCGCATCTGGTAGCGCCACAGGTAGTCGTGGCTCAGTTCCTCCGCTGAGGGCACCTTGAAGCTGTGGACTTCGACGCCCTGCGGGTTGACGCCGCTCATGACGTGGCGGATCGTCCCGTCCTTGCCCCCGGCGTCGAGTGCCTGCAGCACGACGAGCAGGCCGTACGACTCCTGGGCGGCGAGCCGCGCCTGATAGTCGGCCAGCGTCTGCACGCCCTCCGCGAGAAGAGTGACGCCGTCCTTCTTCTCGGTGACGCCCGCCTTGAACGCCGGATCGAAATCCTTGGCGAGCGTCACCTTCGTGCCGGGGGTCACCCGGAACGGCTCGATGAACTCCGCCAGGCGCTTCTGTTGGGTGCTGCTCAGTTCCTGTGGCGTACCTGCCATGCCTTACTCCAATCGTGAGGGTTTTCGTCGCCACTGCGGCCCGGACCGACTCCTCATCCAGTTCGGGTGATGCCGTCTCCGTGGTCGCACCTACTCTCAGGTCGCGTGAGTGCGACAGGGATGAGCGAAGGCGCCGGAACGGCAAAGTGGGTCGGCTCGCCGCGCGCGTTCCTCGCTCCGCTGGCGCTCGCCCAGTTCATCTGCAGCTTCGCCGGCTCGAACATGAACGTGATGATCAACGACATCAGCCACGATCTGCACACTGACGTGAAGGGCGTGCAGACGACGATCACGCTGTTCCTGGTGATCATGGCGGTCCTGATGATCCCGTGCAGCAAGCTGAGCGACCGGTGGGGCCGCAAGCGCTGCTTCACCGGCGGCCTGATCCTGTACGGGATCGGCACCATCCTGAGTGCGGTCGCCCCGAACCTCGGCGTGCTGATCCTCGGCAACTCCGTGTTCCAGGGCGTCGGCACGGCCTTCCTGATCCCGCCCGTCTACATCCTCACGACGCTGGCGTTCACCTCGCTGGGCTCGCGGGCCAAGGCGTTCGGCGTGATCAGTGGGATGGCGGGGCTCGGCGCCGCCGCCGGACCGCTGATCGGCGGCCTGATCACCTCGGGCATCAGCTGGCGGGCCGCGTTCGTGTTCCAGGCCTTGATCGTGGGGACGATCATCCTGCTCAGCCGGCGGGTCGTCGATCCGCTCGCGCCGGACTCGTCACGTCCGTTCGACACGGTCGGGGCGGTCCTGTCGGCCGTCGGAATGCTCTTCCTCGTACTCGGAATCCTGCAGGCCGGGGTCAACAACACGCTGCTTGTTGTGTTCCTCGCGGCCGGAGCCGCCTTCCTCGCCGGGTTCTTCGTCTACATCCGCGCCCGCGAGCGAGCCAAGAAGGAGACGCTGCTCTCGCCCGAGCTGTTCAAGAACCGAACGTCGAACCTCGGGCTCATCACCCAGAACCTCCAGTGGCTGCTGCTGATGGGCGTGTCGTTCACGGTGTCGGTGTTCCTCCAGACCGAACGTCACTACAGCGCGATCAAGACCGGCGTGATCTTCACCGCGGCCACGGTCGGCGTGCTCGTTTCGTCGCTCGCCGCCGAGCGCCTGGCCAGGAAGTTCTTCCAGAAGATCCTGATCGGGTCGGGGTTCATCGCGACGACGGTCGGGATCGGGCTCCTGCTCGCGCTCGTCCATGCGGCCTCGTCAAGCGCGTGGGCGTTCGCGCCCGGCCTGCTCCTGATCGGGCTCGGGCTCGGTGTGATGCTGACCCCGTCGGTCAACCTTGTGCAGGGCGCCTTCCCCGAGGCCAAGCAGGGCGAGATCTCCGGCCTGTCGCGCAGCGTCTCGAATCTCGGTTCGTCGTTCGGCACCGCCATCGCGGGCACGATCCTCGTGTCCAACCTCGTCTCCGGGAACGGCACCTACGTCGCCGCGATGATCGTTCTGGCGGTGGTGGCGCTTGCCGGCTTCGGCGTTTCGCTGCTCTTGCCGACGAACCCGCTGAAGGCCGCCGACGCCCAAGTGACCGCCGTCGCGGCCTCCGGCGCGGTCGACGCGCGGGCTTAGGGCTCGCGACCGCCGCGCCGGCGCTCTCAGCCGTGCTCGCTTGGCGACGCTGCCCGACGGGCGTTGCTCGACACCGCGCAGCCTCAGCCCCAATGACGTGACAAGCTTCCGCCGGCGGTGAAAATGATGGCGGTGCGTGGCACGTTCGTTTTGATATATCGCCGCGCGTGGGCAGCGGCCCTGGCACTCCTCTCGGTGGCGCTTATCGCGGGTGCGGTGTCGCCTGTCGCTCGCGCGGACGGCGATCCGGGTAGCGATGTGCTGGTCTACCAGGACCTGTTCGCCGGGTCGGATGCCGGTCTGTCGGTCCAGCAGCAAGTCCAACTGGGAGATTTGCTCAAGACGGCCGCGCGAGATGGCTTTCCCGTCCGGGTCGCGATCATCGCCAGTCCGTTCGATCTGGGCTCGGTGACCGAGTTGTGGCACCAACCGCGCGAATACGCGCGCTTTCTTGGGATCGAGCTGTCGCTGGCCTACAAGCAGCGCCTGCTGGTGGTGATGCCGAACGGGTTCGGGTTCAACTGGCCCGGCCACTCGGCAGCCCCGGGGTATCGCGCTCTTGGCGGGATTCCGATCGGATCGGGCGGGGCCGGCCTGTTCAACGCGGCTGAGGCCGCGGTGGGGAAGCTCGCGCTGGCCGGCGGCGTCAAGCTGCCGTCGGTTGCGCCTTCGGCCGGGGCATCGGCCGCACCGAGTAGTGGGGGGGCGAGTGCCGCGGGCCAGCCGGCCCAGAAGAGCGGAGTCGACGACATGGTGGGCATCGTCGCGCTGGCGTTGGTGGTGATCGCCGTCGTCGCGCTGAGCGTTCGGGCACTCGTCCGGCGGGGCTGGTCTCGCCCGGGACTATCGCCGGGGCCGCGGTTGCGGCTGCCCGCGGGACGACTGCGTTTGGCGACGGCCGGAACGGTGCTGCTGGTCGCGCTGGGCATAACGCTGGTCATCCTGGCGCGCTCGAATTCGGCGGGTACGTCGCAGGCCGACGCGCTGGCCACGAATCCCGATCTGGACCCGGGCACACCGGTATCGGGCGTGGCTCCCGACTTCTCGTTAGCGGACCAGTTCGGGCAGCCCGTCTCGCTGCACTCGTTCCGCGGCAAGGTCGTCATCCTGGCGTTCAACGACTCCGAGTGCACCACGGTGTGCCCGTTGACGACGACGGCGATGCTCGATGCCAAGGCGATGCTGGGTAAGGCCGCCTCCCAGGTGCAGCTGCTGGGGGTCGACGCCGATCCCGCGGCGATCTCGCTCGAGGACGTGTGGTCCTACTCGGAGTTGCACGGGATGCTCCACTCATGGCGGTTCCTCACCGGCTCGCTGCCGCAGTTGCAGCAGGTCTGGAAGGACTACGGGATCGAAGCGGCGGTCCAGGCCGGCGAGATCACCCACACGCCGGCACTGTTCGTGATCGGTCCGACCGGCCGGCTCTCGCGCCTTTACATGACCCAGATGTCCTACACCGCGGTGCCGCAGCTAGGTCAGCTGCTGGCCGAGAGTGCGGCGGCGTTATTGCCGAGGCGTCCTTCGGTGCATGGCGAGCTGTCGTACGCCGAGGTGCAGCCAACCGCACCGAGCCAGCACGCGACGCTGCCTCGCGCGGACGGCGGGACCGTTGAGGTCGGCCCCGGGAATGCCGCGAGGCTATTCGTGTTCTTCGCCACCTGGGATCAGGAGACCAGCGGCCTCGCCGGCGAGCTCGATGCGCTCAACCGGTATGAGACGATCGCGAGACGAACGGGCCTGGCCCAGCTGACGGCCGTCGATGAGACGAGCGTCGAGCCGTCCTCGGCGACGGTGCCCAGCTTCCTGCGCTCTCTGTCGAAGCCGCTGTCGTACCCGGTCGCGCTCGATCGCACCGGCAAACTCGCCGATGGCTACGAGGTGCTGGGACTGCCATGGTTCGTGATGACGTCGCGGACCGGTCAGCTCCTCTATTACCGCGAGGTCTCGGCCGGCGGATGGCCCAGCACGAGCGTTCTGATGCGGTACGTGAAAGCCGCACTCGCGCATGCTCCCAAGGTCGCCGGTGCCGCCGCGAACCAGGATCTCGCCGGCTCACCCGCACCGCTGGCGATGCTCCACGAGCAGGCGGACCAGATACTCGGCGGCGCGTCCGCGCTCGAGGCCCGCGTCCGCGCGCTTCGCGGCTACCCGATCGTGATCAACGCCTGGGCATCGTGGTGCGGACCGTGTCGCTCGGAATTCGGGCTGTTCGCGTCCGCATCGGCCAGGTACGGACGGCAGGTCGCGTTCCTCGGAGCCGACACCGATGACGCCGCCGGCGATGCGCGCACGTTCCTTTCCCAGCACCACGTGATCTATCCGAGCTACCAGACGAGCACGTCCGACCTCTCGTCGCTGGCCGTGATCGGAGACCTCCCGACGACGATCTACATCAACCCCGCCGGCAAGGTCGTGTATGTCCACATCGGGCAATACGACGCCCAGGGGACGCTCGACCAGGACATCAGCACCTACGCCCACTGACGCGTCGACTCACTGCCGGAGCCGCACCTCATCGCCCGGCTGAAGCGTCGCCGGCTTCAGCTTCGGATTCAGCTGTTCGAGCGTGACGATGTTGATGCCCGTACTCGCCGCGACCGAGCCGAACGACTGGCCCGACCTGACCATCCAGAACATCGGCCCCGGCGCGTTGCGCTTGGCCGCCGGGGGCTTGGGCGGAGTGCGCCACAGGTTGAGACGCTCCCCGGGCGCGAGCGCGAGTGGATTGACGGTCGGGTTATAGACCTGGAGCAGATCGACCGACACTCCGGTCTCAGCCGAGATCTGCGCAAGCGTGTCCCCGGGTCGGACTGTCCAGTACGGCGGCAGCCGGCGAGCTGCGGCGACGCGCTGTCCATGGGAGGCCGCCGGGCCGGCGAGGTCCGGGGGATTGCTCACGATGACCGCGATCGCTCCCGCGACGGCAACGAGTAGAAGGGGGGCGAATAAGCGCGCGAACACCCATCCCGACCGCCGGGCTGGGGGCGCGCGCTGCACCATTGTTCCCACCTTCGCACCGACCGATCTCTACTTCTGTACCTGGAACTGTGGCGCATCTCGGCGTGGTTGCCAAGGGGGGCCTGCACGGCTTAACGCGACCGGCGGCTGGGCGCGCGGGCTGGGCGACACGAGCACCGGCGTGAGAAGATCAGCGCCTGGTATTGGCCGACCGAGCGCCGGAGCGAGAGGAACCAAAATGGATCTTGAACAGACCCTGGAAAAGATCGTCGAGCTGGCTCGTGAGGAGCTTCACGTCGTTCGCAAGCGCGCCGAAGAGAAGACACCGGCTCGCGACCACGGCAAGGACTACCACGAGGCCCAGGAGGCCGCGGACCGCCTGGACCACTACGCGCACCAGCTCCACCGGCTACACGACGAGGAATATCACGACGGTTGGAGGCACCACAGCGTCTGATTCGTCGGCCCCGGCCGCAGGCCCGGGGCATGAACAGCACGACACAGGACGCAGGCGAGCGAGGCGTTGCCGAGCTGCGCACGATAGTCACGCGTTACACGTCAAGGCTCGAGCCGAGCCCGCGAATTGTCGGGTTGTGCAGGTTCCGGTCTCGGGTGGGCGCGGCCCATTCGTTCGTGGTCGCGGGGTACCGGGCAGGTACGGTGCGGCTTGTGGAGTTCAGCCGCGAGCTGCGCAACGACGTCCTGGCCGGAGATATCACGGTGTCGGTCCGGCTGTGGCAGCGGCCGAGGGTCAAGCCGGGCGGCCGCTACCGGGTCGGGCTCGGTGAGATCGAGATCGACGCGATCGAGCTTGTCCCGTTCTCGGCGATCACGGCGCCGGACGTCCGACGCGCCGGCGAGCCCGACCGCGAGACGTTGCGCCGGCGCGCCGCGCACGCCGGCCCGATTGACGACGACACGTTGGTGTATCGAATCGAGTTTCACGCGGTGAGTCCTGGCGACGCTCGGTCCGAGCAATGATCATCACCGGGGTCGAGACGGTTCCGCTCAGGATCCCCTTCAAGCCCGGGCGCAGCTCGGCGGCGTCCGCGCGGGGTCCGGCGGATCTGCCCGCGGTGGACTCGCTGCTGGTGAAGGTGACCACCGATCAGGGATACGAGGGCTGGGGCGAGGCGTTCGGGTTCGAGGCGGTCCGGTTGACACAACGGGCGATCGACGACTTGATCGCGCCGCTGTGCGTCGGGGAGGACGCGGCGCGGATCGCTCCACTCATGCTCGACGTGCAGAAGAAGCTGCAGGTCTTCGGGCGAGGAGGGCCTGTGACCCATGCGCTGTCCGCTGTGGATATCGCCCTGTGGGACATCGCCGGCAAGGCCGCCGACGCGCCGCTCCACCGGCTTCTCGGCGGGGGTGCCGCCGATCTGGCCTCGTACGCGAGCCTGGAGCGCTACTCGGATCCTTCGGTGGTCCGTGCCCGGGTCCGGGAGGTGCTCGGCGCCGGATTCACCAGCCTGAAACTGCACGAAACCGAGCCTGCGGCGATTCGTGCCGCCCGTGAAGAGGCGGGGCCCGCGGTGGACATCATGCTCGATGTGAACTGTGCTTGGACGGTTAACGAAGTCCGGGAGCGTGCCCGGGAACTCAAGGGGTTCCGGTTGAAGTGGTTGGAGGAGCCGGTGTGGCCACCGGAGAACTACGACGGTCTTGCCGAGCTGCGCAGCACCGACGGCATCCAGATCGCGGCGGGAGAGAACGTGCCAACCCCGATGGACTTCGAGCGCATGTTGCGCGCCCGCGCGGTGGATTTCGCCCAACCGAGTCCCATCAAGATGGGAGGCGTAACCGAACTGTGCAAGGTCTTTCATCTCGCGGCGGTCCACAACGTCACCGTGGTGCCGCACAGCTTCTATGACGGTCCGGGTCTGCTGGCCGCGATACACGTGACTGCCGCACTCGGAACGGTCGACTCGATGATCGAATGGCGCTACTTCGATCTCGAGGCGCAGATTCTCGGGGACGTGCTCAACCCCGAGCGTGGCCGGATCATGGTCCCGCAGGGCGCCGGGCTCGGAATCGATCCCGACCCCGAGGTGCTCGACGCCTACCGGACGTCGTAGGGCGCCACGCCGCCCGCGTCAGTCGATCACTACTCGACGAGCTGCTGCCCGCCGTCGATGTCGAACGTGGCGCCGGTGACGGCCGTGTTGGCCATCAGATGAACGGCGAGGGCAGCGACGTCCGCCGGTCCGACGACTCGCCCGATCGGGAGCGTCGAGCGCAGTTGCTCGCGCCGGTGATCCAGGTCGCCGCCGAGGAGTGACGCCGACAACGGCGTATCGACGAAGCCGGCGGCAATCAGGTTGACGCGGACCGGGGCGAGCTCGAGCGCGAGCGACGCAACGAACGCAGGCAGCACGGCGGTGGCGGCCGAGGCAATCCCGGGACCGATCCGCCGGCCGCCGGTGGTGCCCATCAGGAGCAGCGTGCCGCCGGATCGCATCTTGCCGGCGGCGTTACGCGCGACCTCCAGCCCCAAGACCACGCGATCGCTCATCGCCGCGCGCACCTCGGCCGCTTCCATCTCCAGCAGCGGCCCGTAGGTCGGTCTGCCCGCGGTGATCATGACGTGGTCGATCCGAGCCGGCAGCCCGTCGAAGAATCGGGCCAGCGAGACAGCATCGTTGGCATCGAACGCGGCCACGCTCCGCGCCCCGATCTCGCGCGACGCGTGCTCGAGGCGTCCGGCGTCGCGACCGCTGAGGATGACCTCGGCGCCCTCGGCGTGGGCACGCCGAGCGGTCTCCAGCCCGATCCCCGAGCTACCACCGATGACCACGACGGTCTGGCCCAGCAGCTCGGGCTCGCGCTGGGGGACAGCGGGAGTGGGTGCGGTGTTCATGCTAGGGCGGGCAGCCGGCAGCGACCCAGTCGCGGAACAGCGCCACCCGCTCCGGTGGCCATGCACCGTCGCACGGCATCGACCCCTTCGAGACCGCCCCGAGGATCGCCTCCGCGCTCGCCTTCACGTCGTCGTAGGACGCGAGATCGAACTTGGCCGCCATCGACTGAACGTCCTTCTCACGAAAGAGCGGCCGTATCTCGCTCTCGAACCCAACTTCCTGGCCCGCCATGTCCACCTCCGTTCAGTAGTCGCCCCAGGACGGGCGATGCCGGCCGTCGAGGGCATGGACGGAACGATGCCGTGTGGCGGCCGCGTTCGCAACCGTGGCCGCACGTGTCTGGTCCCTGGTCCGACGCATGTGTCCGGTCGCGAGCCTGCGCCCGCGACCGGACTGCGTGTCGGTCCCTAGCCCAATCGGGGTCGTGTTCCTAGCGGAACTCGCCCGGACGCCAGGGGAGAACGTAGGCGCGGTAGGTGTTCACGCCGGTCGGGAATTCGGCGTTGAACACGAGCCGTCCTGAGGGGTCGAACTCCGAGAAGTAGGGCAGGGCTCCCCACCCCACGAACAGCCCGCCGTCGGGGGTCGTCTGGGCGTTCCCCTGCGACGGCGCCGCGAGCCCCTCGGGCTGATCGTCGGACACGACGAGGGTCGCGGTGCGCGACCGTGGATCGAGCTTCACCGTCACCGCCCGGCTGACGGGGAACTCCGGCGTACCCGCCGACTCGTTGTCGAAGAACGTGTACTCGTCGTGACCGATTGACTCGGGATCGTGCTGCCAGGCGAAGATCTCACCGGCGTCGTCGAGTGACTGGCCGGGCGCGGCGCGCAGCTTGAAGCTGCTGTCCTTACCGCCGAGCCGCCAGATGATGTTCCCCGTGAAGCGATTGACCTTGTACGCGGTCCAGGTGTCGCGGGCGTCGATCAGGAGGTTGCCGTCGGCGTCGATGTGGACCGCGTTGACGTGGAACCAATCCCACGGTGTGCTGGGCGAAGCGGGCAGCGGCTGCTCGCTCTGGCTGAACGGGACGTGGTCCTCGCTGTTCCACTGGAACAGGACCTTGCCGGTTCTGATGTCGATCTCCTGGACGACGCCGTTGATCACGGTCTGGTCGGCGGGGCCGCCGATCGACGTCAGGTTCGCGGTCGCGGTCGTGTAGGACAGGATCAGCGCCGTGTTCCACGGGGTGATCAGGAACTCGTGGCCGTCGGCGCTGAGGCCGTTCCCGGCGTTGACGGTGGCGATCTGCTGGTAGCGATCGTTGTAGATGTAGTCGGTGCCGCTCGAGAGCCCACCGAGCCCGGTGCCCTGCCAGAAGGTCAGGACGGGCCTGCCGAGGTAGGTCTGCGCGCGGAAGTCCGCCGCGGTCAGTCCCTGCGGGGCGGCGTGGAACCAGACGATGTTCCCGCGGCGATCGAGGATCTCCGCGCCGTTGGCGTAGGAGGTCGTGTCTCCGGTCGGCGTAATGAAGATGTCGCCGGGGGCAGTGCGACCAGTCGAGGTGAGGATCGTCACCGGTGGCGGGGCGGTGGGCGGGTCAGCGGCCGCGGAACCGGCGGCGGCCATCAAGGCAGCGCCCGCGAATGCGGCCGCGCCCGCGAGCCGGCGGCGGGCGACCCGCCGGATCCAGCTGTAACGGTTGGACGGTGAATGAGGTCGAGGCATGTCGTGGTCTCTCTTGTCGAACGAGGGTGGACAGGGGTGTTCAGCGCTGCCGGTTGGTCAGCGAGTGGATGTATGTGGTGAGGAGCCGCTCGGCGGCGACCGACGCGGCGGGGTACTCCCGCGAGGTCACCTCGAGCACCCCTTGCGAGTCGCGGCTCGGGGCTCGGCCGGCGGCGATCCAGTCACGGAGGATCTTCGGCGTGATCTCGGGATGGAATTGAAGGCCGAGATGGCCGCCGGCCAGGAACGCCTGCGGTCCGACCCGGTCGTGCGCGAGGAGGCGCGCGCGAGACGGCAGCCGGATCACGTCCTCCTGCCAGGCCAGCCACGGCCCGGACGAAATCCAGCCCGGGCTCGAGGTCGACAGCCAAAGCCAGCCGTAACGAGCCCTCGGCGCGCGTGCCACGCCGCCGCCGAGTGCCACGGCGAGCGCCTGAGCGCCGAAGCCGACGCCGAGCACCGCGGTGCCGGCCCGGTCCGCCTGGCGAAGCCAGTCGAGTTCTCTCGCATGCCCGTCGGCCCGGTCGCCGTCCGAGCGCTCGCAACCGAGCGTGACGGCCAGGGTAAACGCCCCGGGGTCGGGCATGGTCTCGCCCCGATCGACGCGGACAACCGTCGAACGAAAGTCGCTCGCCGCGAGCACATCGATCAACAGGCCACCGGGAGCGTCGTCCCGATGCTGAAGCACAACCGCGGAAGGCTCGCGGGCCTCGCGTCCGGCACTCATCACATCACCTCGTCTTGGGATCAGGGTTTGCCGCCGCGGGCCCGGAGTCGCTGCCGCGGCCTGGGTCGCGGCCAGGGCGGCACGAAGCCGCCCTGGCCGCGAAGAGGAGAAGCCTCCGGACTCGCGCGCAGCGGGGCCACGAGCCCGAAGTTCTGGGAGGGTTGTTACGCCCTACATCGAGCCGGCATGCCCGCGGCGGCCGGCCGGCCGCTAGCCGCGGTGATGTCCCGGACGATGATGTTCCGGGGACCGATCAGGCACGCTTGAAACAATGTCGATCGAATTTATCGAGTTTAGGTGGCGGTGTCAACGAGGGGATCCGCTCCTAAAGGGCCTGTACGCGCGCGCACGCGCGGGCCAGATCAAAGACTTCACCGGCGTCGACGCTCCCTACGAGCCGCCCGAGGATCCCGAGCTCAGGGTCGACACCGCGACGACCGGCGTGAAGCAAGCAGTTGCTCAGATCATCGAGATACTCCGACCCGGCCAACGGTCCGGGCGAAGGGGGCCACATGAGAGTCTCGGCCAAAGCGGACTACGCCGTGCGAGCCGCGATCGAGCTGGCGGCCGCGCCGAACGGCAAGGCGGTCCCAGCGGAGCGCATCGCGACCGCCCAGGGGATTCCGCTGAACTTTCTCGAGCACATCCTCTCGGAGCTGCGCATCGCCGGAGTGGTCCGGAGCCAACGCGGCTCCGAGGGCGGCTTCCGGCTCGCCCGGGAGCCGTGGCGGATCACGATCGCCGACATCATCAGAGCCGTGGAAGGCCCGCTTGCCACGGTTCGCGGCGGCAGGCCCGAGGACACCGAATATCCGGGCGTGGCCAGCCAGCTCCCGCGCGTGTGGATCGCCGTCCGCAAGAACCTGCGCAGCGTCGTCGAACACGTGACGTGGCCGACCTCGCAAACGCCAGCATCCCCGACTCGATCAACGTGCTCGCCGACGACCCGGAGGCGTGGGTGACCCGGTAGGGCCCAGGCGCGGACCGCCCTTAAGCGCCCACGTTGCGCTACCGAGGTCGTTCTGCCTCCGCACGAGGATGATTGACGACGGCGACGCCAACGATCACCAGCGCAATGCCGATCATCGCGGTGACACTGGGGAGCTGACCCTGCACCGCTTCGACTAGCACGGCGACCGCCGGGACGAGGAACGTCCAGGCGTATACGCGGGTGGAGGGCCAGCGGCCGAGCGCCGCGTTGAAGCCGAGGTAGACCAGGACTTGGCCTCCGAGGATCAGGAACACGAGTTGCGCGTCGAGGGCCGGTCGCGTCCAGTCGGTCGAACCGCCGGCCAGGAGCACCAGCGGGATCAGGGGAACGCCGCCGGCGAGGAACTGCGCGGCGGTAATTCCGGCGATGTCGAGGTCAGGCTCGCGCTGTGTCAGGACTCGCATGCCAACGCCGCCGCCGGCCCACCCGAGCGCGCCGAGGAGCGCGAGTACGAACCCGATGGCCAGCTGTGAGCCGTGTCCTACGTTGCCGGGATCCGAGAACACGACGACGAGCACGCCACAGAACCCGATGACGAGCCCGACCGCGCGCAGGCGCGTGATCGATTCCGCGAGCGCGAACCGGGCGATCACGGCGACGAAGAACGGCGAGGAGTTGAGCAGCACTGCGGCGACCGCTGCCCCGGCACGCTGGGTTCCGACGCTGATGCCGACTTGCGTGAGCGTGGTGTTGCCGAACCCGATCGCGAATGCCCACGCCCACAGCCGTCGAGTCCGCGGGAGACGGCTGCGCATCAGCGGCAGGATCGCGGTGAGCACAGCGCCGCCCACGAGGGCGCGCAGCGTGGCGATCATTATCGGCGAGGTGTGATGCAGGGCGGCGTCGGTGACCGGATACACGACACCGGCAGCCGTCATCGACACACCGAGGATCACCGGAACCGGCAGGTGTCCGGCGAGGCGCTGAGGCTGACTTTCGATGTCTACCCATACCACGTCGCGGCCCTGCGTTGGGACTCACGCGACGATCGTCGAAGCGCGGCAACCGCCTGGGGACGGACCGCCGGGGGCGGGCCCGACGAATCGGCAGAGGATCAGTCGGCCGCGGGGCCCAGAAGACGTTCGACGAGGACGCAGTCCTTCCACTGGCCGTCGAGCCGCCCGTGGCGCCGTTGGACGCCCACTTCTTCGAAGCCGGCGGCCCGGTGGGCGGCGCGGCTTGGGTGGTTGTCGGTGAAGACGCGGCTGGTGAGCTTGTACAGGCCGTGGCGTTCGGATTCGAGACACAGCTCGCGGAGCAGTTGGCTTCCGAGGCCACGGCCGCGGGCGCTGGGGTGCACGTAGACGGCGTGCTCGCCGACGCCCTGGTAGACGCAACGATCGGAGTAGGCGCCGGCGCAGGCCCATCCGATGACCTGCCCGTTGTCTTCGGCGACGATGAACGGCTGTCCGTCCTGCACCCAGACGGCGATATCCGCGGGCGCGCGAGGCGCCGTCTCGAAGGTGGCGACGCGTTCAGCTATGCCGGCGTTGTAGATCTCCACGACGGCGGCGAGGTCGTCGACGTGGGCGGGGCGGATCGTCGTCTGGTCCTGAAGGGTCAAGCGCTTTGGCTTTCGGGCGCGGACGATGGCCGACGCGGCGTGTCGGTGTACGCGGTGGGTCTCGGTGATTTCGATCTCGGCAAAGCCCGCGGCATGCAGCACGGCTTCGAACTCGTCCCGGGTCAGGGCGCCGGCGACGCAGCCGGTCCAAGCTTGCATGTCTGTGCGGGTTGCGTGATCCATGTGGTCGTCGGCGATCACGTCTGAGACTGCGAACCGGCCGCCGGGTCGGAGCACTCGGGCGGCTTCGCGGACGACGCGGGACTTGTCGGCCGCGAGATTGATCACGCAGTTAGAGATGACGACGTCGACGCTGCCGTCGGCGAGGGGCATGTCCTCGAGGTAGCCCTTGACGAACTCGACGTTCGTGGCGCCGGCGCCGGCGGCGTTGACGCGGGCGAGCTCGAGCATCTCGTCGGTCATGTCGATCCCGATCGCCTTGCCGGTCGGGCCGACCCGGCGGGCCGAGATGAGCACGTCCGCACCGGCACCCGATCCGAGATCAAGCACGATCTCACCCTCTCGGAGGTCGGCGACGGCGGTCGGCACGCCGCATCCCAGCGAGGCGCTGACCGCGTCCTCGGTCGCGCCCTCGCGACTGGCTTGGTCGTAGAGGGCAGCGCCGAACGCGGGGCTGGGCTCCGACGACGTGCGTTCGCCGGTGAGCCGTGGGCGGCAACAGCCCGACCGGGGCGTGTCGGCGGCGGCCCTGGCGGCGTCGGCGTACCGCTTGCGCACGAGCTCTCGGAGCTGGTCCGCGTCGGTCGTCAGCTCAGCCATGTCGACAGCTCTCCTAACGCTGAGGGGATCACGAAGTAGTAGGCCCACAGGCCCTGTCGCTCGCAGTCGACGATCCCGGCGTCGCGGAGCACCTTGAGGTGATGAGAGACCGTGGGCTGCGAGAGGTCGAAGAGGGGCACGAGCTCGCACACGCACACCTTTCCGGCGTGCTTTCGGAGCACGTCGACAAGCTGCAGGCGGACCGGGTCCCCGAGCGCTTTCGCGATCCCGGCCATCCGCACCGCGTGGTCACGCTCGACATCGGGATACACGACCGGCTCGCAGCACCGCTCGCCCGCGGGCCGCTTGATCTTTGGCGCGAGCTCCAGATCGACAACCATCTATCTACAAATATCGATTGAAGTGACGTTTGTCAATGGATATCCTCGGCGGTATATCCGTGGGCGCGGCCGTCGGCATGCGCGGCGGAGAGCAAAATGCCGCACGTTCTGTTCGTTTGCCTTCACAACGCCGGGCGCTCGCAGATGAGCCAGGCGCTGTTCGAGCGGGCGGCCGATGGCCGTCACACCGCGGCTTCGGCGGGCACCACGCCGGCGGAGGCAATCCATCCAGAGGTCATCGCGGTGATGCGCGAGCTGGGGATCGACCTCGCCGGCCGCACCCCGCAGAAGCTGACCCGCGAACTCGCCGAGCAGGCCGATGTCGTCGTGACGATGGGCTGCGGCGACGAGTGCCCGTTCATCCCCGGCAAGCGCTACGTCGACTGGGACCTACCCGACCCTAAGGGCCGGCCGCTCGACGAGGTCCGCGCCACCCGAGATGAGATCGGCCGCCGCGTCACCGCGCTCGTCGAGGAGCTCGACGCCGCAGCGGTCCACGGCCCCGCGGCCTGAAGTCACTCGCACCCCGCCGGCGAGTCGAGCCGGCGGGGGTTGTAGTTGCGCGCGTCCGCGAGCGCCTTCGACAGCGCCTCCTTGCTTGACCACAGCGAGACGATCTCGCACGCGAGTTATGCTGCTCTCGCCGGAGCCGAACGGCCCGGCAGCGCCCGAGGGCGCTGCACTCCATCCGGGGGTAGAGCATGACCGATACCCAAGAGATCCTGGATGCTGTGCCGACCGGCGTCCCGCTCAGCACAGCCGATCTCGCGGCAGCCATCGATGCGTGCCTGAGGTGTGTTCAAACGTGCACCACGTGCGCGCACGCCGACCTGTTCGAGGAGGAGGTCGCCGAGCTACGCGTGTGCGCCGCCTTGTGTACCAACTGTGCGGACGTGTGTGACGTGACGGCTCGAATTCTCTCTCGTCCGGCACAGTGGGACGCGTTGGTCGTCCACCGATTGCTCCAGGCCTGCATCCGAACGTGCCAGAGCAGCGCCGAGGAGTGCGCCCGGCACGCTCATCATCACCGTCACTGCGCAATCTGCGAGAAGGTCTGCCGGGCATGCGTCAAAGCGTGCGGTGATCTGCTCGAAGACGAGACGTTCGAACAGCTCCAGAAGCTGACCGGCGCCTGAGCCGGATTTGGAGGTACGCCTGCGTCCGGCGTCTTGGGGTCCGCAGGTAGCGCCTCTCGTGACTACCGTATTGGGGAAGGCGACCCGCGTTTCGCGAAGAACCCGGTCTATTTGGATCACGAGCAGCTCGTGCTTCGCTCGTGGCCGTTGTCCGATGCCCTGCCATGTCCAGTTCGTCCCCAGCCAAAGCACGCGCAGCAAGCGTCTCGATCGCCTCCAACTCGTTCTTGATCGCGATAAAGGTCGCCGCTGGGGTGCTCACCGGGTCGGTGGGGATCTTGAGCGACGCGATCCATTCGCTGATGGACCTGATCGCGTCCGGAGTGGCGTACGCGTCAGTGCGCAAGGCCGACGCACCGGCTGATGCGTCCCACCGCTACGGCCACCAGAAGATCGAGGATCTCGCGGCGGGCGCCCAGGCATTCCTGCTGCTGGTCGGCGCGGCGTTCGTGGCGTTCGAGGCGATCCGCCGCCTGATCAACGGCGGCACGGTCCTCACCTCATTGGGGGTCGGCATCGCAGTCGTGGCGGTCGCGGCGGTTACGAACCTGCTGGTGTCGGCCTATCTCGCGCGGACCGGACGCGCTAGCGGCTCGGCCGCGCTGCACGCGAATGCCGCGGACCTGCGCACGGACGCGTTCGTGTCGCTCGGGGTGCTCGCATCCTTGATTGCGATCAAGCTAACCGGCGCCCATTGGATCGACCCCGTGGTCGGTCTGGTCGTAGCCGGAGCGATCAGCATCACGGGGATCCGGATCCTGCTCGACAGCGGGCGTCGCCTCGCCGACGAGACATTGCCCGAGGACGAGCTCCGCGAAATACGAGAGGTCATCGATTCTTTCCTGGGCGACGAGGTCGTGGGATTCCACGATCTCCGGGCGCGGCATGTCGGCAGCCAGCATCAGGTCGACTTCCACCTGCAATTCGTCACCGGGATCAGCCTCGAACGAGCCCACAAGATGTCCCACGACCTCCAAGACGAGATCGTCAGGCGGCTGCCCGGGACCACGGTCCTGGTCCACCTCGAACCCGAACATCGCGTCCGTGAGGATCGGTTCGGCGATCCTCCGCCGGTCACCGACGCGAGCACGCCCACGAGCCGAGCTGCTCATCGCGGCTGATTCCCGCGGTCGGTATGTGAGATGCTGCGCCCTCGAAGCGAGCGAGGGCTTGTGGCAACCATCACGGAGCACGAAGAGCGGCAGGTCAAGCGGGCCAACGCGTCGGGGCGTCAGCCGGTCGTGTTCGTCCACGGTCTGTGGCTCCTGCCCAGCAGCTGGGATCGGTGGGCGACCGTATTCAAGAAAGCCGGCTACACGACGCTCACGCCGGGATGGCCGGACGACCCCGAGACGGTGGAGGATGCCAAGGCCCACCCCGAGGTGTTCGCCCACAAGACGATCAAGCAGGTTGCCGACCATTTCGCTGACCTGATCGCGCAGCTGGACGAGAAGCCGGCGGTGATCGGGCATTCGTTCGGTGGGTTGATCACTCAGATCATTGCCGGCCGGGGATTGGCGGCGGCGTCCGTTGCGGTCGATCCCGCGCCGTTCCGCGGTGTACTGCCGCTGCCGATATCGTCGCTCAAGTCCGCCTCGCCGGTGCTGGGCAAGCCGGGCAACCGCAATCGCGCGGTTCCGCTCACCTACGAGCAGTTCCGGTTCGCGTTCGCCAACGCGGTGGCCGAGGACGAAGCCAAGGAGCTGTATGACACTTTCGCAGTGCCGGCATCGGGCAAGCCGCTGTTTCAGGCCGCGAGCGCGAACCTCAACCCGTGGACCGAGGCGAAGGTCGACACCAAGAATCCACAGCGCGGTCCGTTGTTGATCATCGACGGCGAGAAGGACAACACCGTGCCGTGGGCGATCGCCAATGCCTCGTTCAAGCGCCAGGAGCGCAACGAAGGCGTGACCGAAATCGTCAAGGTCCCAAACCGCGGCCACTCACTTACGATCGACGGCGGCTGGCGAGAAGTCGCCGACACTGCCCTTCAGTTCGTGCAGCGATTTGTCAAGCCCTAATCGGTGAGCGAGCGTTCCATTTCGTCGGCCAGAGCTGGATAGTGGTAAGGACCCGGGGCACGTAACGCGGCGATCACCCGGTGCTGGTTTTCCAGGCTCTTGTCGTGGCTGAGCTTGATCTTGCATACGAAGCGCGAGATCGGGATGCGCAGCCCGACAGTTCCCTTCGCCAACTGCGCGCCCCACTCGGGGTCCAGGAATTGCGGGTGTTCGACGTGGCGCTCGAAATGCTCGACGAGCCGTGTCAGCACACGCAGGTTTTCCTCCGCACCGAGAATCTGCGGCACGCCGTAGCAGTGGGCGACGCTGAAGTTCCACGTTGGCGCCGGGGTCGTATCCGGCACGTACCAGCTCGGGCTGATGTAGCCATGGCGGCCCTGGACGACCAGCATGACCTCTTGCTGGCCGAACCCATGGAGCTTTTCATCCGGGCGGCCGACGTGGGTCAGCGCCGCCAACCCAGCCGATTCCTCATCGAGCAGCACCGGATAGTGCGAGGCGACAAGCTCGCCGGCGTTGCTGCTTACGAGCGTGCACCACGGGTTCTCGCGGATCAGCTGCCGCACGACCTCGGGGTCGTCGCTCGCATGGATCGGATTCGGTCGCATCGAAGTATTCTCGCGCGTCGCACGAGTTCGGTGCACTAGCTCGCATGCCTACGACCGTCTCCGCCCAGCAGGTCTAGCCGATCGAGCCCTCCATCTGGAGCTCGATCAGGCGGTTCATCTCGACGGCGTACTCCATCGGGAGCTGCTTGATGATCGGCTCGACGAAACCGTTGACGATCAGCTTTGAGGCGTCTTCCTCGGGGATTCCGTGTGACATCAGGTAGAAGAGCTGGTCGTCGCCGACCTTCGAGACGGTCGCTTCGTGCCCAACGTTGACGTCGTCTTCGCCGATCCGGATGGTTGGGTAGGTGTCTGAGCGCGAGTGCTCGTCCAGCAGCAACGCATCGCAGACGACCTTGGAGCGGGAGCCGTGGGCGCCCTTGGCGATCTCGAGCAGGCCTCGATAGGAGCCGCGGCCGCCATCCTTGCAGATCGATTTGGCGAAGATGTTCGAGGTCGTGTTCGGCGCGGCGTGGATGATCTTGGCGCCCGCGTCCTGGTGTTGGCCGGCACCGGCGAACGCGATCGACAGCACCTCGCCATGGGCTCGTTCTCCGAGCAGGTAGATGCTCGGGTACTTCATCGTCAGCTTGGACCCGAGGTTGCAATCGACCCACTCGACGGTGGCATCGGCATACGCGATCGCGCGTTTGGTGACGAGGTTGTACACGTTGGTCGACCAATTCTGGACGGTCGTGTAACGGATCCGTGCGCCGGGCTGAGCGATCAGCTCGACCACAGCCGAGTGAAGTGAGTCGGAGCTATATGTTGGAGCGGTGCAACCCTCGACGTAGTGAACGTACGAGCCCGGCTCGGCGATGATCAGCGTGCGCTCGAACTGCCCCATGTTTTCGGTATTGATCCGGAAGTACGCCTGGAGCGGCATGTCGACGTGGACACCCTCGGGCACGTACACGAACGATCCGCCGGACCACACCGCAGAGTTCAGCGCCGCAAGCTTGTTGTCGTTGGGCGGGATGACCGTCGCGAAGTACTTACGCAGGATGTCCTGATGCTCGCGCAGCGCGGTGTCCATGTCCGTGAAGATCACGCCCTGCTTCTCGAGGTCCTCGTGAATCTGGTGATAGACGACCTCTGACTCGTACTGTGCACCGACCCCGGACAGGAACTTCCGCTCAGCCTCGGGAATGCCCAAGCGATCAAAAGTCCGCTTGACGTCCTCGGGCACATCGTCCCAGGAACGGCTGGGCGTCTCCGACGCGCGCACGAAATAGCGAATGTCGTCGTAGTCGAGCTCCGCCAGCATGGGAGAGCCCCACGTTGGCTGCTGGCGGGCCAGGAAGTGGTCGAGCGCCTTCAGCCTGAAGTCGCGCATCCATCGCGGCTCTGACTTGAACTCGGAGATCTTCTCCACAATCTCCCGGTTCAGCCCCTTGGGCGCCTTGTACAGATAATTCTCGGCGTCGTGGAACCCGTATCGCTGCTCGTAGTCGGCATTGATGCCCGCAAGCTGCTCGTTCCCGGTCAGCACGACCGCCTCGGGGGTAGCCACTACTCCACGTCCATCTTGGTTGGGGATTCCGGCCTGGGCAAGGCGACGGAGACCGCGGTCGCGTACGGTAACTCGAGAGGAAGGTCCTCCGGTCGGATGACGCGGAAACCGAACGTGAGCTCCAGGCTCGCGATTGGCTGCGGTGAGTCCCCGCATTCAGGACAACGGACGATGTACGCCGCTGCCTGGGGGGTGAAGCGAAGCCGGCAGTGTGGGCAGCAGAGGTGGGCTGTTGGTCCGATCACGGCGTGTTCTTTCCCGGTAGGCCGTGCCCGCACGCTGGGCAGACTCGGGTCATGACCGGGTCGGATGACCGCTCGTCAGCCAGCTCGAAGTACACCCGGTGGCGACCGACCCCGGACACGCGTAGAACGTGCTCGCACTCGGGGCAGCTATAGGTCCGTCTTGGATCAGGCGTGCTCGGCGTGCTCGGGAGCGCAAGCGGCGCCGCCGGCGCGATCAGGGTGGCGCCAGGCATTAGGCCACCGCCTCGCTCCTGAATTGCGGTGGTCATCGCCAACCGCCTCTCTTGCCCTTCTGACCGAAGATGTCGCCCGGGAAGCAAGAAGAGCAAGGGCTCACTGAGCGCACTCACAGCATACCAGATTCCGACCTCCGAGGTAGGAATTGACATCGCTCCGATGACGCCCTCAGGTGGACCGTCGAGACCCTGAGCAACGCCGGCCCGCACCTCGTGGGTGCCACCACCTACGCGGGGTGGGCCGCCTACTGGCCCGGCGCCTTCGCGGTGGCCGCGTGATCGAGCCCGTCAGTCCAGCGAGCCTGGCGGCAGCACGAAGCGCAAGGGCGCAGGAGAGGCGGTCGCGCCGCCGGCGTTCATCCGTGAGCCGTGAAGCCCGCGGCTGCGACTCGCCGGCACGGTCGCGTCGGGCGTGCCGTCGTGCGTGGTGATCCAGTTCATGACCGCGGAGAAGTCAGCGCCTTCGGCGAGGATCGCCGCTCGCTCGATCACGACCCCACCCGAAGAGTGCGGACGCGACAGTCTGGTCACGAGTGCGTGGATCTCGAGATCGTCCACTGGTCACACGGTAGTTGTTGCGGGACGTAATAGCGAATGATCGGGCTGCCGCCGGATCGCGACGTGCCCGATCGTGTCCGGGGGTCAGCTTCGACGTCGGTGTCCCCGGGGCGAAGGCCGGGCAGCGCGGTCAGCAGCAGAAGCGGCGTTCCCGCTGCCCATGCCTGGGGACGCGAGGCCGTCGGGAAGGCTACGGGAACGGACGTGACTGGGCGAGGGAAGCCGGCGAAGACCTCGGGCAGCCGATGCTCGAAATACGGCGCGGCGGCGAGGATCGCGGAGGCGATCGTGCCCGCTGCCTCATGCTGAGCCTCGAAGTGAGCGCTCTGCTCAAGGCTCAACAACTCGAGTGGCGTCTCGTCGAGGTGAAGCACCCAACGTGAAGTGAAACGAGTGTCGTCTGAGAAGAAGCCGTGTTCACGACCCGCCTCGGGTCGCACGTCGCCGAGGCGATCCCCGAGGACGAACGTGCTGCCGTCCAGGACACTGAGGGTCCGCTCAGACACCCGCGAGTGCTCGCGCCGCGCCCGGGCGCGCCACGGCTCGATAGGTACGTTCATACGCGGCGGCCACCACGTCAACATGGCAGTGCTCACTCACCCAGGCACGGCAGTCCCGCGCGGCGATCCGTGGCAGCCGGCCGACCGCCTCGCTCATCCCGCGCTCGTCATCGACGAGGAAGCCGGTCTTCCCGTCGACGACGATCTCGGGCACCGCGCCCTCGGGGAACGCGATCACCGGCGTCCCGCAGGCGAGCGCCTCGACCATCACCATCCCGAACGGCTCGTTCCAGCGGATCGGCATCAGCAGGCCGCGAGCATGCGCGAACAGGGAGCGCTTGGTCGACCCGCCGACCTCGCCGACGAACTGGACTCGGTCGCCGTCGATGTGGGGCGCGATCTCTCGGTCGAAGAACTGCTGCTGACCGGGCTGGATCACGCCGGCCAGGATCAGGGGTACGTCGACGGCGCGCGCAGCTGCGATCGCTCGCTGCGCTCCCTTCTCCGGGGTCATCCGTCCGATCCACAACAGGTAGTCGCCCTTCCGCTCCTGCAGCGGCCAGGCCTCCAGGTCGATCGGGTTGGCGATCGAGGCGATCGCACCAAGCCCGGGCGGTGCCGACGACAGCTGGGCGCGGCTGATGCCGACAAGCGTGCCCTTGTGGCCGTGCCGCGCATAGAAGGCGGCGGTCTCCGGGGTGAACGGCCCATGCAGCGTATGCACGAGCGGGGTATCGATGCGGTTTGCCATCGCGAGCCCCGTGAAACCGCAGTGGTCGTGAACGACGTCGAACCGAGCATGGCCGGCGGAGCTATCGATCGCGTCGAACGCTCGCCCGACATGGTCGACCTCGTATAACGACCGCTCGATCTCGTGAGGATGCGCCTCGTCGAGAAGCGTGATCACGCTGGCGCGCGATACAGAGCCCGGAGCGCAGAACAGCGTCACCTCATGGCCCAAGCGGACCAACGCCTCCGTGAGGCTGCTCACGACCGACTCAACGCCACCGTACCCCGGCGCCGGGACTGAGATCCACGGCGGAGCGAGCATCGCGACACGCAGCGGTGCTCTGCGGGCCCGCACCGGGGAGTGACCCGGCTTGTGCCCGGAGCTCTCCCGTCCCCACAGCTGACGACGGGACCTCAGCGTGGGCGCTGGGCTCGAAGCATTCATCGACGCTCCTCACGTGCCTCTCAGGCGGGGCGCTCGCGAGGCAGAGAGGTCAAGTAGGACCGAGCGAACGCACAATCGCTAACCCCTGGAGGAACGCGATGGACTCACCTACCGTACCACGAGCCGGACGAAATCCGAGCGTGGAGGTCGGAATACTAACTCTCGACGGGGCTCACGCCGGGCGATTCGCAGCGCGCGTAGTCGCACACGTACGGCCGCCCGGCCGAGTCGACATGGAAATGGACATCGTGTCGCGCCGGGGCGGAGACCACGCGGCGAAGGGCGCGGCTGACGGAAGCTGCGATTCGGGAAGTCATGCTTCCTCCTTGTGCTCGTTGACGTGCGGGAGCCGAATGCTCCGTACAAGCTAGACTTGCACGCATCTTGCATACAAGCTGCCTCTCAAGTGTATCGCCCAGTGAGCACAGACCTTCAATCATCCGCTGAGGGTCCCGCGAGGCCGGCGGGGGAGCGGGCGTATCGATACGTGAAGGAGCGATTGCTCGACGGCCGGTATCCGGGTGGGGCGCTCCTCAGCGAGAACGAGCTGGCTCGCGAGCTCGGCATCTCTCGGACCCCGGTGCGCCAGGCGTTCGTCCAGCTCGAAGCCGAGGAGCTGCTCGATCTGTACCCGAGGCGGGGTGCGCTAGTTAGGCCGGTCTCGATGGCGGAAGCCGACGACGTGCTCGAGGCCCGGCTCCTGATCGAGACGCACTGCGTCGGGCGCGTCGCCGCGCAGGGCCCGGCGCTGGCGTCGGTGCTGCTCGAGGCGATCGCGAGCCAGGAGCGCACGCTCGCGGACGCAGGTGCGGGCTTCACGGTCGCCGACCGCGAGTTCCATCACGCGATCGTCGCCGCCAACGGCAACGCGATCCTGGTACGGCAATACGACGCGCTGCGCGACCGCCAGCAGCGGATCACCGCGACGCTGGTGGCGCGCGATCCAGCTCGGGTCGCGCAGTTCATCGCCGAGCATCGCGAGATTGCCGGCGCGATCGAGCGGCGAGACGCCGACCAGGCGGTGGGCCTCATCGACGCGCACCTCCGAGGCGCCTACGAGCTGGTGCAGCGACGGCGTCACTGACTCACACCGCGCCCGCGGGGCCGGGCCGGTCATGGACGATGGCGATGAGTTCCAACCAGATGCGGTAGGCGCAGGCGTCGCCTCTCCGGCACTTCGATGCCCAGCCGCTCGGCCTCGCGTTCGAGCTCCGAGGCACCGATCGGTCTTCGGTCATCGCCCAGCGCAACGTCGGCGTATGGCGCCGGCAACTGGTTGGATACGTCGTCACGCCCCTCGGCGAAATGTCGCTCCTCATCCGCATCCGCGTGGCCGGATGCTTTGCACATCGCCAACAGCAAGACAACGACGCCAATCCAGAGTGCGACGATGACGAGCGCGATACTGACTAAGTCCATCGGGAGGGATTTCTCTCTCGCGCGACCGAACCGGTCCCCGGCGCACGCTAACGCTGCAGCCAGCGGTGGCCCATTTAGATCGTATTTGCACGACTTTCCGTCCGGAGATAGCACACTCTGGTGACTTAAAAAGCAGTTATCGGAGCCTCCGAAAGTTGGCAAATCGCGGTCTGTTTGTGTAACCGGTGGCGACGTCGGGTCCCGACACTCTCGAGCCGAGGGTCTAGCTGGGGCGATCTTCGGTGATGGCCGCGCGGGCGAGTGCTGCGCTGGCACGCGCTCCCATCGCCTCGAATCGCTCGGTGTGTCTGCCCGGATCTCGTCGTTCGCTGCGTGATCGGTCGAGAACGAGATAACGGAGATTTGTGTTATTTGCGTGAGATGTGCTATAACTGGCGTATGCCACGCGATGAAGAGATCACATTCGCCGACCACCTGGGTCGTTTTTACGCTCACCGTTACGCGTTTCCGCCGATGGTCGGGCGCGTGCTCGGATACCTGCTGGTGTGTGAACCGCGCGACCAGTCGATCGCCGAGTTGAGCGAGGCGCTGCTGGCGAGCCGCAGCGCGATAACCGGCGCGCTGGACGTCCTGGAGCGCCTGCATGCCATCCAGCGCTCGCGAGCGGCGGGGGAGCGGATGGACCGCGTCCGGACTGATTTCTCCTCGGCGGAAGCGCGGGGGTTTGACATCACGGAGTATCAGGAGCTCGGTGATCTGGCCCGGGAGGGCCTCGAGGTGCTGAGCGACGCACCAGAAGAACGGCGGGCGGACATGCTCGAGCTGGCGGCGTTCGCGGATTTCCTGGTCGAGGGCACCCAAACGCTTCGACGGGACTGGGAGGCGCGGCGTGAAGCCCTGCGTGCGTCGGGCGAGTTGCCCTCGTGAGCTCGTGCCCCCGCAACCACGCCAATCAAGAGATTCGATCGGAAAGAAAGCCATGACAGATCCATCCTCACCGGCGATCATCGCCGTCGATGTGCGCATGTCCTTCGGCGACAACGTCGTCCTCGATGGACTCGACCTGACCGTCGAGCCAGGGAGCGTGTTCGCGCTACTCGGGCCCAACGGGGCGGGCAAGACGACGATGGTGCGGATCCTCGCCACGCTGCTGGAAGCAGATCACGGCACGATCCGCGTCGCCGGACATGACGTCGTGCGCGAGGCCGACGCGGTGCGCGGCGCGATCGGTGTGACCGGTCAGTTCTCGGCCATCGATGACCTCCTCACGGGGCGCGAGAACCTGGCGCTGATGGCCGACCTGAACCACCTCCCGCGCGCGCCCGCGCGTGAACGCATCGACCAGGTGCTAGAGCGGTTCGAGCTGGCCGATGCCGCCGACCGGATCGCGATGACGTACTCGGGGGGGATGCGTCGGCGTCTCGATTTGGCGATGACCTTGATCGGCGCGCCGCAGATCATCTTCCTCGACGAGCCGACGACCGGCCTTGATCCCCGCAGCCGGCGCACGGTGTGGGAGATCGTGGAGAGCCTGGCCGGCGACGGCACGACCGTGTTCCTCACCACTCAGTACCTGGAGGAGGCCGACCGCCTCGCCGACCGGGTGGCGATCCTCGACCAGGGACGGCTGGTCGCCGAGGGCAGCGCGCAGGAGCTCAAACAGCGAATCCCCGGCGGCCGCATCGATGTCCAGTTCGCCGACACCGAGGCGCAACTCGTGGCCGCCGCCGCGTTGGGGGTCTCGGTCCCCGAGCGGGACGCGCCGACGTTGCAGATCCCGACCGACGGCAACGTCGCCACCCTGCGTCGCGTTCTCCGCGATCTCGATGGGGCCGGCGTCGATGTCGTCGATCTCGCGATTCACACGCCCGATCTCGACGACGTGTTTTTTGCGCTGACAGGCCGGGACGCTGACCCGGCGGAATCGAGGACCGAAGAGGAGCTCGACCGATGACCACCACCTACGCCCTGCGCGATTCGACCACGATGCTGCGGCGCGACCTGCGCCACCTACAGCGCTACCCCGGGCTGTCCCTGTTCCCGATCCTCACGCCGGTCATTTTGCTGCTGGTGCTCGTGTACGTGTTCGGCGGCACGCTCGGCAACGGCATCACGATCGGTGGGGGCCGTGGCGCGTACATCAACTTCCTCACTCCGGGGATGCTGGTGCTCACCGTCGTGGGCGCCGCGCAGATCACCGCGATCTCAGTGGCCAAGGACATGACCGAGGGCATCATCGCTCGTTTCAAGACGATGCGAATCTGGCGGCCGGCCGTGCTCGCCGGCCATGTCTTCAGCAGCCTGATCCTGACTGTGATCAGCCTCGTCGTGACCATCGCCGTAGCGCTGCTGATCGGCTATCACTCCATGGCCGGCCCGCTGCGCTGGCTGGGCGGGCTCGGGATTCTCGTGCTGCTGGCGATCGCGCTGATCTGGCTATCGGTCGCGCTCGGGCTGTTCGCCAAGAGCGTCGAGACCGCGAGCAACCTTCCGATGTTCCTCATCCTCCTCCCGTTCCTCAGCAGCGCCTTCGTGCCCGTGGCCTCGATGCCCGCCGGGTTGCGCTGGTTCGCCGAGAATCAGCCGTTCACCCCGATCACCAACACCGTGCGCAACCTCCTCGCCGACCAGCACGTCGGCACCGCCGGCATCAAGGCGATCGTGTGGTGCCTCGCGATCACCGCTGCCAGCTACCTATGGGCCAGGCACCTCTACAACCGCCAATCCGTCCACTAGACACCAATCCCGTCAACCCGGTCTGATCCTGCGCCCCGCCCGAGCCGACCGCGACGATTGTCGATGAGTGCCCCGGTCGTCTCATCTTTATGAGATCTGTATGCCCGGCGGGCAGTCCTGCACGCTCTCTCCACACCGTCGGGCCGATGATCAGATCGTGCTCGAGCGAACCGAATCAGTCCCCGACCTCGGCAGGTGGAGACGATGAGCGCTTTCGCATCCGCCTCCTACTGGGGCTATCGTCGCCGCAAGCCTACGCTCGAGGACCGCGTGATCGCGAGGATGCTTGCCCGGTCGCTCGATCGTGAGCTCGCCGCCGGCGTATCGGCCTGGGTATCCGGCGCACACGCAGCTCGCTCGGGGCAGCTCACCACGGACCGTGCGCGGCACGCGGTGGCGAACGACCTCGACCGTCTGATCGGACGGGCGGCGGCTCCGGCATCTCGATTGCAGATCACGGCGGTCCCCTCTCGCGATCAGGTCAGGCAGGCGACCGACATGATGCGCGCGATCGCCGCTCGCCTGCGCTCGGCGGAGCCCCTCGATCCCCGGGGCATCGCGTGCCTGAGGACCCTCCTGTCCGATCCGGCGGGCCCGTTCCGCACGCCGGGCCGTGCCGATGCGTTGACGGTCGCGCTGCGCGACGTCTCGACGCTGTTGGAGTCGTCAGCTCACGTCGAGATCGCGGAATCGTCACCCGCCCCCGAGCACAAGACCGCGCTCGGCGCTGCTCATCGAGGGTAGGTCAGCAACGGGCGGCCGTCGCGCGGCTCGTTGAGGGATCGGGACCCGCCGCGCGCGAAGCGCTCGAGCGCCTCATGCGTCTTTGGCGTGTTCAGGTTGCTTCTCGCATCGCGGCGTCGGACCTGGGCTCGGGTCGGGGCTGAAACGGGCTGTGACCGACGGCCGCGGACGCCCCGTCGCCCGGCGTCCGAGGTGGCATCTGCGCTGCCGCGTACGCGTCGAGCTCGTCGAGCGTCTCGCTCTTGAGCAGCGCCTGGGCCAGCGTTTCGAGGCGATCCCGGTGCTGGGTCAGCGCGGTCGTGACGTCCAGGTGGGCGGTGTCGATGAGCTGGTGTACCTCCTCGTCCAGGACGCGCTGGGTGGCCTCGGAGGTCTCGCCGGAGCTGCCGAAGAAGGATCCGCGTCCGTCAGAGGGGAGGACCCTGACGAATCCGATCGCGTCGCTCATGCCCCAGCGGCCGACCATCTGGCGTGCGATCGTTGTGACCTGGTCGATGTCGGACTCGGCGCCGGTGCTGATCGTGCCGAACACCGCCTCCTCCGCCACCCGGCCACCGAGTGCCACCTTGATCTTGGCGAGCAAATTCTCGCGGGTGTAGGAGACCTGGTCATCGTCGGGCGCGGACAGCGTGACGCCGAGGGCGGCGCCGCGCGGGATGATCGAGACCTTGCGCACCGGATCGGCCCCGGGGGTGAGCATCCCGACCAAGGCGTGACCGGCCTCGTGATAGGCGGTCCGCTCGCGGTCCGCGACTGACAGCACGATCCCGCGTGGAGCGCCGAGCAGGATCTTCTCCAGCGAGTCGGTGAAGTCAGACGTCTGGACCGTAGGATGGTTGCGACGGGCGGCGAGCAATGCCGCCTCGTTAGCGAGGTTGGCCAGGTCGGCGCCGACCATGCCGGGGGTCGTGGCCGCGAGCGCTTCCAAATCGACGTCCGCGGCCAGCGGGATCGATCGAGTGTGCACCTCCAGGATCTGCCGCCGCCCAGGTCGGTCCGGTGGTTGGACGGCGACGCGGCGATCGAAGCGCCCCGGTCTCAGCAGCGCTGAATCGAGGATCTCGGCCCGGTTGGTCGCGGCCAGCACAACGACCGCCTCGACCGACTCGAATCCGTCCATCTCGGTGAGGATCTGGTTGAGAGTCTGCTCGCGCTCGTCGTTGGAGCCGGCAATCGATACCGACCCCTGACGGGAGCGTCCGACCGCATCCAGTTCGTCGATGAAGATGATCGACGGCGCGGCCTCCTTGGCCTTGGCAAACAGATCCCGTACCCGCGAAGCGCCCACCCCGACGATCGCCTCGATGAACTCCGAGGCCGAGATCGAGAAGAACGCCGCGTGTGCCTCCCCAGCCACGGCGCGCGCCAGCAGCGTCTTACCCGTCCCCGGCGCGCCCGATAAAAGCACACCGTGGGGCATGCGTCCGCCGAGCCGACCGAAGCGCTCGGGGTTGCGCAGGAAGTCGACAATCTCCGTCAACTCTGACTTGGCCTCGTCGATCCCGGCCACGTCAGCGAACGTGATCCTGATCGTCGCCGGGTCGATTCGCCGTGCCTTGGAGCGCCCGAAGTTGCCCAGCGCACCCATGCCCCCGCTCTTGGCGGCCCGGCGGGCGAACACGACGAACAGCCCAACAATCAGCAGCGCCGGCCCGAAGCCGAGCAGTAAGGATTCGATCAGGGGCGTGGTCTGGGTCGTCGACTGGGCGTTGACCTCGACTCCCTCGGACCTGAGCAGGGCGGTCAGCTGGTCGTTGTTCCAGAAGCTCGGGACCTGGGTCGCGAACAGAGTCGTCGGCGTGGCCTTCGTGTCGGAGGCCGGGTAGCGCTCGGCCGACTTGAATGTTCCCTGGATCGTGTCGCCCTTGGAAGCGATCGAGGCCACCCGGCCGGACTGCACCTGGGACAGGAAATACGGGCTGAACGGGACCTTCACCCGCTGCTGCCCTCCGTGCGAGAACAGGAACACCGACGCCAGATTGAAGGCGAGCAGCCCGGCCGCGAACCAGATAAACCAGCGAGAACGATGGGGCGCCCGCGTTTGCGGCGGATCGGGCGCCCCCCGCCCGTCGGGGCTGGGAGCGACCCGCCAGCCCCGGTGATCACGGGGCATCGGCTTGCGGTGGTCGGGCCCTGAGCGTAACTGGGACATCACTAGTCCTTCTCGCAGAGCACGCGCCAGGCTCGGCGCTAGCCCGCGTGCGGTTCGACGTCGTCCGACGGGGCAGGAGGTTCGGAGCCCGCGGTCGGGTAGGCGTCGACCATGTATTTGTCGCCGCGGAGAGCGCTCATCACCGTGGCGATGGCGGTCCTGACCGGATTTCGCCGTCCGGACTTCGGCCGGTCTCGCTTCTTGGTGACCGCAGTCAGGGGGATGGCGTCGCTGGTGACGTGAGCCGGCTCGGGGATGATCCCGGGCGCTGGTGAGAGGTCAGGCTGGTTGGTGGCGGTCATGAGGCACGAGCACTCCATTCGTGGAATTTGTCGTCACATCTGGGGTGGAGGGGAGGTCGGCGGCGGCTTTGCTCTCGCGGGCCAGGAACGCGCCGAGCTCGGCGATCGTGCTCATCAACGGCGCGGGGAAGACGACGGTCGAGTTCTTATCGACCGCGACCTCGACCAGGGTCTGGAGGTTGCGCAGCTGTAACGCCAGCGGATGGGCCATCATCACGTCAGAGGCGACCGCCAGCTCGCCGGCCGCGAGCGCTTCGCCCTGGGCGGCGATGATCTTGGCGCGCTTCTCGCGCTCGGCCTCAGCTTGGCGGGCCATCGCGCGCTTCATGCTGTCGGGCAGCTGAATGTCCCTGAGCTCGACGACAGTGACCTTGATCCCCCACTCCTCGGTCTGCACGTCGAGGATTTCGCGGATGTTCTGATTGATCGCGTCGGTCTCAGACAGCGTCTCATCCAGCGTGTGACGTCCCACCACCGCGCGAAGCGTGGTCTGCGCGATCTGTCCGATCGCGGACTGCACGTTCTCGATCGCGACCACCGACTTGACGGGATCCTCGACCCGGTAGTAGGCCACCGCAGATACGTCGATGCTGACGTTGTCCTTGGTGATGATCCCCTGCGATTGGATCGGCAGCGTGACGATCCGCAACGACACACGATGAATGCGCTCCACGAACGGCATGATCAAAATCAGCCCGGGTCCGCGCGCCTCGCCGGTGATTTTTCCGAGCTTGAACACGACTGCGCGCTCGTACTGTTTGATGACATAGAAAGCGATCATGGTCCGGCCTTTCTGGCCTCGTTGGGCAGCGCGGGATCACGTGTCTCGCGCGAGCCGGCCGATTGCTGAAGCCGGAAAAGCGTGGCCGCCGAGGGTTGAGGCGAACCACCACCGATAGTACTCCGCGGCGGAGCGGGGGCAACACTGGTGTTAGTCGGTGGTCGAGCTCCCAAGCGCGTCCGCCTGACGCGCGAGGGCGCCGCCTCGACGTGGTGATCGTCTGTTAGTTGACGCGGCGGGTGAACGCGCGGACGACCAGCCCGGTTCCGATCAGCGCGCCGCCGCCGATGAGTAGCAGGACGACGTCGAGGCCCGTGAACGGAAGCGAGCCAGAATTCGTCGTAGCGGTTGCGGCGCTGTGCTGCGTTGTTGAGAGGACGTTGCAGGTCTGCCGGCTGTACGCCTGGCAAGTCGAGCTGCTTTGGCCAGCGCGGTCGCCGGAACCATCAGGGCGATCGTGAGGATGCTGCGATTGATCTCGCGGTCGAGCTCGTGACGTATCCCACCGCGCGACTCGGAATGGATGAAGCGAGCGAAGTCCCTGATCAGGAGGTCGAGCTTCCAGCCGCTGAACCGACCCACCGGGTAGCGGCGCGGCCGCCTCCGTTCCACCGCCATTACGGTTCCCGTCGCCCCGTGGCGCGCGAGCTGCCCGTCCCGCGGATGCATGCTCGGATTCGCGGGGTCCTCGCGCACGCTCATACCACCCCGCCAGAGCCACCAACGGCGGTCAGGTCCCGGTTGGCGCCCGGTCGCGCGCTTGCCGACGTCGTTGCGTGCACCGCGAGCGGGGTCAGTATGAGCAGCGCGCCTAGCGGGGGGCCGCAGCTGGTGATCCGCCCTTGAAGCCGGGTCTCCGGGTTGGCGACCGCGCGTAGCTCGAGCCTGTTCGACGGCTCGGCTCCAGCGAAGGCGAGTTCGACCAGTGCCGCCAACTCGCCGCGGTCGTGGTCGCCGTTGTTGCAGATCAGGAGCTCCTCGAGCGGCGCATTGAGGCCGGCGGGCTCCTCGACCGACAGCGCCGCCTCGGCGAGGCGTGAGACTGCCTGGACCGAAAGCCTCCGATCGACGATCACAAACAGATCGTCGTAGCGAGGCTCTGCCCCCGGGGGCGCCTTGAGAACCACGCCCATGTAACACCGCATACACACCCGGTGGGCACGGACACGCCACGGGCCCATCGGCGGATACCCACAATAGCTACAGAATGCGCGGCTCAGATCGGCGCGCGATGGGTGCGGCATGACAGCTCCCGTGGACGGGCGGATGTTGTCCTTGCAACACCCCCACATGCCGCCATTGGCCGCCGCGAGCGCGCTCCGTTCCCTGCCGTGATGCCTAGCTGTCCCGCCCGCAGGCGGCTCGGCCAGACCTCGAAGATCGACACTACTCCGATCCTGACCGAATACAACCTGGCTAACTCGCTCAGGCGCTCGGTTCCGGGGGCGCGTTCCTGCGCCGCACCGCCTTGGGTCGAGACGTCAATCGAGCCCCTCACGCCCGTCGCGGCAAGTGTCAACCGCCTGCGGGAGGTCGATTACCTCAGCCAGGCCCTCGGTGACGTGTGACCCGAACCGTCGGTCGAGGAAGAACGCCTCGACAATGATGTCGGGGTCGACATGCGCCTGCGAGAGCAACGCGACGACCGTTCGTCCGGTGACCTGTTCGACTGTGTGCGTGTAGCGCCCGGCCATCACGCGAGCGAATTCCGCGCGCAGAGCGAGCACGCGCTCAGGTTCGCCTCCATCCACCATCGACTTCTCGAACGGCGTGGGGTGCTTCAACCGCACGACCACCACGATCATGTCCTGGATCGCGTGCGCTTTGACTGTGATCGCCTCGCGACCATAGTGCTCGCGCTGCAAACCGGCCATCGAGCGGGAGATCGCCGCCAACTGCTGTCGGCCCGTCAGCCTGGGCCCTGAGATGCTCACGCCAGCCTCGTTCCCAACTCTTCTCGCAGAGAAGACCGCCGCTGGGCTGAGAGAGAGGGAGAGGCCCCACGAAGGCGTGCTCCACAAGCCTAGCGTCCCAGCACGAGTGGCTCGGCCTTCGCCCCGGGGACACCGACGTGGAAGCTGACGTCCGGGACACGATCGGGCATGTCGCGATCCGGTGGCAGCCCGATCATTCGCTATTACGTCCCGCAACAACTACCGTGTGACCAGTGGACGATCTCGAGATCCACGCACTTGTGACCAGACTGTCGCGTCCGCACTCTTCGGGTGGGGTCGTGATCGAGCGAGCGGCGATCCTCGCCGAAGGCGCTGACTTCTCCGCGGTCATGAACTGGATCACCACGCACGACGGCACGCCCGACGCGACCGTGCCGGCGAGTCGCAGCCGGGGGCTCCACGGCTCACGGATGAACGCCGGCGGCGCGACCGCGTCTCCTGCGCCGCTGCGCTTCGTGCTGCCGCCAGGCTCGCTGCACTGACGGCGGGGATCCGCGAGCGCCCCCCAATAGGTGCTCGCCTGAGCAGTGACTCAACCTGGGGGTTTCACGTTCACCCAGGTGATCGGAACGAGTCAGGTGCGGGTGCCGAGCCCGTTGACGTAGCGTCCCTCGAACATATTCAGGCCAGGAGCCACGCCTGGGCGGTCGCCGCTTTCGGCTATGACGGCGCGGTGATCAGGGTCTCGCCGTCGGACGCGGACAGCAAGGAGCTGCGGGCCGTACGCGCGGGCCTTCGGAGAACTCAGAGGGAAGGAAGTTGAGATGGCTGTTGTTGGAGCAGAGACCCACGAGACGTTGTCCGGGCTTTCCGCGGGCAACATTGACGTTCTCGAAGAAGCGATGGGGCTCCGCGAGCTTAATCGCGCGGGGAGCGGATTGGACGCGCGCACGTTCGCGCTGGTCAAGCTGGCTACGTTGATAGCGCTCGACGCGCCGCCGGCGTCCTACGCGTGGCAGATCGCCAACGCGGTGGAGGACGGAGTCACCGCGGAGGACTTCCTCGGCGTGCTCAAAGCGATCGCGCCGCAGGTCGGAGGACCGAAGGTTGTCGCAGCCGCGCCGGAGATCATGCTCGCGATGGGGCTGGCGATCGACGAGGAAGAGCAGGCATAGCGATGCCACTGTTCAGACGTCGTCGCCCACTGCTGCGCGCGGCCGCCGTCGGAGGCGGGGCGTATGCGTTCGGCAAGCACAGACAGCGCAATCAGGAAGCGGAGCAGCAGCAGGCGTACGAGGAAGGTCAGCAGTCGGCCATGGCGGCGGCGCCGCCCCCCGCGCCGCCGGCGCGACACGAGCTCACCGCGGACGACACGGCGCGTCTGGGGGAGCTCGGGAAGCTGCACGAGCAGGGAATCCTGACCGACGACGAGTTCGCGAAACAGAAGGCAAACATCCTCGGCCTGTAGCCGACCGGCTACCGGTTCGAGGTCGCAGCGCGGGTACGGCATCCGCGCCGGATCTGCCCGCCACCACCGAAATGGAGTAGACGATGGCTGACAAGAGGCAGAAGCGGGCGGCGGAGTTCATCGAGTCGTTCCGGGTCAAGCCCGGGTCGAAGGTCAGGCTCGAGAAGGATTTCGATCCGTCGTTCAAGGCCGGCGTGAAGAAGAAGAAGGAAGGCGTTGCGCTCCTCGCCACGGGCGTGGAACTGCTCACCGAATACCAGGCGCGGCTGGCCGCCCAGGACAACTTCGGGGTGCTGGTCGTGCTGCAGGCGCTCGACGCCGCGGGCAAGGATGGGACGATCCGCCACGTGATGAGCGGCGTCAACCCGCAGGGTGTCACCGTGCACAGCTTCAAGCAGCCGTCGGCCGAGGAGCTCGACCACGACTATCTATGGCGGTACGCGCGGCGTCTCCCTGCCCGCGGCGAGATCGGGATCTTCAACCGCTCCCACTACGAGGAGGTGCTCGTCGTGCGTGTCCACCCGGAGATCCTCGATCGCGAGAAGCTCCCGCCTGCAGCGAAGACGAAGGACATCTGGCAGCGGCGCTACCGCGAGATCAACGATTGGGAGCGGTACCTGACCGAGAACGGCTTCCGGATCGTGAAGCTGTTCCTGAACCTCTCCAAGGAGGAGCAGCGCATCCGGTTCCTGCGCAGACTGGACCTGCCGGATCACAACTGGAAGTTCTCAACCGCGGACGTCACGGAGCGCGAGCGCTGGGACGACTACCAGAAGGCGTTCTCCGAGATGCTGTCGCACACGAGCACGGAGTGGGCGCCGTGGTACGTGATACCCGCCGACCGGAAGTGGTTTGCCAGGATCGGCGCCGGGGCCGTCCTCGTGAACGCGCTCATGGAGATGAATCCACGATTCCCGACCGTCACTAAGGCGCAGCGCGAGGTTCTTAGAGACGTCAAGGAGGCGCTCGAGGCCGAGGCGCCCGAGGGCGCACACCGGGACCCGTTCGAGCACGAACAGAAGGCTGCGACGGCCGCCGCGAGCGACGGCCGGAACGGGCACAAGACGGACACTCAGGTCGCGCCTCCGCCTGACCCGGCGACATCCGAGTAGGGTCGGTGCCGATGAGCACCGCAACGCGACCCAATGCCGATCGCGCCGCCCGCGCCGACGGGTGGTACGGCGTCTCCGCGGACGAGGTGATAGCGCGGCTCGGAGTCGATCCGTCCGTCGGGCTCTCCAGTCAGAAGGCGGCCGAGCTGCTCGAGCAGCATGGCCCGAACGCGCTTCCCGCGGAGGCAGCGGTGCCGGGCTGGCGGCGGTTCCTCGAGCAGTACCGCAGCTATATGCAGATGATCCTGGTGGCCGCGGCGATCGTGTCGCTCGCGATCAAGGAGTGGACCACGGGCGTCCTGCTGCTCCTGATAACGGTGCTCAACGCGGTGGTCGGACTCCGCCAGGAGGGAAAGGCGGAGAGCGCGATGAACGCGCTCCAGGCGATGGTGAAGGCCACGGCGCGGGTGCGCCGCGACGGGTCCGAGGCGGAGATCCCGGCTGAGGAGGTGGTTGTCGGCGACATCGTCGTGCTGGCGGCCGGCGACGACGTGCCCGCGGATGGGCGGATCATTTCCGCAAGCTCCTTGCAGATCGATGAGGCCGCGCTCACCGGCGAGAGCGTGCCGGCGTCGAAAGGCGTCGACGTACCCGACGGCGATGATCTCGCCCCCGGCGAGCAGACGGACATGGTGTTCATGCACACGCCGGTGACGCACGGCAGCGGCGTGATGGTCGTCACCGCGACGGGCGCTGACACGGAGGTCGGGAAGATCGCCGGCATGCTCGCGACGACGACGCGCGAGCAGACGCCTCTGACCAAGCAGCTGAACACGCTGACGCTGTGGATCGCGGCCGCGGCCGGGGTAACGATGGTCATCATGTTCGTGCTCGGGGCACAGCGCGGTCTGTCCTCGACGGTCGTGTTCACGAGCGCGGTCGCGCTCGCGATCGCGGCGATCCCGGAGGCGATGCCGACCGTGCTCCAGGTGGTGATGTCGGTCGGGGCCGGCGACCTCGCCAAGCACGGGGCGGTGTTGACCGATCTCGCCTCGGTGGAGACGCTCGGCTCGACGTCGGCGATCAACTCGGACAAGACGGGGACGCTGACGATGAACCAGATGACCGCGATCGAGGTGGTCGACCCGACCGACCGGTACACGATCTCCGGCTCGGGCTATGAGCTCGAGGGCAAGGTCCAGCACGCCGCAGGCTCCTCGGACACGATCGACGACGCGATCCTCCCCTACGTCGTCGCCAGCGACGCCACGCTCGTCGACGGCAAGGTGGTGGGCGACCCGACCGAGGGCGCGCTGCTCGTGCTCGCCCACAAGGCGGGCCTCGACGTCGACGCCACACGCGACCAACACCCGCGGCTCGCGACGCTGCCGTTCGACCCGACCTACAAGCTGATGGCCGCCTTCACCAAGGCGACCGACCTGTCGGGCAAGGACATCGTGCGTTGCTACGTGAAGGGCGCGGCGCCGGCGGTGATGGGTCACGCATCGAGCGCGCTGTCCGCGGGGCAGAGCATCCCGTGGGACGAGGACCTCCGCGCTCGGGCAGAGGCGAGCATGCAAAGGATGGGGGAGGCCGGCCTGCGCGTGATGGCCGCCGCCTACCGCGACCTCGACCCCAGCTCGTTCGACGCCGACGGGGACCTGCTCGGCTACGTCGAGGGTCTCGAGATGACGAGCCTGGTCGGCATGGTCGACCCTGCGCGCGCCGAGTCCAAGCCGGCGGTGGAGGATGCGCAATCGGCCCACATACGGGTGCGGATGGTCACCGGCGACGACGTGATCACCGGCGCGGCAATCGCCAAGCAACTCGGAATCGAGGGCGAGGCGATCCTCGGAGCGGAGTTCGCCGCGCTCGACGAGTCCGAGCGGCTGGCACGGATCGACCAGATCGGCGTCGTCGGCCGCGTTGCGCCCGAGCACAAGGTCCTCCTGGTCGAGACGCTCAAGAAGCAGGGCCACGTGGTGGCGATGACCGGCGACGGCGTCAACGACGCGCCCTCGATCAAGGCGGCGCACATCGGTGTGGCGATGGGCAGCGGCACCGAGGTGGCCAAGAACGCGGCCCGGATGATCCTCACCGACGACAACTTCGCGACGATCGTGCGCGCAGTCTCGCAGGGCCGCAAGCTCTACGACAACCTGAGCAAGTACGTCCGCTTCGTGCTGATCTCGCTCGTGGCATTCGTGCTGACGTTCCTCGGCGCGACCATCCTCAACATCGCCGAAGGTCAGCCGTTCTCGCCGGCGCAGGTCCTCTACATCCACTTCTTCGTCAGCGCGCCATTCGGCATCGCGCTCGGCCTGGACCAGGCCACCGCCGGGCTGATGGAACGCCGGCCCCGGCCCAGCACCGAGTCGATCGTGAACCAGGGCGTGCAGCTGACCTCGGGGCTCGTCGGCCTGTACATGGCGATCTGCATGGACTTCCTGATCTACTTCGGCAAGCAGCACTACCACAGCACGGCCGTCGGGTCGTCGATTGGACTGAGCGCGTTCGCGCTGATGCTGATCGTCGCCGCCTACGAATGCCGGAGCGTCGCGGGCTCCGTGCTGGTCAGCCAGACCTTCGACAACGCCAAGATGAACTGGACGGCCGCGGCGGAGCTCGCGCTCGCGGTGATGATCACGCAGATGGATCTCTTCAACCGCCTTCTGAAGACCACGCCGCTCACATCGCCGCAGCTCGGGCTGGCGGTGGCCTCGGCGGTGCTGCTGCTCATCCTGTGGGAGATCGGCAAGCTGATCGCCCGGCGTCGGTGACCCGCGCGTAGTCCCGGTTGATGGCCTTGCCCTCGCTTCCCGGGGTCCGCGCGCTTGCGAACTACCGGAGGTCCTGGCTTCGCAGCGACGTGGTCGCCGGCGTCGTGCTCACCACGCTGCTCGTACCGCAGGGCATGGCGTACGCCGAGCTCGCGGGCCTGCCGGCGATCACGGGTCTTTACACGTCGATCCTGTGCCTGATCGGGTACGCCGTGTTCGGGCCCTCGCGGATCCTGGTGCTCGGACCGGACTCGTCGCTCGGGCCGATGATCGCCGCGACGATCCTTCCGATCGTCGGCTCGGACGGCAGTCCCGAGCGCGCGATCGCGCTCGCGTCGATGATGGCGCTGATCGTCGGTGGCTTCATGATCCTCGCCGGAATCGCGAAGCTCGGCTTCATCGCCGACCTGCTGTCCAAGCCGACACGGATCGGCTACATGAACGGTCTGGCGCTGACGATCCTGATAGGGCAGCTGCCCAAGCTGCTCGGCTTCTCGACCGACGCGGACGGGCTGATCAACGAGGTGCACGCGCTTGTCCATGGGCTCGCCTCGGGTGAGGCAGTCGGCGCGGCCGTCGCGATCGGTCTGGTCAGCCTTGCGCTGATCCTCGCGCTCGGTCGCTGGCTGCCACGGGTGCCGGGCGTGCTGGTGGCGGTCGTCGTCGCGATCGCCGCTGCGTCGGTATTCGACCTGGCCAGCCACGGTGTCTCGCTCGTGGGCACGCTTCCCAAGGGGTTTCCGCCGCTCACCGTGCCCAACCCGGTGTCGGATCTTCCGCTGCTGGTCGCCGGAGCGCTCGGGATCGTGCTCGTCGCGCTCGCGGACACGATCTCGACCGCGTCGGCGTTTGCCGCGCGCACCGGCCAGGAGATCGACGGCAACGGAGAGATGATCGGGATCGGCGCCGCGAACGTCGCCGCGGGCTTGTTCCAGGGATTCCCAGTGAGCACGAGCGGGTCACGAACCGCCGTCGCCGAGCAGTCGGGCGCCAAGACGCAGCTCACGGGTGTGGTCGGCGCCGCGCTCATCGTGCTGATGCTCGTCCTCGTCCCTGGGCTGCTGAAGAACCTTCCGAACCCGACGCTCGCCGCAGTCGTGATCGCGGCGTCGCTGTCGCTGGCCGACATACCGGGGGTCGTGCGGCTATGGCGGCAGCGGCGCGTCGAGTGCCTCTTGTCGATCGCCGCGTTCCTCGGCGTCGCGCTGCTCGGCGTGCTCGAGGGCATCGTGGTCGCGGTGGCGCTGTCGATCCTCAACGTCTTCCGCCGGGCGTGGCGGCCCTACCAGACCACGCTCGGGCACGTGCCCGGGCTTGCCGGACAGCACGATCGCCAGCTTCACCCCGAGGCGGAGGGGCTGCCGGGGCTCGTGATCTTCAGGTTCGACGCGCCGCTGTTCTTCGCCAACGCGCGAACGTTCCGCGACCAGGTCCGGGGCCTCGCGGCCGCCGATCCGCGACCGGAGTGGATCGTGATCGCCGCCGAGCCGATCACCGACGTCGACACCACCGCCGCCGACATGCTCCTCGATCTCGACCAGGAGCTAAACGCGGAGGGCACATCGCTGGTGTTCGCAGAGCTCAAGGATCCAGTCCGGGCGAAGCTCGAGCGCTACGAGCTGATCGGGCCGCTCAACCCCGACCATTTCTTCCCCACCCTCGGCGCCGCCGTGGGCAGGTTCCGTGAGAAAACCGGCACGGATTGGGTGCCGGCACCCCAATAGTGGGTGTACCTGCACGTTTGTTAGGTCTTGGCATAACCCTTTCGGGGTGAAGGCGACTCGGTTGTCCTGCGGGAAGCTGCGAAATTGCCATGGCGTACCGGTGAAACTGAGAAACGGATCACGTGCCTGCTGGATTGCGATTGACGGACGGGCTTCCCCTGCTCGCGGAGGCCAAGCTGGCGGCTCCGCGGCGGCGGCGCGGGATGGTCCCTCGGCCGCGGCTCGAGGATGCCCTCGAGGCGGGTGCGGACGCAGCGCTCACCCTGGTCGCGGCTCCGGCCGGGTATGGGAAGACGACGGCGGTGCGCGCGTGGGCCGACCACAGCGGGAGCGCGCTCGCGTGGGTGACGCTCGACGCGGGGGACAACGAGCCCGCCCGGCTGTGGAGTTACGTGGCCACGGCTGTGGACCGTATCCGCAACGGCCTCGGCCGACGGGCGATCAACCGGCTGCACGCGTCCGCAACGATGGTGGACGTCGCGGTCGACGAGGTCATGAACGGGATCGCAGAGTTCGGCCAGCCGATCACGCTCGTGCTCGACGATCTACAGACGGTTCGCGACAGCGAGTGCCTGGCGTCCCTGCGCTACGCCATCGAGCGACTCCCGTCCACGGCCCGCCTCGTCGTGATCACCCGAGCCGACCCGGCCCTCGAGCTCGGACGGCTCCGAGGACGGGGAGCGCTCAGCGAGGTACGCGCGCGCGAGCTCGCGTTCACGGCAGGCGAAGCCCGCGAGCTGCTGGTTGATCGCGGCGAGCTCGATCTGGACGACGAGCAGATCGGCGTCCTGCTGAAGAGAACCGAGGGCTGGCCGGCCGCGCTGTACCTCGCGGCCCTATGGCTGCGGTCGGTCGAGGACCGAGACCGCGCGGTGCACGAGTTCGGCGGCGGGCATCGCCACGTCGCCGAGTACCTCAGCCACGAGGTGCTCGCGTCACTGGACGCGGGCCGCCGCGCGTTCCTGCTGCGAGCGGCCGTCCTCGGGAGCTTCACAGCGGAGCTTTGCGACGCCGCGCTCCACCGGTCGGACTCGGCGGCGGTCCTCGCCGAGCTGGAGGAGTCGGGCATGTTCGTACTGAGTCTCGAGCGCCGGGAGTGGTTCCGCGTACATGCGCTGTTCGCCGAGTTCGCCACCGCCCAGCTCGGTGCGGTCGCACCGACCGTCCCGCAGACGATCCACCGGCGCGCCGCCGAATGGCTACGTGGGCGCGGTCTAGTCGTGGAGGCGGTCCAGCACGCGGCGGCCGCCGGTGACCTCGAGGTGGTAGCGGAGCTTCTCAGCGAGTATCACCTGGCGTTGATCCGCAACGGTCGCTCGGGGACGCTCGTTCGCTGGGCGCAGGCAATCCCCGACGAATCTCTAATCGACCACCCCGGCGCCGCGGTCGGTGCGGCAACAGCCGCCCTGCTCGTCGGCCGGATGACCGGCGAGCGGCGCCGGTTCCTGAGGCTTGCGGACCGCGCCAGAGCAGAGCATCCCGAGCGCTTCGGCGCGTACGAGGACTGCGTGACCGCGATGGTTCGGGCCGCTGGACTCGACGACGGGGTCAGCGAGGCCGTGGTCGAGGGCTACCGGGCGGTCGAGCTCGCTCAGAGGGGCGTCGAAGAAACGTTGGTAGCAGCGCTCGCGGCACTCGCTCGCGCTCTGTACTTCGCGGGAGACCTCGACGGAGCTCGCGGCGCGGCATCGCGTGCTGTGGATCATCCCGACGCAGCTCGACGCGCCCCCGGCGTCGCGGCCGCGCACGCAGTCCTCGCCCTGGTCGCGGCCGATCGCGGTCACCTTGCGACGGCTCGCGACCACGCGGAGACGGCGCGCGCGATCGTCGGGAGGATCACCAGCAGCAGGAGCTGGCTGGGATCGGCCGTGACTGAGGCGATCGGAAGCGTGCTCGCGGCCGAAGGTGACCTGGTCGGGGCCGAGCGCGAGTTCTCCCACGCGGAGCGCTTCCTGGAGGATGAGGTGGCGACCGTTCCGCACGCCCGCCTCCTCATCCGGCTTGCCGATGTCCGATGTCGCCGCGGACGGCTCGATGAAGCCGGCGAGACGCTGCGCCGCGCCCGTGAGAAGCTCGCCGAGCTTCGTGACAGCGGGGCAGTGCCGGTGGTTGCTGACGAGGTGGCGATCGAGCTCGAGAAGGCCCGGAGCAACGGTCGCGCCGACGAGATCCTCGAACTGCCCAGCGAGGCCGAGATCGCGGTGCTCCTGTGGTTGGCGACCGACCTATCGGTGCGGGAGATCGGAACTCAGCTGTTTCTCTCGCCGAACACCGTGAGGTCACACGTCCGGTCGATCTATCGCAAGCTGCGCGTGGGCTCGCGCGAGGACGCTGTCGCGAGGGCCGAGGGCATCGGGCTGCTGAGCGGAATGCAATCACCCAGGTGATCGGACCCAGATCGCGTGACATCCGGCTAGGTTGTGCAAACGTTGCGCCGGTGGGCGGAGGTGGAACCTATCGACTCGAGGTCCAAGGTCACATTGGTGATCTGATGAGTCGATCGTTTCCGAGCATGCGAATCGTCTACAAGAACGGCAACACGGTCCTCATGGGTCCCGTCCGTGATCAGGCGGAGCTCAACGGGCTGTTGCAGCATTTCCTGGATCTGGGGATCACACTGGTCAGCGTGAACGCAGTCGACGAGGCACCGCGTAGCTGAGGACGCGCTGGACGTCGCCACTCGACACGCACGCCCGGCGCTGGCTCCACAAACCGTGGACCGTCTGGTGCGCATGGACGCGGACCCTGATTCCCTGATTCGATGCGTGGACTGTGACCACTAGCGAGCACGAGCAAGCGGGGGCAACGCGACGGCTCGCGATTCTGCTCGCGATGGCGATGTTCGTACTTGTGGTCGACACGTCGCTGATGAACGTCTCGATCTCCGCGGTGATTCACGACCTGCACACGACCGCCAGCGGCGTTCAGTCGGCGATCGCGCTCGAGGCGTTGGTGTCCGCCGCGTTCATCCTGATCGGCAGCAAGGTTGGCGACCTCATCGGGCGCAAGCGGGCGTACGTGCTCGGGCTGCTCGGTTACGCGGTCGGCGCGCTGGCGATGGCGCTGGCCCAGAGCCTGACCGCAATCATCATCTTCTGGGCGATCGTGGGCGGGCTCGGCGCCTCGCTGCTGCTCCCCGCGATGCAGTCCCTGATCCACGGCAACTTCGAGGGAGAGGATCAGAAGAAGGCCTACGCGCTCGTCGGCGCCGCGGCAGCGATCGCCGCAGCAGTTGGGCCGTTGCTCGGAGGATTCCTGACCACGTATCTGTCGTGGCGCGTCGGGTTCCTGCTCGAGGATCTCGTGATCGTGATCGTGCTGTCGCAGATAAAACTAATTCGCGACGTCGCGTACACGGGATCCCGGCAGATCGACCTGGTCGGCGCGGTGCTTTCGGTGTTGGGGATGGGTGGCATCGTGGTCGGGATCCTGGTTTGGCAGGAGGGCGGCGAATCGGTCGCCGCGCTGCTCGCGGTCGGCGCGGTCGGACTCGGAGGGCTGGCCTATTGGCTTGTGCGGCGCAAGCGCGAGGACAAGCCGGTGCTGATCGACCCGGATCTGTTCAAGTCCCCGCTCTACAGACTCGGGATCTCCGGGCAGACGCTGCAGCAGATCGCGCTCGGCGGAATGATGATCGCCTTGCCTCTCTACCTGCAGATGGTCCTCCAGTACAACGCGCTGCAGGCAGGCGTGTCGCTCGCGCCGCTCTCACTCAGCATGTTCGCGGTGGCGTTGCTCGCCGGGAAGCGGGCGGGCAAGCGGCGTCCGAGCAGCATCATCAGGGCGGGCTTTGGGCTCGTCGCGATCGGGGTTGCGATCGTGATCCCGCTCGTCCCCAGGGTGGACTCCGGCTGGTATCTCGCGGTGCCGCTGCTGATCGCGGGATCGGGGTTGGGGCTGCTCGTCTCGCAGCTCAACAATTACACCCTGTCTCCGGTCTCGGAAGAGCGCGTCAGCGAGGCGGCGGGCGTCAACTCAGCGGGCGGGTCATTCGGCCTCTCGTTCGGCCTCGCGTTCGCCGGGGCGATCATGCTGGCGACGCTCTCGGTCTCGTTTACCAACCAGGCGGACGCGAGCAAAGTCTTGTCGCCGGCCGAGCAGCAGCAGGTGTCGAAGACACTGGAGCACGACGCCGAGATCATGAGCAACACCGCCCTCGAGCAGCAACTGAAGGGGCAACCGCCGGCGACCCAAGACGAGATCATCCGCATCAATACCCACGCGAGGCACCTCGCCCTTCAGGTCGCGCTGCTGATCCCGCTTCTGGCCGCGCTCGCCGGACTGTTCACCTCGTTCCGGATGATGCGCGTCCCAGACCCGAGGCCGTCGAGTGCGGTCGAGGGCATGGCCCTGGGCTGACCCCACCCTGCGACCGTGCGCACATCATTCGGCCACCGCGGCTTTGTCGACTCTTAGCCGCACCAATGAGCGACATCGTCCTGCTCGCGCTGGGAGCGGCCCTCAACCCGACACTGGTCGCCGCCTCCACGCTGATGATGCTGCTCCCGAATGCAAAGCGCCTGATGCTCGGGTACCTGCTCGGCGCGATGATGACGAGCATCACCCTGGGGCTCGTGATCATCGCGAAGTTGGAGAACTCGACCCCGGTCAGAACGACTCAGAAGACGCTCAGCCCCGCCGCAACACTGACGCTGGGCGTGATCGCGCTCATCGGTGCGTTCGTACTCGAGCGAGGCCGCGACGAGGCCGCGGCCGAGCGGCGGCGCGCCCGCAAGCGGGGCAAGGGGCCACCTCGATGGCAAAAGGCCCTCGGGCGGGGTTCGCCCCGGATCACGTTCGTCGTCGGCGCACTGCTCACGCTTCCGGGCGCCTCATACCTGGCCGGGCTGAGCCGGATCGACAAGCTCAACTACTCGACGCCGGAGACGGTCGCGCTCGTCGTGGCCTTCAACCTGGTCATGCTCGCGCTGCTCGAGATCCCGCTGCTGGGCTTCGCGATCGCGCCGGCCTGGACCGTCGCGACGATCGACCGGACGAAGACGTCGATTGGCCGGAACGGTCGTCGATTCGCGGTCATCTCGCTCACGGTGCTCGGCACGCTGCTCGTGATCAAGGCAGTCATCGAGTTCGTGAGCTGACGTGCCCTCATCCGATCGAGCGCCGAGATCGCATCTCTCCCGGGGACGTCCCAGGTGCTCAATTGACCGCGTTGACGGCCTCCGGGCAACCGCAACCAATGGCGGAAGGGTGACAAACGTGCGGGGTCGTGCTCGAGGCCGCTCGATGCTGCACGGGATCGCGCTCGCCGGCATCGTCGCAGGCCTGACCGCCGGGTGCGGTTCAGGCGGCGCGTCAAGCATCGCGAGCAGCATCTCGAAGACCCTCACACAGATAACGAGCAAGACGGCGAGCGTTAGCGTGCCCACGGCGCCTACCGGAACGACGACCGGGACGACGACGCCTACGGGGAGTCAGACCACCTCGGCACAGTCAACCTCGCAAACGACTCCAACCACGAAGACCAACGCCGAGACCGCCACGGCCGCCTCCGACACGACGACAACGACCGCGACCTCTAAGACGAGAACGGTCACGACGACCGCATCCGCCACGACCTCGACACGGTCCACGACAACGACCGAAACCGTCACGCCGCCCACGACGACGTCAACGACCACGGTGACGCAAACTCACACGACGACGACACCGACGACGACGACGGAGACCTCGTCCAACCACGCCGCCGCGGCGGCGGCTGCCGCCGCTGCGGCATCCAAGGAGAAGAGCTCCTCAGAGTCGGGCGGTCTTCCCGGCTGGGCGTGGGTGCTGATCGGCGCGGGTGTGGCCGCAGGCATCGTCGGCGCGGTCGTCGCGATCCGACGGCGGCGCCGGAACCAGAAGTCGGAGCCCCCGACCCCGGGACAGGCGCCACCTCCACCGCTGGTCTGACGAGTCGGCCCGGGTCTACGGCCGCTGCTCAGGGAGTTGAGAAGACCCGCGCGACGGCCCTCGAGGGCAGCTCGTCACGCTGAAATCGATGGCCCGGACTCGCCCGGGATCCGCGGTCTCCAACGGGCACGATGATGTGGCGCGTGAACGCTTTCCATCGGCGGCCTGCGGTGCGGCGGGTGCGCCTCATACCAGCGGGCATAACGCCTGGCCAGCGGCGTGGCCGTGATTCCGTGGGCGAACACGGACAGGCCGATGGTCAGGTACGTGGCGCGCAGGATCGTGTCAACGCCGGCCAGGTGCGCCTCCTGGACGGTGATCACCGCGAACACGATCGACGCCAGCCCCCGCGGGCCGAACCAGCCGAGGAACCCGAGCGTTGGCCAGCTGGCGCCGCTGCCGAGCATCGCGATCGCGACCGGCAACATGCGCACGACGGTCAGGCTCAGTCCCGCGTAGAGCGCGATCTGCCAGCTCACATGCTTCAGAGTTGGCTCCAGGAGCACGGCGCCGAACATCAGGAACGTCACTCCCCCGAGCAGGGCCCCCAGCTCCTCGTTCAGGCGTGACGCCTCGTCGGACTCTTCCGGGACGAGACCGCCGAAGATGGCCCCGGCAAGGAAGGCCGCGATGAACCCCGACCCGCCGAGTGCGGCCGCGATACCGTAGGCGAGGGCCGCGCCGGCGATCGGGATGACCTGGAGCCACGATCCGCTGATCAGGTCCCGTCGGTGGCCGATCGCGACCACGGCGGCGGTCGCCAGGCCCGCGGCCACGCCACCGAGGATCCCGTAGCCGATCTCTTCGGCCACCACGCTGACCGCATGATGGCCCGTGGCCGTCTTGGCCTCGACGTCCGCGGCCGCCAGCGCGATCAACAGCAGCGGCACGCAGATCCCGTCGTTGAGTCCGCTCTCGACGTTGAGGCCCTGCCGAATCCGTGACGGGAGTCGTGGCTCGGTCACCACCGCTTGTCCGAGGGCGGCGTCAGTGGGCGCCAGCACCACGGCCAGCACTACGGCCTCACCGGCGTTCAGGTGCGCGAACATGACCGCCGCCAGGAGCGCGCCGATCGCGATCGTGAGCGGCAGCCCGATGCCGAGCAGTCGCAGCGGCACCGCGTACTCCTGCCTGAGCACGCGGAGCTTGATCCGCGAGGCGTCGGCGAACAGCACCACGGCCAGCGTCGCCTCGGCGAGCGTCCGGACCGTCCCGCTCGTGGGGGACACCGTCACCTCATCGAGCACGAACGGTCCGAGCAGCAGCCCGATCAGCACGAAGGCCATGGCCGGCGTGAACGGCGTGTCGGTCAGCCGGCGCGACACCCCGGCGACGGCCAGCAGGGCCGCGGCGACTATGGGGAGCTCCCACTTCATGACACCGCCGCCGCAGCGTCGCGTGCGGGGGGCGGTCCGGTGGTCGTTGCGCTGCCGGCGCAGACAGGTCCACCGGTTACCCCTGCTGAAATCGGCTCTCGGGTCATAGCAGCAGTCATCTGGGCCTCGTGAGCGGTCCTGAACGAGTAATCGAAAACTCACCCTCACGGCGCGCCCGCGCATCATCCAAAGCAGGTGATGCGCGTAGCCCCGTGGCTTGCTCAGCTTCGGAACGCCCCTCGATCACTGGAGGTTCGTCTCTATGGAAGGCAACGAAGAAGCGTTTGGCCCGATCGACGTGGTCGTGATCGGCTATCCACCGGATGCGCCGAAGACCGGCGACGCGGTCCCCATGCTGCTCGACCTCGTCGATCGCGGGATCATCCGCGTGCTCGACGCGCTGTTCGTGCAAAAGGACGAGGATGGGACGTTCTCCGGGTTTGACCTCGCCGATATCGACCAGGAGACCGCGGGCGACTTGACGGCGTTTGCCGGCGCATCGACCGGGATGCTCGACGACGACGACGCCGCGCTCGCCGCAGCCGAGATCGAGCCCGGAAGCGCTGCCGTGCTGCTCGTCTATGAGAACCGCTGGGCGGCTCCGTTCATAGCGGCTGTCCGACGCAACGGCGGCGAGCTCATCGCCAACGAGCGCATCGGGGTGCAGGACTTAATGGACGCTCTCGACGCCACCGAGGAACCGGCCTAGGAGAAAGGGAACCGAGATGCCAGGACTATTGCGAGGAATCGCCCGTACGGCCGTTGCCGCCGGGACGTTCACGGCGGTCTCCAACCGCGTCAGCCGGCGCCAGCAGAACCGCTGGGCCAGGCAGGACGAGCAGCAGTACTACGAACAGCAGGGGCGGGCACAAGCGCAGGCCGCGCCGGCGCCGAGCGCACCCGCCGCGCCTCCGCGTGACGCGGTGCAACAACTCAAGGATCTCGCCGACCTCAAGGCGCAAGGCATCCTCACCGAGGAGGAGTTCGCCGCCCAAAAAGCCAAGATCCTGGCCTGATCAGAAGCTCATACCCGTCGGGCGCTGGCCGAGCGCGGCCTGGCCGCGGTATTGGTCCCGACGGCGAACACCGAGCTCACAAATACCCGGCGCGGCGCACCATCGAGCGCGACTGTAACGGGTCGGATCGAACAAGGGCGGCTCGAAGAAACGAACCAGGCGTTCGCTTTTTCGAGCCACCCCAACTCGCGACCCACATTTCTCGTCCGGCCGGCAGACCGTGGTGAGGCGATACCAACGAACCGCGCGACCGGCGGGGTTTACGCGACAACCTCGTGCGTCTCAGGTGGCTTCGTCGGTGACGCGGAGTCTCGACGTCTCTCGCTTAGCCGGCCGGCATTACTGTCAAGCGGTTCGGCCTCGATACTGCTGGCAGGGGAGACCGCGTATACCCAGTCCGTCGATCGAGAACAGTCGACCTGCGTCGGGTTGGCGGGTGAGAGCTGAGTCGTCAAGATCTGAGCGGGCGGTGGTGACGAATAGGGTGGCCCGGTCGGGTCCGCCGAATGCGCAGGAGGTGGGTCGCTCGACCGGGATCGGCACGGTGGCGAGGAGCGTTCCGTCGGGTGCGTACCGGTTGACGGCGGCGCCGCCCCAGAGCGCGACCCAGATTGCACCGTCTTCGTCGACAGTGAGGCCGTCGGGTGCGACCCCTGGCTGGTCGATGTGCACGAGCGTCCTGCGCTCGCTGATCGCACCCGTGGCGCCGTTGAAGTCGAACGCGTCGACGCGGCCGGTGCCGCTGTCGTTGAGGTACATCGCGCTGGCATCGGGGCTCCAACCGATGCCGTTCGAGATCGTCAGGCCGGTGAGCACGGTTGTGCAGGTTCCGTCGAGCTCGAGGCGGTAGAGCGAGCCGACTCCGGGCGATTCGTCGTAGGCCATCGTCCCGGCCCAGAAGCGCCCCTGGGGGTCGCACGCGCCGTCGTTCATCCGCACGTCGGTGCGGTCGGCTTCGGGCTGGGCGAGTTCGTGGACCCCGCCGGCGTCATCGATGAACAGAAACCCTGGTCCGGCGGCGAGCACGTAGCCGCCTCCAATCGCAGGCGCGACGGCGCCGATGTGACGGTCGATCGTGATTGTTTCGACGCGGTCGAGTGCACCGTCCGACGTCAGCGTTCCTCGGTGCATGTGGCGCCCGAGGATGTCGACCCACAGCAGCTCCTGGCGCTGTTCGTGCCACCGCGGGCCTTCGCTGAGCAGTCCTGGCTTTCCCGACCAGGCCGTCACCTCCGGCACGGTCATGCCGTGAGGTCCACCAGAACCTTGATGTCGTCGGGCTGCCGGTCGAGCGCCTCCGTCCAGCGACCCAGGGGGACACGACGGGTGATCAGGGCGCTCAACCATGAGGTATCCGCAGCCGCGAGCGCGACAACGGCCTGTTCCCAATGACGTTTGCCGGCGTTCACGGTCCCGAACAGGACCACGTTTCGCAGCACCATGTTGCGATTCAACGTCGTGGCATCCACATCGAAGGTCGGGTCGAGGTTCATGATGCCGGTCAGGCACATGACCCCTCCGCTGACCAATCTGCTCGCAGCTGACTTACCGACCGCGCCGAGCCCCGTGCACTCGATCACGACATCCACCTCTACATCGATCTCGGCGGCGTCTCCGGCGTGATACCGCGCGCCGAGGGCCTCAACAAGATCACGTTTCGCGCCGGCTACGGCGAGATCTACGACGTGAACCTCGTAGCCTCGCTGCACGCCGAGCAGGCATGCCATCAGCCCGATCGGCCCGGCGCCGGTGATCAGCGCCTTGCCCTGCACAAAGAAACCGCGGCGCGAGATCTGGTCCACCTGATCCCAAGCTTTCGCCAGCACCGACGCCGGTTCCAAGAGAACACCGAGGTCGCCGAGCCCTGTGGGTATGCGGACGGCGAATTCCGGTTCCAGGCGCCATTGCTCGCTTCCGTATCCGTGGAGGCGGACGATGCCTCGCTCGCCGAAGCCGTCGTTGCGGCACATGTCCCACGCTCCGGCGGCGCATGCGGGACATGGCACCGGATCGGGCCGGCGCACGATCCCAACGACCAGATCACCGCGGGCGAAGCCTGATCCGGTGGGCGCCTCGAGAACCTCGCCCAAGCTCTCGTGGCCGACGATCAGCTTTCCGTCATCGGGTGGCGGCGTCCCGTACGAGCCCTCGGCGATCTCTCGGTCAGTCCCGCATACACCGACGGCGAGCCCGCGCACGAGGAGCTGACCGTCGCGTGGGTCCGGGCCCGGGACTTCCTCCACACCGGCGGTCCCTTGCTGCCCCGGTGTCACGGTCATCGCGCGCATCTTGCGATCGTGACATCGCGCAGCCGCGTGCGCTTCACCCGATTCGGGGGATGACGACCCCCGCAGCGGTTCGGATGATCGACTGAATGGCCTCCCCGCCAACCGACATGCTTGACGTGGTGGTCATCGGCGCCGGGCCCGCCGGCGTGATCGCGTCGCTACGCGCGGCTCGGCTCGGAGCGAAGACGGCGTTGATCACCCGCGATGAGTTCGGGGGAATGGCCGCGAATGATGGCCCCGTCCCGGTGCGCACACTCGCCCAGGCAGCCCGGCTGATCCGCGAGGCGAGGCAGCTCCCGCGCTATGGGATCACATCCGGTGAGCTCTCGCTGGACTACTCCCGGCTGCTGGCTCGCGTCCGTGAGGTGACCGAGGATGTGCGCAACCACTCGCTGCTGCGTGACGATCTGGACGCTGCTGGAGTGACGATCCACGAGCGGGCGGGGACGGCACGGTTCCTCGATCCCCATACCGTCGAGAGTGACAACGCGCCGCGGCTCCGAGCGGACAAGGTCATCATCTGTACCGGAGGAACCTCGCGGCGGCTCGCGGTTCCCGGCTTCGATCTGACCGCGACGCACAGCGACGCGTGGCACCTGTCCGCGGTTCCGGAGTCGCTGCTCGTGCTCGGCGCCGGCGCGACGGGCGTTCAGGTGGCTTCGATCTTCAACGCGCTCGGCTCACGCGTCCAACTCGTCGAGGTTGCTCCGCGGATCTTGATGAGCGAAGACGAAGACGTCTCGACAGCGGTGAGCGCCGCCCTGGCAGCGTCAGGCGTTCGGATCGTCGAGGACGCCGGATCGATCGAGCGCTTCGAGCGTTCTCAGATTGGAGTACGACTCATTCATTCAGCGAACGGTGCCGCAGACAGCGTCGACGCCATGGTCGCGGTGGTCGCGGTTGGATGGGTGGCCGCCACAGCCGGGCTGAACCTCGATCGTGCCGGGGTGGGGACCGATCGGCGAGGTTACGTCGAGGTGGACAGCCAGCTGCGAACCGCAGCGCCGCACATCTTCGCCGCCGGCGATGTCACCGGGCGGGCGATGGTGGTACACGAGGCAATCCGCGAGGCGGTGGTGGCCGCGAGCAACGCTGTCCTCGGACCGACGACGGCTCTGCCGGCGCAGGTGAGCCCGATCGGCAGTTTCACCGATCCTGAGTACGCCTCCGTCGGGCTAACCGAAGCGGCAGCACGTGAGGGCCACGAGGTGGTCGTGTCGACGGTGCGGTTCGACTCGCTCCCGCGACCGATCATCGACGGGCGCCCGACCGGGTTCTGCAAGCTGGTCGTCGATCGACAACTCCATAGCATTCTCGGCTGTCACATCGTGGGGGAACGGGCGGTCGAGCTCGCGCAGCTCGCGGCGACAGCGATGGCCGCGGAGATGCTCGTCGAGCAACTCGCGCTAGTCCCGTATTCGTTTCCAACCTACGCGAACGCGCTTGGCCGTGCGGCTATCGGCGCCGCGATCGAACTCGACCAGACCGGAACGTGGGCGGTCGATCACCTCGCCGATACCGAGGAAGTCTCGCGCGCGTCGAGCCCAGCATGAGCAGACCGTCAACTCGCGGCCGAGGCGTTCTCGCCCGCGCGCCCAGCCCATAGGAGGAAGATCTTGACAACGGACGCAACACCAACGTCACGACCGGGCATCAACGTCGGCTCGACGAGCGAGTTCAGCTTGTTCTTCCGGGTCAAACCGGGCAGCGAGAGCGATCTCCGCGACGCGGTCGAAGCACTTCAGAATAGTCCCGGTTACCGGCCCGGGGATTACAACATGCCGATTGCGTCCATCCACGAAGCTCGGTTCGTGCTGTTCGACGACGACACGCGACTGCTGTTCGCGACGAGTTTCGACGGCCCGTGGGATGCGTATATGGAGGACTTCGCTTCGAGGCCGCTGCAGCTGTTCGCCGCAATCTTCCAGCACGTCGAGGGGTACGAAGGCCTTCCCGATCTCGCCGCGGTGAAGGAGTTCATTCTGAGCGCCCAAGTCACCGCGGGTGCCTACGCACGGAACTACGGTGGCACGGTGAAGGAGATCCGCAAGGCCGAGCGCGTGAACGCCGCCTTCCAGCAGGTGCTCGATGACCCCGACGCCGAGGAGGCGCTGGGACATCCGGCGCTGAAGCCGCTGCTCGACGAGGCTGCCGACGCGTAATAGCCATCTCGGATCTAGGTATCACGAAGCTGCGGAGGAGAAGCGATGTCACATCACCTTTCGGGGCCGCGGTCTCTCACCCAGCCGATCGCAGATATCACGGACCTGTATGCGTTCCCTAGTCCCGAGCAGCCGGGCCATCTTGTGCTGGTGCTGAACACGTTGCCGTTCGCGCCGCCGTCGGCGTTGTTCTCCGATGCGCTGAGCTATCGGTTCCGGCTGCGGTCTCTCACTGCGCACGCCGGCGGCGATCGAGCGCCGTTCGCTGTCGGCGACGAGGAGTTCGTGTTCGACTGCGTCTTCTCGACCCCCGCGAACGGCGACGGCACCAACGGGGTCACTCAGGAAGGCACGTGCTCGCTCCCGACCGGCGAGGCGGTCTCGGTGGAGGTCAACGACGCGGGCGCAGGCCAGGCTCACGGTGTCCGCGTGTTCGCCGGGCCGCGATGGGATCCGTTCATCATGGACGCCCCGGCGATGCTCAAGACGATCGCGACGGGAAAGCTCTCGTTTACGGATCCCGGCTCGATCTTTCTCGACGGCAAGAATGTCCTCAGCGTCGTCGTCGAGATCGACTGTGCCGCCGTGCTTGGCGACCGTGAGCTGGTCGCGGTGGTCGCGGAGACGTTGACGCGAGGGAAGCTCGCCGTTCGCTTCGAGCGTGCCGGCCGGCCCGAGGTGCCCAATCTGATGCTGGGACCGAAGCAGTTTGACCTCGTCAACCGGGATCTCGAAATCCGTGACCTATACAACATGGAAGACGCGTTCCACCTCGCGCAGGCCTACCAGGGCGCGTACCGGGCGCGACTCAACGCGAACCTCGCTTTCTGGGACGGACTCGACGGCAAGACAGACTGGCCACCAGGCGAGAACGGCGCCCATCCGCTGACCGAATTAATGCTCGCGGACTTCCTCGTGGTCGACGTCACCAAGCCGTACGCCGAGCAGGGGTCGTTCCTCGAGATCGAGCTCGCGAACCGCGAGGCTCGGACGCACGAGACCTGCGGCGGGCGAGCCCTGAACGACGACGTGATGGATACGATCTTCACGCTGTTGGTGAACGCCGGCAAAGGTCCCACGATCCGCGACGGTGTCGACCGGGCAACGATGCCGGCGTCGCGAACGTTCCCCTACCTCGCACCGCCGAATCCGGATCCCCCGCAGCCGCCCGAGCACATCTAGCGATCAGAAGTGGACACGTGACCCTGGCACCAAGCATCCTGGAACTCGACGACATCCAGAGCGGGGCGCTCCACCCACGACCGTCCCCCTACGTCGGCACCTACCTGCTGCTCCGCATCGACGACCGTGACGCTGGCCGGGAGCTGGTCCGGCGCCTGCACACCGTGGTCGACTCCGGCGTGCCCTCCTCTGATCCGGCTCGCGATGCCTGGATCACCGTTGGCTTCACTCACGAGGGCTTGAAGGCGCTGGGCGTTCCGCAGGAGTCGCTTGACAGCTTCGCGCCTGAGTTCCGGCAGGGCATGGCGGCCCGCGCGGCCGAGCTGGGAGATGTCGGCGAGAGCAGCCCGGTCAACTGGGAGAAACCGCTCGGAACCCGGGATGTCCACGTTGCGCTGGCGGCGCTGTCGCCCGATGCGGCGCGCATGGAAACGGTGCTCGAACGAGCACGCCGCGCCCACCAGGAGCTACCCGGGGTTGAGCTGATCTGGCGCCAGGACTGCTACCAGCTCCCGACCGGTCGCACCTCCTTCGGCTTCAAGGACGGGATCGGCCAGCCGACAGTGGAGGGGAGCGGAATCGAAGGCTCTGAGCCGGTGGGACGACCGATCAAGGCGGGCGAGTTCATTCTCGGCTATCCAGATGAGACGGGAAGCCTGCCGCCGATGCCGACGCCAGAGGTGCTCGGTCGGAACGGCACCTACCTCGTCTTCCGAAAGCTGCACACGCGGGTTGCGGCCTACCGCGCGTACCTCCGAGCCAAAGCCGCGAACCGCGAAGAGGAGGCGCTGCTCGCCGCGAAGATGGTTGGACGCTGGCCGAGTGGCGCGCCGCTCACGCTGGCGCCTGGGTGCGACGATCCCGGGCTCGGCGCGGATCCCGACCGCAACAACGATTTCAGCTACGCCGACGATCTCCGCGGGTTCAAGTGCCCAGCCGGCGCACACGCGCGGCGCGCGAACCCGCGAGACGCGCTCGACCACGAGATGAGCGTCGACGTTCGACTGCACCGCATGATCCGGCGGGGAACCAGCTACGGTCCGATGCTGCCCGAAGGCGTGCTCGAGGACGACGGAGCCGACCGAGGCATCGTCTTCGTGTTCGCGGGCGCGCACATCAAGCGCCAGTTCGAGTTCGTCAAGACCCAATGGCTGAACGACGGCATCTTCATCGGGGCGCCCGCCGAGAAAGACCCGCTCGTCGGTCCAAACGACGGGTCCGGCATGCTTACCATCCCGCAACGGCCGATCCGCCGCCGGCTGCGTGACCTGCCGCCCTTCGTCGTCACCCGCGGTGGGGAGTACTGCTTCGCGCCAGGCCTACAAGCACTGCGCTGGCTGGGAGAACTCGGCACGTGACACGCATCGATAAGGAAAGAAGGACGACTTGACAACCAGCTCCGCAGGCACCGAGCGCTGGAAGACCCTCGATTTCGGCCCGCCATCATCCGGACAGGCGGAGCCCGATCAGCCCGTGCTCCTCGAGTTCATCTCTGCCGACCGCGTGGCCGTAATCACCCTGAACCGGCCGCACGCCGACAATGCGATCACGACGGACATGGGGGCGCGCCTCACAGAAATCCTGGAGACGATCGCGGTCCGTCCCGCCGTCCGTGTCGCGATCATCACCGGGGCCGGTGAGAGAGCCTTCTCGGTCGGCAGCGACCTGCGCCAACGCAAGAACATGACGAAGGAGCAGTGGCTGCGCCAGCGTCAGGACTTCGACCGCACGCTGTACACCCTGCGCGAATTGCGAAAGCCGATCTTCGCTGCGGTGAACGGGATCGCGTACGGCGGCGGCTCCGAGATCGCCCAGAGCACCGATTTCATCATCGCGTCGGAGAACGCGACCTTCGGTCAGCCAGAGGCCATGATCGGGCTCGCCGCGGGCGGCGGCTCACCGGTGTTCCTACCGCGCGTCCTCCCACCGGGCAGGGCGCTGCAGATGCTGATGACCGGCGATCCGATCAGCGCGCAGGAGGCGCACCGCCTTGGCATGGTCAACGAGCTCTACGCGCAGACCGAACTGATGGAGGCCGCGCACCGAATCGCGGAAAAGATCGCGAGCAACTCACCGACGGCGGTTCAAGCCGTGAAGCGGGCGGTCCGGCTCGGGCAAGGACAACCGACCGAACAGGCGATCGCGATCATGATGGAAGCCCACTGGCGCTCGGCAGTGCACCCAGATCGGATTGAGGGGATCGGCGCCTTCAACGAGAACCGCGATCCAAGCTTTAGCGACCCCGACTACTGAATCGACGAGGTTCGATGGAGGAGGCTCACGAGATGGCTGTAGCCGATGACTTGGAACGGCAGCGCGCGGCGCTGACCATGATCCATGCCGAGCCGTTCAACGCCGAGGCGCCGCCCGAGGCACTCGAGGGTGACATTACCCCGACTGCTCTGCACTACGTGCGCAGCAACTTTCCCGTACCCGATCACGACGGCACGCTCGAGATCGCCGGCGCGGTTGAGAGCCCTTTGACGCTCACGCTCGACGACCTCCGAGCCCTGCCGGCAGTCGAGCGCGTCGTCACGCTCGAATGCGCCGGGAACGGTCGACTCGCGATGAGGCCGCTTCCAGCCGGTGAGCCCTGGGGCGATTACGCAGTCTCCACAGCACGATGGAAGGGCGCGCTCCTGCACGAGATACTCGAGCGGGCGAGGCCGCATCCAGCCGGCGTGGAAGTGCGCTTCGCCGGTGCCGACCACGGGTCATACATCCTCAACCCGGTGCTCAAGGACATCGACGCCTCCGACCTGTCGTTCGAGCGATCGCTGACGCTCGTCCACGCCGCTGACCCGTCCGCCGAGATCCTGGTCGCTTACGAGATGAACGGAGAGCCGCTCAATCCCGACCACGGGTCACCGTTCCGCCTGATCGTCCCGCATTGGTACGGCGTCGCCTCTGTCAAGTGGCTGAAGCACATCGAAATCCTGACAGCGCCCTTCCTCGGCGAGTTCGAGACCGGCCACTACATGTACCAGTGGCAGGACCGCCCCGCCGAGCGCGTGACGGTCATGCGACCGCGGGCGCGGATAACAGACCCCAGCCCGGGCGCCACCGTGCGCCTCGGTGGCGCATACGTCGTTCGCGGCAAGGCATGGTCGGGCACCGGCCCTGTCACCAACGTCGACCTGAGCCTAACCGGGGAGGCCGAGTGGCTACCGGCGCACGTAGAGACCCCGAGAGGTCCGTACCAGTGGCAGAGCTGGTCGTTCGAATGGCAACCGGACGAACGCGGCCGAAGGACGCTGCGCGCGCGAGCAACCGACGCCGCAGGAAACGTGCAGCCCGAGGTTCCGATCTGGAACCGGCTCGGCTACGGCAACAACGCGATCGAGGTCCTCTTCGTCGACGTTCGATAGCACTCGCTGCAAGTCCACACCAGATCACCCCGTCCACGTCATGCGCGCGTCGGCTCACCTTCGGGCGTTCCGATCGGTGCTTTCAGGTGCTGGTCCTGGAGGTGGGTACTTTTCGGCTCAAGCGAACGCCCGCTGCCCCTTGGAACGATTCCACAACTGGCGGGCACCTACGTGGGCGTCCGTCGCGAGACTCTCCCAGACATAAGGACTGAGATCTCGGTCGCCGAGCGTTTCTGCAGTCCCTGGCGGCGCAGCGGTCGACGTCCCTGCGCGACGGATGTGTGTGCCTTTCATCCGGATCGGGTGATAGGCACCCAACCGTCGGGGGAGATGATGAGTGGGTGGACACCGATCGGGGGAGGATTCGCTGACGGGCCAGACGATCGGGCAGGTTCTCTCGTTTGGCGTTGGCGTCGCGCTGAGCCCGGTGCCGATCATCGCCGTGGTACTGATGCTCGCCACGCCCAAAGGCCGGACGAACGGGCCGGCCTTCCTGACGGGATGGGTACTGGGGATCGCCGTCCTGGGCACGATCGTGCTGCTGATCGCGAGCGGCGCGTCGGCCAGCGAGCACGGCACTCCAGCGACTTGGCTCAGCATCGTCAAGCTCGTCCTCGGCGTCCTCCTGTGGCTGCTCGCGGTTAGGCAGTGGCGCGGACGTCCTCGCGGCGGCAGGGAGCCTCAACTGCCCGCATGGATGAAGTCGGTCGACACGTTCACGCCCGTCAAGTCCGCCGGAATGGGAGCCCTGCTATCGGCAGTCAGTCCCAAGAACCTGCTGCTCGTCGTCGGCGCCGCCGCGGCGATCGCTCAGACCGGAGCGAGCGCCGTAAGCCAAGCCGTCGCGCTGACCGTGTTCATCGTGCTCGCCACGCTCGGCGTCGGCGCGCCGGTTTGCTGGACGCGTTAGACGCATTGGACGGGATGGACGTTGCCACGGGTGTTGCCACGGCCAAGAGCGGCGGCGGGCTCGGCGTGGTGGCCGCGAGGGCGCTAGCCTGGGGGGCCGATAGGGACCGCCGGGACCGAGGCTGGGAGTTCAAGGAGCTCGCGAGTGCCTTGCACGCGCAGCGATGACCGCGGCGCCGCTCGAGCACCGGGTCCTCGGCAATCTCTGGGTCGTGGACGACGACATGGGCAAGCGCGCCCGCGAGAACCGCGAGCGGACGATCGAGACCGTAATAAGCCAATCATCGGTGCTGGGCATCCGAGCCGAACCTCGGATGCCCGGCGCTCATCGCCCGCTGTCGCTGCACAGTCGACGGGTCCCGTCAGGCTTGCAGATGCCCCTACCTGGAAGCCGTCTGGAACCGGGCGGTCTTCCTTTCCGCTGGGAGCCGAGCCAGCACCTGAGGTAAATACCGAAACGGTTCAGAGGCTCCTCAATGGCAGCTCGCTGCCGTTGTCCCGCACGGTCGTAGCCGCGAAAACTCTTGGTCTTCGGGCGGGTGCGAGAGAGCCCTCAGGCGGCCGCCGGCGGGTTGAGCCGGGCGATCGAGCGGCGGAGAAGTCGTGAGACGTGCATCTGTGAGCAGCCGATTCGCTGGCTAATCTCCCGCTGCGTGAGCTGGTGCACGAGACGAAGACCGAGGACCCGTTGCTCGACCTCGTCGAGCGTTCCCCACTGCTCAGCCATCGTCACGCGATCCTCAGCGAGGTCAAAGCCCGCGTCTGTTCGTCCGATCGTGTCGCCGAGTGCGCAGCGATCGTCGTCGTCCTGGGCCGCGGGTGCATCTAGTGATGCGAGGTGGTAGTTGTGGGCGACGTCGATCGCCTCGATCGCCTGCTCGACCGTGCACTGGAGTGCATCGGCGAGTTCGTCGACGGTCGGGGACCGGCCGTACTCCGCCGTCAGACGTTCGGTGTGCCGGCTGACCGCGACCGCGCGCTCCTGGATGTTCCGGGAGACGTGGATGCCCCACCCCTTGTCGCGAAAGTGACGCTTGAGCTCACCCAGGATCGTGGGAGCGGCGAAGCCCGTGAACGTCTTGCCCCGGCCCGGCTCGAAGCGATCGAGCGCATTCAGGAGGCCGAGGCTCGCGACCTGGACGAGGTCGTCGAGCGGCTCGTGGGTACGCATGTAGCGCAGCGCGAGCTTCCGCGCGAACGGCATGAATCGCCAGACCAGCTCGTCGCGAACCTCGACACCACCGCTCTGCGCGTACGCCTCGAGCAGCTCATCGTCGGTTTGACGCGCAAGCGCGCGCGCCGCGATGGCAGTCACGCCCGTCGGACCTCCGTTGTAGCAACCGATTCTGCGCGGGGTCCCTACGTGGGCCGGACACGCGTCCCCGAATCGTCCGACGCATCTGCACACGGCCGCGTCGATGCCTGAGACGAACCGGCGCAGCTCCTGACTTCCGTTGTAGTCACCAAATCAGCCATGCACGCTCTCGCTCGCTCTTCCGGCTAGGGCAGAGGTCTCGACGAGGTCCATCGCCGGGATCCATCGCCGGCCGGGGGCTCCCCGCGCGGCCGGTCGGGGTGGACTCGTCGAAGAATGTATTGAAGAGCCGGTTCATCTCGTTCTGGATGGTGTTCAGCTCACCCACAGGTTCCCAGCGAATCAGTGCCATGTGAACCTCCCTTCCGAGAAGCGGGCAACAGCGTCGAGTGTCATTAGTAGCTCTCAGTGGCGTGATGTCAACTTGGCTACTGCACCTGCCGCTCGCAGTTTGCCCAGCGCGCATTGCGCGGTCTGCCGGACGCGCTCGGCGCTGAGTCCGGTCCGCTCGCCAACGTCCCGTAGCGACTGCTCGGGCCTTCGAGCCGGTAGCGGGCGCGAAGGATCATCGCTTCGCGGTCGTTGAGGCTACCCAGCACCGATCGGAACTGCTCGATCTCGCTGTGATCGAGCAGTTGCTCTTTCGCCGGTTCGTTTCGCCTCCGCGGGCCGACGAGGTTCGCGTGTGCCATCAGCTGCGAGGTACCTCAACACCGCAAGCACCCTTCGATGGTCCCCCGAGCTCGACCGCAGGCCGAGCTTGGCAAAAATACTCGTGATGTGGCGCTCGACGGCCGAAATCGTCACGACGAGGTCGTCGGCGATGAACCCGTTGGATCGTCCCTCGGCCATCAGAGCGAGGACCTGGCGCTCGCGATTCGTCAGGTCCTCGATCCAGGCGTCAGTTGGACGACGCGCTGCGAGTCGGGAGACCACGGCCGGGTCGATGGCGGTACCACCACGTGCCACCTCGCGCACGGACGTCGTGAAGTCCTCGATTTCTCGGACGCGGGCTTTCACAACGAATCCGAAGCCCGCCGGCTCGTCGCCCATTACCGCCAAGGCGCATCGCTCGTTGGGGCGCTCCGACAGGATCAGGACCGCTAGGCGACGGTCGATTGACCGGATGTTGCGTGCAGCCTCGACACGGTCGTGATCGCTGAGGCTGGGTGGCATGTCGATGTCCAGCACCGCAACATCGGGGTGATATGCCCGGGTCTTACGGGCCAGATCGTCCGCGTTGTTCGCCACCGATACCACCTCGATCCCAGTCTCTCGGAGCGCGAGCTCCAGTCCTGTCCGGTAGAGCATGTGATGCTCTCCCAGGACGGCACGAATGCGCGGACTGTGACGCGCCGCCTGGGTGTCGCCTGACCGATGGAGATCGAGCGTCGGCGATACGGGTCCGTCGGCTCTGGTCGCGACGCTCATCTTCTCGTCTCCTCGCGGGTCGGCGCCTCGTTACCTGGATCCCGGTCAGTGTCGATCACCCTGGCTGCGCTCGCGTCCGCCAGGTGCACAGTGGGACTGGCCAGTCAAGGGGCTGGGTCGCGATCTGAGCCGCAACCCGCCGGGTCCACTGGCCCCTATGCGGCGTTCGGGTCGGCGGGCAGCGCCCGGTGAAGCTGGTTTCGCGAACTGATGTCCAATTTCATGAACACCTTGCGAAGGTGGTACTGGACCGTGCGAGGGCTGATGAAGAGGCGGGCGGCGATCTCAGGGTTCGACAGTCCGTCGCGGGCGAGGTGTGCGACCTGTACCTCCTGTGCGGTGAGCTGGGCACGTGTATCGGGGGCGCGGGCGCGGACGGTCTCGCCGGTCGCGAGCAACTCGCGCCGCGCGCGCTCGGCAAAAGCCTCCGCCCCCATCGCGGCGAACATCTCGTGCGCGGTGCGCAACTGCTCGCGGCCATCGAGCCGGCGTTGCTCACGGCGCAACCATTCCCCGTACAGAAGGTGGGCGCGCCCCAGGTCCAGCGCGAATCGGCAGCGACTGAGCCGGTCGATTGCCTGGGAGAAGAGGCCTTCGGTCAGCCTGGATTCGCTCACGAGGGCTCGCGCGCGGGCCTCGATACCGAGCGCCGCATCCGTTCCCGCCGCCTGCGTACGTTCGGCAAGTCGCTCCACCGCCGCTGTGGCGAGCTCGATCCGGCCGCACCGGACGGCCGCCTCAGTCAGCTCGGGTAGGGACCACACCGAGACCATCAGCTCGTCACGGGCGCTTGCGCTCTGGGCCGGCCCGAGGGCGGCTTCGTGCCGGCCGAGGCCGTTGTAGAGCAGGGCTGCCGCGTGCTCGGCGAATGTGAGCACCACCCCTTCGCTTCGTGCCGTCGCCGCAGCCGTGCTTTTCTCGAACAGCTCCACCGCCTGGGCCTCGTCTCCCCGGCACCCGGCGAGCAGAACCCTCCCAAAGACCATCTCGGCTGAGCCGGTCGTATCGGCGATCTCGTCGGCCTCCTCCAGCAGCGCCGCGGCCGCCACGAGTTCACCCTCGAAGCAGCGCAGCAACGCGTGTAGGTTGAGCGCCAGAGGGAGCACGGCGAGCGCCCCGGCCTCGCGGGCGATCTGAACGTTCCGAGTGGCGAGCGCATGCCATGTGTCGTCGTCGAACAGGTCCGGCGCGACTCGGCGAGCGATCCACGGCCACCGCACGTCCTGCCCCGGACGATTCCCCTCGTCGCGCACGGCGACCAGGGCCCGCTTGAGCGACGAAGCGCTTGCGGCATAGCCGTCCGTAAACCGGATGGCCAGACCGTCCAGCAGGAGGTCCGTGGCTCGTCGACCTCCCGGCCTGGCCGGGGCGTTGCGAGCGGCCTTTGCGGCAGCCGAGGTGCCGCCGCCGAGGCGGCCCGCCACGCTCGCTGCCCGGAGCGCCTCGAGGTAGGTGTCGCGCGCCAGCCCGGGATCGAGCGACTCGAGCCGCCTGGCTGCGTCTAGGAGGAGTGGAACGGCGTCTCCAGCATGTCTGCGATCTAGAGCGATCTGTCCGTGCACCCTCTGGAGCTGCGCGCGGTCGAATTCGTCAAGCGGCCCTTCTGCTGCCAAGGACAGGAGCGTCAACGCCTCCTGGGGCGCCCCAGCGAGCAGCTTGGCTCCTGCGGCATCCAGTGCCCGCCGTGCTCGCTTTCCGGGGTCGACGGTGAGATCGGTGGCACGCTCGAGGAATGCCGCGGCGGCCGGGACTCCGCCCCGCGCCTGCGCCCGCCCAGCCGAACGCTCCAGCTCGTCGGCGACTTCCTCATCGGGCGCGATGGCCGCACGGGCAAGATGCCACGCCCGGCGGTCGGGATCGGCCTTAGCGTCAGTGGCCGCAGCCAGGGCTCGATGCGTGTCTCGCCGAGCCTCAGGCGACGCGGACCGATAGATCGCGGAACGCAGCAGTGGGTGGCGGAAGGTGACTCGCGCGCCGAGCTCGAGCATGCCATCGCCGATGGCGGGGTCCGCCGCATCGGTGGTGAGCCCGAGCTCCGCCGCCGCCCGCCAAAGCAGTGCCGTCTCACCTGTCGGCTCGGCGGCGGCAAGCAGCAGGAGTCGTTGCGTGGCATCGGGCAGTTGCTCCACGCGGCGCCGGAAGCTTGCCTCGATCCTGGTCTGGAGCGGCGCCTCCCGTGGCAGGCCGAAGCCGCCCGCCAGCTCGGCGGGTGATAAACCGCGGGGCAGCTCGAGCAAGGCGAGGGGGTTGCCGCGCGCCTCTGCCAAGATCCGGCCGCGGACTCGCTCGTCCAGCGGGGCGCCGATAACGGAAGCGAGCAAGTGGCGGGCGTCGGCATCCGACAGGCCCTGGAGGCGCAGATCCGGGAGTCGGGCGAACTCGTCAGGCTCGAGCGGCTCACGGACCGCGAACATAAGGACGACCGACTCCGCCTTCACCCGCCGTGCCACGAAGGCCAGCACCTGCGCGGAGGAGCGATCGAGCCACTGGGCGTCGTCGACCAGGCACAGAAGCGCCCGTTCGTCGGCCGCCTCGGACAGCAGGCTGAGCACCGCGAGACTGATCAGGAATCGATCGGGCCGGGTCCCCGAGCTCAACCCGAACGCGGTCCCAAGCGCATCGCGCTGTGGGACCGGCAAGCTGCCGAGGCGGTCCAACAGCGAGCCACACAATTGGTGTAGGCCCGCGAACGGTAGCTCCATCTCCGATTCCACCCCGACCGCGCGGACAACCCGGAAGCCCTCGGCTGAATCGGCGGCGTAATCGACAAGCGCCGTCTTTCCTGTCCCGACTGTGCCCCGCAGCACCACGACACCGCTGTCGCCTCCCTTCGCGCTGGCGAGAAGCCGATCAACCCGTGCGCATTCTCCGCTGCGTCCGATCAGCGCAGGCTTGCCGTGCCCGTTTGTCGTGATGCTCACCTCGCTGGCACGCGTGTCGTTCGCCCGGTGAGGATCGGACGCTAACCGCCGGAAACCATCGCCACGACCCGTATCTCGCCGGCTCCCTCGGCCAGCGGCCGCTCCAGACCGCCCTGCTCGCGAACGTCGGTTCCGTCGACGTACACATTCAGATGCCGATTCAACTCGCCTCGCTCGTTGAAGAGGAGGTCGGCCACTGGTAGCGCGCGCAAGGCGTCCCCGGCGGTCTCCGCCTCGAGCTCGAAGCGCTTACGACCCTCCGCCTGCGCGGCGAGCATGGTCGGGACCACTACCTGGACCACTGCGAGACCTCGACCGACAGGATCGGCGGAAGGTGTCGTACCGCCTCGACCCACACCTCTCCGTCCGCGAGCACGAAGAACGAGCCGCTCTGAGTGCCGAAATAGAGCGACCCGGCGTCATACGCCGACGCCTCGCGAAGCACAGCCGCCCAGGCCTGCTTGGGTAGGCCGTCGGCCATCAGCTCCCACGTCTCCCCGCTGTCGCACGTACGGTAGACGGCGAGCTGCCCGCCGGAGCTGTAGTGATACTCGGGACTCCTCTCCGGAATCACGAACGCCTTGTCGGGATCGTCCGGATCGAGCATGATCGGGAATCCGAAGCCGCTCGGCAACCCGTTCCCGTCGACGCGCACCCATGAGTCGCCGTGGTCGTCGGAGCGGTACACCCCGTAGTGGTTCTGCTGCCAGAGCCTATCCCGCGCTGGGTGCAGCAGCAGCTTGTGCGGGCACTGTCCGACCTCCGGATAAGGGTTGCCGAGGTAATCGGCAGCGACGTTCTTGTTCACCGGGATCCAGGCCTCGTCGCAGTCGTCCGAGCGAAAGACGCCGGCCGAAGTGATGGCGACGTACATGCGGCTGGCGTCACGAGGATCGAGCTGGATCGAATGGCAACACATCCCCCCGGCGCCGGGGAACCATTGGTCGCGCGTGGGGTGCTCGAGAATGCCGCGGTTCACCTCCCAGGTCTCGCCACCGTCGTCAGAGCGGAACAGTGCGCCGGGAGCCGCCCCGAGATAAAGCGTTCCGGGATCTCCTGACCTGCCTGGCTCGACGTGCCACACGGCGTCCAATGTCAGTCCGGACTCCTCCGGCAACCCGATCTTCTGTGATCGCTTCCAGGTCCTGCCGCCGTTGTCCGAGCGCTGGACGCTCGAACCGTAGACGCGGTGATTGGTCGCGGCGTACATCGCGTCATCGCGGGGATCAAGTATCGCGTGGTAGACCCCCCAGCCGTCGAGCAGCGGGCCCTCGACCTGCCACCGGCGGCGGTCGTCACCCGCCGCGAGGAGGAACAGGCCCTTGCTGGTTCCGACGAGTGCCAGGACGCCGATCGCTGTACCTCGATCTTGCGGTAACGCGGAATCTGGGCCCGCAGCAGCCGAAGTGCTGACCTAGACCGGACGAAGACATGTTGGCATGAACCGGACCGGGTTAAGCGCCATATGGGGTTAACCCCACAACCGATGTGGGGTTAACCATCAGCGCCATCGGGTTCGTACCCACCCGCTCTTCGGCGTGACCGGGGAGGTCCCGAGTGCGTTTATCTGGGCGTCGCCGTCTGGCGGCGGCTGCCGTTCCCGGCCGGGTTCGCGCTCAGGCGTTCTAGGACTTCGATCACGGCGGCGATGTCGCGGTGGTCATAGCCGAGCTCCCGCGCGGTGCTCAGCACCTCGTCGGTCGCTGTGGCCGATGGGGCTGGGACCGAGAGCCTGCGAGCCGTATCGAGCGCAAGCTGCAGGTCTTTGTGCATCATCCTCATATCGAACCATCCTGGCCGGCCAGGCTCGAGCAACAGTGGCGCTCGGGCCTTCAGCGCCGGCGAGCCGATCACGCTGTTAGTCATGACATCAAGCGCAAGACCGCGGCTGATGCCAGCCCGCTCGGCGATCAGCGCGCCTTCGCTCAGAGCGAGTATCTGCACAGCGAGGCTGATGTTGGTGGCGAGCTTCAAGACCAGCGCCTGGCCGTTGGCGCCGATGTGCCTCACGGTGCGCGCGAGCTCCCGGAGCAGTGGCTCGACGAGACGGAAAGCCTGCTCGTCCCCCCCGACCATGATCGTGAGGCTTCCTTCCTCGGCCTGAGGGGCGCCACCTGAAACGGGCGCATCGAGCATTCGCCCTCCTAGCGAGCGCACCTGCTCGGCCAGGCCCCGGCTCGTCTCCGGGCTGACCGTGCTCATGTCCACGTAGATCTTGCGCTCGGCGAGGCCGGCGAGGATCCCGTCTGGACCGGATGTGACCGCCCGGAGCGCGTCGTCGTCGATGACCATGCTGAAGGTGACGTCGGCGACCGCGGCCACATCGCGCGGCGTCTCACACCAACGCAGCCCACGCTCCATCAACGCCTCGGCCTTGGCGCGCGTGCGGTTGGTCCCGTACACGTCGTAACCGGCGGCGAGTAGACGACCCGCGATCCGGCCACCCATGGTTCCGAGCCCCACGAATCCGATCTCTCGCGGCTCGGCAGGCTGGGGGTGTGTTTTCGCCATTGAGTGGGGCTAGAGCATTTCGAGCGGTTGGGGAGCGATCGGTGCCGGAAAGGCCTCGTCGAGCTTCACCATGTCGATCTCACGCAGGCGGAGATCCAGCGCCGCCCGGTTCTGGCGGACGTGCTTGACCGTTCCGGCCTCGGGGATCGCGCACACGCCGGGGTGGGATAGGACCCAGGCGAGCGCCACCTGCGCCGGTGTGGCGTGGTAGTGGCGGGCGATTCCCTGGAGCACGGGGTGCTCCACGATGCGCCCTTGCTCCAGCGGTGAGTACGCCATGATCGGCAGTCCGTGCTCGAGGCACCACGGCAGCAGATCCCACTCGATGGCACGCCGGGTCAGGTTGTAGAGGACTTGATCGACCTGAACCGAGCCGCCCCCCGGCGAGCGCACCAGTCTCCGCACAGCGGAGAGGTCGAAGTTGCTCACGCCCCAGTGGCGAATGAGCCCCGCAGCTCGCAGCTCCTCAAAGGCGGCGACAGTCTCGTCCAGGGGGACCATCCCGCGCCAGTGCAGCAGGTAGAGATCGAGCTGGTCGGTGGCGAGGCGGCGAAGGCTGGCCCGGCAGGCAGCGATGGTTCCCCGCCGCGTGGCATGGGAGGGAAGGACCTTGCTGATCAGGAAGACCTCGCGGCGCCGGCCGGCGATGGCCTCGCCTACGAGCTGCTCGGTGGCGCCGTCTCCGTACATCTCCGCCGTGTCGATCAGCGTCATCCCGAGGTCGATGCCCGTCCGCAGAGCTTGGAGCTCGTCGGCCCGAGGATGGCGCCCCTGACCGAGATGCCAGGTGCCCTGGCCGAGCGCCGGGATCGTTTCGCCCGCCGGCAGATCAACTGCTCGCGACGTCATTACCGCCATCGAATCTCCAAATAGGCCGTTCGGGGTCAGAGACCCACTCAGGAACGGTAGAAGAAGAAGACGTCGCCCCGTTCAAGTTCGATGCTCATGCGCTGCCTCACCGGTGACCATGTCCGCAGACATAGACCGCGGTCCCCGAAGCTCAAGAAGACGGGTTGCGGGTCGGCGTATGCGACCTACTGCTTCGTTTGTGGCTGTGAACCTGTACGAGCCAAGAACGACCCATGCGGAAGCGTGATCGGTCAGCCCCATCGAGCTGAACGTGAGCAAACGACACCGTGCCGAAACCGCCCCTCCCACACGAGCTCGACGAGTTCCTCTCCCATCCCAATCCCTCCGTGATCGCGACCATCCAGGAGGACGGGAGCCCACACACGGCGGCCACCTGGTACCTGTGGGACGACGGTCGGGTGCTGGTGAACATGGACGAAGGGCGTAAACGGCTAGAGCATCTCCGGCTGGAGCCGCGTGTTTCGATCACCGTACTTGGCAAGGATGACTGGTACCACCACGTCACCCTGCGTGGCCGGGTGGTTTCGCTCGAACCCGATCCGAACCTCGAGGCCATCGACCGCCTGTCGCGGCAGTACACCGGCCGGGCGTACCCTCAGCGCGACCGCGGACGGGTGAGCGCGTGGATCGAGGTCGAGTCGTGGCACGCCTGGGCGGTCGCCGAGCCGTGGACCGGCTCGGGCTGACACACGACTGAGCGGTCCCGCGGCCTGCTCGCCAGAGCGGTTGCGGGCGATACAGGGGGTCCACGGGCGATCTGCCATGGGCTATGCTGGCTTGCGATGAAGCGAATCGCCCCCAGCCGGGCGGCGATTGCCGTCGAGCTGCGCGGACGGCCGGTCGCATGAGATGGCGGACTTGCTGAGTGCGTCAGCGATGGAGAACAGCGACGAGCAGCGGAAGGTTGAGGAGGCACGCGCCTACCACGTGAGCCTGCTCGACAATGTCGAGGACGGGGTGATCGGGACCGACGCGGACGATTTTCGCGTCACGTCCTGGAACAAGGGGGCCGCAAGGACCGAACCTCGGTCGAGGTTGAGCTGATAACGGTGGCGGTGCCGGGCAAGCAGGGCGAGCTGAGCGGCCACCTCGGGATCCACCACGACATCACCGAGCGAAAGCGCATTCAGGGGGCGTTGCGCCAGGCCAACGCACGTATCGTCAGCCTGCTCGAGAGCACGACCGACGAGTTCGTCGCGTTCGATCAGGATTGGGGCTACGCGGATGCGAACGAGGGTGGGCTGAAAGCGATCAACAACGCGTTGGGCACGAGCCTCACACACGCGGATCTGATCGGGACGACGGTGTGGGATCTGTTTCCCGAGTTCGGACAAACGGCCCTGTACGCGGAGCTTTCCCGGGGCCGCACCGAGAGCAGGCCGGTGCGCCTGGAGACCTACTCGGAGCCGGACGGCCGCTGGCTCGAGGTGAGCTCCTTCCCCTGGAATGGTGGTATGGCGGTCTACACGCGCGACATAAGCGATCGGAGAGCCGCCGAGCAGCTTCAGACTCTCCACGCGAGCTTGCTCGACAATGTCGAGGACGGGGTGATCGGGACCGACGCGGAGAATTTCCGCATTACGTCCTGGAACCGGGGGGCGGAGCGGCTGTACGGTTTCACCGCTCAGGAGGTACTGGGTCGGCCGGCGCGCGAGGTCGCGAGCTATCCGGGCGACCCGTCTCGGGTCGAGCTCGAGGGGCAGCTGCTCCAGACCGGGCGGACGCGGACCCAATTCACGGCGCGTCGCAAGGACGGCGCCCAGGTCGAGGTTGAGCTGATCGCGGTGGCGGTGCACGACGACGGCGGCGACATCACGGGATATCTCGGGATCCACCGCGACGTCACCGAACGCGAACGGGCGGAGGCACGCCTGGAAGAGGCACGGGAGGTAGAGCGCAGCCGAATCGCGCGGGCTCTGCACGACGACGCTCTTCAGGCCCTGGCCGACGCCATGGTGCTCGCGACGGCCGCCCGCGAAGCATCACCATCCGGGTTGACGAGTCAGCTTGTGCTGAAGCTACAACGCACCGGGCGACAGTTGCGCGGCGCCATCTACGACCTAAGACTCCCAGCTGAACACAAAGCGTTGCCCCTGGTGCTCGAAGAGCTCGTGGCAGTGCACCGGGAAATGGGGGGGGTTGAGATCGGATTGCAGATTGGACAAAGCACACCCGCCGGCCCGTTCGGGACCGACGGCATCGAGTTGGTGCGGATCGTTGGAGAGGCATTGACCAATGCTCGCCGCCATGCGAATGCCCGCCACGTCGTAGTGCGGGTGGCGGCCGAGGAGGGCAAGCTCTGGGCCGAGATCTCTGACGACGGTCTGGGGTTTGATCCCCGCAGCGTGGCGCCCGCGATGCACCATGGCATTACCGGGATGCGCGAGCGGGCCGAGCTGCTCGGCGGACGTCTCGAGGTACGGAGCCAGCCGGGGTCCGGGACGACCGTACGGTTCGAGGCTGACCTGTCCGATGGAGACATCGGACGCGTCTAGGCCCGTACGGGTCCTGCTGGTGGAAGACCACGCGCCCATCCGCGAGGCGATCGCGTCAGAGTTCGAGCCTCATCCCGACTTCCAGGTCGTGGGACAAGCAGCCTCGTTGGCCGAGGCACGGGAGCTGTTGGCAAGCGCCGACGTGGTGATCCTCGATCTCGGATTGCCGGACGGCTCCGGGGCGGAGCTTCTTCCGGAGATCCGGGCTGTGAACCCGTCCGCCTGTGCCCTCGTGCTCAGCGCGACGTACGACCGCGCTCTGCACGCTCGAGCCATCGAACATGGCGCCGCGGCGGTTCTCGACAAGATGACCTACCTCGGCCAGATGGCCCAAACGGTCGCGCGGCTCCTTGCCGGAGAACGACTCGTGCCGTCAGAGGATGGGGGCGGTTGACGGCCTCCGGCAAGGTCTCGTCCGGCAAGGTCTCGTCCGTCCCGACGGAGCCAGGGGGGACGCGACACCAGTTGCCAAGCGCGTCTGATCGCGCCAAGCTCGGCAGGTCTGCTCGCGAGAAGGTGTCGCGACGCAGGCACGGCGATTGGATTCCGCGAGCTGACCGGCCGGATCCGATCCAGCTGCTCGAGCAGCAGGCGAGTACGAGGGTGGCACAGCTTGTACCGATCCGTTATGGCCGGATGCTTGCGTCGCCGTTCACCTTTTTCCGAGGTGCGGCGGCTGTGATGGCCTCGGATCTGGCCAGAGAGCCGCGTACGGGCCTCCACGTGCAGCTTTGCGGCGATGCCCACCTCTCGAACTTCGGCAGCTTCGCCGGCCCCGACCGACGGCTGGCGTTCGGCGTCAACGACTTCGACGAGACGCTTCCCGGCCCGTTCGAATGGGATGTGAAACGGTTGGTCGCAAGCTTTGAGGTGGCTGGGCGCGACCGGGGATTCGCCGCCCGGCAGCGGATATCCATCGACCGCGCGGTCGCGCGCTCCTATCGCGTCGCGATGCGCGGGTTCGCTGAGCTGCGCGCGCTCGAGCTCTGGTACATCCAAATCGATCGGAGCCTCGAGGACATCGTCAAGGAGTGGTCCTCGCGAATCGGCCGCGACCAGCTCAAGCATTTCGAGCGCAACCTGGCCAAGGCTCGAGCCAAAGACAGCCTGAGGGCGTTCGCCAAGCTCACGCGGCTCGTCGAAGGCCGTCCGCGGATCATCCACGACCCGCCACTGATCGTCCCGATCGAGGAGCTAGCGCAGGCGGATGACCCAGCGCGCCTCGAGGCGGCGGTGCACGGGGTCATCCGCTACTACCGTCGCACGCTGCCGCGGGACCGACGCCGCCTGCTTGAGCGCTACCACTACGTCCATGCCGCCCGCAAGGTCGTGGGCGTCGGGAGCGTTGGCACTCGGGCCTGGATTATTCTGATGCTTGGTCGTGACGACAGCGATCCATTGTTCCTGCAGATGAAGGAAGCGGAGGCCTCTGCGCTCGAGCCCTACCTCGGCCGCAGCGAATTCGCCAATCACGGACAGCGCGTCGTCGAGGGGCAGCGTCTGATGCAGGCGGTCAGCGACATCATGCTCGGGTGGATCAGGACGACGGCATGGATTGACGGCATCAATCGCGATTTCTATGTCCGCCAGCTCTGGGATGAAAAGGGCGCCGCGCCGGTCGATGTGATGGATGCGGTCGCGCTCGCAAGCTACGGCGAGCTGTGCGGCTGGGCGCTTGCGCGCGCCCACGCTCGGTCGGGCGACGCGATCACGATCGGGAGCTACCTTGGCGGCGCAGATAAGTTCGACCGGGCAATGACCGCGTTCGCCGAGCGCTATGCCGATCAGAACGAGCGCGATTATCTGGCGCTCAGGAGTGCCGCGGATACGGGACGGGTGCGCGTTCAGGCTGGAGTGTGAGCGGAGACGAGACGCCAGTGCCATAGGTCGACCTGGCCGAGGGGACAAACCAGCTTGTTGGGTCGGACTACCGACCTATGAACAGCGCCGATGTGGACAGTGGATCTGATTCGGCGGAGATGACTGCGGTGCGACATTGCGCGCGGTGTGGCCGACTGATTACGTCGACGTGACGGGTCATCACCTCACGATTGTGCCCGTCTCCCGGCACCATTGGATCGTCCGTTACGAGGGCGATGTGACGCCCCTGTCAGAGCATCGCACCCTGTCTGAGGCTCGCGCGGCGGCAATCAATCACGCCCGGCAGTTCGGCGAGTCGATCATCCACGTCAACGGGCTCGACGGGGAGCATCACTACGAGCGCGTCGAGCCCGACTTCAGGGCGCCGACACCGGCCGACGTCAAGGGGCCACACGTGGAGCCATGATCTGGGATCAGGGCGCATGAAGGTGACGATCGTTGGTACCGGGAGGATGGGCCGTGCCATCGCCTCGCGTGCCGTCGCGGGCGGCCACGAGGTGGAGTTCATCGGTACTCACATCAGTAAGGCGCAGGAGCTCGCCGACGAAATGATCGGCGAAGGCTCCGTGCAAGCAGCCGATCTGGTCGACGGTGACCTGGTCGTGCTTGCCGTGCCGTACACCGAGGCGCCGCACGTTGTCCGCCAGTACTCCGATCAATTGAACGGGACGGTCATCGTCGACCCGACGAACCCGGTCGACTTCAGCACCGTGGAGCCGCTCGACGGTGACTGGCTCGGAACCTTTCGCTCTGGCGGTGAGCTGATCGAGGCCGAGACGCCCGCGGATGCAGCGTTCGTCAAGGCGTTCAACACCAACTTCGCCGGACCGCTGCTGGCGGGCGCAGTGGACGGGGAGCCGCTGGACGTGTTCATCGCCGGCGATGACGACGGCGCCAAGGCGAGGGTCATGCAGTTGGTGTCGGATGGCGGTATGCGACCGATTGATGCCGGGCGACTCGTCCGTGCCCGCGAGCTCGAGGCGATGGCGCTGCTGCACATGGAGATCCAGGGATCGCTGAGAACTGCCTTCGGGTCGGCAATCAAGGTCGTGCCCTGACGGCCGAGGGTCAGCTCCGGAGGTGAACGGATGTCACCGCGCCTATTGAACGGATGTCACCGCGCCTATTGGAGGCGATGCACCATCAGGCGCGCTCGCCGACCGACTCGAGATGAGGCGCGACCCAGTCGCGGAGCCGCTCGTAGGGGGCGGCTCCCACCAGGCGGTCCACTTCCGCGCCGCCGCGGAAGATCATGAGGAGAGGAATCCCGCGAATGCCGTAACGCTCGGAGATCTCGGGCGCCTCATCCACGTTCAGCTTGACGACCTTCAGCGCGCCGGCCTGCTCGCGCCCGACGCGCTCGACCACGGGCGAGACCATCCGGCACGGTCCGCACCACGGCGCCCAGAAATCGACCAGTACCGGAACCGACGCGACGATCTCATCGTCGAAGGTTTCCGGGGACGCCTCGACCAGCCACGGGAGCAGGTGGTGGCAGACGCTGCACCGGGGCACGCCGGACGCGCTCGGTCGCACGCGGTTCCGCCGACCGCAGTTCGGGCAGGTGATGATGGTGCTCCGATCGGGCATCGAGCTGCTCCTATTTTTGAAGTGGCGTGAAAGCTCGGCGGAAGGCCGTCGGGCGTGGCCGTCCGCGCGATATGTGCGGCCGCGCGGACGGCCCGGATGCTCTCAAGAGGCTGCCGCGTTCTCCTGCTCGCGCTGCGGGCTCTCAGCGGTCTGGTGCCCGTTGGTCTCAGCCTTGATCTCGATCCGCCGGGGACGCAGAGTTTCCGGCTTCGGAATCCGAAGCGTCAGCACGCCGTCGTGCAGGTCCGCCTGCACCGATTCTGGATCCAAGCCGGCCGGTACACGGAGCGTGCGCTCAAACCTCCCGAACCCGCGTTCGATTCTGCGGATAGGACCGCCTCCATCCTCGTGACTGTATGGGAACGGACGCTCGCCTCGGATCGTGAGCGTGTCGTTCTCGAGCTCGATCTCGAGATTGTCGACGTGCAGTCCGGGCACGTCCATGTAGACGGTCACACCGTCATCGTCGATGAGGAGATCGGCCGGCGGGATGAACGCGCTCACCGTGCCCTGGTTGTGCAGGATCTGGTTGAACTCCCGCAGCCACGGCGCAAACGGCTCCACCATTGTCGTCGCCATCGCATCCTCCGTAGGTAGTCGCTTCGAAGCTCCGCGGAAGGGAGCTCCGCTCTTCAAGTCATGCTGCTAGGACGCTTCAGGCCGCGATCAAGCCGGATTGAAGCCCGGCGCCCACGACCTAACCGAGGGGACATGCAGCCAACGGCCAAGCACTGCGCGAAGCGCTCGTGACCTCCCAAGAGTCGGTCGATCTGACGGAGACGCCCGATCCCTACGGCGCGTTTCCTTCGTTGACCGAAGAGCAGGTGGCGGCACTCGAGACGGTCGGCGAGCGCAGATCGATGAAGCCCGGCGACGTGCTTTACAAGGAGGGGGAAGGCAGCGGCGACTTCTTCGTGATCTTGGCGGGGAAGGTCGCGGTGATGGAAGAGTCGTCCACCGGCCGGCGCGTCATCGGTGTCCACGGCCCGCGTCGTTTCCTCGGTGAGCTCGGTCTGCTGACCGGCCAGACGGTATTCGTCACGGCAATCGTGGTCGAGCCCGGGGAGGTGCTCGTCGTCCCGGCACAGCAGCTTCGGAAGATCGTGACCCAGGATCAGGTGCTCGGCGATCTGATCCTGCGAGCACTACTGATGCGCCGCTCGGTCCTAATCGGTCTCGGGGTCGGCATGCGTATCATCGGCTCGCGCTACTCGCCGGACACGCGCAGGCTGCGTGACTTCGCGACGCGTAATCGCCTGCCTCACCACTGGATCGACCTCGAGTCGGATCCCAGCGCCGAGGACCTGCTACGGCGGCTGGGTCTCGACCCGAGCGAGTGTCCGATAGTGGTCCTCGGTCCCGGGAGGGTGCTGCGCAACCCCAGCAACGTCGAACTCGCTCGGGCGCTCGGCCTTCGGCCGCCGAGCCCGCCGGAGGTGACCTGCGACCTGATCGTGGTCGGCGCCGGGCCGGCGGGGCTCGCCGCTGCGGTCTATGGAGCCTCGGAAGGATTGAGCACGGTGGTGCTCGAGGCGTTCGCGACCGGCGGCCAGGCCGGCACGTCGTCCAGGATTGAGAACTATCTCGGCTTCCCCGCGGGGATCTCCGGGGCCGAGCTCGCCGAACGTGCGACGCTCCAGGCGGGAAAGTTCGGCGCCCAGATCACAGTGCCCGGCGAAGCGATCCGTCTCGATCCCACGGACGGTACTTTGCGCGTCTACCTGCGCGACGGGGACTCGGTGATCGGGCGTATGGTGGTGATCGCCACCGGGGTCCGCTACCGAAAGCTTGGCGTACCAGGCATGACCGAGCTCGAGGCCGCCAGCGTCCATTACGCGGCGACGGTAATGGAGGCCCAGCTCTGCCGCGGCGACCCGATTGTGGCCGTGGGGGGCGGCAACTCAGCCGGTCAGGCGGCACTGTTCCTGTCGAGGTACGTGCCGCGGTTGACGCTCGTCATCCGCGAACCCGAGCTGGGCGAGAACATGTCGCGCTACCTGGCCGACCGGATCGAGCGTGACCCGAGCATCGAAGTGCTCGCGCACTGCGAGGTGCGCGAGCTTATCGGTGAGGAAACCCTCGACGCGGTGGTCGTGGAGGACACCGAGACCGCGGAGCGCCGAACGCTGCCGGCGCGGGCGTTGTTCGTGTTCATCGGTGCCGAGCCGCACACCGAGTGGCTGCGCGATCACGTGGCGCTCGACGACGGCGGCTACATCCTCACCGGCGCCGATGCGGCGGTCGCGGGCCCTGCGCCGGAGGGCTCCAATGGCTCGCGGCGGTCACCACTTTCGCTCGAGACCACATTGCCGGGCGTCTTCGCCGCCGGCGACGTTCGCAGCGGTTCGACGCAGAGGGTGTCCGCCGCGGTGGGCGATGGGGCCAACGCCATCCGCCAGGCACACGAGCTCCTGGGCGGGCACATGCACGTCGTTCGACTGGCTCAGACGTACGTCTCGTCGAAATAGCACCAGCGCCAGTCCTCCCCCGGCTCGAAGGACTGAACGATTGGATGGCCGATCACGTGGGCGTGCCGGCGGGCGTGCTTGCCCGGTGAAGAATCACAACAGCCCACGTGCCCGCAGGTCAGGCACAGCCGAAGGTGGACCCATGCGGATCCGGTCCGTAGACACTCCTCGCAGCCCTGGGGCGTCCGCGGCACCACCGGGCGGATCATCGAAACGTGGGCGCAGCCAGCGGGCCAAGGGCCGTACAGTGCGCTCATCGGGACCGGACCTCTACAGGCGCGGGGGGGCAAGCCACCCTCAGGACGCGTTCACCCATCGACGACCAGATCGACCTTCTCGGCTAGCCTCAGTTCGGCTGCCGTGATACCGACGCGGTGCGGATTGGTGATCGTCAGCCGAACCACGTTGAATTCCAGGATGCACATGTCGGGTCGGCGCAGGTAATCCTGCGCCGCGATGGCAACGCGCTCCAGGAACGCGAGCGCCTCGGAGAAGTCGCGGAACCGGAACTCCCGCACCAAGGACTCGCCCACCCGCTTCCAGCCCAGAGCGGATGGGCGGCGAGCGTCTGACTGCGAGCTCACGCTACGCCTTGACCTCGATCCGGCGGGGCTTCGCCTGCTCGGTCTTCGGCACGCGCACGGTCAAGATCCCGTCGTGGAGCTTCGCGTCGATGTTTTCCTCGTTGGGCTCCCCCGGGAGCGTGACGTGGTACTCGAAATGTCCGGTTCGGCGTGCTCGTCGGCGCAGAACCCCCTTGCGCTCCTTCGCCTTGATATCTCCGACGATGACGAGCTCGGAGTTGCGCATCTCGACGTTGACGTCCTTGCGGTCGACGCCCGGCAGCTCCACCTCGATGATCCAGGCGTCTTCGGTCTCTTCGACATCGGCGAACGGCGTCCACGCACCACCGTTCCCTACACCTGCCGGCGACCAGACACTCTGTACGAGCCGACCCATCTCTTCCTGGAGTTGCTCGAACTCCCGGAACGGATCCCACCGCTCCATCTGCTGGGGTGAGGACGTTGCGGTACGACGTGCGGGCACAGGCATGGCCACTCCTCTGGGGTCGTGATCTGAGCTTCGACTGTTCTGGCCACTAGGTCGCTGCCGTCGCAAGACAAGTAGGTGTCCGATTGGGTCTGCGCGGACTTGAATGGCGTTGCCGGCGCCCTAGGAAGACCGGTGGAAAGCGAGTGTTGAGACCCGAGAGGAGCTGATATGGCCAAGGCAGTTGGCATCGATCTGGGCACGACGAACTCGGTCGTGGCCGCGACGATGGAGGGCGGGCATGCCGAGGTCATCCCCAACGCCGAAGGCGGGCGGGTCACGCCGTCGGTCGTCGCGTTCACCGAGGATGGTCAGCGGCTGGTGGGTCAGGTCGCCCGGCGCCAGGCGATTCTCAATCCGGACGCGACCATCTATTCGGCGAAACGGTTCATCGGTCGTCGATGGGGCGAGGTCGACGAAGAGGCGAAGATCGTCTCCTACAAGGTCGTCAAGGGACCGAACGACGCGGTGCGGTTCGAGATCCGCGGCAAGCAGTACGCGCCGGAGGAGATCTCGGCCCTGGTGCTGCGGAAGCTGGCGGAGGACGCCGCCAAGTTCCTGGGCGAACGGGTTACCGAGGCCGTGATCACCGTCCCGGCCTACTTCAACGACGCGCAGCGTCAGGCAACCAAGGACGCCGGCAAGATCGCCGGCCTCGAGGTTCTGAGAATCATCAACGAGCCGACCGCCGCCGCGCTGGCCTACGGAATGGACAAGAAGGGCCAGGAGACGATCCTCGTGTTCGACCTCGGTGGCGGGACGTTCGACGTCTCGTTGCTGGAGGTCGGGGACGGTGTGGTCGAGGTGCGGGCGACCAGCGGAGATGGACACCTGGGTGGCGATGACTTCGACAAGCGGGTGGTGGACTGGCTCGCCGACGAGTTCAAGCGCGATCAGGGAATCGACCTGCGCAACGATCCTCAGGCGCTCCAGCGCCTGTACGAAGCCGCCGAGCGCGCGAAGGTCGAGCTGTCTACGACGACCCAGACTCAGATCAACCTGCCGTTCATAACGGCCGACGCCGCCGGGCCCAAGCACCTGAACCTGTCGCTGACGCGCTCCAAGTTCGAGCAGCTGACCCAGGATCTGATCGAGCGCACTCGCGGCCCGGTCGAGCAGGCGCTCTCCGACGCCAAGATGACCGCCGACGACATCGACGAGGTGATTCTCGTCGGCGGCTCAACGCGCATCCCGGCAGTCCAGGAGCTCGTTCGCCGGCTCACTGGGGGCAAGGAGCCCAACATGACAGTGAACCCGGACGAAGTGGTGGCGATCGGCGCGGCGCTCCAAGCCGGAGTGCTGAAGGGCGAGGTCGAGGATGTCGTGCTGCTGGACGTCCTTCCGCTTTCACTGGGGCTGGAGACGCTCGGCGGCGTGATGACGAAGGTGATCGAGCGCAACACCACGATCCCCGCACGCCGGACCGAGACGTTCTCGACCGCCGAGGACAACCAGACCGCGGTCGACGTCGTGGTTCTACAGGGCGAACGGGAGCTGGCCGCCGACAACCGCCAGCTCGCGCGCTTCCGGCTCGAGGGCATCCCGCCCGCGCCTCGCGGCGTTCCCCAGATCGAAGTCACGTTCGACGTCGATGCCAACGGCATCCTCAACGTCTCGGCTCGGGACAAGTCGACCGGCACGGAGCAGCGCGTGACGATCTCGGAGAGCTCGAACCTGGATCAGGGCGACGTCGAGGAGATGATCCGCCTCGCCGAGGAACATGCCGGCGAGGACCGGCGGCGCCGCGAGGAGATCGACGCTCGCAACGAGCTCGACTCGATCGCGTACCAGGTGGAGCAGTTGCTGCGCGACCTGCAGGATCGCCTGCCGGTGAACGAGAAGGCACGCGCTGAGCAACTCGTCGCCGACGCGCGAGGAGCCATCGCCGACCAAGCCGGGCTCGACCGCATACGCCCTCTGATCTCAGACCTCCAGCAGGTCGCCTCGAGCCTGCCCGCGGCCGCGGCCGCCACCGCGGGAGCGGGCCAGGCGAGTGGCAACGGCGCCGGCAACGGGTCCGCGGCGGCGAGCGACGACGAGGAGGTGGTCGATGCCGAGTTCACACGAGAGTGACACCGAGTCCCCGGCCGAGGAGCGGCCTCTGGCCGAGGGGCAGCCCGACAACGGCGAGCTCACCGCCGAGCTCGCCCGGATCGAGGATCGCTACAGGCGTGCCCTGGCCGACCTCGACAATTACCGAAAGCGCGCGGCGCGGGAGGTCGAGAGCCGCGTTGCGGAGGTCCGTGCGTCCGTGATCAAGGACTGGCTGGACGCGGTCGACAGCGTCGAGCGGGCGATCCGGATGCAGCCCGACGGACCGTGCGCGGACGGTCTGCGCGCGGTGCTCGAGCAGATGGACGGCGTCCTGGTCCGTGAGGGAGTGCAGCGGATCGGTGCCGCTGGAGATCCATTTGATCCCGAGCGCCATGAAGCCGTCGCGGTCCAGCCCTCGGCAGACGTTCCCGACCGCACGATCCTGACCGTGGAGCGGTCGGGATTCGGGCTCGGGAACCGGGTGATCCGGCCGGCGCAAGTCGTGGTGGCCCGTACACCCGAGCATGCCCACTGATGCCGGTCGCGTTTCAGGACTACTACGAGGCGCTCGGCGTCCCCCGTGACGCCAGCGCTGAGGACATCCGCCGCGGCTACCGGACGCTCGCCCGCCGCTACCACCCCGACGTGAACAAGGACCCCGGCGCCGAGGACCGCTTCAAGGAGATCTCGGAGGCCTACGAGGTTCTGCGCGATCCTGAGAAGCGCGAGCGCTACGACCGTTTGGGGGCGAACTGGAGGGCGGGCCAGGACGTCTCGGCGGCCGGCGGGTTCGACGAGCGGTTCGACCCCGGCAACGGCTTCGGCGGCGTCAGCTTCGATTTCGGCGAAGGGGAGTTCAGCGACTTCTTCGACGGATTGTTCAGCCGCCGCCGAGGCGGTCGCGCCGGACGGGCCGCGGGCGGGTTCGAGGGCTTCTCGATGCGCGGCGGCGACGCGGAGGCCGTACTCGAGCTGTCGCTCGAAGAGGCCGCGAAGGGAGGCAAGCGTTGGCTCTCGCTGGCCGACGGGCGCTCGCTCGAGGTCGACATCCCGCGTGGGGTGCGCGACGGTCAGCGGATCCGGCTCGCGGGGGAGGGCAGCTCGGGGATGGGAGGGGGGCCGGCCGGCGACCTGTACCTCCGCATCCGGCTCAAGCCGCATCCACGCTTCCGGGTAGACGGTCGGGATCTGTACGTTGACCTTGCGGTCTCGCCCTGGGAGGCGGCGCTGGGGGCGGAGGTCCCGGTGCCCACGCTCGAAGGGGACGCTCGGGTCAAGGTTCCTCCGGGATCGTCGAGCGGTCGTCGGCTTCGTCTCCGCGGTCAGGGCCTGCCGGGCAGTCGGGGGGCGCAGGACGGCGACCTGTACGCGGTCGTGATGATCCAGGTCCCCAAGAAGCTGACCAAGCGGGAGCGCGACCTGTTCGAGAAGCTCGCGTCGGCTTCGAAGTTCGATCCGCGGGCGGGCCGCTGATGGTGACCACGCGCCGCACCATTCGTACCGGAACGTGGCTGGCCACCCCCGGGAACGGGCTGGTCGGCATCGAGACGCTCGCCCAGGACGCGGGGATCCATCCCGAGCTGGCCCGCCGGCTGATGGCGCTCGGGTTGATCGCACCGAGGGGTGGCACAAGCGCTTCACCGCTGTTTGCGCGGGATGACGCGGCGATGCTCGCGCGCGCGGCGCGCCTGCGCCGAGATCTAGGCCTCAACTATGCAGGGGCGGTCCTCGCCTGCGAGCTGCTCGCGCGGATCGATGAGCTCGAGCAGCGACTGGCACAAAGACACGACGAGGTGATGGCATGGACCCGAATCGTTGGACGCTGAAGACCCAGGAGGCGGTGCACGACGCGCAAACCAAGGCGCTGCGCTACGGCCACACCGAGGTCGACACCGAGCACCTGATGCTCGCGTTGCTCGAGCAGCCCGAGGGCCTCATCCCTCGGCTTCTGGCGCGCGCCGACGTCGACACCGGCGCGCTCCGCGCCGCACTCGAGGAGACGCTCGAGCGACGGCCCCGGGTGAGCGGACCGGGCTCGGACGCAGGACAGCCGGGCGTCACCCGCGCCCTGGCGCACGTGCTCGACGACGCCGAGCAGGAAGCGCAGCGCCTCAAGGACGAGTACGTCTCAGTGGAGCACGTCCTGCTCGCGATCGTCGGCTCGGAGCGGGCGGGAGGCGGGTCCGCTGCAGGACGGCTGCTGCGCGAACACGGTGCCGACCGCGACCGCATCCTGGAGATCCTGACTCAGGTTCGAGGGGCCCAGCGCGTCACCAGCGCCACGCCGGAGTCGGCCTATGAGGCGCTCGAGAAGTACGGACGCGATCTCGTGACCGAGGCGCGCACCGGGAAGCTCGACCCGGTCATCGGCCGCGACGCCGAGATCCGGCGGGTGATCCAGATCCTGTCGCGTAAGACGAAGAACAACCCGGTGCTGGTCGGGGATCCCGGGGTGGGAAAGACGGCGATCATCGAAGGCCTAGCGCAGCGAATCGTCCGAGGCGACGTTCCCGAGGGGCTCAAGGACAAAACGATCTTCGCGCTCGACATGGGGTCGCTGGTCGCGGGGGCGAAGTACCGAGGTGAATTCGAGGAGCGGCTCAAGGCCGTGCTCCAGGAGATCAAGGCTGGCGAGGGCCGGATCCTGCTGTTCATCGACGAGCTGCATACCGTGGTGGGTGCGGGCGCGGCCGAGGGGGCGATGGACGCCGGCAACATGCTCAAGCCGATGCTCGCCCGCGGGGAACTGCATTGCATCGGGGCGACCACGCTGAACGAGTACCGGCGCTACATCGAGAAGGACGCCGCGCTCGAGCGCCGGTTCCAGCCGGTGGTGGTCGACGAGCCGACAGTCGAGGACACGATCTCGATCCTGCGGGGGCTGCGCGAGCGCTTCGAGGTCCACCACGGCGTCCGGATTCAAGATGCCGCACTGGTGGCGGCGGCGACGCTCGCCGACCGCTACATCACCGACCGTTTCCTTCCTGACAAGGCGATCGACCTGGTCGACGAGGCCTGCGCCGTGATCCGTACCGAGATCGACTCGATGCCCCAGGAGCTCGACGAGATCACGCGGCGGGTGATGCAGCTCGAGATCGAGGAGGCGGCGCTCAAGAAGGAGAAGGACCAGGCGAGCAAGGAGCGGCTCGAGGCACTGCGCCGGGAGCTCGCCGACCTCCGGGCCCAGGCGGATGCGATGACCGCGCAATGGGAGGCCGAGCGCCAGGCGATCCACAAGCTGCAAGCCCTCCGCGAGGAGCTCGAGCAGCTTCGCCGGGAGATCGAGGCGGCGGAGCGCAACTACGACCTCAACCGCGCAGCCGAGTTGCGACACGGGCGCCTGCCCGAGCTCGAGCGACGGCTGAGGGCCGAAGAGGAGCGGTTGGAGAGCAAGCAAGGCGGCACACGCCTGCTGCGCGAGGAGGTCACCGAGGACGAGATCGCCGAGATCGTCGCGCGCTGGACGGGGATTCCGGTGGCCCGGCTGGTGGAGGGGGAGCGCGAGAAGCTGCTGCGCCTCGACGAGGTGCTGCACGAGCGCGTGATCGGTCAGGACGAGGCGGTCCGCCTCGTCGCCGACGCCGTGCTGCGGGCGCGAGCGGGGATCAAGGACCCCCGGCGGCCGATCGGATCGTTCATCTTCCTCGGGCCGACCGGGGTGGGGAAGACCGAGCTATCGCGGGCGCTGGCTCAGGCGCTGTTCGACTCGGAGGAGAACATGGTTCGCCTCGACATGTCGGAGTATCAGGAACGCCACACGGTCAGCCGTTTGATGGGAGCGCCGCCCGGCTACGTCGGCTACGAGGAGGGCGGCCAGCTGACCGAGGCGGTCCGCCGCAAGCCGTACTCGGTCGTCCTGTTCGACGAGATCGAAAAGGCGCACCCGGACGTCTTCAACACCCTGCTGCAGATCCTCGACGACGGCCGCCTGACCGATGCGCAAGGACGGACGGTCAACTTCCGCAACACCGTGATCATCATGACCTCCAACATCGGCTCCCTGTACCTGCTCGACGGGCTGACCGACGATGGGGAAATTCGCGAGGACGCACGCGAGCGCGTGATGGGAGAGCTCCGAACCCAGTTCCGGCCTGAGTTTCTCAACCGCGTCGACGAGATCGTGCTGTTCAAGCCTTTGACGATGGGCGAGATAGAGCGGATCGTCGATCTCCAGATCGCGGACGTGCAGGCGCGTCTGTCCGACCGGCGGCTCGGGCTCGAGCTGACCGAGGCGGCCCGGGAGGTGGTGGCCCGACAGGGATACGACCCGGTCTACGGCGCACGACCGCTGCGGCGCTACATCCAGCGCGAGGTCGAGACCAGAATTGGCCGTGCGCTGATAGCAGGCCAGATACAGGATGGCGCCACGATCACCGTTGACGCTCAAGGCGACGAGCTCATCGTGCGGTGGGACGCGGTGGCCGTGGAGGAGGAGCCGGTCGAGTACGCCGGAGCAGCCTGACTTGACCACCACGTCTACCGTCCTAGGAGGAAGGGATATGACGATCGGCTCGAGCCTCTTTCTCATCGCGGCCGGCGCGATTCTCAAGTGGGCGGTCACGGCCCACGTTCAGTGGCTCAACCTTCAGAACATGGGCGTGATCTTGATGGTCGTCGGAGGCGTCGGCCTATGCATCGGCCTGTTGCTCCTGTTCTGGCCCCGCTGGACCGCTGGACCTCGTCCCAGGCCGCCCGCCGGCCCACCCTGAGAGCATGCGCGCGACCTCGGTCTCCGATGGCGAGATCGTGCTGCGGTTGGCGATCATCGTGGTCCTGTGCGGGGCGATCGGGCTCGAGCGGCAGGCGCGCGATCAGATCGCCGGCCTGCGCACCCACGTGATCGTGGGTCTCGGCGCTGGGCTGTTCACGCTCGTGTCGGCATACGGATTCGCGGGCTCGGATGCCTCGCGCGTTGACCCAACCCGAATCGCGGCTCAAGTCGTCTCGGGGATCGGGTTCCTGGGCGCGGGTGTGATCATTCGCAACTCCGTCACGGTTCGGGGCGTTACGACCGCGGCCGCGCTCTGGATCTCGGCGGCGATCGGTATGGCGATCGCCGCCGGGTTCTACCTCGGCGGAGCAGCCACGACGGGGTTTGCCCTGGTGGCGCTGGTGGCGCTGAGAAGACTGAGGCCGGTGGTCAGGCGGCGCTTTGGCAGCGAGACGCTGAGCCTCGAGCTCGACCTGGCGCGCGGCGCATCGGTCAGCTCGCTGCTCGGCGAGCTCAGGCAGCGCCGTCTCCGGGTCGAAGGACTGGAGAGTGATATCCGTGACGACGGCTCCGAGCGCCTCCGACTCGAGGTGCAAGGACCGGGGTCGCTCGACGTCGACTCCATCCTGTTCGGCCTGTCGAAGATCGGCGAGATCGCGCGGATCGAACGCGCCGCGCTCTATTCATTCGACTGGACGCCGGCGAGGAACGGTCGCCGCGGATCGAAAACCGGCTGCACATCCGCCGGCCCTATGATCCCAGTTCGTCGACGAGGTCGGCCACTGAGTCGACGATGCGCGAGGCTCGGTAGGGAAACCGTTCTGCCTCGCTGCGAGTCGTCACGCCGCTGAGCACGAGGATCGCCTGGAGCCCCGCCTCGAGGCCGGCTACGACGTCGGTGTCCATGCGATCTCCGATCATCGCCGTGCTCTCCGAGTGGGCGCCGACGGCGTTGAGCGCCGAGCGGATCATCAGGGGGTTGGGCTTGCCGATGAAGTACGGCGCGACCTCCGTCGCGCGACTGATGAGCGCCGCGATCGAGCCCGTCGCCGGCAGCGGACCGCCGGGCGACGGACCGATCGGGTCCGGGTTGGTTGCGATGAACCGCGCGCCCCCCATGACGAGCCGGATGGCCCGGGTGATGCGCTCGAACCCGTAGGTTCTCGTCTCGCCGAGGACGACATAGTCGGGGTTGATGTCGGTCAGGGTGTAGCCGGCCTCGTGGAGCGCCGTCGTCAGCCCGGCCTCGCCGACGACGAAGGCAGAACCGCCGGGACGCTGCTCCTGGAGAAATCGTGCGGTGGCAAGCGCGGAGGTCCAAATCGCGTCCTCGGGAACTTCGAGGCCGCCGGCTCGAAGTCGCGCCGACAGATCCCTGCGCGTGTAGATCGAGTTGTTGGTGAGCACTAGGAATGGAAGCTCGAGCTCGCGAAGCCGGGCCAGGAATCGGTCCGCACCGAGGATGGGCTGCTCCTCGTGAAAGAGCAGGCCGTCCATGTCGAGCAGCCACGAATCAGTCAAGGGTTAGCTAGATCACGTGAAGCAGGGCAAGCACTATCAGCGTCCCGACCAGCGAGACGGCGAGCGATCCGAGGCAGCCGAGATTGTTGGAGAAGAACAGGAACAGTTGGGTTCACCCCTCAGCGGCCCCTCCGCGCCGGCGGGCATCGGGCACGTCGACCACCTCAACGCAGTCGACGGTGTTTCCGTTGATCAGAACCACCGCGTTGCTGTCTGCCTGGTCGGGCAGCTCGTAACCGAGTACGACACAGCCGCGGTTTCCCAGCACCTCGGCCAGGGACTTGATGATCTCGCCGGCAGATTCATCCTCCGGCAGGCGGTACTGCTGCCTACTTGGATAAACGCGAAGGAACAGTGTCACTCAGTCGAGTGTTAGGCCTCGTTAGCTCGGAGGCAACCCCATCATCACGTGGCGCCCGAAGCCGACGCGTCGGGATAAACGTGGCGGCTATCGGTGTGTCGCGAACGATATCCAGCGCATAACAACTCGTTAACGCCGGGAGCGAACCGCGCGCGCCACTTCGCGTACCAGGTCCGCCAGGGCGCCCTCCTGGCGAGGTCCTCGAGTCCGCCATCCCACCGAGATGCCAGGGTGCAGGACCTTCTTGACCAGCGGTCGAACCATCACCAGCGCGTTTGCGTCAGTGCTAACGACGTAAGAGGAGGAGCCGAGGGCGATCCCCGATCCGCCCGCAACGGCCAGGATCACATCGCGCGGATCCGTGCCCGTCACCTCGTAGAGCTCGCCGAACCGGTAACCGGCGAATTGGATCGCCGACATCCACCAGTCGTAGACCGTGGGGTTGCCCGAACGCGCGAATGTCACGAGCGTCTCGCCGGTCACATCTTTCGGCCTCACCGCCCGCTTGGAGCTCAAGGGATGGCCGTGCGGAAGCAGCGCCACTATCGGGTCTGCGTGGAACAGTGGCTCGCTCTCGATATCGGCATGCGGCACCGGGACGTAGAACAGACCGAAGTCGAGTTCCCCCGAGCGCAGGCGCCTGATCTGCTCCAGAGAGCCGATATGCGTGACCTGGAGCTGAAGGCTCGGCTCACGCGCGGAGAGGGCGGTCAAGAATCGCTGCAATCCGTCGAGCGACATGGTCGGCGCCGCGCCGATCCTCACGACCGACCGCGTCCCCGCGGCACGTCGGGCTTCGGCCACGGCGCACTCGAGCGCTCCCAGCACGCGCCGCGCCTCGCCGGCGAGCGCAATCCCGGCCGGGGTTGGGACGACAGAGCGGCTGGTGCGCTTAAGGAGCTGGACGCCGAGCTCGTCCTCGAGCCTGTGGATCGTCTGCGAGAGGGGCGGTTGAGAGATCCCCAGGCGCGCGGCCGCTCGGCCGAAGTGAAGTTCCTCCACGACCGCGAGGTAGTACCGGAGATGTCGAAGCTCGATCGCGGGGTCCATACTTCTCCGAATGGATCGGGGTCGAGTGATTCGCGCGAGACACTCGGTCCGCTTTGCCCGAAACGGACAGGTCTGTAGCGATGTTACCCGTTTACTTGACGACCCGAACCGTCCAAATCGCCAATGAGTTCGCGCGGTGTGGAACCACGTGAGCGGATCCTGATCACCGCTTACGCGCTGTTCACGACATATGGTCTGAGCGCCGTTGGCGTGGACCGGGTGGTGGCCGAGGCCGGGGTGGCCAAGAGCACCCTCTATCGCCACTTTCCCTCCAAGGACGACCTCGTGGTCGCCGTGCTCGATCGCCGCGACCTGATCTGGACCCAAGGCTGGCTGCGGCCAGAGGTGGAGCGGTTGGCGAGCACCCCGGCCGGGCGCCTGCTCGCGATCTTCGATGCCCTCGACATCTGGTTCCATCGACATGACTTCGAGGGTTGTCTGTTCATCAACTCGTTGCTCGAGACGCACGGGCAATCCAGCCCGGTGCGCTCGGCGACCATCGCCGGGATGACCCGGGTGCGCGGCGTCGTGCTCGAGGTGGCCCGCGAGGCTGGAGCCGATGACCCCGAGGGTCTGGCGCGTGCGTTTCACATGCTGATAACCGGTTCGATCATCGGAGCTGAGCTGGGCGACCTAGATTCGGCCCGGGAGGCCAAGGAGGTTGCCGGGCTCGTTCTCGAGCGGGCGGGCGTCGCCTCTGGCCACGACGCTCCGCCCTGATGGGCGCTAGCGGCGGAGGTAGGCGAGCACGGCGAGCACCCGGCGATGTTGCTCCGCAGCGGGATGCAGCTCGAGCTTGGCGAAGATGCTCGAGACGTGCCGCTCCACCGCCGGGACCGACACGACCAACGCCTCGGCGATCCCGGGATTGGAACGGCCCTCCGCCATCAGCGCGAGTACCTGGCTCTCACGCCGGCTCAGTCCGTCGATTGCGCTTCGCTTGCGTTGCCGACCGACGAGGCGGGCAACTACCTCTGGATCCAGGACCGATCCGCCGCCGGCCACGCGTCGCACCGCCTCGGTAAACCCGACGAGGTCGCCGACCCGGTCCTTGAGCAGGTAGCCGACTCCCTCGGCACGGTCGCCGACCAGCTCGAGGGCATAGCGGTCCTCGAGGAACTGCGAGAGCACGAGCACACCCACGTCCGGCTGGGTCAAGCGGATGTGACGCGCCGCGCGCAGCCCGTCGTCGCCGTGCCCAGGAGGCATCTGGATATCGGTGATCACCACGTCGGGCTTGTGAGCAAGCGTTTTGCGAAGCAGGTCATCTGCATCTGTCGCCACACCGACTACCTCGAACCCCGCGTTTTGGAGCACGTGCACGACCCCGGCACGAACGATCGGCTCATCCTCGGCCACGACGACGCGAACCGCAGGGGGATCGCTCGCCGCGCTCACCTACCTAACGCTCCCGCCTGGGACTTGGGCCTGGGGGTCGCCTCGGACCGATGTGGGGTTCTCCGCGCGACGATGTTGGGTGTGCGTAATTCACGCGTGCCCGTTTTAGCGGGACATTTCCCGGGATGGGTTATCCGTCATCGACAAGACTGTCCGACCCCGGCTCACAGTTGCTCGCTCTGCGGAGCACGTCGTCAACGGGCCGGCGCCGCTCCGAGCTCGGCAGCGGGCACGAGAGCATCAGTCGTGAGCGCGAGATCGTCGTCGCAGCGAAGCAGGGGGGACCACGGGAACGCGAGCGATTTGTCGAGACGTTCCGGCCGTCCGTTGCGCGGATCGCCCGGCTGTACCGGAACTCGACTCGGGTCGAGTGGAATGAGTTGATGCAAGAGGGCGTCGTCGGACTGCTGCGCGCCCTCGAGCGGTACGACGTGGAGCTCGGCGTCCCGTTCTGGGCGTATGCAACGTGGTGGGTGCGCCAGGCGATGCAGCAGGTGGTCTCCGAGTTGTCACGGCCGATTGTGCTGTCCGACAGGGCGCTTCGCCAGCTCGCGCGGGTCAAGGAGGCCCAGCGCAAGTTCGAGCAGACGCGTGGACGGTCTGCGACGTACGACGATCTGGCGAACGGCGCCGGCCTGCCGCGCCGTCAGGTGGAATCGCTCATCTGCACGGATCGCGCACCGCGCGGCCTGGATGAGCCCGCGGGCGGCGAGACGGGCGATCGCACGACCCCGGGCGAGATGCTCGCTGATCCTCCCGCCGAGGACGCCTATCAGAGCGCCGAGCGGCGCCTGCTCGCAGCCCAGCTGCCTGGTCTGCTGGCGCACCTGAGCGAGCGAGAGCGAACGATCATCTGCTCCCGCTTCGGTATCGGACGGCGACCACAGACGTTGCGGGAGATCGCGGAGTTTCTCGGGATGAGTGCGGAACGAGTCCGTCAGATCGAGCAGGCGTCGCTCGACAAGCTCACTGACGCTGCGGCCTGAGCGCGAGTGACGGAATGGAACGCGTGGCATCGGTCTGGTGAGCGCCTGTGAACGAGTCCGCGACGAGGCAGCGCCCGGCTCCGAGTATGAAGCATGGCATATCGAAAGGGACCGATCGATTCGCGCAAGGACAGGTCTCGATCATCCCACGCACTCCGGAAGCCGATTTCCTCGCCTATCTCGAGCGACGGGGCGCGGAAACCCGGCGGCGGCTCGACGATCTCGCGCGAAGGCGCGGCTCGATGTCGCCCCGGGAGCGGACGCTGGCGCACGAAGCGCTGCGAAGCGAGGCCGCCGCGCTGAGGAGCGAGCTGCGGCGGCTGAAGCTGGCGGCTGCGATCACCAGGGCACTGCTGAGCGATCCGTTGAGTCAGGCCTAGCGCGGCCTATCCCTGGTGTTGACCAATGACCAGTCTCGTTGTGGAGCGATTCGACAGGCCGGGGAGCGCGCGCGATATCCGGGCATTCGACGCGGCCGATGAGCGCTCCGCAGACGTGCTCGCTGGCCGGACCGTCTGGTGCACGGTCGGGCACCCGGCCGCGGGCGCGGCGGCGCCGGAACTGGGAGCGTTCCTTGGGGGTGCCGGGCGCGCCCTGACCGCCGCTGAGTTGCCGGTTCAGGGGCCGGACGGGCGGCTACGTGCTCTCGCTCAGAAGATCGACGAAATGATCACCGGCCGCGGCGCCGGAGGTCCTGGCCTCGGTCGCCGAGATGGGCCCATATTCTCGAGGGCGGCGACCGAGAGCGAGGGGCTCATCCGGGACGGGGTGTGTCCCGGGGACGTCGTGGTTGTCTACGACGCGCTGAGCGCCGCGCTCTGTGAGGCGGTGCGCGACCGCGGAGCGCATGCGGTCTGGCGCATTCGGATCGCTCGCAGGTGGATCAACCCCGCGCGCCAGGCTCTCGAATTCGTGGGACAGTTCACGCCGGGCATCGATGCGTATCTCCTGAGCTGGGTCGAACGCAGTGCGCGCGGCCAGACGGTGGAGCGGGTGGCGGCCGCGATGCCTTCGCCGGGCATCGTGGCGACCAAGGAATTCCCGGCCCGCTTTCCCGCCGGCGAGCCGCGTCGCCTGGCGTGGCAAATGGCCCTGGCCGAGGTCGTTCGCAGCGATAGAGACGAGGCGGTTGGTGGGACACTGCACCCCAAGCCGACCGTAGCGGCCCGGTAACCGCGGCCCGCTCGACCCGATGGACTACGAGCAGTTCGTGACCCTCGTAGAGCAGGAGATCGGGGATCAGACCCCCGCCGCCGAGGCCGCGGCGGCGGCACACGCGACACTGCAGACCCTCGGTGAGCGGATCGACCGCGAGGAGGCCCGCCAGCTGGCTGCTCAGCTGCCGCCAGAGCTTGCGCCATGGATCGCGACGGCCACGCCCGCGGAGCGTTTCGGTGTCTACGAGTTCGTGCGCCGCGTGAGCGAGCGCGAAGATGTCGATGCGGCTGCCGCGCAGCGTCACATTCGCGCCGTGCTCGATGCCCTTGCCCGCACCGTTCCGGGCAAGGAGTGGAGCGACGTGGTGGCCGAGCTCCCGCGCAGCTTCGCGCCACTGCTTCCGCGGGGCCCGCATGTCGAGGTCCCGGACCTCGAAACTTTCGTGCACGAGGTCTCCCAACGGGCCGGGATCGGTCTGGAGGCCGCCGACCGGGCGATCGATGCCGTGCTCGAGACCCTGGCCGAGCGGATCGCCGGGGGCGAGGTAGAGGACCTGATCGCTCACCTACCGGCGGAGCTCCACCTTCCCCTCGAACGCGGCCGCGCGCGCGTCCGGGGGCAGGCTAGGGCGATGAGGCTCGAAGAGTTCATCGACACGATCGCCCATCGGGAAGGGGCTGGCTTCGTAGACGCGATGCTTCATGCTCGCGCCGTACTGCAGGTGCTACGTGATGCCGTCGGTGAGCTCGAGTTCCTCGACGTCACGGATCAGTTGCCCGACGACTACCTCCGAGTGCTCGCGCGATAGCGACGTCGCTCACATCATCTCGGGCGCTTGGACTTAGCTGCGGATGGCCTAGTGACGGCCGAGAAGCTGACCGCACCCCCGAGCGGAAGTGGAGGGCGCCGGTGGGCAAGCGCTCCATATGAGTTACCGGCATCCCGCTCGAGTTCCAGTTCGGCACGAACTGGGCGAAGTTCTCAAACTACGCCGGCGGCGTCATCGGACGGACGCTGGCGATGGAGGGCGTGTTTGCGTTCTTCGCCGAGTCCGCCTTCCTGGGCATATTCGTTTCCGGATGGGGGCGGGTTCGGCCACGACTGCATTGGGCCTCCGCGGTGATGGTGTTCGTCGGCTCGTGGCTCTCGGGCTTCTTCATCATCGCGACGAATGCCTGGATGCAGCACCCGGTGGCGTACTCGGGAACGGGCGGGCGCGTCCAGCTGGAGTCGTTTTGGGGGCCGTTGACCAATCCATGGCTCGGCTGGCAGTACACCCACAACATGGGTGGCGCCGCCATCACGGGCGCGTTTGCGGTTGCCGGTCTGGGGGCGTTCTACCTGCTGCTGGGGCGCCACCAGGCGATCGCGCGGATGTGCGTCAAGGCCGGTGTGATCGGACCGGCCCGCAACCAGCCAGCGCCGTTGCGCCGACGCGCGTTCTTGCCATGCGGATCGATCGTCCTACCCCCGGAACCGAAGCCCGGAGAACAAGCGTGCGATGAACGATCCTGACACCGCCGGCGCCGGACATCCGGTGCCCACCGAGGAGCAGCGCGCCCATGCGGCCTTTCACGCGCGGGAGAGCCCGGTCGGCATCGGGGCCGCAGTCGTGCGCTCGTATATCCGGGAAGGTGACCGCGTTTGGGATTGCATCGTCACCGACTGCTGGGAGTGGCATTACATCCGGGTGATCGGGGACGACCTCGGTCCCTTTCCAGCTCTATCACCCGAGGACATCGAAGAGGGAATCGCGCGGTTTGCCGCTACGTTTCCGGCCGAGTACCGGCTGCGCGGGATCCTGAACGCGAATCCGCTCCATGTCAATCAGCAGGGTGAAGTGACCGATTAGAGGGCTCCGGCCGCTTGACACGGTGCGCATACGCGGCCTCGCGCACCGCCGAGTCGCTCTCGAGCGCCCCTCCGAGCGTCCCCGCAATGGTGGCCAGCGCACTGGCGAGGAGGGCGAGCCGGACATAGTCCCCGACGTGCGAAGGTCGGCCGAGCTGCGCCGTGAGGAGCGCGGGATTCAGCATCAGGGCCGCCGCCGCAAGGCTGAGCGCAAAGACGGCGATGAAGAGCGCGAGGATGCCGAAGGCCACGGTGACGATCGTGACGAGGTTGAACAGGATCGCCTGCTCGCGCAGGCGCCGATCCGCGGCCCGCTCCCACAGTTCGTGCGCGGCGATCAGCGTGGCCACCGCTACGACGATCGTGGCCACGCACAGAAGAGCGAGGCGCGGCGCGGCCATCCCGCTCGCGATCCGCCAGACGTCCGAGCTGACGATCGCGAGGGCGGCGACGCCAAGCGCGCCGACGAGCGCCCGCGTCAGCCGCGTCACCAGCCGCCACGGGCGGTTGGCGCGCACCATTCCGACCACGAGCCGGAGGTTTCCGGTCGCGACGCGGTGCAGCAATGCCACCCCCTCGAGCGCATCCGCCCCCTCCACATCGGTGGCGAGCTGGTGCAGCCGTCTGCGAACACGCTGTGTGTGCCGATCATGGTCATTCTCCTGGCGATTCGTCGAATCACCGGCGAACGTACCGACAGCTTCGACCACCGACTCCACCAGCCGCCGGTTGGACTGCTTGAGGCCGAGCGCCGGAAGCGACACGAGCGCGGCACCGTGTGTTCGGCTCGAGTGCGCCACCACCGGACGGCGCGAAATCCGCAACGGAAGCTCGGTCACGTGGACGACCAGGTCCCAGTGCTCGTCGAGCAGCCGGGAGCGAGCGGCGTCGACGACCTCGGCCAACGCCGCCGGCGGGGTCACCAACGCGTCGCGCACGGCGGTGATCTCCCAGCCCACATCCGGGTAGCGCTCCGCGAGCTCGCGCTGAACATCGGTGGCGAGCTGCTCCACCGCCTCGGCCTCGAGCAGGGGCGTGACGACCAGGCCAAGAGTGATGGTCGGCCGACGTTCCTCGCCAGACTGGCCGGATCCGGGAGTGACATCGCTGTCGGCCGCAGTCATCGGGTCGCCCCTCCGCCGGGCGTCTGGCCGCGGAGCTCCGCCGCCAGCAGCACTACAAGGAGCGAGCAGACGATCCACGCCGCCTCGACGATGACCGGCTCAAGCTGCTGGCTGTGGCGGAAGTACGCAGCATTTCGGCCGGATGAGCCGTTACAGATCGCGATGAACAGTCCCCAGGTTGGCACGATCGCCCAGCGGCCAATCAACGCGAGCATGGCCGAATTGAACAAGGCCGCGGCGGTGACCTCGGCGGCGACGGCCGCCCACAGCTCAAGGAACGGTCCGTGCAGTGCCCGATCAGCCGATCGACTATGAGCGTGAGCACCAGGCCGTCGATTGCGGCGCGGCCGGCGACGCAGGCCAGCCATGCCCGCAGGGACAAGCCCGGGGCATTCGCGCGCACCTGGAACATCGTCACGAAGCCAGGATCGTAGCCGACAGTGTCACGTAGAACGAGACCAGTCTCTCCGGGTCGCTCGGCGGCAATGGATAAAGGTCGATCACCTCGAGCGGCCCCCCGGCGCTCGGCGGGACCCCATCATCCCTCTCGGGCTCGTCGAGCTCCGCTAGCCGTTCTCGTCCCGGAGCCCCAGGCGTCACAGTGATTGCGCGCATACCTACCACTTATAGCGTTGCAATGGCCTATCAACCCCGAGATAGACCGGCACGGAAAACAGACAACTCCTGATCTGGCTGGCTGACCGGCACACGGGCGGCGTCCGCTGCGACCGCTCGCTCCGCCGGGCCCGCGAGCAGGACGTCTCTCGCGCCCTCCGGCCGAGCGATCACCACGTGCGACCTCACCGGCCGGGCGGCTACGCGTGCGCATGCGCACGCGCGAACTGCTCCACGATCGCTGGGCAGAACGCCGTGAGATCGGCAGGCGACCGACTCGTGGTCAGCGGGCCGTCGATGACGACCTCCTCGTCGACAACCTCGGCCCCGGCGTTACGCAAATCCGTACGGATGCTGGGCCACGACGTCACCCGGCGACCCCGAACGGCGCCGGCCTCGAGCAACATCCAGGGGGCATGGCATATGGCGGCGATCGGCTTGCCGCTGTCGGCAAACCTGGAGACGAACGCGACTGCGTCTTCGTTCATTCGCAACTTATCGGGGTTGACCGCGCCGCCCGGCAACAGGAGGGCATCGTATTCGTCGACCGTTGCGTCGGAGACGAGCTTGTCGACTTGGAACGTCGCGGCGGGCTCGAGGTCCATCTGGCGAGCCTGGATTTCGCCGTCGTGTATCGACAGCAGCTCGGTCTGGGCGCCAGCGCCGTGCAGCGCGCCTCGCGGTTGTTCCAGTTCGACACGCTCGACGCCGTCTGCGGCCAGGATTGCGATCCTCTGGCCCTGTAGTTGGTTGGACACGATGACTCCTGGGTGGTAGCTGTTTGCGGGTTCAGTGGCGACTGGCGCCATTGGTGCTGCCGGGCTTCAGGACGACCTTCGTCCAGCCTTCGTCGCGGCGGTCGAAGTGCTCGTATGCGTCCGGAGCTTTGTCGAGGCCGAGACGATGGGACACGATGAACGAAGGCTGTGCCTTGCCGGCGTAGATCAGGTTTCGCAGGTGGCGGTTGTAGCGCTTCACGGGGCACTGGCCGGTGCCCATTTTCTGGCCCTTGAACCAGAACATCCCGAAGTCGAAGTCCACGTGGCCTTGCTTGGCCAGCTCGTCCGGCGCGCCGGGGTCCCGCGGGACGAAGACGCCGACGACGCCGATGCTGCCGGTGAAGCGAACCGAGTCCACCAGGTTGTTCAGGGTCTGGTTCGGACGTTCGTGCCCCTGTGGATCGTGCGCTTGGTAGCCGACGCACTCGCACCCGCGGTGCGCGCCGAGGCCGTTGGTCTCGTCGAGCACACGCTGAATCGGGGATTCCTCGGAGTCGTCGATCGGGAGTGCGCCGATCGACTCCGCCAGCCGGAGCCGGTCGGGGTGGCGGTCGACGACCATGACCTTGCACGCGCCTTTGATCGTCGCGGAGTACGCGGCCATTAAGCCAACCGGACCGCCGCCGTAGATCACCACGGTTTCACCTGGCTCTACGCCGGCGAGCTCGGTAGCGTGCCAGCCCGTGGGAAAGATATCGGCGAGCATCACGTAGTCGTCCTGCTTTTCCTCCGCGTCCTCTGGGAGGCGCAGAGCGTTGAAGTCGGCCCACGGCACTCGCAGGTACTCGGCCTGACCGCCCTGCCAGGGCCCCATGTCGGCGAACCCATAGGCCGCGCCGGCCATATTCTCTGCCGGCTGAGCAATGAGGCAATAGTTCGTGAGCCCTCGCTCGCAGTTGACGCAGTGTCCGCACGCGACGTTGAACGGCAGGCACACGCAGTCACCAACCTTGATCTTCTCCACCGCCTGGCCGACCTCGATAACCCGCCCGAGGTTCTCGTGCCCAAACGCGCGTCCCTGCTCGAAGTCGGTCCGCCCTTCATACATGTGCAGGTCCGAACCACAGATGTTTGTGCTCGTGATCTGCACCAAGGCGTCCGTGGCTTGCTCGATCCGTGGGTCCGGAATGTCGCGGACGCCAACGTCCCGTGGACCGTTATAGACAACAGCCTTCATCACACCACCTCCGTCGGGTCGGGTCTACACATTCCCATAGACCCGACCGCCGCGATCACAAACGCCGGCCTCTTGATTCGAGCTCGTACGTCCCTAGTCGATTCACAACAACCTTGCGAGCGCTTACCAGAATTCGACATCGGCGGTTGAGATTCCGTCGACGGACCCGGGCGGAGGAAGTGGTATGCGTCAAGGACCTGAGCGGCACGCCAGGGGCTGGTGCCGGCGGTGTTCGTAGGGCTGTCGTGTGCTCACCCTGTTCAACCTGCTACTGGCAGCGCCGAGCCGCACGACGATTCCGTACTCCCAATTTCTGAACTTGGCGCAGCACGGGGACGCGTCGACAGCGCCTCGATCTCCTCCGCCGAGGCCACGGCGCTCAACCAAACGGAGCGCGGCCAGCAGCAGTTCGAGCCCACGCGGCCGCCCGACGCCGCCGACGCCGTGCTTGCCGAGCATGCTGGGCCTCTCGCGCAACTAGCCGGGCGCCACCAAGCGACGCCCGCGCAGATCGCGCTGGCGTTGCTTCTTGGCCGCTCCCCGGTGATGCCGCCCAGCCGGGAACGGGCTCGATCGAGCACCTGGAGGAGAACGTCGGCCGACAGGGATCGAGCTCTCCCCCGATGAGATGCAGGAGCTCGGAAAGCCCGGCTAGGGCGCTGAGCGCGGTCAGCGCCCTACGAGTTCTAAGCGCTGTCCGCACCTCCACCGTTGCCGCTGTCCGCCGCAAGATTGACGCCTAGCGCTGTCGCAAGTGGGTCTGCCGCAGTCACCATCTTGAAGATGCCAACATTTGGTCCGACCGCGGTCAACACACCAGTGATCTCGTCAACCGATGCCCCCGCGTCCAGAGCGGCACCGACATGGAGGAGATACGAGGCATCGTCACCGCCAGTGGCGATGAGCGCGGCGATGTTCGCCAGCGCGAACGTCTTGCCATCGAGATCGGATGGATCGACTGCCTCGGTAAGCCGGATGGAGACAAGTTCTGCGATTGCGCTCTCATCGTTGTTCGAGATGTCGCGCAGCCTGTCGCGCTGTTCATTCGTGGTCTGCGCTTGTCTGCGCTGTACACCGTTACTCTGCCCTCGTTTGCGAGCCATGAAGACCCTCCTTTCGTTTATCGAAACGCCTCTGCAAGAGGCAGGGACGCATCGAGTGCACTAGGCCGATGAGCGGCCACGTCCAGCGTTCAGTCCTCCGCTTCACTTGCCGCGGATCGGCGGGGCCTATCGCCATCAACATGCGCGAAGAAAGCTTTGTCCAGATCGTCGAACGAGAAGCGGGCCTCAACGGCGCGCTGCGGGACCTGTTGACCTCCACTTCCGAGTCTGCCGAGCGATTCGGGCTTGAGCAGTTCGTACGAACGGTCGCGGAGCTCGAAGGCATGGACGCAGCTACCGCATACCGGCACGTGCTGGCTGTTTTCGTGGCCGTGGGGCAAGCTGTCGCGCCGCAAGAGCTGGGCGACATGGCAGAACAGCTGGCCGAAGGAGCTCGACCCGCTGCTCGTAGCGGCGCGGCGCGGCGCGGAGTCCAGTGAGCGATGTCGCAATCGGAGTTGCCCGGTGACTACGCGTCCCTGTTCTCGGGTGTCGTCTGAGCCCCTCTCCGCGGCGTGGTCCCCCTTCGCCGGTGGTTCTCCTCGACTTGTGCGGCGCGTGTCACGGCCTAACACGAAGGTCAGTGCTGTTCTGAGAAAGGGGTTGGTACATGATCCATCTGCTCATTGGAATCCTGGTCGTGGCGCTCGTGTGGGTATTGACTGGGTTGCTCGGGCTTCCCTACATCGTGTCGGTGATCGTGACCGTCCTGGCGGCTCTGTACGTACTTGGGCCGGGCTTGGGTGTCTTCGGAGGGGGCCGCTGGAGTCGAGCTCCGTAGTCAGCTGTCGAAGTAGCTTCACCTCGCGGCGATGCCGCGCGTCACTGTGATGGAGTCATCGCCCGTTCGCACCTTCCTGAGGTGCGGACTCGACCGCCCGTTTCTGCGCGTCTTCGAGGGGCTGCTCGACGTGGCTTCGCTCCTACCGGATTACCGCCTTTCGGAGCTGTTCGCCGGGTTCCCCCGAGTCGACTACGAAGATCCTGTTCCCTACCCTGTGGCCTGCAGCGCCCAGGCGTGGGCGGCCGGGTCATTGCCCTGGATGCTCATCAGTGGGCTGGGGGTCATTCCCGACGACCTCCAGGGGACGCTGCGCATCAGATTCCCGACGACCTCCAGGGGACGCTGCGCATCAGGAGTCCGTCGTCGCCGCGTCACATCAATCGGGTGGCCGTGGGGAGTCTGGGGGGTGGGCGACGCTCGTGTCGATCTGCTGTTCGAGCCCGTGGCTTAGAACCCCGACAGTGTGGCTCTCACCGACGTCAGGGTCGACGGACAGCTGGATGTTGTGCTGGAGATCCCTCGGACCACAGGCCAGGACGGTCTGGTCGGCCGTGAGAGCTCGCGCATCGTCTAGGTTTGCTTCGCAGTCACAGCCTCGATCAACCGCTCATACACGCAGGCCGCCTGATGCTCCCGATCGAGCGCGGCCAAGTAGGAGGCGGACGCGAGGTTTTGATCGCGACGGTCGCATCCGGCCCAGCGATCGTAGGCCACACGGACCTCCGCCGAGGCTTCACGCCAGGCGACATATCCTTCGATCAGGGCGTCCGTGGCGAGGTCAAACGGGACGTACGTCGAGCGTTCCGATCGCCGCAGCGCCGTTAGGCGGAGCGCAGGTCTCATTTCGTATCGGTCTGGATCAATGCCTCCACTTAGACCGCGTATTAGGCCGGTGGGGGCAACCGGCCAGGCCACCCGCTCTTTTTTCGGTTTCCTTGGTCTGCTCTCCTGATGGTCTATTGGCAGTGAGTGAGTCAGGTCAGCTCAGTGGGCCCCTCTCCTGCCTACGGAGCAGCCCTCTCCTCTCCTGTCAGGCGGGCGGGTTGGGTCCAGCCCCGTCCGCCTGCTTCATCTGCAGGTCGGAGCCGGGGCGTGAATCGGCCCGGACCCGGAGATCCCGGTCAGTGGAACTTGAGGTGGAACGTGGCGAGCGCTGCGCTGAATGCCGGCACGGTGAGTTCGTATCCGTCCCGTCCGCGTGCGATCGTGTCGATCACAAGGCGTCCCTGCCAGGTGTCACGCGCTCCCAGGTGCTGACCGGCGAGCGTCACGCCCGACTTAGCTGCAGGTGAAGGGGCCAGCGCACGCTGGACGGTGCCACGACTCCGCACCGGGATTCGAAGGTTGACTCTCATCGAGCGACCCGATTTGTTGATCAGCAGCGTGTTCAGGACGTCACCGCCCACCCGCACGGCCAAGACATTCAGATGCACCGCGTCCCGAGCGCGGATGCGCAACTGCAACAGTTGCGCATCCGGACCGAGCATTCTGGTGAACAGGGCCAGGCCGTAGAGCAACGGCTTGGCGGAGGGCGCCCGCGGCCTGTCGAATTCTGGGAGGGCGGCTCGGAACGCCGAGGACTAGATGAGTAACGCCAATATCGCGCCAAAGACGATCCGGACGAACATCCCAGCTCGAATCGACCGGCTGCCGTGGTCAGGGTTCCATTGGCGCGTCGTGATCGGACTGGGGACGGTTTGGATCCTGGACGGCCTTCAGGTCACCGTCGTCGGCTCGATCGCACCGCGTCTCACCCAGCCGGGTAGCGGCATTCACCTGGATGCCGCCGACATCGGAACCGCAGGTGCGATCTATGTCGCCGGCGCGCCGGCGCGCCGGCGCCTCGTCCTTTCACGCGTCATCGATGCTCTACGAGCGACCAGGGCACCGCGAGGCGGGTCGCCAGACGTTGACGGCGCTGTGCGTCGTCCTACGAACGAGCGTCATGACCTTCTTCACCACGGCGGGTGTGCCTGCGGATCAGATCAAGGACCTGTCTCCGATCCCGGATGAGCTCGAGCTGTTTGCGCGGATCGAGGGTCTGGTCGGCGAGGAGGCTGCGCTCCTAACCGTGCCGCGAGAACATCGGCGGCAGGAACAGCACGAGCGCCTGCGCGCAATCTCGGACGAGCTCGACCGCATTTGGGCCAGCCTCCGTGAGCGCGCGGAGGGCCTGGGGCTCGATTCTCACCCGCACAGCAGCGGCAGCGGAACGTCGCGAACCGCTTGAACCGTGTGGTCACGGGCCTACCGACAGCAGCTGACAAGGCAGTAGGAGCGGCTGCGGCGATTATCTCGGCGCAGCTGGTTGCCGCTGCACTATCCCCGAGCGCAAGAGGACTGACGTGGCAGACCTGATTGCCATCGGCTACGACGACGAGGAGACGGCCCAGAAGGCCGCGGAGGAGGTGTATCGCCTGGCCGACGACCTCGTCATCCAACCTGAAGCCGTCGCGGTGATCGTTCGCGACAAGAACGGTAAGTACAAGGTCACCACCAACCACCACCCTGTCGCGGAGGGAGTCACCTGGGGGATGTTCTGGGGGGTGCTGTTCGGGTTGCTGTTCTTTGTTCCCGTGTTCGGGCTCGTGATCGGGGGCGTGTTCGGGACCCTCTTCGGGGTGATCGAAAAGATCGGGGTCGACAAGCAGTTCCAGCGGCAAGTCCGCGACATGGTTCAGCCCGGAACCTCCGCACTGTTCCTTGTCGTCGACAAGGTGACGCCCGACAAGGCCACTGAAGCGCTCAGCAAGTTCGGTGGGAAGGTCCTCAAGTCCTCGCTCTCGAACGACGCTGAGCAGCAGCTCGAGGAGGCGCTGGCTGGGGCGCCGAGTCCCGCACCGGTGCGCTGACTCGAGCTTCAGGTCCTCACGCGTTGGCCAGGCGTGGAGCGTCCTCGACGACCCCGGCCGGCTCGCGGCGCTCGGATCTGGCGAGCCGGCCGGACCCTGGATCTTCATTCTCCAAACTACGTGAGCAAGCCATTCGGCCACCCGACGCCGACACGCAAGACACGCGGCAAGCTGGCGTGATCGCGATGATGGGTCTCGCGGTCCAGCTGGCCGCGGTGCAGCCCGACGAGGTGCCACTCAACCTTGGAGTGATCAGCAACGGAACCTTCTATGCCAAGTCCATAACCAAACGTAGTGCGCGGCGGCGTGGCCGTGGGCACGGCGCGGTTCGATTTCGTCCGTCGGTCGAGTCGGGGATCGTGATTTCGGTCCCGGTGTCCATATGCGGCACTTGCTTCGGATGGCACGGTGTCGGGACTGTGATCCTGGCGGGGAACTACACGTCGAAGGCTGCGAGCACGATCGTGCCGGGCACGGGGCAAGCGATCCTGCTTACCGGCGCAACAGGGTTCGTTGGCATGGCCGTGCTGGCCCGGCTGCTAGAGCGCACCGACCGCGACGTCCTGGTGTTGATCCGCGCCTCCTCCCGGTCGCAGGCGGACGTCAGGCTGAATGCCTTGCTCGGCTCGGTTTTCGACGCTCCCGAGCGGTATGACGGGCGGGTCAGGGCCGTCTGCGGTGACCTGACTGCGCCCGGTCTCGGTCTCGGGGCCGACCGCGAGTTGATCGCCGAGGAAGTCCACGACATCGTCCACGGCGCGGCGTCGGTCGCGTTTGACATGCCGCTGGCTGAGTCGCGGTCGATCAACGTCGAGGGGACCCGCCGGGTCCTCGACCTGGCAGAGGAGTGCGCTTCCCGCGGCGGGGGTCTGCGGCGCATCACGTGCGTGTCGACCGCGTATGTGGCGGGGGACCGGCACGGCTTGGCACGGGAGGCAGAGCTCGACGTCGGACAGGGCTTCCGCAACGGGTATGAGCAGTCCAAGCACGAGGCCGAGCGCCTGGTGTGGAGCCGCCGCGACCGGCTGCCCGTCACGATCGTACGACCGAGCATCGTCGTCGGCGAACGCGGGACGGGGTGGACCGCCTCGTTCAACGTGGTCTACGGTCCACTGCGCGCGTTCGCGAGTGGAACGTTTCCGGTGCTCCCGGGCCGGCGCGACGCCGTCCTCGACATCGTCACCGTCGATCACGTCGCCGACGCGATTCTCGCGCTCGCAGCCTCGCCGGCGGCAGCCGGCGGGACGTTTCATGTCGTCGCGGGCGAGCAGGCAACAACCCTCGGTGAGCTCGCGCATCTGGCCGCGCGCCGCTTTGACCGGCGGCCGCCGCGACTGGTACCGCTACGCGTCTACAGATCCGTGCTGCACCCGCTGATCTTGCGCCGCGCCGATCCGAACACCCGCCGGCGGCTGGTGCGCAGCGAGGTCTACTTCCCCTACTTCTCGCTTGATCTGCGCTTCGACGATCGCGACGCGCGCAAGGCGCTCGATCCGCTCGGCATAGGCGCGACACCGGTCAGCGAGTATTTCGACACCATGATCGACTTCGCCGAGGCTGCGCATTGGGGCCGGACACCGATCGGACGCGCCCGCGCCGGTGCACTTGGAAAGCGAGCCGATCCGGCGCTGCCGATCCCACGCACGGCGGAGCCTGTCCCGTAATCGAGTCCACGCGTCCAGTCCGGCGAAGGTCAGTTTTGGACCGATGGCCGTAGAACTCGCGGGCGTGAGCGGGCAGGATGGCTCTCCCGCGCTCGGAGAAAGGACGACGCACTGCCCGAGAAACACAAACTGATGCTCGACAGCACGGGGAGGTTTCTAGCGGCTCCCGCTCCGGTGGCTGGGGCTTTGCGCGAGGCCCCGGGGAAAACACCGCTTCGCCAGCACCTCGCTTTGCTCGAGCGCGTCTGCGGCAACTGAGCGGGTGTCGGTCGCCGTCGTCCTCCCGGGCGGGGGAGCTCGTGGCGCCTACGAAGTCGGGGCCCTCGCGACATTCCTGCCGGCGCTGCAGGCACGCGGCGAGCGCGTCTCGATCTGGTGCGGGACGAGCGTCGGTGCGATCAACGCGGCGGCGCTCGCCTCACTTGCCGATCTTGTCGCGGATGAGCAGGCCCAACACGCCGTGGCACTATGGGAACGGCTGCGCAAGCAGGATGTGATGGCGCCCATCGTCGGCAGCGGTGGCGCCCGTATGGTGCTCCGACTGGTTGGCCATACGCTCGGGCTGCCGGGCGTCGGGCTCGCGAGTGTGCTCGATCCCTCCCCGCTGGCGGGAAGCCTCGATCGCTGGATCGACTGGCAACGCCTCGAGCGCAACATCACGACGGGCCACGTGGACGCCGTATGCGTGGTCGCGACCCTGCTTTCGACGGGTAAGCCGGTCGGCTTCGTCGCCGGCGACCGCGACGTTCCGAGCCGTTCGGGCAACGAGATCCGGTATGTCAAGACTCGCCTGCGCAGCGAGCACGTCCGCGCCTCCGCAGCGATTCCGGTCCTGTTCCCGACCGTGGAGGTGACGGTACCCCGGGCCGCCAGCGGTCATTACACGGACGGTGGGACGCGTCTCAACAGCCCGATCAAGCCTGCAGTCGATCTCGGCGCCGATAAGGTGATCGTGATTGGCTTTGAGCCGTTCGGCCCTGCTCCCGAGCGGCCTGCCGCTGCACGCCGACAGCCGAGTATCGCCGATGTGGCCGCAAACGTGCTCGATGGCCTGCTTGTCGATCAGGTCGGGCATGACCTGCGCCGCGTTGCCGCGATCAACTCTTTCTTCGTCGAGAACCACAGCACGGGTCCGATGGGGTCACCAAGGACCTATCGGATCGCGCGCGGACTGGCTCCCTACCGGCCGATCTCCTACGCCCTGGTCGCCCCCAAGCGACGCGGGGAGATCGGACGGTTGGCCGAGACCACGTTCAAAGAACGCTACGGAGGCCTCCGTGGCATCCGTAACGTCGACTTCGGGGTGGATGGCGCGCGCGCTCGGCGCAGCGCACCGCTCGCGCGGAGAGTTACTGTCCTTCTTGCTGTTCGACGAGCACTTCCTGGCAGCGTTGATCGAGATGGGCAAGCGCGACGCGCGGCGCTGGTTGCGGCGCCACCCGGAGTTTTGGTGCCGCGAGGCCGAGCACGACCTGTGGACCGAGCAGATCGATCGGGAACGAATCAAGGAGCAGCACGCGATCGAGGAGTTTCGGGCGAACCGAATGCTTCGTTCAGGTTCCTAATCGCAAGGACCGGACGGAAAGCGGTCGCGACGGTGTCGGCCGCGACCCTTCCCGAGCCGAACTCGCCCAGAGCGGCACGCGCGAACTCGCGAAACGCTGCATCGTCGAATGGCCGCGTCAATCCTGCCGGGTGACGGAGCGCTCGGCCACGAGCGGTGCGTACTGGCTCGGCTGGCGGGTGTCGAGGAAGGGGAACAGTTCAAGCCAGTCGCGCCGCTGGTCGAGGTCGAGGTCTGCGACCAGTATCGCCGGACGGTCGCGTGGCGCCTGGACGAGCATCCTGCCGTACGGGTCTGAGATGAATGACGACCCATAGAACGTGAGCGGCGGCTCGTACCCGATGCGGTTCACGGCGACCATGAATGTGCCGTTCGTTATCCCGTTCGCGGTGATCACCCGCTCCCACAGCGGCTCGGTGTCGAACCCCGGGTGGTCGGGCTCGGAGCCGATAGCGGTCGGGTAGACGATCACCTCCGCGCCGCCGAGCGAATACGCCCGGGCCAGCTCGGGAAACCATTGGTCCCAGCAGGTCGGGAACCCAAACCCCGCGCCCGCGATTTTCACTACGGGGTAGCCGGAGTTGCCGGGACGGAAGTAGCGATCCTCGTAGTAGCCGGTGGTCACGGGGATGTGCTGCTTGCGCGTGCGCGCCACGACGTTTCCGGACGGCGAGACGCAGATTGCAGTGTTGAAACCGAGCTCTGCCTCTCCGGCTCGCTCGTAGAGCGAGGCGTGCACGTGCGCTCCGGTCTCGGCGGCCAGCCGGGCAGCGAACGCGGTGGTCGGACCTGTTGGAATGTCTTCGGCACGCGCTGCCGGCCGATCGCCGGCGTCGGGATTGACCGCGAAGTAGGGCGAGAGCGTCAGCTCCTGCAGGCAGACCAAGCGGGCGCCCTGCTCCGCCGCTACGCGAATGCCATCGGCGAGCGCCGACTGGTGTTCCTCGGTATCGGGGTGCCACCGCTGTTGGACGAGCCCGATACGAAACGGTTCGCGCTCGGGCCGATTCACGCGCGCCGGGGATTCCGGCGGCTGCAGCGCGGTGATGAGCGCGGCCGGCTCCACGCGCGCGAGTCTATGAGCTTGCCGGCACCTGCTGGGTGATGCAGTGCACGCCGCCGCCACCCTCAGCCAGCACGCGGCCGGGCACCGGCACGATCTCACGCGGCTCAAACACCGAGGCGAGCATCCCCAGCACCTCCTCGTCGCGACTCGGATCATCGCCGCACACCGGCACGACCACCGCCCCGTTGACGATGTAGAGGTTCGTGTACGGCACCACGCCAGGCTGCCCGCGCACCCGGGTACGGGGCAACACCGGCAGCTCGATCACCTCGAGCCGTCGCCCGCGCGCGTCGGTGACAGCGCGTAGACGCTCGACGTTCTCAGCCAACGGCTCATGGTTGGGGTCCCGCGCATCATCGACGGTCTGCGCGAGGACCACGCCAGGGCGGACAAACGCCACGACGTTGTCGACGTGCCCGTCGGTGTCGTAGTCCTCGACCAGGCCGCTCCGGATCCACACGACCTTGTCGATGCCCAGGTAGTCGCCCAGCAGGGCCTCGACCTCGGCGCGGGTCAGATCAGGATTACGCGACGGATGAAGCAGGCACTGCTCGGTGGCGATCAACGTCCCTTCGCCGTCGACCGCTATCGAACCGCCTTCGAGCACGAAGTCCGCTTCCACGCGGTCGATCTCCAAGTGCGCGAGCAGCGCGAGGTTCATCGCGTCGTCACGATCGTAGGGAACGAACTTCTCCCCCCAGCCGTTGAACCTGAAGTCGACTCCGGCACGACAGCCGTCCGCGGCGGTCACGATCACCGGACCACTGTCGCGCATCCACGAGTCGTCGATCGCGAGCTCGAGCACCTCGACCGCCTCGCCGCATGCATCTCGCACCTCCGCGCCGGCGCCGGGCGCCGCCACCATCAACACCCGCTCGAATCCGGCGATCGCCCGCGCGGAGGAGGCGTACTCGCCCTTCGCCCGACCCAGTGCATCGCCCCAAAGCTCAAGCCGCGTCGGCCACGCCATCAGGGTGAGCTCGTGCGGAGCCCACTCCGCTGGCATCGCCATCCCGGACTGCCGCGGCGTCGGGTGGTTCACCACCGCGGTATCCATCGCCGCTCCTTTCCTCGTAACCGTGCCACAGGCCGAAGCCTGACCGGTACGGCGCGGCTGCGACATGGACAGGCGGCCAACGTTCGGCCCCGATCTTCTTCCCTCAGGCTCTACGTCCACCGTCGGAAGGAAGCGAATAGGTCGTCCGAAGATCAAAAGGCCGCTGTGCGGGGCTTTCCCAGTGCGCCCGAGAGGACTCGAACCTCCACGGACCATAAAGTCCACAAGGCCCTCAACCTTGCGCGTCTACCAATTCCGCCACAGGCGCTGGAGGCGGCCAGTATAGCCCTGCGGGGTCGGCTCGGAGTGGATCTCGGGCTCGGCAGGGTGGGCTGACCGGGCGCCTCGCCGTGGTCCTGCCGCCAGATCGGTGGCTCGTTCTTTCCATGGAGTTGAGTCCGTCCTCGAGGAGCGCTAATGTGCCGAACACATGTTCGACCCAGCCCCGATCAGCGAGCAAATCGAGCAAGGAGCGAACGCATGGATCTGACCAAGCGCCAGCAGGAAATCTTCGACTTCATCAAGCGGTATTCGGCGAAGTACGGCTATCCGCCGACCGTGCGCGACATCGGCAAGGCCGTCGGACTCGCCTCATCGTCGACGGTGCACGCGCACCTGGCGAACCTGGAGAAGATCGGGCTGCTTCGGCGGGATCCGACGAAGCCGAGAGCGATCGAGATGCTCGACAAGGCCACCGCGGGCGTGCGCAACCTGGTGCGCCCGGGGCTGCCTCTGGTCGGCCAGGTCGCGGCCGGCCAGCCGATCCTTGCCGAGGAGAACATCGAGGACTACGTACAGACACCGTCGTATGCGGGCGGGAGCGACGGCGAGTACCTGCTCCGCGTGCGTGGCGAGTCGATGAAGGACGCCGGCATCCTCCAGGACGACCTGGTCGTGGTGCGCCCGCAGGACACCGCGCAGGACGGCGAGATCGTGGTGGCGCTGGTGGGGGAGGAGGCGACCGTGAAGCGCTTCTTCCAGGAAGCCGATCACGTGCGGCTGCAGCCGGAGAACGAGGCGATGGAACCGATCCGCAGCCGGGACGTGCGCGTGCTGGGCAAGGTCGTCGGGTTGATGCGGAGCATGACGTGACCAGTTGCACGCTCCCGGAAGCTCCTTCGCTGTTCGAATCGGTCGACGAGGGCGGCACGCTGGACGAGCTGATCGTTTCGGCGTGGCAGGGGCTGAGCGCCCACGCGACCGTCGAGTGTCCGGTTTGCCGCGAGGAGATGGCGCCGGAGTACGGGGTGCACGCGCGCGCGATCGGCGGCCGCTGCTCGACCTGCGGTTCGTCGGTTCGCTGATCGCGGATTTGGCGACTGCGCAGTCAGCGCGGCCGCAGCGACGGTGGCGGTGGGCGCGGCTCAGTCGACCGCACCAGTGGGAGACGTCGACTCTGCGCCATGCACGGGCTATGCTTGACCGCTGGAGGCCGAGCAGTCGCGGAGGTGATCAGCCTTCGAGGAAAGTCCGGACATCACAGGGTAAGGGTGGTTGGTAACGCCGACCCGGGGAAACCCGCGGGAAAGTGCCACAGAAAAGACACCGCCTAAGCCTGGAGCCGCTGCAGAGCCCCAGGCCGGTAAGGGTGAAATGGTGCGGTAAGAGCGCACCGGCGTCGCGGTGACGCGGCGGCCAGGTAAACCCCACTCGATGCTAGGCCAAGCAGGACCGTTTGCAGGTGACCCGCCAAGGTCCGGGTAGGCCGCACAGATGGATGGCTGCTCTCGACAGAATCCGGCTTACAGGCCTCCTACGGAAAGACCCCGCCCAGGCGGGGTCTTTCTATTGGGTGCGTCGGTTGCCGGCGGGGGTGCGTTGCCGGCGGCTTGCGTTGCCGGCGGGGGTGCGTTGCCAGCGGGGTGCGTTCGGGACGGGCCGTAACGGGCTTGGCCGATGGCGATGAAGTTGCCATATACGTAGCTTCATCGCCATCGGCCATGGAGTCGTCGCGATCGTTCGTCGGCGAGTGCGGCCCGCGCGGCGGCGTCACCGGGCACACCGTGGACGGCGCCGCCGGGGAAGGCGGCGGCGCTCCCGAGGTAGAGGCCCCGCAGCGGCGTGCGGTAGGGCGACAGTCGCGGAACGGGCCGGAACACGACCTGGCGCAGGCGGTAACTGCCGCCGCCGACGTCGCCGCCGATGAGGTTGCGATCGCGACGCTCGAGATCGGCCGGACCCACCACATGGCGAGCGAGGACGAGGTCGCGGAACCCCGGCGCGAACCGCTCGACCTGGGCCTCGATGCGCTCGAGGAGCGGCGGGACCTCGGCACTCCAGTCGATCCCGGTGCGTGGCCCGTGCGTGTAGGCCCACGCCGTGTGCTTGCGGGCGGGTGCGCGGGAGGGATCCGCGAGCGATTGCTGGCCGACGAGCAGGTAGGGGCGATCCGGAACGCGGTGCCGGCCGGTGGCGAGCGTCCGGAGCAGCTCGGCCTCGTCACCGGCGACGTGCACGGTGCCGGCGCCGCGAGCCTCGGGAGCCTGCCACGGAATCGGGGCGTCGAGCGCCCAGTCGACCTTGACCGTCGCGGGTCCGTAGCGGTAGCGGCGAAGCAGCGCGCGGTAGCCCGGCGAGAGCGCCTCGCCGGCGAGTTCCGCGAGGGCGTGCGGCATCACGTCGGCGATGACGAGATCGGTCGCGATCCGCTCCCCGCCCGCAAGCGCGACCCCCGTGACGCGACCGCGCACCGCCTCGATGGCAACGACGAGCGCGCCCGTCCGTACCTCGCCACCGCGCTCACGCAGATAGCCGACGAGCGTGTCCGTGAGCCGCTCGGCGCCGCCGGCGGGGCTGGGCCAGCCGACCGCGTGGCCCATCAGGTTCAGGTACACGGCCGCCGCCGCGCTGCCGGCGCCCGTCATCGGGACGTCGCCGTGCGCCGCCGAGCCGTACAGCCACGCCCGCGATCCGTCCCCCTCGAACAGGCGGTGCCCCAGTCCCTGCGCCGAGCCCGCGAGCGCTGCGGCGAACCGAGCCGCGCCGACCGGCCCGAGGTCGCGGACCAGCGCGGCCGCGCCGCCGATCGGCGGGAAGGCGCCGAGCATCGTCGCCCGGACCGCGTCGAACGAATCGAGCAGCGGGGCGACAAATGCTCGCCACCGCGCGCCGTCACCCGCTCGCACGGCGTCGAGGCTCGCCGCGGTCCGGTCGACGTCGCGGAACAACGCCACGGCGCGGCCGCCCGCCAGCGGGTGCGCGTAGCACGCGTCCGGATGGATCCAGCGGAGGCCGTGGCGCTCGAGCGGCATGCGCGCGAACACCGGCGACGCGGCGCCGGCCGGGTACACCGCCGAGAACGTGTCGTGGCGGAAGCCCGGCAGCGTCAACTCCTCGGTCCGGACCGCGCCGCCGGGCTTATCGGCGGCCTCGAGCACCGTCACCGGATGCCCGTTTTCCGCGAGCCGGATCGCCGCGGCCAGGCCGTTCGGTCCGGCGCCGATCACGACCGCGCTCAGTTGACCCGCCACGGCATTGGGTGGGGAAGGAGCGGCAGGTGGGGGAGGCGCGCCACGCGGTGCTCGGCGAACCTCAGCGCGGCACGGGCGCGCCGGCCAGCGCCAGCACCATGCCGACAATCGCCGCGCCGACGAGCGTCAGGACGATGCTGCGGCGCAACAGGAGCAGCGCGATCGCGGCAAGCCCGAGGACCACGAACTCCCATGTCTCGCGCAGGGCAGCCGTGAGCGGAATCGCGGCGCCGAAGATCGCGCCGATCGCCGCCGGGCCGGCGCCGGCGAGAAACGCCTGCGCTCGCGGGCTGGTCCGCACGCGCTCGAACTGACCTCCGCCGATCAGCACGAACAGGAACGACGGCAGGAACGCGATCAGTGCCGCGAGCGCCCCGCCGCCGACGCCGTGCGCCGCGTAGCCGACCGCGGCCACGGTGGCGACGACCGGACCAGGCGTGATCTGGCCGAGCGCGACCGCATCCAGGAACTGGGACGAGGTCATCCAGTGGTAGGTGTGGACCGCATCGCCCTGCATCAGGGGGATGATCACGAAGCCTCCGCCGTACGACAGCGCTCCGACCTTGAACGCGACCCATGCGAGTGCGCCGAGCCCGCCGGCACCGGCGACCGCCGCGGCCGCCGGCGCGATCGCAGGCGCCCAGCCGCTAAGGGGCGACCGGTCGCCGAACCCGCGGACGATCCCGAGCTCGAGCAACCCGCAGCCAAGCAGCACCAGCACGAGATAACGCCCGATCAGCGCTGCCGAGGCGAGGCCGAGCACCAGGTAGGCGAACCAGCGTTCTCGCTGAGTCGTGCGCTTGAGGCTCGGGCCGGCCAGGCTCGCGGCGGCGCTCACGGCGACCGCGGCGACCGCAGCACCCGCTCCGGCCCCGAGGCCGCGCACCCACACCGGCGGCGACTCGCCGAGGAACACCACGGACAGCAGGATGATCAGGACGACCGCCGGCACGATGAAGCCAAGCCCGCCCACCACCGCGCCCCAAGGCCCGGCGACGCGCCGGGCGAGGAAGATCGCGAGCTGGGTGGAGGCGGGACCGGGCAACAGATTGCAGGCCGCGAGCGCGTCCTCGAACTCGCGCTGGTCGATCCACTGCTCGCGCTCGACAACCAGGCGGCGCAGCAGCGCGATGTGAGTCGGCGGGCCGCCGAAGCCGGTGACCCCGATCCGCGTCCACTCGAGGGCGATGGTCCGCAGCGGAACGCGTTCCGCGGCGGTCGCGGACATCAGCCCACCGGTCCCATTCGGCCGGCGACTCGGTCGAGTGCGGGGCCGTCGAGGCGGTGAAGGACCCACTCGTCGAGGGCCGCGGCCCCGATCTTGGCGTAGAAGCTCAACGCTGGCTCGTTCCAGTCGAGCGCCGCCCACTCCAGCCGGGTGAACCCCCGCGCGACGGTGATCTTGGCGAGGTGGGACAGGAGGACCCCACCGACGCCGTAGCGGCGGTGCGCCGGCGGCACGTACAGGTCCTCGAGCCAGATGCCCGGCCGGCCCTCCCAGGTCGAGAAGGTCCTGTAGAAGAGCGCGAAGCCGACCGGCTCCCAGGGTCCGTCCGGGTCCGAGCGCACCTCGGCGATCAGCGCCTCCGCGGACGGCATCGGTCCGAACAGGGCCGCCTCGAGCAGCTCAGGGTTTGCCGCGACCTGGTCGCCGCCGTGCTCGTAGTCGGCCAGCTCGACGACCCAGCCGAAGATCCGGGCGACATCTTCGCGCTGGGCATCGCGAACAAAGAGCTCGACGGGCAAGGCGGGCTGACAATAACCGCTGCGCGGGTTGGCGCTGGCGCCAGGCGAGCGCTTCCGCCAACATGGGCGCCGATGCCCCGCGTGCCGAAGACGATCACCGCCCCGGTCAGCCGCGTAGGCGCGGTCGCACAGAACGCGCTCGAGGTCGCTCGCTTCGGCGGGCTGGTCACCGACGACCAGCCTTCGCCCTACGAGGTGACGGCCGAGGAGCGCGTCTTCAAACTTCGTCGCTACTACCCAGGGACCAACGAGGGCGCGCCGGCGGTCGTGCTCGTCCCGCCGTTGATGCTGGCCGCGGACGTGTACGACGTGTCCCGGCGCAGCAGCGCGGTCACGATCCTGCACGAGCACGGGATCGATCCGTGGGTCGTCGACTTCGGGGCGCCCGAGCGCGAGAAGGGCGGGCTCGAGCGCACGCTCGCCGACCACGTGCTCGCGGTCTCCGAAGCGGTCGACCGCGTCAAGGACGAAATCGGCGGCGACGTTCACCTCGGTGGGTACTCGCAGGGCGGCATGTTCGTCTACCAGGTTGCGGCCTACCGGCGCAACGACGGGCTCGCGTCGCTGATCACGTTCGGCAGCCCGGTCGATACGCGCCAGGGGGCCCCGTTCGGGATACCGGGTCGATTCGCGGGCGAGGTCGCCGAGGTGCTGACGCTCCTATTCCGGGGCGGTGGCGTCCCGGCGTGGTTCAGCCGCAGCGGCTTCCTGCTGCTCGATCCGGTCAAGAGCGCGCGCAACCGGATCGAGTTCCTGCTCCAGCTACACGACCGCGAGGCGCTGCTGCCGCGCGAGCGTCAACGCCGGTTTCTCGAGGCCGAGGGCTGGGTGGCGTGGCCTGGGCCGGCGCTCGCGGAGTTCGTGAATCAGTTCGTCGCGCACAACCGAATGCTCGAGGGCGGGTTCGTGATCGAGGACCGCCTGCTCAGCCTGGCTGATATCGCGGTTCCGGTCCTGTCCGTCGTTGGGACGGTCGATGACATCGCGCCCGCCGGCGGCGTCCGGGCGATCCGGCAGGCCGCGCCGCGCGCCGACGTCTACGAGCTCCCGCTGCACGCAGGCCATTTCGGGCTGGTCGTCGGTTCGCTCTCCACCACGGTGACGTGGCCGACGGTGGCGGCTTGGGCCCACTGGCGAGCGGGCGAAGGGGAGCTGCCCGAGAATGTCAACCCGATCACCGATGACGGCGCAGTCGAGGTCGCGCCGCAGGTCCGCACCAGCGTCGGTTACGGAGTGGAGCTCGCCGCCGGGGCGGGGCTTGGGGCGGCCCGGTCCGCCCTCGGCGTCGCCGAGAGGGCCGTTCGCGGCGCGCGCGGCTTGTCGCGGGAGGCGGCCGCACAGCTCCCGCGGCTGGCGCGACTCGAGCAAATCCAGCCGAACACCCGCGTCTCCCTCGGGCTGCTCATCGAGGAGCGCCGTCTCCGCGCGCCGCGCGATGTGTTCTTCCTCTACGAGGACCGGGCGTACGAGGCCGGCGAGGTCGGGGAGCGGATCGACAACGTCGTCCAGGGATTACTGTCGGTCGGCGTTCGCCAGGGCGAGCACGTCGGGGTGCTCATGAGCGCGCGCCCGAGCGCGCTGGCGGCCGTGGCGGCGATCAACCGGATCGGCGCGGTCGCCGTGCTGATGCGTCCCGACGGCGACCCGCGGCGAGAAGCGGCGCTCGGGCAGCTCGAGCGCGTGATCGCCGACCCCGAGCGCGCCGGACTCACCGCGGAGCTCGAAGGCATCGAGACATTCGTGCTCGGGGGTGGCGGCGCGCCAAGGGACCTCGGCATCGCGCGCGCGACCGACATGGAGCAGATCGACCCGGCCGCCGTGACCCCGCCGCGCTGGTACCGGCCGAACCCCGGGCGCGCCGGCGACCTTGCCTTCATCGTGTTCAGCGGCGAGGGCGAGCACACGCGCGCGAGCCGGATCACGAATCGACGGTGGGCGCAGTCGGCGTTCGGGACGGCCTCGGCGGCCGCGCTCGGTCCCTCCGACACCGTCTACAGCATCACGCCCGTGTACCACCCGTCGGGTCTGATGATGAGCATCGGCGGGGCGATTGCCGGTGGCGCGCGCCTCGCGGTGGCCCGGCGCTTCGACGTGTCCACCTTCTGGGAGGAGGTCAGGCGCTACGGCGTGACGGTGGCGTCTTACACCTGGACGATGCTCGACGCGGTCGTCGACGCGCCGCCGCAGCCGGCCGAGCGACACCATCCGCTGCGCCTGTTCATCGGCTCGGGTATGCCGCGCGCTCTGTGGCGGCGGGTCGAGGCGCGGTTCAGTCCGGCGCGCGTCGTCGAGTTCTATGCTTCGACCGAGGCGGGCGCGATCCTCGTCAACGTTCGCGGTGCGAAGCTCGGCTCGATGGGTCGTCCCTTACCCGGCAGCGCCGAGGTGAGGATCGCCGAATACGACCTCGAGAGCGGGGGATTGACACTCGGTCGCGACGGGTTCGCCAGGCTCTGCGGCGTCGACGAGGTCGGGATGCTGCTCGCGCGGGTGGGCCCGAACGACCAGCTCAGCACAACGCCGCTGCGTTCGCTGTTCGAGCGGGACGACGCGTGGGTCGTGACCGGCGACCTGTTCCGACGCGACGGGGACGGTGATTACTGGCGGGTGGACGGCGCCGGGGACGTGATCCACGGCGACCAGGGACCGGTATTCACGACGCCGATCCGGGACGCGTTGGGCGCGATCCCGTCGGTCGATCTCGCGCTCGCCTACGGCGTCGCTCCGGAGGCGGAGGACCACGAGATCGCGGTCGTGGCCGTCACGCTGCGCCCCGGTCGCGAGCTCACCGCGCGCGAGATCGGCCGCGCCGTCGGCTTACTCGAGCGCGAGCAGCGCCCGGCGCTCGTCCACGTCGTCGACCGGCTTCCGGTCACGACGTGGTTCAGGCCGCTCACGCAGGAACTTCGCGCCGCCGGCATCCCGGAGCCCGCGGACGGCAGGCAGGTCTGGTACCTGGACGCGTCCGGCGCGACGTACCGGCCGCTGACTGCCACGGCGCGGCAGCGGCTGGCCCGCGCCGCCTCGACTACGACGAAGCGGGGAGCGTCTCGCCCGAGTACAGCTTGACGATGCGCACGGTGCCCGCCGGCGCCTCGTTGATGCACAGCTCGCAGAGCACGCATTCGTCCAGGTTGTCCTCGACGATTTCGACGCCGTCCGGGCCGGATTTGAAGATGTCGACCGGGCACACCTCGGCGAGCTTGGCAGCCAGTCCGGGGTCACTCGCGACCGGCTCGTCGACCTCGACCGCGATGAACACCGCCGGCGTCATACGTTCGCCCCGATCCTGTCCTTGACGATCTGCGGGATCTCCGAGATCTCCTCGGCGACGACGATCCCGGCGTCGGCGAGGCGGGCGATCTTCTCGGTCGCCGTGTCCTCCTTGCCCTCGACGATCGTGCCGGCGTGTCCGAAGCTCATCCCAGGCATCTCGTCCATGAACCGGCCGGCCATGAACGCGACGATCGGCAGGCGCGAGTCGTTGTCGGTCACCCAGCGCGCGAGTTCGGCCTCCATCCGCCCGCCCGGCTCGGTGTAGATCACGATCGCCTGGGTGTCGGCGTCGGCCTCGAACAGCGGCATCAGCTCGGCGTAGGTCGAGCCGATGATCGCGTCGCCGCCGATCGAGACCGCGGTCGACTGGCCGAGGCCGGCGGCGGTCAGGGTCGAGGACATCTCGGTGGTCATGCCCCCGCTTCGCGAGATCACGCCCACCGGGCCGGGGCTGTACGACTTGGCGGCGTCGCGGGCCGGGCCACCGATGCCGCCCATCTTGATCACGTCGGGGACGATGATCCCGAGGCAGTTGGGTCCGATGATCCGGGCGCCGCGCTCGGAGGCGAGCTCGACCATCTGCGCGACGTCGCCGCGCGGGATCCGCTCGGTGACGATCACGACGAGCTTGACGCCGTTCTCGAGCGCCTCGAGCACCGCGTCCTTGGTGAACGCGGGGGGGACGGTGACGACCGAGCCGTCGATCGGCGCCCCGTGGTGCTCGACCGCCTGGGCGACCGTGTCGAACACCGGCACGCCGTGCACGTCGCGGCCGAGGCGACCGGGGGTGACGCCGCCGACGATCTTCGCGCCGGCTCCGTAGTCGAGGCACTCGCGCGTCAGGTTCACGGCTTCGCGGCCGGTGATGCCCTGGACGATGAACGTCGTATCGGCGTCGATGAGGATGCTCATCCGACGACCTCCGCGCCCGCGCCCTGGATCTTCACGACCGCGCGGCGCGCGGCCTCGTGCAGCGAGACGCTTCGATCCGCGTACTCGACGCCGTACTTCTCGAGGATCTTGAACCCCTCTTCCTCCCAGGCGCCGGGGATCCGGAAGATCGCGATCTTCTCCGCGGGGTCGTACCCGAGCTCGACGCACGCCTTGATCACGCCCCGGGCGACGATGTCCACGCGGGTGTTGGAGACGATCGACATCATCACCGCGATCTTGTCGACGCCGGGCTTCTGGAGGACGAGCTTGGCCAGCCCACATGCCTTGCGCACCGACGGGTTGCCGCCGATCTCGCAGTAGTTGGCAGGGTCGCCACCGTGGGCGCGGACCGCGTCGAACAGCGTCAGCGACCCGCCGCCGGCGCCGATGACAAGGCCGAGGTTCCCGGTGAACTCGGTCACGTTCCCGGCCACGCCGCGGTGATCCTGGGCGTCGACCTGCTCGCCGGCGAGCTCGAACGGCGTCGGCTCGCGCGCCAGTCGCGTCTCCTCGTCGCCGACCCCGAGCTCGTGCAGCAGCGCCTGCTGGCGCGGCCGCGCCTCGTTCTCCATGTCCATATGGGCGTCGAGCGCGACGAACGAGCCGTCCTCGAGCTGGCCGAGGGGGTTGATCTCGGCCAGCGTCATGTCGTACTGGAGGAACAAACGCGCGAGGCGGGCGACGATCGGCGTCAACCGATTCAACGCGCTCCCGCTGACGCCGAGCGAGGCGATCAGCTGCTTGGCCTCCCACTCGGAGAACGGCGCGCGGGTTGAGAAGTGGCGGCGTGCGACGTGGTCGGGGTGCTCCTCGGCGACCTGCTCGATGTCGATCCCGCCCATGTCGGAGAACAGCATCACCGGGCGCTTGCGGATCCCGTCCCAGACCACGCCCGCGTAGTACTCGTGCGCGACCGCGGCCCGCGAGTCGACGAGCACGCCGCGGGGCATGTGGCCGCCGATCTCGAGGTCGAGGATGTGCTCGGCGTCATGGGCCGCCTGGTCGGGCGTGTCGGCGAACTTGACCCCGCCGGCCTTCATCCGGCCACCGCTCAGGACCTGGGACTTGATCACGACCGGCCCGCCGATCTGCTCGGCGACCCGGCGGGCCTCGTCGCTCGTCTTGGCGAACCCGTGCTTGGTTACGGGGATCCCGGCCTTGGCGACGATCGCGCGCGATTCGTATTCGAAGAAGCGCATCGGGCGCCGGAGCGTAGCGGAGCGGGCCGGTGAGAGGCGCCAGACCTACGGCGGCGTAGCTTCGGTGGGCGTGGGGTGGGCGCTGGGCAGGGGCCGCGTCGGCGCCAGATCGGCGAGCAAACGGAGTAAGCCGATCAATCTGGTAATGTCGATTAGGTAAGTGGAGTAACTCCGTAACGTCGCCTGCAGGGGGTCCTGATGAGATCACGATCACGCCGAACGACCGGTGTCGCCGTAACCGCCGCTATCGCCGCGCTGGGACTTGCGGCCGTGCTCGCCGGTTGCGGTGGCTCCTCGGACTCGACGAGCTCTGCCAGCTCGGGCTCCGGGTCCGGCTCGTCGAGCAACGCCGCCGCCACCAGCGGCGCCGGAAACACCCAGCTCCAGCTCGTCGCATACTCGACGCCGAAGAAAGCCTACGACGCGCTGATCGCCGCGTTCGCGCAGACGAGCGGCGGCAAGGGCGTCTCGTTCGGCGAGTCGTTCGGGGCGTCGGGATCGCAGAGCCGCGCGGTCGACACGGGCCAGCCCGCCGACGTGGTCGCGTTCTCGACGACCCCCGACATGACCCGCCTGGTCAAGGACGGGATCGTCTCGAAGAGCTGGGACGCGAACCCGGAGAAAGGCTTCTCCAGCGATTCGGTCGTGGTGTTCGTGGTGCGCAAGGGCAATCCGAAGCACATCACCGGCTGGGATGACCTGATCAAGTCCGGCGTCGACGTGATCACGCCGAACCCATCGACGTCGGGTAGTGCGCGCTGGAACATCCTCGCCGGCTACGGCGCCCAGCTCAAGGAAGGCAAGACGCCGGCGCAGGCGCTGGCCTACATCAACACCCTCCTGACCAAGAACGTCAGCGTCCAGGACTCGAGCGCGAGTGCCGCGCTGCAGACGTTCACCGGCGGCAAGGGCGACGTGCTGCTCGACTACGAGAGCGACGCGCTCTCGGCCGTGAAGGCCGGCGATGCGGTCCAGATCGTCTATCCAAAGCAGACGATCCTGATCCAGACGCCGATCGCCGTGACCGCCAAGAGCTCGCACCAGTCTCAGGCCCAGGCGTTCGTGAACTGGCAGTGGTCGACCGCGGGGCAGACGGTCTGGGCGGAGAAGGGCTACCGCCCAGTGCTCGCCTCGGTGGCGTCGCAGTTCGCGAGCAAGTTCCCGACGCCGCCGGACCTGTTCACGATCGGCTACCTCGGCGGCTGGACGAGCGTCACCAAGGCGTTCTTCGCCCCGTCCACCGGCTCGATCACGAAGATCGAGGAGGCCGCGGGGGTGCCAACTGCCAGCTGAGACTCACGCGCTGCCGGCGCCCTCGCCGGCGCCGGCAGCGCCGCAGCACCGCCGCCGAGCGAGTGCGCGGCTCACTGGAATCAGCGCGGGCGGGCTCGGGCTCGGCGTCTGCATGCTGTACCTGAGCGTGATCGTGCTGATCCCGCTCGCGGCGGTGGTGGTCAAGGCGTTCTCGTCGGGGCTTGGGTCCCTCTGGAGTTCGATCGACAACACGCTCACTCTGCATGCGCTTGTGATCACGGTCGGCGCGTCGCTGATCGTCGCCGCGGTCGGCGCCGTGATGGGGACGCTGGTGGCGTGGGTGCTCGTTCGCGACTCGTTCCCGGGCAAGCGCGTCGTCAACTCGCTGATCGACCTCCCGTTCGCGCTCCCGACGGTCGTCGCCGGGCTGACGTTGATCGCGCTGTACGGACCGAACAGCCCGGTGGGGGTCCACCTCGCCTACACCCGCGGGGCGGTGCTCGTCGCCCTCCTGTTCGTGACGCTCCCGTTCGTGGCCCGCTCGGTGCAGCCGGTCCTGATCGAGCTCGACAAGGAGGTCGAGGAGGCGGCGGCGTCGCTTGGCGCCTCCAACACGACGACCTTTCGGCGAATCGTGCTCCCGGCGCTCCGCCCGGCGATCATCTCGGGAGCCGCGCTCGCATTCGCGAGGTCGGTGGGCGAGTTCGGCTCGCTCGCGCTGATCGCGGGAAAGGTGCAGATCGCCTCGATCGTCATCTACGCCGACATCGAGAGCGGCTCCGAGCAGGCGGCCGCGGCGCTGTCGGTCGTCTTGATGGTGATCGCGCTGGCGGTGCTGTTCGTGCTGAGGCGATTCGGGGCGCGCGTTGACCGTTAGCCGCCGCACCACGCTGTCGCTCCGGACGGTGGCGCTCCTGTACCTGACGCTGCTGCTGCTCGCGCCGCTCGCGATCGTGTTCGGGCGCACGTTCGAGCATGGAATCGGCACCGCCTGGGCGTTCATGACCACGCCGGCGGCCGTCAGCGCGTTCTGGCTGTCGGTGCTGATCGCGGTGATCGCGGTGCCGCTCAACACGATCTTCGGCGTGGGATGCGCGATGGTCCTCGCGCGGAGCAGGGCCCCGCGCGTCGGCAAGGGCATTCTCGACGCGCTGATCGACCTGCCGTTTGTCGTCTCGCCGGTGATCGCCGGGCTCGCGCTAATCCTCGTCTACGGCCAGGGCGGCTGGTTCGGAAGCGCGTTCCTGAACAACGGGATCCGGATCATCTACGCGGTCCCGGGCATGGTGATCGCGACCGTGTTCGTGTCGCTCCCGTTCGTGGTGCGCGAGGTCACGCCGGTGCTGCGCGAGGTCGGCGACGAGCAGGAACAGGCGGCGGCGACGCTGGGAGCGTCGTCGTGGCAGACGTTCTGGCGGGTAACGCTGCCGACCATCCGGTGGGGCGTCGCCTACGGTGTCGTGCTCACGACAGCGCGGGCGCTCGGCGAGATCGGCGCGATTCTCGTGGTGTCCTCGAACGTGGCTGGGTCGACGCTGACGCTGCCGCTGCTGCTCTATCAGCGAGACGACCAGGTCGGTGGTCAGGTGACGACGAGTGTGTACGCGCTGGCGACGGAGTTGGCGGTGATTTCAGTGGCGGTGTTACTGCTGATGACCTTGTTCGGGTCCAGGAGGGAGGAGGCGGGATGAGGATCGAAGCCGAGAACATCTCCAAGCAGTTCGGCGACTTCACCGCGCTCGACAACGTCTCGCTCGACGTCCCCGAGGGAGCGCTGACCGCGCTGCTCGGGCCGAGCGGCTCGGGTAAATCGACGCTCCTGCGGATCGTCGCCGGCCTCGAGGAGCCCGACGGGGGAGTGGTCCGGATCGCCGGCCAGGACGTGACCCGAGTGCGCCCGCAGGACCGGGGCATCGGGTTCGTGTTCCAGCACTACGCCGCGTTCGCGCACATGACCGTGTTCGAGAACGTCGCCTTCGGGTTGAGGATCCGTAAGCGCAAAGGGGACGAGGTCCGCGCCCGCGTCGACGAGCTGCTCGAGCTGGTCGGGCTGACCAAATGGTCCGGTCAGCGACCGCATCAGTTGTCCGGCGGTCAGCGTCAGCGGATGGCGCTCGCCCGTGCGCTCGCCGTGCAGCCGCAGGTGCTGCTCCTCGACGAGCCGTTCGGCGCGCTCGACGCCAACGTCCGCGCCGAGCTCCGGCGCTGGCTGCGCCGTCTGCACGACGAGCAGGGCGTGACCACGGTGCTCGTGACCCACGATCAGGAGGAGGCGATGGAGGTCGCCGACACGATCGCGGTGATGAACAAGGGGGCGATCGAGCAGGTCGGGCCGCCCCGCGAGGTCTACGACAACCCGGCGAGCACGTTCGTGATGGGTTTCCTCGGGCCGGTGAGCAGGATCGACGGCAGGCTCGTCCGTCCGCACGACGTGAAGCTGTCGCTGACCGAAGGTCCGGGCTTGATCGAGGCGATGGTCAAGCGGGTCGTGCACCTCGGGTTCGAGGTCCGGATCGAGCTCGAGCTGACCGGCGGGGAGCCGGCGCGGGCGCAGCTGACGCGCGGCCAGAACGAGGAGCTCGAGCTGGCCCCGGGTGACATCGTGTTCGTGCGTCCACCCGCGGCGGCAAACGTGCCCGGCGATCCCGCCGACGCGACCGCAGCCGCTGCGGGAGGCGCGGAACTCAGCGCGTGACCCAGGCCTCGGGGTCCTCGGCGAGCCGGTCGATCGACGTGGGCAGCTTCCCTGAGGCGACGTCGGCGACCGTCACGTGCTCTACGACCTTCCGCAGGTTGGCCCTGACCGCGATCCAGACCCGGGGCAGCGCCTCGGAGGCGCCCGGGTAGGACGTCTCCTCGGGCGGCCCGCCGCGGACGCTCGCGAGCGGCCCCTCAACCGCCCGGATGATGTCGGCGATCGTGATCTCGGCGGCCGGCTTGGCCAGCCGGAAGCCGCCGTCGGCCCCGCGGTGGCTACGCACGATGCCGGCGTGCCGAAGCTCGCCGAGGATGTTCTCGAGGAAGTTCAGCGGGATGTCCTGGGCGGTGGCGATCCGCTCGGCCTTAACCGGCTTCTCATCGGTCGCTGCGGCAAGCTCGACCGCGGCCCGCACCGCGTAGTCCGCCTTGGCCGAGATCCGCATAGCCGCGCGCCCCTACGCCGCCGCCGCGGGCTCGAAGCCGTAGGCCTCGGCCAGCTCGGGGTCCTTGTGGGCAAGCATCTCGGCGAGCGACACCATCACCTTGCACTGCTTCCAGGTCGCGTCGTCCTGCATCTTGCCGTCGATCATGTGGACACCGCGCCCGTCCGGGATCGCCTCGAGCACCTTCCTGGCGAACAGCACCTCGTCCGGATCGGGGCTGAATACTTTCTTGGCGATCTCGATCTGCACCGGATGGAGCGACCAGGCGCCGACGCACCCGAGCAGGAAGGCCGCCCGGAACTGCGTCTCACAACCCTGGACGTCGCGGATGTCGCCGTAAGGGCCGTAGAACGGAAGGATGCCGGCGGACGTGCAGGCATCGACCATCCGCGCGATCGAGTAGTGCCACGGGTCCTGCTGCGCCGTCACGCGCGGAAGCTCGGGATCGGCCGGGTCGGGGTCCTCGATCACGCGGTAGCCGGGATGACCGCCGCCGACCCGCGTGGTCTTCATCCGGCGCGAGGCGGCGAGATCCGCGGGGCCGAAGCTCATCCCCTGCATCCTCGGGCTCGCCGTCGCGATCTCCTCGAGGTTGACGACGCCGAGGCCCGTCTCGAGGATCGCGTGGATCAGGATCGGCCGCTCCAGCCGGGCGCGGGCCTC
>CAWGJE010000001.1:0-474961 GCA_963822855.1 uncultured Solirubrobacterales bacterium | reverse complement strand
GCCCATCCCGCATTCGGTGCAGATACCCCAGTGGCGGGCGCCCCCGGGGGAGTTGAGCAGAGCGGCGTCGATGTTCTCGATTTGCTCGGCGGTCGTTCCCGGTGCCTGGTCATCGGGGTGGTAGGGGACGAGCGCGAAATAGAGCTCGGTCTCTGAGTCCGTCTTCAGGCCGCCGAGGGGTTCGAAGTAGGCGGTGTCGTTGCGGCCCTGCGGCACGGTGAACGAGACGAAGTTGAGGGGCCGCTGCGTCGCGGACGTGACGGCGTTGACGAGGTCGACCTGCATCTGCAGCGACTCCGGCTGCTTGAAGTGCTGATGGCCGTAGTCGCCGTAACACAGGTGCATGCCGACCGGGACATCGGCCGGCACGCGCTCGAGGCAGCGCACCAGCCCGGGCGCCACCTGGCCGATCGGCACCTTTGGCCCCATCGCCCCCTCGAGCGCGCCGAACTCGACCGCGACGTCCCACTGGACCGCGATTCGCTCATGCGGAAGACGCTCGAGCGCCGTGTCGAGGTCGGCGAACAGCGCCTGCTCGTAGGACGGTGCGACCTTGGGCAGGTCGTCCGGCGCGATCGTTCCCGCCATCGAGGCGAGCGGCGTCGGGTACTGCAGCTGGAACCGGACGTCGGCCGGGATCGTGCCCTCGTTCTGCATCCGCTCGAACGTCGCAAACGAGTTGGTGTATTCGTCGGCGTAGCCCAGGTTCGGCCAGTTGATCATCTCTGCCGACGCGCCCTCGGTAAGCCGCAGCTGCGGCATCTCTGGCGCCGAGGGATCGGTCTCGTAGGCCTTCCCGACCGTAACGGTCTCGAACTCCGGCATCTGCTCAAACTTCTGGATCTGGAAGTGGATCCAGTAGCCGCGGTCGCCGGTCTCGCCGTCGGTCATGCGGCGGACGCCATTCGGGATGCGTGAGCTGATCTCCCGCATCACCGTTTCGCTATCAGGCAGATTCACGGAACCATTGAAATGAACGGCTGTGGGTGGCATCGCAATCCTCTCGGTGGTTCTCCTCTCCGGCGCGTCATATCACGCCACGCGATGCTTCGGAAGGCGACCTCGCGCGGTGACGACCTCGCCGTCGAAGCCGCCGTACCGTCGTGTACGCCGGTCATGGCGCATCATGCGCCAAAATTGGCGCAACTACTCGAACGGTCCGATCGTCTGGAGGTAGCGGCGAAGGAGCGGGTTCGACACCCTCCAGTCGGCTCGCCCGCCGCTTTCGATGATGCCGGCGTCCCGAAGTGCCTCGAGCGCGCGCCGCACCCCGCCCCGGGGGAGTCCGCGATACACGGTCTGGCCGCGCGCAACACGTTCCGCGACGACCAAGCCCAGTCGATGCGACCGGCGGATTCGCTCGACGATCTGCTCATGCGCGATGCGGTCGGTGGCCATCGCCGACAGTAGGCCCTGTTCGACAATGCCTAGATCGATCAGACGAGTCTCCAGTTCGACGGTCGCGAGGTGGCTCTTTTGCGCGATCAGCATCGTGCTCCGCGGCTGCTCCTCGCCGTATCCGATGATGCGTTCGAGCGCCGCCGGCTCCACCTGGCAGTCGTCGGCGTGAAAGCGTTCGTTTAGGCCCGCTGCCCACGCGTCGGCGTCGATCGGGCGCAGGTCGTGGAAGCCGCCGAACTGGTGGAGGCCCCGGTGGGACGGGGTGAAGAGATCGCGCATCAGATGCTCGAGGCTGCCGGCGAACAGATAGCTGACGCCTGAGGTGCGCTGGAAGATCGCGCGCATCCGCTTCGTCAGGCGGTCCGGGTCGCCGTACGGCTGATGCGGTCCGCCGATCTCCTGAAACTCGTCGAAGAAGACGACCACCTGCTTGCGATCGGCATCGGCGATCCGCCCGGGTAGACCAAGCGCGTAGTCCAGGTAGCGGTCGGGGTCGCGTGCGGCGAGCCCCGGGCTGAACACGATCTCGAGCTCGTCGCCCAGTTGTGCCTTTGACTTGATCACGGCCGACGTCTGAAGCGCGTCGGCCACGAGGCGCCCGGCCCGCCTCGTTTGATGAATCACGCGCCGCAGTGCCGACCGGTTCGCCAGGGTCGCGGCGACGAACGCCTCGGCGAACTCGGCCGCGCTCGCGATCCGGAACAGGTCGATGCTCACGACGTAGAAGCCGCGTTTGGCGAGCCGTCCGACCGCGGCATCGCACACACTCGTCTTGCCCGTCCGCCGAGGTCCGGCGACCACCAGGTTCGAACCGGCTCCAAGCGCCGTCGTGATCTCGCGGACGTCGGTCTCCCGGCCGATCATCTGGCTCGCCGGGATCGGCTGATCGGTGGGGAAGAGGTCGCTGCTTCGCTGTCTCGGCATTGTCTGCGATTATACGCCATATTTGGCGCATAATGCGCCGAATATGGCGCAAAACTGCTGGCCCTTCCGCGATTCAACGAAGTCGTGTCACGTTTGGCGCAGAGCTGGCACGACTGCGTCTTGATCCGTAACAGCGGTCCGGAGCAAGCTGCCGCCATGGCAACCCTGGCTCAGAAGATCGAGGCCGAGAAGCGGATGCGAGACCTGCTCGAGGAGAGCGGCCTCCCTCAGCCGGACTACGTCGAATACGGCTTCACATGCATCAGGCTGTTCTTCAACGACACGAAGCATGTGGTGGTCGTTGACATCGACGACCCCGAAGACGCCGAAGCGGATCTCGACATAGACGCTGCGTAGAGCCGCGTCGGCCGAACGGGCGCCGTGAGTTCGCGCTTGCGGCTGGCTTTGAGCGAATCGATGATGATCCGCGCCCAATCTCAGAGATTCCCGAGGACGAGCTACTGGACGGTTTCGGTCGGTGACCCTCGTTGTTGACGCCGCTCCGCTCGTGGCGCTCGCCGACGTCCGGCGCTAGTCGGCGTGCTACCAGACGAGCGAGACCCCGTAGGGAACCAAGGATTCGTCTTGGGAGACGATGGTCAATCCATCGGCCTGAGCCTGGGCTACTAGCAGGCGATCGAACGGGTCGCGGTGATGCCACGGGAGGGTATCGAGCGCCGCGGCGTGGTCCAGCGTGACCGGCAGCGGTTGTGCACCAGCGGCGAGCAGCGTAGGGGCTAGCCCGGAGGGAGCGTCGAGCTTCCCCAGCGAGCGTTTAATCGCGATCTCCCAGACGACCACGGCACTGAGTAACACTTGATTCGTGTCGTCGGTTAGCTGGCGCGTGACGTCGTCGCTGATCCGCTCATCATCCGCCAGCCACCACAGGGCTGCGTGGGTATCCAGCAACAGCTTCACCCGGCGCCCAGCGCGTCGGCGATGTCGTCCGGCAGCTGGTCGAAGTCATCCGCGAGGCGGACGCGGTCGCGCCACGCCCCACGCACGGACCCTAGTGCGGAGGCGCCAGGAACGGGCACGAGTCGGACTGCCGGTCTGCCGTTGCGAGCGATCACGATGTCCTCTCCCGCCTCCGCGCGTTCCACGAGCTGGGAGAGCTTCGTCTTCGCCTCATGCATTCCAACCTGGGCCACGCAGGAAGCGTAGCAGAACCTAGCTAGCTTAGCTAGCTTTAACCCGAACCGGCGTCGCCCGACGTAGCGATAGCCGTGGTCATCTTGCGGCACGTTGTCGAGGCACGGCGGTACATAGAACTCGAGCTCCTCGTCGCGGTCAAAGTCGATTACGGCACGTTCGCCCAGCGGTTCGTCTAGCCAGACGCGTACCGGGCAGTCCATGTAGCCGCGTCTGCGGCGTGCTGGTGCATCGTGCTCATCTCCGCAATGCACGAGCACGCGCACGTAGACCTCATCGTCTCTCTCCTCCACGATCACCTGGCACACCCCGTCCTCGCCCGGACCGAGCAGTACGCGAAGCTCAAGCATTGCGTTCCCAGAAGCCGAACGGTTGCAGACGCGTTGTTGCCGCCCGTCCGGGCAGTTGGTATCGCGGCCCACGAGCCTCCGAACGCGCGGACCCGTCCCGTCTGCTGATTGCGCCGCCACCGATATCCAGCAGCTGTCGCTCCACACCGGGTACGGCGCCGCGTCCGGGAGGTCGGACTGGCTCATAGGCGCGGAGGGGTGGCCTTTAGGGCATAGCGGATTTCGAGTGCCTCGGCAACGGCGAGCCGCTATCCCACGACAGCGGCGAACTCGCGCTCGAGTTCGCCGTCCTCGACCCGTTGAAAGCAGAGGAGCAGCTCCTCGTCGAGCACTCCTGCGATCCGGCGTAGCGTTGTCAGCTGTGGCATATGCGTCCCGGTCTCGAGGCGGGAGATCGCGGTATGCGAGGTGCCGGCTGCGTCGGCGACCTGCTCCTGTGTGAGTCCAAGCTCGAGGCGTCGCTCGCGGAGGTGGGCGGCGATCGGATTGGTCTTGCGAAGCTCGCGGATTCGCGCGTATTCGTCTCGAGCATCGCGGTACGCGCGGCTTCGCCGAGCACGGCTCGCCGCCGCTCGCTCAGAGGGCTGTCCGATGGGGCTGTCAGCGGGGAGGTCCATCAGGAACCACAACTTACCAATGGAGATAAGTTCACGTCAAGCCGAGCAGGTGGTCATCGCTCAAGCCCTCGTCTGGATGGCGCGTCGTGCCCGGCAGCGCGAGGTCGCTCGCGCGGCTGGGCGTCCATCCTCGCCCTGAAGTCTGCGAACCGTTGCAGGGCGATCCGCTTGTCGGCAGCGTCGATCGCGCCAGTCTTCTTCTCGAGGACATGGAGCAGTACGACGAGGTTGCCGGAGCGCTGATACAGAAGGCGGTATCTCGTATTCGCGAATCGAACCCGTAACTCGCGTAGCCCGCCCTCGATCTGCGAGGTGATCGGAAACTCAGGAGGGGGACCGTCGGCTCGGCGGCTGTTGAGGTGCTCCTGTACGAACTCGTCGATCTTGGCCACGGCTCCCGGCTTCGTCGACAGGAGCGCCTCGAGCCAGTCATTGACCGGCTCACGCCCGTGCGAGTCGCGGTAGTAGACGGCCTGCGTCCTCCGACGATGGCTTGTTCGCGACATGATTTGGTTTCCCATCGGTGGTCGCTTCGGTGGAGCATCGCCGGAAACCACGCAGTCGTCGAGGCGCCAAGACGCCGTTTCGGTGGACGCGTCTGCGTTCGTTTAACCCGAACGTCGACATGTGGTTTTCGGCACATCGGCGCGGTGTCGCTGCGTGCGCTGCCCGTGAAATCGGTGATCGTACGCGATCAGTTTCTTGAGTCTCAGTCGCCGGCTCGGGCTGAGGGCACTGGGCTCGGCTTCGGTCAGGGCGACAATGTCGGCCGTCGCGGTCGTGATGAGGTCAACGGTCGGATTCTCGAACGTGCCACACGCGGCGCGCGGGTGTGTGAACAGAACGATGCGGAAGATCGTGATTGGCTGTCGCCGACGGTCGAGGAAGTGTTCCAGCGCTTCGGCTGCGTCATTCAGTTGCTTGCTGGGCGAGCGGCCGCGACCGTCGACGAGCCAACGCGGATCGTGCGAGCAAGAGCCCGTCGATCTCTCCCCGATTGTTCCGGTAGCCGCGCAGATAGATCCAGTCGTCATCGAGCATCGAGTCAAGTTCCGCAGCGGCCTTCTGCTCCCCGTCGATTCCGGCCGCGAGAGTCAGTTCCCGCGTCGTCGGTTCCGGCGGCCAAAGCGGCGGTGGTGGAGCGGGCGGGTCAGGAGGCGGTGAGTTTCTCAATCGGCGTAGGTCCACCCACGTCCGAAGCGCTCGGAGTGGTCGTCCGTTCGACCGCAGCCGGCGAGCGTCCCGCTCGAGCGTTGCGATTTCGCAGGCTCGTTCACGGAGTGCGGTGTCGTATCTGACGACAAGCTCAACAGTCTTAACATCCCGCTCAGCTAGCTTCGTCTTGTACTCGTCATCACGCCGAGCTCTTTCCGTTCGGAGCTCGGACTCGGGGTAGTTTGATAGTAGGACGGTCCTCATGGAGTGAAGTTCCGGTAGCTGCCGCGCAGGCATCGTATGGTTCGCATGTAAATGAGACTCGTGGACAGCCTCCTCTCATCTCGAGTATCCGCTCATATTCGTCACAGCTCAAGACACGTTTGTCTCAGTTGTCAACCAACTTTGCAACAGAACCGCAACGACGTCGGCTCGGAGCCTCTTCCGGGATACGCACAAGCCACGGAGTTAACGGACGAGTGAAATTCGATTGATTGGTGGGCCGATTTCCTGCCAGGCTCACGAGTACGCACGTCACCGCGTTCGATTGCGCCGCGGGGTGCCGCTCAGTGGCCGTCAGCTCTTGCGCCGCGGCCCGGCCGCGCGGCGGCTGCCCAGACGCTCGTGGCTGTCTCTTCTCCGGTGACGCGCCACGTCATCGACCGGGGCCGGTCGCCGTGCAGCGCGTCGCCGGGGCCGAGTTCGAACACGCTCCCGTCGACGTCGATCTCCAACTCGCCCGCGTGCACATAGACGAACACGTCGCCTCGCCCGACCGAAACCGGGGCCTTGCCGCGCGAGCCGGGCTTGCCTGAGAGGCGAACGATCCGGAGCTGGGAGCCCTCTGCGTTCAGTCGCTCCTGGCCGAGCCGGCTGGTCAGCGTGCCGCGCGACAGGCGGCTCGAGGCGGAGGTTCGGAGGATCTCGGCGAGTGACATGTCGAGCGCGTGCGCCAGGCGCGCGAGCACCGGGAGGGAGGGGACCTTTCCGCCCTTCTCGATCGACGACAGGTAGCCAACCGAGAGGTCGGCCGTGGCCGCGACCTCACTCAACTTCCGGTCGAGCTCGAGCCGGCGCTGTCGAAGGCGGGTGCCGACCCGCGCGCCAAGCGACTCTCCCGTGGTCGGCTCGACGCTCAGATCACCGCCGGCGTCAGCAGCCAAAGGCTCTCCATGGGTTCGTCGGACACCACCCGCAAGGAGTGACTGGGATGGGAGGAGTAGTGAATCCAGTCGCCCGGCCCGAGCTCGTACTCGGTCCCATCGACTGTGATCATGAGCCGGCCACCGCGAACCAAGAGCGAATTCCTCACCCAGGTGACGGAACGGACGCTCGTTACCCTCGCTGCCGGGCTCATGCTTGGCGTACAGGGCGGAGAACGCACGGTCGTGAACCTGCCCGGCCAGCACGGCGTACTCCTCGCCCGACCCGGGGTCGACGCGGAACTCGTGGCGCTCTGAGGCCCGGATCAACCTCGTCCCCTGCGTTCGCTCGTCCGGGAAGAAGGCGGTCACGTCGACCCCGAGCTCGGCGGCGATCAGCTGGAGCGCGGTCAGCGAGGGGATCGCGGTGCCGGTCTCGATCTGGGACAGGTAGCCCGCGGACAGGCCGCTGTCGGACGCGAGCTGCTCGAGCGTCGCGCCCTGAGCCCGCCGCATCGCGTTCAACCGCCGGCCGATCTGTTCGAGCCCGCTCCCAGGAAGGGCCGCGCCTTCGATTTCTTCTCTGGTTGAACTTTCTTTGCTCACAGTGGTACTTTGCCCGCAGCAAAAGAATTTTACTGAGGAGGGTGGAGGACATGACGGATGCTGCAAATAAGCGTCTCGATCGCGTGCTGGAGGCAGCCGCTACTGCTGGCCTCGAGGCGACCCTCATCACCAGCGACGAGTCGATCGCGTACCTGACCGGCTTCAAGCCAATGCAGCTGGAGCGCTTCTTCGGCGTGGTGGTGCGGCCCGATCGCTCGGCGGTGATCGTGCCGGCGCTCGACCGCGGCCAGATCGACGGCGCGCCCAACCGGCTCGACCGGATCTCCTACGGCGCCGAATCCGACGGGATCCCGGAGCTAACAGAAGCGCTGGCCGGGGCAAAAACCGTAGGCGTGGAAGAGGACCACATCATCTACGCGCGCACGAGCGCCCTCGAGCGCCACGGCTTCGAGCTGGCCCCCGCCGGCGGGCTCGTGATGGGCCTGCGGGTCCAGAAGGACGCGGCCGAGATCGAGCGGATCCGCGCCGCCTGCGAGCTCGTCCAGGAGGGGCTGCGCCGGGCCTTTGAATGGCTCACCCCCGGAACAGTCGAACAGGCGCTCAACGCGCGAGTCGAGTCGTTCCTGCGCGAGCAGGGCGCCACCGACGCCCACCCGCTGATCCTGTTCGGCGAGAACGCCGCCAACCCGCACGGCAACCCGGGGCCACGACAGCTGAAGAACGGCGACGTCGTGTGCGCTGACCTGTCCGCCTGCCTCGACGGTTACTGGGGAGACCTCACCCGGTGCGCCACCGTCGGACCGCCGTCGGAATGGGCCAGCAAGTCGTGGCAGGTCGTGTTCGACGCGCAGCAAGCGGCAAACGCCGCGGCTCAGCCCGGCGCAAGCGGCCGCGACGTGGACGCAGCACAACGAAAACTCATCGAGGCGGCCAGCGACCTCGGCGCCTGCCTGCACGGCGCGGGCCACGCGATCGGCCTCTCGATCCACGAGCCCCCGTTCCTCGTCCCGCGCTGGAACGACCCCCTCCCGGAGGGCGCGGTGCTGACGATCGAGCCGGGCCTGTACAAGGCCGGCGTCGGCGGGATCCGGCTCGAGGACGACGTCGTCGTCCGCCACGGCGGTCCGGAGATCCTCTCCAACCTACCTCTGGAATTCGCGGAGGTGGGTGGGTGATGGCGCAGCCCGCCGCCTGATCCGCAGCGCCGACAGTCCGGTTCGGCCGGCGCACAGTGCCTCGTGCAGTTGCAGTATCCGATCGGCGGGATCCGAGACCGTCATAACCCGAACTTATTACCCGCCGAGGTCACGTGAATTAGCAATCGCACGGACCCTCTGGTTCAATCGCACGTCACAACCCGACGTGCCCGAGGAGGAGGTTGAGAGGATGAGGTCCGTGCGCGTGGTTGCGGCCATCTGTGTGGCTGCTTTGTCAGTGACTCTTGCAGCGTGTGGGTCGTCCAGCAGTAGCAGCAGTGGCAGTGCGACTTCTGCCACCAATGCTGCAGCGAGTGCCACCTCACAGTCGAGCAGCTCGAGTGGAATACCTAAGAACCTAGCTGTGACATTCGGCAGCGCGGATGACGAGGTGGCGCTGTTCAAGACTGTCAGCTCGGGGATCGTGACCGATGCGAAGGCGCTGGGTTGGGGAATCAACGAGTATGACAATGCACTGGACGGGCCAACCGCTCTGCGTAACGCGGGTCTGATGGTGCAGGATCATCCGGATGTTGCGATCGACTGGAACACGGTTGTGGCAGTGGGCCGATCCGTGGGTGCACAGTTCACGCGGAACAACATCAAGTGCCTCGCGGTCAACCAGCAGATCCCGGGCTGCGCCTGGTTCAACCTCTCCAACGAGGAAGCGGGCTTGGAAGCCGCCAACGTGATCCTGCCGATCGCCAAGCAGCGCGGCTGGAACGGGAAGAACACGACGATCGTCATGGTCGTCGCCGCGGCCAACGGCGTGGAGGTCAACAACGGGCCTCGCTACTTCTACATCGAGGCGGCCAAGGACCTCCCGGGTTTCGTCCAGGTCACCCCGGCGCAGATCACCGCGACCACGACGACGATCGGCGGCACCCGGGCCATCCAGATCGACTGCAAGAGCACGCTCGACGGCGCGTACGCAGCGGCGAAGAACATCGTCGGCGATATCCCGAAGAGCAACAACATCCTGCTCTACGCTTCTGATGACGACTGCGACCTCGGGGCTTACCGAGCTCTGACCCAGGCGGGCTGGGGGAAGGGTCGAGTACTTACCGGCGGGCTGGCGGCCGAACCCGAGGGGCTCAACGAGCTGCGGACCGACCCGAACTGGGTGTTCGAGAACTCAGAGTTCATCCAGGATTGGGGTCCATATGTTCTGGCCGAGGCAGCCGCGATCCACCAGGGTGTAACCCCGCCGATGCTGACGCCGTCGCCGGAAGTCGGGCTGACAAAGCAGACGGTCGACGAGTATTACAACGCGCAGGACAACCCGATCACACTGCCTGCGCTCGTGTCTGATAACGAATACCTGGCGAAGACCGGGATCCTCCAAAAGTTCCTCAAGATCAAGGGGCTCAATGCGCAATGAACTGCACGTCCACGCCGGCTTGTCAGCGCCGTCTGACTCGGTGGCCTGAGGGCGATTGACATGGCAATAGAGACGACTAACACGACCAACGGCTGCGCGCTGCAGCGTGGGCGCCTGCAGGCGCTGATGGGCAGCGAGAATCTGCAGGCGACGGTGCTGAGCTCGTATCAGGCGGTGTCGTATCTGGCGGGGACCAACATCCTGACGCAGATGATGCTGCCGGATCGTCCCGCGTTCTACCTCTCATTCCCGGGCGGCAAGGACGCCTTGCTCGTATGCGACATCGAGACCGGAATGGTCGAGAGCCAGACCGACATCACCGACGTCCATGAGTACGTCGAGTTCGCGCAGGATCCGTATCAGGAGCTGGCCGGGATACTGAAGAGTCACGGCGTGGAGTCAGACCGGATCGGCTTCGAGGCCCGCCGGGTCCCCGCCGAGGGCTACGAGCGGATCCGACACGCGCTCCCCGACGTGGAGCTCGTGCCGATCGACGATGCGGTAGAGGAGCTCCAGAGCGTGAAGTCGCCGGACGAGATCGAGCGGCTCCGATACGCGGCGCAGGCGACCCTCGACGCGGTGCTGAGCTCGGTCGAGTCGGCCACGTCGGAAACGAGCGAGCTCGCGCTGGCCGCGGACATGAACGCGAAGATGATCCTGAGCGCGGGAGCCCCGAGGTTCACGTTCCTGGCGTCGGGCGAACGCGCGCTCGGCGCGCACATCGATCCGGTTGACCGCGCGCTCGAGCCGGGGCACATCTGGCGCGTCGACCTCGGAGCTCGCTTCTTCGAGAGGATCAACTCCGACCTGGCTCGGACCGGCGTGGTCGGCGACCCGACCGATGAGCAGGAGGAGCTGCTGCAGTGCATCCTGGCCGCTCAGCAGGCCGGGTTCGACCTGGTCGAGCCGGGACGGCCGGCCTCTGATCTGTACTTCGCGGTAAAGGGCGAGTTCGAGCGTCGGCACCGGGCGTTCCAGATGCCGCACATTGGGCACGGTCTCGGCACCGGTCTGCACGAGGCCCCGATCCTGCATCCGGGGAACAGCGTCCCGCTCGAGCCCGGAATGGTCCTCGCGATCGAACCGATGCTGAAGGCGACCGACCGGGGCGAGTGCTACCACACCGAAGATCTGGTCGTTGTCACCGAGGGCGGTCACGAGTTGTTGACTCAACCCCAGCGCAGCCTGCTGCGGATAAGGGTGTGATGCGTCCGCCAGTCGACGGCGACCTGATACGCATGCTCGCGTCGTTCGCGGATCTCGAGATCCCGGAGGGCGACGTGGAGCTTGTCGGTGCCTACCTGACGAACGTACTCAGCGACGCCGACCGTCTCGCCCGCCTCGATCTGTCCGAAGTCGAGCCGATCGTCACCCTGGATCCAAGATGGGAGTAGCCGACCTTCACTGGCGGTCGATCGCGGAGGCCGCCGAGCTCCTGCGAACGGGCGAGGTGACCTCTGTCGCTCTCACCGAAGCCGTGCTCGAGCGGATCGACGAGACCGAGCCGGCGCTGCGCGCGTACGTCGGCGTGATGGCGGAATCGGCACGGCAGCAGGCGGAAGCCGCCGACGCGCTGTTTGCCCAGGGCGAGAGCCGGAGCGCTCTGCAGGGGATCCCCGTGGGGGTGAAGGACCTCTGCGAGACGGCCGGCTTCCCAACCTCCGCCGGCTCGCGGGCGCTCGAGGGATACATACCCACGAGAGATGCGGTCGTCGTCCGGCGTCTGCGGGACGCGGGGGCCGTGATCATCGGCAAGACGGTCACGCACGAATTCGCCTACGGCCAGGACACGCCCCCGACGCGAAACGCCTGGGATCAGCGCTGCTATCCCGGCGGCTCGAGCGCGGGATCCGGGGTAGCCGTCGCAGCGGGAACCGCTTACGGCGCGATCGGCACCGACACCGGTGGCTCGATCCGAGTGCCGGCAGCGGTCAACGGAGTGGTCGGGATCAAGCCGACGTTCGGCCGGGTCAGCCGCACCGGGGTGTTCCCGATGAGCCCGACGCTCGACACGGTGGGCTGCCTGACGCGGACCGCAAGGGACTGCGCCTTGATGCTCGGCGTGATCGCCGGGCGGCTCGACCGGAGCGACAGAGGTGCGCTCGACGAGCCCGTCGACGATTACGCGGCGGAGCTCGATCCGGATCTGACCGGGGTTCGCATCGGCGTCGAGCGCGCGTACTACTTCTATGACGAGGTCGTGCCCGACGTGCGCGCCGCCGTCGAGCGGGCGATCGGACAGCTCGAGGAGCTTGGGGCGACCGTCGTCGAAGTGGAGATCGACGACCTCGACCTGGTGGTCCCGGCGGGGATGGCGGTTCTGCTCGGCGACACGAGCGAATGGCATCAGAGCCTGCTGCGAGCGCGTGGCGCCGACTACGTCCGGGAGACCCGCGGCATGATCGAGGTCGGTGAGCTGGTGCTCGCGACCGCGTATGTCAGGGGGCAGAAGGCCCGGCGCGTGATCCAGGACCGCGTGCGGTCTACTTTCGAGCAAAATCGGCTCGACGCGATCGTCGCGCCGACAATCCCTGAGACGACGATGCCGCTTGACGAGCTTTCCGTGAACCTGACCGGCAAGACGGTGTCCGGCGCCCTCTCGGGCTTCATCCATCACAACTTCCTCGCCAACGTGATCGGAGTTCCGTGCGTGAGCATCCCGGTCGGGTTCGACTCCGATGAGTTGCCGATCGGCATGCAGGTGCTCGGTCGGCCGTTCGACGAAGCGATGATCCTCCGCATCGGAGATGCCTATCAGACCATCACCGACTGGCACGCGCGTCACCCGCTGCAGTTCGAAGTGGCGAGGTAGGACCAAGGTTGCCGAAAGGCTCGGAGCGTGAGTAGCGCAGAGAAATCGGCGCCAGACACCTCGAGCGACGAACGACGTACGCCTCACGCGTCGCTGCTCACCGCCGAACAGTTGTTCAAGTACTACGGCCCGCAGGCGGCGCTTCAGGATGTGAGTTTCGACTTGGGCGACGGCGAGATCCTCGCAGTGGTGGGCGAGAACGGCGCTGGGAAGTCGACGCTGTCGAAGATCCTTGCCGGCGTCGTCCAGCCCGACAGCGGTTCGCTGACCCTGCGGGGGCAGCCGCTGCGCCTCCGCTCGCCTCGTGAGGCGATCGAGGCGGGCATGTCCTACATCCCGCAGGAACTCGAGTATCTCCCCAACCTCACTGTCGCCGACAACCTGCTTGTCGGGCGCTGGCCCAATCGCCACGGCTTCACGAACAGGAAGCTGGCGCGTGCGGAGGCCGAGCGGCTCGCCGCCAGGTTCGGGATCAGCCTGGACGTCCGGCGGCCGATCACCGAGATGGGGCTCGCGGAGCGACAGCTCGTGGAGATCCTGAAAGCGCTCGCCCGAGACACGAGCGTCCTCATCCTCGACGAGCCCACGGCGGCGCTCACCAGCGACGAGAGCAAGAACCTGTTCCGGGTCGTTCGCGGTCTCGCGGCCGCGCACGTCGGGGTCATATTCATCTCGCACCGCATCGACGAGGTCATGGACGTCGCGCACCGCATCCTCGTGCTGCGCAACGGAATCGTGGCTGCCGAAATGGACGCCGCGGTCACGACACCGCGCGAGGTGATCCGGGCGATGCTCGGCACCGAGCTGCGTCGGACCTCATCGGAGGCCTTCGCACCCGGCGAGGGCGCCCGCCCGGTTGTCTTGAGGCTCGAGGGGTGGACGCGTCTCGGGCTTCCCAACATCGTCGACGCCAACCTCGAGCTTAGGGAGCGCGAGATCCTCGGACTGTTCGGCGTGCGCGGGTCGGGCGCGGACCTCATCGCCGGCGCGCTCGGCGGCCGAGTCGGCGGGTTCGAGGGCAGCATGACGCTGCTCGGAAAGACGTGCGAGCCGTTTGCGTCCCCACGCGCGGCGCAGTCCGCCGGCGTCGGCTACGTGCCACCGGAACGTAAGCGCGACGGCCTGGTCCTCGGTATGAGCATCCAGGCGAACATCAGCATGCTGGTCCTGGATCGGGTCGACCGGGCGGGCTTCATCAGGAGGTCCGCGGAGCGCGGCCTTGCGGAGCAATGGCGTGAGCGCCTCGGGATTCGCTCCCAGTCCCCGACGCAGGAGGTCAGCTCGCTGAGCGGCGGGAACCAGCAGAAGGTTCTGCTGGCGAGCCGGCTCGCGACCGAGCCGGCCGTTCTGGTGCTGAACGAGCCAACTCGCGGCGTCGACGTGGGCACACGATTGCAGATTCACGAATACGTGAGAGGCGAGGCGCGGGGCGGGAGATCCGTTCTGTGGGTGACATCAGACGTGGAGGAGGCCGTGACTGTGAGCGATCGTCTGGTGATCATCCGGGACGGCTCGATCGTCGGTGAATTGACGGATGGAGCGCTCACCCAGGGCAACGCTCTTGCACTCGCGACCGGGACGGAGGCGGACGAATGACAACGATCGCGCACAGGGGACCAAGAGTGTCCCGTCAGACAGCAGCCGGGCTCGCGGCTCAGGGAACGCAGCTGCTCGGCGTCGGGGGGTTCTTCATCCTGCTGGTGATCTTCTTCACCATCGAGTCTTCCCGTTTCTTCGTCGGATCCAATGCGGTCAACATCCTGTCGAACGCGGCGCCGCTTGCGGTCGTCACGCTCGGTCAGTCGCTGGTCTTGATCTCCGGCGGGTTCGATCTGTCAGTCGCCGGGGCAGCGCCTCTCGGCGGGATCGTCTACGTCTCGGCGTGCAACCATGGGTTCAGCGCCCCCGAAGCGATCGCGCTGGCCGTGTTGTCCGGCATGGCGATCGGTGTAGCCAATGGTGCGATCATCACACGTCTGGGCATCAACCCGTTGATCACGACACTCGCGACCGTGTCGATCACCCAGGGACTCGCATTCACAGTCACGAACGGGGTGACGATCACACTGAATAACCCGAATCAGGCGGGCCTCGACAACAACGCCCTCGGTATTCCGGTGTACGTGTGGGTCATGGCTGGAATGAGCCTGGTGACGTTCGTCGTTCTCCGATACTCCGTGTTCGGGAGGATGCTCTATTCGATGGGCGGCAACCGCGAGGCCGCTCGGCTGGCCGGGCTCCGCACCGACCTGATCACGGTGACCGTATACGTGATCAGCGGCGGGTTCGCCGCGTTTGCCGGCGTTATCCTGGCCGAGCAGTTGCTGGCCGGCGCGCCCACGGTGGCGAGCACGATCGGACTCGAGTCGATCACGGCCGTGATCCTCGGAGGCGCCGCCTTGACCGGTGGGTCGGGCGGCATCCCCGGAAGCCTCCTTGGCGTGGCTGTATTGAGTGCCGTCTCGAACGGGCTTGCGCTGATGCAGGTGCAGACCTTCTACCAGCAGATCGCCACGGGCGTGATCCTCCTGCTCGCCGTCGGCCTCGGTCGACTCCGTGGGGTGGTCGAGCGGGCCGTTTGGGCCCGGTCGCGCGCGGTCGCGGCGAGCGACCAGCAGGAGGCGGTGGAGGGGCCGGTGGCGGCGGCGGTGGGCGAAAAGTCGCGAGCGCCGTAGCCGGTGCCTCCGGTGCTGACCGAGCGGAAGCTGGGACGGAACGGTCCGGAAGTCGGGGCGATAGGCCTGGGCGTCGCCCCGATGTCCGGGCTCTACGGGGAGGCCGCCGAGGACGAAGGGCTCCGCGCGATCGACGTCGCGCTCGATCTCGGGATGAACCTCCTCGATACCGCCGACGTCTACGGTTCCGGACATAACGAGCGGCTGCTCGGGACCGCGATCCGGAGCCGTCGCGACGAGGCGATCGTCGCGACGAAGTTCGGCAACGTCCTCGATCCGGCCGGCCGGCCGCTGCGGATCAGCGGCCGAGCCGACTACGTACACGAAGCGTGTGAGCACAGCCTGCGGCGTCTCGGCGTCGACGTAATCGACCTGTACCTGCAGCACCGAGTCGATCCAGACACTCCGATCGAAGAGACCGTCGGTGCGATGGCGGAACTTGTCCAAGCGGGCAAGGTGCGGTACATCGGCCTGTGCGAGGCGCTGCCCGCGGACCTTCGCCGGGCCGCTGCGGTTCATCCGATCGCGGTGCTGCAAAGCGAGTACTCGGTCCTGGAAAGAGGAGCGGAGACGGAGGTGCTCGATACCTGCGAGGAGCTCGGCGTCGGCTTCATGGCCTACTCGCCGCTCAGTCGCGGGCTGCTCGGGGGCGAACTGGACCCGGCGCGGAAACCGGATCCCAGCGACACGCGAGCAGACGGAACCCGGTACCCCCGGCTCGGGCCCGCGCATCTCGCGGCCAACCTGAAGCTGGCGCAAACCGTCCGCCGGATCGCTGCCGATCATGATGCGGGGCCGGCAGAGGTCGCGCTCGCATGGCTGCTCGCTCGCCGTCCCTGGATCGTCCCGATCCCGGGAACCAGGCGGGAGGCGCACGTCCGGAGCAACGCGCGGGCCGACGCGCTCGTGCTCTCTGAGGACGAGACGGCCGCGCTCGAGGATCTGGCGGGCAACGTGTCGGGCGCGCGCTTCGGGACTGCCCTCCCGACGCCCGACTGGGTGTCGCCTACGACGAGATCGTCTTGATCGAGACGGTATCTCCGATCAAATAGCCTTCGTGGTGGCCGGTTGAGACGACGTGGACCAGGAGAGGGATGTGGAGCTTCGCGATCTGCATTACATGGAGACACTCGCAGCCGAGCTGCATTTTGGCCGTGCCGCCACGCGGCTTCACCTGTCGCAGCCGGCGCTCAGTCAAGCGCTGGCTCGCCTGGAGAGAGAAATCGGGTGCCCGCTCGTCGAACGTGATCACCGGGGAGTGACCTCGCTCACGAATGCGGGACGCGTGCTCCTGTCAGAGACGCAAGGGCTCCGCAAGTCGATCTCGGTGGCGTGTGAAATGTCCCGCCGCGCAGGTCGCGGCGAGACAGGAACCGTCGCGATCGGCTTCGTGGATGCAGCGACATTTGAGGTGCTGCCGACTCTCCTCAAGAGCGCCCGTGAACGGTATCCCGGCGTGTCGATCGTATGCCACCAACTGAAGTCGTCAGAGCTCGCGCGCGCCGTGGAGTCGGGCACGCTGGACCTAGCGATTCTGCGACGGGATGAACCCCCACCAGGAGTGGAACTGCGCACGGTCCTCCTGGAACGGATCTGCGTGGCGGTCAGTCGGAACAGTCCGCTGTCCTGGCTTAGTGACCTCTCGATCAGCGATCTCGCGAACCAGGCGTTTGTGTTACCGGTGCAGGAGGATGTCGCCAGCGTTCGCCCTGGTTTCCTTCGCATCTGTCATGAGGCCGGGTTCGCACCCCGGATCGTGGCCCATGCGACATCAATTGCTGTGATCGTCGACCTCGTTGCGCAAGGCGTTGGAGTGGCGTTTGCGGCACGCCCCTGGGCGAGGAGCAACCCGAACGTAGTCGTAAAGGACCTCCGGGACGTCGAGGAATACATGGAGTTGGCGCTGGCTTTTCGCCCGGAGGGCATATCGAGCGAAGCTAGGAACCTGCTCGAGCTGGTCTTCGACGCCCAGGACCTGGTGGTTGCGAACTGAGGCTAACGAGCGCCGTTCAACGGAAGCCAGACGTGGAAGACGGTACGTCCGGGTTGTGACTCGAAGGTCGATCGAGCCGTTCAGTCGCTCGGTCACGATCCGGCGGGCGGTGTCAAGGCCGAGGCCGGTGCCCTCGCCGACACTCTTGGTGGTGAAGAACGGGTCGAAGACGTGGGAGCGGATGTTCTCGGGGATACCCGGGCCGTTGTCGGCGATGTCGATGCGCGCGCACGCGCCGTCGCGCACGGTGGCGATGTCGATCGTGCCCGACTCGCCGAGGGCCTCGATCGCGTTGGCCAGCAGGTTGGTCCAGACCTGGTTCAGCTCCGAGCCGCGGAGGGTGATCTTCGGTAGCGAGCGGTCGTAGTCGCGATGGACCTCGATCGAGGTGTGCTTGAGCTTGTGCCCGAGGACGAGCAGCGTGGTCTCGAGGCCTTCGTGTACGTCGGTCTCGACGAGCTCGCCGCGGTCCATGAACGCGTACGCCTTGATCGCCTTGACGAGCTTGCTCATCCGTTCGGTCGACTCGGCGATCTCGGCGGCGAGTCCGCGCGTCGTCAGCGACGCGGCGATCCACGCGATCGCGGCGCTCGTCCCCGGTCCGGCGATCTCGGCCAGTCGATCGAGCCACTCCGCGTCGATGCCGGCGGCGACGAGCGGCTCGCTCAGCCGCCACGGCTCGCTGACACCCAAGCGCTCGAGCGCTTCGAGCAGCTCATCCTCCTTGTCGGCGGCATCGAGCGCGGACAGGGCGTCTCGTGCGCTGGCCCGCTCCATCGCCTCGCGCTGGAGAATCACCAGCTCCTCGGCCTGGGCGCGCTCGACGCCCGACTCGACGAACAGCCCGATCGTCGAGGCCAGCACGTCAAGCGCGTCGGCGAGATCGGAGGCGGCCCGCCGCGCCGCGCTGGCCGGGTTGTTCAGCTCGTGAGCGAGCCCGGCGGCCATCGTCCCGAGCGATGCCAGGCGCTCCCGGTTCTGCTCGCGCGCGGCGATCCGGGTTGCGACCGGACGAATCGCGCGCATGACCCGTCTGAACACCGGCCGCTGACTGGTCACGAGCCGGGTGAAGTCCTCGGCTGCGATCCCGGCGATGCGGACGTCGGTCACCGCGCGCATCTCGCCGGCGTAGCCGGTCTCGGTGAGCACCGTGATCGCGCCCATCCAGGTGGGCGCGGTCTGGCGGGTGATCGGCTCGACCCGGCCTGCCTCGACCACCAGACCCTGGACGACACCGCGGAATAGCAGCATGAACTCGACGGTCTGGCCCGCCTCGGCCACGAGCGCGTCGGCGGGCAGCTCGCGGATCTCGGACACCTCGCGCCACCGCGCGAGCTGCTCGTCGTCGAGCTCGTCGAACAGGTCGACCGTGCGCAGCTCTTCGAGCGTCGGCCGCTCGGGCTCGGTCATGCGCTCGCGAGGTACTCGTGGATCAGCGAGACCGCCATCGATCCCTCTCCGACGGCGCTCGCCACGCGCTTGATCGAGCGCGCGCGAACGTCCCCGGCGACGAACACGCCGGGCACGCTCGTCTCGAGCGCATGCGGATCACGCGACAGCGGCCAGCCGTGATCGCGGACGTCGGGCCCGGCAAGGATGAACCCCCGCTCGTCGCGCGCGACCACCCCGTCGAGCCAGTCGGTTCGGGGCGACGCCCCGATGAACACGAAGCAGGCATCGGCATCCTCGATGGTCTCGTCGCCATCGGGGCCGCGGATCCGCAGCGCTTTCAGATGGCCGTCCACTCCCTCCGCGGCGACCGCCTGGGATCGCGTTCTGAGCTCGATGTTCGGGATCGCCGCGATCTGCTCGATCAGGTACTGCGACATCGACTTCGTCAGCGAGTCGCCGCGGATCAGCATCGTGACCCGTCCCGCGTAGCCGCTGAAGTACACGGCGGCCTGCCCGGCCGAGTTCGCGCCGCCGATCACGAACACATGCTGGTCGGCGCACGCGCGGGCTTCGGTGAGTGCCGCGCCGTAGTAGATCCCGGCGCCGGTCATCTCGGCGAAGCCTGGGCAGTCGAGCTGGCGATACGAGACCCCCGAGGCGACCAGGACCGTGTTGGCGCTCAGCACGCCCCCGCCGGTCAGCTCGACGAGGCGCCCCGATCCCTCCACGCGCAACTCAACCGCCTCCTGGACGGTGACGAGCTCGGCGCCGAGCCGCCGCGCCTGATCGGTCGCCCGCCGGGCGAGGTCCGAGCCGCTCAGACCGGCCGGGAAGCCGAGATAGTTCTCGATCCGGCTCGACTGGCCCGCCTGCCCGCCCGGTGCCTCGCGCTCGACCATCACCGTCCGCAGGCCCTCGGACGCCCCGTAAACCGCGGCGGCGAGCCCGGCCGGGCCGCCCCCGACGATCACGAGGTCGTAGTGATCCCCGATCGGCTGGGCCGAGATCCCGAGCCGCTCCGCGAGCTCGAGGTTCGTTGGGCGCTCGAGCACCGAGCCATCCTCGAGCAGCGCGACCGGGAGGCGATCGGCCTCGACGCCGGCGACCGCGAGCAGCTCGCGCGCCTCGCTGTCGCGCTCGACGTCTAGCCACCGCGCCGGCACGCGATTGCGGGCAAGGAAGTCGCGCAGGTCGTGCGACTGCTTGGAGAAGCGATGCCCGATCACGCGCACCCCGCCCGACTCGAGCGCCGCGCCCGACTCCCACGTGGTCAGCAGGTCCTCGACGACCGGAAACAGCTGCTCCTCGGGCGGATCCCACGGCTTCAGCAGGTAGTAGTCGAGCGAGACCTCGTTGATCGCCTGGATCGCCGCCTCCGTGTCCGCGTACGCGGTAAGCAGCACGCGCTTGGCCTCGGGCACGAGCTCGCGCGCCCGGACCAGGTAGTCGGTGCCGGACAGTCCGGGCATCCGCTGGTCGGCCACGAGCAGCGCCACCTGCTCGCCGCGCGCGCGTATCTGCTTGAGCAGGTCGAGCGCGTCGTCACCCGAGCCGGCGCGCATGATCCGGTAGCGCTCCCCGAACCCGCGCCTCAGGTCGCGCGCCACCGCGGCGAGGACCGCGGGCTCGTCGTCGACGGCGACGATCGCGGGCCGGCGTTGCTGCTCGTGTCCGTCCTGCTGCTGCTGTGTCTCAGTCCCCGGTGTTTCGATCACAGCACCGATGCTATGACAACCGCGGGCTCCGGCGGCATCGTCCGCTCCGCCCGCGGGGTCATGGGGTGGGTCATAACCGCGCACTCGACGACCTCCCGATCCCGAGATGGGCCGTATGACCCGTATTCGTGCCCGAATCCGCATTCGGCGCGAGACGGGCGTCGAGTGGCGGACTTCATGACCCACCGCAACGGGGCGGTTGTTCTCGAGATGCTGTGCGGGACGATCGCCACGGCCCTTGAGTCGGTGGACCCCCGCGATGTGCGGTGCGCCACCGAGCTCATCGATCTGGCCGGCGAGCGGACGCTCGAGCACCTGCGGCTAGCGTCTGAAATGTCGCGCCGTATGCACGGCAATGGCGGCGGCGTGGGACGCGGCTATGGCTGACGCACGCCAGCCACGCCGCAGCCGGATTCTCGGGATTACGCCTCGGCGGCCGCCGGAGCCCCGTTGAGCGACGGCGGCGGCACGCTGCCACCGTTCCGCCGTTCACGCCGGCTCTCGAGGGCTGCAACGAGGACCTGCGCGGCTTGCGTGTGAGCGCTGTCGCCGTTACGGTCGCCGCGCTCCTCCGCGATGTACTCGAGCTCGCCGATGACCCGATTGATCTGGTCATCGGTCATGCGCCGGATCAGCGCGGAGGTGAGGACGCGTGTGACGTCGTCGTTGGTTTCCATGGGGGCTGGATCGCGCCGGCCCGAGCGGACCTTAAGTGACAATTACTGCAAACGGACGAAGGGTTGACTCAGACGCGGGCGCGCAACGCCGCGCGTAGGTCCTCGTCGCAGAACGCGGCATCGATCGCGGTCAGGGTGATCTCGCGCAGGACGTCGTCGCTGAACCCCATCCGCTCCGCGCACACTTCGTACTCGCCCTCGATCGAGGCGCCGAAGTAGGGGGGATCGTCCGAGCCGAGCGTGACCCTCACGCCGGCGGATCGCAGCGCCGGCAGCGGGTGGTCCTCATACGAGGGGTACAAGCCGAGCACGACGTTGCTCGTCGGGCAGCACTCGAGCACGATCCCGCGCGACTCCAATTCGAACACGACGGCGGAGTCCTCGATCGCGCGCACGCCGTGCGAGATCCGCGTAACCGGGAGCGACAGCGCAGCGCGGACGCTGTCGGCTCCGGCCCACTCGCCGGCGTGGATCGTGCAGCCGAGCCCGGCGTCGGCGACGATCGCGTAAGCCTCGGCGAAATCGCCGGCGGGAAACCCGGCCTCGTCGCCGGCCATCGAGAAGCCGACGACGTACGGATGCGGGCGCTCGGCGGCGTGGCGGGCGTTCCGGAGCGCCTGCTCGACCCCGAAATTCCGCACGGCCGAGATCAGGATTCGGCCTTCGATCCCCGTGTCGCGACGGGCGTCGTCGATCCCCTGGGCGATCCCCCCGAGATGCTCGGAGTCGCTCAGCCCGACGAGCGCGGCGTGGTCGGGCGAGGCGGTCAGCTCGACGTAGATCGCGCCGCCGCGCGCGCACGAGCACAGGTACTCGTAGGTGATGTCGCGGTAGTCCTCGCCGGTGCGGATCACGCTCGCGGCCATGTCGTAGGTCCGCAGGAAGTCCAGGAAGTCCGTGTAGCGGAAGCGCCCGTCGTCGCCGAGCATCTGGTCGGGCAGCGGCAGGCCGTTCCGCGCCGCGATCCGCCGCACCAACTCGGGCGGGGCGGTCCCCTCGAGGTGGACGTGCAACTCGGCCTTGGCGACACCAGACGACATGGGTCCGAGGTTGTATCAGGCTGGTCTGATATCGATACCTAAATGCGGATTCTCGTCACCGGCAGCTCCGGTCACCTCGGCGAGGCGCTGGTGCGCGTTCTGCGCGAGGAGGGCCACGAGGTCATCGGGCTCGACGTGCTCCCCTCGCCGGCGACGAGCGTCGTCGGATCGATCGCCGATCGCGCCTGCGTCCACTCCGCCATGGCGGGCGTCGACGCCGTCGTACATTCCGCGACGCTCCACAAGCCGCACGTGGCGTCCCACGGGCGTGTGGAGTTCGTCGAGACGAACATCGCCGGCACGCTGAACCTGCTCGAGGAGGCGGTCGCGGCCGAAGTCGGGCGGTTCGTGTTCACGAGCACGACGAGCACATTCGGCCGGGCTCTGACCCCCGCCGACGGGCAGCCGGCCGCCTGGATCACCGAGGAGGTCGTTCCGGTTCCGCGGAACATCTACGGCGCGACCAAGACCGCCGCCGAGGATCTGTGTCAGCTGACCTGGCAAGACCACCGGCTGCCGTGCCTGATCCTGCGCACCTCGCGGTTCTTCCCCGAGCCGGACGATCGCGAGGACGTCCGCAGCACCTACGACGACCTCAACATCAAGGTCAACGAGTTGCTCTACCGCCGAGTCGACCTCGAGGACGTCGTCACCGCGCACCTGCTTGCCCTCGAAAAAGCGCCGTCGATCGGCTTCGGCCGCTACGTGATAAGCGCCACCACGCCGTTTACACCCAGCGACCTGAGCAACATCCGCACGCGACCTGCCCGCAGTCATCGAACACCGCTTCCCGGACTACGCCGACATATACGCCACCCGCGGCTGGCGGATGTTCCCGTCGATCGAGCGCGTGTACGTCAACGACCTTGCGCGGCGCGAGCTCGGCTGGGCCCCGCGGTATGACTTCGCCCACGCGCTCGAACGACTCGCGCAACAACGAGGACCCGCGCAGCGCGCTCGCGCGCAGCATCGGCGCGAAGGGCTACCACGCCGTCTCGACCGGCGTCTACACCGTGCGCTGAATCTCGGCCACCGGGCCGGGGATCTCGCCGGGCGGGTCGCCGAGCACGAACGCGGCGCGCACCGCGTCGGCGGCCCGGCGAGCGCTGTCGTCATCGCGCGCGTGCACGAGCGCGAGCGGCCGCCCGCCCGGCTCGACCCGCTCGCCGAGCGCCGCCACCTCGGTCAGGCCGACGCTGTGGTCGACGACGTCGTCCTCGCGCGCCCGGCCGCCGCCGAGGTTGACGACCGCGATCCCGACCGCGCGGACATCGATCGCGGACACGACGCCCCCAAAACCGGGCTCGATTGGCCGGACCACCGGCGCGCCCGGAAGGTGACGCGACGGGGCGTCGAGCAGATCGGCCGGCCCGCCGAGTTCGGCGACCATCGCACCGAATCGCTCGGCCGCGCGGCCGCTCTCAAGCGCGCCCAGAGCGGCCTCCCGCGCGGCCGTGACATCGGTGTACAGCCCACCCAGGACGAGCAGCTCAGCGGACAGCGCGAGCGTTACCTCGAGCAGCCGCTCGTCCCGAGCGTCGCCGGTCAGGTGCTCGATCGACTCGCGCACCTCGACCGCGTTGCCCGCGGTCCGCCCGAGCACCTGGTTCATGTCGGTCAGCAGCGCCACCGTGGGGAGTCCGTTGCCGACCGCGACCTCGACGATCGCCCGAGCGAGCTCCCGGGCGCGGTCCAGTTCGGGGAACTGAGCGCCCGAGCCGAACTTGACGTCCATGACGAGCGCGTCGAGCCCCGCGGCGAGCTTCTTGGACAGGATCGAGCCGACGATCAGCGGGATCGAGTCGACCGTCCCGGTGGCGTCGCGGATCGCGTAGAGCCGCCGGTCGGCGGGTGCCAGGCGAGCGGTCTGGCCGACGATCGCGCAGCCGACTCGCGCCACCGCGGCGCGCAACCGGTCGGGTTCCAACACCACCTCGTAGCCCGGGATCGACTCGAGCTTGTCGAGCGTGCCGCCGGTGTGGCCGAGCCCGCGGCCCGAGATCATCGGGACGTAAGCCCCGCACGCCGCCACGATCGGCGCGAGCAGCAGGCTGACCTTGTCGCCCACGCCTCCGGTCGAGTGCTTATCCAGGATCGGCCCGGGAAGCCCCGCGGAGGACCACTCGAGCACGTCTCCCGAGCGCGTCATCGCCCCGGTCAGCGCCACTCGCTCGGCCGGCGTTCATCCCGCGCCACACGATCGCCATCGCCAGCGCGCCGACCTGGGCGTCGGTGACGGTCCCGTCGGCGATCCCGGAAACGAGCGACGTGATCTCGTCGGCCGACAGCTCGAGGCCGTCGCGCTTTCGCCGGATGAGCTCAGCTACCAGCATCGTCGAATCCGCGGACAGGCGGGGGATGAAGTCGAGCAGCAGCCGGGCCAGGTCGCCGGCGCCGTCCTGCGCCGCCCGGAGCGTCTGCTCGTGCGACAGCGGCTCGTCGGTCATGCCCTCGGCAAGGTTCGTGATCACCGACACCGCGGCGACGCGCAGGCCGCAGTGGCGGGCGACGATCGTCTCCTGGACGGTCGACATCCCGACCGCGTCGGCGCCCAGCACGCGGAACGCGCGGATCTCGGCCGGCGTCTCGAAGCTGGGCCCGCCGACGGCCAGGTACACGCCCTCGGCGAGACCGATCCCAAGCTCGCGGGCCGACTCGCGCATAACCGCCACCAGCGCCGGGTCGTAGGCATCGCGCAACGACGGGAAACCGAGGCCCGATCGACGCGTCGTTGGGCCCAGCGAGCAGGTTCACGCCGGTCATGTTGATGTGATCGGTGATCGCCATCAGCGACCCCGGTCCGACCTCGGCGCGCAGCGACCCGGCGGCGTTCGTCAGCACCAGTACCGAGGCCCCGCCGGCCCGCAGCGCGCGGACCGGGGACGCGCAGTGCCTCGGGATCCCCGCCCTCGTACAGGTGCGCCCGCCCCTGGAGCACCGCGACCGGCACGCCCCCGATCGAACCGAGCACGGCCCGTCCAGCATGTCCGGAAACGGTCGGTCGCGGAAACCCGGGCAGCTCCTCGTACCCGACGACCACCGGGTCCGAGACCGCGTCCGCGACCGCGCCCAGGCCCGACCCGAGCACGACCCCGACGCGTGGCGAGCCCAGGTTCACGCGAGCGCCCCGCGGTCGAACGCGCCGGGCAACAGCTCGCCCAGGGTGGTCGCCGTGGGCCCGAGGTACACCGGCGTCGAGGCGTCGCCGAACTCGGACAGCCGCTGCCGGCAGCCTCCGCACGGCGGGCAGATCTCGAGGCGCTCGGCGACTACCGCGACGGCCGTGATCGACGTCTCGCCGGCGGTCACCAGGGCCCCGAGCGCCGACGCCTCGGCGCATTGCCCCTGGGGGTACGCCACGTTCTCGACGTTCGCGCCGGCATAGATCGCGCCGCTGGCGCCGCGGACCGCGGCGCCGACCTTGAACTCCGAGTACGGCGCGTACGCGTTGCGCATCGCCTCGTCAGCCGCGCGGAGCAGCGCCTGAGGCCCGTCCATCAGCAGATCCGCGTAACCGACCGCGACCAGCGCATCGTCGGCAACACCCAACTCGGCCCGCAGCCGCGCCACCTTCGCACGAGCCGTGGCGAGGTCGCCGGCATCGGGCAGGACCGCCTCGAACTCGATGAACGATCCCAGGCCGTCGACCTCGTCGAGGTGAATCCGCACCCCCTCCCACAGGAACAGCCGCCGGCGCTTCGACACGACCACGACCGTGCCGAGCGCGGCGTCGAGCGCCTCGGCCAGCTCGTCGGGCGCCGCGACCGGCGCGAGCACATATCGGCTCTCCGATGGCCTCGCGAGCGTCCGGCCGCCCGTATGCGATCAGCTCACCGCCGAGGGCTCCCTCCTCGACGCGGAGCTTCAGCCGTCCGCGCCGGGAGGCATAGTAGGTGTCGCTCTGCGCCAGCACGCCCTGGTCTGAGGCCCCGAGGGCGAGGCAACGCGCGGCCGTTCCCGACGGATCGGGATCACGGGCCTTGAGCTCGATGTTGACTCGCGCCATGGCGGATAGCATCGCAGCCGTGCCGGAAACGCTCACAGTCGTCGAGCATCCCGTGCTCGCCGATCGTCTGTCGGTGATGCGCGACCGGAACACGGCCCACGGCGACTTCCGCCAGGCCCTGTTCGAGGCCGCGGCGATCATGGCCGTCGAGGTCGCGCGTGAGCTGCCGCTCAAGGACGTCACGATCCAGACGCCGCTCGAAGAAACGACCGGCTCAAGACTCGCCGACGAGGTCGCGGTCGTTCCCGTCCTGCGCGCCGGCCTCGGGATGGTCGAGGGTTTCCTGCGCCTGCTGCCCGACGCGCGCGTCGGCCATGTCGGCATCTACCGCGACGAGGAGGAGCACGTCCCGATCGACTACTACGAGCGGCTGCCGCCGCGGCTGCCGACCTCGCGCGTGTACGTGCTCGACCCGATGCTCGCCACCGGCGGCAGCGCGGTGCACGCGCTGGCGAAGCTCAAGAAGGCCGGCGCCAAGCAGCTCGAGCTCGTCTGCCTCGTCTCGGCGCCCCAGGGGATCGAGGCGGTCCAGGCCGAGCACCCCGACGTCCGGATCTGGACGGCCGCGGTCGACCGCGAGCTCGACGAGAACGCCTACATCCGTCCCGGCTTGGGCGACGCCGGCGACCGCGTGTTCGGCACCTACTAATCCACCAGCGGCCGTTCGCGGTCGATGCCGGGCCGATCGAGCCACTTGTCGACGGCGCGGTGCGTGTCCGTGGCGAGCCGGTCGATCATCGCGGCCGGGCTCCGCTCGACCAGCAGCATCGCCACATGCTCGGCGCGCACGAACCGCTCGTTGACCGCGTGCTCGAGGAACGCGAGCAGCGGCTGCCAGTAGCCGTCGACGTCGAGCAGCCCGAGCGGTTTGCGATGCAGGCCGAGCTGCTTCCACGTGAACAGCTCGAACAGCTCGTCGAGCGTCCCGGTGCCGCCGGGGAGCGCGATCACCGCGTCGGCGAGCTCGGCCATCAGCGCCTTGCGCTCGTGCATGGTCTCGACGACGTGCAGCTTGGTCAGGCCGGCGTGCGCGATCTCGTGCTCGACCAGCCGGTTCGGGATCACTCCGATAACGGTGCCGCCGGCGGCCAGCGCCGAGTCCGCGAGCGCGCCCATGAGGCCCACGCTCGCGCCTCCGTAGACGATCTCGAGGTCCCGCGAAGCGAGCTCACGACCGAGTTCGGCCGCGGCCGCGGCGTACTCGCGGCACCCGTCCGGGGCTCGATCCGCAGAAAACAAGGACCCGCTTCACCGGCGAGAGCGTAGTAGCCTCGGCTCGTGATCCGTCGTCTGCCTCATGTCGATCGCGTCGGGATCGAGGAGCGCGCCGCTCAGCTCGGGAAGCGCTCGATCAAGACCACGGCCAAGCAGCAGGGCATCCGCCTGGCCGTGTCGATGGTCGACCTGACCACGCTCGAGGGCGCCGACACGCCCGGCAAGGTCCAGCACCTGTGCGCGAAGGGCGTGTGCCCGGCCCCGACGATGCCGGAGATTCCGAGCGTCGCCGCGATCTGCGTCTATCCGACTCTGGTGGCGACCGCCAAGCAAGCGCTCGAAGGCACCGGCGTGAAGACAGCAAGTGTCGCCACCGGTTTCCCCGCCGGCCAGGTGTCGCTCGAGGCCAAGCTCAAGGACACCGAGGACGCCGTCGCCGCGGGCGCGGACGAGATCGACATGGTGATCTCGCGCGAGGCGTTCCTGGCCGGCGACGACACCCGCGTGCAGCAGGAGATCGTCGCGGTCAAGGAGCGGTGCGGCGACGCTCACCTCAAGGTGATCCTCGAGACCGCCGAGCTCGGGTCCTACGACCATGTCCGCCACGCCTCGATGCTCGCGATGGAGGCCGGCGCGGACTTCATCAAGACCTCGACCGGCAAGGCGTCCGCCGGCGCGACGCCGGGCGTCTGCCTCGTGATGCTCGAGGCGATCCGCGACTACGCGGACCGCACCGGCCGGATCGTCGGCTTCAAGGCCGCCGGCGGCGTTTCGACGAGCAAGGCCGCGCTCCACCGCCTCGTGCTCGTCAAGGAGACGCTCGGGGACGAGTGGCTGACGCCGGACCGAATCCGCATCGGCGCGTCGTCCGTGCTCAATGATCTGCTTATGCAGTACGCCAAGACCGAGACCGGGCGCTACGGGCGCTCAGAGGACTTCTCCAAGGAATGAGCATCGAGACGCGAACCAGCATCGTCTGGGACTACGCCCCGGCGCCGGAGTCGGCCGACCACATCCGGCTGCGCGACCGTTACGGCCTGTTCATCGACGGTGATTTCAAAGACCCGGCGGATGGCAGGTACGTGCCGACGATCAACCCCGCCACGGAGGAGCCGATAGCGGAGGTGGCCTACGGGGGCCCGGACGACGTGACCGCGGCCGTCGAGAGCGCGCGGGCCGCGTACCCCAAGTGGGCGGCGCTGCACGAGCTCGAGCGCGCCAAGTACCTGTTCCGGATCGCGCGTCTGATCCAGGAGCGCGCGCGCGAGCTTGCGGTCGTCGAGACGCTCGACGGCGGCAAGCCGCTCCGGGAGTCCCGCGACGTCGACATCCCGCTCGCCGCCGCGCACTTCTTCCACTACGCCGGTTGGGCCGACAAGCTCCGGTACGGAGTCAACGCCCGCGAGGTCAGGCCGCTCGGGGTGGTCGGGCAGATCGTCCCGTGGAACTTCCCGCTGCTGATGGCGGCGTGGAAGCTCGCCCCGGCGCTCGCGTGCGGCAACGTCGCGATCCTCAAGCCCGCCGAGACGACGCCGCTGACCGCGCTGCTGCTCGCCGAGATCTGCCAGGAGGCTGAGCTTCCGCCCGGCGTCGTCTCCATCCTCCCGGGCAATGGCGACACGGGCGCGGCCCTTGTCCGCCAGAAAAAAATCAACAAAATCGCCTTCACGGGCTCGACCGCCGTCGGGCGCGACATCCAGGCCGCGCTTGCCGGCACGGACATCAAGCTGACGCTCGAGCTCGGCGGCAAGTCGGCGAACATCGTGTTCGAGGACGCCGCGCTCGATCAGGCCGTCGAGGGGATCGTCAACGGGATCTTCTTCAACCAGGGCCACGTGTGCTGCGCGGGATCGCGCCTGCTGATCCAGGAGAGCGTGCGCGACGAGGTGATCGCCAAGCTGTGGCAGCGGATGGGCCGCCTGCGGGTCGGCGACCCGATGGACAAGAACACCGACGTCGGCGCGATCAACTCGGCCGAGCAGCTCGAGCGGATCGAGGTTCTGGTCGCGGCTGGGGAGGAGGAGGGCGCGACGCGGCGCACGATCGAGTGCGAGCTGCCCGAGCGCGGCTACTGGTTCGCGCCGACGCTGTTCACCGACGTCTCGCCGGCGCACCGGATCGCGGTCGAGGAGATCTTCGGGCCGGTCGTGTCCGTGCTCACGTTCCGCACGCAGGCCGAGGCGATCGAGAAGGCGAACAACTCGCGCTACGGGCTCGCGGCCGGGATCTGGACCGACAAGGGCGCGAAGGCGTTCGAGGTGGCGAGCGCGCTGAAGGCCGGGGTCGTGTGGCAGAACACCTACAACCACTTCGACCCGACGGCGGCGTTCGGCGGCTACAAGGAGTCGGGGTTCGGGCGCGAGGGCGGCCCCGCGGGTCTGCGCCCGTACCTGCAGGTGGTCCGGTGACCGCCGACCGGCTCGCGGTCCGCAAGACGTACAAGCTGTGGATCGGCGGCGCGTTCGTGCGGTCGGAGTCCGGTCGCTACGACGAGGCCGACGGGTTTCAACTACCCGCGGGCCTCGCGCAAGGACGTCCGCGACGCGGTCGCCGCGGCGCGCAAGGCGTCCGGCGCGTGGGCGGCGCGGACCGCGTACAACCGCGGCCAGATCCTGTACCGCGCGGCCGAGGCGCTCGAGTCGCGCGCGGGCGTGATGGGCGTGCCGCGCGACGAGGTCGACGCGTCGGTCGACGTGCTGCTCCACTACGCGGGCTGGACCGACAAGCTCCACGCGGTGCTCGGCGGCGTCAACCCGGTCGCGGCGCCGTTCCTGTCGTTCTCGCTGCCCGAGCCGACCGGCGTGGTCGGGATCGTCGCGCCCGACGCGCCGCCGCTGCTCGGGCTGGTCGCCGAGCTCGCGCCGGCGCTCGCCGCCGGCAACGTCGCGGTCGCGATCCTGTCCGAGACAGAGCCGCTCGCCGGGCCTCGACCTCGCCGAGGCGCTCGGCGTCTCGGACGTCCCCGGTGGCGTCGTCAATCTGCTGTCCGGGCGGCGCGACGAGTTGGCGAGAGCGCTGGGGGCACATCGCGATCTGAACGCGATCGTCGACGCCGCCGGCGACGCCGAACTGTCGACCGAACTCGACAAGCTCGCCGCCGAGACGATCAAGCGCGCGCGCCACAGCGCCGCCGCGACGACCTACGAGGCCGCGACGGACGACGCGCTCGAGCGACTCGAGGCGGTCACCGAGCTCAAGACCGCCTGGCACCCGGTCGGCGCGTGACGTCCGGCTACGCCGGCTTGAGCTCGAAATTCACGTTCGCGAAGTCGCCGCGCGTACACGTGAAGCTCTGCAGCCCACCGAAAGCCATGCTTAGCTCTGAGCCGCACCACCAGCCGTCGACGCTGTAACGCGCATTCCGACCCACGTAGCCCGCCGCGCCGGAACCAGCCACGAACTGCCGCGCGGTCGCACAGCTGATCGGCGAGTCGAACATGTCGATGTGATCGGCGCGCCCACCCCCAGGCAGCGAGACCTGGCCGCATTGCAGCTCCTTGCCCGACGGGACCGGGGGCGAGCTTCCAGTGCACAGGTTGTCGCCGGCGAGCCGGCGGTTGAACGACATCCCGCGGCTGGGGAAGAACCATTCCACGTACGCGTACGCGCTATGCCCTTGGCAGGTGGTCTTGCCGAACGCGACGACCGTCGCGGGAAGTCTGACCCCGCCGCACGCGACACACCAGCCCGGCCACACCCACACCGCGCTTCCGTGCCCGACCGCGCGCGAACCGCCCCAGCTGCGCCACTTTACGTTTGAGACGAAGCTGGTCGGATCTCCGCCGTAGTCGATCTTCCGCGGCTTCACCTGGCCGAACCCGCCACCCTTCGGCCCGAACGATCCGGCGCCGAGCGTCGGCGCCGACGCCGCCTGCGCCACCGAGAGCGACAGCAGAACCGTTGCCGCCGTGATCCCCACCGCCACCTGAATCCACTTACGCATCTCGCCTCCTACCGCTTTGCCTGCCCGGGGCCGCGCCGAGGATCCTATCGAGGAGCCGAGCCCTTGCCCGAAACTCCGCGCGGCCCCGCGCGTTCTCGCTTGTGTGAGGGCGCTATGGCGATCGATCCCCGTCGTCTTCCTGGTTCTCCTGACGGCGGCTGGGGCCGCGGGTACTCGACGCCGCTCGGTGGTTCGTGGGTGGTCACGGTGTGTCACTCGGGGTCATTCGAGCTGTACAGCATTCCGTCTCGGAGGTGGATTCCGTTCAGTCCCGACGTTGAGCAGATGTTTGCGCTGAGCGGGCTCTGCGCGAACCGCTACCCACCCCTGTGTGGCGCCCAGTACGTCACGATCGGTGAGGAATGGATCAAGTTTGACGTTTCGTACGGCTACCACTCCGGACCCGTGGTGTCCCTGTTCGAGCAGGTCAAGACCGGGCAGGTCAGAGGCGAGCCGCCAGGAGTGACGCCGGGTGGCAACCAGATCCTCGATCTCGATTCGCCGAGCCTCACGCGAACGCTTTGCGATCCGCTGCAGATGCCTGTCGTTCCCGGGAGCGATCGTTCCCGACGGCAGGTTCGCGATCGACGTGGAATCCGAAGCGCCCGAGTACGTACAACACGCCTACCTCGAGCGGTGTGGCTCGTCTCTGCACGAGCCGATCGGGACCGACGTCAGCGGGTTCACCGCAAACGCGCAGGCCGTTCTATGGAGCGCCGGTGGCTCCCCGAACGAGCTCGACGGATTGTTGCTGCCGAGCCGCCGGCGGCTGAAGCTGCGCCTACCCCGGCCGGTCGCATCGCTCTGTAAGCAGAAGGGTTCTGTCTGCATCGCGGGGCTGGCGCTGACCCGCCGCGCGTTGTACGTGTCCGCATGGAACGGCCAGATCTGGGCCGCTGCGGACCCGCTGGGAACGGCGGGCACATAGGGGAGGGCGGAGGGGCCTGCGGGCGCGCCGAATGCCGTGCCGTGCAGGTCGGCGCCGCCGTCAGGAGGTGCCGCAGAACCCGGCGCGGTCGTTGGTGACCGCGACGACGCCAAGCAGGTTGCCGTCGCTGTCGACCGCGGGCACGCGGAGCGCGTCGGTTTGCGTCGCCAGCTCATAGCCGACGCAGATCGGCGCGACCGCGGACGTCCGGGTCCGCTCCTCCGGGGATCCCCTCGGCGTCGGGGTCACGATCGACTTCGTGATGCCCAATTCGCTCTACGAGGTGTTGCGGCTCAGTCCGCGCCCCTCGCCCAGCGCGCCCTCCAACCGCAGGATGCGCCGGAGGATCGCCAGCGACGAGGCGTACGTCGAGTCCATCCCGTAGTAGCTGAGTCCGCGCGCGCCGAGCGTGCGCGCCTGCGTGAACGGGGTGTCAGAGGCGTAGTGGATGATCCCGAGGTCGATCGGGAGCTTCGTGAAGTTGACCGCCTCGCCGGTCGGATGACGGTCGGCGTCGGCGATCTCGTAGACCGCGTTGCAGTACGGGCCGGTCTCCATCTCGACGACCGTGAACGCCTCGCGGTAGTAGAAGTCGAGGTAGTTGCGATTCTGGAGGAACGTGCTCTTGACGGTGACCGCGCGCTGGTTGTCGAGGCCGGTGCCGAAGCGCAGATCTTGTGCCAGATCGCCGACGCTGAAGGCGTTGTCGAGCCAGTAGGTCGAGCCCGAGTGCTCGTCGTGGACGACGTTCGAGATCATCACGTCGCCGACGTCGGCGTTGAGCGTCGCGGCCTTGCCGAGGATGTACACGCCGCGCAGCGCGGTCCGGTCGACCGCGACCTCGCGAAGGATGTTGTAGGCGGCGACGCCGAGGGGGTAGTCGATGTTGACGATCACCGCGCCGCTCGCGGCGAGCGCGTCGGGATCGACCGCGCCGAGCCGCGGATCGAGCGCCTTGGGGTCGAGCGACGTCGAGCGAGATGACCTGGGCGGGCACGCGCAACGCGGTCGTGCTCCGCAGGTGGGTGACGCCCCGCTGCTGCTCGAGCGCGCGGCGCTCGGCCGCGGCCTCCGGCCCGCCGGCGCTGAAGTACAGACGGGCGACGAAGTACAGGAAGTTCTCCCACGAGCCCTGGCTCTCGCCCGCTCGCGGAAGGCCGTTCAGCTCCTGGCGCAGGATGTCGTCCTCGTGCAGTTGCTCGACGAACGCGATCAGCTCGGGCTCGCGCTCGCTGGGCGATGCCGGTGACGATGTTCACGAGGCTGTGGGAGTTCGAGCTGACGAAATACAGCGGCCGCTCGGTTAGGCCTTCGACGACGAGCTCCGCGCTCACCGGCGCCCACCAGCGCCGGGTGAGGCGCGCGTAGCCGGTGTTCGTGCCGCCGAGCATCCGCACCCGCAGCGACAGCCGCTCCTCAGCGACCTGTCGCATCCGCTCACCGAAGGCCGCGCCCCAGGCGATCTGCGCAGGCGCGCCCAGTCGTCGGCGCTGCCGCCGAGCTCGCGCGCGCACTCTTCGGGCGGGACGTCGGGGGAGCGCGGCGCGTCGGGCCAGCCCGCGGCGCGCATGCGCACGCGGATCTTGTTCCACTCGATCTGGTACGCGACGAGCGTCGGGAGGAGGTCGTCGACGTCCGAGGCACTCGCGAGCAGCACCGCGAGCGTGCCCGGTGCCGCTGTCGTACCACCGGCGCCGGCGCGCGGGGGCCTCCGCCTCCTCCCAGGAGTCGACCGGGATGCCGGCGGCGGTCAGCGCCTCGACGGCCTGGCCCATGACCACGAGCTCGGCTCCGGCGATCCCGTCCGGGAGCCGCTGGACGGCGTACAGGAACGCGCCGAGGTCGAGCTCCTCGCTGGCGGCGAGCGGATGCAGCGCCGAGCCCATCGCCATGTGCGAGGGTTCGAGCACGCGCAGCGCCGTCTCGCCGCTCGAGCGCAACAGCGTCGTGTACGTGCGCTGGTACAGCTCGACCTCATCGCTGAGACGGACCTCTCCGTCAGCGAAGCTGGTCAGGGCTAGCCGGGCGACCGCCACGGCGTCTCCCTACTCCCTCACGTACGGAATGCCGTCCGCCGCCGGCGGCCTCGAGCGGCCCACGAGCCCCGCGACGGCGACGAGGGTGAGAACGTACGGCAGCGCCTCGAACAGTGTCCCGAGCGTCGGATTGACGCTCGAGACCCGGTCGGACATCGCGTTTCCGAAGCCGAACAGAAGTACCGCCCAAAAGGCGCCCCACGGCTTCCACTTGCCGAAGATCATCGCGGCCAGCGCGATGAAGCCGCGCCCGTTGGTCATGTCGTTGCTGAACGACCCGACGAACCCGACCGACAGGTAGGCGCCGCCGAGCGCCGCGAACACGCCGGACGCGACCACGGCCACGTACCGGATCCGCACCACCGACACGCCCACGGTATCGGCGGCGCGCGGCTTCTCGCCCACGGACCGCAGCCGGAGGCCTCCGCGCGTCCGGAACAGGTAGTAGGTGAGCGCCGGCACGAGCGCGATCCCGATCCAGGTCATCAGGTTTGCGTCGCCGAACGCCGCCCCGAAGAACCCGATGTGCTGGATCCCCGGGATCTTGACGTTGGGGATCATCGAGATGGTCAGCGGCGTGCCGTTCGGTCCGTAGTGGTACTCGAGGAAGTACCCGGTGATCCCGAGCGCCAGGAAGTTGATCCCGAACCCGCTGACGATCTGGTTGGCGCGCAGGTGGATCGAGAAGACCGCGTGCAGCAGCGCCAGCAGCCCCCCGGCGACCGCGGCGACAACCAGGCCCCAGACCCATGAGCCGAGCACGTCGGCGCCATAGACGCCCCAGAAGGCGCCCATCAGCATCATGCCTTCGAGGCCGACGTTGATGACGCCGCTGGATTCCGAGATCACGCCACCAAGCGCCGCGAACAAGAGCGGCGTCGCATATCGGAGCGTCGCCGCCACCAGCGCCGACCACGTGAACACGGACTCGAGCGTCGACACTGCCGAGTTCACCGATGCCGCGGCGCCGGCGACCGCGAACAGGGCCACAACGATCGCCTCGGATCCAACCTTGCGCTCGCCGCCGGCGATTGACCATGCCCCGGCGCAGACGGCAAGGATCGGCGAGCACGATCGTCGGCACCATGCCGCGCGACTCGATCGGCGGGATCGTGATCACCCACGCGACCGCGGCGAGGACGATGCCCGCGATGCCGACCTGCTTCGGCGAGACCGCGCGTGACGGTGCGATCGCGACTGCGCCGACGCTCACGTCACGGACCCCGTTTCCCGAGTTCGGCGCCAGCCGAACTCGCAAGCGAATACGAAGTATTCGCCGCTCATTTCGCGCCGCCCGGGGTCGTGGCGGCCTCCTCGGCGGGCTTGCGTTTGAGCGCCACGCGGATCTGCCGCCCGCCCTTCAGCAGCCGGAGCGTGATCACGTCGGTCGAGACGAGCAGGATGATGATCCCCTCGATCATGAACGTCAGGTACTGGACCAGGGTCGGGTCGATGCTCAGGTGGATGTTGCGGTCCGAGGTGCCGGTCAGGAGCGCCCCGAACAACAGCGCGGCGGCGACCGTCCCGCCGGCGGTGTTGCGACCGAGCAGCGCCACCGCGATCCCGTAGAAGCCGATCTGCGAGGTCTCGATGTCGTTCGTGAACACGTTGAACTTCCAGCCGAGGATGTCGAGCGCGGCCGCTACGCCCGCGAACGCGCCACAGATCAGCATCACGCGGACCCAGGTGCGGCCGACGTTGACCCCGGCGTAGCGCGCCGCGTCCGGGTTGAAGCCGACGGTGCGCGCCTCATAGCCGAGTCGCGTGCGGTTGATTATCAGACCGAACACGACCGCGAGCGCAAGCGCGATGAAGATCCCCACGTCGAGCCCCTGGAGCGACGCGCTGCCCCAGAAGACCGGCAGCTTCGCCCCGGCGACGACGTTGCTCGACACGGGCGTTGAAGCCATGTGGGGGTTCTGGAGCGGGCCACCGAGCTGGAAGCAGTAGACGCCGAGCCAGATCGCGATCCAGTTGAGCATGATCGTGGAGATGACCTCGTTGGCGCCCGTGGCCGCCTTCAGGACACCGGCGATCCCAGCCCATACAGCCCCGGCGGCGGCAGCGGCGACGATCGCGAACGCGATGTGGAGGACCGCAGGCATCCCCGCGAATGAAGAGCCGATCCAGACGGCGGCGATCAGCCCCACGGTGTACTGGCCCTGGCCGCCGATGTTGAACATGCCGGCGCGGAACGCGAACGCGACCGCGAGGCCGACGAGGATCAGCGGCGTGGCCTGAAGCAGCGTCTGCTGGAGGTTGCCTGCGGCGGTCGCACGCTCGGACCCGGTGACCCATGGGAACACCCAGTTGAGGCCGGTCCCGTTGAAGATCGACTGATAGGTCGAGAGCGGATTGTGGCCCGTCGCGAGCACGACCAGGCCCGCGGCGATAAACGCGATGATCGTCGTGACGATCGGCACCATCACGCCGCTGAAACCCCGGCGGAACGCGGTCAGCGCCGCCGGGGACGTGACCGCGGCGCCCTTGCTCTCGTCGGCTTCGGCTTGGAGTTCGTCTTCGAGCAGACTCACGTGGCCACCTCGGCCGGCTGCGTGCTCCCACCGGTCATCGCGATGCCGAGCAGCTCCTCGCTCGCGTCAGGCGGGAACTCGGCGACGATCTTACCCTCGTAGATGACGAGGATCCGGTCAGCGAGCGCCTTCACCTCCTCGTACTCGAGCGACACGAGCAGCACCGCGCGACCCTTGTCGCGCTCCGCGATCAGGCGGCGGTGCACGAACTCGATCGCGCCGACATCGAGGCCACGGGTCGGCTGGTGGGCGACCAGTAGCTTGGGGTTAGACGCGATCTCGCGCGCGACGCAGACCTTCTGCTGGTTGCCCCCCGAGAGCGACGCCGCGTAGCTGTCCGGTCCACCGCCCCGGACATCGAATTCCTGAAGTAGCCGTTTCGCCAGGTCCTTCCAGTAACTGAGGCGAAGCCAGCCGTGGGCGCTGAATACGGGCTTGCGGTACTCGCGCAGCGCCAGATTCTCCGTCAAGGTGAACGGGAGCACGAGGCCGCGGAGCTGGCGGTCTTCGGCGATGTGGGCCACGCCGGCATTCGTCGCCGCTCGCACGCCCTTGCCGGCGATGTCCCGACCGTCGACCACCACCGCGCCCGACTCGGGCGCGCGCATGCCCGTGATCGCATCGACCAGCTCCTGCTGTCCGTTTCCGTCGACGCCGGCAAGTGCGACGATCTCACCCTCGCGCACCGAGAGCGAGAGCCCGGAGACCTTCTCGAGCTCGCGATCGTCGTGCACGTACAGGTCGCGCACCTCGAGCAATGGCCCCTCGGGCTTGCCGGGGGTCTTCGAGACCGACAGCAGCACGTCGCGTCCGACGACCAGGCGCGCGAGGCTCGCCTCGGTGGCGCCCTGGCGGGGAACGGTGTCGACCTTCTTGCCACGCCTCAGCACCGTGATCCGATCGGCGACCTCGAGCACCTCGCCGAGCTTGTGGCTGATGAACACGATCGCGGTTCCGTCCTGCTTGAGGCGGTTGAGCACGCCGGTGAGCTCCTTGACCTCCTGCGCCGTCAGGACCGCGGTCGGTTCGTCGAGCACGAGGATCCGCGCGTTGCGATAGAGCGCCTTGAGGATCTCGACACGCTGCTGGGTGCCGACGGTCACGTCCTCGATCTTGGCGTTTGGATCGACGGCCAGGCCGTAGCGGTCCGAGAGTTCGCTAACTCGAGCTCGTGCCGCCTTCAAGTCGAGCCTGCCGCCGGCCTGGGTCGGCTCCTGGCCGAGCACGATGTTCTCTGCCACGGTCATCACGGCCACCAGCATGAAGTGCTGGTGGACCATCCCGATCCCGAGGTCGATCGCGGCCGAGGGCGAGGAGATCTCGACGGGCTGACCGTCGATCAGGATCTCTCCGGCGTCGGGCTTGTACAGGCCATACAGGACCGACATCAGCGTCGACTTGCCGGCGCCGTTCTCGCCGAGCAGGGCGTGCACCTCTCCCGGGACCACGTCGAAGTCGACCCGGTCGTTGGCGACGATCGAGCCGAACTTCTTCGTGATTCCCCTCAGCTCGAGGGCCGGAGGGCTTGACCCGGGCACGGCGGCCTCGAGTGTTACTACTTGACCAGCAGGGCGGTCGGCGGGTTGATCTTCCCGGATTTCATCTCCGCGATGATGTTGTTGATCTGCGACTCGAACTGGGCGCCGGCCGGCCCGATCTTGCCGATCCCGACACCACCGTTATTGATGTCCTCGTGCAGGTTGCTCGAGAACTGGCCGGCCATCAGGTCCTTGATCGCCGTGAACACGCCCGTGTTGACCTTCTTCTCGGCCGACGTCAGCACGAGGGTCGGCGCGAGGTAGCTCTGGTCGGCGTCGACGCCGATCACCTGGGTCTTCGTCGACACACCCGCGGAGATCACGCCCAGCCCGCAAGCGCCGGCGACCTGGAACACGACCTTCGAGCCCGCGTTGATCTGATTGAGCGCGAGCTCCTTGCACGAGGACTCGTCCGTGAAGTTCTGCGAGTACGCGTTGAGCAGCTTGGCGGACGGGTCCGCCGCTTTGACTCCGGCCTGGTAGCCGCCGATGTAGTCGGTCACCGGTGGGATGCTCTGACCGCCGACCGAAGACGCGGTCGTGTAGCCCTTTTCCTTCAGGTAGAGCCCGGTGAGGTAACCGGCCGGGTAGCCGGCCTGCTGCTCGGCGAAGTCGATTCCCTCAATGTTCTTGGCCGTGTCCGGAGCGGCGCCGCCGGGGTTGTCGATGATCGCAAAGTGCACATTGGGGTACTTCGTCGCAACCGTCTGGATTGCGTCAGCCATCAGGAACCCGACCGCGATCACGAGCTTGTTGCCCGACGCCGCGAGCCGAGTGAGGTTCGGGACGTAGTCGGAGCCTGAGGTCGACTGGAGCACTGTGCCCTTGACTCCGAGCTGAGACTCGGCCTGGAGCAGGCCCTCGTAGGACAGATGGTTGAAGCCGTGATCGTTGAGCCCGCCGATGTCGGTCACCAGACCGACCTTGAAACCGGAACCGCTCGACGAAGCGCCGCCCGACGCGCTGGTCGTACTGCTGGTGCTCGGCGCGGCCGCGCTGCTCGTGGTGCTACTGCTCGTAGTGCTACTGCTGTTGCTGCTCCCGCACGCGGCAAGCCCCAGAGCCCCCGCGATGACCAGAGCCGCCAAGACAGAGCGCCTCATCCTCCCCGTCACCTCGATCTCCTTTCCACAGAAACGAATGGGCAACCATAACCGTTGCGCGGGACACCAGGGAAGTGGCCTAACGTGCTCTTCACCATGCCCACGATCGTCCGGGCCCAGGTGGCGCATACTCCCCGCAATCCGCTCGTTTTTGAGGACGGGCTGGACACCTTCCCGGACGGGGCCGTGGCGTTTGCGGACGGCCGGATCGTGGACGTTGGCTCGTGGCATGAGGTCCGTGGTTGTCTTCCGGACGCCGACGTCGTCGACGCGCGGGATGCGGCTCTGCTGCCCGGATTCGTCGATTGCCACGTCCATTTCCCGCAGGTCCGGGTGATCGGGGCGCTTGGGCTCGGGCTGCTGGACTGGCTGCGGTCGGTGGCGCTGCCCGAGGAGGCACGGCTCGCTGACCCGGGGTACGCGGGTGCGGTTGCCGCTCAGTTCGTTCGGGGGTTGGCGTCGAACGGGACGACGACCTCGCTCGTGTTCGGTTCGCACTTCGCCGGGGCCCAGGAGGCCCTGTTCTCGGCGGCGTCTGCCGCTGGGCTACGGGTGACGAGCGGGCTCGTCGTGTCGGACCGGGGTTTGTCGCCGGAGCTGCGCGCGTCTCCGTCGGAGGCGTTCGAGTCAAGCCGCGACCTTCTCGCGCGCTGGCACGGTCAGGGACTGATCCGCTACGCCGTCAGCCCCCGGTTCTCGCTGTCGTGCTCGGATGAGCTGCTGTCGGTCTGTGGGGAGCTCGCGCAACTGGCTCCCGGGGTGCTCGTGACGAGCCATCTGAACGAGACGCTGAGCGAGATTTCGCTGGTGGGCGAACGGTTTCCCTGGGCTCGCGACTACCTCGAAACGTATGAGCAGCATGGCCTCGTCGGCTCGCGCTCGGTGTTCGCCCACGACGTCCATGTCGGTGATTCCGAGCTGGGCCGATTGGCGGCGGCGGGGGCGGCGGTTGCCCACTGCCCGTCGAGCAACGCGTTCCTCGGAAGCGGGCTGTTTCCGCTGCGCCGGCATCTCGACGCCGGTGTGCGGGTCGCGCTCGGGACCGACGTCGGCGCCGGCACCGGGCTGAGCATGCTCAAGGAGGGGCTGGCGGCCTACCAGCTCCAGATGCTCTCGGGCGCGGACGGCGTGTCGCTGGGTCCGGCTGGGTTGTTGTGGCTGGCGACCGGTGCGGGAGCCGTGGCGCTCGGGCTGGCGGAAGAGGTCGGCGATCTTTCGGTCGGCAAGAGCGCCGATTTCGTGCTCGTGCGCCCGCCGGCGGGCTCGACGCTGGAGGGGGTCATGGAGCGCGCCGATTCGGTCGAGGGGAAGCTCGGGGCGCTGTTCACGCTTGCGCGGGAGGAGTCGATCGCGGAGGTGCGGGTGGCGGGTCGGGTCGTGTGGCCTTCGGCGGTCGGCTGATGCGGCGAGCCGCGGTCGTGGTGATGGACGCGTGCGGCGTGGGGGCGCTTCCCGACGCGGGTTCGTACGGCGACGCCGGCTCGAACACGCTCGCACACCTGGCTTCGGAAGTAGGGGGACTGCGGTTGCCGGTGATGGAACGGCTGGGCTTGGGTTCGATCGTTCCAATCTTGGGGGTTGCACCGGTGGTCGGTCCTGCGGTCTACGGGCGTCTCCGTCCGCTCGGACCGGGGAAGGAGTCGACGACCGGTCACTGGGAGCTAATGGGCGTCGTTCCCCCGTATCCGCTCCCGACGTACCCGGATGGTTTCCCGCCCGAGGTTGTCCGCGCGCTCGAGGAAGCCACCGGGCTGCGGTTCTGCTGCAACCGCCCGTTTTCCGGGACAGAGGTGATCGAAGCGTTTGGCGAGCACCACTTGGAGACCGGGGAGGCAATCCTGTACACGTCGGCCGACTCGGTGCTCCAGATCGCCTGTCACGTGGACCGGGTGTCCGAGCCCTCGCTGTACGCGGCGTGCTCGGCGGCCCGCGAGGTCATGACCGGGGAGCATGCGGTCGGGCGCGTGATCGCGCGGCCGTTCGAGGGCTCACCGGGAGCGTTTCGCCGGCGCGAAGGGCGGCGGGATTACGCGGTGACTCCGCCGGGGCGTTCGTACTTGCAGGAGCTTCAGCACGCCGGCGCGGCCGTGCACGGGGTGGGCAAGATCCACGATCTGTTCGCCGGGGTCGGGATCGACGTCAAGCACGCCGGCGCGACCAACTCCGCCGGCATCGCGGCCACGACGGCTTTGCTCCGCGAGCTGGAATCGGGCCTGATCTTCGTGAACCTGGTAGAGACCGATCAGGTGTATGGGCACCGGCACGACGTCTCTGGGTTCGCTCGGGCGTTGACCGAGATCGACGCAGCCGTGGGGGAGTGGTTGGGCTTGCTCAGGGATGACGACTTGCTGATCCTGACTGCCGACCACGGCGTCGACCCGACCGCGCCGCACACCGACCACACGCGCGAGTACGCGCCGCTGCTCGCGACTTATGCGGGCTGCGAGGGGCGGCGTCACGACGGGCTGCTCGCCGACGTGGGGGCTTCCGTGTTGTCGTGGGTCACCGGTCGGAACGCGCCCCAGCTGCCGGGCGAGCCGTTCGTATAAGTCTGCATTTTCTCGCCCTCGAGTGGGACGCGGGCTCGATACGACATCCTTGAGTGGGTGGAAGGCGCGCCCACCAATCGGCCGATCAACGGTGTCGTCGATCTGCACCTGTCCGAGGTGCTGTCGGGGCTCTCGCATGCCCTCGATATGACCGAGGGCCAGGTGCCCGGCCACGCGGAGCGCAGCTGCCTGATCGGGATGCGAATGGCGGCGGCGCTCGACCTCGATGACGAGACGCGCTCATCGCTGTTCTACGCGTTGCTGCTAAAGGACGCGGGCTGCTCCTCGAACGCCGCGAAGGTCGCGGCGCTGTTCGGCGTCGACGACGCGATCGTCAAGAGCTCCCGACGGGTGACGGATACGGCCAGTACCTCGCAGGCGGTGCTGCACGTGCTCCGCACCGCGGGCGCCGGCGGGTCGGTGCTCGCTAGGGGCCGGCACACCGCCGCGGCGCTGCGGGCGGGCCGCGCCGGCGCACGGTCATTGGTTGAGTTGCGCTGCGAGCGAGGAGCGGCGGTCGTCCGCGCGATCGGGCTCGGCGAGGTGGCGGCCCGGGCGATCATGGACGTCGACGAACACTGGGACGGCGGCGGTTATCCCGCCGGAATCTCCGGGGATGACATCTCGCTGGCGGGGCGGGTGCTGTGCCTCGCCCAGACCACGGAGGTGTTCTGGCAGCACGGTGGGACGGTCGCCGCGTGCGAGGTAGCGCGCAAGCGGCGTCAGACGTGGTTCGATCCCACGCTGGTCGACGCGCTCCTCGGACTGGAACACGACGCGCGGTTCTGGCAGTCGCTCGAGACCGCCACCGTGACCGAGGTCGAGCCGCCCGAGCACGTGCTCGTCGCTGACGAAGCCCGGCTCGATCTTGTGGCCCATGCGTTCGCCTCGATCGTCGACGCCAAGTCGCCCTACACCGCGACGCATTCCGAAGGGGTCGCCGCGATTGCGGATGCGCTAGCCGCCCTGCTCGACCTCGACGTCGGAACTCGCGCGACTCTGCGTCGCGGCGCGCTGTTGCACGACATCGGGAAGCTCGGCGTGTCGAACCGGATTCTGGACAAGCCCGGGCGGCTCAATCCGAGCGAGTGGGAGACAGTCCATCGCCATCCCCAATGGTCGATGGAGATACTCGCCCGGGTAGGGGCCTTCCAGGACGTCGCCCGGATTGCCGGCGCTCACCACGAGCGGTTGGACGGGAGCGGGTACCACCGCGGTCTGACGGCCGCGGAGCTTGACCAGCCGTCGCGGATCCTCGCCGTCGCTGATGTGGCAGAGGCACTCAGCGCGGACCGGCCGTACCGATCGGCCCTCGGGGCCGACGAGGTGCTGGAGATCATGCGTCGGGCCGCAGGTCACGCGCTCGATCGCGATGCGTTCGCGGCCCTCGAACAGACACTCCCGGGCTTGTCGTCGAAGAGCCAATCCGGCGCTAGGCTTTGAACGATGCCGACCGCGCCTCAGACCGGCGGGTTCAACGTTCTCGGGGTGGTGTACCTCGGGCTCGTTCTGGCGGTCGTGTTCGTGCCGATGGTGCTGGGACGCCGCGGTCCGTCCCCCGGGCAGTCCGACTCAGACTCCGACGATGGAGGTGGCGGTGGCAAGGGCCCGTGGCCGCCGCCGTCGCCTTCGAATCCGCCGAGCGGCGGGATTCCGCTCGAGGACTCAAAGCCGGCACGAGCGCGACTGCGCGGCCACGAACGCCTCGTCGATCTCCTCCCGGACCGAAATCGCAGACGGTCGCGGGAGCCGCGGCGCCGGCCGCCGCTGCGGACGCCCGATAAGGGCTAGCCGGCGACCGGCCGCTCCAGCGGCTGCGACCGCAGGTCGTAGAGGTTGCTGGCGTGTGCAAACGGGTGATGGAACGCTTCGAGCGCATTGGCGGCGTCAACCCGGAACTCGAACGAGTTGCCGTCCCGCTGATCCTCGATCGCGACGAACACGCGATTCGTCCGCGGGTTCCAGAGCAACCTCACGTCGAATCCGTCGTTGAAGCGACGATCCAACTCGCGCACCACCGTCTCAGCTGCTGTGGACATGACGATCTCCTGTCTCAAATACTCGGAAGCCGTGTTCTGCGTCACTGCCATATAGACACCCGGTGTGGCCTGAACTCATCGATTTGCGGCCGGTCATTCCTTGAGACCCCCCGCGGGTGCAAGATGTGACACCCATGACCGAGGCGCTGCCATTGCCCGCCGGCTTCCGGATCGGACACTGGACCGCTCCCGACGGGCGCACCGGGTGTACGGTCGTGATCCCGCCACCGGGGTCGCGGGGCGGCGTCGACATCCGCGGCGGCGGCACCGGGACGCGCGAAATCGAGACTCTCTCGTTGCTGGCGAATGCCGAGGGGCCGACCGCCGTGCTGCTCACCGGCGGCAGCGCGTTCGGGCTCGCGGCGGCGGACGGCGTCGTGCGGTGGCTCGAGGAACGAGGCTTCGGTCGACCGACGCCGATGGGGGTGGTGCCGCTGGTGCCGGCGGCGGTCATATACGACCTCGTGGAGGGTGCAGCGGGTCGCCGGCCTGGACCGGATGACGGTTACGCAGCGTGTGACAACGCGACCGCCACGGTCCCGCAACGCGGTCCGGTCGGCGCCGGTGCCGGCGCGGCCGTCGGGAAGTTGCTCGGGCGCGAGCGATCGACTCGCGGCGGAGTGGGTTACGCCGCGACCGTGCTCGCCGACGGCGCCACCGTCGCGGCGCTTGCCGTCGCCAACGCGTTCGGCGACGTGATCGCCGAGGACGGCTCGGTTCTCGGGGGCCCACACGACGGCAGCGGCCATCGGGTCCGAACCGCGGATCTACTCCCGGGGATGCCGGTCCCAGCGGTCACGCCGGTCCTACCGGTCACGCGGGTCCCGGGCTCCGACGGCGAAGGCGTCGAGGGCAACACGACGCTCGTGTGCGTGTTCACCGACGCCTCGCTCGACAAGCGCACGTTGTGCGATCGTCGCGCGGATGGCCAGCGCCGGAATCGCGCGCGCGGTCGATCCCGTGTTCACACCGGTCGACGGCGACGTCGTGTTCTGTGTCGCCTCGGGAAGCGACCCGCCGCCCGTGCCGGGCCTCGCGGCGTCATGGGCGCTCACCGTGCTCGGGAGCGTGGCCGCTACGGTCACGGCGCACGCAATCCGGGACGCCGTCCGGTGACGGCGCTCTGAGGCGCGGTCTTTAGACCAGGCCCGGTCGAGGGGCCGCCGGCTCAGTGAAGGATCGAGCCCCCGTCGGCGACGAGCGTCTGCCCGGTGATCGCGCCGGCGGCGTCGGACGCCAGGAACGCGACCAGTGCGGCCGTGTCCTCGGGGACGAGCGTCCGCGGTATCGCCTGGCGGACGCGGACCTCTTCGAACGCCTGCGGCGGCAGGTCGGACTCGGTGAACGGCGTTCGCGTGAGCCCCGGCGCCACGCAGTTGACCGTGATCCCGTGCTGTCCGAGCGGCTTCGCGAGGGATCGGGCGACCCCGACGAGCGCCGCCTTGCTCACGACGTAGGGCAGGAAGTCCGCGGCGGGCGGCCTCCAGACGGTGTTCGAGGCAATGAAGATCACGCGACCGAAGCCTCGCGCGGACATCGCGGGCGTGAGCGCCTGACAGAGCCATAGCGCGGACTCGACGTTCACCGCCTGGACGCGTCGCCAGGTGGCGAGGTCCAGATCGGCCAGGCTGGCTCGGTCGAACGCCGCGGCTGCGTGCACGAGCACGTCGCGGGGACCGAGTCGCTCGGCCACCTGGCGTACGGCCTGCTCGTCGCCGAGATCGACCGCGAACTCGCCCTCGTGGTCGAGGATCGCCCGCCGGGAGCGGGCCTCGGCCGGCCGATTCGCTTCCGGCTGCCGGGTCAGTCCCGCGCAATTTCGTCCACGCCGACGGCGAGCTCTCAGGGCGGGTAGCCGTCGAACCGATCTCACGTCTGTGGATGGTGCTGGAGCGCTCGCGCGTGAGATCACCGATCGGCGCTCCCCGGCCGGCTGTCAGAAAAGGCGACGGGACCCAGTATCAGTTGCAATGACGTTTAAGGTCAGGGACCGGGTTGGGCTGCTCGTGCGGTGCGTTGGCCTTGGCGCTGATCCTCGCCGGCGCGGCAGCGCACGCGGCGTCGGCTCAGCCGGTCGGCGTCCTGCGGTGTACGCGCGCGACGCGTCACTCCACCCCAACGGCTTCACGCAGCAGCAAGTTCAAGGCACGTGTGTCCCGGACGGCGGCGGTGAAGCCGGCCTCTGTACGCAAGGGCAACGGACGGATCGCCTGTGTCGCGCAAGCGCCGCCAGGGCGTGGTTGTCACATCGTGCGCCCAGCCTCCAAAAGCGACGACCAAGCGCACCTCGACGCACGCCGCCGGCGGGGCATCCGCCGGAGCCGGGGCAGCCGCAGGCGGGGTCGCGCCCACGGTGTCCTCCTCGCCGACGGTCGGTTCGGTCACGACCGGGGCGTCGTCGCCCGCGCCGGTGCTCACAGAGCCGTCGGAGCCGTCGACCGGTGGGTCCTCGTCGGGTGACCAGATCCTCTCCCTGCCGTTGGTCAACCCGTTCTCGCCGACGAGCTTCTGGAACGCGCCCCTTGCCGCCGCCGCCCCGCTCGATCCCAACTCGCAGGCATACGTCAACGAACTGTTGCGTCAGGTGCAGACGTACGGCACCTGGATGGACACGTATCAGTACAGCGTTCCGGTTTACGTGGTCGGGCCGAACCAGGCGACTCAGCAGGTGACACTCGACGTGTACGCACCCGACATGCAGGCCGAGTTTGACGCGGTCCCGATCCCGAGCACCGCGCAGGCCGCGGCCGGGACGGACAAGCACATGACCGTATGGCAGCCGTCGACGGACAAGCTTTGGGAGTTCTGGCACATGCAGCACGAATCCGACGGTTGGCACGCGCGCTGGGGCGGGGAGATGGACAACGTGTCCACCAGCCTCGGCTACTTCACGCACTCGGGCATCACCAACGACTGGGGCGCGACCGCCACCGGGCTCCCGCTCCTAGGCGGGTTGGTCACCGAGGCCGATCTGCAACGCGGCTACATCAATCACGCGCTGGCGATCAGCATCGTCGAGACCGAACCGAACTGCTGGTCGTGGCCGGCCCAGCGGACCGACGGTGCGTACACCACCGCCGGGATCACCCCGATCCCCGAGGGCGCGCGCTTCCGCCTGAATCCCACGATCACCGTCGCGAGCCTGAACCTCCCGCCGCTCGACGAGATGCTCGCGCAGGCGGCGCAGACATACGGGATCGTCGTCCGAGACAAAGGCGGCGCAGTCTCCTTCTACGGCGAGGACCCCAAGACCATCTCAGGCAGCAATCCGTGGCCGGCGGAGTTCGAGAACACCTACGTGAGCACGATCCTGGCGAGGTTCCCCTGGAGCGACCTGCAGACGCTCCAGACGCAGATGACGTGCGCGTCGTGATCCCGTCGGGCGTGCGTCTAGCCCAGTGAGCTGATCCGCGCGATCAGCAGCTCGCGGAACCGATCTGAGTCGATTCCGACCGCGACGTGGCAATTGCGCTCCCAATCGCTCAGCCCCGATCGGTCGGCGTGGGTGCGACCACGCGAAAGCTCGGGGCCGGTGTCGACGACCACTCCGACGTGCTCGGTGGTGAGCAGCCCGTTGTCGATCACGTGGGCCACGGCGACAGCGTCGTGGACGGGCGCGCCCTCCCATCCGTAGCGGCGGCGGTGGAACTGCACGTAGAACTCGAACAGATCCGCGACGAGCGTCCCCGCCTTGCCCGAGCTCCGCAGCCGGGCGACGTCCGCCGGTCCGAGCAGCGCCTGGTGCGTGACGTCGAGCCCGACCATCGTGAGGTCGATGCCGCTCGTGAATACGCGATGCGCGGCCTCGGGGTCGGCCCAGATGTTGAACTCGGCGGCAGGCGTGGCATTCCCCTCGCCGACCGCGCCGCCCATCAGCACGATCCGCTCGACCCGGCCCGCGAGCTCCGGGTAACGCGCCAGGAACAGAGCGATGTTCGTCAGCGGTCCCGTCGGCACGAGCGTCACCGGGTCAGGGCGGCTGACGAGCGTCATCGCGATCCAGTCGATCGCGTGTGCCGGTTCCGGCGCCCGGGATGGTGGCGGGAGATCGGGGCCGTCGAGCCCGGTCTCGCCGTGTACCTCGGCGGCGACGTGACGGTCTCGGACGAGCGGCCGATCGGCGCCCGCGGCGACCGGGACGTCGTCACGGCCGACGTGATCGAGAACCCGGATGGCGTTCGCGGTCGTCTTCTCGAGCGTCTGATTGCCGGAGACCGTGGAGACCCCGAGTAGGTTCAGCTCGGGGCTGCCGAGGGTCAGGAGCAGCGCGATCGCGTCGTCGTGGCCGGGGTCGCAGTCGAGGATGATGTCGGTCACGCGATCAGGGTACGCGCCGGCTCGGCTTCATCGCTGGCACACGGGGCACCAGTACGTCGTCCTTCCCCCGACCCTATCCCGCTGGAGCCGATGGCCGTCGCGAGGGCACACGCCGTCGCGCCGGCGGGCCTCGATGAAGTTGCCGGTGTGGGCGCCGCCCTTTCGAATTGCTGAGCGGACCGCGGCGCGTAGCTCGCGGCGGAGCCGGTCGAGGTCGTCGGTCGACAGGTCCGCCGTGCTCCGCAACGGCGAGATCCGCGCCTGCCAAAGGATCTGGTCCGCCAGCAGGTTGCCGATTCCTGAGATCGCGCCCTGGTTGAGCAGCCGCGCCTTGATCGCGGTGTGGCCGGCGCCGATGAGGCGGCGGAAGTCCGCGCGGCCGACCACCGCGGCGTCCGGTCCGACGTGCGAGTAGTCCGGGTTCAGCACGGCGCGCCCGAGCCGGCGCTTGTCACGCAGCACCAGGCGACCGCCGTCCTCGAACTCGAGCGTGAAGCGGTCCCAGCGTGTCGTGTCCTCGGGGTCCACGAGGATCCGGCCGGCCATCCCGAGGTGAAGGCCCAGGGCCGGTCCGTCCTCGGTCTCGAGCCACATGAACTTGCCACGGCGGTGAGCGGTGGCGAGCGTATGGCCGGTCAACGCCGCGGCGATCTCACCAGGATGGTGCGGCCGGCTCACGTACGTGTCCGAGTCGTCGACGGCCACGATCCGGCGGCCGAGCGCGGACTCGAGCGTCTGGCGGGCGCGTTCGACTTCGGGCAATTCGGGCATGAGGCCAGGGTAGTCCGCGGGGCCCGGGCGACGCCGCCGAGTGCCGCGGAGAGCGGCGCCCTTGGCCTCCAGTTTTGCCCGAGTCGTCAGCCGAGGATCAGTTCCTTGGCCGCGTAGTCGATCGTCACCGACCCGAACCGCGACAGCACGTCCGAGCCGAGCAGGCCGAACGGATGCGCGTTGAGCCCGGCGATCGGCGCGCTCGAGACGACGACCGTCGGCAGCGGCACCACCCCGCCGACGCTCCAGTTCTTCACGCGGACGCGCCGCGCCATCGCGCAACCGGTCACCCCGCAGAACCGGTGCGGCTTCCCGACCGTCCGCAGGTGCAGTTCGCGCGCGGCCGTGATGTTGATGACCGACACGGTCGCGCCAGTGTCGACCAGCATCGGGACAAGGCGGCCGTGGATGAACACTCGGACGAGCGCCGCCGTCGCGCCATCCCTTGTCTTGACCACGACCAGCGGCACCGTCGCTTGGGCCGTGTGGGCTTCGGCGGGGCTCGCGGATGCCACCCCTCCCGTGACGCCAACCAGCGCCACCGTGCACACCAGGCTCACTACAACGATGAAACGACGCACGACTTCTCCCCTCGTTGACCGGCTTCCGACGCCGACCCCGCCGCCGAATAGTTCCCCGAACACGCTACTGCAGAGTCGCCAGCGCGAGCTGCAGTACCCGCTCGGCGCCGGCACGGCGGAGCTGACCGCCGACCATCGCGAGCGTCCAGCCCGAGATGCGGCGATCGTCGAGCAGGACGCCCGTGCCCGGCGGCGGCCGGTCCACGACCCGGAAGGCGCCGCGTACATTGGCCGCTTGCTGAGCGGCGTTGGCCATCTCGCGCTGGGGCGGCCGTTCGCACACCCGGGTCACGAGCGGCACAAACGGAACGGACAGCGCCTCAGCGACCCGGTGCCCGAGCCGCGAAACCGCCTCGCCGAGCCGCACCGACGGAACCGACGTGACCCAATCGGCGCCGCCGGCGCGCACGATGTCGGCGAGCGCCGCGACGACGTCGTCTTCGAACTCGCCGGCCGCGAGGCCCCGCTCGACCGCCGGCCACCATCCGCCATCGCCGAACCGCGCCAGCGCCCAACCGGGCTCAACCAGCACGTCGGCGGGGATCTTGCGCATGACGCCGGCGGCGTCGGGCGCCATCTTCTTGACCTCGAGCTCGATCGGGGTCGAGCGCAGGTGGCGCCCGGCCGCCTCGACCAGCGCCGGATCCGGGGGCGTGTCGAACCGCGGTCCCGCGCAGACAGAACATCGACCGCAGTCCGCGGGCGATGGGTCGTCCAATTCCTCCTGCAGGACCCGCATCAGGCAGCGGCCGTCGGCGCCGAACGCGGCCATCGCCCGCTGCTCGGCGCGGCGCAACGCCGTCACCTCCGCGTAGCGGTCGGCGTCGTAGGTCCAATCCGCGTCGGGAACGATCTTCCAGCGGCTGCCCGCACGCGTGACCGCGCCCTCGACGTCGAGGATCTTCAGCATCGCCTCGATCCGGCCCATGCCGAGATTGACCTCCGCCATCAGCTCGCGCGTGGTCCGTCCCGCCTCGCCGGCGGCCGTCAGCGATTCCAGCACCGCGGAGACCCGCTCGCGATCGGGAAACGCCTGCTCGATGAAGAAGTCCTGGATCCGGCGGTCCTCGCCGCCCCGGAGCAGGACGATGTCAGCGTGCTCGACGCCGCGGCCGGCGCGGCCGATCTGCTGGTAGTACGAGATGACCGAGCCAGGCGCCTGGTAGTGCACGACGAACGTCAGGTCTGACTTGTCGTAGCCCATCCCGAGCGCGCTGGTGGCGACGACCGCCTTGATCTCGTTGCGGAGCAAGCGGTCCTCGGTGGCGATGCGATCGCCGGTTTCGTGCTCGCCGCTGTACGGGACCGCGCTGATCCCCTGCGCCGACAGGAAGGCGGCAACCTGCTCTGCGTCGCGCTTGGTCAGCGTGTAGACGATCCCCGATCCGTCCATCCGAGGCAGGTTCTCCGCCAGCCAGGCGAGTCGCTCCGCCGGCCGCGCCAAGTCGAGGACCTCCAACCGCAGGCTGGCGCGCGCCAGCGGCCCGCGGTAGGTGCGCAACGCGTCGCGATCTCGGGGCGCAAGTTGTCCCGCCCCAAGTTGTCCGACCACATCGTCCACGACCCGGTCGTTGGCGGTCGCGGTCGTGCCGAGCACCGCCACGTCAGGGGGCAGCGCGTCGAGCATGTCCTTGACCCGCCGGTAGTCGGGTCGGAAGTCGTGACCCCAGTCCGAGATGCAGTGGGCCTCGTCGATCACCAGCAGCCCGACCGACGACGCGAACAGCGGCAGCATCTCGTCGCGAAACCGAGGGTTGTTCAGGCGCTCGGGGCTGATCAGCAGCAGGTCGATCGTGCCAGCCGCGAGCCGGTCGCGGACGTCGTCCCACTCCTCGCGGTTGGTGCTGTTGATCGTGTGCGCTCGCAGACCGAGGCGCTCGGCGGCGGCGATCTGGTTGCGCATCAGCGCCAGCAGCGGGCTGACGATCAGCGTCGGGCCGGCGCCTGCGTCGCGGAGCAGCGCGGTCGCGACGAAGTACACCGCAGACTTGCCCCAGCCGGTCCGCTGCACGCACAGAACGCGGGCCCGGTCGACGACCACGTCCCGGATCGCGTCGAGCTGATCCGGGCGGAAGTCCGCGTCCGGGTCATCGGTGAGAATTCGCAGCTGATCCAGGGCAGCGGCGGGGATCGTTTCGGAGTCGGTTATAGGCACTCTGAAGTACAAGAGTCGCAGGCGGCCCGGAAATCACCCCCCAGCTAGGGTCGTAACGAATGCTGCATGTCCACCGAGCCGAGCGCGCGGACCGTCTCGCCGACGGCCTGGCCGACACGCTGCTCGAGCCGCTCGAGAACGAGTTCGCGCCCGACGTGGTGGCGGTCCCGACGCGCGGGATCGAGCGCTGGCTAACCCAGCGCCTGTCGACGCGGCTCGGAACCACCGGCGATCGGCACGACGGGGTGTGCGCCAACGTCGAGTTTCCGTTTCCCGGACGGCTGATCCAGGCGGCGCTGGCTGCGGCTAGCGGGATCGATCCGGAAAACGACCCGTGGGTAGCGGAGCGATCGGTCTGGCGCCTGCTCGAGCTCGTCGACGAATGCCTGGACGAACCTTGGCTGGCAACCCTCGCGCGCCACCTCGAAGGCGCACGCGGCGACCCGGAGGACCCGATGCGGCGGTTCGGAGCGGTCCGCCACATCGCCGAGCTGTTCGATCGCTACGGCGTGCACCGCCCGGACATGGTGCGAGCCTGGGCCGCCGGGTCGTTTGCCGCGCCCGACGGCCCCGATGCCTGGCAGCCTGAGCTGTGGCGGCGCCTGCGGGCTCGGATCGGCGTGCTGAGTCCGGCCGAGCGGCTCGTGCCGGCGTGCGAGCGAATCCGGAGCGATGTGGGGTTGCTCGACCTCCCGGCACGGCTGTCGCTGTTCGGGCTGACGCGAATCCCCCGCTCCTACCTCGACGTGGTGGCGGCGATCGCGGACCAGCGCGACCTGCATCTGTTCGTGCTCCACCCATCGCCGTCGCTATGGCAGACCGTGGCCGCGGAGCTCGGAGGCGGTCCGCTGATCACGAACCGGCGCGAGGACCCGACCGCGACGGCGCCCGTTAACCGGCTGCTCGCGTCCTGGGGCCGTGACGTCCGCGAGCTCCAGCTCGTGCTCGCGAGCGCGGGTGAGGCCGCCGACCACCACCACGCGCTGCCGGTGGCGGAGCCCGGCACGTTGCTCGCGACGATCCAGAGTGGCATCCGCGAGGACCGCCCGCCGCCCGGACCCGCGCTGTCGGGCGAGCCTGACCCTCGGCCGCGACTACACGAAGACGATCGGTCCGTCCAGATCCATGCCTGCCACGGCCGTGCGCGCCAGGTCGAGGTGCTGCGCGACGTGGTCCTCCATCTGCTCGCGGACGACCCCACGCTCGAGCCGCGCGACGTGATCGTGATGTGCCCGGACATCGAGACGTTCGCGCCGCTGATCCAGGCCACGTTCGGCTCGGGACGACACGCGGACGACGATGAGGATGACGAGGGCGAGGGGGACGACGCGCCCAAGCGCCTGCCCGATCTACGCGTCAGACTCGCCGACCGCTCGCTGCGTCAGACCAATCCCGTGCTGGGGGTCGTCAGCCAGCTGCTCGCGCTCGCGGACCAGCGAGCCAGCGCGTCCCAGCTGCTCGACCTGGCCGGGCGCGAGCCGGTCCGCCGGCGGTTTGGGTTCGACGACGATGACCTGTCGCGGATGCAGGAATGGGTCGCCGAGAGCGGGATCCGCTGGGGGTTCGACCACGAGCACCGCGAGCCGTTCAAGCTTGGCTCGCTTCAGGCCAACACGTGGCGACGCGGTCTTGACCGGATGCTGGTCGGCGTCGCGATGACCGAGCAGGACAGGCGGCTCGTCCACGGCGTGCTGCCGCTCGACGACGTCGACAGCGGCGCGATCGACCTCGCCGGGCGGTTCGCCGAGTTCGTCGATCGCGTGAAGGCAGCGGCCGACGCGCTCACCGAGGCCAAACCGATCGGCCGCTGGGTCGACGCGATCGCGCAGGCCGCCGACTCGCTCACTGCCACGAGCGAACGCGACTCCTGGCAGCGCCGCGAGCTTCAGCGTCTGCTCGGAGATGTCGACACGGAGTCAGTTCAGCCCGGTGCCGCGGGCGTGGCGGGCCCGGAGCTCGAGCTCGCGGACGTCCGGGTCCTGCTCGCGGACCGGCTCCGCGGACGCCCGACGAGGGCGAACTTCCGCACGGGCCATCTCACCGTGTGCACGCTCGTGCCGATGCGCTCGGTTCCCCACCGGGTCGTGTGCGTTCTCGGTCTCGACGACGGCGAGTTTCCCCGCCGCACCCGTCGCGACGGCGACGACCTGCTACTCGCCGAGCCCCACGTCGGCGACCGCGACCCGCGCACCGAAGACCGCCAGATGCTGCTCGACGCGCTGATGGCGGCGACCGAGCGGCTTGTCATCACCTACACCGGTGCCGATGAGCGCACGAACGTGCGGCGGCCCGCGGCGGTTCCCGTCGGCGAGCTGCTCGACATCGTCGAGCGGACCGTGCGGTCCGAGAACGGCTCACCCCGCGATCAGATCGTCGTCCACCACCCGCTGCAGCCGTTCGATCCCCGGAACTTCGTTCCGGGCGAGCTCGTGCCCGATCGGTCGTGGAGCTTCGACCCGCAGGCACTCGCCGGCGCGCGGGCGATCGAGCGCCCTCGCGACGCCGACACGGCGTTCCTGCCCGAGCCACTGCCGCCTCGGTCCGACGCGGTGATCGAGCTCGACAACCTCGTGCGGTTCGTCGAGCAGCCCGTGCGCGCGTTCCTGCGCGACCGGCTCGGGATCAGCGTGAGCGAGTTCTTCGACGAGGTGGAGGATGAGCTGCCGGTCGAGCTCGACGCGCTCGGCAAGTGGGGCGTCGGCCAGCGGTTGCTCGACGGCGTGCTCGCCGGCGCCGACCTCGACGCCTGCAAGAACGCGGAGCTCGCGCGCGGCACGCTCCCCCCGGGTCAACTCGCGCTGCCGGTGCTCGACGAGATCGGCGCGGTCGTCGCGCAGCTCGCCGGCGCGGCCAACGCGCTCGGCGCCGCCGGACCGCCGGGGTCGCTCGACGTCAACCTCGCGCTGCCCGACGGTCGCACACTCGCCGGGACCGTCACCGGCTTGTGCGGCGACACGATCCGCGCGACCTCCTATTCGCGCGTACGGCCGCGCGACCGGCTGCGCGCGTGGGTGAAGCTGCTGGCCCTGAGCGCCGCCCGCCCCGACCGGCCGTTCGAGTCGCTTGTAATCGGACGGGCGCGGGCCGGTGCCTACCGGGCGGACGTGTCGGTCGCGCGGATCGGGCCGGTCGGTGCCGACGCGCTCGCCCAGCTGGAGATCCTGATCGAGCTCTACGACCGCGGGATGCGTGAGCCGCTGCCACTGTCGTGCGACGCATCGGCCGCCTACGCACAGGGTGGGGCGGCGGCGGCCGACAAGGCGTGGACGAGCACGTTCGACTACCCGAAGGAGGACCGCCAGCCGGAGCACCTGCTCGTGTACGGCGGCTCAGTTCCGCTGTCCGAGCTGCTCGCGCCGGCGCCCCAGCAGGACGAGGGGTGGTACGAAGACGAGACGAGCCGGTTTGGCGTCTATGCGCGCCGGCTGTGGGACGGACTCCTCGCCCGCGAGTCGGTGGACGACCGATGACCGCTGTCTCGACGTATACCGATTTCGACGTCTGCGGCCCGCTGCCCTCGGGCGTGACGGTGCTCGAGGCGAGCGCCGGGACCGGCAAGACCTACACGATCGCCGCCCTGACCGCGCGCTACGTGGCCGAGGGAACGCCGCTCGACCGGCTGCTCCTGATCACGTTCACGCGGATGGCCACGGGCGAACTGCGGGACCGCGTTCGCGAGCGGCTGGTCGGGTGCGAGCAGGCGCTGTCGGCGATCCTCGCCGGCGCGTCCGACACGTACGGCGACCCTGTCGTGAGCCTGCTGGCGACCGGAGACGCGGCGGACGTCGAGCTACGCCGCGATCGGCTCGCGCGCGCCGTCGCCGATTTCGACGCCGCCACGATCGCGACCACCCACGGCTTCTGCCAGGAGGTGCTGGCCGAGCTCGGGACGGTCGGCGATCTGGATCGCGAGACAGCATTCGTCGAGGACGTCTCCGATCTGCTCGAGCAGGCGCTCGACGACCTGTACGTCCGGCGCTTCCACCGCCGCGAGCGGGTGGGCGGGCCTCCAATCAAGCGAGCCGAGGCGCTCAAGATCGCCAGGGCGGCGGTGGACAACCCGATGGCGGAGCTCGAGCCGCGCGAGGAGCCGACCGACAGCACCGCGGCCATGCGCTACCGGCTTGCGAGGGCGGTGCGGGCCGAGCTCGAGCAGCGCAAACGACGGCTCGCGATCATGACGTACGACGACCTGCTGACCAGGCTGAAGGACACGCTCGACGGACCGAGCGGGGAGGCGGCGCGTGAGCGCCTGCGCTCCCGGTTCGACGTCGTGCTCGTCGACGAGTTCCAGGACACCGACCCGATCCAGTGGCAGATCCTAGATCGCGCGTTCGCGAAGGGGGGCGTCACGCTCGTGCTCGTCGCCGACCCCAAGCAGGCGATCTACGCGTTCCGTGGCGCCGACGTGTTCGCGTACCTCAAGGCGGCCGAGATCGCCGGCGCGCGCGCCACGTTGCGCGAGAACCGCCGCGCTGACCAGACCCTGATCGACGCCTACGACGCGCTGTTCGCCGGCGCCAACCTCGGTCACGAGGGAATCACGTACCGCGAGGTCAGGGCCACGCCGGCGCACATGAAGCCCCGCCTTGTGGGCGCGCCGGGCGACGCCGCGCTCCGGGTGCGCGTCGTCCATCGCGACGGTCCCGCGATCCAGCTCACCCAGAACGGGTTCGCCGCCACGGACTCGGTCCGAGCGCACGTCGCCGCCGACCTGGCCGCCGACGTCGTCGCGCTGCTGTCCTCGAGCGCGCGGATCGAGCACCGATCCCCCACCGGAGAGCCGATCGGCGACGAACCGCTGTGCCCGCGCCACATCGCCGTGCTCGTCCGCAGAAACGCCGACGCCGAGCACGTCCAGGACGAACTTCTGAATGCGCGCGTGCCGGCGGTCCTCAACGGCGCGGGCACCGTGTTCGCCACCCGGTCCGCGCGCGATTGGCTGGCCCTGCTGGAAGCCATCGAGCGACCTGCCTCGCCGGTCCGGGCGAGAACTGCTGCTTTGACTCTTTTTCTGGGGTGGCGGGCCAGGCGGATCGCCATTGCCAGTGACGAGGAATGGGACGAGGTCCATAGGCGCCTCCACCGCTGGAGCCGGATCCTCCGCGAGCGCGGTGTCGCCGCGCTGCTCGAGGCGATCACGGTCGGCGAGGATCTGGCCGCCCGCGTGCTCTCGTGCGGCGACGGCGAGCGCCGGCTGACCGACGTGCGCCACCTCGCACAATTGCTGCACCGTGCCGCGAGCACCGAGCGACTCGGGGTCACCGCGCTGCGCGGCTGGCTGGCCGAGCGCGTCGCGGACGCGGATCGCGACGAGGGTGAGGAGGAGCGCGCTCGGCGGCTTGAATCGGACGCCGAGGCGGTCCAGGTGCTGACGATCCATCGCAGCAAAGGGCTCGAGTTCCCGATCGTGTACTGCCCGTTCCTCTGGCATCCGACCTGGATCCGGGAGAAGGAACCCGTGTCGTTCCACGATCCGTCGACCGGGTACAAGCACACGGTCGACGTCGGACTCGAAGGGGCTGCGTTCAAGCGCCATTTCGAGCAGCACGTGATCGAGGAGCGTGGCGAGGACCTGCGGCTCGCGTACGTCGCGCTCACGCGCGCCAAGCACCAGGCGGTGATCTGGTGGGCCGGCACCAGGGACAGCCGGCACTCACCGCTCACCCGGCTGCTGTTCTCAAAGGACGCTGACGGCAACATCGCGCCATACGGCCGGTCGACTCCGACGGACGCGGCGGTGGTCGAGCGCTTCCGCGAGCTGGGCGCGGGCGCGCTCGGTCAGATCGCGGTCGAGCGGTCGAGCCTCGCAGGCGTGCCGGCGGCCTGGAGTCCGTCGCTCGAGCCGCCGGTCGACCTGGCGGCGGCTCGGTTCGATCGCCGCCTCGACCTCTGGTGGCGGCGGACTTCGTACACCGACATCACCGCCGAGGCGCACGACCCGATGGTCGCGAGCGAGCCCGAGCGGCCGGTCTTGAGCGACGAGCCCGAGACGGCCACGCCGGTCGTGGTCCGGGGCGATGCTCGGTTGCAGCTCGAGCGTGAATCGCCGCTCGGGGCGGCGCCCGTGGGGGTCGACTTCGGGACGCTCGTCCACACCGTGCTCGAGGCGACGGACTTCGCCGCAACCGACCTCGACGCGGAGCTCGCCGAACACGTTGCGGCCGCGCAGTTGCGCCGGTCGCTCGACCTGGGCGACGCCGACCAGGTCGTCCAGGGCCTGCGGGCGGCGATCTCGACGCCGCTCGGTCGGATCGTCGGCGGAGTGCGACTGCGCGACATCGCCCGCGCGGACCGACTCGACGAGCTCGCGTTCGAGTTGCCGCTCGCAGGCGGCGACGCGCCCACCGGTCGGTTGACTTTGGACGCGATCGCCCGTGCGCTGCGGCAGCATCTGCCCGCCGGCGATCCGATGGCCGGTTACGCGGCGCGGCTCGAGGACCCCGCGCTCCGGTCCCAGGTGCGGGGCTTTCTCACCGGGAGCATCGACCTCGTGATCCGGCTCGACGGACCGCGGTTCGCGATCATCGACTACAAGACGAACTGGCTCGGCCCGGCCGGCGAGCCGCTCACGCTTGCCCACTATCGACCAGATGTCCTGGCGGCGGAGATGAGCCGCGCGCACTACGGGCTCCAGGCGCTGCTCTACACGGTCGCGCTGCACCGCTACCTCCGCTGGCGGCTGCCGGGGTACTCGCCCGACCGTCATCTGGCTGGAGTGCTCTACCTGTTCGTTCGCGGGATGGCCGGCGACGCGGACGCGGGCGTGTTCGCGTGGCGGCCGCCGGGACCGCTAGTGCAGTCGCTGAGCGACGTCCTCGACGGGAGCGGAACGTGAGCGCGCTCGCCGATCCGTTCGAGGCCCGGCGGGCCGTGAGCGCCACCGGGATCCTGCGTGAGTTCAACGACATCGGCGTGTTGTCGGCCGCGGACGTGCACGTGGCCGCGCGGTTGTGCGGTCTGGTTGGCGACGAGAGCGAGCCGGTTGCGCTTGCGGTTGGGCTGGCCGTCCGTGGGCCGCGGCTCGGCCACGTGTTCGTCGACCTGGCCACGATCCGCGACACCGCGAGCGTCGAGTCCGACGAGCCGGTCGATCTGTCCGTGCTCCCGTGGCCGGGGGTCGACGAGTGGCTCGCCGCGCTTGCCGCGAGCGAGCTGGTCGCCGTGGGTGAGGAGGACGGCGGCGTTAGGGAGGCGAGGCCGTTGCGGCTGCTCGGGACCCGGCTGTACCTCGACCGATATTGGCGCGAGGAATGCGCCGTCGCCGCGGACCTGAACGACATGACCGCGACGCGCCGGCTGGAGGTGATCGCCGGAGGACCGGGTACCGGGAAGACCACGCGCGTCGCCCGGGTCGTCGCGGAGCTGATCCAGCGAGCCGTGGGATCTGGATCGCGCCCACCGCTGATCGCGCTCGCCGCCCCCACCGGCAAGGCGGCGGCGCGACTGCAGGAGGCCGTTCACGAGGAGACGGCACAGCTCGTGGTCAGCGAGTCGGTGAGAGAGCTGCTGATGGGGCTGCGGGCATCCACGCTTCACCGGCTGCTGGGTTGGCGGCCGGGGAGCCACAGCCGGTTCGCGCATGACCGCGGCAACCGCTTGCCCCACGACGTGGTGATCGTCGACGAGACCTCGATGGTGTCGCTGTCGCTGATGGCACGTCTGATCGAGGCGGTGCGGCCCGAGGCACGGCTGATCCTCGTCGGCGACCCGGGGCAGCTGACGTCGATCGAGGCCGGCGTCGTGCTCGCGGACATCGTTGGTCCCGGGGCGGGCGCGGGGGTCATCGTGCTCGAGCGCGTGCACCGCTATGGCGGGGGCATCGCCGCGCTCGCGGACGCGATCCGCCAGGGCGACGGCGACGGCACGGTGGCGGCGCTCCGCGGCGCGCCGGAGGAGATCACGTGGCTTCCGATCGATGTGGACACGACCGAGGCCGGGTTCGAGTTGGTCCGTGATCGGGCGGTCGCGGCGGGACTTGCGGTGGTCGGGGCCGCTCGCGAGGGGGACGCTTTGCAAGCGCTGGCGGCGCTCGGGCGGTTTCGGCTGCTGTGCGCCCACCGACGCGGTCCATACGGCGTGAGCGATTGGAGCTCTCGGGTTCAGGCGTGGCTCGCTCCAGATATCGAGGACATCGAGCAGCGCGACTTCGTCGGTCGCCCGCTGCTCGTCACCGAGAACGACTACGAGCTGGGCCTCTACAACGGCGACACCGGCGTCATCGTCGCCGGTGCTGGGGCCGGTGCTGGGGCCCGCGAGCGTCCCGCGGCGGCGTTCGAGCGCGGCGGCGAGGTCCTGCGGTTTAGTCCGCTGCGGCTCGGCGCCGTCGACACCGTGTACGCGATGACGATCCACAAGAGCCAGGGCTCGCAGTTCGACACGGCGGCGGTCCTGCTGCCGGCGCCGACCTCCCGCATCCTCACGCGGGAGCTGCTCTACACGGGCGTGACGCGTGCTCGCCGCGAGTTGATCCTGGTCGGGACCGAGGCGGCGGTGCGCCAGGCGGTCGAGCGCCCGGTGGCCCGCGCGTCGGGATTGCGAGAGAGGCTGTGGACACGCGAGTGAGCCGGGTGGGATGATCGTGGACTAGGGCGAAGGACGCCACGGACGGGGCACTGAGCGTTCGACGAGGAGGACTGATGGCACAGCGTGTGGAGATTCCGGGCAGTGCGCGAGCGGTTGACCCGGAGCACCAGCAAGTGGGGGCGGTCGATTCGGAAAAGACGATCGACGTGACCGTGTACCTGCGGCCGTCGGGATCGCTCGACTGGGTCGATCAGGAGGCCGGTCGCGCCCCGGCCGAGCGGAGGACGATGTCGCGCGATGAGCTCGCGAGCGCGACGGGCGCGAGCGATGAGGACATCGCCGCCGTGCGTTCGTTCGCCGGCGAGAACGGCCTCGAGGTCGTGGCGGTCGACAAGGGTCGCCGGGCGATGACGCTACGCGGCACGGTGAAGGCGGTCGCCGAGGCGTTCGAGGCGCAGGGGTTGCAGGTGTACGAGCACCCAACTGCCGGGCGCTACCGGGGCCGCCAGGGACCGCTTACGGTGCCGAGCTCGCTCGCGGGCGTGATCACGGGTGTGTTCGGGATCGACGACCGGCCACAGGCGCGCGCGCACCTGCGCAGGCGTGCGCTCAGGCAGCCGCCGCCCAGTCGTACACGCCGCCGCAGGTCGCCGCCGCCTACAGCTTTCCCACCGGCGTGAACGCCTCAGGCCAGACGGCCGCGATCCTCGAGCTCGGTGGCGGGTTCAGTCAGACCGACCTCGACACCTACTTCAAGAGCCTCGGGGTGACGGCGCCGACGGTGACCGCGGTCAGCGTCGACGGCGGCACCAACTCGCCCGGCACCGACCCCAACGCCGACGGTGAGGTCATGCTCGACATCGAGGTGCTCGGCTCCGTCGCCCCGGGCGCCAAGATCGTCGTCTACTTCGCGCCCAACACCGACCAGGGCTTCATCGACGCGCTCTCGACCGCGGTGCACGACAGCACCAACAAGCCGTCGGTCGTCTCGATCAGCTGGGGCGGTCCCGAGGATTCCTGGACGGCGCAGGCGCGGACGCAGATGGAGCAGATCCTCACCGAGGGAGCGGCCGCCGGCGTGAGCGTGACCGTGGCCGCGGGCGACAACGGGTCGACCGACGGAGTGACCGACGGCAAGCAGCACGTCGACTTCCCCGCCTCCGCGCCACACGCGCTCGGATGCGGCGGGACGAAGCTCACCATCCAGAACGGCCAGATCGCGAGCGAGGTCGTCTGGAACGAGCTCCCCAACGAGGGCGCCACCGGCGGCGGCATCAGCATCGAGTTCGCCGTGCCCTCCTATCAGTCGGCGACCAAGATGCCGGACAACGTCGACACGGGCAAGCCCGGACGCGGCGTCCCCGACGTCGCCGGCAACGCCGATCCCACCACCGGTTACTCGATCCTCGTCGACGGACAGCAGCAGACCGTCGGCGGGACGAGCGCGGTGGCCCCGCTGTGGGCCGGCCTGATCCTGCTCCTCAACGCATCGCTGGGTAAGCCGGTCGGCTTCCTCCAGCCTCAGATCTACGTCGCCTCGGCTTCAGGCGGATTCCACGACATCACGCAGGGCAACAACCCCGCCTACTCCGCGGGGCCCGGCTGGGACGCGTGCAGCGGGAACGGATCGCCGAACGGTGGCGGTCTGTTGAAGGCACTCGGCGGAAGCTGAGCCGCGATCTCCGCGGCCGGGTTGGCGCTCCCCCGGGCACTGATTTGACAGTGATGGAACGAATGCGTCTTGTCCTGTAACAGGCAGTGACATGACGCTGCCCGGGTGGCGTGGGAGGTCGAGTTCACACCAGAGGCAGAGCGATGGTTCAGCCGCTTGGGGGCGAAGGATGCCGATCACATCGGGAAAGCGATCGAGCATCTGCGGGAGCACGGGCCGGGCCTCGGTCGCCCGCGCGCGGCTTCAATCCGCGGCTCGCGGCACCACAACCTAAAAGAGCTCCGTTCGGCGGGAGGGCACCTGCGGGCCTTGTTCGCGTTCGATCCACGCCGCCGCGCAGTGATTTTGCTCGGCGGTGACAAGACCAACGACTGGAAAGGGTGGTACGTGCGCAATATCCCACTCGCTGACAAGCTGTACGACAGGCATCTGCGTTCGATCGGAACTGGAGAGAGATGGCCGGCCCGAACAAGAACTGGCGAGAGATCCGTGAGCAGCGGCCGCTGAACGAACAGCGCGTCGCGATGTATGGCCGGATCATGGACGCGGAGGATCGACTCGAGCCAGTGCGCCGACGGCGGGGCCTCAGCGAGACCGCGCTCGGCGACGCGCTCGAGGCGAGCGAATCGGCCGGTGATGGCGATCGGCACGAAGACGTCTACCTCGACGCACTCACCCGCTACATCGCCGCGCTCGGAGGACACCTCGAAATCCGCGCGGTGTTCCCCGAGGAGACGATCACGCTCTTGCGTGAGCCCGCCCCGAAGTGAGGACAGCGACTCTGGGGTGGAGCGATGCCGCACGCGCAGACCCGCCGCCGCTGACAGACCGCGGCGGCGGGTCCGCAACTCACCCAGAGCCCACCCGGGTGTGGTTCCCCCGAACCAGCTCTAATGCCCCGACGCGGCCGCCGGCTAGGTCTATTCGGACGGCCGGACCGGGGTGCGTTGAATCTGGACGCCCGTCGGTGGAAGTGTGCGGAGGCGTATCCGGCCGCGAGGCGGCGCGCGGGACCAGGAACGCCGTGATCGCGGCTACCGTCAGCGTGGCGAGCACGGCCGCGACCGCAAGTACAAGGGTCAACGGGTTGCCACGCTTCGTGGGCTGGAGGCGAGGAGCCAACTCGCTCGGAGCGTCGAGCACGATCGATCCGAGCGTCCTCCACGTGCCCGGCTCGCGGCCCGCGGTCACGAGCGCGGCTTGTCCATGCGAGCGCCGCGCCGGCAACGTGGCGGGCGGACGACCGGCTCTTCTCGCGGGCGTCACCGGTGTGACTCGCAGGACGATGAGACGGGCGTCCCGCCGCCAGTAGGGACCGAGCCTGCCGACCACGATCTCCTCGAGTTCGTCCCACGCTGCGGAGGGGCTGCTCGGGCGCCAACGCGGATCCTTGACGAGCAGCCGGTCGATCCAGGCCGAGACATCGGGATCCGTTTCGGGGTTCAGACGGATCGCGGACGGAATCTGCTGGTTCACCTGCCGCATGAGCACGGCTGTCCGGCCGCCATCGGGGAACGGCAAACGCCCGACCATCTGTTCCCAGGCCATCACCCCGATCGCATACAGATCGGTCCAGGGACCGACGTCCCCGCCCATCACCTGCTCGGGCGCTATGTAAGCCGGAGTGCCCGCGGTGATGCCCGTGGCGGTCAGGAGGGTTCCGATTCCCACGGCCTGACACGCCTGCGCAATGCCGAAGTCTGCGATCTTCACCCTGCCGTTGCCGGCGACCATGATGTTCTCCGGCTTCAGGGCGCTATGGACGAGGCCGTACTCCGCGGCGTGCGCGAGGCCGGCGAGAACATCCTCCATCACACCGGCGAATTGGGCGAGCATCAGTCGCCCGATGTGAGGACGGAGCGAGCCTCGCGGCAGGTGCTCCATCGCAACGTACGGGAGGCCGCGGTGCTCGAAGTGCTCGTACGCGGTGACGATGCTCGGGTGGTTCAGCGCCCCCGCGGGCCGTGCCTTCCGTAGGAACCGGCGCGCCATGTCCGATGTGCTCGGGTCAAACCTGCGGAGCTCCTTGAGCGCGAGGTCGCGGTCGAGGGTGTCCTGCCGAACGAGATACACGGTCGCCACCGGTCCGCGGCCGAGCCGGCGGAGCACTTTGTAACGACCGACGCGCCGCGGGGCGATCGCGAGGGATTCTGGTGGACTGACCGACCCCGCGGGCTCTTGCGTCGTATGCACGTCCCAACTGTCCATCTCACCCACAGAGCGAAGGCGCGCCGTTCTGATACGCCGGCGATCGCGTGGCCCAGCGACGGTCGCGGAGCTGTCCGGAGTCGATGTGAACAGTGCGCACGCCTGTTCCTCCACGGCGATCGGCATCGGATCGAGTGTGTTCACGAGCGCGCTGAGGCGGTCGATCAGAGACACGTCAGCGTCGCTGTCCGCTTGGCCACCACCGGCTTCCCTGAGTTCCACTCGATGTGAGAGCGGCGTGACTGCGCTCCTGATACATCCGCGGCGTTCGATGCCTCGACCAGCTGGGCACGCCAGCGGGCAAGCTGAGCTCGCTGGCACTCGGGGCATGCGCCAACATGTCGTGTGTGGCCGCAGCGGGTCATTCGCACACAGCCTCGTAGCTCTCGAGGAGCGTCTCGCGACTGGGCCCGAACAGGCGCCACCGCCGCTCCAGGTCACGCGCCGCGGCCTCTTCGCGCTCGAGCGCCGCTCGATACGCGAGATACGCGCCCGCGCTCAGGTCACAGGGTGCTCGAAACCAGCCATGGAGCGTGCTCTCGCATTCGCTCTCGGCGCTGAACCAGGCCAGGTACGCGTCGTCGAGGAGGTGGGCCTCGATTGCTGCGACTCCGGTTTGAGCGTTGTCGATCATCGGCGTTGGCGTGTGGTCCGACGCGCGCGACCCGGTTAGCTGCCCCGGGCCGAACGGGCCGTGCGCGTCACGACTAAGAGCATCGGATCGTGTGTCTGATACGCGAGATAGACCCCGAAAGGAGTCATTGACTGTCAGTGGGGTCAGATAACTGACAATGGGGCCTGGTTGGCGTCGGGCGCCAGTGACATCAGCCGGTCGATTTGTAGGCCGCGGTGACGAGCGCGATCACATACCCGCCGAAAGCGACGGCCAGCGCCTTGATCGAATTGGGCGTTTCGTTCTGGTTGAGGACGTAGGTGATCGCCACCGCGGATGCGACGAGCGCGTAGACCCAGATTCCGAACGTCTTGGGCCAGCTCGATGAGTTGACGTTCCTCGGGTCCAGCGAGAGCGCCTGCCAGAGTCGCGCGAGCACCTTCTTCACCATGCCGGCACCGTTCGCGGCGTTGACCTGAGCGTCGAGCGCTGTGTTGGTCGCGCTCGTGTCGCTCGTTGTACCGACCTCGAGCGCGAACGCCGACCCGAGAACACCCGCCAGGGCAGCCGCGGCAGAGATCAACGCTGCGTCGAGCGTCGGACTCCTGCCCGCCGCGGCATCGCTGATCTTCACGATGAAATAGATGTACAAGCCCGCGAACGTGAGGGTCGCTCCATAGAGCACGAGACCCTTGAGCGTTGAAATACCGGCGATCCGCGAGGCAGGGGATGGTCCACCCATGTCCTGCTCCTTTCGAGGTTGCTAACAAGTTGTTAGAGGCCTCGTGAGGGCGGCTGATACGCCGGCGGCGTAACGGACAAGGCTGAGCCAGCGCGATCGCGCCTCACCTTGGCCAAATAACCCCCGACCGGCCCTTTCCCCTGTTAGCGTTCGCGCCGTGGGGGCGAAGCTTGAGATGGGGATTCTCGGGCCGATCGAAGTTCGGATCGACGATGCGCCTGCTGCGCTCGGCGGACCGCGTCAGCGAGCGGTGCTCGCCGTGTTGGCTATCCATCCGAACCAGCTCGTCTCGGTCGACCGGCTCGTTGACCACATTTGGGGAGAGCACTCACCGGCGACGGCCGTGCACACCGTGCGCGTTTTCGTGTCACGTCTACGCCAGGCCATGTCAACTGCCGGTGATCGCTTGATGACCAGGCCACCCGGTTACGTCCTCGAGCTGAAACTGGACGAGCTCGATGCGGACCGGTTCGAGCGGCTGTACGAGCTCGGGCGCGGGGCGCTCGCCGCGGGTCGCGCCGAGGACGCGGTAGCGAACCTCACCCAGGCGCAGGCCCTCTGGCGCGGGCCGCCGCTGGCCGAATTCACCTACGAGCCCTTCGCGCAAGGGGCAATCGCACGACTCGATGAGCTTAGGCTCAACGCCGGCGAGGACCTGATTGAGGCTCAGCTCGCGGTCGGTCGTCACGAACAGGTTGTCTCCGAACTCGAGGTGCTGATCCGAGAGCACCCGTTCCGCGAGCGACCCCGTGGTCAGCTGATGGTCGCCCTCTATCGGTGCGGGCGCCAGGCGCAGGCACTTGAGGCTTTCCAGCAGGCGCGCCGGGCGTTGGTCGAGGAGCTTGCGGTTGAGCCCGGAGAAGCGCTTCGCGAGCTCGAGCAGGCGATCCTGCGCCAGGACCCCTCTCTCCAGGCGCCGAACGTTCGCCAGAGCGGCGCGGCGACGTCGGCGCCGGCGGTCGCAGACACGCGATCGCGCGAGCCACGCGCCGGCGAGGGGGAGCCGGCTGTTGTCGTTCGCAAGACCGCGACCGTGCTTGTGACCAAACTGTCCGCCGAGGGCGAAGCGGATCCGGAGATCGCGCTCCGCTCAATCGCGACCGCGCGCTATCACGTGGAGGAGATCGTCGTCAGGCATGGCGGCGCGTTCGTTGCCGGGCTGGGTGGGGAGCTGGCCTGGGTGTTCGGTGTGCCGCTAGTCAGGGAAGACGACGTGGCCCGCACCCTTCGTGCCGCGGACGAGCTCCGTGTGGACCTGGAGGCGCTCGCGGCGGCTGAGCTGCCCGGCCTGACCGTGCGCATCGGAATCGCGACAGGCGAGGTGATCGCCGAGTCGGCGAGGGACGTCTGGGGCGATCCTCTAAACCAAGCCATCGGGCTGGCTCAGGCCGCGGCGGACCGCGAGATCCTTATCGGCGACACAACGCGACGCCTTGCCTTCAACGCCACGCGCGTCGAGCCAGCCCTCGACGGAACGGTGTGGCGACTGCTCGGATTGGCCGCGCGCCGTCCGATCTCCCTGACGGTCCACGGTCCGATGGTCGGGCGTGATGAGGAGCTGGGTCATGCGCGCGCCACCTTTGACCGGACCAGGCGCGAGGGCGAGGCGAATCTCCTGACGGTCGTCGGGGAAGCCGGTGTCGGCAAATCGCGGCTCGCCCAAGAGCTTGTAGGCCGACTCGCGAGTGAGGCGACGGTGCTGACCGGTCGATGCCTCTCCTACGGTGAGGGCATCGCCTTCTGGCCGCTACGTGAGGCAGTCATCCAGGCGGCTGGCGAAGAGTCGCGCGATGGACTCCGGCGTCTGCTCGACGGCGCCGACGACGCAGATGTGGTGGCGGACATCCTCGCCGCCGCCCTGGGGCTGGCCCCGGCGGTGAGCGTCGGCGAGCAGATGCCATGGGCAGTCCGGAGATTGCTCGAGGCACTTGCCAGCGGTCGCCCGGTGATCGTCGTGATCGACGACGTTCACTGGGCCGACCAACCGCTTCTCGACCTGATCGACTACCTCGTCGATTGGGTTCGTGCGCCGGTTCTCCTCCTCTGCCTTGCGCGACCAGAGCTGCTCGAGCTCAGGCCGGGATGGGGTGGAGGACACGCGCATGTCAACTCGATCGTGCTCCCACCTCTGAACGACACATCGGCCCTGGCCATGCTCGATCAGCATCTCGGTGACCGTCAGCTGAGCGATTCCCAGCGGGCTCGGATTCTCCGGACCGCGGAAGGCAATCCGCTATTCGTCGAGCAACTGCTTCAGATCAGCGCCGAGGACCTCGACTGGGATCGGGACCCGCAGATCCCGGGGGCTATCCAAGCCCTGCTGTCGGCGCGGCTCGATCGGTTGGGACCCGGCGAGCGCGCGTTCATCGAACGGGCCGCGGTCATCGGGCGTGAGTTCTGGCCCACGGCGGTGCGCGAGCTTCTCCCCGCCGAAGCGCGGGCCTCGGCCGACGAGCACCTGCGCGCGCTGGTCCATCGCGGGCTGATCCACCCGGACCGGAGCGTCCTCGCCGGCGAGGAGCAGCTGCGCTTCCACCACATCCTCATCCGCGACGTCGCCTACGGCAGTACGCCGAAATCGAGCCGCAGCGACCTACACGAGCGGTTCGCCGACTGGCTGGTCGGGCGGAGCGAACGCTACGACGAGTTCATCGGCTACCACCTCGAGCAGGCGTTTCGGTACCGGGTCGAGCTCGGGACCGGATACGCGACGGCTAAGACGCTCGCGGGGCGAGCCGCAGACCACCTGGCCAGCGCCGGGCGCCGCGCGCTGAGGCGCGGAGACGCGCACGCGGGAGTCCGGCTGCTCGGCAGCGCGGAAAACTTGCTCGAGGCGGCCGGCAGGCGGGAGCCCGGCGTCCTGCTGACGCTGGGGGCGGCCCTCAGCGACAGCGGGGATCTCCGCGGAGCCGAAAGCGTCTTCACGACGGCGCTCGAGCAGTCGAGAGAGCTCCACGAAGACAACCTCACCGCTCGCGCGCTGATCGAGCTCTCGTTTAATGGGGTGCTCGTGGATCCCAGCGTTCCTCTCTCGGAGATGCTGCGGATTGCCGAAGACGCGGTGAGAACGTTCGAGCGCGGCGGCGACGATGGCGGCATTGCACGAGCCTGGCACCACGTTGCGATGGTCCATTGGATTCAGTCGCGCGCGGCCGACATGGAGGAGGCGCTGGAGCGCGCGATGACGCACGCCGAGCGTGCCGGTGACTGGCCGATGCAGTCACGCATCCTCGGTTACCTCGCCCGGGCGATCATGATCGGCCCCCGTCCAGCGCCTGAGGGCGTCGAACGGTGCAGCGTGATTCTGGCGCGCGCCGGCGACGACGTCGTCCTCACGGCCGTCACCGAGACGATGCTTGGGATGCTCGAGGCGATGCAGGGCAGCTTCGACGACGCCCGCGCCTATGTAGGTACAGCGAGGCGACGATTGGAGGCGGTCGGCCTGAGCGTCACGGTGGCCGTTCTCCAGATGTACTCAGGGTGGATCGAGCTGATGGCTGAAAGCCCCGAGAAGGCATTGCCCGGCCTACGAGATGCGTACGACCTTCTCGAGCGGATAGGCGAGGGGCACCGGCGCGCCATGACTGCTGCCATGCTCGCGCGGCTCTTGTTCGTTCACGGGGACCACGACGAATGCGATCGATATCTGAAGATCAGCGAGGAATGCGCATCACCCGATGACGTGGCCGCACAGACGTTCTGGCGCGGCACACGGGCGCGGCTGCTAGTGATCGCTGGCGACCTGCCCGGCGCGGAGGACCTGTCCGACAGCGCCGTGGCCGCGGTCACCGCAACTGATTTCGTCCAGCTTCACGGCGATGCCCTGTTCGAGCGAGCCGCCGTCCGGGCCAGCATGGGTCGGGACGATGCCGCACTGGACGACCTGCACGAGGCCGCGACGCTATATGAGCGCAAAGGCATCACATCCTCGCTCGAGACTATGCGTCGGTCGTTCGAGGCTCTCGCCGCCGCGGGCTAGCTTCCCAGCGGGCGGTGCGGGGTGAACTGGGGTTCCAGCGGCGAGCGAGGCGCCAACCGCGGACCGCAGCCACACGCGGCGAGGGCTCCCGCCTCGACACCGTCGAGCCCGAGATGCTTCTCGATGTCACGGCCATTGATCCCGATCGTGACGAACGCGCCCAACCCCAGCTCGGCGGCGACGAGGTACAGCGTCTGGCTGAGGTGCCCGGCATCCATGAGAATGCCCGCGTAAGCTCGTGGGTGTCGGCGATATTTCCAGTGATTGCGGTAGAAACGCGCGGCGAGCACGAAGGAAACGTGAGCGTCGCCGAAGTACTCCTGGCCGCACATGAAATTGGCGGCGAGATCGCGGGCCTCCTCGGTCGTGAGCGCCGATATCAGGGCCAGGGAGTGCTCTCCCGCGTTGTAGTGATAGACGCCGGGCGGAACGCCCTCCACGTTCGTGACGATCGGGTAGGCCGTGATCGGATGCAGGCCGCCTCCTGATGGACTCGTGCGCTTGATGCAGACCACCCGGTCCACCCTGCTGGCATACCCGTGGCAGCCGAACACATAGCGCACGACCGCGTCGAGGTCGTCCAACGGCATCGCACGGTCCAGATCGAATGTTCGCGTTGTGCGGCGGGTCAAAAGCATGCGAAAGAACGGCTCTGTCCTGACTCGACCCGGTAGTGACACAGCGTCGGGCGAGGTCACGTGCGGGAGCTCGGTGGGTGGGGGTCCGTGCTCGGCGACGAGATCCTGAACGGCAGCCGCCGTTTGCGCCGCCAGCTCGGCGTCCCCGCCGTCGCCGTCACGGATGTCGACCCCGCTCCACTGGGTCGCGAAGTGGTAGAGCGTGGCATCCGGGTGCCACGCGGCGGCAGTTAAGGCCTCGTCGCGCTCGCGGAGATCTGTGAGCGCCGAGTCGCTCGAGTCGCTGACGATCAGGCCCCGCTCGAGCAGACCGCGCACCACCTTCGTGTCGAACCGATCGTCATCTACCCAGCCGTCGATCGGTATCGATACCAGAGCTTCCCAGTCTCGTTCCGGGACCGGCTGTCGTTCTCCCGTCAGGGCGGACAACGCCGCGATCCGAGCCCTGGGTGCTGGTGTTGGCACGACGCCGCGCAGCAGCGAGACGGGGTCGAGAACGTAGTCGTCCTCGAGGGTAAAGAATGCGTGCTCCGTCCGTCGGACGCGGCCCACGGCTGGCCCTAGGTCTGCCCAAGCATCATCGTTGCGGCGGCTTTGGCCGGTACCTTGCCTCCCGCGGGCCCACCGATCACTTGCATTCCCTTGGCGTGCACCGCAGCCAACTGCGGCTGAGTAGGCACGCCGCCGGGGTATTTGACATTCAGCCCGAGTCGTTTCGTCAGCTCGCTCGACTGGAACGTCTCGTCATCGTGGAACTTCTGCCAGTAATCATGGTCGGTCGCCAGATCGTTGATCATGTTGAGCAGGTCGGTGACATCAACCGTGGGCTGACCGTAGAGGTCTTTGAGGACCCGGGCCAGGTCGTTACGAAGCTCCGTTCCGTAGCGCGTGTCGGCACCCTGGGCGAGCGCTTCGACCTGCGGGGCAGGGGCACTTCGAGACACGGCCGCGCCGAGGTTTTCGAAGAGGTCGCTTGTGTAGTCGACGTCTGAGCGCGATGATCCGGGAGCAGGAATTGTCATCGGGCCGATGGTCAACACTCCGTGGTCGTCTTGCTTGGCCTGCCAGACAGGCGACTCCGGGATCGAGGTGTACCACGTGATGTAGCCGCCGTTGAGGATCTCCAACGGCCTTTTGACCTTCCCGGTGAACGAATAACACCCACACTCCGTCTCCCGGGCCGCGTAGTAGCGCGGCAAGACAAAGTCGGATACCTGAAAGCCGTTCAGTAGATACAGTTGATCCTGACACGGATCGCAGATCTCGAGCAGGTAGGCGACCCGACCTTGAGGCAGGTACGCATCATTACCTTGCCCAACGTTCTCGCGGTGCAAGTCGGCAAGGGACTCGGCCATGACCTTGCGCTTGCCCTGCGGGTCGCACACCATCTCGAGGAGCTCGTGACTTGCGGCTAGCGACCATGCCTCCTCTTCCGCCCACTCGACCAGGCCGATCGGCGTCCCCTTCTCTGTTGTGTGAAACGCGTGGTCTCCCGAACCCAAGGTTCCCGGCGGGACGATGATGAGGGGTAGGCACGCGGGCGGCACCTGATCGAGCGAGGTGAACGCGGAGAGGACGGAGGGTGTCTGCCAGATGGGCTCAAAATCGCGGGTCAGTTGCATCTGGAGCGCCGCGACCACACGCAGCAGTTCGGGCGCTTCTACGATTCCATCGTCAGCAGGAACCAGTCCGATATGGATTGGGAGCATGCGAGATCCTTGGTCGTTAGGGGGTGCAGGTTTGTCGGCACGCCCTAACGGGCGTGCTGAATCGCGATGACGACAACTGCTGTTGCGCCGTGATAACTGCGGCCGATTCGTATTGCCCCGACGGGTGTTGCATCGGGAACTTTACGTGAGATCTTCGGGCCCGGGTCATTTTTTCTCCTATCACCGCTTATCGAGGGCGGGAGCGACATCCCTGATACGTGACTTCGGTCTGGGTGGCTCGTTCGTCCTCTCGGGCACCCGAATGCGCCAGGAGCTCGAGATCACGTGCGGCTGCCTCCTCGCGGTCGAGCGCCACCCGGTAGGCGAAGTAGGTGGTCGCGCGTTGCTCCCGCGTGCTTTGGAACCAGGGGCGGAGCGCGTCCTCACATTCGCTCTCCGCGCTGAACCAGGCCAGGTACGCGTCATCGAACAGGCGGACCCCGATCGTTGCAACTTCTGAGTTGGCGTTGTCGGTCATCTTTCTTCCTCCGATTAGTCGATCATCAGGCTGAGTGCTTGCTCGCTGTCCAGCTGGTCACGAAGCCGCGCGAGCGCGCGCTGCCGAGTAGGGCCGATGCTTCCGATTGGTATGTCGAGCGCGGCCGCGATTTCCTCGTAGGGAGGACGCGGGTCCGCCGTCAACAGCCGAAGCAGCGCCTGGTCGGTCGCCCGGAGGCGAGAGAAACTGCGCCACAGTGCTTCGTCGCGCTCGGTGATCAGCAGTGTGTCGCCGGGCGGTGGCTCCGGTGACTCGGGCTCGGGACCGTCATCGCCGAAAAGGACGCGCCGCTCGCCGCCCCGCAGAACGCGCAGGCACTCACGACGAGCGGTGGTCGCGAGCCAGGCGCCGACCCCCGCTGGGTTGTTCAGCCGTGTGATGTGTTCGAGCAGCGAGACCCACGCCGCCTGCGACACGTCAGCGGCATCGGCGTCGCCCAGGCGGTGGGCGCGGGCGATCGCCCAGATCATGCTCCCGAACTCCTGCACGAGTCGGTTCCAGGCGCTTTGGTCCCCCGCGCCGGCTGCGTTGACCAGAATGGTGATGGCTTCCCCGGAAAGGCGAGCACGGGCGGCGCGCGGCCTTGGCTTAGGCTGGAGGGTGGCGGTCATCGTTTGTCCTCGGTTCAATGGAGGACCGCGTCAGCGGTTGTCAATCCGGGCGACCGCCGGCCCCTGTCGTTGTTCGGCCGCTCGCTTGACGCGGCGCGCTTTCCGCGGCTTAGCCGTCGTCTCGGGATGAGGGGCGGCGTCGCGACGAAGGTCGGCGATCCGTTCGGTCGCGACCAGCTTCATGATGTGTGGGTTGTTGATGGTCATCTGCGCTCCCCGGTCGTTGATCACGGGATGCAGGATCCGAGGTGGCGGTCACCGCCCGATCACCACCGGTCACTAATCGCTCACCGACTCGTGAACGCGCGCGGGCGATGGTTCGGGGCGCTAAGCGGATCCGGAGATCAGGGTCCGCGACCAGGCGCTTCGGAGTTGGCGCTTGAGCGTCTGGCGCTCGAGGTCCGGCGCTTAGCCGAGCGCCCGTTCGGCTAAGCGCCGCCGGCCTCCGGAGCACTATTCGCGGTCACAGCTGCGGTAACGCGCGCGACCCGCTCGGCTGCCCCCGGGCCAATCTCGGGGCGCGCGCGTTACGTTGGTCAGAGCGCGGCGGGCGCTGGTTGATACATCGAGCCCGCGGAACGGGCGCGGGCTCAGCCGAACTCGACGCCCTGGGCCAGCGGAAGCTCGTCGGAGTAGTTGATCGTGTTGGTGGCGCGGCGCATGTATGCGCGCCACGCGTCCGAGCCGGACTCGCGCCCGCCACCGGTCGACTTCTCGCCACCGAACGCGCCACCGATCTCGGCGCCCGAGGTGCCGATGTTGACGTTGACGATCCCGCAGTCGGAGCCGTCGGCGGCGAGGAAGCGCTCGGCCTCGCGCTGGTCTCGGGTGAAGATGCTCGACGACAGGCCCTGGGGGACGCCGTTGTGGAGCGCGATCGCTTCCTCCAGCCTGCGATACGTCATCACGTACAGGATCGGGGCGAACGTCTCGCGTCGGACGACGTCGGTCTGGCCGGGCATCCGGACGAGGGCCGGCTCGACGTAGTAGGCATCGGGAGCGCCGTCGACCGGGCGGCGCCCGCCGCCGGCGACAAGCTCGCCGCCGTCCGCTCGGGCTTCATCCAGCGCCTCCACCATGCCGCTATAGGCGCGCTCGTTGATCAACGGACCGACCAGCGTGCCGTCCACCGACGGGTCGCCGATCGACAACCGCCCGAACACGTCGCGCAGCCCGGCGACAAGCTCGTCCGCGACCTCCGAGTGCACGATCACCCGGCGCAGGCTGGTGCACCGCTGCCCGGCGGTGCCGGCCGCCGCGAACACGATCCCGCGGGTGGCGAGCTCGAGATCGGCCGACGGCGCCACCACGGCAGCGTTGTTGCCCCCGAGCTCGAGCAGGCACCGTCCAAGGCGGGCCGCGACGCGGGGCGCGACCTGCGCGCCCATGCGTTCTGATCCGGTGGCGCTCACGAGCGCGACGTCGGGGCTGTCGATCAGCGCTGCACCCGCCTCGGCGCCCGCGACCACGAGCTGGTGCAGCCCGACCGGGGCGCCGCTCTCCGCGATGGCGCGGTCGAGCACGGCGGTACACGCCATCGACGTCAGCGGCGTCATCGGCGACGGCTTCCATACGACGCTGTCGCCGCATACGAGCGCGACGGCGGTGTTCCAGGACCACACGGCCGCCGGGAAGTTGAACGCGGAGATGACGGCCACCACGCCGAGTGGGTGCCAGGTCTCCATCAGCCGGTGGCCGGGCCGCTCCGAGGGCATCGTGCGACCGTCGAGCTGGCGCGAGAGCCCGACCGCGAAGTCGCAGATGTCGATCATCTCCTGAACCTCGCCGAGGGCCTCGGACGGGATCTTCCCCGCCTCGATCGTGATCAGCTCGGCGATGTCGGCCTTGTGCTCGCCGAGCAGTGCGCCGAACCGCTTGACCAGGCCGCCGCGGACGGGCGCCGGCACGGTACGCCAGGTTGTGAACGCAGACTTGGCCGCGGCGATCGCGGCCACGATCTCGGCCTCGCCGGCCGCGGGGACCTCGAACAGGTCCTCCCCGGTGATCGGAGTCCGTGACATCACGGTTGGCCCGGGCAGCAGCACCGGGTCGGCACCGCAGCGCTCGAGGCTCCGCCGGGCGCGCTCGGCGAGCTCACCGGTTGAGGAGACCGACATCGGCGCGGAGCTCATGCGCGCCGGTACCACCGAGGCGAGGTCGTCGGGGGTGGCTTCAATGCCGCGCGCACGATCAGCATCTCGGGCCTGTCGCCCGCGATCGCCCGCTTCAGCTCCTGCTCGAACTCGGCGCCGAAGCCGTCGATCGTCGTCGCCGGAACCCCGAACGAGGCCGCGAACGTGCGGAAGTCCGGCTGCACGAGATCGACCCCGAAAGGCTCCTCGCCCGACTGCACCTGATCGAAGCGCAGCATGCCGTAGCCACCGTCCTCGACGAGCACGATCGTCAGCGGAACCTGGGCCTCGACGACCGTCGCGAGCTCACCGCACGCGTACATGAAGCCTCCGTCCCCGACCACGCACACGGTCGGGCCCACGCCGGCCAGAGCGGCCCCGATCGAGGCCGGGAACCCGAACCCGAGCGTGCCCCAGCCGAGCGGATATCCCAGCTTGCGCGACCGCGGCGGCCGCCAGTAGCCGGCGAGCCAGTAGCCGGGGATGCACATGTCGGTGACGAGCACCGTCTCGGGCGGCAGCGCGCGGTGGACGATCTCGAGCATTCGAGCAGCCTGCTGCTCGTCGCGCTCGACCCAGGCCGCTACGTCCGACCCGATTTGCGCCAGCCGATGCTCGAGCTCCGGGAGGCCGGAGCGCGGCTTGACGCGTGGCAGCAGATCCTCGAGCACCAAGCGCGCGTCACCCACCAGCGTGACGTCGGACGCGTAGCTCTTGTTCGCCTCGGCCTCGTCGACGTTGACGCTGATCAACGCCGGCGGCTGGGGCATCTGCCAGTTCTGGGTGTTCGTGCCGTCGAAGTCGGTCCCGATCGCGAGCACCACGTCGGCTTCGTCCCACAACGCGCCGACCTCGGGCGCGTGGGCGGGGCCGGGGACCTCGCAGGGGTGATCGGGCGACAGCAGCCCGCGACCCATGAAGGTCGTGATCACCGGCGCGGCCAGCTTGAGCGCGAGCTCGCCCACTGCAGCCCCCGCGCCGGCGCGGAGCGCTCCGCCTCCGGCCCAGATCAGCGGGCGCTGCGCGCCGGCAAGCAGCTCGCAGGCTCGGTCGATGTCCGCCTGCGAAGGCCTCCAAGCGCTGGGTCGAGGGATTGTCACCGCGAACGAGTGCCGCGCGACCTGCTGTGAGAGCAGGTCGGTTGGGATGCCGAGGTAGACGGGTCCGGTCGGCGCGCCGAGCGCGATCTGTCCGGACTCGAACACCGCCTCGGCGATCTCCTCGGCGCTGGCGACGAGCCGCGCGGCCTTCGTGACCGGCACGAACATCGCGGTCTGATCGCGTGTCTCGTGGAGCGTGCCCCGGTACACGCCTTCGCGGCGAAACGCCGTCGAGGTGTCGGTGGCGATGACCAGCACCGGGGAGCCGGCCGCCATCGCCTCGCCGGTGCCTCCGAGCGTGTTCGCCGCCCCCGGCCCGGTGGTCACGACGGCGACGCCGAGGCGGCCCGTGGCACGTGCGTATCCGTCGGCGGCGTAGGCCGCGGTCTGCTCGTGGCGGACGCCGACAAGCCGGATTTCGGAGTCAGAAAGCGCCTTCCAGATCGGCAGGTTGTGGACTCCGGGCAGCCCGAACACGAGCTCGACTCCGAGCCGCTCGAGCATCTCGACGAGGCTCGCGCCGCCTGTCTGGGTTGGTGTCGCTATCTCGACCACGACCGTATTCCTAGACGATGTTGTACTCCGGGCGCAGCGCGGCGGCGTCGAAGCGCTCGACGCTAAGCGGCGAGACGTCGACAAACGTCGGGCGACGCAGGACCATGTCGCGCAGGATCTCACCGACCGCGGGACCCTGCAGGAATCCGTGGCCGGAGAACCCGGTCGCGTACAGGAATCGCGATACGCCGGCGGCCTCGCCGATGATCGCGTTGTGGTCAGGCGTCATCTCGTACAGCCCGGCCCATCCGCCCCGAATCCCGACGTCGGCGATCCGGGGCGCCCGCCGGCGCACGACGTCCATCAGGCCGGGAATCCACTCATCGGAGGTCTCGACGCCGAAGCCCGGCGTCTCGTCTGGATCCGACATTCCCATCAGCAGCCCCGGGCCTTCGCGATGGAAGTAGAAACTCGTCTCGAAATCGATCGTCATGGGCAGGTCCGCGGGCAGCCCGTCGATCGCCTCGGTGAACAGGATCTGCCGCCGCACGGGCGTCACGGGCAGCTCGACTCCGACCATCGCGCCGCAGGCTCGCGACCAGGCTCCGGCGGCGCAGATCACGGTGGGCGTCCGGACCACGCCATCGCTTGTGACGACGTCGGTGATCTGACCGCGCTCGGTTCGCACCTCGAGGACTTCGCAGCCGGCGCGGATGTGCGCACCGTGGGTGCGGGCGGCGAACGCGTACCCCTGAACCACTCCCTCGGGCGTCGCGTGGCCGTCCCCGGGGGAGAACGCCCCCGCGAGCACGTCGTCGCCCTCGAGCAACGGGCAAAGCGCGCGCGTTTCGCCGGCCGTCAGGATCCGCGAATCCAGGCCTAGCTCGTTCTGCAGCGCCACGCTGCGCGCGAACTCCTCGACGTCGGACGGGCGTGTGAGCACGAACAGGTAGCCGACCTGCTTGAGGTCGATCTCCCAGCCCGGCCGTCGCCCGAAGTCGCGGAACGCATCGAGGCTGCGCTTGGCGATCTCGATGTTGAGGACGTCCGAGAATTGCGTGCGGACACCGCCGGCGGCCTTGCTGGTCGAGCCGCTGCCGAGCGCCGCGCGCTCGATCAGCACGACGTCCGCGCCGGCCTCGGCCAGGTGGAAGGCGGCACTCGTGCCGATCACGCCGCCGCCGACGATGACCACGGACGCGGACCCCGGGAGGGGTGACGGGGGACGAGGCATCAGTTGGGTATCACGGGTCGCACGAGCACAAGGCCATTGAATCTTTTCCCGCGCGGTACCGCGGTCCGGCGATAATCGCGCGGCCGGGGTTGGGCACCATGGGTGGATACGGGTGTGCGAGGGCGAAGGGCTGACTGCGAGCGACCTCCTCGGTTTCAGTGATCCGGGCCCGGGCAACGTCCAACAGCGTGAAAGGACCGGGAATGACAGATCAGCGGGCGCACGAGGTCGAGGATCCGCGCGAAACGGGGCCCGCCTGGAACCGGCTGGAAGATCAGGCCAAGTACTACGGTCGTAGTAGCGCGACGAACAAGCACTGGTACACCAGGCTCAAGATCGTGCAACTCGTGGGTGCCGCCGCGGTGCCGGTGGTGGCGAGCGTTCATGCTGCGGTATGGGTGACAGGAGGGCTCGGCGCGCTCGTGGTCGTCGTGGAGGGAATCCAACAACTGGGCCAGTACCAGGCGAACTGGATCAATTACCGGTCGACGGCTGAGTCTCTGAAGCACGAGAAGTTTCTGTACCTCTCGGGCGCCGGGCCCTACCAGGGAAACGACGATGACAAACGCCTGCTGGCCGAGCGGACCGAGGCGCTGATCTCGCAGGAGAACACGACGTGGACCTCAGGGCAGAAGCAGGTGACGCATCAGGACCGCCAGCAGACCGGAGGTCAGGGTCAGGGTGCAGCATGATGGAAATGGGGGGTAAGGACACGCGCAACTTCGCCACAGCATGAGCATCGCACGTGCGTTCATCGTCCGGCCGTTTGGCACGCAGCAGGGGATCGACTTCAACCACGTCAGCGACAGGTTGATCTCGCCAGTACTCGAGCGTCTGAACATCGTCGGCGGTACGACGGAGGTGATCGCCTGGGCCGGAAACATCCGCGTTGACATGTTCGAGCGCCTGGCGCTGGCGGACATCGTGATCGCCGATATTTCGATCCACAACGCGAATGTGTTCTACGAACTCGGGATCCGGCACTCGCTGCGGCCGCGGACCACGATCCTCATCCGCGCGCGAGCCAAGACCCGCCCGGAAGCTACCGAGGTCCCTTTCGACCTGAAAACGGACCGCTACCTGGAGTACGACGCCGACAAACCGGATGAGGCGCAACCGCTTCTGGCCGACGCGCTGGAGCAGTCGCTCGCTGCCAGGCACGATGACAGCCCGGTGTTCCTGCTGGTTCCCGGGCTCGAACCCACCGACCCCGAGCGTCTGCACCCGATTCCGCCCGGCTTCAGCGAGGAGGTTGTGGCCGCACAGCGCTCGAAGGACCGGCCGATGCTGGCCGTGCTTGCGGATGAGGCGGGCGACGTCGAATGGGGCCTCGGAGGTCTGCGGCTCGTCGCGCGCGCACAGTTCGCGCTGAAGGCCTGGCCCGACGCGCTCGCCACGTACGAGGCGATCCGCGACATCCGACCGGACGACCCGGACGCCAACCTGTCGCTCGGCACGGTGTACCTCGAACTCGGCAAAGAGGTTGAGTCTGCGGCCGCGCTTCAGCGAGTCAGCGGACAGCACGACATGGCCTCGGCCCAGGAGGCCGAGGCGCTCGCGTTGCTCGGGCGGAATGCCAAGAACCTGTGGGTGCGAGACTGGAACGATCTGGCGTCCGAGGCTGCCAAGCACGCGGCGGCGCTGCGCTCACCGCATCTCGAGACCGCCCGGACCTACTACGACCAGGCGTTCTCGATCGATCAGAACCACTGGTACTCAGGGGTCAACGCGCTCGCGCTGACCGCGGTCCTGGCGTGCCTGATCGACGAGAACCCGGACGTCTGGGGCGAGCGATTCGACGACGACGACAAGGCCAAGATCGAGGCCAACGACATCAAGCGGGGACGGGACGAACTCGCCGGGGCGGTCAGCCGCTCTCTGAGCGCCGAGGCCTTCCGCGACCGGCGCCGGGGTGAGCCCGAGGACATCTGGGCGATGTTCACCCGGGCCGACCTGCGGCTGCTCACCTCCCAGCGACCGGCGTACGTCACGGCCGCTTACGAGCAGGCGCGCACCGCGGCCACGGACCAGGAGATGGCATTTGCGATTGCGTCAGCCGCTCGCCAGGTCGAGCTCTACCGCCGGCTCGGGGTCTTCACCGACAACGTGAACGCTGCGCTGAAGGCGCTGGACGCGCCGGCGGACGAAGCCTCGGCAGCGCCGGCGCCGGTGCGATCGCGAGTCCTGGTCTTCTCCGGACATCGCATCGATGCGCGCGATAGGAAGCGGCCCCGGTTTCCGGCATCGAGCGAAGGCAAGGCGCGGGACATGATCAGGCGCGCGGTCGTCGAGGAGCAGGCGCAGGCCGGGTCGCAGCCGATCATGGGCTTCGCGGCCGGTGCGAGCGGCGGCGACATCCTGTTCCACGAGGTCTGCGCCGAGCTCGGCATCCCCACCACGCTTCTGCTCCCGCTCCCCGAGGACGAGTTCGCGGCCGAGTCAGTCGCCGACGCCGGAGCGGAGTGGATCGAGCGGTTTCTCACATTGACCAAGCGGCTTGAGGTGAGGCACCTCACCGGTCTTCCGGACTGGATGGCGGGGAATGACAGTTACACGATCTGGCAGCGCGGCAACCGCTGGATCCTTCACACCGCGATGTCGCTGGCCGAAGCCGACATCACCCTCATCGTGCTGTGGGACGGCAAGGGTGGCGACGGCCCCGGCGGCACCGAGAACATGGTCGAGCTGGCCAAGTCGCGCCACGTGAAGACCGTGCAGCTGCCGGCATCGGAGTTGGTCTAGGTCCGCGATCCAGATCGCGCCATGGGCGGGCGCGTTAGGCATATGCCTACCGTACACGGCGCGCCGTTTGGAGATAAGCTGTTCGCCGCGTGAGCCCGGGGCGCACCGGCCTACACGACGGTGGTTGCAATGACGCATCAATACGACCCCGGTCCGGTGGGCGAGCCCTACGCCTCGCTCGTCGCAAGCTATCCCGGCCCCGACGTGTATCCGCGGGACTCGTTCCGCATCGAGTGGGGCCCGCTCTTCCACCGCGGACGGCTCGACGGGAGCGCCCGGCTGCTCGTGATCGGGCAGGACCCCGGCCAGTCCGAGGCGGTCGTTCGGCGGATCCTGGTCGGCGAGGCCGGCCATCGCACCCAGGGGCTGATGGCGAAGCTCGGGTTCACCAGCAGCTATCTGCTGATCAACACGTTCCTGTACTCGGTATACGGCCAGGCTGGCGGCGAGCGGCACAAGGACGACCCGGGGATCGTCGGCTATCGGAACGACTGGATGCGGAGCATTTTCGGCCGCAATGAGATTGACGCGGTCCTCGCGCTGGGCGCGCTCGCCGACGACGCGTGGCACAAGTGGAAACAAACGCCGGTCGGGCAGAACTACTCGCCCGCGTACGCACGCGTCACGCACCCCACCGAGCCCGAGAGCAGCGCCGGCGGCGACTCGACGAGGCTGAGTGCGGCCATCGCCGCCATGCTTCAAAACTGGAACCAGGCGCTGACGGCACTTCACCCGCTGATCAAGCATCCGGACGTCCCGGCGCCGCTCGTGCCCTACGGCGACTCGTTCGCGCCCGAAGACCGGATCGAGATCCCTGAGTTCGACGCGCCGGCCGGGTTGCCCGAGTGGATGCGCTCGCCGGTCGCTTGGGCGCAGAGGGTAGGCAAGACCGCGGCCGAGCAGCGCTCGAACCTCACTATCACAGTCCCGGTTTAGGCTACGGCCCCCACCAGAGAGGAGAGGACCGTGTCGACTGTCGAGACCGTGCGAGGCCCCGTGGCGCTGGGTGACCTCGGTCGAACGCTCATGCACGAACACGTGTTCATCATGCAGCCCGAGGCGCTGCAGAACTGGGGTCACGCGTTCGGTCCGCGCTACTGGGACGAGCAGGAGCGGATCGTCGATGCGGTGGACAAGCTCACGCGCGTGCGCGAAGCCGGGATTCGCACGATCGTCGATCCGACCGCGCCGGGGCTCGGCCGGTACGTCCCCAGGATCCGCGAGGTGGCGGAGGCGGCCGACATCAACATCATCGTCGCGACCGGCGTGTACGCGTTCATCGAGTTGCCGAACTTTCTCGCCTACCGGAGCAAGGAAGCGATCGCCGAGCTGTTCGTCCGCGAGATTCGCGAGGGCATCGACAACACGGGCGTGAAGGCGGCGTTCCTGAAATGCGCCGTCGAGCGGCACGGGCTCGTCGGCGACATCCCGCGGATCATCGAGGCGATCGCGATGGCGGCGGTTGAGACGGGCGCGCCGGTGATGGTCCACACGAACGCCGAGCAACGGACCGGGCTGTTGGCGCTCGATGCGCTCACGCGACACGGCGTCGACCCGGGTCGGATCGTGATCGCGCACGTCGGCGACAGCAACGACCTCGACTACATCCGGACGATCGCGAAGGCCGGCGCGTGGATCGGTTGCGATCGGTTCGGGATCGACCACTTCAACCCGCTCGCCGACCGCATCCGAACGCTGACCGCGCTGGTACAGGAGGGGCTCGCCGACCGGATCCACATCTCCCACGACGCGGCGTGCTTCCTCGACTTCTTCGTCGGCAATCCGGCCTTTGCCAACGAGAAGCCCGACTACCTGCTGATCTCGAACCAGGTCCTGCCGGCGCTGCTCGAGGCCGGCGTCACCCAGGAGCAGATCGACCAGATGATGGTCTTGAACCCGGTGCGCTTCTTCGGTGGCGGCTCGGCAGGCGCCGGGGGCGATCAGGTCGCGGAACCGCTGGCGAGCAGGTCATCGAGCACCTCGCCGTAGTGGCCGAGCGCGAGGGACAGGTGCCCCTGGTCTCCGAGCAGCCTCGCGCGGGCGCCGGGGATGTGCGCGGCGAGCCATTCGCCGTGGGCTAGCGGGACCATCCGATCCTCGGCCCCTTGCCAGATCGTGACCGGGCACGAGATGTCGGAGAGCTCGAAGCCCCAGTCGTGAACCAGCTCGAGATCGTCGTCGAACCACCCCCACACGCCGTGCTCCATTCCGATGCGGGTCGACTCGGCCTCGTACTCGGCGAACTGTCCGGTCATCACGCTGCGATCGACGTCGGACAGGAGGCCGCCGAACTCCTCGTGGAGGTCGGATGCGCTCGCCGATATCAACTTCTCCCGGAACGGCTCGATGAACGCGAGCAGCTGTTCCTCGCCCGCCTCGGCGGCAGCATCCTCCTCGACGTTCTCCCGTGCCATCCCGTCGAGCCAGTCGAGGCCCTCGGCGTCGCGCGGTGCGACTCCCGCGATCGTCGCTGCCGCGATCACCCGATCGGGAAGCAGCGCCGCGCACGCGAGCGCGTGCGGTCCGCCGCCTGACCTGCCCGCGGTATAGAACCGGTCCACCCCGAGCCAGTCGGCGACCGCCGCCGCGTCCGCCGCGCAATCGGCCACCACGCGTCCCGGACAGCGTTCGCTCTTCCCGTATCCCGGACGCATATAGACCACGTGACGGATGCCGCGCTGCGCGCCGAGCTCGACCAGCGGGCCATACATGGTGCCCGCGCTCGGAGTGCCCATGTGGAAGAGCAGCGTCCTGCCGTCATCGGGGCCCGTCACCTCGACATCGAGGAGGCCCCGAGGCCCGCCGATGAGATGACGGCCGACCACTTATCCGCCCTCACGCTCGACCGGGAGTGCCGCGAAGCTCTGGCCGACCGGCATCAACTCGAGGACGTTGACGTTGACGTGCTCGGGCTGGGAAGTGACCCACTCGACCGCCGTCGCGATGTCCTCTGGGCCGAGCGCCTTCGTGCCCGCGTACACGCCGGCAGCTTTCTCGGCGTCGCCGAACCGCACCTCGGAGAACTCGGTCCCGCCGATCAGGCCGGGCTCGATCGAGGTCACCCGGACGCCGGTGCCGTGCAGGTCGGCGCGTAGCCCGAGGCTGAACTGGTGAACGAACGCCTTGGTCGCGCCGTATACGTTCCCGCCCGGATACGGATAGGTGCCGGCGATCGAGCCCATGTTCACGACGTGACCGCGCCGGCGCGCGACCATCCCCGGCAGCAGGGCGCGAGTCATGTACACGAGACCCGTGCAGTTGGTCTCGATCATCCGCTCCCAGTTGTCGAGCACGGCGTCCTGCGCCGGCTCGAGCCCCAACGCGAGCCCCGCGTTGTTGACGAGTACGTCGACGTCCGCGAACGCCGCCGGCAACGACGTCACCAGTTGCTCGATGGCGGCCAGGTCACGGACGTCGAGCACCGAAACAAAAATCAAATCCTCACCGAAATCGTCGACCAGCCCGGCAAGGCGGTCTTCCCGGCGGGCGGCCGCTATGACCTTGACCCCGGCGGCCGCGTAGCGGCGGGCGACAGCCTCGCCGATGCCCGAGCTGGCGCCGGTGACGAGAGCGATGTGAGGTGGCATGACCGGAGATCCTAGGATGACGGAATGTTCCACGCCCTGCTGACGTTCGTCCCGGTGGCGGTGCTGCTCTCGATCACCCCCGGCGCGGCGACCGCGCTCGTCGTCCGGAACGCGGCGCGCGGTGGGCGGCGCCACGCGTTCTACACGACATCCGGCAACTCGATCGGGGTGCTCGCCTGGGGATGCTTCGCAGCCGTCGGAATCGCGACGGTCGTCGCGACGTCGGCGGCGGTGTTCGACGCCGTGAAGCTGGCCGGCGCGGCGGTTCTGGTCGTCCTCGGGCTACGGTCGCTCTTCGGCCGGCGGGAGGCGGATGCGCACGCAGCGGCCGGCGCGAGCGGGGCGGCGACGGTGTCGGCCGGGGCTTCGCTCCGCGAGGGCCTGATCACGAGTCTCGCCAACCCCAAGCTCGCGGTGTTCTTCGTGGCGCTGTTTCCGCAGTTCATCCCGCGCGGAGCCGCGGTGTTGCCAAGCGCGCTGGCGATGGCAGCGGTGATCGTGGCGGTCGATCTCGTCTGGTACTCGACGCTCGCGCTGCTGGTGGCGCGGGCTCGGAGGGCGTTCGTCGCCGGCGGGTGGGGAAGGCGCGTCGAGCGGCTCACGGGAGCCGTGCTGATCGGGGTCGGAATCCGCCTCGCGCTCGAGCGGCGCTGATCCATGGGCGCGACTCGTCTCGACGACCTGGACACGCCGTGCCTGACCGTCGACCTCGACGTGTTCGAGCGCAACGTGCGGACGTGCCTGAGCAACCTTGCGCGAGTGCACGTCCGGCCACACCTGAAGACCGCGAAGAGCCCGGACGTGGCGCGGCTGCTGATCGACGCCGGCGCGGTCGGGGTGTGCGTGGCGAAGCTGAGCGAAGCCGAGGTGATGCTCGGGAGCGGGATCGATGACGTGCTGATCACGACCGAGATCGCGGGCGAGGTCAAGGTCCGCCGGCTCGCCCGGCTGATCGCTGAGGAGCCGGCGGCGCGTGTGCGGATCGTCGTCGACTCGTGGGACGGAGCGACGGCGATCGACGCCGTCCTGCCCCGGCCGCTCGAGACGCTGATCGACGTGAACGTCGGACAGGACCGGTGCGGGATCGCGCCCGAAGACGCGCTCGCGCTTGCGGACCGGATCCAGGGGCTCGAACGGCTCCGGCTGATCGGCGTGCAGGGATACGAAGGCCACCTTCAGCACGTGCGCGACGCGACCGAGCGCAGATCGCTGTGCGACACCGCGATGGGGCGTCTTGGGGCTGTGGCGGACGAGCTCAGCTCCGCCGGGCATGCGATCACCGTGGTGACCACGGGCGGCACGGGCACGGCGCAGTTTTGTGCCGTGCACTCGTTCGTCACCGAGGTACAGCCCGGATCGTTCGCGTTCATGGACACCGACTACCTGGACACGGGCGGCCTCCCGTACGAGTCGTCGCTTCACGTGATCGCGACCGTGATCAGCCGGCCGGCGGGCGACCGGGCCGTGATCGACGCCGGGCTGAAGACGCTGTCGGACGATTCAGGACCGGCCCGGCTCCTCGACGCCCCGGGCTGGAGCTACCACCACGCCGGCGACGAGCACGGAAAGCTCACGCCGATTGGCGAGTCCGGCGCGCGCGAGCTGCGGGTCGGCGATCGCGTCCGGCTGATTCCCTCGCACATCGACCCGACGATCAACCTTCACGACGTGATGTACGCGCATCGGGGAGGGCGCATCGAGTCGGAGTGGGCGGTGGCGGCGCGCGGGAAGGTTCAGTAATCAGCTATCGAATCCGAGACCCATCCGGTCAAGCGTCCTGAGCCACAGCCCGCGCCGGCCGTCGTTGCGATCGGCGGCGGCGAGCCGGTTGCGGGTGAGCTGGATCACGCCGGTGCGCAGCGGCTCGGGGGGAAACGGCAGCGGGCGCCGGCGGACCATCGCCAGTGCGGTGGCCTCACTCGCGCGCGAGTCGAGCAGGTCGAGGCCTACGCGCGCGCCGAACCGGCTCGCGGCGACGCCGAGGCCCGTGTACCCGAGCGCGTACGCGACCCGGCCGCCAAGCGCTCTGCCGAAGAACACCGAGAAGCGGCTGCACGTGTCGATCGCGCCGCCCCAGCGATGGCTGAAACGGAGGCCTTCGAGCTGGGGGAACGTCGTGAACAGGTGCTGGGAGAGCTTGGCGAACGTCGGCTCGTGGTCGTCGAGCTGGGGGCCGACCGGACCGCCGTACCGGTAGACCGCGTCGTACCCGCCCCAAACGATCCGCCGATCGGCGGTGAGCCGGTAGTAGTGAAACTGGTTGCCCGTGTCGCTGACGCCCTGGCGTCCGGCCCATCCGAGCTCGGCGTGCATCCGCTGATCGAGCGGCTCGGTGACCAGCACGTAGTCGTACACGGGCGCGATGTAGCGCCCGATCGCGCGCAACAGCGGGGGGTAGGCGCTGGTCGCGAGCAGGGCCCGGCGCGCGTCGAGCACGCCGCCGTCGGTGATGGCCGACACGCCGGCGGCGGTCCTGCGCAGCTCACGGACCGGGCTGTACTCGTGGATCCGCACGCCGGCGAGTGCGGCCGCTGCGCGCAGTCCGTCCGCGAGCTTGCCGGGGTGGACGAGCGCGGACCCGGTCCGTGTACAGAGTGAGCCGAGGTACAGCGGCGAGTTCACCTCGGCGCGGGTCCGTTCGGCGTCGAGCACCTCGGCTTCGTGCCCGAACCGTCGCGACAGGTCGGCCTCCTCCTCGAGGTCGGTGAGCTCTCGGCGCTCGAGCGCGACGACCAGATCGCCGGTGGCCTCGAACTCGGCGTCGATCCCGAGCTTGTTCAGGTCCGCGGCGAGCGCGTGGAAGTTCTCGAGTCCGAGCCGCTCGAGCTGCTCGAGCTCGTCCGGAAACCGCGACAGGCCGTTGCCAATCCCGTGGGTGAGCGATGACTGCATAAAGCCGCCGTTGCGTCCGCTCGCGCCGGCGCCGCAGCGGGTCGCCTCGAGCACGACCACCTCGCGCGAGGGATCCAGCTCCTTGGCGTAGAGCGCGGCCCACAGTCCGGTGAAGCCACCGCCGACGACGCACAGGTCGGCGTCCAGCGCTCCGTCTAGCGGCTCGTGGGGGTCGCGCCGCGGCAGCGTGTCGAGCCAGAACGACTTGCGCGTCGCGTCCGCGTAGGCCGAGCGTTGGGCCGGCGTCGGGGGAGTGTCAGGCCATGGCGTGGGCAGGCCGCGATCGTAATCGTTCAGGGGTGGCGCTCGAGGCCGCGCAGCACCGCGTCGGCGTCGCGGTGGGGCGCGCGCAGCGCGATCCCGACGAGGTCGAGGTCGCCGGTTGTGACTGCGCGGACCGCCGCGCGGTTGTCCTCGTCGTTTCCGGTCGCGAACATCTCGTTCGTGTAGATCGCGAGCGTGACGCCGCGGCGCTCGGCGCGCTCGCGCACGGTCTGGAGCTTGGTGGCGCCGGCCTCGAACACGAGCACCGGTTGCACGAGCAGCGGCAGGTAGCGCTTGTCGTCGGCGTCGAGGTAGTCCTGACCGATCGCGGCGGCGCCGGCATCCGCGGTCACGCCGCTGATCAGGAACGCGGTGACGTTCAGCCGCTGCCAGGTGGCGAGGTCGTCGCGAACCACGACCGCGATCTTCGTTTCGAACTGGCCGACGCCCATCGGCTCACATGGTCGCTGTGCGGGCCCGGGCGTGTCTTGAACGTTCTTGCGGTCGGTCGTTCGGTCGCTCGCGGGTGCGCTCAGGACGCGACGGCGCGGGCGTAGCGCCCCGGGCTGACGCCGACCGCGCGCTTGAACACGCGGGTCAGGTGCGGCTGATCGGCGAACCCGCACACGGCGGCGACCTCGGCCGGAGGGACCCCGGTGGCGAGGAGCCCGCGGGCGCGCTCGACCCGGAGGTTGGTCTGAAACGCGTGCGGCGTGACGCCGTTCTGCTCTCCGAACCGCCGGACGAGCTCGAACCGGCTGAGGCCGGCGACCCCGGCCAGCTCGGCCAGCGTGACGCGCTGGTCCCAGCGCTCGTGCAGGTGACGACGCGCTCGGCGGACTGGCGCGTGCTCGGAACGCTCTCGCTCGTGCGTCGGCGAGCCGGGACGCAGATGGGGTCTGAGCGCGGCGACTGCGCGCAGCACCGCCTCGTCGATCGCCAGATCGCTCGGGGGCTCGGCCGCAAGCGCGGCGTGGGCACGCTCGAGCGCGGCCCGCAGCGCGAGGTCGCGGAACACCACCCAGCGCGCCGCGCGAGGCGCGCCGCCGTCCCGCTCGGCCCAGTCGTGCAGCAGCTGCGGCTCGATGTACAGCACCTTGTACGCCCACCCCTCGGGGACCGCGGCCATGCCGGTGTGGACGGCCTCGGGCTCGAGCACGAACAACTCACCCTCGCCGGCGCGCTGCTGGGTGGTGTCGAGCTCGAACCGGGCGGCTCCGCGCTGCACCACCGCCACCGTCCAGGTCGGGTGCGAATGGGGCCGGTAGGCGTGCCGGACGAATCGGGCGTGGAGCGCCTCGATCCCGTCGAGCCCTTTCGGGCGGAAATATCTGGAGTACTCAACCTGCGTGCCGCGAAGGTTAGGGTGCTCGCGCGGCCCGGAGAGGGAGGGTTAGGATGCGAGCGCGGACTGGGGAGGAAGGGCACGCGCACACCCTGAGGAGGGAGAGCCCATGAAGCTTCACTTGCTGGATCTCGGGCGGCTCGAGTACGACGAGGGGTTCCCGCTCGTCGCCGGCGCCGTCAGCACCCTGTCGGATCCGAACCCGGACTCGACGAGAAGAACGGTGGCGATCATCGGTTCTCTGATCGAGCACCCGAAGATCGGGCCGGTCCTGTTCGACACCGGCGCTCCCGCCAACTGGAAGGAGCTGTGGCCGCCCGTCGTCCAGGAGCTGTTCGCGATCACCACGTACGAGCCCGAGCACCACCTCGACGCCGCGCTCGCGGCGGCCGGCTTCGGAATCGAGGACATCCAGGCGATCGTGCTGTCGCACCTGCACCTAGACCACGCCGGAGGTCTCGAGTACTTCCGCGGGCGTGACGTCCCGATCTACGTCCAGGGCGAGGAGCTCAAGCGCGCGTTCTACGCGATCGCGACCGGGGAGGACGTGGGCGCTTACATCCCGCACTACCTCGACTTCTCGTTCAACTGGCAGGCCGTCGACGGCGACCAGGTCGAGCTGTTCAAGGGCTTCAACCTGCACCGGCTGCCGGGTCACACGCTCGCGCTCATGGGCCTTCAGCTCGACCTCGCGAACGCCGGGCCGTTCTTCCTCACGAGCGACCAGTTCCACCTGCGCGACAACTACACGGGGCCGAGGCCACTCGGGTGGCTGCTCCGCGACCACGCCGCCTGGTTCCGGAGCTACCGCCACGTGAAGACATTCGTCGACCGCACCGACGCCACGCTGGTGTTCGGCCACGACGCCGACGTGCTCGCCGAGCTGAAGCGGGAGAAGTTCTACGACTAAGCGCCGCTATCCTCGGACCGCGCTATGTCGATAAGCACAAATCAGCTCAAGAGCGGAAACCACGTCGAGGTCGACGGGACCGTCTACAAGGTGATCGAGTTCCAGCACGTCAACCCGGGCAAGGGCGCCGCGTTCGTCAGGACCAAGCTGCGCCGGGCCAGCGACGGGGCGGTGATCGACAAGACGTTCCGAGCCGGCGAGAAGCTGCGCTCGGTTCGCAGCGAGGCGCGCCGGATGCAGTTCCTCTACACCGATGGCGACGCCGCCCACTTCATGAACACCGAGACGTACGAGCAGATCGAATTGCCCGAGGCGACGCTGAAGGACACGTTGAAGTGGATCAAGGTCAACGACGAGGTCGAGATCCTGTTCATCGACGATCAGCCGAGCGACGTCCAGGTGCCGGGCTCGGTCGATCTCGAGGTGACCGAGACCGATCCGGGGCTGCGCGGGGACACCGCATCCGGCGGCGGGACCAAGCCGGCCACGCTCGAGACGGGAGTCGTGGTCCAGGTGCCGCTGTTCATCTCTACCGGCGAGAAGATCAAGGTCGACACGCGCGAGGGTAGGTACCTGTCGCGCGCGTGAGCGCCGGTGCCCCGGGGACTCGGGGCGGGAGGTCTATCGTGGGCCCGATGGAGATGGTCTACGGCAAGCACTCGGTCCGCGCCGTGTTCCTGAAGCGGCCCGAGGATGTCAAGCGCGTGATCCTCGGCGGCAAGCCCGAGTACCACGAGGACACGATCAAGGCGGCGCGGCGCGCCGGCGTCGAACCCGAGCTCGTCGCGTGGCCGGAGTTTCGACGCGAGACCGGGCTTACCGACGACGACAAGCATCAGGGCGTTTGCGTGTTCACATCGCGGCGGCCGCTGCCTGGTGAACACGACTTGGATCGCCTGTCAGACGCGCGGCTGGTGATCGCCCTCGATCAGATCTCCGATCCACAGAACCTCGGCGCGGTTCTTCGCGCTGCGGCCTTCTTCGGCGCCGACGCGGTGTTGCTGCTGAAGAACCGCTCGGCCGAGCTCACCCCGAAGGTGGCGCGGATCGCCGTCGGGGGAGCCGAGTTCGTCGACGTGTTCCGGGTCACGAATCTGGCGCGCAGCCTCGACATCCTGCGCGAATACGGCTTCTGGGTGTACGGGCTCGACGAGCGCGGCGAGCACACGCTGCGCGAGACCGAATTCGATCGACAGTCGGTGCTCGTGGTGGGCGCCGAGGGCCAGGGCCTGCGGCAGCGGACGCGGACCAAGTGTGACGCGCTCGTCCGGATTCCCGGGGGACGAGAGGGCGTCGAAAGCCTCAACGCCGCCGTGGCCACGGCGATCGCGCTGGCAGAGATGACCGCGACGCGTGACGCCGCCGGCCAGCGTTAGCCGCTCGCCCCGCGCTCGTTAGTTAGTGGGCGGGCTCGGTTGCTTGGGGAGCGGCGCGTCGTTCGGTGGCGGGAGCGTGCCCCCGCCGCGCAGGATGACATCGGGCACCGGCACGGGGTTGCCGGCGGGCGGCGGCGGTGGCGGGTGCGGAGCGACCGGCGGGCTCGGGGCCGGCGGGATCGTGATCGCCGTCCCGTAGGCCGGGGGCGGCGCCGTCGGGGTTTGGGCCGGATCGACGAGATCGGCGAGGCCCGCGTCGTTGTCGAGGCGTGGGATCCCGAGCGCCGGCAGTCCGAGGAGTTGCATGGCGGTCTTCGGGAGGCTCACATGGCTGCACCAGCGGCTGTCGATGCCGGGCTTGACAGGCCCGCCGAACATCAGCAGCGGCACCCGTGGGCCGAACGCGAGTTGGACGTTGTCCGGCGTGTACTCGAGCACCGGCGTCTTCACGTGATCGTCGTAGCCGCCCCAGTCGTCCCAGGTCAGCATGAACACGGTGTCGTCCCAGGCGCCGCCCTGGACCGCTGCGTCGACCGATTGCCAGATCGTGTCCATCCCCTCGGTCACGTTCGCGGGCGGGTGCTCGTCGTAGGGGGAGTTGTGCCACAGGAGCACCAGCGCGGGAAGCTTCCCGGCCTTGGCGTCGGTGAGGAACTGCGACGTCGACACGACGTTGGGCGAGCCCTGGAGCTGGGTGTAGAACGCCACGGGATAGTTGCCCGAGGCGGCGTACGCGCGCCACGCGACGCCGTTCGCCTCGGCGAGGCCCGGCAGTGACGGCATGTCCCATACCGGTGACGAGCTCTCGGAGGGGTTCTTGAGCGTCGGGGATTGGCCCCCGACGATGAGCAGGTGGTTCGCCGTCGAGTTCGTGCCGTACCCCGCGCAGTGGTTCTCGAGGAACGCCCCGGTGACCGCCAGGTACAGGTAGTAGGGCAGCACCGCCGCGGTGTCGAACTGGACGTGCTCGCCGGTCGACGCGCCCGTCAGCCACTCGAAGTAGGCCTTGCGCTCGTGCGGGTTGTCGCTGGCCGGGGGGTTGGCGGCGATCGGCCAGTCCGTAGCAACGTTCGCGCCGTAGGGGGCGAGTCCCCTGAAGTAGTTATCGATCGTGTGGTTCTCCTGGACCATGATCACGACACGGGCGACGGTAGGCATCTCGATCCGGACCCTATCGGCTCGGCCGGCGCGCGATGTTGGGTTCTCGTTGTCGCGCGGTCCGGTCGTGAGGCTGGAGTGACAGCTTTTTCATCCCGCGCCCCTTGAAATTGGCGGAACGCTGAGTTACCCTGCCTTTGCAGCAAGGAGAAGAGTCTCATGACCATGCTCAACGCGACATATTCATTCTTCGTCAAGGCGGCCGGGCACGCGACCCAGGTGCTGGGCATCGACGTCCCCACGCTCGACGAAAATGTCACCCTCGCGGATGGGCATGCGCGCTAGACCTAGCGCGACATACAAACCCAAATCGCGAGGGCGACCCAACGGGTCGCCTTTTTTATTGCTCACTCACGGGTGAAGTGACACTTGTGAGTGGCGGCTCGGCGCGCGCTCGTGTGTGACACGCACGTGACATAGCGGGCTGCCCGAAAACGGGCGTCCGGAGTAACCAACCAACCAAAAGGAGACCTCCCATGAGAGGAGATCCGCAGGCGGTCAGCTCCCGCCTGCTCGCAGTGCTGCCCGGCGGGCGATGGCCCTCGCGTCCCGCGCGGGCGAGCCGGAAGCCACGCGTCACCGCGGAAGAGCGGCTCGAGGTGATCGAGCGGCTCGAAGCACAGGAACGCGCGGCCCTGCGTTCGGGCCGGTACGTGGCCGAGGCCAGGTACCTCGGTCGCAGGTGGTAGATGTGGCTGGGGGTCACAACCCGATCCTGGAGGGGCCTGGTCCCGCCGCTGCAGCCGGCGGGGCTAGGCTCCTCGCGGGATGTCGTTGCTGTACCGCGTGATGTACCGCATCGGGTTCACACCGTGGGACACCGGTCAGGTGCCGCCGGAATTGAGCGCTCTCATCGAGGGCGCCGGCGCGTTGCCGGCGGGGCGCGCGCTCGACATCGGCTGCGGAACCGGCACGCAGGCCATGTACCTCGCGGGCATCGGCTGGCACGTCACGGCGATCGATGCCGTCGACCGGCCGCTGGCGCGGGCACGGGCCCGAGCCGATGCGGCCGGAGTGAACGTCGACTGGTTGAAGGCCGACGTGGCCGAGCTGGGTGCCCTGGGTCTCGAGCCGGGGTTCACGCTCGCGTTCGATCGCGGCTGCTTTCACGGCCTCGGTGACAGTGAACGAGCCGCGTACGCCGCCGGCATCACCGCACTCGCAGCGCCCGGCGCGTCGTTGCTGATGATGGCGTTCGGTCCCAACCGGGTACCGGCCGCGCCGGCCGGCGTCGAGGAGACCGAGATCGTCGCCCGCTTCGCCGGCTGGGATCTGGCGGGCACCCAGCCCGACAGCGAGGTCGAGATTGCGGGACCGCTCCGCAATGTTCGGCGCCACTGGTATCGGCTGATCCGCCGGTAAGCCCGCCCCACGGGCGCGCCGGCGCTTAGATCCGTGAATGTCTCCCACGACATCCGTCCATATTTCCGGCGATCGCGCGGACGCGCGCGTAGGGCGGCCAATACGGGAGTATGCGTCGCTCGACAGGGGGCGCGCCGAGCCGCGCGCTCAGGCGCGCGTTAACGTGCCTGCTGCCGCTGCTCGCGGCCTCCATCCTCGCTTCAGCGGCGCAGGCTGGTGTCCGCCCCCAGGCCGGCGTCCGCGCCCAGGCGGCCAGCACTCAGGCCATCGCCGGGGTGCTGTCGGAGGCGACCGGCCTCGCCCCGTCCCAAGTGACGTCCGAGGCCGCGTGCGGGCCGGCGAGGCCGGGCTTCGCGCAGTGCGACGCGCAGGCGCTCGTGCTGAGCTCGAACCACGCCCGGGTCCGCCCGCACGTCCACGGCGGCTCGACCTTCACGCAGGTGTTTCCCGCGCGCCGCCCCGCCATTCCGTCGGTGCGGCCCGCTGGTGCCGGGTCAGCGCCGCCCGAGCCCGACACGCCGGCATGGCTGCAGCAGGCGTACGACCTGACGTACCTCTCCCAGACGGGCGGGGTCGGAGATACGGTGGCGGTCGTCGACGTCGGCGACGACCCGACCGCCGAGTCCGATCTGGCCGTGTTCCGCGGCACGTATGGACTGCCGGCTTGTTCGTCCTCGAGCGGCTGCTTCACGAAGGTCAATGAGTCCGGAGCGGCGGCGCCATTGCCGGCGCCGGACCCGATGTGGGAGCCCGAGGAGTCACTCGACCTCGACGCGGTCTCGGCGCTCTGCCCGAACTGCCACATCCTGCTCGTGGAGGCCTCGACCGCCAGCATCGACGACCTCGACAACGCCGTGATCGAGGCGGCGCACCTGCACGCCAACCAGATATCGAACAGCTGGAGCGAAGCCTCTGAGACGCCGATCGCCGGCCAGTACACCTTCCCCGGGGTTGCGGTGATCGCCGCGACCGGCGACGAGGGATACATGGGCGGAGGCTCGGATGCGTACCCGGCGGCGTTTCCGGGCGTGACCGCCGCCGGCGGCACGAGCCTCGCGGCCGCGACCGATGGCCAGAGCGCGCGCGGATTCAGCGAGTCCGCGTGGTCGCTGTTCGACGGCTGGGGCGCCACCTCCGGTTGCAACCCGAACGAGCCGAAGCCTGCCTACCAGCTCGACTCGGGCTGCACCGGGCGCGCGTATTCGGATCTCTCCGCCGACGCCGACCCGGACACGGGGCTGATGATCTACGACGACGGGAACTGGTGGCAGTACGGCGGGACCAGCCTTGCCACCCCGCTGATCGCCGCGTACGAGGCAATCACCGGCGTGAGCGGCGCGACCCCGCAGTGGGCCTACACCGACAGCGGCGCGCTGAACGACCCCACCGGAGGCTCGAGCGGCAACTGCCCGGCGAACATCGCGTACATCTGCGACGCCGGTCCCGGCTATGACGGTCCGACCGGCATCGGCTCGATCTCGGGGGCAGTGGTCGCCGGCGCGCCTGGGATCGGCGGGCCGACGTACGCGGGCACCTACACGCAGAGCGCCGGCGCGACGACGGCGGCGCTGGGGGGCGGTGTGTACCCGAACGGGCTCGACACCACCTATTACTGGCAGTACGGAACCACCACGTCATACGGCGCGCAGACCGGGCCGATCGACGCAGGCTCGGGTCAGGCGCCCGTTGCGGCGACCGGGGCGCTGGCGGGCCTCGCCCCCGGCACCGTTTACCACTACCGGCTGGTCGCGCAGAACGGTCGCGGGGTCGCATACGGATATGACTCGGAGCTCACCACCGAGCCCGCCCCGGTCAACACCATGCTCCCGTCGGTTGGGGGCTCGACCCTGACCGGACACACACTGACCGCGTATCCGGGCGGGTGGACTCCGAACGGCAACTCGCTCACCTACCAGTGGCAGCGTTCGAGCGACGGTGTCAGTTGGACGAGCATCGGCGGCGCGACCGGCGGCGCCTACACGATCGGCGCGGGCGACGGTGGCGATCATCTGCGCCTGGTCGTGACCGCCACCAACTCGTACGGGCAGTCCACCGTGGCCAGCGCCGCGGTGGGCCCCGTGGTCGCCGGCTTCGACTCGTCGATGGCGCCGGGCGGTCCGCGGTCCACCACGCGTCCGCGGATCTCGGTTGACCCGGGACGTGTCGGCGACAGGCTCACGATCGTCCCCGCCAGGTGGGCTGGATCGCCCCGCCGGAAATTCACCCAGGTGATGCGATGCACGAACGTGTGCGTCCCGGTCGGTCAGTCGAACGCCACCCGGTACACGATCACCGCCGCCGATGTCGGTTCGGTCCTGCGGGTCAGGGAGATCGCGACGAACCGCTCCGGGAGCGCAGTCGTCTGGTCGGCCGCATCGGTCGGGCCGGTGGTGTCGGTGTCGTCGGCCGCCGTCGTTCTGTCCGGAGGGCACACCGCGCTGCGGAACTCGCGGGGCGCCACGCTTGCGTTCGCGCGGATCAGCGCTCCGGCGCCGAGCCTCGATGCTGTGCCGGCGCAGGCGGGGCCCCGGGTGCTCGTGCTGCATCGCGCCCGTGGCGTTGGCGGTCTGGTCACCGCGTGGGTGTGTGCGGTCGCCGGCGCGCCCGGCGGCGCGCCGCCCCGCTGCACGGCCCGCGTCTCGCTCGGCGCGCAGGCCAGCGTGGAGCTTCCCGCGTCGATCACCGGGCGGGTGCGGGTCGTCGTCGTCCGCCGCTGAGTCTCGGGTCGCTGAGTCTCGGACGCCGACGGGCGGGCGGCGGTCGGCGGCGCGGTAGCGTACTCGGGCGATGGCCGAAGTCCAGGTCCTCACCCCGACGCGCACGATCGGCGCGCCGCCGCCGGCGCGGCCCGAGATGCGGCTGGTGCAGCGCATCGCCGGCGACGTGCGACGCGAACGGCGGGTCCGCCGCCGGGCGGCACTCCCGGCGGGTAGCACGGCCCCGAGCTGGGCCAACACGCGCCGGGTCATCTCCGACCCGCTCGGGCTGCTGCTCGAGCACGAGCGGCGGTTCGGTCCGGTGTTCACGATCCGCCTGCTGCATGAGCCGATCGTGTGGGCGATCGGCGCCGAGGTCAACCACCAGATCCTGGTCAGCGACTTCGACGCGTTCTCCTGGCGCGAGGGCCGGTTCGCGGATCTGTGGCCGCTGCTGGGCGACGGGATGCTGAACATCGACGGCGCCTACCACCGCGAGTTCCGGATGCTGATGCTGCCGGCCTTCCATCGCGACTACGTGGCGGGCGTCGCCGAGACGATGATCGAGGAGGCGTTGGCGGCGAGCGAGTCGCTCGTCGAGGGCCAGGTGGTCGAGATCTATCACTGGACGCGGGAGCTGGCGCTTCGGATCGCGCTCCGCGGCCTGCTCGGTCTGGACGTCACCGGCGGACGCGAGCAGCCGACCGCGCGCGCGTTCGAGGAGTCGCTCGCGATCCACGGTGAGCCCGTCCTGCTCCAGCTATTGCCGGCGCCGGGGACGCCGCTCGCTCGGGCGATCGCCGCCCGCAAGCGGCTCGACGCGCTCGTGCGCGCCGAGATCGACGAGCGCCGTCGCCGCGGAGATCCCGGGCGAGGCGTGCTCGGGCTGCTGCTCGCGGCCACCGACGAGGCCGGGTCGCCGCTGCCCGCCGGCGTCGTCCGCGACCAGGCCGTCACGCTCCTGTTCGCCGGACACGACACCACGACCACGACGTTCACGTTCCTGCTTCACGAGCTGGGCCGGACGGCGCCGGCGCGCCAAGCGTTGGAGGACGAGCTCGATCAGGCGCTCGAAGGTCGCCGGAATCCAACGCCGGCGGATCTCGGCGGCCAGGCGCTCCCGGTGCTCGAGCGAACGCTGAAGGAGACGCTGCGGTGCTATCCGGCGGCCTGGGTGGGTCCGCGGCGTGCCACCCGTGACGTCACCCTCGGCGGGGTGCCGGTGCCGGCGGAGATCGGCGTGCAGTACTCCTCATGGGCCACGCACCATCTTCCGCAGCTGTATCCCGATCCGTTCCGGTTCGACCCCGACCGGTTCCTGCCCGAGCGCGAGGCCGCTTTGCCGCGTGGCGCGTACATCCCGTTCGGGGGCGGGTCGCGGATGTGCCTGGGCAAGCGCTTCGGCGAGTACGAGTTGCGCGCACTCGCCACCGTGCTGCTGAGCCGGGTGCGGCTCGAGCCGCTGTCCGCGGCGGATCCGCAGATCGTCACCACGCCGACGCTCGGTCCGAAGGGCGGTCTCCGGTTCGTGGTCCGCCGGCGCTGAGCGATCCGTTCGCCTGGCGCCGGGGCGTCGTATCGTGAAGACGAGGCAGTTTTCAAAGCGAACGACTGGAGCAGCAATGAAGACGCGCAAGCTTGGATTGCTCGAGGTCTCGGCGCTCGGGCTCGGATGCATGGGAATGTCCGCCTTCTACGGATCCGCCGACGAAGGCGAGGCGACCGCCACCATCCAGCGGGCGCTCGAGCTCGGGATCAACTTCCTCGACACCGCGCAGCTGTACGGGCCGCTGACCAACGAGGAGCTCGTCGGGCGCGCGGTCAAGGGCCACCGCGACGAGTACGTGATCGCGACCAAGTTTGCCCGCCGCATGGATTCAGCCACGCCCGGCGACATGTCGACGGTGGGCAAGGTCGACGGCTCGGCCGACCACGTGCGCAGCTCGATCGAGGGCTCGCTGAAGCGCCTCGGCACCGATCACGTCGACCTCTTCTACCAGCACCGCGTCGACCCGAACGTGGAGATAGAGGAAACGGTCGGAGCGATGGCCGAGCTCGTCAAACAGGGCAAGGTGCGCCACATCGGCCTGAGCGAGGCGGCGCCGGACACGATCCGCCGCGCGCACGCGGTCCATCCGATCACCGCCGTGCAGACCGAGTACTCGATGTGGTCGCGCGATCCCGAGAACGGGGTGATCCCGACCTGCCGCGAGCTCGGGATCGGGTTCGTGCCCTACTCGCCGCTCGGCCGCGGGTTCCTGTCCGGCCGCTTCACCTCGCCCGACGACCTCGACGAGAACGACTTCCGGCGACACGGTCCGCGCTTCACCGGCGCAAACCTCGATGCGAACCTCAAGCTCGCCGCGAAGGTGGCGGAGATTGCGCAGGAGAAGGGCATCACGCCTGCGCAGCTCGCGCTCGCGTGGGTGCTCGCCCAGGGCGAGGATCTGGTTCCGATTCCGGGCACCAAGCGGCGCGAGTACCTCGAGCAGAACGCCGGCGCCGTCGACGTCGAGCTGACCGACGAGGACCTGGCGCGGATCGACGCCGAGCTGCCCGACGTCGCCGGCGAGCGCTACGACGAGGCCGGGATGGCGGGCGTCGACCTTTAACGGGCCGTTCTGCCGATGAGCTTTGACCGGGACCGGGTTCGCGCGGCCGCCGGGATTCACGTCGGCGACTCGCGCGTGCCCGGTTTCGTCGTGCTGGTCGCGTCGGGGCACGACGTGTACGTCGAGGCGTTCGGCAACCTCACGGTCGGCGGAGCGCCCGTGCAGCGCGACTCGCTGTTCCGGATCGCCTCGACGACCAAGCCGATCACCGCGGCGGCGACGCTCGCGGTGATCGACGAGGGGCTCGTCGGGCTCGACGAGCCCGTCGACCGCCTGCTCCCCGAGCTCGCCGGCCGGCGCGTGTTGAAGCGGATGGACGGACCGCTCGACGACACAGTCCCGGCGGAGCGCTCGATCACGACGCGGGACCTGCTGACGTTCACGTTCGGGTTTGGGATGGTCCCCGAGATGTTCGGGGGGAGCAGGCCGTGGCCCGTCGTTGCGGCCAGCGACGAGCTGAGGCTGTCGACGATCGGCCCGGGCCTCCCGGACGTGCAGCCTGAGCCGGACACGTGGATCGCCGGCCTCGGGTCGCTTCCGCTGCTGGCCCAGCCCGGCGAGCGGTGGATGTACAACACGGGCGCGTCCGTGCTCGGGGTCCTGCTCGCGCGCGCCACCGGCCAGCCGTTCGGCGATGTGCTCCGGACGCGGCTGTTCGAGCCGCTTAGGATGCGAAACACCGCGCTCTGGACGTCCGAGACGGACCGGCTCGCGACGGCGTACGTGGCGAAGCCGGAAGGGCTCGTCGTGTGGGACGAGCCCGACGGGCAGTGGAGCCGGCCGCCGGCGTTCGGCGACGGCGCGTGCGGCATCGTCTCGACCGCCGAGGACCTGTTCGCGTTTTCGCGCATGCTGCTCGCCGGTGGGGCGGGGCTGCTGCCGGCTGGGGGCGTTCGCGCGATGTGCAGCGGCCAGCTCACCGACGACCAGAAGGCACATGGGGGGCTCGGTCCGACCTTCTTCGAGAACAAGTCGTGGGGTTACTGCCAGGCGGTGTACGACGGTGGCGCGTTCGGCTGGAACGGCGGCTTCGGGACCTCGTGGGTGGCCGACCCCGCCCGGGATCTCACGATCATCGTGATGTCGCAGCGCATGTTCGAGAGCCCGGAGTTGCCGGTGGCGCACCGCGAGATCCACGCCGCCGCGTACGCGAGCCTCGGCCTGGGGGTTAACCGGACACTCGAAAGGCCGCGCGCGTCGAGTGTGAGGTTGACCACACAGGGGGTGGCTGAATCCGCATTCACATCGGGGCGGGGTGGCGAGTGTGGCGTTAGCCCCCTGCCAGGAAAGGGCGGGGAGGCTGGCGCCCGCGCGGTTAAGTACCGTCCGACGACCCATGTCGACCCGCACCGACCAAAGCCTCCGCGACGTCGCCGCGATCCGCTACGTCACTCCGCTCAGAGAGGGCGGCTCGCTGCCCGGGCTCGTCGAGGCCGACGACGACGGCCTGTACGTGGTCAAGTTCCGCGGCGCCGGCCAGGGCCTGCGGGCGCTCATCGCCGAGGTGATCGTCGGGGAGCTGGCGCGCCGGCTTGGGCTGCTCGTTCCGGACCTCGTGACGATCGAGATCGATCCCGTGCTGGGCGCGGCCGAGCCCGACCCCGAGATCCAGGAGCTGATCACGGCCAGCGCCGGCGCGAATCTCGGCGTGGACTTCCTCCCGGGCGCGCTGCCGTACTCGGCCGCCGGTCCCTACACGCCGGACGACCGCCTCGCCGCCGACGTCGTGTGGCTCGACGCGCTCACGACCAACGTCGACCGCACCCCTCGCAACCCGAACCTGCTGCTGTGGCATGACCGGCTGTGGCTGATCGACCACGGCGCCGCGCTGTACCTCCAACACGGCGGTCTGGACCCCGCACAGCACGCCGACAAGCCGTTCCCGCTGATCTCCGAGCACGTGCTGCTTCCGCGCGCCGGATCGATTCTCGAGGCGCACGAGCGGCTCGCGCCCACCGTCGACCCCGGCGCGCTCGAACGCGTCGCCGGGTTGGTGCCGTCCGAATGGCTCGCGACTGGCGCAGGCGGCGACACCGCCGAGACGTACGTCGAGTACCTGAGCCGGCGGCTCCGGAGCGGCTCGTTCGCGGAAGAGGCGGAGCGTGCCCGAGTCGGCGCGTAGCCCGTTCTCCTACGCGATCCTGCGGGTCGTCCCGCGGGTCGAGCGCGGTGAGCGGTTCAACGCCGGCGTGGTGCTGTTCTGTCGCCAGCGCGGGTTCCTCGGGGCAGAGGTGGCGCTCGACGAAAAACGGCTCGCGGCGCTCGCTCCCGGGACCCAGGCGAAAGACGTCCGGGCCCACCTCGAGGCGCTCGTGAACGTGGCCGCCGGGGAACCCCAAGCTGGCGCGATCGCCGAGCTGCCGCCCTCCGAACGGTTCGGGTGGCTGGTGGCGCCCTCCAGCACGATCATCCAGCCCTCCGAGGTCCACACCGGCCTCACCGACGACCCGCGAAAGACGCTCGACGCGCTGTTCAAGGAGTTGGTCGGATGACGCCGCCGGTGGTCGTCGTTCACGGTGGCGCCGGCGGGCACACCGAGGAGATCCGCGAGCGCGAGCCCGAGTACCACGAGGCGCTCGAGCGCTCGCTCACCGCGGCGGCGGCCGCGCTGCGCGCCGGCGGCGACGCGGTCGAGGCCGTACGCGCCGCCGTGATCGTGATGGAGACCTTCCCGCTGTTCAACGCCGGACACGGCTCGGCGCTGTGCTCCGACGGCTCGGTCGAGCTGAGCGCGTCGGTGATGCGCGGGCGCGACCGGGCGGCCGGGGGCGTGGCGATGGTGAGGCGCACGCGCCATCCCGTGGCGGCCGCGGTGGCGCTGCTCGACCAGCCGGAGGTGCTGCTCGTCGGCGACAGCGCCGACGCGCACGCCGCCGCCAGTGGTCTCGAACAGGTCGACCTCCACGCATTCGTAACCGACCGACAGCGACGGCGCCTGGCGGAGCGCCTCGCCGGCGGGGGCGGGGCGACGGAGCCCGAGACGGTCGGCGCCGTGTGCCTTGACGCCACCGGCCTGCTCGCCGCGGCCACTTCGACCGGCGGGCTGAACGGCCAGCGCCCCGGACGCGTCGGTGATTCGCCGCTGATCGGCGCCGGTACGTGGGCCGATGAGCGCGTGGCCGTGTCGTGCACCGGGCAGGGCGAGGCGTTCATCCGCGCCGGCGCCGCGCGGCTCGTGGCGGCGCTCGTCGAGCAGGGCCAGGCACTGAAGGACGCGACCGAAGCAGCGATGACCGTGGTCGCGCAGTGCGGTGGCGACGGCGGGCTGATCGCCGTGGACGCACATGGAAACGTGACGACGCCGAGGTCGACGGGCGCCATGCCCCGCGGCGTGTGGCGCGGCGGGAAAAAACCCGTCACATCGGTCCCCTAATACCATTGGGCCCTCAATGGAGGGCTCTGTAATACCGGCGGGCAAGCGGCTGCGTGCAAAGTGGGAGGCGGGAGAGCCCGTGTTCGGGCTGTGGGCCGGGATCCCAAGCTCGTTCACGCCGGAGCTCGGGGGACTCGCCGGCTACGACTTCGTGTGCGCCGATCTGCAGCATGGACTGGCGACCGAGGCGACGCTCCTGTCGATGTTCCAGGCGGCTCGGGGCGCCGGCGCGGTGCCGATGGCGCGGCTGGCGTGGAACGAGCCGTGGCTGATCATGCGCGCGCTCGACATCGGCGCCGCCGGCGTGATCCTCCCGTTGATCGACAACGCCGCCGAGGCCGCCCGCGCGGTGGAGGCGTGCCGCTACCCGCCGAACGGACGGCGCTCGTACGGGCCGATCCGCGCCGAGATGACCGCCGGTTCGACCGACCCGGAGATCCTCGGCGGGGACGCGCTGTGTTTCGCGATGATCGAGACGCGCGACGGGCTCGACAACCTCGACGAGATCGCGGCCACACCGGGCCTCGACGGCCTCTATATCGGCCCGTCGGACCTGTCGATCGCGCTCGGACTGCGACCGGGAGGCCTCGTCGACGACCCCGCTAAGGACCGCAAGCCGCTCGCCGAGGCGATCGTGCGCATCCGCGAGGCGTGCGTCGCCAACGGGCTGATCCCCGGGATCCACTGCTCCGCCGGCCGGGCCGCTGCCCTCTACGCAGAGCAGGGCTTCAAGCTGATCACCGTCGGCGTCGACGCGTCCATGCTCAAAGCGGCGCTCAGCCAGGAGCTGAAGACGGCCCGGGGGGCCTAGCCTCATGCCCTACGCCCCGGATCTGGCCGGCTGCGCCCTCGACGGCCGCTACGAGCTCCACGAGCTGATCGGCGAGGGCACGTTCGGCCGGGTGTATCGCGGCTACGACCGGCGGCTGGCACGCCCCGTCGCGATCAAGGTGATCAAGCCGTGGTGGGCCGAGGACCCCGACGGAGCCGAGAGCTTCGAGCGCGAGGCGCAGCTCTTGGCGCGCGTGAGCGATCCGGGGATCGTGCAGATCTTCGACGTCGGCCAGGCCGAGGAGGGCCTGTACTTCGTCACCGAACTGGTCGAGGGCGAGAGCCTGGCGGCGCGCCTGAAGCGCGGCGGCCCGCTCGCCCCCTGGGAGGCCTGCGAGGTGGCCGAGCAGCTGTGCCGCGCGCTCGAGCACGCGCACGCCGAGCACATCGTGCACCGCGACATCAAGCCGGCCAACGTCCTCATCTCCGACCGAGGCCGGGTGAAGGTCGGCGATCTCGGGATCGCGCGCCTGGCCGAGGGCAGCACCGATGGCGGGACCGCCACGATTGTCGGCACGCCGCGCTACATGGCGCCCGAGCAAGCGAGCGGGCTGCCGGTGACGCCCGCCACCGACGTCTACAGCGCCGGAATCGTGCTCTACGAGATGATCGCCGGGCGCCCGCCGTTCGGCGGTGAGTCGGCGGTCGAGATCGCGCTCCAGCACGTGCAGATGGAGCCGCCGCCGCTCCCACGCGGGACCCCGCGGTCGCTCGAAACGGTCATCGAGCGCGCGCTCGCCAAGGACCCGGCTGACCGTTATCAGAGCGCCGTGGCGATGGCGGAGGCGCTCGAGCGAGCCAGTGCCAGCGCCGGCGCCGGCACCGACGCGTCGAGGCCGCACCCGGGAAGCGACGACTGGTGGGCGACGCCGACCGAGGTCCAAGGAGAAGATCCGACCGAGATCGTCGCGCTCGACACCCGCACGCTTCCCCGCGGCGGCGTGGATCCGACGCGCAAAGCGCCAAAGATGAGCCCGCGCAGGACGGTGAACCCAGCCGCGCGACGGCGCGCGGTGGCGGTGTTCGTACTCGCGCTCGCGGTGCTCGCAGCCCTGCTGATCGCGGCGAGGGCCCTGACCGCGCCGCCGACGGTGGCGGTACCGCGACTCAACGGCCTTAGCGAAGGGCAGGCCGCCCGCGCCCTGACGCGCGCACACCTGCGCGCGACGTTCACGTATGACTACAACGGCGCGACGCCCCTCACCGTGTTCGCCCAGAACCCGGCCGCCGGCGCACGGGTCAAGAAGGCGTCGACGATCACCGTCTCGATCAGCAAGGGCCCGCGACCGATTCCAGTGCCGACATTGACCGGCAAGAGCTCCGGCACCGCGACCCAGACGCTGAAGCATCTGAACCTGAAGGCCCGCGTCACGACCGTGCCCGCGCCCGGGACCAACCCCGGGATCGTCGTCCGCCAGCAGCCCACCGCCGGACACGATCTCAAGCCGCGGAACACGGTGGCGCTGTTCGTCGCCGAGGTGCCGTTCTGGCACGCGCTGACCTCGTTCAACGCCAACACCGGCGGCGGTCAGTCGGTTCCGTTCCGGATCCAGGGCGGCCAGTGGCGAATCGTCTACACCCTGTCCTACAACGGCACCTGCGACTTCGTGTTGTTCTGCAACGGCCCGAGCGCGCAGGTGCTCGGGCTCGGAGCCACCCAGACGAACGAGTCGTTCGATCTCGGCAGCGGCAGTGGAAAGACGAAGCTGTTCAAGACCGGTCCGGGCCTTTACCAGATCGACGTCACCCCGGGGTGGGACGACGCCCGCTGGTCGATCGCGGTCCAGGACTGGAAGTGAGCCGATGGCCAGTGCCGCCAGCACCGAAGTAATCAGCATCATCGACGCCGACCCTGACCTCGGCGAGCTGCTTGACCCGACTGAACGGGAACGCGCGCGTCAGGGGACGGTGACCAGGGTGCGCCGGCTGCCGCCAGGCAAGTGGATGCCCCTCGACGCACTCGAGGAGGCGGCGTATCACCAGGGGTTCCTCGTAATCGACGGGATGCTGAGCCGCGAGGTCGATGTGCTCGGCCGCCGGTGCGTCGAGCTGATCGGGGACGCCGACGTGCTGCGCCCGTGGGGGTGGGACCCATCGGGGTCGCACGTGAACGCCGAGGTTGAGTGGGTCGTGCTCGAGCCGACCCGGATGGCGGTACTCGACCACGCGCTGGTGTCGCAGATAAATCCCTGGCCCCAGCTTGGGCTCGAGCTTTTCGCACGGGGGACCCGGCGGGCACACTGGCTCGCGATCGCGCTTGCGATCTCGCACCATCCACGCGTCGACGACCGGCTGCTGCTGACGCTGTGGCAGGTGGCCGAGCGGTGGGGGAGGGTCCGTCCCGACGGGATCTCGATCCCGCTGCCGCTACCCCACGAGCGGCTTGCGACCCTCGTCGGGGCACACCGGCCGGCGGTCACGACCGCCATGGGCGAGCTGACCCGAGCCGGGCTCGTGAGCCGCGGCGCGGACCGGATGTGGGTGCTCCACGGCGACCCACCGGAGGAAGTTCGTGGCCGCGGCCTCGCCACGGTGGATATGTGATGGGTCACGCCGGGTGAGACGCGGATGCCCGCCGGCCGCACCGTAGTCCTCACGCTCGGCGCCGGCGAGCGCGTTCGCCCGGAGCTCGAGCAGATCCCCGAGATCAAGGTTGTCGAGCGCTACGAGTTGTCCTCGGTACGCGACGACGACGAGGTGCTCGTGCGGGGGCTCGCGGGCGCGTGGGCGGTGGTCGCCGGCAGCGAGCACTACACCCGGGGCGCGCTCGAGGCGCTACCCGATCTCAAGGCGATCCTCCGCTGGGGGACGGGCTCGGATTCGATCGACATCGCCGCGGCGACCGACGCCGGCGTCGCGGTCATCACCACGCCCGCGGTCAACGCCGAGGCCGTCGCCGACATGGCGCTGGCGCTGATGCTCGCGTGCATCCGGCGGCTGCCGGAGCTCGACGCGATCGTCCGCTCCGGAGAGTGGCGAGGCCTTGGTCCAACCCGCGATCTGGCCTGCTCCACCGTCGGGATCGTCGGGCTCGGCGCGATTGGAAAGGCGGTCACGCGCCGGCTTCGCGGGTTTGGCTGTCACGTGCTCGCGTTCGAGCCGAACCCCGACCCCGACTTCATCGCCGAACACGAGGTGGAGCTGACGACGGTCGAAGACATGCTCCCGCGAGTCGACGTGCTCACCCTGCACGCGCCGCTCACCAAAGACACCCGACACCTGATCGGCGCTCGGGAGCTCGAGCTGCTCCCGCGCCACGCGGTGCTCGTCAACGCAGCGCGCGGCGATCTGATCGATCAGCCCGCGCTCGTGGCCGCGCTCCAGGCGGGACAGATCGCCGCGGCCGGCCTCGACGTCTTCGAGCACGAGCCGCCGGCGAGCGACGATCCGATCCTGTCGCTTCCCAACACGATCCTGAGCGGGCACATCTCGTCATATACCGAGCTTGGCCTCGACCGGACCGGTGAGATGGTGATCGCGAACCTGCGCGAGGTGCTCGCCGGCCGGCTGCCCGCGAGCTGCCTCAATCCGGAGGCGTGGAACTCCCCTTAGATCCGGTGCGAGGACTGCTGCTCGATCACGGTCAGCAGCGCGGAATGGTCCAACTCACCGTCGCCGGCGGCCTCCAGAGCCGCCAGCATCTGATCGACGAGTGCGGTCGTGGGCACGAATACGCCAAGCTCACGCGCCGTGCGAAGCGCAATCCCGAGGTCCTTGTGATGGAGCGCGAGCTTGAATCCCGGCGTGAAGTCGTGCTCGAGGAAGTTGCGGCGCCTGACCTCCATCACCTTGTTGCCGGCGAGCCCGCCTGAGAGGACCTCGATCAACCGCTCCGGGTCGACGCCGGCCTTAGACGCGAGCACGAGCGCCTCGCTGACGGCCTCGATCGTGACCGCGACAAGGATTTGGTTGCACGCCTTCGCGGTCTGGCCCGCGCCCGCACCGCCCAGATGAACCACAGTCTTGCCGAGCACGTCGAACAGCGGGCGCGCCCGCTCGAACGCATCCGAGGGGCCGCCGACCATGATCGACAGGGTCCCGTCCCGCGCCCCGACATCTCCGCCCGAGACGGGCGCATCCAGAGCCGACGCCCCCACGCCACCTGCGGCCTCAGAAACCGCCCGCGCCACGGACGGCGCGATCGAGCTCATGTCGATCAGAAGCTGACCCGCCCGTGCACCGGCGATCACGCCCTCGTCGGCCAGGTACACCCGCTCGACGTCGGGGGAGTCGGGCAACATCGTGATCACCACATCGGTACGCTCCGCGACCTCCTTCGGGGTGTCCGCGACCACGGCGACCGCCGCGTCCGTGCCCTCCGAGGAAGCGAACTGCTCGGCCTTGGCGCGAGTCCGGTTGTTGACGACAAGCGGGTAACCGGCGCGCGCGAGGTTCGCCGCCATCGGCGCGCCCATTATCCCCAGGCCGATGAACCCGATCTTCGTGTCAGTGTCAGGCATATCCAAGCTCCTTAATCCAGTGCAGGCTCTCCTCGGTCGTCGGCGTCGACGGGTTGTACTCGCATCCCACCCAGCCCTCGTACCCGATGCGGTCGAGGAGTCCCAGCACGAAGCCGAAGTTGACCTCGCCGGTACCCGGCTCGCCGCGCGAAGGCGGGTCGGCGATCTGGACGTGCCCGATCCGCGGGAGCAACCGGGTGATCGTCTCCGAGAGGTTCCCCTCCATGCGCTGCATGTGGTAGACGTCGTACTGGAGGGCAACGTTGTTCGCGCCGACGGCGTCGAGGAAGGCGATCGCCTTAGCCGTCGTGTCGAGCAGATACGGTCCGTTCTCGTACGAGTTGACGGCCTCGATCATGATGCTGGCGCCCTGAGCCCGAGCCTGCTCGGCGGCCCAGGCGACGTTTGCGCGCGCCTCCTCGAGTTGGGCCTCGACCTCGAGCCCGGGCCGGTGCACGCCGACGAGCGCGTTCAGGCGCGGGCAGCCGATCCGGGCGGCGAGCTCGAGCGCGACCGGGACGTTCTCGCGGAACTGGGCGCGGCGGTCGGGATCGCCGGCGAGCCCGCGATCGCCCGCGGCCATGTCGCCGGCGTCGAAGTTGAACAGGGCGACCTCGAGCCCGGTCTCCCCGACGGCCTCGGCGACCGCATCCAGCCCATCGACCCCGGGCCACATGAACTCGACGCCGCCGAAGCCCGCGTCGGCGGCCCGGCGGAAGCGCTCGCTGAACGGCACGTCCTTGAACAGGAAGCTGAGGTTCGCGGAAAATCTCATGGGGGAAGGCTTCGGCATCGTATGCACATCCGACGTCTTCGCAGCTCCATGCTGCTCGCGTGTCTGTGCGCGGGCCTGCTCGCCGCCGCGGCGCAGAGCGCCGCCGCCGAGGGCAACGGGCTCGCGCTGACGCCGCCGATGGGCTGGAATGACTGGTACTCGGTCTATTGCGGCGTGAACGCCCAACTGGTCGAGCAGACCGCGCAGGAGATGGTCGCCGACGGGATGAAGGCGGCCGGATACGACTACGTCAACATCGACGACTGCTGGATGGCGCCGACCCGGGACGCGTCCGGGAACCTCGTCGCCGACCCGACGCGCTTCCCCGGCGGGATCGCCCCGGTCGGCGCCTACGTCCACAGCCTGGGCATGAAGCTCGGGATCTACGAGGACGCCGGCACCACCACGTGCGCCGGCTTACCCGGCAGCTTCGGGCACGAGGCGCAGGATGCAGCCACGTTCGCCTCGTGGGGCGTCGACTACGTGAAGTACGACCGCTGCAACATCCCCTACGGCGACTTCCCGGGTGAGTCCGAGGAGCAGGTCCAGCAGACGCTCTACGCGCGGATGAGCGACGGGCTGAAGGCGAGCGGCCGGCCCATCGTGTTCTCGATGTGCAACCCGGATCCGGGCGATGACCCGTGGGAGTGGGGCGCCCCGATCTCGAACCTGTGGCGGACGACCACCGACATCCAGGACAACTTCGGCTCGATGCTCGCGAACTTCGAGGGGACCGTCGGCCACTTCCGGGACGCCGGGCCGGGAGCCTGGAACGACCCCGACATGCTCCAGATCGGCAACGGCGGGAGCAGCCTGCTCGAGTACACGAGCCAGTTCAGCCTGTGGGCCGAGATGGCGGCGCCGCTGATCGCGAGCACGGACATCGGGGCGTTGACGAAGGCCGAGCGCGCGATCTACGAGAACCCCTACGTGGTCGCGGTCGACCAGGACCCGCTCGGGCGCCCCGGCGTCCCGATCTCGAGCGCGAACGGACTATGGGTCCTGACCAAGGAGCTCACCGGCGGCGGCCGCGCGGTGGTGCTGTTCAACTCGACCAACACCGCCGCGACGATCTCGACGACGGCCGCCGCCGCGGGACTGCCGCGAGCGCGGGTCTACAGCATGCACAACCTGTGGACGAACGCGGTCAGCGAGACGGGCGGCGCGATCAGCGCGTTCGTGCCCGGACGCGGCGTCGCGATGTTCACCGTGAGCGCGCTGCCCAAGCGTCACGCCGGCAAGCTCCCGCCGCACACGGTGCTGTCGCTCGACTCCGCCTCGACGCAGCTCCCGCTCGGCCAGTCGACCACCGTGGCCGAGTCGTTCACCAACGACGGCACCTCGGACGTCAAGCGGGTTGCGCTGTCGCTGTCGGCGTGGCCGGGGTGGCTGGTCAAGCCGCTCGGCCCGACGCGGGCGCCCGTGGTCGCGGCCGGCCGGCGGTTCACGGTCTCCTACCGGGTCACCGCCCCCGCGTCTGGGCCGCCGCTCGCCACTTCGATCCTGAGTGGCGCGGCCGCGTACGACCCGCCGGGCAGACGGGGCCGCGCGTCCGCGACGCTCGGCGAACTCGTGTCCGGGCCGGTCGGTGCCCCGTTCGGGACAGCCGACGTGACCACCAACCCGGCGCTGTTCGGCGTATCGGGCCGCGAGCTCGCGATCGGCTCGCGCGGGCTCGGAGTGTTCAACCCGCCGTACGGCGCAGCCGAGACCGACTCCTACGCCGCGATCTACGAGCACGCAAGGGCCCGGCGCGACTCGACCGCCGAGGTCACGGTCACGACCGACCCCGCAGGTGGCGTGTCAGGCGGTGCGGGTCTGATCGAGCGCGACACGATGACCGCGCCGAAGCGCTCGCGCGCGGCCGTGGCGCTGTACGTCAACAACTTCGCAGAGGTCGTAATGGCGTGGAACGCGTCGGGCGGCGCGGACGTGGACGAGCACTACGCGGTTCCGTCGGTCACCGTCAAGTTCCCGGTGGCGCTGCGCCTCGTGCGCCGCGGCAGCATCTACACGGGGTACTACTCGACCGACCGCGGCAAGGTCTGGGCCCCGGTCGACGCGGTCACGGTGGCGAAGGCGGCGTCGTCCGGTAAGCAGGACGTGGGCGTGTTCCACGCGTCGGGCCTGTCGACGTGGACGACCACGGCGACGTTCAGAGACTTCCGCGTGCGCTGAGCCCGGTGGCGGCGGCCAGTCCGGGCGCGGGCGCGAGCGAGTCGGCTCCGATCTCCGAGACCGAGCGCCGCCCCGCCAGCCCCATCGTGAGGTCGAAGTCGGCGGCCAGGTTCTCGATCACCTCGCGCACGCCCGTCCGGCCGGCGATCGCGAGCCCGTACACGTAGGGGCGGCCGATCAGCACGGCGCGGGCGCCGAGCGCGAGTGCTTTGAAGACGTCGGCGCCGCTACGCACGCCGGAGTCGAGCAACACGGGGATCCGCCCGTCGATCGCCTCGACGACCGCCGGGAGCGCGTCGAGGGTGGCGATCGCGCCGTCGACCTGGCGACCTCCGTGGTTGGAGACGATCACGCCGTCGAGGCCCTCGGCGACCGCGCGGGCGGCGTCGTCGGGATGGAGGATGCCCTTGAGCACGATCGGGAGCGTCGTGCGCTCGCGGAGGAACGCGAGCGTCTCCCAGGTCAGCGAGGGACGCGAGTAGATCTCGGTGAAGCGCTGCACAGCCGCGCGTCCGCGGCCCGATCGAAGCGTCGCCAGGAAACCATCCGGGTACGCGCGCGTCAGCTCGACCAGCGTGCGCAGTGCGGCCAGCGTCGGGCGGGGTTGCGGTTGGTCGGGGCCGGGCGGCGATGCGTGCCCGGCGATCAGGTCCCTGAACACCGGGTCGCTCGTGTACTGAGCGATGCCCTTGCCGTGCAGGAACGGCAGGTATGCGCCCTCGAGGTCGCGCGAGCGCCACCCGAGCATCGTCGTGTCGAGCGTAACGACGATCGCGCCGCACCCGCAGCGCTCGGCCCGCGACGCGAGGCTCTCGACGAGCGCGTCCGACCGGCTCCAGTAGAGCTGGAACCAGTGCGGCGACTCCTCGAGGATCCGGGCCACGCCCTCCATCGGCTTCGAGGCCTGGTTGGAGAACACCATTGTCGTGCCCGTGTCGCGGGCGGCGCGGGCGACGGCGCAGTCGGCCTCCGGGTGTGCCAGCTCGAGCACGCCGACCGGCGCAAGCAGGAACGGGTGCGGCAGCCGGCGCCCCAACAAGTCGACGCTCGTGTCGCGCCGCTCGACGTCGCGCAGCATTCGCGGGACGATCCGCCAGTGGTCGAACGCCGCGCGGTTGGCGAGCAGCGTCTGTTCGTTACCCGCGCCCGCGGCTACGTAGGCGAACGCCTCGGGCCGCATGCGCTTCTTCGCGGCCGTTTCGAGCCGGCTCGCGTCGATTGGAACGTGTGGTCGCCGGCCGCTGACGCCGTCGAGATAGATCTGTGTCTGGCGCCGCACGCCGATCATGCGGCTGGATCACATCACACCTCGACCGTCGGACGGTCCCCTACGTGACAGAGCCACGGCGATGCCCTTCCGGCTGGAGCAATTCAGCTAGCTCCCGAAGAGACACGACATGAACCGTGTATCCCCGTTCCGGAAGGGCATCGTCCGCGTCACTACAGCCCCCGCTGTAAGCCCCCAGCCCAAGCCCCCAATGCGAAGAGCCAACCTCTTGCCCCGCCCCGTTGCCCCCGGTTCCGGTCTCCTGTTGGCTCGTCGTCATGGGTGGAACCTTAGGTCCGGAGGGGCGGCATTACAGCCACCCCTAGGGTGTGGCTCTCACACCTGGTGTGGGGTGTGTGGGGGGTTTCTTGGGGCCGCTTCGCGGCATCCATGGGGCCGTTCCGCCCGACATCCATGTCGGGCGGGCGTGGTCGCTGATTCCCGCGGCGGTCGAGGGCAGATCGGGTTTTTAACGGCGGGCACCTGGAGAGGGGCCGGGGCTGGGCTGCCGGCGCGAGGCGGCTCGCGGAGCATGCATAACCTGCCAATCGACCTCAGATCGGCCGAGCGTGGCACACCGCGCATGCCCCACATGCCTAGTAGGCCACGGTCAGGCCGGACGGGCTTCGTTGGCAGGTTATGCATGCTGGCGCCCCGCGATCCGTCCCCCGGACGACCCCACCCCTCTCCAGGTGCCCGCCGTTCAACCAACCGGCGGCCGGACCGGATAGCGGGAACACGCCCCGCCCTAAAAGTCGCGTGGCACGAGCACGCCGGCCTCGAGCACGATCGCGACGAGCCGGGCGCGCTTCTCGTTCTGGGGAAGCTGGCTGAGGCCGTAGCGGTCGAACAGCACCCGGAGGTGGGCCTTGACCGCGTCGACCGTCAGGAACACGTCCTCGGCTATCTGGCGGTTGGTCGCCGGCGTCGCCGAGGCCGAGTCCTGGACGGGCCGGCACAGCGCGATCAGCACCTTGCGCTGCATCGGCGTCAGCGGGATCGCCGAGGGAGCGTCGATCGCCGAGGCGGTCTGCGTCGTGCCGCCCGAGGTCTCCCGATAGGTGACCTGGGTGGCGCCGACCACCAGCCGGTCCTTGTCGGCGAGGCGCCGGCGCCCCACGACCCGCGCTCCGTTCACGAACGATCCGTTGCGCGACAGCCCGTCGTCGATGAGCATCCACCCGCGACCCACCTGCTCGAGCAGCGCGTGCGTGCGCGACACCTCCGCATCCCACGGGAGCGGGACGTCGGCGCCGGCGTCGCGCCCGATCGTCACCCGCCAGATCGCCTGATCGAGCAGCAGCAACCGCTGCTCGCCGTCGTCGGTCCGCCACACCAGGAACGGGTGGCCGGTCCGCTCGGCGGCGATGACCTCTTTCAGCTCCATGGGGCTCTGCTGGACCATCGAAAAGGAGACTAGTTAATTCTTACGTTTGTGCCGGTTAGCGCGGCTAGTTTCTCTGGTATTCGGGTAGGACGTCGGCGCCGCACTACACCCGCGGGAGATGCGGCCGATAAAGGGCTCAGACAGACCGTCCGAACCCAGACACAGACCGGGATAAATCGATGCTCCGCACATCAGCTTCTGCCGTCAACAGCGCCCCCGCTCGCATCAAGCTTGGTCAGACCGCCAAGGTCTGCGGACACGCCGCCCACGTGGGCACGTGCTCCGCTTGCCAGCGCGCTCAACTGGCCAAGTGGCAGGCGCAGCTCGCGGCCGTCGCGCGCTGATCAGATCTGACTGAGGACCTGCGCGGCCGAGCCCCACGAGAGCTCGGCGAGATCGCCGGCTCCGCACAGTTCGAGCTTGGCGGTGAGCTCTCCGTCGGTCATCGGGCGATTGGGCGCTCCGGGCGGGAGTTCGAGCGAAGTGCGCCTTCCCTCGATCTCTATCTCAACATCGCCGGTCAGCAGGTGATCGCCGCCGTCGGTGGCCTCGACCTCGACCGTCCCCATCAGCCGTATGGCGTCTGGCCGCCGGACCGCTTCGTCGGAGAAGCTGTCAAATCCCGGAGTCCCGTCGAGGAGCGCGGCCGCGATCCCGTACTCGAGGCTGAACTTACCCTCGAGCCCGGTCTGCGGCGAGTGATGGATCAGCGGAGCGAGTGAGGCCGCGGGCGTCCGGACGACGATACGGCGTACTTGATCGGCGCCGACGGGCTCCAGGGCGATGGCCGCCGCGATCGGGCGCTGGAGCGCGTAGCAGCACGGAAACGGCTTGATCGCGAGCCCGCCGGGGACCGCCGGGCCGCCGAGTTCGGCCGCCCCCGGATCGCCGCCGACGAGCGCCATCCACTGCTCGAGCGAGAGCTCGTTGGCGCTCGCGCCGGCGGCCACGAGCGCCGCCGCGCGGACCCCGGCGTCGGCCGCGAACCCGACCTGGAGCGACTTGGCCGCGGTCCCGAACGCGCGCTGGACGCCGCCGGCGCCCGGGATCGCGAGCGCGATCGCCCGCGCGGTCGCGTCCGCGTCGAGTCCGCGCGCCACGGCCGCCGTCACCGCGGCGCCCGGAGCGCCCGTAGTGCACGTCGCGTGCCAGCCGGCGCTGTAGTGCCGCCACCCGAGCGCCGTGCCGAGCCGCGCCATCACGCCCGCGCCGGCCAGGTAGGCACGCGCCGGGTCCGCGCTCGGGTTGCCTGCGCTCGACGCGAGTGCCACCGGGACGCACACCGCGCTGATGTGCGTGGTCGACGGCAGGTGCAGGTCGTCGTAGTCGAGCACGTGCGCCAGCGCCGCCCACCGCCCGGCCTCGGACAGCTGGGCGAACAGCGGCGCGAGCTCGTTCTCGCGCGCCGCGAACATCACGCCGACCGTGTCGAAGAGCGCGCGGCGCGCCAGCGCGAGGTCTTCTTCGGATGGGTCGAGCTCGGTCGCCCAGCGCGCGAGCTTTTCAGCGAGCCCGGCCGTCGCCATTCTGATCGATCGCGCGCCACACCCGCTCGGGGGTCATCGGCAGCTGGCGCATGCGCACGCCGCCCGTGGCCGCGGCGACCGCGTTGGCGACGGCGCCGGGGACGCCGACGACCGGCGCCTCGCCGACGCCCTTGGCGCCGAACGGACCCTCGGGCGCGGGGACCTCGACGATCTCGGTGTCGATCAACGGCACCCCGCCGGCGGTCGGCATCGCGTAGTCGACGAACGAACCGGCGACCGGCTGGCCGTGCTCGTCGTAGGCGATCTCCTCGAGCAGCGCCCAGCCGAGGCCCTGGGTCGTGCCGCCGTGCATCTGCCCCTCGACGAGCGCCGGGTTCAGCGCGCGGCCGACGTCCTGGGCGATCACGTGCCCGAGCACCGTGACCTGACCGGTCTCGCGGTCGACGCGCACGTGCGACAGGTGAGCCGCGGACTGGGGGACCTGCGGCAGTGAGACCAGGCCCTGTCCCTCGACCGGCGGATACGGGCTCCCGAACGTGAGCACCTTCTTCGCGAGGTCCTCGATCGCCATCGCCTTGGCCGGGACGCCGACCGGCCGCACCGCGCCGTCGACGATCTCGAGGTCCTCGGGCGCGATCTCGAGCTCTTCGGCGGCGACGTCGAGCAGCCGCTCGCGCGTCTGGCGGGCGGCGAGTTCCACCGCGCGGCCGACCGTGTAGGTGATCTTGCTACCGCCGCTCACGCCGGCGTAGGGAGCGCTCGAGGTGTCCGCGTTGACGACACGGACACGGTCGGTGCTGACGCCGAATGCCTCGGCGGCGATCGCGGCGAACGTCGTCTGGACCCCGGTCATGTCGGACACGCCGGTGATGACCGTGATGTGCCCGTCGGAGTCGAGCCGGCACGCGGCGGCCGCCGGTTCGTACCCGCCCGGCCACCAGCCGATTGCGAGGCCGATCCCCTCGCCCTCCGGCAGCGACCCGCGCCGGCTCCAGAGAGGGTGCCCACCAAGGCGCTCGAGGCACTCGCGCGCGCCGAACACCTTCATCTCCTGGCCTGCCACGGTCTTGTCGCCGGGGACGAGCACATTGCGAAGACGTAGCTCAAGCGGGTCGATGCCGAGCCGCGTGGCCAGCTCGTCGATCATCGACTCGACGGCGAACGCCGCCGGCGGTGCAGTGGGGGCGCGGTAGGCGCCGAACGTCACACGATTGGTCGAGACGCCGTAGCAGGTCAGGTGGTGAGCCTGCCACCGGTACGGGCCGGCGCTGAGCATCGCCGCGATCGATTCGACACCCATGCTGTCGGTCGAGCCGCGGTCACACCAGATCCGGGTGCGGATCCCCGTCAGCTTCCCTTCGCGGTCGGCGCCGACCTCGACCTCGAGCACCTCGGCGCCCGCCGGGTTAGCGGCCGCGAAATCCTCGCTGCGGGTCATCGCGAGCCGGACCGGCCGCCGCGTGGCCAGCACGGCCGACACCACCAGCGGCTCGGGAATCATCATCTTGCCGCCGAAGCCTCCCCCCAGCGGCGCGCAGCGCACGCGGACGCGGTCGACGGGGAGCCCGAACAGCGATGCGACCTCATCGCGGGTCATGAACGGCGCCTGCGTCGAAGTGCTCACGACCAGTTCGTCGTCCACGTCGAACCAGGCGGTCGCGGTCTGGGTCTCGAGGTAGCCCTGGTACACCCACGGTGTGTGGAAGCGGCCACGGACGACGGCCGCGCTGGCGGCGAACGCCGCATCGACGTCGCCGTTCACGAGCCGGGCGGTCCCGAGGACGTTCTCGGACAGCTCCTCCTCATCGCCGACGCCGCCGGCTGCCACCGAGGCGTGCGCGTCGCCGAGGTCGCCGTCGTCACCAGCGTCAGGTGTGTGGAGCCGGGCGCGCGCCGCGCCGGGTAGGACGGCTCCCTCCACGTCCGTCACCGCCTCGACGTGCTCGAGCTCGACCTCGATCAGCTCGAGCGCGTCGGCGGCGAGCGCCTCGGTCTCGGCGATCGCGATCGCGACCGGCTGCCCGGCATACATGATCTCCTCGCGGGCAAGCGGATTCTTCGACCGGCCGGTGCCGGTGGCGACGATCGGCAGATCGTCCGCCGTGAGCACCGCGACGACGCCGGGCAGCTCCCGGGCGGCGGTCGTGTCGATCGACCTGATCAGCGCGTGGGCGTCGTGGGCGAGCAGTAGCCGCGCGTGCAGCAGTCCGTTTACGGGGATGTCGGCGGCGAACCGGGTGGTGCCCCGAACCTTCGGCTCGGAGTCGCGACGAGGGGTTGAGAGACCGATCGAGGGCATGTCTTTCAAGCTATCAGGGGGCGTTCGGGTGTCTGTTGCCACGCCGCGGTGAAACCGACTAGTGTCGCGGCTGTCGCGATGTCAGAGCACAAGTGGGTGTACGACTTCGCCGAGGGCTCGAAGGACATGCGCGAGCTGCTCGGCGGCAAGGGGGCGAACGTCGCCGAGATGACGCGCGTGCTCGGCCCCGACCGCGTCCCCGCCGGGTTCACGATCACCACCGAGGCGTGCGTCGCTTACATGCGAGACGGTCGGGAGCCGCCCGGGCTGGACGATCAGGTCGCGGAAGCCTTGCGCCGGCTCGAGGAGGCGGCCGGAAAGAAGTTCGGAGACGACGAGGATCCGCTCCTGGTGTCGGTGCGCAGCGGCGCGCGCGAGTCGATGCCGGGGATGCTCGACACGATCTTGAACGTCGGCCTGAACGACACCTCGGTCGCGGGACTGGCGGGGGTCACGGAGAATGATCGCTTCGCCTGGGACTCGTACCGCCGGCTCGTGCAGATGTTCGGCAACGTCGTCGAGGGCGTGCCGGGTTCGCGGTTCGAGGACGCTCTGGCCGCGGCCAAGCGGGACGCCGGGGTCGAGACCGACGCACAGCTGCCCGTCGACTCGCTGAAGAAGCTCGTGGAGGAGTTCAAGGGCTTCTACGACTTCCCCCAGGAGCCACAGGAGCAGCTCCGCCGCGCGATCCTCGCGGTGTTCGATTCCTGGACGGGCGACCGGGCGGTCTCGTACCGGCGGATCAACCGGATCCCCGACGACTGGGGCACCGCGGTCAACGTTCAGCAGATGGTGTTCGGCAACAAGGGCGACGACTCCGCCACCGGCGTCGCCTTCAGCCGGGACGAAGTCACCGGCGCGCCCGAGCCGAGCGGCGATTTCCTCGTCAACGCCCAGGGCGAGGACGTCGTCTCCGGCGTCCGCACGCCGCGCGACATCTCCGAGCTCGCCGAGGTCATGCCAAAGACGTACGAGCAGCTGATGGAGATCCTGCGCAGGCTCGAGTCCGAGTACAAGAACATGCAGGACGTCGAGTTCACGGTCGAGGAGGGGCGGCTGTACATGCTCCAGACGCGCAACGCCAAGCGGCCGGCGCAGGCCGCGGTGCGGTTCGCGGTCGACGCGGTCTCCGAGGGCCTGCTCACGCGCGAGCAGGCGCTTCGAACGATCGACGCCGGCGGCCTCGACGCGCTGTTGCATCCCACGTTCGATCGCAGCGACGGGTACGAGGTGCTGGCGCACGGAGTGGCCGCCTCCCCGGGCGCGGCCGTCGGCGAGATCGTGTTCAACGCCCCAGACGCAGTCTCGGCGGCGGGCGAGGGGAAGGACGTGATCCTGGTCCGGCCGTTCACGGAGGCCGACGACGTCGCCGGGTTCCACGCCGCGAAGGGGATCCTGACGTCCGAGGGCGGTAAGGCGTCCCATGCGGCGCTAGTGGCCCGGGGGATGGGCGTGCCGGCGGTGACCGGCGCGGCGGTGGCGATCGACCTCAACGCCGGCGAGGTGACGATCGACGGCCAGGTGTTCCGAGCCGGCGACAGGATCGGTATCGACGGTTCGGAGGGCACGGTCGTGGATCCCGGCGCGACACTCGTTCAACCCGAGATCGACGACCGCTTCGACACCGTTCTGGAGTGGGCCGATGAGTTGCGCCGGCTGGGCGTGCGCGTCAACGCCGACACGCCTCGCGACGCTCGCCGCGCGCGAGAGCTCGGGGCGGAGGGCATCGGGCTGTGCCGGACCGAGCACATGTTCATGGCCGAGGACCGTCAGCCGAAGATGCGCGCGATGATCATGGCCGACGACCGCGAAGGCCGGCGGGCGGCGCTCCGCGAGCTGCTCCCGCTCCAGCAGGAGGACTTCATCGGGATCTTCGAGGCGATGAATGGGCTCCCGGTCACGATCCGTCTGCTCGACCCGCCGCTGCACGAGTTCCTGCCCAACCTGCCCGATCTGCGCGCACAGGTCGAGCGGGCGCGGATCGAGGTGACCGACGACCTCGACGAGCTCGAGAAGCTGCTGACGCGGGTCGAGGAGATCCACGAGGGGAACCCGATGCTCGGCACGCGCGGGGTCCGGCTCGGGATCCTGTACCCCGAGATCTACGAGATGCAGGTCCACGCGATCATGCGGGCGGCCAAGGCGGTCGACGAGCCGCCTCATCCCGAGATCATGATCCCGCTCGTCGCATACGAGCACGAGCTCGAGATCGCCCGCGACCTGGTCGTGGCCGTCGGCAACGAGCACGGCATGCGCGAGCGCGAGGACTACACCGTCGGGACAATGATCGAGCTGCCGCGGGCGTGCTTCATCGCGAACCTGATCGCGAAGCACGCCGACTTCTTCTCGTTCGGGACGAACGACCTGACGCAGACCGCGCTCGGCTTCTCGCGCGACGACGTCGAGTCGAAGTTCGTCCCCATCTACATCGAGGACAAGATCCTCGATCGCTCGCCGTTCGAGACGATCGACGCCCCCGGGGTGGGTTGGCTGGTGCGGTTGGCTGCGTGGGTCGGCCGCGAGGCGCATCCGGGGCTGAAGCTCGGGATCTGCGGCGAGCACGGCGGCGATCCCGACTCGATCACGTTCTTCCACAACGCCGGGCTCGATTACGTGTCGTGCTCGCCGTTCCGGGTGCCGATCGCGCGGATTGCCGCGGCCCAGGCGGCGCTCGCCGACTCCGCCGACTGACGCGGTCAGCGGTCTGACCCCCGAGTTCGGTCGAGCCGTCCGGGGCTCGCGTTCAGCCCAGCGGGGTGTCGGCCGATTACCGAATGTGATGCAAAACGCTCGGAAAGCTGCCGGCTCGCGCCTGGTGCTGTGGCCGGTGGCCCTGCCCGCGGCGCTCGCCCTGGTGTCGATGCTGCTTGGCTACCTCACATCGTTTGGGACGGTGTCGTGGGATACCGCCTGGACTGCCGCGGCCCTCAGCGCTCTGACCGGGACGCTGGTCGGTCGCCGCGCGGCGGAGCCCCGCAACCGCGGTCACTGGACGCTGTGGTCCGTCGCGGCTGGGTGCTGGCTGGCTGGCCAGCTAGGTTGGGACGCGTTCACGATCGCCAGCCCGAACAGCGTGCCGACGTCTCCCAATGTGGCCGACTTCTGCTGGTGGGCGTTCGCGATCCTGATGATCCTGAGCCTCGTGCGGATGCGGAGCCGGTCTCGGGCGCTCTTGATCGTCGGCGCCGCCGAGGTCCTGCCGTTGATCGCCGCCGCGGCGTCACTCACGTATGCGCTGCTGTGGCACGACGCCAGCATGTCGACGCTGCCGGTGGCGCAGCGGCTCTCGGCTCTCGTCTACCCCGCTCTGTACGTGTCGGCCGCCGTACTGGCGCTCCAGGCGCTGATCGGTGGCGCGCTCACCAGCGTGCGGTCCGCGGCGGCGAGGGTAGTCCTCGCCGGGGTGATGCTCGAGGCGGCAGCGTTCATCCCCTGGAGCCGGCAACTGCTCGACCAGAGCTATGTCTCGGGCCACAGCGTGCTTGATCCGATCTGGGTGCTCGGGCTCGTGACGATCGGCATCGGTGGAGCCGTTGCCGCCCGCCGGCCTGAGCCGTCGATCCGAACCGAGGACCCGGGGTTGCGGAGCGGGATCCTGCCCGCGGGGCTGTTCCTGGTGCTGCTGGGCGTGCTGCTTCGCGAGCGCCTCGAGCACGCGCCCGACGCCGTGGCGTTCATCCTGTACGCGGGACTCGGGTTCTGCGGGGCCTCGCTGCTGGTACGCGGCGCGTTGCTCGAGGGCCGCCTGCGCCGGATGCTGAATCGCGAGCGTTCGGCGCTGGCGAATCTGGCCCACCGCGAGGCCGAGCTGGCGCGGCTCAACGAGCGGCTCCTCGAGGACTCCCGCCGTGACCCGCTGACCGGCATGCGCAACCGCCGAGCGCTCGCGGACGAGCTGCCGGGGCTCGAGGCCGGACACCAGGCGCGCGGCGAGTCGCTCGCGATCGCGCTGTGCGACGTCGACCGGTTCAAGATCTACAACGACGAGCTCGGCCACCTCGCCGGCGATCAGGCGCTGCGGGCGATCGCGGCCACGATCCGCGGCAGCCTGCGCGCCGAGGACATGGCATTCCGGTTCGGCGGCGAGGAGCTGCTGATCGCGCTTCCGGATACCACCGCCGCGGAGGCACTGGCCGCGGCCGAGCGCATCCGCGCCGCGGTCGAGGCGGCGGCGCTGCCCCACCCGGCCGGCATCGGTGGCGCGCTCACGGTCTCGATCGGCGTCGCCGCCGGCCACGCCGATTACGGCAACCTGCTCGCCCGCGCCGACGCCGCGCTGTACGCCGCCAAGCGCGACGGCCGCAACCGCGTGGCCGCCGCGTCCGAGGCCGAGCCGGTGCGCGCGCTGGCGCGCCAGCGTGCCGGCGCCGAGCAGGGAGCAGTGCCGCGCCACCTGCGCAGCATGCTCGCGCTGTCCCGCGCCGCGGCGTCCGGCGAGGGCGCGATGCCGGTGCTCGAGGCGCTCGCCCAGACGATCCGCTCGGAGCTTTCGTTCCAGGTTGTCGCGATCAACCTGCTCGAGGAGACCGGCGAGCAGATGCGCGCCGTGCTGGTCGACGGCGACGTAGAGGCGCGTCAGACGCTGCTCGGGACGTCGAGCAGCTGGCCGGAATGGGAGGGGATGATGACCCCCGAGAACATGCGCGAGGGCGCGCTGTGGCTTGCGGCCGGGACGTACGAGTGGGAGAGCGACGGGTCGTTCTGGACGCCGGCTGCGGCGGCGGCGCCCGGGCCTGACGGCTGGCACCCCGAGGACATGCTGATGCTGCCGCTGCGCGGAGCCTCGGGCGAGATCGTCGGGATGGTGTCGCTCGACCAGCCGCTTCACGGCCGCCGGCCCGAGGACGCCGAGATCGCGGTGCTGATGGCGGTCGCCGACCAGGCCGGGCTCGCGATCGAGCAGGCGCATCGCGCGGCTGCGGGAGGCGGCGGCGTTCAGAACGAATCGGCCGAACTACGCTTGGCTGCAGTTATGTTGCTCGCAGAGGCACTCGACCTGCGCGACGCCGGCACAGCGGAGCACTCGCGCACTGTCGGCGCTTTCGCCAAGCAGACCGCGATCGCTCTCGGCCTCACCCCGGACCGGATCGAACGGGTACACGCCGCCGGTGTGCTCCACGATCTCGGCAAGCTGGGGATCGCCGACGCGATCCTGTACAAGCCCGGGCCGCTCGACGATGCGGAGTGGAAGGAGATCATGCGCCACCCGGAGATCGGCGCCCGGATCCTCGAGCACGCCGGCCTGGGCGACATCGCGCGGTGGGTCCGCGCCCATCACGAACGGCTTGACGGGCGCGGTTATCCCAAGGGAATCGGCGGGCATGAGATCCCGCTCGAGGCCCGCATCCTGGCCGTCGCCGATGCGTACGAGGCCATGGTCGCGGACCGCCCGTATCGCGCTGGGAGGCCGGCGGCGAGCGCGTGCGAGGAGCTGATCTGCTGCTCTGGCACCCAGTTCGACCCGGCGATCGTCGACGCCTTTCTGGTCGCGCTCGAGCGTGGCGACGGGGAGCTCGACGCTCAACCGTCGGTCGCCAAGGCGGCGTAGGCCGCCCCGTCTGAGTCCGCGACCGCCGGACGGCCGTTGAGGTCGCCGTCGCGCAGATGCGGCAGCGCGTTCGACCTCGCCACCTCGGAGTAGAACGCCGCGCTCTTCTTCGGCAGGCGACGCTGCGTGCCGAAATCGACGTAGTACAGGCCGAAGCGACGCTGATATCCGCGTGCCCACTCGAAGTTGTCCGTCAGTGACCAGACGAAGTAGCCGGCGAGGTTGACGCCGTCGTCGATCGCGCGCCGTGCCGCATCGAGGTGACCTTCCAGGTAGTCCACTCGTTCGAGGTCGTTGACCCGACCGTCGGGGTCGATGTAGTCGTCGGCCGCGCAGCCGTTCTCGGTGATGTACAGAGGCAGTCGCGGCGCTTCGCGGTCGAGCGTCCGGAGTGCGTCGTAGAGCCCCTCGGGCTCGATCAGCCAGCCCATGCTGGTGCGCGGAATGTCCGGCGGCACGTAGTTGACCGCTCCCGGGTACCCCGCGAGCGGGCTTTCGCCTCGGCGCAGGTCGTTCCAGTCGCCCGTGCGCACGTAGTACGGGCAGTAGTAGTTGAGCCCGAGAAAGTCGAGCGGCGCCGACATCCGATCCATGTCGCCGGGTTCGATCAGCTCCTCCGGTGGGAGAAGCTCGGCGCGGGCGACATCGGGGTATGAGCCGTGCAGCACCGGCTCGAGGAAGATCCGGTTCTGCTCCGCGTCGAGGGCCGCGGCGGCGGGTGCCGCGTCCGCGTCCAGGGCGCGGACCGGGTGTAGATCGATCGTGATGCCGACCGGGATGTGGCCGGACAGCTCGGCGCGGATCGCCTCGACGGCCAGCCCGTGGGCGAGCAGGAGGTGATGCGTCGCCGCAGCCGCGAGCGACAGGTCGGTCTTGCCGGGGGCATGGGTTCCCACGCGGTAACCCTGGTGGGCCGCCTGCTGGGGTTCGTTGAGCGTGATCCACATGCCGACCTCGGTGCCGAGGGCGTGGGCGAGTGCCTCGGCGTACTCGGCGAACCGATACGCCGTATCGCGGTTGGCCCAGCCGCCCTCGTCCTCGAGCGCCTGCGGCAGGTCCCAGTGGTACGCAGTGAGAACTGGGACGATGCCTCGGCCACGCAGTCCGCCGACCAATGCCCGGTAGTAATCGAGTCCGGGCTGATTGAACGGTCCGCGCCCGGTGGGCTGGACCCGGGACCACGCCACCGAGAACCGGTAGGCGCCAACGCCGAGCGCGGTCAGCAGCCCCAGATCCTCCTCCATGTGGTGATACGAGTCGCTGGCGATGTCGCCTGTGTCGCCGTGGTGGACCTTGCCCGGCGTGTGGCTGAAGGTGTCCCAGATTGAGCGGCCGCGGCCGTCTTCGTGGACCGCCCCCTCGATTTGATATGCCGACGTCGAGGCGCCCCAGAGAAAGCCGGGTGGGAAGGGGCGCGCGCCGTGCGCACCGTCGGGTGACGTCCCAGTCATGAAGTTCTCCTAATCGGTGTGGTTCTGAAGATTGCGCGAGTACGGCGCCCGCTCCCCGCGTGAGAGGACACGGGAAGCGGGCGTCTTTGGGGTGGAGGAGAGACCTAGCTGATGGGCCGCAACCGCAGGATCACGACCTCATTGGTCGGCGTGTTGGGGCTACCCGACTCATACGGGTTGCTCGCCGTCGGCCAACCGGTGAACTTGCTCGTGTTGTACTCGTCGAACACCACGCCGTAGACCGTCGGGATGATCGGCAGGTTCTGGGCCACGTACTGCTCGATCGGAGCCAGATCCGCCTGCTGTGTCGCCACCGTGTTGTCGGCCGCGAGCTTGTCGAGGGCCGCGTCGACGGTCGGATCCTTCAGCCGCTCGAAGTCGCCTGCCGCGTTGCTCGTCGCCTGGGCGCTGTTCAGCCAGTCGTTGTAGAGCTGGTACGGCGAGACGCTCGTCTGCGACCAGTGCGCCGTGAGCTGGAAGTTCCCGGTCGCGACGTCCGAGGACCACGCCGTGACCGACTGGCCCACGAATGTGGCGTTGATGCCGGCCTTGCGTAGCCAGCCCGCGACCATCTGGTCACCGGTCGCGTAGTCCGCGAACGAAGACGGGTTCGTGATGTCGAGCGACAGCTCCTGACCGGACTTGGTCCGGAAGAAGCCGTCGGACCCCATCACGTAGCCCGCCTGCTCGAGCACCTGCTTGGCCGCGGCGGGGTCTGCGTGCGCCGGCAGCGTCTGGTTCGCCACAGTCGGCGAAAGGAACTGCTGGAAGATCGGCAGCGTCAGACCACTCGCGTTGGACACCGGCGGCTCGAGTCCACCTTCCGCCTGCTGGCTGATTGCGGTCCGGTCAATCGCCAGGCTGATCGCCTTGCGCACGGCAAGCTGGTTGGTGGGGAACCTGTTCAGGTTAGGTTCGAGGCTGTTCGTCTGGACCGGCGGAAACCACACCTGGTGGCTGGAGTGACCTGACTCGAACACCTGCTGCACACCCGGGATGAAGTTCCCCGCCCAATGCAGCTGATTGGTCTGGAGAGCCGCTAGGGCGGTGTTCGCCGACGCGTAGGTCGGGAACTGCACCTCGGACACCGCCGGCTTGCCGCCCCAGTAGGTGGGGTTGGCCTTCAACGTGATTCCCTGCGGGCTGAACTGGGAGACGGTGTAGGGGCCGGTGCCGACCGGGGTCGGGTCGGTGTACTTGCCGGGATCGCCGACCTTGCTCCAGACCGATGCCGGGACGATGTACGTCTGGCCCGCGATGTTCTGGAGGTTGGCGTACTGCGGGGATTGGAAGTTGAGCGTCACCTGGTTGCCGCTCGTGCTCACGCTCTGGATAGCCAACCCCGTGTTGTTGACGTCGGGGTACTGCTTGAGCATGTTGAAGGTGAAGGCAACGTCGGCCGCGGTCATCGGCGTTCCGTTAGACCACTTCACCCCCGGGCGGATCGTGAACGTGATCGACTTTCCACCGTTCGACCAGGTGTATCCGGTGGCCAGCCAGTCGTAGTACTGGCCGGGCTTGATCGCGTTGGTCTGAAGCAGCGGCTCGTACATCAGCGATGTCGCCCCGAGCAGGGTCGCTGCGGACGATTGGATGTACGGGTTGAAGTTCTGAGTGATCGCGTTTTGCTGGCTGGACTCCACCGTCAGCACCGAGGAGCCGCTCGAGCCGCCCGAGCTGCTGGAGCCGCCCGAGGAGGAACTCGAGGTCCCGCCGCAGCCGGCGATCACCGCGGCGGCGCCGAGCACCACGCCCGCCGCGAGCCATCGTTGTTGCTTGATCCATCGTTTCATCGAGCAGTACACCTTCTCTCTGATAAAAGAGTCGTGTCGCGTATGTAGACATTCACGCCCCTGGTTCAGGCCAGGGTCGTGTCGCGTATGTAGACGGTCACGTGCCCCCGGGTGAGGCCGGGGGTGCGGGCTTTAAGGGCCGTGCGGTCCGTTGAAGCCCGGGTTCGCCGGCGTCGCGCTCTGAGGCGCAGCCTCGGCGATGGGACAATCACCTCATTGCACGGTCCTCCCTTCCCGAGAGGCCGGATTCGGGTTGCTTGCCAAAGGCGTCGGGGTCGGGCGCCGAGGCGATCAGCAGTCGCGTGTACTCGTGGCTCGGCGACTGCGTCACCTGCTCGGCGGGGCCGCGTTCGACGATTTCGCCCCGATACATCACGAGGATCTCGTCCGCGAAGTAGCGCGCGGATGCGATGTCGTGGGTGATGTAGAGGACCGCCAGGTTGAGGTTCCGGCGCAGCTGATCGATCAGGTCGAGCATCTCGAGCCGGATCGAGACGTCGAGCATCGAGACCGGCTCGTCGGCGAGCAGGACGCGAGGCGCCGCCGCCAGCGCCCGGGCGATCGCGACGCGCTGGCGCTGCCCGCCCGATAGCTCGTGCGGGTAGGCGTCGCGGAACTGCTCGGCCGGGCTCAGACGGACTTGAGTCAGGAGCTCGTCGAGCTCCCCGGTGGTCGCGCCCAGGCCGCTGCGGTCTTGGTGGAGACGGAGCGCGCGCGTGATGTGGTAGCTGACGGTGTGGAGCGGGTTGAGCGATGCGAACGGGTCCTGGAAGACCATCTGCACCGCTCCCTTGTACGCACGGAACCCGCGCTTGCTCGCGGGGTCGATGGGCTCTCCGTCGAGCAGAACCTGGCCGCCCGAGCGCCGCTCCTGGCCGGCGAGCAGCCGCGCCACCGTGGTCTTGCCCGAGCCGCTCTCGCCGACCAGAGCCGTGATCGTGCCCTGGCAGAGCCGGAGCGAGACGCCGCGAACGGCGTCGACGGTGGTCTTGCGGCCGAGCTTGTACGTCTTCGCCAGCTCCATAGCCTCGATCACCACCGGACCGGCCGTCGGGCTTGCGTTGTTCGACTGAGCCGGAGTGGCCCCTTTCACATGTGCGGCGTTCACGACCGGGCACGCGGTGAGGTGTTCCGGCTCGACCAGGTTCAGCGCCATGTCGACAGTCGCGCACGCGTCGGTGGCGAAGGTGCAGCGCGGAATGAACGGGCAGCCGGTGAGCGCGCCCCGGAGGTCGGGCGGCGAGCCGGGGATTCCGGAAAGCTTCAGGCGGGGCCCGTGGAGCTTCGGGAACGAGGTCAGCAGCCCCCTGGTGTAGGGGTGGGCCGCGTGTCTGTGGATCTGGTCGCGGGTCCCCGACTCGACGACCCGGCCGGCGTACATGATCATCACGCGGTCGGCGATTTCGAGCAGCAGCGACAGATCGTGCGTGATGAACAGGACCGAGAAGCCGAGCCGTTCCTTCAGCTCGAAGATCTCGGACAGGATTTCTCGCTGGACGACCACGTCGAGCGCCGTGGTCGGCTCGTCCATGATCACTACCTCGGGCTCGGCCGCGAGCGCCATCGCGATCATCACGCGCTGACGCATCCCGCCCGAGAGCTCATGGGGATAGCTCTTAACCTTGCGCGTGGGATCCCGACCATCTCTATTAGGTCGACGATCCTTGCCTGGCGCTGGTCCTCGGCGAGCTGGAGGTGCGCCCCGACCGCGTCGAGCAACTGATCGCTGATGCGGAGCACCGGGTTCAGCGAGTTCATCGCGCTTTGGAACACGATCGCGATCTCGCGCCAGCGGAGCTCGCGGAGCTGCCCACCGGTCGCTTTAAGGACGTCAACACCCCCGGGGTCGACGCGGCGTCCGTGGTAGGTGACGCTGCCGGAGGTGATCACCGCCGGCGGGCGGAGCAGGCGGATCGACCCGTACGCGAGCGTCGACTTCCCGCAGCCGCTCTCGCCGGCGAGGCCGACGATCTCGCCCGGTCCGAGAGCGAGCGACACGTCCCGGACGGCCCGCACGTCCCCGGCGTCCGATCGGTACGAGATCGACAGGTCGCGGATGTCGAGGACGGGCTTCGGGGTTGTCTCCGCGGCCGCCGCTTCGGGGCGGTGAGCGCCGGTTTCGGTCACTGCGCTCACGCTAGCTCCCGCCGCTCTTCACGGACTACCGGCGTCGGGTCCGACGGCCGCCACGTGTGGCGCCCGACCCGCACGCTCCCCGCCGCGCGCAGCCGCGGATTGCCGAGCTCGTCGAGCCCGAAGTTGAGCAGCACCAGGCTCATCCCCAGCAGCGCCACGCAGATCCCCGGCGGCGCGTACCACCACCAGGCGTTCAGTTGCACGGCGTTGCCGTTCTGCGCCCAGTAGAGCATCGTCCCGAAGCTCCACTTCGACAGGTCCGCGACGCCGAGGAACGCCAGCGCCACCGACGTCAAGATCGCGTACAGAACGGTTCCGACAAAACTTGCCGCGATCAAACCGATTTCGTTCGGGAAGATCTCGAACAAGATGATGCGCCAGCTGCTCTCACCGGACTCGCGCGCCGCGGCGACGTAGTCGCGGTTGCGCAGCGACAGCGTCTGGGCACGGATCACGCGCGCGCCCCACGGCCAACCTAGCGCGCTCAGCACGATCGCCGTCGGAAGCTCACCCGAATGCGGTAGGTAACCGAGGATCACGACCAGCAGCGGCAGCGCCGGCAGGACCAGGAACACGTTGGCGAGCAGCGACAGCCCCTCGTCGGACGCTCCGCCGAGGAAGCCCGCCGACATCCCGACCACGATCGCGAGCACGGTCGCGATCACTCCTGTGAGCAGCCCGAGTACGACCGTCGAGCGGGTGCCGACGAGCAGTTGCGAGAGCACGTCCTGGCCGGTGGCGGTCGTGCCGAGCAGGTGGGTGGTGGTAGGGCCGAGGGGAAGTGCCTGACCCGGGGTGGTTGCGGTCGGGTCGAACGGCGCGATCGTCGGGCCGATGACCGCGACCAAGATGAACAAGGCGAGGATCGCCGCGCCGACCTTGGCCTTTCCGGGCAGGCGCCGGAACCATCCCCGCTTGCGCGCGATCACGGTCGGCGGGAGCTGCTCCGTGCCGTCGGGGAGCGGATCGATGCCCGCGGCGATCGCGGACATCAGAACGCGCCCCTAGTCCGCGTGCGCGGGTCGGCGAAGAAGTACACGATGTCGGCGAGCAGGCAGGCGAACAGCACCGAGAACGAGATCACGAGGAAGATGCCCTGGAGGAGCGGGAAGTCATCGGACGTGACCGCGTTGTAGAGGGTCAATCCGATGCCCGGGTAGGAGAAAACGATCTCCATCACCAGCGCGCCCGCGACCACGAAGCCGATTGACAGCGCGAACCCGGCGAGGTTGGGCAGGATCGCGTTGCGGGCCGCGTAGGTGAACATCACCCGCCGGGGAGAGAGACCCTTGGCCTGCGCGACCAGCACGTAGTCCTCGGAGATCGTCGTGATCATCACGTTGCGCATCTGGAGCATCCAGCCGGCCATCGAGGTCACGACGATCGTCAGCGCGGGCAGGATCGAGTGGTAGATCGCGCTCGAGATGAACGACCAGTCCCAGCCGGGGGCGAGCCCGAGGCTGTAGCCCTGTCCGAACGGGAACAGCCCCCAGCTGACCGCGAAGAGCTGGATCGCGACCAGCGCCAGAAAGAAGTAGGGCGTCGCCTGTAGGAACGTGAACGCAGGAAGCGCGCGGTCGAGCGAGCCGCCGCGCCGCCATGCGGCGAGGATCCCCAGCAACGTGCCGAGCGCGAAGCTGATGATCGTCGCCGTGCCGACGAGGATCACGGTCCACGGCAGCGTCTGCGCGATCACCGTTGTGACCTTGGCCGGGTACAGGTTGACCGACGTTCCGAGGTTCCCGTGCGCCAGGTCCCCGAGGTAGGTGAAGTACTGGCTGATCAGGCTCCCGTGCGTGTGCGTGCCGAACTCGGCCTCGAGCGCCTTGAGCGAGTTCGCGTCGAGCGTCGGGTACTTGGCCAGCAGCGTGTCGACCGCGTTGCCCGGCATCACCCGCGGGATCGCGAAGTTGACGGTGATCGCCACCCACGCCGCGACGGCATAGAACGCCAACCGCCGGGTGATGAACGCCATCGTCGTTTCTCCTCTCCGCGCCGCGCCGGTCGGCAGGGCCCGCTGAAAACGTTACCGAAACAGTTTCGTACGTGTCAAGCCTTTATTTATTTATATTTTCTGCGGTTGATTGAGGGCGGTGGTGTCTCAACTGCTTGTAACGTTTCAGAAATTGTGATTCAATACACCGTATGAGTTCCACAGATCGCTTAGAAAACGGCCGTAGCAACCGGCTCACGATCCGGCAGGTGGCGGATCTCGCCGGCGTCTCGACCGCGACCGTGTCGCGAGTGATCAATGGCCGCGCGGAGGTGTCCGATCGCGCACGGGACGCGGTTCTGCGGGTCGTCCGCGAGCACGGCTACAGCACGAACCGAACGGCACGGGGGCTGTCGGCGGGACGGACCGGTCTGGTCGGCGTGACCACCCCGGTCGTCCACCACTCCTACTTCGCGGTGATCCTCGACGGCGCCGGCGAAGCGCTGTACGAGCAGGACATGCGCATGGTCCTGTGCCCGACCCACCACGAGCACGACCGCGAGGTGTCGCTCCTGGAGCGGTTGATGCAGGGAACGACCGACGGCGCGCTTCTGATCCTCCCGGAGGAGTCGCCCGACGAGCTCGCGGCGCTCCACGACCATGGCTACCGGTTCGTGATCGCCGACCCCTTGCGGCCTATTGACGAACGCGTCCCCACGGTTTCGGCCGCGCATTCGTCGGGGGCGAGCGAGGCGGTCGAGCACCTGCTGTCGCTCGGGCATCGGCGGATCGCGGCGATCACCGGGCCGCGGGGGTGGATCGCCACCGAGGAGCGTCTACGCGGCTACCACGGGGCGCTCGCCGCCGCCGGCGTCATGCCCGACCCCGGGCTCGTGGTCGAGTCCGATTTCCACGCCGAGGGCGGCGCCGAAGCGGCGCTGTCGCTACTCGACCGTCCCGACCCGCCGACGGCGGTGTTCGCGTTCAACGACATGCTCGCGATCGGCGTCATGCAGGCCGCGCGCCTGCGCGGCGTCAGCATTCCCGAGCAACTGTCGGTGGTCGGCTTCGACGACACGTTCGAGGCCTCGATCGTCACGCCGCCGCTGACCACGGTCCGCCAGCCGCTGGCGGAGATGGGGCGGATGGCGGTCAACCTGCTCGTCCGCCAGCTTCAGAACCAGCGGATCGAGGCGCTGCACGTCCAGCTCGAGACCAAGCTGGTCGTGCGCGAGTCGACGGCGCCGCCCGTCGCTTAGCTGGGGCTCACGCCGCTCCAAGCGCCGGTGCGAAGTTTCGACGCGGTTGTCGGCCGCGTGCAGGCCGGCAAGGCGCGTCTATGTTCTGGTGGCCTCCATGAGACGAAAGGACCGTCATGACAACGCTCGCCACCGCACCCCTCGACGCGCTGCTCGACCGGCTGTTCACCGAGGCGGAAGCGCCCCCGTCACCGGAGTTCCGCGCCGCCCTGAACCAGACCTCGCCCGACGAACGCCTGCCCGACTATCTCCGGTTCTACAGCCGGGCGAACAGCGCCTACCTGGCGGTCTCCCGCGATACCGCTCAACTCCTCTACATGCTCGTGCGCTCCACGGGCGCGCGCGAGGTCGTCGAGTTCGGGACCTCGTTCGGGATATCGACGCTTCATCTCGCGGCCGGTCTGCGCGACAACGGCGGCGGGCGCGTGATCACCACCGAGTTCGAGCCGTCGAAGATCGAGCGCGCGCGTGAGAACTTCGTCGCCGGCGGACTCGATGATCTGATCGAGATCCGCGAGGGCGACGCGCTCCAGACGCTCGCGCACGATCTGCCCGAGCAGATCGACATCGTGCTGCTCGATGGCGCCAAAACCCTCTACCTGCCAGTGCTGAAGCTGCTGGAGGAGCACCTGAGGCCCGGCGCGCTGATCGTCGCCGACAACACCGACAAGAGCCCGGACTACCTCGAAATCGTCCGATCCTCCGCGAAGGGATACACCTCGGTGCCGTTCGCTGAGGATGTCGAGCTGTCGATGCGCGCCGCCTGATTTCCGGCGTACCGGGGCGCGAGCTGTTTTGGAACTAGTTCCAGAATGGAATCATTCTGAATTTAGAGTAGGGTTCGTGTTCGATGACCGAGGCTCGTATCGAGGCCGCGGCCGCGCTCCGCGCAACCGGACTGCGGATCACGGCATCGCGACTCGCGGTGCTGTCCGCGGTGGCGAACGGCAAGCACGTGACCGCTGAGCAGGTTGCGGTCAGCGCGCGAGATCGCGTGGGGTCGATCTCGACCCAGGCCGTCTACGACGTTCTGGGCGCGCTGACCCGGGCGGGCTTGGTGCGAAGGATCGAGCCCGCGGGGAGCCCTGCCCGGTACGAGACACGCGTGGCCGACAACCACCACCACCTCGTCTGCCGCTCGTGTGGGGCGATCGTCGACGTGGACTGCGTGATCGGAGTGCCGCCGTGCGTGTTGCCGTCGGACGCGAGTGGGTACGTGGTAGACGAGGCCGAGGTCACCTTCTGGGGCATCTGCCCCACGTGTCAGACAACGTCCAACTCGAATGACCAGGAGAGCGCTTGATGACAGACACGCCAGCTAAGACCACGACAGACGGTGGAGCCCCCGTCGCGAGCGACGAATTCTCGCTGACCGTCGGCCCGGATGGCCCGATCCTGCTTCAGGACCAGTACCTGATCGAGCAGATGGCGAACTTCAACCGCGAGCGGATTCCCGAGCGTCAGCCGCACGCGAAGGGCTCGGGCGCGTTCGGCGTATTCGAGACGACCGAGGACGTGACCGCCTACACCCGGGCCGCGTTGTTCCAGCCCGGCGTCAAGACTGAGATGCTCGCCCGCTTCTCCACGGTCGCCGGCGAGAGCGGCAGCCCCGATACCTGGCGCGACCCCCGTGGCTTCGCGCTGAAGTTCTACACGTCCGAGGGCAACTACGACATGGTCGGCAACAACACGCCGATCTTCTTCGTCCGCGACCCGATGAAGTTCCAGCACTTCATCCGTAGCCAGAAGCGTCGCGCCGACAACGGCCTGCGCGACCACGATATGCAGTGGGACTTCTGGACGCTCTCGCCGGAGTCTGCCCACATGGTGACGTGGCTGATGGGTGATCGCGGCATCCCCAAGAGCTACCGTCACATGAACGGCTACTCGAGCCACACGTACATGTGGGTCAACGCCGGCGGCGACAAGTTCTGGGTCAAGTACCACTTCAAGACCGATCAGGGCGTCGAGTGCCTGACCCAGGACGAGGCCGACCGGATCGCCGGCGAGAAGCCCGACTACCACCGACAGGATCTGTTCGAGGCGATCCGCGACGGCGACTTCCCGGGTTGGACGTTGTACATGCAGGTCATGCCGTTCGAGGAAGCCAAGACCTACCGGTTCAACCCATTCGATCTGACCAAGGTGTGGCCGCACGGCGACTACCCGCTGATCAAGGTCGGGACGATGACGCTCAACCGCAACCTGACGGACTTCCACACCGAGATGGAGCAGGCGGCGTTCGAGCCGAACAACCTCGTGCGCGGGATCGGACTGAGCCCGGACAAGATGTTGCTCGCGCGCGGGTTCTCCTACGCCGACGCGCATCGCGCCCGGCTCGGGGTCAACTACAAGCAGATCCCGGTCAACACTCCGCACGTGCCGGTGCACAGCTACAGCAAGGACGGCGTCGGGCGCACGGTCAACGTCAGCGATCCCGTCTACGCCCCGAACTCCTACGGTGGCCCCAAGGCCGACCCGTCGGCGACCGACCACGCCGGCCTGTGGGCCAGCGACGGCGACATGGTCCGGTCGGCCTACACGCCGCGGGACGATGATGACGACTTCGGCCAGGCCCGCACCCAGGTGCGCGACGTGCTCGACGACGACGAACGCGACCGCCTGGTCTCGAACATCGCTGGCCACCTCGCGGACGGCGTGTCCGACAAGGTGCTGGCGCGGGCAATCGAATACTGGAAGAACGTCGACGAGCAGTTCGGTGAGCGCATCGAGCAGGCCGTCGGCGCGACCGTCGGCGCCTAAGGTCTGGGCGGAGCGCGCGGCCCGGACCGGGTCCGGGCGCGCGCTCCGGTTGTGTCACAGCCTGGTCCTATTGCGGGCTGCAAGGACACCAGTTTCGGCGTCGAAGATCCGGATCTGAGACCCTTCGCTGCGTGAGGGCGGATTGGACCTAGCGGCGTCTCAGGCGACGATCGATCATGCGTTCCGCGCGGCTCCGGATACAACCGATATTGCACCGCCGTGTACGGCCGTGTCGAGCAAGCCGCTCATGGCTGGCGCCTCGAGCTCGCGGTGGGCGGGCACCCGCCTTCGCTGATCCGGCGTGCCGATGGAACCACCGACATGCTGGAGGATCACGGTCCCGTGCTCGGCATTCTGACCACTCCGCGCTTTCCACTAATCGAGGTTGAGATGGGCCCGAATGACACGCTCCTGCTGTACACCGACGGCCTCATCGAGCACAACCCCCGCATCGATGACGAGCACGCCCTTGCGCGCCTGCTTGGATCTCTTTCCAGCGCCAGCGCCGAGGAGCTTCTGTTCGAGCTCGAGAACGCCGCGCTCGGCACCCCACGTCGCCAGCCCCGCGACGACGTCGCGATGCTGATTATGCGCGTGCCGGTTGGCGGCGCCGTAGACCACCAATGTCCTGCGGAGCCGGCGGTTGTCTGGTCCTGACCCGGTGCGGTCACCCCGGTCCTGGGAGTGGCATGTTCCGGCCAGCCCGCCAACCGTAGTCCCCACGCTACGGCGGGAACTGGTCGATTACGCAAGGCTCCTGGGCGCGAGCGACGAAACCTGCGACGCGGTCGCGCTGGCGGTCAGCGAGGCCCTGAGAAACGGCTGAGCCAGGCGCTGCTCTCAGGCGACGCCATGCTCGACCTCTCCCGCGTCTCGTTCATCGACAGCACCGGCATCGCACTGCTCGTGTCCATCTCGGCGACGGCACGCGAGCACGGGCGGCACCTCGAACTCCGCGACCCCTCTCCCCAGGTCGAGCGCCTAATCAAGCTGACCGGCGTCACCGAACTGCTGGGGTCTCCCGGGGAATAAAAGATGCGCTGACTCGAGTCAGAGTGCTCCAACCGGCTGTGCGCAGGTCGGGTTCCTGAGCAGCTCGTCCAGGCTGGGCCATTGTCCTGGCCGGGCAGTACCTCAGGTTCTCAAGCCACACGGGCGCTTGCCCAGCCCGCCGCCCGAGTGTGAGGTGCGTCACTTGCGGGCCCGGCTCTTCAGAACCTTTCATTTTTCGCTGGTCAAATGAGTATCGCGGGTGGCAAGGAGCCTCCGGTGACCGGTCGGTCGCCGGAACATCACGCGTTGCCTCGGGGCACCGCCTACATCAAACGGGACCTATATGAAATTAGGGACGGCGGGCTGCGTGTGCCCGCATGGGATACGACGGCTTCGGGCCGTTGGTAGAAGAGGCCGCGAGTGTGAGCGGTGCTCGAGGGTGTCCGCGGCGTGCGAGCAGCGGGTTGGGCGTCAGGTCAGCGCCGGTCTGGTTGGACTGGAACCGGTGCCCGGGTTCCGCCATTCGAAGGTCAGCGTGCTGTCTGCGACTGACCGGGTGCGGTTTTGGGCGGTTGGGCTGTTGTGGCTCGCGGTGAACGTTGCGTTCTGGGGGTGGTGGCTGCGCCACACCGGGAGCAGCACCGCGTGGCTCTATTGGGCGGAGACGATCGCGCTGTTTTATCAGACGACGCTGCTGCCGACGGTGTTTTGGCGGTTCGTGCGCAAGATGAAGCGTCCCGTCGAGGTCGAGCCGCTCGTGGGCATGCGCGTGGCGATGATCACGCTGTGCGTTCCCTCGAGCGAGTCGCTGGACGTGATCGAGGGGCAGCTTGTCGCGCTGAGGAACGTCGAGTATCCGCACGACAGCTGGATCCTGGACGAGGGGGGCTCGGACGAGGTCCGCGCGCTCGCGGATGAGCACGGCGTCAACTATTTCACCCGCGGTGGCGTCGAGGCGTGGAACCAGCCCGCGCCGCCGTTCCAGGCGAAGACCAAGGCCGGGAATGTCAACGCGTGGCTCGATCACGTCGATAGTCTCGGGCGTGACTATGAGGTGTTCGTCCAGCTCGACGTCGATCACCGCCCGCGGGCCGACTACCTCGATCGGGTGCTTGGCTACTTCCGGGACCGGGCGGTGGCGTGGGTGCAGGCCCCGAGCGTGTGCGGCAACCTCGAGAACTGGACGGCGCGCGGCCTGGCCGAGCAGGACCTGATCTTCCAGGGCCCGCTGCAGATGGGGTTCTACGGCGCCACCGGGACCCCGTTCATCATCGGTTCCCACACCTCGTACCGAACCGCGGCCGTCCGCGAGATCGGGGGGTTCCAGCCCACCCGGGCCGAGGATCACCTCGACACGGTCGTTCTGGCCGCTCATGGCTACACCGGGGTGTTCGTGCCTGACCTGATCGCCACCGGCGATGGCCCGCACGACCTCGCGACGTATCTGCGCCAGCAGTTCGCGTGGGCGTATTCGATGATCCAGATCTTCTTCGGTCACACGCCGCGGCTGATCCGTCGGTACACCCGCGGTCAGGCGCTGCAGTTCCTGTTCTGCCAGAGCTGGTACACGCTGTGGTCGATCTCGCTCGCGGTCCTGTGGGCGCTCCCCGCGGTTGCGCTGCTCGTCAACCGGCCGATCGCGTCCGTCCCGATCGGCCGGTTCTTCGTCTACTTCGTGCCCGTGATGCTGGCCTCGACGCTGATGTGGTGCGAGTCGCGCAGGTGGTTCCAGCCCGGCGGGTTGAGGCTGTCATGGCGCGGGATCGTGTTGCAGACGGCACGCTGGCCCGTGGTGCTGTGGGCGCTGATCAACGTCGTGCTCCGGGTCAAGCGTTCCTACATGATCACGCCGAAGGGCAAGGCGGCCGGCGGCGGCCCGCGAGCGATCAGCATCTACGGCCCCTACATCGTGCTCGCCGCGCTTCCGCTGGCCGCGGTCTGGTTGTTCGACGCGAGCGCCGGGGGCAGCCTGATCCGCGGCTACTACGGGCTCGCGCTCGCCAACGCGCTGATGGGCGCGGCCGTGCTCGCGACGACGCTCGGGATGGACATCAAGCAGATCGCCGCCGATCACAGCGCGCTGCGCACCGCCGTGCGCTCACGCGCGGTGATCGTGGTCGCGCTCGGGTGCCTGCTCGCCGTGCTCGGGGTCTCGTTGGCGCATTTCGGAAACCAGGCGATCCATGCGATGACGGCGGCGTGAGAAGTGAGAGCGGCGGCGACATCAATGCTGGTGCTGGTCGCGACGCTTGGCCTGTTCGCCTACCAGCAGGGAATCATCGACAAGCCGTCGCCGGCGCCGGCGGCTCAGCCTGCGATTGAAGCGGGCCCCGCGTCCGTCGGTGGAAAGCTCGACCTCGGTGTCACCACCGGCCCGCTCGCCCGCAACTGGTGGAAGGCGTGGCAGCCGTCTGACCTGAGCACGGTCGACACGTTCGAGCGTGAGGCCGGCAAGCCCGCCGCGATCGTCATGTGGTACGCGGATTGGCAACACAACCCGCTACCGAGCACATCCCAGCTGAACGCGACCGAACGGCGCGGAAGCACCCCCGAGATCACCTGGGAACCGTGGGACGCCAGCAAGGGCCTATACAAGTCGCAGCCGCGCTACCGGCTGAGCAACATCATCGACGGCAAGTTCGACCCATATATCCGCGCCTGGGCGAAGTCGCTCGCAGCGTGGAAGCACCCCGTGCTGCTCCGGTTCGCCCAGGAAATGGACGGCAACTGGTTCCCGTGGGATGACTACGCCAATAGCAACCACCCGGGACAGTTCGTCCAGGCCTGGCGCCACGTCCACGACATCTTCCAGCACGCCGGCGCCACCAACGTCAAATGGGTTTGGAGCCCCGCGTTCGCGAGATCGACGGCCCAGTTCCCCGGCACCGCGTACGTCAACGTGACGGCCACGACGTGTCAGAACGGCGGCAGGCCGCTGTTCGCGCGCGGCTGGCAGACCTTCGCCCAGGGCTGCGGCAACGCGATCGACCGGCTACACACGCTCGAGCCCGGACTCCCGATCCAGCTCGCCGAGACCGCGACCGCCGAGCAAGGCGGAAACAAGGCGCACTGGATCGGGAACATGTGGTCCTACCTCGCAGCTCGCCCCTACGTGACCAGCATGATCTGGTTCAACCTCGTCAAGGAAGCGAACTGGCGGATCGACAGCACGCCGTCCGCCGAACGCGCGTTCGCCGCCGGCGCACGGTCACAGCGAATCAGCTAGACAGCCTCGCCACCAGCCCCCGATACGCGCCGAACGCCGGCTTAGGCGAATAGTCGTCGCGCATCAGCCCGTACTCGCTCTCAAAGCTCGAACTCGACGAATCGGCGTCCCGCAGGTCAAACCAACGGAACCCGGTGACGTTGTACGTGCCGCGAGCGTGGTAGACCGCTTCGGCCGCGGCCTGCACGACCGTGACCTGCATCGCGTCGGTGCGCCCGGGCCCGGTCGGGTAGCCGGTCTCCGACACGCGCAGCGGCACTGAGTGCGGGATGCCCGCGAGTGGCATGTACGTGACTCGCAGCGCGTGCAGCGCCGTGTCTACGAAGCTCGTCGTCGCGGCCCCGAGACCGCGCTCGGCGAGCGCCGGTCCCCATGTGCCGGGATACGCGTCCAGTCCGACCCAATCGAGGTCGTCGACGAATCGCCGGCCGCCGCGGCTCCCGAGATACCGCCAGAACGCACGCTCCCCCGAGTCGGTTGCGTACGCCCAGTTGAACCCGATCTTCACCCGACCGTCTCCGTGCTCGCGGCTCTCGCCCTTGGCCGCGATCACGCCGTCGATCAGCGCGTCCTTGGCGCCGGCGTAGTAGCCGTCGGACGTGTTCGGCGACCCGCCCTGGTTGGCCTCGTTCGTGACCTGCAGCGAGACGAAGCCCGGCACGGCTCCGAGCGACCGGACCGCGTCGCGCACGAACCCGACGAAGCCGGCGACGTCAGCCGGCGAGCCACCGTCGCCCGGGCGGTAGCAGGCGACGAGCTCGGTCTCGAATCCGGCAGCGCCGTACTGTGCGATCTCCTGGCCGACCTGCTGGGCTGCCGACCATCCGTCCGCTCCCGTGTAGGACGCGTAAAGGTGCAGGATGAACGGCCGTCCCGGCGGGCGCAGCTGCTCGAGCGCGGCCATGCGGAGGGTCGGATTCTCCGGCGCCACCGGGCCGCTCGGGCCGACCGTGCCGGCGGCGCCACCCGGGTAGATGCCGAACACCAGCCGCGGCGGCGTGGTGTACTTGGGCTTGAGGTGGCTCACCGGCTGATGACGGATCGACGCCGTAAGGTAGAGACGGGCGGGCGCGGCGCCCGCGGCGGCACCTGTCGATGCGCCGAGAGCGATCGTAGCCAGCGCGGCGAGCAGCGCGCCCACGAACCCGAGCATCGCCGGCCGCCTCCAGCGGCCGCCCAGCACGCGCTGCGACCGCCGACAGTCGTGCGACACGAACACCTCGCCTTCCCAGGGTCTGACTCGCGCCATTGTCGCTCGGGTATCGTCATGCCCGCTCGGGACGTTGATTAAGCGCTGGATCGCGTCCAGATTGGCTCGACCTGCTGCGGGATTGGCGCTTCAGGCACCCGCGGACCGGCGCCCACCGCCCAGGAACGACTCGACGAACTCGGGGCTCGAGCCAAGCTCAGCCGGCGTGCCCTCCATCCTCAGCTGACCACCGCCGAGCACGTACGTCCGGTCGGAGATCTCGAGCACCGCCCGTGCCCGCTGCTCGACCACGAGCACCGAGGCGCCGGTGGTCGCGAGCTCGCGGACGTGCTCGCCGAGCACCGACTGCGCCACCGCGGGCGCAAGGTTCGCGGTCGGCTCGTCCAGCACAACGAGGCCAGGCTCGAGCATCAGCGCCCGCCCCATCGCGAGCATCTTGCGCTCGCCGCCCGAGAGCTTGCCGGCGCGGCGAGAAAGCATCGTGCCGAGCCGCGGGAACACGTCGATCACGTGCGCGATCCGCGCCGGCAGGTCGCGCTGCTTGAGGAGGTAGCCGCCCATCTCGAGGTTCTCGCGGACGGTAAGCGGCGCGAACACGTCGTCGACCTGGGGCACGTAGCCGACCCCGATCCGCGCCACGTTCTCGGACGGCCATCCGGTGACGTCCTCGTCGCCGACGAACACGCTCCCCGACATGATCTCGACGAGCCCGACGATGCTCTTCAACAGCGTGCTCTTGCCCGAGCCGTTCGGGCCGACGACCGACACGACCTCGCCCGGCGAGACCGAGATCGAGACGCCGTGGATCACGGGGCTCCGGTCGTAGCCCGCGGTCAGGTCCACCGTGCGCATCGCGATCCCGGCCGCCGGATGATCGATGAGCGGCACCGCGGTCTTCACCTCAGCCGACAAGGTAGGCCTCCACGACCTCCTCGGTGGCGCGCAGTGTCTCCATCGTGCCCTTGGCCAGGATCCGGCCCTCGGCCATCACGATCACGGGGTCGCAGAACTCATCCATGATCGACAGCTCGTGCTCGACCATCACAACGGTCATGCCCGCCTCGCACAGGGCCACCAACCGCATCCCGATCTCGTGCGCCAGACGAGGATGGACGCCGGCCATCGGCTCGTCGAGCAGCAGCACGTCCGGTTCGGACATCAGCGCTCGCATGATCTCAACCAGCCGGCGCTGACCGCCGCTGAGGTCCCCGGCGTAGCGGTCGGCGATATCGAGCAGCCCGAAGCGCTCGAGCATGTCGCGCGCTCGGCCGATCGCGGCGCCCTCGTCGGCGCCCCAGTAACGCCGGCCGAGCACGGCGCCCTTGACTGTCTCGCCGCGCTGGCCGGGGATCGCCGAGAGCAGATTCTCGATCACCGTCAGGCGCTTGAACTCACTCGCGAGCTGGAACGTGCGCACGAGCCCGAGCCGAGCCCGGCGGTAGGCGGCCAGCCCAGTGACGTCCTCGTCGCGATAGGTCACCGTGCCGGCCGTCGGGCGCAGCGTACCCGCGAGCATTGCCAGCGCGGTCGACTTGCCGGCGCCGTTCGGCCCGATGATCCCGGTCAGGCGGCCGCGCTCGAACGACATCGAGATGCCGTCGACGGCGTGGACGCCCTCGAAGCTCCGGGTCAGTCCCGAGCAGCTGAGGATCACGTCGCCGGCGAACGGCTCCCGACGCGGAGCCTCGGTCACGGTTGCCGCGGCAACGCGCGCGTTCTCCCCGGGCGAGGGCGCTGGCGGGTTCTTCCCGAGGATCACCCGACGGCGCTCGGGCAGGATCCCCTGGGGCCGGAACCACAGGAACCCGATGATCAACACCCCGATCACGACCCACTGGAGCGCCGGGACGAGGTTGGGGTTGCTCGAGCTGGCGGGGATGTAGCGCGTCGCCTCCTCGAACGTGACCGGCACGAGGAGCGCGCCCAGGATCGCCCCGCGATGATTGCCGAGGCCGCCGATGATCACCGCGGCGAACAGCACGACGGTCTCAGCGTAGCCCCACGCCTGTGGATCCCAGAGGTTGATGAAGCCGACGAGCACGCCTCCCGACAGACCGGCGATCGCGCCGCCGATCACGAGCGCAGAGAGGCGCAGAGCTCGGAGGTCCTTGCCCAGCGAATCCGCCACGACGTCGTTGTCGCGCATCGCGCGGAGCGTCCTGCCGTACGGCGACTCCGTGATCCTGCGCACGAACCTGTAGGTCGCGAAGGCGAGCAGCAGCGCCACGATCCCGTAACCCCACTGGTAATCGACTCCTTGCGGGTTCAGCGCGCTCTGGAGCGGAGCGGGTACGAGTGACAGGCCGGCGGCGCCGTTCACGAGCGGCTGGTAATTCGTCACCAGCAAGTTGAACATGACTGCGGTGACGAGCAGCCCGACGGCCGCGAAGTCGCCTCGCAACCGCCGCCCCACGATCAACGTGAACGGCACCGCGAGCAAGCCCCCGACGAGCGCCGCGCCGATCCACGGAAGCGGGAACGGCAGGTTGAGCCCGCCGATGTACGTCTGAAAGCCGCCGTTGGCGCTGTCGCTTGGGAGCGACAGGACCGCCGCCGCGTACGCCCCAGCGGCCTGGAAGATAATGAAGCCGAAGTTCGTGATCCCGGCGATCCCGAACTGCTGGGAGAGGCCGAGGCACGCGATCGCGTCGACACCGGCGTAGACCAGGAGCGTCGTGATGTAGTAGACCATCGCCCGCGTCCCCGTCGATCAGGTCTGGACGCCGAGCAGCCCGTTCGGGCGCACGGCGAGCATCGCGATCAGGATCACGAACGCCACCACGTCCTTGTAGTCGGACACGATGAAGGCGGCACTGACCTCGGTGGCGAGTCCGATCACGAGCGCGCCGAGCATCGCGCCGTAAGGCTCTCCGGGACCGCCGAGGAACACGGCCGCGAGGATCAGAACCAGGAACAGGTCGGTGCTGGTGGCGCCGAACGTCCCAGAGTTGAGCGCGAACACCACGCCGGCGAGGCCGCACAACGCGCCGGTGATCAGCCACGTGAGCGTCACGACGCGATTGGTGCGGATCCCGCAGTTGCGCGCGAGGTTGCGGTTGGCCGCGGTCGCGCGCATCGCCTTTCCGAGCCTCGTATAGCGAATCAGCGCGTGCACCAACAGCATCACCACAACGCTGATCGCGATGATCACCAGTTGCAACACCGTGAGGTCGAATCCGAGTGGTTTGACCGTGGCTCCCTGGCTCGCCGTGTAGGAGACGTTGGTCGGCCCGGCCAGCGCCTGGGTCCCGAACACGAGGATCAGGGTCATCCCCAGCGACACGATCACCATCCCGATCGGCGTGGTGCCGCGCCGCTGGAACGGGGTGTACACGACGTTGTTGAGGAACACCGACACCAGCGCGCCCGCGGCGATCCCCGCGAGCGCGCTGATCCAGATGTTCACTCCGCCCTGATTGATCTCGTACGCCGCGTAGGCGGACACGATCATCACGCCACCGTAGGCGAGGTTGAGCACGTTCGTGACCGCAAACTGCAACGTGAACCCGACCGACGCCACCGCGAGCACCGCCGCAGTAACAAGGCCGAAGCCGATCGACTCGACGAAGACGCTCACGTCACCGGTACCGCGGTGCTCGCGGGCGGATTGGGCAGGTGGCGCTCACAGCCCAAGGGCACGGAGTTGGCTCGTGGGGATGTTCGCGGCGACGTTCACCTGGCCCTGGGCGCTGTAGGTGTCGACCTGGAAGATCCCGGTCGAGTCGTGGTAGGCGTCGAAGCTGGTCGGCCCGCCGGGTCCCTCGTACCGGATCGCCTTCCCGGCCTTGAGCGCCGCGGCTCCCTGGGCGAATGAGTAAACGACAGTCGCGCCCGGTGTGCCATCGCCGATCTTCTCGATGCACGCACTGAACACGGTCGGGGAGGTGCTCTTGCATTGGATCATCGCCAGCGCCGCCAGGTTGATCCCGTCGTACAAGTGCACCGCGCCCGGCGCGGTCAGGTAGGTCGAGAAGTCACCCGTGCTCCCGACCTTGCCCTTCTCGGCGTACATCGCGGTCGAGAACGCCTGGAAGGAGGGCCCGCTCGTCTCGGTCACCAGGTTGTCGGCCCAGAAGTCCGGCGCCAGCGTGCTCGCGCCGACGGCGGCCGTCACCGACTTGAACCAGTCGGGCGAGATCGTCGCCGAGGTGCCGATCACCGGCGGGAGCTTGCCGCCGTTGAGTTGCTTGACCTCGGACAGGAACGCCGCCTCAGGCGGCCCGAGCGCCTCGGTCAGGATCACGTCGGGCTTGGCCGCAACGATCTTCGCGGCCTCGGTGCGGAACGTGGTCGAGCTGAGGTCGAGCGTCTCGTTGGCGACGAGCGTCGCCCCGGCCGTCTTGATCGCCGCGATCGCCGGCTGGATGAACGTCTGCGAGCCGATGTCGTTGCCGAACGCGAGCGCCATCCGCTTGTAGTGGCGCATCGTGTTCGCGATCCAGATCATTGCGTAGGACTCCGACAGGTCGGGCGGGACCAGCCGGTAGAAGTACGGGAACTTCACGTGGTCGAACTCCGACTGTCCTGTCATGCAGAACGACACGGTCTTGTTGGCGGTGAAGATCGGCACGACCGAGGCGGCCTCGTCCGACGTGCAGCCGATGATCAGCGCCGGGCTGCCCGAGGCGTACATCTGTCGGACGGCTGGCACGGCGTCGGCCGGGTCGCCGCGGGTATCCACGCTCTTGCAGTTCAACTTGTGGCCGAGCACGCCGCCCGCGTTGTTGATCGCGGTCGTCGCGGCGTCGCACGAGACTAGGTAGGTGGGTCCGAGCGCCGCGTCGGGCCCGGTGAACGGAGCCACGTCGGCGACCGTCAGGGTGGACCCCGACGATCCGGACGAGCCACTGGGGCTCGCGGCCGAACTGGCCCCGCCTGCGCTGGAGCTCGAGCTCGAGCCGCATCCCGCCGCCACCAGGGCGGCGAGCGAAGCCAGCGCCACCGTCCACAGCCGGCGCCTGTGTTTGCGCACCAACATGTTTGTCCTCCTCTCGTGACGCTCCGGCCCCACGACTAGAACGTCGCTCCTGTCTTGACGGGTGGGTGCCAGGGCCATTCCGCGCCGCCGTTGAGTTCCTCAGCGACCACCTGATTGGCGATGCGGCCGACGCCCTCGACGGTGATCTCGAGCGTGTCGCCCGGCTGGAGCCAGACTGGTGGCTGGCGGGCGAAGCCGACGCCGCCGGGGGTTCCGGTCGCGATCACATCCCCGGGCCTGAGCGTCGTGAACGACGACAGAAACTCGATCGTGCGCGGGACGTCGAAGATCATCTGCGACGTTCGCGCCGACTGCATCAGCTCGCCGTTGAGCAAGGTGGTGAGCTGAACGTCGGACACGTCGACCTCGTCGGGGGTGACCACTTCGGGGCCGATCGGCATCGACCTGTCGAAGTTCTTGCCCGCGGTCCACTGGCTGGCCGCGCGCTGCCATTCGCGCGCGGTGCCGTCCATGCACACCGCGAACCCCGCGATCGCTGCGATCGCGTCGGAGGCCGGGATGTAGCGGCCGCCCTGGCCGATGACCACGGCGAGCTCGCCCTCGTAGTCGAAGCGCTCGCTCAGCGCGGGCTTGACCAACTTCCCGTACGGCGGCGCGACGGAGTCCGCGCCGCGTACGAACACCTCGGGCCAGGTCGTCGGCGGACGGCCGCCCTCGGCGGCGTGGTCGGCGTAGTTCACGCCCAGGCACAGGATTCGCCGCGGTCGTGGTATCGCCGGGCCGAGCTCCGATTCGTCGACCGGGCGGCCCGGCTGTTCCGCCGCGCGTCGGACGAGATCCCAGCGATCCGCGCCGGCGCCGAGAAGGCCGGCGAGGTCGACCAAGCCGGCTTCCCCCGTTGCCTGCGCGACGTCGACGTAGCCGTCCGGGCCTCGCACGTGCAGCCGCGGACCCTCGGGCGTGTCGACGGTGGCGAGTCTCACAGAAGACCTCCTCCCACGGACCTGGTCATGGGTGATCGCGCCGATGACCGGACCGGCTGCGCATCTCCCTCCTCCGAGCCAGGCTGTCTGGTTCGATTTGCTCGGATTGGTTGGAACGCTAGCGATCGATTGCAGTGCGGTCAAATGAAGGTTCTCATTTGTTTATCGGACGGGATTGGTAGGATTGGTTGAGGTTGAGCACCATCGCCGCCGGCAGCGTCACGGGGTGCGCAGCGCAGGCCGATCGACATGCCCACGCCTTCCGTATCCCGCCCGCCCGCCTACAGTCAGGATCTGGCCGAGCTGATCCTCGAGCGGTGCGCGGCACGCGCGTCGGGCCCGGGCAGCCGGCTGCCGACCGAGCGCCAGCTCGCCGACGACCTCGGCGTGACGCGGACGATGGTCCGGCACGCGCTCGCGCTGCTCGAGGCGGAGGGCCGGATCTCCCGCGAGGTTGGCCGCGGTACGTTCCTGCGCGGCGGCGATTCTCGCCACGCCCCACCGCGCGCTAACCGTGACGTCAGCCGGCCGGGCGACGTCGGGCCCGCCGATGTGATGGCGGCGCGCCGGCTGATCGAGCCGCAGGTGCTGCCGCTGGTGGTCGCGTGGGCGACCGCTCGCGACTTCGACGAGATGCGGCGGTGCATCGCCGGCGGCGCGGGGGCCGACAGCTACGACGAGTTCGAGGTGTGGGACTTCGCGCTACACCACGCGATCGTCGTGGCCAGCCGCAACCCGCTGCTGGTCGCGATGTACCACGAGGTGGAGCGCGCGCGGAAGGGCGAGCTGTGGGGGAATCTGAAGCGCCGCAACGACTCCCGCGGGCGGCGCGCCGCCTACCAGGCCGACCACGAGCACCTCGTTGACGCGCTGAGCGCGCGCGAGCTTCAGCGCGCGATGGAGGCGATGGACCAGCACCTGGCGCGGGTCGAGGCAAACCTGCTGGGTGGCAGTGGCGGTGGCGGTGGTCGTGAGGGTGGCGAGCACGCGGAAGGTTGACGCCGGACGCCGTACGGGTGCGTAGTCCGGGGTGGGATCGGATGCCGCGGGACTCGAGGTGGACCACGGCGGCGAAGTCCATGCAAAGCCCGACTAACCGCGCCGCAAACGCAACATCAGCATCGAGGGAATGCTTATGTTGCCTTTGGAGCGCGCTCGGGCGGAGGTTTGCTGCGTTTTACATAGGGCCCGGCGTCGGTCCGCTCCGCGTCGAACGTCGGTGGCGGAGCGGCGTGCGAACATGTCCACCAGATGGAAGACGGCACGAGCACGACCTGTCTGAACCCGGACTCGGGCGAGCGGTTCCTCCCGTTGCGCCGGCAACTCGGCGTCACCTCGTTCGGGATGAACCAGATCGTGCTCGAGCCCGGGCAGCGGGGGCGGATCCATCGCCACGAGCGCCAGGAGGAGGTGTACCTCGTGCTCGAGGGGCGGCTGACGCTGGTGATCGAGTCTGAACCGACCGAGCTTGGCGAGGGGGAGCTGATCAGGGTGGCGCCGGACGTGCGGCGCCAGCTCGTCAATTACGGCCCCGCGCGCGTGGTGCTGGTCGCGGTCGGTGGCGCGAACGAGCATCAGGGGCGGGACGGCGAGGCGTTCGCTTCATGGGAGGACGAGAGCCCCGTGTCGCCGCAGGAAATGCAGATGCCGCCCGACCTCGAGCCGGGCGAGCTTCGCTCGTAGCGGGGGTCCGGCGTGCACCCGACGGCGGCCAGGGTCCAGGAACGGCTGCACGAGCGCGGCCTCGATATTCAGGTGCGGATGCTGCCGGACTCGGCCCGCACTGCGCCGGAGGCGGCGGTGGCGGTCGGGTGCGAGGTGGGGCAGATCGTCAAGTCGCTTGTGTTCATGCGTGACGGCGGGCCGGTGATGGTGCTGTGCGCCGGCGACCGGCGAGTCGCCGCCGACCGCCTCGGGCTGCGCGCGGCGAGCGCGGACGAGGCGCGGGCCGCGACCGGGTTCTCGATCGGCGGGATCCCGCCGCTCGCTCACGACGCGCGGCTCGAGACGCTGATCGACGAGTCGCTGCGGCGATTTGCCACGGTGTGGTGCGCGGCCGGGACGCCGCACGCGGTGTTCGAGGCGGACACCGAGGCGCTGATCGGTGCGATCCCCGGTGGCGCGGTCCTGGACGTCTCATAAACCCACTTCAATCGAGGAGGCTCGCAAAGATGGCCGAATTACCCGCACCGACCGAGGGGTTCGTGCTGACACATTTCATCGTCTCGAACGACGTCGAGCGTTCGCGGCGGTTCTACGCCGACGTGCTCGGTGGCGACGTCGTGATGGAGGGCGAGCCGACGATCGTCGCGCTCGCCAACGGCTGGGTCATCATCAACGTCGGCGGCGGGCCGACCGAGGACAAGCCGACGGTCACGCTCGAGCCACCGCAGGATCCGAACCGGACGTCGGCCTTCATGAACATCCGGGTGGCCGACATCGAGACGCTGTACAACGAGTGGAGCGCTCGTGGCGCCGAATTCCTCACGCCGCCACAGCAGCGCGCCTCAGAGATCCGCTGCTACATCCGCGACCCCGACGGGCACCTGATCGAGGTCGGCCAGTCGACCCGACGCGGCTGACGCGCAACCGCGCGCCGCTAGCGCAACCGCGCGCCGCTAGCGCAGGCGGTCGACGAGCGCGGGCGTGATCTCCGAGAGCGCCCCGATGCGTGCGCTCGCGAGCGCGAGCGCCTCTTCCTCGGGCGGGTAGTGCGGGTTCGGAAACGCGATCACCGCCATGCCGGCGGCCGCCGCGGACCGGATTCCGTTGCTCGAATCCTCGACCGCCACGCAGCGGTCTGGCTCGACCTCGAGCCGGCGCGCGGCCTCGAGGTAAACGTCCGGCGCGGGCTTGCCGCGCTGCACCTCCTCGGAGGACACGGTGGCGTCGAACTCGCCCGCGAGGCCGGCGGTGTCGAGCGCGAAGTCGATGATCTCGCGGTTTGCCGAGGACGCGAGCGCGAGCGGCCACCGGCGGTGAAGCGTGCGAACGACCTCGACGGCGCCGGGCAGCAGCGGCAGATGCTCGCGGTAGTGCTGCTCCATCCGGTCGACGACGGCGCGGTTGATCTCGTCTGTCGACATCGGAACTCCCAGCGTGTCGCGCATGTACGCCGACCATTCCGGCGAGCTCATCCCAATCATCGCCGTGGGCGCGTCCTCGCGCCAGTGCCCGCCGGTTTCACGGACGACCTCCTGCTTGGACTGGTTCCACAGCTGCTCGGAGTCGAGCAGGACTCCGTCCATGTCGAATATCGCGGCCTGCGGCACGGAGGCGTTGTAGCAGGCGCTCGACATTTCGAGATCCGTCGAAGCGTTCTCGGGCAATCATGAACCCATGCCCTCACGCCGTTACCTCGTCGCCCTGTCCACCGCAATCCTGTGCTACGCGGCGCTCGGCACGGTGCTCGGGATCCTCCCGGACTACGTGCACTCGCTCGGTGGCGGCGCGATCCTCGTCGGCTTTGCGGTCGGCGCGCCCGCGCTGACGGGCGCGGCGTGTCGCCCGCTCGGAGGACGGTTCGCCGATCACCGTGGGCCGGCGCGGATCGTGATCGCCGGCGCGCTGGTGATGGCCGCGGGGACGATCCCGGCGTTCTTCGAGTCGCTCCCCGTCTTGATCCTGAGCCGGTTGGCCGTCGGCGCCGGCGAGGCGATGATGATGGCGGCGACCGTGCTGTGGCTGCTCCGGCTCGCGGGCCCCGAGCGGCGCGGGCGCGCGATGGGGCACATTGGGCTCGCCAACTACGCGGGCCTGACGATCGGGCCGCCGCTGTCGCAGGCGCTATCCGGTGACGCCTACCCGTCGCGCGTGTGGATCACCGCGGCCGTTCTGCCGATGCTCGCTGCGGCGCTCGCCTCGGTGGTGGCGAGGACGCCGGATCGCGCGCTCGCCCCCGAGCCGAGCCACGACGAGGCGCGCGATGCGGGCATGGAGACCGACCCGCCCGAGGCCGAGAGGTTCAGCACCCTGCGCGCGACGCTCCGCCCAGGTCTCGGGTTGATGCTGGTTAACTTCGGTTACGTCGCGGTGCTGTCGTTCGGCGCCGCCGCGGCGACCGAGCAGGGCACCGGAATCGCGTCGCTCGTGATCCCGGTGTTCGGCGTCGGCGTGATCGCGAGCCGGACGATCCTCGCCGGCATTCCCGACCGGTTCGGCGCACCGCGCACGCTTGCGGTGGCGGTCACGATCGAATCCGCCGGCCTGGCCGGGATGGCCGCGACGACGAGCACGCCGGTCGCGCTGGTCTCGCTCGTGGTGATGGCCGTGGGCCAGGGTCTCGCGGTCCCATCGCTCGGGATTCTCGCGCTCCAATCGGTGGCGCCGAGCCGGCACGGGCGGACCGCCGGCGCGTTCTTCGCGTACTTCGACGCCGGCGTGGGTCTCGGTGGCCCGGCCGTCGGCCTCGCGGCGCACGCCGCGGACCCGACCGGCGGGTTGTTTGCGGCGGCGGGCGCCGTGCTCGCCACCGCCCCGGTCGCGCTGCTCGCGCTCCCGAGCCGACGCCGCTCCCGCCGCGGCGTCTGTGCGCCGGCGCCGCGGCGCTCGGCAGTTTGAGCCGAGCGCCGCGCGGGGATAGCGTTCAGCGTTCACACCGATCGCGACGGCCGCGGTGAGCTATGGCGCACGAACTATGGATCAGAAACGGCGGCGGGCTGGTGAAGATCCGCAACCCGTGGGCGGTCGCGCTGCTCCCGTTTGTGACGTTCGGGATCTACCACCTCGTGTGGTGGTACCGAATCAATCGGGAACTGCGTGACTTTGGACACGCCAACAACGCGGAGCTCGGAGACAGCCCGGCGCTGTCGACGCTGGCGCTGTTTCCCGGTGGCCTGATCATCGTTCCGGCGCTCGTGAGCTACTGGCGCGGTACCAGGCGAGTCCAGTTGGCGACGCGCGTCAGCGTGACCACGCCGCCCAACGGATGGATCGCGGTGCTCCTATTCATCTTCATCCCGCCCGCGTTCTCGGCCTACCTTCAGGTCTCTCTGAACAAGGTCTGGCGGTCGCGCTGGGCTACTTGAGCATCCCGCGTGCGGCAGCCGTCCAGGCTGTGGTCACGTCACGGATCCACTTGGCTTGCGTCGTCGCGAGTGACGAAACCCACTCGACGTCGCTCTTGCCGGGGCCGCGCTCGAGTGAGGCGGCGATCGCCTTCAGCGCCTTTTCGTAGGCTGTGAGCGTCGCCTCCCCGGCGGACTTGCTCTCGTCGATGATGCGCTCGTTCAGCTTGCGCACGCGCGCGGCCACCGCGTCGAGGCGCGGGTCGGCGGTGCTGGCGCTGTTCGCCCGTCCGTTGGTCGCGCGCGCGCTCGTGGTGCCTGCGCCGGCCGACTTCTTCGTTGCGCGAGTCGCACGCGGCTTGCTCGCGCTCGACTTCGCGCTCGCGGTCTTGCGTGTCGTCCGCTTCGCGCCCGCGGATTTGCTGGCGCTCGCGCGCTTGGTTTGACTACGGCCTGACGTGCTCGCCGACTTCGAACCGCTGCTTCTGGCCTGGGGCACAGCTTCCTCCTAGGGTGATGGACGGGCGCACCTTACTTCCTGCATGGGTTACCACCCAGCATTGGCAGAAAGCGTGCGCTGGAGCGTCCGTGACTTTGATGCGCGTGTCCGCGCGAGAGAACTTGACTGCACCTAAGCTAGCGGTTTACGCGCGCCAGCCGCGCCAGCCGGCGTGCGTGGCGTATCGGCTCGGGCGTGCGATGGCCGAGCGCGGAGGACAGCACCACCTCGATCGCGACGTCGAGCGACGTCCGCCACCCGGCGTGCACCGCCACCGGACGCGCGCCCGCGCGCGTCCGCACCCAGGCGCCGACGCACGCGCCGTCGAGTGACAGGGGTGAACGCGCGCCGCGCTGATCGGGCGGCCATGCACCGTGCGCAAGCAACGGGCGATGGGTGACGCCGACGGTGGCGAGCCCGGTGACCGCGCCGAGTTGCAACGCGAGCCCGGCGTGGCGCGGATGGTCGGCGCCGGTGGCGTCGACGAGCAGCACGTCGGGCGCGAGCGATAGCGCGCTCAGCGCCGCCTCGAGGCACGGACCCTCGCGCAGCGCGAGCAAGGCCGGGAGGTATGGGGCCGCGGCCTCGCCGGTGACCGTCGCTTGCGCGAGCACCTGGCGGCGTCTGAGCACCGTTGCGGCGGACCAGGCGGGATCGCCGCGCGCGCCGCGGCCGGTCTGACCGCGCGGGAACACGACGACGCACGCGCCGATCAGCGGATCGCCCGAGGCGGGCAACTGCCAGGGCTCGGGAGTGGCGGCGGCGAGAACGCGCTGCGCGTCGATCAGCTCGTCGGCGGAGGTGGGCCACGACGTCACGTGGTCGCGGCGACCGACGTCATGACGTCACGCGATCGCGGCGACCGAGGCCGCGCCGAGCGTGCGCGGTGGCGCGGTCGTCGAGCGGACGACGAGCGACGGTTCGATCAGGCGCACCTCGTTGGGGCGCCGGTTGTCGATTCGGTCGAGCAGCAGCTCGAGCGCCAGGCGGCCCATCTCGGTTCGCGGCTGATGAACGGTGGTCAGCGACACGTGCGCCAGGTGTGCGATTGAGATGTTGTCGTAGCCGACGATCGACACGTCTCCGGGCACCTCGACGCGCGCGCGCTCGAAGCCGCCGAGCAGGCCGGCGGCGACGAGGTCGTTGGCCGCGAAGATCGCGGTCGGTAGTTCGGGCCGGCGCAGCAACTCCGTCGCCGCGTTCATGCCCGCCTCCTCGGTGAAGTCGCCGGGGATCACGAGTGCGTGCCGCTCGAGCCGCATCGCGCGCATGCCGCGCAGATACGCGGAGCGACGCTGCGGCCCGCCGGCCCCACTGCCGCCGTCGACGTGCGCGATCCGTTCGTGTCCCAGTCCGGCGAGATGATCGAGTACGAGCCCGGTTCCGTGGGCCTCGTTGATCAGTACGTTGTCGGCGTCGACGTTACGCAGCCCGCGACCGACGATCACGGTCGGCGCCTCGGCCGCGGCGGCGGCGATGTCACTGGCCGGCATGCGCGGGCTGACGAGGATCAGCCCGCTGACCCGATGCTCGAGTAGCGCCGCGAGCGCGGCGCGCTCGCGCCGGGAGGAACGCCCGCCGGCGGCGAGCAGCAACTGGTAGCCGGCCTCCGAGGCGTAGTCCTCGACGCCGCCGGCGATCTCGGCGAAGAACGGATTACGCAGGTCGTCGAGGATCACGCCGACGGTCTTGGTTCGCCGGCTGGCGAGACTGCGTGCCATCGCGTTGGGCCGGTAGCCGAGTCGTGCCGCGGCGTCGAGCACGCGCCGGCGGCGCTCCTCGCTGACGTTGGGACGCTCGCGCATGACGAGCGAGACGAGCGCGCGTGAGACGCCGGCCTCGCGGGCGACGTCCTCCATCGTCGGCGCGCGCCGGGAGACAGGGTGCAGCGCGGGGCGACGGGACTGCGGCATGGCGCGCGGACCTTACTTAGAGCGCGACACTATTTCAATCGCGTTAGCGCGCTCTACACGAACGCCCAGCGTGGGGACATTTCGGGCCTGAGCAACTTGACTTCTTCGAACGCCACGGGATATAGTCGCGACCCGCTGTTAGAGCGCTCTAATCGTGTCACTGGATTAGAGCGATCTAAGGCGGCCCGGAGAGAGAGGACCGCAGAGGAATGCAGCAGACGCACGAGCAGAGCGCCCGTCCGACGTCGACGCTCGATGACCGCCTGGCCGGCGCACCAATCTCCTGGGGGGCCTGTGAGATCCCGGGATGGGGCGTGATGCCGTCGCTCGACCGGGCGCTGGCGGAGATGGCCGAGCTCGGGCTGCGCGGAACGGAGCTCGGCCCGGTCGGGTTCTTCCCCGACGATCCCGAGGGTATCTCGGCAAAACTGGAGCGCTACGGGCTCGAGCTCGTCGGGGGGTTCGTCCCGCTCGTAGTGCACGAGCCCGAGCTCGACGGCGCGATCAGCGAGGCACGCAAGTCGGCCGAGTTGATCGCGAAGGCGGGTGGCTGGATGTTCGTGATCGGCGTCGTTCAGGACATGGAGTGGAGCGCGCCGCAGGAGCTCGACGATCGCGGCTGGGCGCGAATGGCCGAGCACCTGAATGAGATCGAGACCCTTGCGGGGGAGTACGGGCTGACCGTGGCCGTGCACCCTCACGCCGGCACGCTGATCGAGAGCGCCGAGCAGGTCGAACGCGCGATGGCGGTCGTCGATGTCGGGTGGTGCCTGGACACGGGTCACCTGACGATCGGTGGGGCCGATCCGGTGCAGTTCGCGCGCAGCCACGGCGACCGGGTCGTACATGTGCATCTCAAAGATGTCGACGCGAACCTGGCAGCTGACTTCAGGGCGGGCCGGCGTTCGCTGCTGGACGCGACGCGACACGGCCTGTTCCTCCCACTGGGCAAGGGCGACGCACGGATCGCCGAGGTTATGGGTGCCCTACAGGCGCACGGGTACGACGGGTGGCTCGTGCTCGAGCAAGACACCGCTATCACCGGAGATGAGCCGACGGTGGCAGGCGGGCCGATGCGCGACGCTCGCGAGAGCATCGCCTTCCTTCACCACACCACGCGCCCGCCTGATCGGTGATGGCGAACGAGCTCGAGCTTCTGACCGTCGGACGGATCAGCATCGATCTGTACTGCGAGCAGATCGGCGCCGACTGGGACGCGGCGGAGAGCTTCGGCAAGGCGATCGGCGGGAGCCCGACGAACGTAGCCGTCGCCGCCGCCCGCCTTGGCCACCGGACCGCGGTGTTCACGAAGGTCGGCGAGGATCCGTTCGGCGAGGTCGCGATCAACGAATTGCGCGAGTTCGGCGTCGACACCCGGTTCGTAGGGGTCGAGCCCGGGACGGTGACGCCGCTGGCGTTTGCCGTGCTCGATCCGCCGGAGGATCCGCAGCTGCTGTTCCGCCGTGACCCGCCGGTCCCCGACTTCCAGCTCCGGCCCGACGACGTCGACCCGGCGACCGTCGCGGATGTGCCGATCCTGTGGGTGACGGCGAGCGCGCTGTCGCAGGAGCCGAGCGCGTCGACAGTGGCCCGGATGCTCGAGGCCCGCGGGCGGCGGCCACACGCCGTGCTCGACCTCGACTACCGACCGACGTTCTGGCGCTCGCGCGAGGAAGCCTCGGCGCGGATCGGCGCCGCCGTCGAGTACGCCACGATCGCGGTCGGCAACCGCGAGGAGTGCGCAGTGGCGGTGGGCACGGATGACCCGCGCGAGGCCGCGGCCAGGCTGCGCGCGCGCGGCGTGGAGCTCGCGATCGTGAAGCTCGGCGGCGACGGCGTGCTGCTCTCGAGCGACCAGGGCGAGCGGCTGTTCGCGCCGCCGGCGGTCCAGGTGCTGTGCGGCCTTGGCGCCGGCGACGCGTTCGGCGGTGCGCTCGCCCACGGACTCCTCAACGGCTGGCCGCTCGAGCGCACGATCGCGTTCGCGAACGCCGCCGGCGGAATCGTCGCCTCGCGGTTGCTGTGCTCGCAGGCGATGCCGTACGAGCACGAGGTCGTGGAGCTGCTCGAAGGGTCCCCGGCATGACGGTGGCGACGCGGCGGATCGGCGTCGGAGTGATCGGGTTCGGCTGGCTCGGCCAGGCGCATACCCGGTCGCTGCTCCGGATCCCGACGCTGTTCGAGGGTCGCCCGTTCGACACCGAGCTCGTCGCGTGCAGCGACGCGCTGCCGGCGCGCCTGGATCAGGCCGTCGAGTCGTTCGGGTTCAAGCGGGCCTCCGCCGGCTGGGAGTCGGTGATCGAGGACCCCGAGGTCGAGGTCGTGTACATCGCCGCACCGAACATGGTGCACGTCCAGCTTGTCGAGGCCGCCGCGCAGGCGGGCAAGGCGGTGTTCTGCGAGAAGCCGGTCGGCGGCACGCCCGAGCAGGTGGCCCGGGCCGCCCTGGCCGCGCGCACCGCGGGCGTGACCAGCGGCGTCGGCTACAACTACCGCTGGGCGCCGCTCGTGCGCTACGCGCGTGAGCTGATCGCGAGCGGCGAGCTCGGCGAGATCACCAACTACCGGGGACGGTTCTTCTCGATGTACGGGGCCGACCCGCTCGGCGTCAACTCGTGGCGGTTCCAGCTCGACCAGGCCGGCTACGGCGTCACCAGCGACCTGATGAGCCATTCTGTTGACCTCGCGCACATGCTGCTCGGTCCGATCACGAAGGTGACCGGGACGATCGAGACGTTCATCCGCGAGCGCCCCGCACCCGGCGACGGCGCGAGTCACTACGGTCGGGGACGGCCTGAGGACCCGCGCACGCCGGTCACCAACGAGGACTACGCGGGCATGCTGTGCACGTTTGCGTCGGGTGCGCGGGGCACGTTCGAGGTCAGCCGCACGCTGGTCGGACCCGAGAGCGAAAACGCGTTCGACGTGTACGGCACGCGCGGGGCGGTCGGCTGGAACTTCGAGCGGCTGAACGAGTTGCGCGTGTACCGCGCCACCGAGGACCTCGGCTCGGGCTACACGACGGTGCTCGGCGGAGACCGGTTCGGGCACCACGGAATCTTCGTGCCCGGGAGCGGCAACACGATCGGGTTCGAGGATCTGGTCACGATCGAGGATTACGAGTTCTGCGCCGCGGTGGCCGAGGGGCGGCCGTTCGAGCCGAACTTCGAGGACGCGCTCGCGTGGGCGCACGTTCAGGCAGCGCTGCTGCGCTCGGTGCAGAGTGGGGGTTGGGAGGAGGTGCTTTCGTGACCGCCACCACCGCGGTCGCGCCGCTGCGCATCGGGGTCATCGGCGTCGGGCGGATCGGCCGGATGCACGCGGACCTGATCGCCCACCAGGTGCCCGGGGCTGCGCTCGGCGCGGTGTTCGACGCCTACGAGCCAACGGCGCGCGGCGTCGCGACCGAGCTCGGCGTGCCCGCCGCCTCGAGCGTCGAGGAGATCTTCGACTCGGAGCTCGACGCGGTCGCGATCTGCTCAAGCTCCGACACTCACGTAGACCTGCTGACCGCCGCGGCGGACGCCGGCAAGGCGGTGTTCTGCGAGAAGCCGGTGTCGCTCGATCTGGCCGAGGTCGACCGAGCGCTCGCGGCGATCGATGCGGCCGGCGTGCCGTTCCAGATCGGCTTCAACCGGCGGTTCGACCCGGCGCACGCCTCGGTCCGCGAGGCCGTCGCATCGGGCGTGGTGGGCGAGCCGCATCTGGTGCGGATCACGAGCCGCGACCCCGAACCGCCGCCGCTCGACTACGTCAAGAGCTCGGGCGGCCTGTTCCTCGACATGATGATCCACGACTTCGACATGGCGAGGTTCGTGACCGGCAGCGAAGTCGTTGAGGTGTTCGCGCGGGGCGCGCTCCGGATCGAGCCGTCGTTCGCCGAGGCGGACGACATCGACACGGCGCTGGTGACGCTCGTCCACCAGGACGGGTGCCTGACCGCGATCGACAACTCGCGGCGGGCCGCGTACGGCTACGACCAGCGGGTGGAGGTGTTCGGGTCAAACGGGATGGCGGTCTCGCACAACCCACTCACCCACACCGGGACGGTGCTCACCGCAGCCGGGATGCAGGCTCCGCCGAACCCGCACTTCTTCCTCGAGCGCTATCTCCCGAGCTACGTGCGCGAGTGGCAGGCGTTCGTCTCGGCCGTCAAGACCGGGACCACGCCTCCGGTGTCGAGCATCGACGCGCGCGCTCCGCTCGTGATCGGACTGGCCGCGGGGCGATCGCTGCGCGAGGGCCGTGCGGTGCGCGTCGCGGAGGTGCAGGCGACATGAAGTCATCATGCAGTCCGGAATGACTCGCCTCACTGTCGCCCAGGCGCTGGTCCGGTTCCTGGCGGTCCAGGAGACCGAGCGCGATGGCGGCCGCGAGCGCCTGGTCGCCGGCTGCTACGGGATCTTCGGCCACGGCAACGTCGCCGGCCTCGGGCAGGCGCTGCATCAGTACCGGGATCTGCTCCCCTACCACCCGGCGCGCAACGAGCAGGCGATGGTCCACATCGCCGCCGGATACGCCCGTCAAAAGAATCGGCTCGGGACGTTCGCGTGCACGACCTCGGTCGGCCCCGGGGCGACGAACATGGTGACCGGCGCGGCGCTCGCGACGATCAACCGCCTCCCGGTGCTGCTGCTGCCGGGCGACACGTTCGCAACGCGGACACCTCACCCCGTGCTCCAGATGCTCGAGGTGGCGCACGACGCCACGGTCAGCGTGAACGACTGCTTCCGGCCCGTGTCGCGGTTCTACGAGCGGGTCGAGCGCCCCGAGCAGCTGATCCCGGCCGTGCTCGAGGCGATGCGGGTGCTGACCGATCCGGCCGAGACCGGGGCGGTGACCCTGGCGCTGCCCGAGGACGTGCAGGCCGAGGCGTTCGAGGTCCCCGACGAGTTCCTCGAGCCGCGGACCTGGACGATCTACCGCCAGCCGGCCGCGCCCGAGGCGCTCGCCCGCGCGGCGGAGCTGGTCCGGGGCGCGCGCAGGCCGCTGATCGTCGCCGGCGGCGGCGTCATCTACAGCGAGGGGCTCGCGGCGCTGCGGGCGCTCGTCGATGCCACCCGGATCCCCGTGTGCGAGACGCAGGCGGGCCGCGGCGCGCTCGTCTCCGCGCATCCGCTCAGCCTCGGCGCCGTCGGCGCCACCGGGACGAGCGCCGCCAACCGTCTGGCGCGCGAGGCGGATCTCGTGATCGGGATCGGCACACGCTGGAGCGACTTCACGACCGCGTCGAAGTCGGCGTTCCAGGACCCGGGCGTCCGGTTCGTCAACGTGAACGTCGCAGCGTTCGATGCCGGAAAGCAGTCCGGGCTACCGGTCGTGGGCGACGCGCGGGTGGCGCTCGAGCAGCTGCTCTCAGCGCTCGAGGGCTGGCGGGCCGACGCCGAGTGGGAGCGCCGCGCGCGGGCGGAGGCGGCTGCGTGGGGTGACGAGCTTGCGCGCTTGGTATCGCTCGATGGCGACCACGCCCGCTTACCGACCCAGGCACAAATCATCAAAGAAATCAACGACGCCGCCGGCGAGACCGGTGTGGTGGTGTGCGCGGCGGGCTCCGCCCCGGGCGACCTGCACAAGCTGTGGGTGGCGCGCGATCCGGCCGGCAAGGGCTACCACGTCGAGTACGGGTACTCGTGCATGGGCTACGAGATCCCGGGCGGGATCGGCGTGAAGCTGGCCGCCCCCGAGCGCGAGGTGTACGTGCTCGTCGGCGACGGGTCGTACCTGATGCTCCCGGGCGAGCTGGTGACGGCGGTGGCGCAGCGAGTCCCGATCGTGATCGTGCTTGTCGACAACCACGGGTACGCGTCGATCGGGGCGCTTTCGCGATCGGTCGGCTCGTCTGGGTTCGGGACGCTCTACCGCTTCTCCGAGAACGGATCGGTGCCGGTCGACCCGGCGTCGACCGAGGCGTTCCCAATCGACCTCGCCGCCAACGCCGAGAGCCTCGGGGCGCGCGTGATTCGGACAAAGACGATCGCCGATCTGCGCGACGCGCTTGCGAGCGCGCGCGGGGCTGACGGGCCCGTGGTCGTGTATATCGAGGCCGACCGCTACGCGGGCGTGCCGGGCTACGAGACCTGGTGGGACGTGCCGGTCGCCGAGGTCTCCGACGAGGACACCGTGCGTTCGGCGCGCGCGGAATACGAGCGGGCCCACGCGAGTCAGCGCCAGTATCTAGGCTGAGCGCATGACTGAGCTCCTGATCTCCGGCGCGTCGGCCCCTGGGCCCGACGGCGCGATCCTGTCGGTAGTCCCCGAGTCGGTCGGGTTCGATTACGTCGGCTTCGAGGTGCTGACGCTCGAGCGCGGCGGCACCGCCGAGCGTGAGTGCGGCATCCGCGAGCTGTGCGTGGTCGTGATCTCCGGCGTCGTGCACGTCGCCTCCGAGCACGGCGAGTGGTACGACCTGGGCGGCCGCGCAGACCCGTGGGCCGGCCTGCCCGACGCCGCCTACCTGCCGCCGGAGTCGCACGTCGGACTGCGCGCCGGTGAGGACGGCGCCGAGGTCGCCCTGTGCTGGGCGCCGGCTTTGAGGGGGGCCGAGCCGCGAGTCCTGCCCGGGCTGGGGATCGAGGTCGAGACCCGCGGACACGGCGCCCACGAGCGGTTCATCCGCCCGATCCTGATGGAGAACGAAGGGGCGGGGTCGCTGCTCGTGGTCGAGGTGCTGACCCCGGGCGGCCACTGGTCGAGCTACCCGCCGCACAAGCACGACCACGACGATCCTCCGCGGCAGTCGCTGCTGGAGGAGGTGTACTACCACCGCATCAAGCCCGATCGAGGGTTCGGCCTGATGCGCGTGTATGACTTCGAGACCGAGCTCGACGAGGCGCTGACGTTCCGCGATCGCGACTGCGTGCTCGTGCCGCGCGGCTACCACACCGTGTCGGCACCGCCGGGCTATGACTCGTACTACCTGAACGTGATGGCCGGCCCGCAGCGTTTGTGGGCAGTCGTCAACGACCCCGACCACGAATGGACGCTTGATGGCAGTAACAGCAACCCGCCTTCTTGACAACTACATCGACGGTGAGTGGACGCCCGCGCAGGCCGCGACCGGCGAGCTCGACGTCTTGAACCCCGCCAACGGGGAGGTGCTCGCGCGCGTCCCCCTGTCGGGTTCCGGTGATCTGGATGATGCGGTTCGGGCGGCGCGCGAGGCGCTGCCCGAGTGGCGCGGGGTCTCGACGATCGCGCGGGCGCGCAAGCTGTTCGAGTTGCGCGAGCGGCTCGTGGCGCGCCAGGAGGATCTGGCCCGGTCGGTCACGACCGAGATGGGCAAGACGATCGCCGACGCTCGCGCCGAGGTGGCGCGGATGATCGAGATGGTCGAGGCCGCGTGCGCGATCCCGACCACGATGCAAGGCCGGATCCTCGAAGACGTCTCGCGGAACATCGACGCGGAGACGATCCGCCAGCCGGTGGGGGTGTGCGCGGCGATCGTGCCGTTCAACTTCCCCGCGATGGTCCCGTTCTGGTTCCTGCCGTTCGCAATCGCGTGCGGCAACACGTTTGTGTTGAAGCCGTCCGAGCAGGTGCCGATGACGCAGCAGATCACGTTCGAGGAGCTGCACACGCTCGGGTTGCCGCCGGGCGTGGTGAATCTCGTCAACGGGGGTCGTGAGGTGGTCGAGGGGATCCTCGACCACCCCGGGATCGACGCGGTGTCGTTCGTCGGCTCGGCCCCGGTGGCACGGATCGTCTACGAGCGGGCCGCGCGCGCGGGGAAGCGAGTCCAGGCGCTGGGCGGCGCGAAGAACCACATGGTCGTGATGCCCGACGCGGTGATCGACAAGACCGTGGAGGGGATCATCGCGTCAGCGTTCGGCGCGGCCGGGCAGCGGTGCATGGCGGGGTCGGTGGTGGTGACGGTGGCGGATGCCCACGAGCAGTTGCTGCCGTCCCTGATCGACGCGTCGCGCGCGTTGGCGGTCGGCGACGGGCTGGATGAGTCGAGCGACGTGGGGCCGGTGATCTCGTGCGCCGCGCGCGACCGGATCCGGGAATGGATCTCGCGCGGCGAGGCCGGCGGGGCGAGGGTGGTGCTGGACGGGCGCGCGTCCGACGGTGGCGAGCCGAGCGGGTCGTACGTCGGCCCGACGATCCTCGACGCTGTCACGCCCGAGATGGACATCGCGCAAGAGGAGGTCTTCGGCCCGGTGCTGTGCGTGATCAGCGCGCCGACGCTCGACGAGGCGATCGGGATCGTGAACGGCAGCCGGTTCGGCAACGGGACGTCGATCTTCACCGAGTCAGGCGCTTCGGTGCGCCGCTACCGCCACGAGGTCCAGGCCGGCATGGTCGGGGTCAACATCGGCGTGGCCGCGCCGGTCGCGTTCTTCCCATTCAGCGGCTGGAAGGATTCGTTCCTCGGCGACCTGCACGCCCACGGCACCGACGCGGTCGAGTTCTACACGCGCAAAAAGACCGTCACCAGCCGCTGGTTCTCGAGCGGGCAGGGGAGCGGCGCGTACTTCGTCGAGAGCTGAGAAAGAGGGGGCCGCGGCTCAGCCGACGACCGGTAGCGTGCGCTCGTTCGACAACCTCGTCAGCGTGCGCTGCATGGTCGATGTGACGAGCTTGTAGCCCTCCTCGGGGTCCGGCCGCGAGCCGAGCCGGTCGCGCAGGTCGATCGGCTTGAGCACCCGGACGGAGATCTTGGCCGGCAGCGGGATGCGCCCGGGCAGATCGAGCACCGTGAGCCCGAACGGCGGGCCGATCGCGCCCGGAAGCACTTTCAGACGAAGACGGCGGTCGAGCCCGAGCGCGCGCGCGAACCGACGCCCCTGGCCGAGGAACAGCGCGGTCTCCTGGCCGCCGATCGCCACCACCGGCACGACGGGAATCCCGTGCTCGAGGGCGAGCTCGACGAAGCCGGTCCGTCCGGCGAAGTCGATCTGGTCGGACTCCCACGACGGGCGGTAGGTCTCGTGGTCGCCGCCCGGGTACACGAGCAGGGCGGCGTCGCGCCGCAGCGCGCCGGACATGTTCGCGGGCGAGGCGGGAACCGTGCCGTAGCGCTCGAGCAGCGCGCGGAGCCCTGGAACCTTGAACACGAGGTCGTGCGCGAGCTGGTGGAAACGTCGCTCAGGGCCGAAGCGATCGTAGAAGTGCTGGCCGAACACGAACGTGTCGGCGATCAGCGTGCCGCCGGAGTGGTTGCCGACGAGCAGCACCGGGCCCTCTGCCGGGATGTGCTCGAGTCCCCGCACGTCGGACCGGAAGTACCGCTGGGTGGCGAGCCGCACTGCCGGCAGCGTGCGCTCGATGTACACCGGGTCACGCAGGGCGAACGGGTCGCGCTCGCCGTGATCGGTGACCGTCGCGGCGAGGTCCTCGCCGAACGCCGCGAGCATTCGCAGGTATGCCTCCGCCGGGCCCAGCGGCGCGCGCAGCAGCTTCGATAGTCCTCCCGCCATAGGTGGGGTCTACCCCGGTCGGGCGCGGCTACTCGCCGGATGGTTACGGGTGCGGCGGCGGGTCCCGGCGCGCCACCGGCGTGGCGTTGACGATCGAGGTCTTGGTCTCGCCGTACAGCAGGAACTGGTCGAGCACGGTCGGGAGCTCCTCGATCGAGCCGAGGTGGAGCTTGATGTAAAAGCAGTCCTCGCCCGTGATCCGCAGGCACTCCTCGATCTGCGGGATCTCCGCCGCCAGTTCGGCGATCTTGGTGAGTTGCCGGACCGCAGGCTTGACGCGGACGATCGCGGTCAGCTGATAGCCGAGTGCCCGCGGGTCGATCTGCGCGCGGTAGCCGGTGATCACGCCTGCCTGCTCGAGACGCTTGACCCGCTCGGCCACCGCTGGGGAGGACAGGTTGGTGCGTCGCCCAAGCTCGGCGAAGGAGACGCGACCGTCGGCGGACAGCTCGCCGACGATCCTATGGTCGACCTCGTCCAGCAAAGGAAAAGCATGGTCTTTTACGGGTTCGAGGCCGTTCTTCATTAGCCCATACGACCATAACACCTTCGATTGGCCATGTTCAACCGGCCCGGCCAGGGCGAGAATCGTGGCATGCGCCTGAGACGCTCAGGGCCGGTGCCACCACAGGCTTACTTCGTCGGCAGTGCCGTGTTCCACTACCTCGGGCCGGCGTTCGCAGTGCTGCTGTTTGCCCGCGTTGCTCCGCTCGGGGTCGCCTCGCTGCGGATCCTCAGCGCGGCGATGGTGTTCGCGCTGTGGCGGCGGCCGTGGCTTTCGCTGAGAGCGGCCGGCCGATCGACGGTATGGCTCGTGGTGGCGCTCGGGGTCGTGCTCGCGGCCATGAACAGCTGCTTCTACGAAGCGATCGCGCGCCTGCCGCTCGGCACCGTGTCGGCGATCGAGTTTCTGCCCGTGATCGCGCTCGCGGCGATGGGCGTTCGCTCGCTCCGGAACGGCCTGGCGCTCGGGCTGGCGGTGGCCGGGGTCTACAGCCTGGTCGTGGTTCAGCTGACCGGCGAGCCACTCGGGGTTGCCCTGGCGTTCGGCAACGCGGTCCTATTCGCGCTGTACATCGTGCTCGCGCACCGCGTCTCGCGCGTGCCGGAACTGGCCGGCATCGACGGGCTGGGCGCTGCGATGCTGGTGGCGGCGCCGTTGGCGACCGCGATCGGCGGCTGGGCCGTCGTCCCGCACCTGCTCGACCCGGTCGCGATCGGCGCCGGGATCGGCGTCGGCATCACCTCCTCGGTGATCCCGTACGTTTGCGACCAGTTGGCGATGTCGCGCCTGCCCCGCGCCACCTACTCACTGATGGTCTCGCTGCTGCCCGCGACCGCGACCGTGATCGGGATCGTCGTGCTAGCGCAGATCCCGAGCGCGCGGCAGTTGCTCGGTGTCGTGCTGGTGGTCGCTGCGGTCGCGATTCACCGCGATCGCGCCGGCGCGGAGCGGTCGGCGCCCGGGTCGGAGGCGTCGGCGCCCAGCGGTCGCGCGCGTACGAGCCCAGACGTCGCCGCCGCCGGTTGACGCGGTTACTCACGAGCGCGCTGGGTAGGACTACGTCAGAGGGTGGCGCGGCTCTTCACGAGAGGAGAAAGCGACATGCGCATGGCCGACAGGGTCGACCGCACACAGCGGGAGAGCAAGCCCGCCGGTGTGGCGGTCGCGACGTTCAAGAAGTTCTCCGAGGATCGCAGCACGAACCTCGCGTCGATGATCGCGTTCTGGGGGATCTTCTCGATCTTCCCGCTGTTCATGGTCCTGGTCACCGTTCTGGCGTGGGTTCTGCCCGCGTCGGACAAGCACTCTGTACTCGGCCAGGTCGCGAAGATGTTGCCGCTGCTCGATCCGTCGACGATCAGCGGGCTCACCGGCAGCGTGCTGGCGCTCGTCCTCGGATTGGTCACCGCGCTGTGGAGCGGCCTCGGTGTCGTGCGCACGGTTCAGTTCGCGTTCGATTCGGTGTGGGAGATCCCCTACCACGAACGTCCGGGGCTGGTTCAGCAGACGCTGCGGAGCGTGTGGGTGCTGGGAACCATCGGCATCGGCCTGGTACTCACCACGCTGATCTCGGGCTTCGTCGTCACCTCGGCCAACGGCGTTCACCTCGGCGTCCTCGGGCGAGTGGGCGGCTACGTCCTGGCGGCCGCGCTCGACGTCGGGATCTTTCTGGCCGCGTTCCGGATTCTCACGACGCGAGCCACGTCCACGCGCGACGTGCTGCCGGGAGCGCTCCTTTCCGGAGTGGCGTTTTTCATCCTCCAGCAGGTCTCGGCCCTGATCATTTCCCACTACCTGCAGAAGGCCCAATCGACGTACGGCCATTTCGCCACCGTGATCACGATCCTGTGGTGGTTCTATCTCCAGGCCAACGTGACGTTGCTCGGCGCGCAGCTGAACGTCGTACTGAGCGAGCGCCTGTACCCGCGTTCACTGGTGAACGCGCCGCAGACACCGGCCGATCATCGAGTGCTCGAGGCGTACGTGAGCGAACGCGCGTACCACCCTCAGCAGCGAGTCACGACGCACATGGAGAAGTAGCGGGGGCCGTCTACAGAGGCCGGCGGACGCCGACCTCGTCGACGTGCGCGAGCAGGTCTTTCGGGTCTTCGTACACCCGGTACGCGCCCGAGTAGATGAGCTCCTCGCGCCCGTAACCGCCCGACAGCAGACCGATCCCCAGCGCCCGGGCACGACGGGCCGCGAGCAGGTCCCAAACGCTGTCGCCGACGACGATGCTGTCGCCGATCTCGACCCCGATCATCTCGGCGGCGGCCAGGAACAGGTCTGGGTCGGGCTTGGCATAGCGGACCTGGTCACGGGTCACGAGCGGCGTGTCGGGCGGCAGACCGAGCAGGTCCAGGCCGCGACGAGCGTATCGCTCGACGCCGCTGGTGGCGATCGCCCAGGGAACGTGCTCGGCGGTCAACGTCTCGAGCAGCTCGACGGCCCCGGGCAGCGGCCGGACGCTGTCGTAGAGGCGCAGGAACTCGTCCTGATGCAGCTTGGGCAGTGCCGCAGCGGCTTCCGGGTCCAGGTCGCTCTCGAGCTCGCGCTTGAGCGCGTTCATGAACAGCCCGCCGCTCATGCCGATGCGCCGGTGGATCTTCCACACGGGCAGGTTGATGCCGACCTGTTGCATCGCCGTGCGCCAGGCGAGGACATGCTGGTAGACGCTGTCGATCAGCGTCCCGTCCAGGTCGAACAGGAATGCGGGATTGCTCCGGGCCTCGAGAGCCACGGCGTCATCTTCGCTCAATTACCGTTACGGCGTGATCACGACCGAGAGCTTGGCCGCCCGGCTCGACGACCTCGGGGACATCGGCGTCGGACCCGAGGGTGTGCAACGGCTGGCCTGGACCGACGAGGACGCCGCCACGCGCGCGTGGTTCGAGCGCCAGGCCGCGGACATCGGAGACCTTCGCGTCGAGCGCGATCCGGCGGGGAATCTGTGGGCACGCCCGGATGCGGACCCTCCGTGGTGGGGGATCGGCTCGCATCTGGACAGCGTCCGCGGCGGCGGGCGCTTCGACGGGCCGCTCGGTGTTGCGTGCGCGTTCGAGATCGCGGCCGGGCTGACCGCCGACGGGGCGCCACCGGTCGCGGTGGTGTCGTTCGCCGACGAGGAGGGCGCGCGGTTCAACACACCGACGTTCGGGAGCAAGGCCTTGAGTGGGCGGCTCGATCTGCCGGCCGTGCTCGACCGGCACGACGATCGCGGCGTGGCATTGCGCGACGCGCTGCGCGCCGCGGGGGTCGATCCGGATCGGATCGGGGACGCGCCCGGCTGGCTCCGACGGCTCGCGGGGTTCATCGAGATTCACATCGATCAGACCACGGACCTGGCCGGCGCCGGCGAGCCCGTCGGGATCGTTGACGCACTGGCGGCGCGGACGCGGATCGAGGTCCTGCTGCGCGGGCGGGCCGATCACGCCGGGACCACGCCTCGAGCTGAGAGGCGCGACGCGCTGGCCGCGGCCGCCCGGCTGATCGTCGGGGCCGAGGACCTGGCCGCGGACGATCCTTCGCTCACGGTGACGACGGCGCGGATCGTGGCCAAGCCGAACGCGCCGACGACGATCGCGTCAGAGGTGCGGCTGTGGATCGATGCGCGCGCCCCGGGGGGGTTCACGGCGATCGACGCGTGGCGGGCGGGGCTGGATGAGTTCGTCGCCGAGTTGGCGGCGCGGACCAGGGTGGAGATTCAGCTTTCGGTGGCCTCGCGCAGCGACCCGCGCGAGTTCTCGCCGGTGCTGCGGGCCGCGCTGGCGCGCGCGAGCGAGAAGGTCGTCGGCCACAGCGTCCCCGACCTCGTCTGCTTCGCCGGGCACGACGCCGGCGTCGTCGCCGAGCGGGTGCCGGCGGCGATGGTGTTCGTCCGAAACGAGACCGGCGTCAGCCATTCGCCTGCGGAGCAGGTCGACCTCGCCGACGCGGCGATCGCCGCCCGGGTCGTCGCTCGCGCGCTCAGGGAGCTTTCATGACCGTGACGGCCGTCTCGATCCCCGGGATGCCGAACGCGCATTCCCACGCTTTCCAGCGCGGACTGCGCGGCCGCGCCGAGCGCCCCGGACCGGCCGGCATCGACGACGACTTCTGGACGTGGCGCACCGAGATGTTCGCGCTCGCCGAGACGCTCGATCCGGACTCGATGCGCGCGGTCGCGCTCGAGACCTACCGCGAGATGGTCGGCGCCGGCTACGCCGTCGTCGGCGAGTTCCACTACGTGCACCACCAGCCCGACGGCACGCCGTACGCCGAGCCGAACACCATGGCGTTTTCTGTCGCCGAAGCCGCGGTTGAGGCTGGACTGCCGATCGTGCTGCTCCCGGCGGCGTATCACCGCGGCGGCTGGGACGGCGGGGACCTGCCGCCGGCGCCGGGACAGCGTCGCTTCTGCGACCCCGACGTCGAGGCGTTCCTCGCCCGGGTGGACGCGCTCCGAGTCTGGTCCGCATCTGTGCCCGGCGTCGAGGTCGGGGTGGCGGCGCACAGCGTCCGCGCGGTCCCGGCTGCTTGGCTCGAGGCGATCGCCGAGTACTCCGAGCGCCACGGGATCGTCCGTCACGTCCACGCCCACGAGCAGCGCCGCGAGCTCGACGAGTGCCAGGCGGAGCACGGCTGCTCTCCGATCGAGCTACTCGAGCGAACTGGGTTCCTGGGACCGCGCGCGAGCGTGATCCACGGGATTCACGTGTCGGCTCGGGACGTCTCGTTGCTCGCGGCCAGCGATGCGACGGTCGTGTCCTGCCCGACCACCGAGGGGAACCTCGGCGACGGGTATCTGCCGGCGATGGCCTATGCGGAGGCGGGCGTGCCGCTCGCGATCGGGAGCGACTCGCAGGTCCGGATCGACCCGTTCGAGGAGGCGCGGGAGCTCGAGACCGGCTCGCGCCGGGAGCGCCAGCTCCGCTCGGGCCTGCTCGCGTCGGTGGGAGACCTGTGGACGGAGCTTTGCCGGAACGGCTACCGCAGCCTCGGGGTCGGCGGCGAGCTCGAGCAGCCGACGATCGAGATCGACCTGGGGCACCCCGATCTCCGGGGGGGCGATCCCGCCGACCTGCCGCTCGCGCTCGTCACGTGCGCGTCCGCGGCGGTCGTGACTCGCGGGGTTGGGACCCCGACCGCTTAACGGCGGGATTCCGACCCCTTAAATGAGTCGCGCCCCGAATCCGGCGGAGAGGGAAGGCCGGGTTTGAGGGGCGCGCTCAAGGGAGGGTATACGTAGATGATGGCGCGCGAGGACCTAGTTGTCCAAGACGAATCCGCGCGCGAAGTGATAAGCGACGCTTATGAATTCGTGAGCACGATCTTGCCGGCCGTCTCGCCCCGCAGCATCGCCTCGAATCCCTGCCGGGCGTCGGCCAGCGAGACCGTCCTGCTGATCGCCGGACGCACACCTTTGTCGATGCACATCCGGATCAGCCGGCCGAGTTCTTCGCGGGTGCCCATCGTCGACCCGATCACTGACAGCTGCAGGAAGAAGATCCGGGTCAGCTCGGCCGGGGGAGCGTCGCCGGTGGTCGCGCCCGAGATGACGATCTTTCCGCCGGGCTTGAGCGCACGAACCGAGTGGGCCCACGTCGCCTGGCCGATCGTCTCCATCACCGCGTCGACGCGCTCAGGCATCCGCGCTCCGGGTTCGAATACCTGATCCGCGCCGAGTTCGAGCGCGTGGGCGCGCTTCTCCTCCGAGCGTCCGGTCACCCACATGCGGATGCCGGCGGCGCTGCCGAGGACGGTCAGCGCGGTCGCGACCCCGCCGGTCGCGCCCTGGACCAGTACGGTCGAGCCGGGGGCCAACGCGCCGCGCGTGAACAGCATCCGGTAGGCGGTCAGCCATGCGGTCGGCAGACACGACGCCTCCTCGAACGACAATTCGGGCGGCTTGGGCACCAGGTTCCAGCGCGGCACGGCGACCTCGTCGGCGAACGTGCCCTGGTAGCGCTCGGACAGCAGCGACCGGCGGGGATCGAGCGTCTCGTCGCCATGCCACGAGGGGTCGTTGATCACCGCATGGGCGATCACCTCGTTGCCGTCCGCGTCGATGCCGGCGGCGTCGCAGCCGAGGATCATCGGCAGCCGGTCCTCGGGCAGGCCGACGCCGCGGAGCGACCACAGATCGTGGTGGTTGAGCGAGGCGGCCCTCACCGTGATCGCCGTCCAGCCGTCGGGAATCTCGGGCTCGGGGCGCTCGCCGACGGTCAGTCCGCTGAGTGGGTCGTCGCGGTTTAAGGCCGAGGCGTAGACGGCGAGCATCGGCGAATCATGCCGTAGTGCCACAATCCTGGTCACATGGCAACCGTCACCGCGCGCGCCACCAAAGCGGTCGACGCCCCGCCAGACCGGGTCCTTGCCTTCTTGAAGGACTACCGTGAGGCGCGGCCGCGCATCCTCACCGACAACTACAGCCACTACCGAGTCGAGTCCGGAGGCCAGGGGCAAGGCACCGTGATCGGCTACCACTTCGCGGCCGGGCGCCGCGAGCGTGACTACCGGCTGACGGTCGAAGAGAGCGCCGGCGGGCTGGCCGAGCGCGACCAGCTGTCGTCGTATGTCTCACGTTGGACCGTTGCCCCGGCGGCCGACGGCTCGCAGGTGACGCTCGAGGCCACCTGGGACGGCGCCGGCGGAATCGGCGGGGTGTTCGAGCGGACGTTCGCCCCGAGGGTTCTCGGTGGGATCTTCGGCGAGATGCTGGACAAGCTCGCCGCGGCCGTCTCACCCTCAGCCTGACTCGACCTGCTTCTTGAGCTCGCCGGCGCGGGCCCCGACGAGCATGTGCCGGATCACGTCGACGACCGGTCCGCGCACGAGCAGGCTGAGTGTGCGCCCCAGGTCGACCTCGAGTGAGTAGGTGGCGCGAGTGCGCTCGCCGCCGAGGTCCTCGAGCGTCCAACTGCCGTCGACCGACTTCAGATCGCCCTTCTCCTGAGTCCAACGAAGCGTGTCCGGGCCCTCGTAGGTGAAGCGGACGATCGACTTGACCGTGCGCACCTTGGCGTCGGTCTCGGCCTCGCACCTGGTCGCCCGGCCGTCGCCGTCGCGCTCGAGCGCGTGCATCGACTTGAGCCCGCCCTGCCACTCCGGGGCGCTCTCGACGTCCTGCACGAGCGCCCACACGCGGTCGAGCGGAGCGTCGATCTCGGCGGTCGAGCTACCGGTCAAGTTCGCCATCGGGTCAGGCCTCCTCCATTGCCGCCGTGTACGCCCCGTTCCGGGCGACCGAATTCAACCTGGCGCGGTGGGCGAATGCGTTCTGGGCGGCCTGCGCGTTCTCCCACTGCCCATCCCAGGCCCTGAGCGCCGCCCCCGACAGGGCCCGGCCATACGAGAACGAAAGCGCCCACGGGTGCGGACCGCTGGCGTTCATCGCGTTCAGATGGGCGGTCGCGTCCTCGTCGGACTGGCCGCCCGAGAGGAACACGATCCCCGGCACGCCCGCCGGCACGTGCTTGTAGAAGCACTCGAGCGTGCGGTCGGCGACCTCCTCGACGCCGGCGCGCTCGGGCGCGTCGTATCCCGACAGCACCATGTTCGGCTTGAGCAGCGTGCCGAACACGTCGACCCGCTGGTCGAACAGCTCGGTGAACACGGCATCGAGCACACGCGAGGTGACGTGGTAGCTGCGGTCGATCGTGTGGGTGCCGTCCTGGAGTACCTCGGGCTCGACGATCGGCACGAATCCAGCCTCCTGACACAACGCGGCGTAGCGCGCCAGCGCGTGCGCGTTGGCCCAGATGCAGTAGTCGCTCGGAAGCGTGTCCGTGATCTCGTAGGTTGCGCGCCACTTGGCGAACCGGGCGCCGAGGCCTTTGTACTCGTGTAGACGGTCTCGCAGGCCGTCGAGGCCCTCGGTGACCATCTCGCGCTCGGTCAGCGCGAGCGGGTGCTGCCCGATGTCGACCTTGATCCCGGGCATGATTCCCTTTTCGGCGAGCAGCTCGGGGAACGGGGTGCCGTTCGAGGCCGACTGGCGGATCGTCTCGTCGTACAGGATCGCGCCGCTGATGAACTCCGACGCGCACGGGGTCGTGAACAGAATCTCCCGGTACTCGCTCCGCAACTCGACGGTCGACTCGAGCATGATCGAGTCGAAGCGCTTCTGGATCGTGGTGTCGCTCTCGTCCGCGGCGAGGATGCCCTTGCCGGGCGCGACGAGCGCCTTCGCCGTCTCGTGTAGTTCGTTGTTCGTCACGTGGCGCTCCGGATGGGATGCGGGGTCGGTTCGATTATCTCTCGCGGGTTGGTGGCGGTGCCCGCCGCGACCCTACCCCGCGCGGCTAGCCGCCCCAACTCATCATTCGACCTCGCGCGTGGCTCGAGTGCGCCGATCGGGCCGCCATGCGCACCCGAATATGTATTCGGCGCCCGAGGGGGGTCGAGTGTCGAGTTATGGTGGTTGGGCGATGCCGCAGACGACCACCGCCACCGCCAGCGTCACGTCGATCGAGATCGACACCCCGCACGGGCCCGCGCGGGCCCATGTGACCAAGGTCCGCGGCGCCACCGGGGCCTTCGTGCTCGGGCACGGCGCCGGCGGCGGTGTCGGCGCGCCCGACCTGGTCTTGGCCGCCGAGGTGGCGCAGGCCGAGAAGCTCAGCGTGGCCCTGATCGAACAGCCCTACCGGGTCGCCGGCCGGCGCTCCCCGGCGCCCGCGCCCCAGCTCGACGCCGCGTGGATCGCGGTGGTGGCGTATCTCCGGGCCAAGACGCTGAAGGGGTTACCGCTCGTGTGCGGTGGGCGCTCGTCAGGGGCGCGCGTCGCGTGCCGGACCGCGGCGGAGACGGGTGCGGACGGGGTGCTGTGCCTGGCCTTCCCGCTTCACCCGCCGGGCCGCCCCGCGGCGACCCGGCAGGACGAGCTCGACGCCGTGACCGTGCCGGTGCTGGTCGTCCAGGGCGCGAGCGACCCGTTCGGCATGCCGGCGCCCGGCCCGTCGCGAACCGTGGTCACCGTCGCCGGCAATCACAGCCTGCGGAGCGACCGCGACGCGGTCCGAACTGCGGTGCGGGACTGGCTCGCACAGATAATCTGAGACCCTGATGTTCTGTCAACGCATCGGCCACGGTGGCGCGAGCGCGCTGGCCCGGGCGAACACGCTCGCCTCGTTCGACGCGGCGTGCGAGATCGGCGTCGACATGGTCGAGTTCGACGTGCGTGCATGGAACGGCGAGCTCGTGCTCGCGCACACCGTGCTGCACGCCCGCCGCGGCGGAAACGTGCCCTTGACCGAGGCCCTCGCTCATCTCCACGGCCGGGGCGTGGAGCTCAACATCGACGTCAAGCACGTCGGCTGCGAGCCGGCGCTGATCGAATCCGTACGCCACGCCGGGCTGCTCGACCGGACGCTGATCTCCTCGCAGGTGCCGGATGTCCTCGACCGCGTCCGTGGGCTCGAGCCCCGCGCTCGCGTCGGCCTCTCGGTCGGTGGCCGGCTGGCGCGACTCAGCCAGCGGTGGCGCGACTGGCGGGCGGTGGCGCTCGCGGGGCTGCACGCCGGTCGGTGGGACGCGCTGATGGCCCAGCACAAGCTCGTCGACCGCGGGCTGCTGCACGACGTCAGCGATCGGGGTGGGCGGCTGTACGCGTGGACGGTGAACGAGCGGGTCGCGATCGCGCGGCTGCAGGAGTTGGGCGTGCACGGGATCACGACCGCCGATCCGCGGCTGTTCGCTTAGGTTTTTTCTGGGTCTCGCACGGAATCCGGCCCAGGTCAGTCGACCCGCGTGCGGGATTAGCCGGATTCCGCACGCTCGACGTCCGTGGGGCCGTTCCGCTGGGCGTCCATGCCCTGCGGGGTGATCGCGGACCTTTGAATCGCTGGGAGCTAGCGGGGCGGATAACGGCGGGCACCTGGAGGATGGGTGCGGTCGTCCTCTCGTCCGTTCCGAGGGTTCTCCGGCATGCATAACTCGGCACCGGAGCGTCCCACCGCTGGCCTTGCCGAGCTGTGCATGACTATCACGCGTAACACGGCACGGCCGGAGCACCTGCCCTCGATTGCCGTGTTATGCATGCTCTGCGAGGCCGCCTCGCGCCGGCATCCCAGCCCGGCCCTCTCCAGGTGCCCGCCGTTGAAAACAGATCTGCCCTCGACCCCCGAGGGCTCAGCGACCCCGACCGCCGGGCAAGGATGCCCGGCGGAACGGCCCCATGGATGCCGAGCGCAGCGAGGCCCCCAAATCCAGACCCCCGTAAATTGGTTGACCGTGCAAGAGATCGTCCCCTCACCCGACCGCGGCCGCGTGTTCACGGAATCAGTGCGCCCTGGGCTCGCCGATTGTTCGCCGACCGGGCGGATCCGGCTAGACGCGCTCGCGCGCTGGGCGCAGGACATCGCGTACGCAGACTCGGTCGACGCCGGCCTGGCGGGCCGCGCGCTGTGGGTCGTCCGGCGGACGCGTATGCGCGTGACCCGGTTTCCGCGCTTTGGCGCGGAATTCACGCTGGCGACGTTCTGCAGCGGGCTCGGGAGGATGTGGGCCGAGCGACGCACCTCGATCACCCCCGCGGGGGAGGAGGCCGGCGGGGTGGAGCTCGTATCGGTCTGGGTCCACCTCGACCCGCTGAGCGGGCGCCCGACCAAGCTCTCCGAGGATGAGATCGCGATGTGGGGTGAGTCCGCCCTCGGCAGGACCGTGACGGCACGCCTGCGCCACCCGGCGCCCGACGGCGTCGCCGATGGATTCCCGTGGTGGTTTCGCAGCGCCGAACTTGACCTCGCCGGGCACGTCAACAACGCCGCCTACCTCACCCCGCTCGAGGAGGAGTTGCTGCTGCAGGATGCCGAGCCGGACTCGATCGACCTCGAGATCGAGTACCGGTCGCCGGCGCAGCCCGGCGAGATGCGCGTGTTGCGCCACGCCGCCCGCCGCTGGATCGTCAGCCCCGAGGGGGAGACGTACGCATCGATAATCATCGCCCCGACACCGACCCAGGAGGTCTGAACTTGCGCGCCGTCACCATCACAGAGCCCGGGGGCCTCGACGTCCTCAAGGTCGCCGACCGGCCCGCGCGCGACGCCGGCGCCGGCGAGGTCCGGATCGCGGTCAAGGCCGCGGCCGTCAACCCGACCGACATCGCGCTCCGCCAGCGCGGCGGCGGCGACCTGCCGGCGCCGTGGGTGCCCGGGATGGACGCCGCCGGCGTCGTCGAGTCCGTCGGGCCCGAGGTCGAGCGTTTGACCGTCGGCGACGAGGTGATGGCCGCGGTCAGCCCGCGGCGGCCCGAGGGTGGCGCGCAGCAGGAGCTGGTGGTCGTGCCGGAGTCCTCGGTGGTGCCGATCCCCGATGGCGCCACGCTGGCCCAGGCGGCGACGCTTCCGATGAACGGCCTCACCGCGCGCTCCGGGCTCGAGCTGCTCGGCTTGAAGGAAGGCGAGACGCTGGCGGTCACCGGTGGCGCCGGGCTGCTTGCCTCGTACGTGATCCCGCTCGCCAAGGAGCATGGTCTGCGCGTGATCGCCGACGCCAAGCCCGAGGACGAGGAGCTCGTGCGGAGCTTTGGCGCCGACGTGATCGTGCCGCGCGGACAGGGCTTCACCGACGCCGTGCTCGAGGCCGTGCCCGACGGGGTCGACGGGCTGTACGACACGGCGCTGCTGCGCCGTGCGGCGTTCCCGGCGATCCGCGACGGCGGGCAGATCGTGGTCGTGCGCGGGTGGGACGGCGACGAGGTCGAGGACCGCGGGATCCGCGTGCACCCGGTGGCGGTCGCGAGGGTGCTCGACCGCACCGACTGGCTCGAGCAGCTGCGGACGCTCGCCTCCGACGGGCGGATCCAGCTGCGTGTGGCGGCGGAGTTCCCGCCCGAGGAAGCCGCCGAGGCCCAGCGTGTGATGGATGCCGGCGGGCTGCGCGGGCGCGCCCTAATTGTCTTCTAGTCAGGCGCCGGTCGCTTCCAAGACGGCCCGGGCCGCGTTGTGGCCCGGGATCCCGCTGACGCCGCCGCCCCGGCGGGCGCCGGCGCCGCACAGCCACACATTCGCGTGCGCGGTCTCGACGCCCCAGGTGCCGACCTCGTCGTCTGACTCGGCGAACGGCCACGCGAGGTCCCGGTGGAAGATGTGGCCGCCGGGCATGCCGAGCTCGGCCTCGATTTCGGGCGGCGTGAGCGCCTCGAGGCCCAGCAGGCAGTCCTCGACCGGTTCGGCGAGCGCCGAGTTGAGCGAGGCGAGCGTGGCAGCGACGGCGCGGTCCTTGGCGGTGGCGTCGGCGGGGTCGAACAGCCGGGCCGGCATGTGGAGCCCGAACAGCGTGAGGGTCTGGACGCCGGCCTGGCGAAGGTCCTCTCCGAGGATGCTCGGGTCGGTCAGCGAGTGGCAGTAGACCTCGCACGGAGGCGTCGACGGGATGCGGCCCGTGGACGCCTCGCGGTAGGCGGCTGCCAGCTGCTCGTAGCCCTCGTTGACGTGGAAGGTCCCGGTGAACGCCTCCTCGGAGCTCGCTCCAGGTACGCGGGGCAGGCGCTTCAGCAGCATGTTGATCTTGAGCTGGGCTCCTTCGGGCGGGTCGGCATCGGGCGGCTCGCCAAGCAGCGTGCTCAGGACGTACGGGGCGACGCCCGCGAGCACGTGGCGCGCGGCGTAGGTGCGACCGTCGGCACATGTCACCTCGGCCGTCTTGTCGTCGGTCTCGATCGCGATCACGTCGGCGCCTGTCACGAGCTGCGCGCCCGCGGCGCGCGCGGCGTCGGCGAGTGCGGCCGACAGCGCGCCCATGCCTCCGACCGGCACGTTCCAGGGCCCTCCGACCAGGTGGTAGAAGAAGCAGCGGTTCTGCCGCAGCAGCGGATCGTCGGCCGGCGCAAACGTTCCAATCAGAGCGTCGGTCAGCACGGTGCCGCGGGTGAGATCATCCGCGTACGACCGCTCGATCAGATCGGAGACGGGGGTCTCGAAGATCGCGGTCCAGAGGGCGTCGTCGCCGACCACCCGTCGGAAGTCCTCGCGCGAGCGCAGAGGCTCGGTCAGAGTGGGAAACGCCCGCTGGGCGATCGCCGTGAGTGAGGGGCCCGTGGTGGGCGGGTAGGCCGCGATCCGGCGGGGACGGATCTCGACCGACACGCCGAGCTCGCCCAACAGCGCCGCCGGGAACAGGCTCACCAGGTAGGAGTAGCGGGAGAGCCGCACGTCGAACCCGGGAAACGGGGCGACCGACACGGCCGCGCCGCCGACCTCGTCGCGGCGCTCGAGCACGACCACCGATCGTCCGGCCCGCGCGAGCAGCGTAGCGGCGACGAGCGCGTTGTGACCGCCTCCGGCGATGACCACGTCGAACCTCCCGGTCTCGGGCATGCGACCAACGTACTAGGACCAATTGCGTCTGGTGAGCAGGGGCCCGCGGCCCTACTCTGGACACGATGACAACCGGACAACAGATCACCGAAGCCGTGCAGTCGTGGCCGGGGGTGGAGTCCGCTCCGCACCGGTTCGGCGGCATCGAATTCCGGGTCGGCCGCCGCGAGCTCGGCCACCTCCACGGCGATCGGATCGCCGACCTTCCTTTCCCGCGCCGCGTGCGCGACGAGCTGATCGCCGCCGGCCGTGCCCGCCCGCACCACGTCCTGCCCGACTCTGGCTGGATCACGATCTCGATTCGCTCAGACGCCGACGCCGAGCACGCGATCGAGCTGTTCCGGATGGCCTACGACCGCGCGCAGAACGCGCGCCGGGCACACGCCTGACCGCGCCCGCATCTTCGTCGTGACCGGCGACGAGGTCGTCCGGCTGACGCTGACCGGGACGCGTGCCCACGACGTCCGGACCGTGCTGACGGTCGCGGCGCCGCAGTGCGTGGCCGTCGATCCGCTCGATCCGGATCGCGTGTACGTGGGCACGTTCGATGACGGTCTGTACGCGACCGACGACGGCGGCGAGACCTGGCGCGAAGCGTGGGAGGGCATCGCCGACGCCCGAGTCATGGCGGTCAGCGTGTCCCCGTCGCATCAAGCCGGCGGGATCTCCGTCGTCTACGCCGGCACCGAGCCGAGCAACCTTTACCGGTCCGAGGACGCGGGGAAGACCTGGCAGCTGCTGCCCGAGCTGCGGCGATTGCCGAGCGAGCCACGCTGGTCCTTCCCTCCGCGACCCTGGACCCATCACGTGCGCACGATCGCGCTGCACCCGACCGATCCGAACTCGCTGGTCGTCGGGATCGAGCTCGGCGGCGTGATGCGGTCGTTCGACGGCGGCGCCACCTGGATCGACCACAACCCGGAGGCCCACAGCGACGCCCACCAGCTGCTGACGCACCCGCTCGCGCCCGAGCGCGTGTACGAGGTCGCCGGCCAGGGGATCGCGGTGTCGCCCGATCGGGGCGAAAGCTGGCGCCGGCTGGACGCCGGGCTCGACCGCCACTACGCGTGGGCGACCGCGGCCGATCCCGCCGACCCCGACCTGTGGTATGCCTCGATCAGCCGCGGACCGTACGCCGCCCACAGCCGCGGCGACGGCCAGTCGCTGCTGCTGCGCTCGCGCGGGAACGGCTGGTCGGCGATCGATCGCTGGGGCGACGATCCGGCGCTGCGGCGGATGCCGTACGCGCTGGCGGCCCTGCCCGGTCAATCGGATCGGCTGCTGGTCGGGCTCCGCGGCGGAGCGATCCTGGTGACGGGGGATGCCGGCGACACGTGGGACCGACTCGACTCGGCGCTGGACGACGTGATCGCACTTGCGGTTGCCTCGGCGTAGGCAGGTGAGTTTTGCCCCGGAAACGGGTATCTGCTCGCCACCATGATGGACCGCGAAGAGCTTCAACACCACATCGATTCAGCCGCACCGCTCGGCCGAGCCGATGCACGCCGACTTGCGTCGCTGATGATCGGGGCTTGCTGGCCCGGCGGGCCGGCGGACCGGACCGAGCCGGTCGCACTCGACTGGCTCCGGCGCTGGAACCCCGAGCAGATCGAGATGGAGCTGCCGGCGTGCTCGTGCGACACCGGGCATTGCGTACTCTGTAACTGAGTGGGCTCCGATCTCCGCCACCGGGTCGCGATCGTGACCGGTGGTGGGCGCGGGCTCGGCCGATCGATCGCGCTGGCATACGCGCAGGCCGGGGCGGACGTCGTGATCAGCGCGGCGCGGAACGCCGACGAGGCCGAGGCTGTCGCCGAGCTCGGGTCGTCGCTGCCCGGGAGCATCCAGGCCGTGCAGGCGGACGTGACCGTCATCGGCGAGGTCGAGCGGCTCGTGGCGCGGGCGCTCGATATCAGCGGGCGGATCGACGTGCTCGTCAACAACGCCGCCCGCGGGATGCGGTTCGTCAACCCGCGTTTCATGACCGACCCACAGCCGTTCTGGGAGGCCGACCCGGAGGCGTGGGGGCTGGTGATCGAGACGAACATCGTCGGGGTGTTCCTGATGTCCCGGGCGGTCGTGCCGCACATGCTCGCGGCCGGGGGCGGAAGCATCATCAATGTCACGATCAACCACTCGACGATGGTGCGCCGCGGCTTCTCGCCGTACGGACCGTCGAAGGCGGCGCTCGAGGCGATGACGAGCGTCTGGGCGGCCGAGCTCGAGGGAACCGGCGTTCACATCAACCTGCTCGCACCCGGCGGCGCCACGAACACCGGGATGATCCCGGACTCGGTGCCCGAAGGGGTGGAGCTGCTCGACCCCGACATCATCGCTCCGGCGGCGCTTCACCTGGCGCTGGCGCAGACCAGCGGCGCGCGGATTCTCGCCACCGAATGGGGAGATGCTGGCGAGGGCTGACCCGTCGGGTTCGCGACCCTACTCGGTGGTAGCTTTCCCGGGGTTTCGTTCTGCGGGCAGTGGGTTGGAAGCCGTGAACAACGATTTCAGCGTAGATGTACGAGAAGAAGGCGGCGCGACGTTGCTGGCGGTCAGCGGCGAGCTCGACCTGCGAACGAGCCCGGAGCTTGAGGAGCAGCTCTCACGCGCGTTCGATGGCGGCGCCGAACTCGTGATCCTCGATCTGAGGCAGATCGAGTTCATGGACTCCACCGGGCTGCGCGTGCTACTGAGCGCCCACCAGCGCGCGCATGACACCGGGCGGCGGTTCGCGCTCGTGCGCGGCGCCGATCAGGTTGAGCGCGTGCTGACGCTGACGGGCGTGCGCGACCTGCTGACCGTGGTCGATGCTCCCGAGGACTTGCTGGCGGCCGGCGAGCAGTCTTCGGACCAGGCGTAGGCCCCTCACGGAATTCTCATGACTCGGGTGTTAGGACCCGGCCCGGCTGGAAAGACTTAGCCTGGGGCCGGCCTGGCCGGAACGCGATACAGCGAGAGTGGGAGCAACCGAACCCCGTGACCGCCTGCGGAGACAGCTTGACGCAGCCTGAGGCGCATCAAGCGCTCTTCTACCGCGACTCCGACGAGTACGTCGGCGGCATCCTTGACTTCATCGACCCCGGGCTCGAGCGCGGCGAGCCGGTGGCGATCGCCGTGCCGGCGCCTCGTCTGAAGCTCCTGCGGGCCGAGCTCGAGGACCACGCAGCGCCGGTCGAGCTGCTCGACATGTGTGAGCTTGGGCGAAATCCGGGCCGGATCATCCCAGCGGTGCTGGAGATGCTTGACCGGCACCGCGGCAAGCCGCTCTGGTACGTCGGCGAGCCGATCTGGCCGGGCCGCTCGGGCGAGGAGATCCGCGAGGCGACCCGCCACGAGGCGCTGATCAACCTCGCGTGGCCCGACGCCGACATCAGCGTGCTGTGCCCGTACGACGCCGCGCGCCTCGACGACCAGGTGCTCCTCGACGCCGAGCACACGCACCCCGGCGTCGTCCGAAACGGGCGGCTCGAAGGGAGCACAGCGTACGGCCACGGAGCGGTGCCGGACGCGTGCGAGCAATCGCTTTCCGACCCGCCGCCGAGCGCGCTCGAACGCTCGTTCGAGGCCAACGACCTCCCGGAGCTGCGGACCTGGGTGGGTGGATTGGCCACCGGGTCCGGGCTCGGCGGCGACCGCGCCAGCGAGCTCGTGATCGCGATCAACGAGCTGACGACGAACACGGTCAGGCACGCCGCCACCCACGGCCTGCTCCGCTTCTGGCCGGCGCCCGGAGAGCTGATCTTCCAGATCGAGGATGCGGGTCATATCGCCGATCCGCTGGCAGGCCGGCGGCACCAGATCACCGGCACGGGCGGCCTCGGCCTGTGGATGGTCAACCAGCTGTGTGATCTCGTCGAGGTCCGCACGAGCGCTGCGGGAACCACCATCCGCGTGCACTCGACCCGCGGGAACGAAGCCGGCCACGTCGGCCTCGCTGCCTAACCAACGCGAACGCCAGAGCCGGCACCGTTCGGGACGGCCCGTTTTCGGGCACGCCGGTCGTGGGTAAGCCATGGGTGAAAGGAGAGGTATATGTCACCCATAGCGCCGCACAGTAGTGGCACCCTAGGATCGACGGTGAGGGGGCGCAATGGTCGCAGCGGCAGCGATGCGAGTGTCACCGCGCGCCTGGATCGCATCCCGGTCTGGCCGTATGAGCGGAAGCTGCTGTGGATCGTGGGCGCGGGTTACTTCTTCGCATTCTTCGACATCGTCACGATCTCGTTCGCCGCGCCGGTAATCGCGACGCAGTTCCACGTATCCAAAGCCACGGTGACCCTGTCGGTGACCAGCAGCCTCATCGGTTACATCATCGGTGCCTTCGCCGACAGTACGATCTCGGACAAATGGGGACGCAAGCTCAGCCTCGGGATTTCGGTGGCCGTATTCTCGCTGGGCACCGCGCTCGCGGCGGCGAGTACGAACGTCACCGAGCTGATCGCGTTCCGCTTCATAGCGGGGCTTGGCATCGGCGCGGAGATCGCCGCGGTCACCACTTACATCGGCGAGCTGTCACCCGCGCGCCTGCGCGGTCGCTACACCAGCTGGGCCACGACCGCGGCGTACGCGGGGTTCTCGGTCGTGCCATTCGTCGCGCGAGGACTTGTACCGACGTTTGCTTCCGGGTGGCGGATCATGTTCCTGATCGGCGCGGTTGGCGGCGCGACGATTCTGTTCATGCGCCGCGGCCTGCCGCCGTCACCCCGGTGGCTCATATCGCAAGGACGTACGGACGAGGCCCGCGAGATTGTGGCGGAGGCCGAGGAGACCGCGCTCGAGGCGATCGACTCAGAGCGGCTGCCCGAACCGGAGCGCGTCCCCGACGAGGCGCCGGCCGAGCGCGTTCCCATCAAGGCGCTGCTGCGAGCACCGATGGCAGGCCGCGTGCTGCTGTTCGTCTCGATCTGGTTCGTCTACTACATCGGCAACTACGGCTGGCTGACGCTTGCGCCGACGCTGTTCACCGACAAGGGCTATAGCCTCGCCGACAGCACGACGTACCTCGTGGTGTCGGGGATCGGGTTCTTGATCGGCGCGTTCGCGACCACCCGGTTCAGCGACCGGTTCGAGCGGAAGTACTCGACTGCGCTGTTCGCGGTGGCGTGGGCGATCTCGCTGTTCGTGATCGGCTACTTCGTCTCGCCCGCGGTCATCATCGTGTTCGGCTTCATCGCCTCCATGACGATCGGGCTGCTCGTGCCGATGCTCTACACGTACACGGCCGAGCACTTCCCCACCAGTGCGCGGGCCACCGGCGTCGCGCTGAGCGACGGACTCGGCCACATCGGTGGCGCGCTCGCACCGTTGATCGTGCTCGGCGCGAACGCGGCGTGGGGCTTCTCGGCCTCGTTCCTCGTTATGGGGATCTCCGGACTTGCCGCGGGCGCGCTGATCCTGTTCGGGATCCGGGCCACGGGCCGCTCGCTGGAGGCGGCCGCGGCGTAGGATCCGGGCCCCGTGAAGGAGCTCACCGGACATGCGGAAGGTACGACTCCCGCTTCGCCCGAGGCGTGCGTGTCGCTGTTCACCAGTGTCGACCGGTACCCGAGCTGGTACCCGGAAGTCGTCAAAGAGGTGGAGGTGCTCGAGCGTGACGACCAGGGCCGGCCGACCAAGGCGCACACCAAGCTCCACGTCCAGCACGGCCCGATCACGCGGGACTTCGACCTCACGATGGCCGTCGAGGTCGACCCGGCGGGCACGGTCAAGCTGAGCCGGATCCCGCACCACGGATCCGACGGCGAGAAGTTCGAGGTGACGTGGCGCGTGAGCGGCGCGAGGCCGACCCGGATCGCCGTCGACCTCGCGGCGAACCTCGATGTTCCCCGATTCCTCCCGCTCAGCGGCATCGGCGATTCGATCGCCCAGGGGTTCGTCAGCGCGGCGACGAGAGAGCTGAGCTTGTAACCGCGCGCGGCTCGAGGTCGAACGCCTCGGCGATCAGCTCGTAGGAGCGCCGGCGGGCTTGGTGGTCGTATGTGATCGTGACCACGATCACCTCCTCCGCGCCGTACTCGACCGCGACCTCCTCGATGCCGGCGCGTACCTTGTCGGGCGAACCGAGGATGCTGCGGCGCCCGGGCCGTCCGCCCGATGGGCTCTTGCCCTCGCGCCGGAGGAACTCGACCGCCTGCTCCGGCGGCGGAACCGGGATCAGCCGGTTCTGGCGAAGCAGCGTGAAGCTCATGCGGCTGCTCGTCGCGAGGTACTCGGCTTCCTCGTCGGTGGGCGCGCACAGCACCCAGACGGCCACCGCGGTCCGCTCCACCGGGGCGGCTTCGGTCGGAACGAACCGCTCGCGGTAGAGCTTCGCGATGTCGGCCCCCTCGGAGTTGATGAAGTCCGCGAACGCATAGGGAAGGGCCAGCTCTCCCGCCCAGATCGCGCTCTGCGGCGAGGACCCAAGCAGCCACGGGACCGGCAGCTCCGGGCGTCCGGGCAGGACGCCGGCGAGCCGTGCAAACGGATGGTCCTCGGGGAGGCTGTCGTCGAGGTACGCGAGCAGCTCCGCGAGCTGCTGGGGGAAATCGTCCGGCGCGGCCTGGCGGCGGTCGCGCTGGAGCGCGAACGTGGTCATCGGGTCGGTGCCGGCCGCGCGGCCGAGGCCGAGGTCGATTCGGCCCGGGAACAGTCCGGCCAGGATCGTGAACGTCTCGGCGACCTTGAACGGGCTGTAGTGCGGCAGCATCACGCCGCCGCTGCCGACGCGGATCCCCTCGGTGGCCGACGCGATCGGGCCGATCAGCGCCTCGGGGCTTCCACCCGCGAGCATCGGCCCGCCGTGGTGCTCGGCCACCCAGTAACGGTGGTACCCAAGCTCGTCCGCGAGCCGGGCGAGGTCGATCGTGTTGCGGAGGGCGTCGGCGCCGGTCGAGCCCTCGGAGATCGGCGATTGGTCGAGTACGGAAAGTCGCATGTAATTGATCTTAGGAAGGCGACTGTGCGGGCCCTACGGGGGCGGCTGTGCGGGCCCGCGGGGCGATGCGCTCAGAGGTTCCCGGGCGCGGCCATCCGGTAGAAGAACTGACCCAACCCGCCCTGGGCGATCGCGAACAGGAACTGGAGAGCGCTCTCGCTGGTGGCCGCGTTCTCTAGACCGCCGGCATAGATCGGGTCATAGCCGGCGTCGCGATTCAACTGCTCGACGACCTCGCGCGTCTCCGCGTCGCCGCACCAGACGTTGCCGGGGGGCGCCGTCGCGTCGGCGATCTTGTCGTAGAGCGCCGCGAAGTTCAGGTTGAACGACTTCGCGGTCGGGCCTCCGGTGCGCGACTTGATGTACTCCGCGTTCGACGCGAAGCCGTCGGGCGCGCCGGCGCCGACCAGGTTGGTGGCGTCGATCACGGTCTTCCCGTCGAGCCCCGTGACGGTGTCGAACACGCTGGGCACGCTCCGTCCGGGAATCGCGATCAGCACCACGTCGGCGCCGGTGACGTCGCCGCCCTGGCTCCCGATTCGCTAGACGTCGTGTCCGGACTTCTCCCACAGGTCGGCCAGCCCGCCGCCGACGTTGCCCTTGCCCACGACTGCGATCTTCAATGTGTCCCTCCTCGGGCGGCCGATCGAGGTGATGATCGCACGGAGCCACCCGGGTTCAGCCGCGGTTATCGCGCGGCGACGGTCGGCGGTGGCGCGTCGGCTTCCGACGCCGGCGGCGCGGCGTCACCCGGTTGCGCGTGAGGGACGTCGACGAAGTCGCGTTGGCGGATCAGGAACAGCGTAAGCACGGAGGCGGTGAACGCGATGATCGCGCCGATCAGGATGATCGTGTTCAGGCCGTCGACGAAGCTGCTCTTGGCGGCGGCGCCGGCGATGCCGCGCAGCCGCGGCGCCACCCCGTGCATCGCCTGCAGGATGCTGCCGTTGCTGATCGACGACGCGAGCGCGTGCGACCCGCTCGCCAGCGGGGTGCCCGCGAGCTTCGAGATCACCGAGCTCGAGACCTCGGTGGCGAGGATGCTGCCGAGCGCGGCCACGCCGGTGGCGATCCCGATCTGGCGGAAGGTCGAATTGATCCCGGAAGCCATTCCCGCTCGGGCCGGCTCGACCACGCCCACCGCGGTCGAGGCAAGCGGCACGTTCACGAGGCCGCAGCCGACGCCGGCGACGACCATCCCAGGGAGCAGGTGCGTCCAGTCGTCGGACGGCGTGATCCCGCGCATCAGCACGAGGCCGGCGCCGATCAGCAGGAATCCGGGCGCGATCAGGAGCTTCGTCGGCACGTGCCCGGTGAGGCGCCCCGCGAGTCCGGCGGTGAGGAAGATCGCGCCGGTCAGCGGCAGCAGCCGCACGCCGGTATCGATCGCGGACGATCCGAGCACGTTCTGGAGGTAGAGGACGAGATAGGTCAGCAGCGCGAAGATCGAGGACGAGATCGCAAACGCCGCGATCAGTCCGCCGTTGAAGGTAGGAACCCGCAGCAGCTTGAGGTCGAGCATCGGGGCGCGAGTGCGCGACTCGACGAGCACGAACACGGCGAGCAGAATCACGGCCGCGGCCAGCGAGCCGACGACGGTGGTCGAGCCCCAACCGTCCGGATGGCTGCGGATCAACCCGTACACGAGCGCGGTGAGCCCGAGCGTGAACGTGACGAAGCCGAGCCAGTCGGGCCGGTGCGCGACCGGAGCCTTGGACTCCGCCACCTCGCGCAGCGTGACGATCAGCGCGAACACGCCGATCGGCACGTTTACGAAGAAGATCCACCGCCACGACAACCCGCTGGTCAAGGCTCCGCCCACCACGGGGCCGATCGCCACGGCGACGCCGGTGACCGCGCCGAACACTCCGAAGGCGACGCCACGCTCGCGGGGCGGGAAGGCGTCGGCGAGGAGCGCGAGCGAGGTCGCGAACATGATCGCGCCCCCGATGCCCTGGAACGCCCGCGAGAGCGCGAGGAACGTCGGATCGGCGGCGACTCCGCACAGCACGGAGCCGATCGTGAACACGACGATGCCGACGGCGAACACCAGCCGTCGCCCGACGAGGTCGGCGACCGACCCGGAGGTGAGCAGGAAGGCGGCGAGCGTCAGCGCGTACGCGTCGATGACCCACTGCAGATCCGCCAGCGACGCGTGAAACGCCTGCTGGATGTACGGCAGCGCGACGTTGACGATCGTGATGTCCAGCAGCAACATGAACACGCCGGTGCAGACGGCGAGCAGGGTCCACCACTTGCGAGCCATCGGGGGCTACCTCCTGTTCCTGAGCGAGAGGTCAGGATAACATATACTGAGTGCACACTCAGAAATTTGAGGACATCTTGTGAACATCGTTGATAGGACACGTCAGCACCGTGATTAGTGACACGCCCAAGCGACGCGGGCGACCGCCCGCCGGGGGTCGCGAGGCGATCCTCGCGGCCGCGCTCCGGGTGATTCGCGAGCGCGGGATCGCGCGGCTGACCGCGCGTGAGGTGGCGAGCCTCGCCGGCGTCTCGGAGGCGAGCGTCTTCTACCACTACAAGGACCGCTTCGGGTTGCTCCAGGCGGTGTTCGAGGAAGGGCTCCGGCCGCTGCGCGAGCTCGCCGACAGCGGCATATCCCCAGGGGATGACCCGCGCCAGGTCCTGACTCTTTACGGGCACACGCTCGAGACGTTCCTCGACCAGGCGCTGCCGGTGATCGCGGCCGCGCAGTCGGACGCCGAGCTGCGGGACTCGATGACCGCGTACATGAGCGAACACAGCCTCGGGCCGCACCGCGGGGTGAGCGCGATCGGCGACTACCTCGCCGGCGAGCAGGTGGCCGGACGCGTCCGCGCCGGTGTCGACCCCTACGCGGTCGCGATGATGTTCATCGGCGCCTGCTACACCCGCTCGTCCCAGCGCCAGATGCCGCTCCCGAAGGTCGAGCTTCCGCCGCTCGACGACGTCATCGACGCGGTCGTGGCGTTGATGGCGCCGGGCTAGCGGGGCTACGCCGGCATCGCCGCGGGCGCTCCCGGACCGGCGGTCGCGTCCGGAGCCGACGAAGCACGTCCGGACACCTCGCCGGCGCGGTCGGCGTCGACAAGCTTGGACGGACGGTCGGCGTGGACGATCAGCACTGGGATCGGGCTGTGATTGAGCGCGTAGTGGCTAACGCTCCCGAGCAGGGAGGCGGTCAGGGCGCCACGCCCGCGAGATCCCATCACGAGCAGGTCGTAGTTCGAGTCCTTGATGCGGCTCATCAGGGAGTTGCGGATCGGCTTGCGGCTGATGATCGTGGTCACCGGCACGTCGGCCGGTACTCGCTTGACCGCCCGGCGCATGATGTCGACGGCCTCCTTCTCGAGGTCGGCGGCGGACACCGTGGCGGCACCGGCGGCCATCGCGGAGGCCGCCCATACCGGCGGTTGGTGGATCGCGGTCAGGATCGTTAGGCGCGCCTGATCGGCGCGGGCGATGTCGATCGCTTCGTCGAGGGCCCGGTCCGAATGGTCGGACCCGTCGACGCTGACGATGATGTTTCGGAACATGGTGTTGCTCCAGGATCGACGGAAATCATTAGCATGCCAAACGTTAGCATGGCAACCATGATAAGGTCAAGGGGATGGAGTCGAACGTCAGCACCGATTTCCTCACGAGCTTCGATGCGTTCGCTCAGGCGGTGCGTCGCGCGCGGGGAGCGGCGGCCTCCAACGGCGGCCTGACGCTGTCCCAGTACGGCCTGCTCGAGCTGCTGACGACGCGCCCGGTGGCGCGGGTGCAGGAGCTAGCTGGCCACGCCGGAATCACCCCGTCGACGGCCACGCGCATCCTCGACGCACTCGAGCGCCGCGGGATCGTCCGTCGGGTGCGCTCGGAGGAGGACCGCCGCGCGGTGGCAGTCAGCCTGACCGATCTCGGCAACGAGCTGCTGTGCGACGAGCAGGATTGGCTGCGGGGACGGCAGCGCGCGTTCTACGAATCGTTGCCGGCGGCCGAGCAGGAGCTCGCTCCCGATCTGCTGGTCCGCCTGGCGGCGCTGATCGACGAACTCGCCGCCGGAGGTCCCGCGGGCCATCCTGCCGACGCCCCGCAGCGCGCTTAAACCTAAGCATTCGCACATAACCTGGACACGGGTCGGTAACGACCGCCGTCACGGGCGTCCATATAAGTCCCGCCTCCTGACTCTCAAGAGAGGAGCTATTCGTATGCGCAGAGTCACGAAGCTGGGGGCGGTCGCGGTGATCGCCGCCAGCGCGATCGGAGGGTCTGCGGCCGCCGTGTCGGCGCACTCCGATCACGGCGGTATCGGTGATCACGGTCACCACCGCAACTCGATCCAGCACGTCCTACTCATCTCGGTCGACGGTATGCACCAGTCCGACCTCAACTGGTACATCCACAAGCATCCGGACTCGGAGCTCGCCAGGCTCGCCTCCGGTGGCGCCGAGTTCACCAACAACCACACCTCGGACCCGTCGGACTCCGATCCTGGCGGCACCGCGATCATGACCGGCGGCGACCCGCGCGCGACCGGCGTTTACTACGACGTCGAGTACAGCCACGGCGTGTTCCCGCCCGGCACCACGAACTGCTCGGGTCCGGTCCCGGGTGGCAACGTGATCTACGACTCGCCGGACGACATCCTCAACGCCGTGCCCGACCTGCAACCCGGCAACACCAGCGGCCAGACGTTCCCGTCCTTCGACGAGGGCGGCTCGATCTACCCGGGCGGCATTGACAAGGACCCGGGCAAGATCATGAATCTGACTCCGGCCCCGCAGTCGGGGCTGAACCCGGCGACCTACCCGGTCGACCCGAAGACCTGCCAGCCGATCCAGCCGTGGGACTACCTGAAGGTCAACTCGATCTTCGGCGTGATCCACAACGCCGGTATGCGCACGGCTTGGTCTGACAAGCACGCGATCTACACATCGTTCAACGGTCACGGTTCTGGTGGTACGGCGATCGATGACTTCTTCGGCCCGGAGATCGACTCGCAGGCCGTCGAGCCGAACGGCGTGCCCTACCCGACCGACACCGATTGGGCGCACGACGACGCCGCCACCAAGCAGTACGACGGTTACAAGGTCCAGGCGGTCCTCAACGAGATCAACGGCTACGACCACAGCGGCAAGAGCTACGTGGGCACGCCCGCGATCCTCGGGATGAACTTTCAGACGGTTTCGGTCGCCGAGAAGGTCGATTCGCCCAGCACCCTCACGCTGAACCCGGACGGCAAGACCTACACGGAGGGTCCGACCGAGCTCGCCGGCTACTACCCGGGCACGACGACCCCGCGCCCGCTGCTGGCCAGCGCACTCGACTACGTCAACGCGCAGCTGCAGCTGATGGACGAGACGATCCAGCACGACCATCTCGCGTCGTCCACGGCGATCATCATCACGGCCAAGCACGGTCAGTCGCCCCAGGATCCGCTGCTGCTCAAGCGGATCAAGGACGGCCCGATCATCGACGCGATCAACGCTGCCTGGACCGCGAAGACCGGTGATCAGAACCCCCTGATCGTCGCCGGTACCGACGACGACCTGTGGCAGAGCTACCTGTCGGTCAAGACGCAGCACGCGGCCGACTTCGTCAAGAGCTACCTGTGGAACCACAGTGCGACGGCGGTGCTCTACAACAACGACCCGAACAACAACACCTGCCCGAACAAGGTCTGCACCGTGCAGGTCGCGCACTCCGGTCTGGCGCAGATCTACGCCGGTCATGAGGCCGCCGACTTCTTCGGCGTGCCGTACGGGGACCCGCGCTACCCCGACGTGTTCGGCCGCGTGCAGGTCGGCACCGTGTACACGGGTGGCACGAAGATCGCCGAGCACGGTGGCGACAACCCGAATGACCGCGACGTGCCGCTGCTCGTCTATGCGCCCGGAGCGGTCCGGCCCAGCTCGTCGGACCGGTGGGTCGAGACGACCCAGGTCGCGCCGACGGTGCTGCAGCTGCTCGGGCTCGACCCGCGCGCGTTGCAGGCGGTCCAGATCGAAGCGACGCAGGTCCTGCCCGGCATCGGCGGGGAGCGCCGCGGCTGGTAGCGACCGCCTGACAGCGCGTAAGCGCGAATTGATGGGCGAGCGTGTCGAAACGCGGCACGCTCGCCCGTCATAGGGTTGAAGCCGCGAAACAGCCTGCGGCCAACCAACCCTTCAAGGAGGCGCGATGCCCCAGTACATGCTCTTGATCTACAACCCCGCGGATGCCGGCGATCCGACCCCGGAGCAGATGCAGGAGATCGGATCCCGTTACGACGCATACACGCAGAGCCTGACGGACGCCGGCGTGTTGGTCGGTGGCGACGCCCTCGAGCGCGTGGATACCGCCACGACGGTACGCGAGCGCGATGGGCAGACGCAGTTCACCGACGGTCCGTTCGCCGAGACCAAGGAGTTCCTGGCGGGCTACTACCTGCTCAACTGCCCGGATCTCGACACCGCGCTCGATCACGCAACCCGCCTGCCGGCAGTTGGGTTCGGCGGCTCGGTCGAGGTGCGGCCGGTGTGGGACCGAACCGGACCGATGGCGACCGGCCGGGAGCAGGTCGCGCAGGCGTAAGAAGTTCAGTTGCGGAACGCGGTGAGGCGCCCTGATTGGGGTCGCCTCACCCGGCCGCTACCCAAATACGAAGCTCGTGTTACGCCGTCCCGGTGGAACCCCCCGCGTGTCGGGTTTGGGCCACCGGGCCATTGGCATCACCGGCGGCAACGACGAACGTGTTCATCATGAGCACGACGATGTCGACCATCGATACCGACTTCGCGACTGCGGAGGCCGCGGACCACGCCCTCCCGTACGGCGCCGCGATCGCGTCGGTCGGCGCGAGCCTGCCGCGCAGAGTTGTCACGAACGCCGAGGTCGCGGCGCGGATCGGCGTCACCGACGAGTGGATCGTCCGCCGTACCGGGATCCGGTCGCGGCGCGTGGCCGAGCCGGACGAGCGCCTCACCACGCACGCGGCGAACGCCGGCGCGGCTGCGCTTCGCCGGGCGGCGATCTCGCCTGAGCAGGTTGACCTCGTCCTGGTCGCCACTACAACCCCGGACGAGGTCATGCCGAACGCGGCGCCGCTCGTCGCTCACGAGCTCGGCGCGGTGCGCGCGGGCGCGTTCGACATCGGCGCGGCGTGCACCGGGTTCCTGTCGGCGCTGGCGGTCGGTACCGGGCAGATCGAGGCGGGTCGCGCGCAGTGCGTGCTCGTGATCGGCGCGGACCTGATGTCGCGGATCCTCGACCCCGCAGACCGCACGACCGCGGCCGTGTTCGCCGACGGTGCCGGCGCGGTGGTGCTGACCGCCACCAGCGACACCAGCCGGATCGGGCCGATCGTGCTCGGGGCTGACGGCGCGGGCGCCGATCACATCATGGTCCCCCGTGAACAGGGCGTGATCCGGATGCGTGGCCACGAGACCTTCCGCGAGGCGGTTGCACGCCTGTCGCTGTCCACGGTGCAGGCCGCGCGCGCCGCCGGCACGCGCCTGGACGACATCGACTTGTTCGTCTACCACCAGGCCAACGGGCGGATCCTGAGCGCGGTCGGCGAGCGGCTCAGCCTGTCTGCCGACCGGGTCGTCGACTGCATCTCCGAGTACGGCAACACCTCGGCGGCCACGCTCCCGGTGGCGCTTGACCATGTCGAGCGCGACGGGCGGTTGAAGCCGGGCCATCGGGTCCTGCTCGGCGCGTTCGGCGCGGGCTTCACGTGGGGCGCGACCGTCGTTAATCGGGGCCCGACCACACCTGCGGCATGAGCGGCCGAGTCCTGATCACGGGCGTCGGCGCCGTCACGCCCCTCGGCGTCGGCGCGCGCGAGCTGTACGAGGGCTGGACCGCGGGCCGCAGCGGCATCGAGGATGGCCTCGGCGCGTGCACGGACTTCGATCCGGCCGAGTTCATGACGGTCAAAGAGGTTCGGCGGAGCGATCGCTTCGCCCAGCTCGCGATCGCGGCGAGCACGCAGGCCGTCGCGGACGCGGGATGGGACGTAGAGAACCCGCCCACGGATCCTGCCGACCTCGGCTGCGTGATCGGGTCAGGAATCGGCGGAATGTGGACGTTCGAGAGCCAATGCGACGTTCTGCGCGACCGCGGGCCCGAGCGCGTCTCGCCGCTCGCGATCCCGTTGATCATGGGTAACGCGGCCGCGGGCCTCGTGGCGATGCGCCACGGCCTCCGGGGGCCCGTGTTCGGCGTCATGTCCGCGTGCGCGTCGGGCACCCACGCGATCGGCGAAGCCGCGCGGATGATCAGATCTGGAGAGGCACAGGCAATCGTCGCGGGCGGAGCGGAGGCGACGCTCACTCCGCTCGCAAAGGCTGCTTTTGCGTCGATGGATGCGACCTCGCCGACGGGCATCTCGCGGCCATTCGACGCCCGCCGAGACGGGTTCGTGATGGGCGAGGGCGCGGGCGTGCTCGTGCTCGAGTCCGAGGAGCTCGCAACGGCGCGCGGCGCGACGGTGCTCGGCGAAGTGCTCGGCTACGCGTCGACCGCCGACGCGTATCACCTGACCGCCCCCGAGCCGACCGGCCGGCCCGCGTCGCTCGCGATCACGCGCGCAATGAAGAGCGCGGGCGTGAGTCCAGAGGACATCGACTACATCAACGCCCACGGGACCTCGACGCCGCTCAACGACCGCTCGGAGACCGAGGCGATCAAGCTCGCGCTCGGCGAGCGGGCGTACGACATCCCGGTGTCCTCGACGAAGTCCGCGATCGGGCACCTGCTCGGCGCCGCCGGCGCGGTCGAGGCGATCGCGACGATCATCGCGCTGAACGAGCGCGTGGCGCCGCCGACGCTCAATTACGAGGAGCAGGACGAGGGGCTCGACTTGGACTACGTCCCCGACGGACCGCGTTCGCTCGGCGCCGCCAACGGAAACGGCAACGGCCACGCGCGGCTCGTCGCGCTTTCGAACTCGTTCGGCTTCGGCGGCCACAACGCGGTGCTGTGCCTCGGAGGTGCGTCATGAGCGCCACGCTCGCCACGAGCACCGAGACGCCGCCGCTTGGTCCGGTCGAGCGTCTGGAGACGCTGTGCGACCCGGACACGCTCGAGCTGATCCGCTCGGAGGTCATCTCGGGCGCGATGGGCGATAAGGCCCGCGCGGGCGACGGTGTCGTCGCCGGCGCCGGCGTGATCGACGGCCGCCCGGTGTTCTGCTACGCCCAGGACTCGAGCTACGCCGGCGGCTCGCTCGGGGAGCAGCACGCGAACACGATCGTGCGCGTGCTCGAGTTGGCCGACAAGAGGCGGGCGCCGGTCGTCGGGTTCGTGTCCTCGGGCGGCGCGCGGATGCAGGAGGGCGTGGCCGCGCTCGGTGGCTACGGCCGCATCTTTCACCGGATCGTGAAGCTCTCGGGTCGGGTTCCGCAGGTGTCGATCATCACCGGCCTTTCCGCCGGTGGCGCCGCGTATTCGCCGGCGCTGACCGACTGGGTCGTGATGACCGAGCAGTCGAGCATGTTCCTGACCGGTCCCGGCGTCGTGCGCGAGGCGCTCGGCGAGGACGTCACTGCGGACCAGTTGGGCGGCACGCGCGTCCACGAGCGCAACGGCGTCTGCCATTTCGTCGCGCCGACCGACGTCAATGCCGCGTACCTGGCGCGCGAGTTGCTCGGCTACCTGCCGCGCCACCGCGACGCGCGGCCGCCGGTGCACCCGTCGCGTCCGCCGCTCGGGCAAGATCCGTCGGATCCGGTCCCGGCCGACGGGCGCCGCGTGTACGACGTGCGCGACGTGATCCGCGCGTTCGTCGACGGTGGCGAGATGCTCGAGGCGTCGGCCGGTTGGGCGCGCAACCTCGTCACCGGGTTCGCGCGGCTTGACGGCCACACCGTCGGTGTGGTCGCGAACCAGCCACGCTACCTCGGCGGGATCATCGACTCGGACGCGGCCCAGAAGGGCGCCCGCTTCGTGAAAAAGTGCAATGCGTTCGGGATCCCGCTCGTCGTGCTGGTCGACACCCCCGGGTACATGCCCGGCACCAAGCAGGAGTCCAACGGAGTGATCCGGTTCGGCGCGGAGTTCGTGCATGCGTTCGCCGCTGCCGAGGTGCCGCGGGTGACGCTGATCCTGCGCAAGGCGTTCGGCGGCGCGTACATCACGATGAACTCCAAGGACCTCGGCGCGGACTACGTGTTCGCGTGGCCGAACGCCGAGATCGGTGTGATGGCCGCAAGGTCCGCGGTCGGGATCATCAACCGCCGCGAACTCGAGGCGTCCGAGGACCCCGACGCCGTTCGCGACGACCTCGCCGCTCGTTACGCCGAGACCAACCTTTGCCCGCGAGTCGCGGCCGCGTCCGGGCACATCGACGAGTTGATAACGCCCGATCAGACGCGTTCGCGCCTGTGCTGGGCACTCCGCTCGCTGTCGCCGGAGGACGCCGAATGACCCGCCCCGACGGCACCGTCCTTCTCACGGGCGCGACCGGCTTCGTCGGGATGGAGTTGCTCGCCCGGTACCTCGAACGGACCGAGCGCCCGGTGGTGACGATCGTTCGCGCCGGCTGCGATGACGCCGCGCGCGAGCGGATCGACGCCGTGCTCGAGAACCTGTTCGGGGATCGCCGCGGGCGCTACGCGGACCGGGTCACTACGTTTGCCGGCGATCTGACGGCTCCGCGCCTCGGCCTCGACGGTCCTCGCTGGGAATGGCTCGCGTCGCAGGCGAGGATGATCATGCACGGCGCCGCGTCGGTGTCGTTCGATCAAACGCTCGAGGATGCGCGCGCGATCAACGTAGAGGGGACGCGCCGGATGCTCGAGCTGGCCGGGCGGGCGCGCGAGCTGGGCGTGCTCGAGCGCTATGCCCAGATTTCGACCGCGTACGTCGCCGGCACCCACGCCGGCCGCTTCTTCGAGTGCGATCACGACGTCGGCCAGAGCTTCCACAACTCCTACGAGCAGTCGAAGTTCGAGGCCGAGCGGCTCGTGCGCTCGCGGCCGGGACTGCCGTTCACGATCCTGCGCCCGAGCATCGTGGTGGGCGACCGGTACAGCGGCTGGACGGCCGCCTTCAACGTCCTCTACTGGCCGCTGCGGGCGCTCGCGCGCGGTCTGTTCCCGGCGGTCCCGGCGCTCGCATCCTCGCCGGTCGACGTGGTCTCGATCGACTACGTCGCGGACGGGATCCACGAGCTGTGCGAGTCCGCCGGCGGGATCGGGCAGACCTATCACCTCACGGCCGCGGCGGAGGCGAGCACGATCGGCGAGATCGCCGAGCTCGCGAGCGGCTACTTCCGCCAGCCCGCGCCGCAGCTGCTGACGCCCGATGAGTTCGAATTGCTCGAACACGGCGGGATGGGACGCTCGATGTTCGAGGAAGGAAGCGCGTACTTCCCGTACTTCTCTGTCACGACCACGTTCGACGACGCGTTGGCGCGCGCGCGACTCGAGCCAGCCGGGGTCACCGTCGCGCCCCTACGCGAGTACATGGATCGCCTACTCGATTACGCCACGACGAGCCGCTGGGGCAAGCACCCGATCGCGCGGGCCGAGGCGGTGGCGGCGTTCGCCGGCGCGTAGCGCCCTTCCCCCCACGTGGGGGGTTGGCGCGCATGCCCGGTTGCCTGCGACCGGGCCGGCGAGCAACCTTGACGGATGGCCATGCTCGCTGACACGGCCAGGTTCCGCAGCGACGACCCGGATCCGCTCGTGATCGCGTCGCTAGCTTGTCCGATCTGCCTGCGCAGTGACGACGTCGAATGGCACGCCGCACTCGACGGCTACGATCCGTCAGTCGAATGCCGATGCCCACGCTGCGAGGAGACCTGGCGGGTGTATCTGGAGCCGCAGCAGGCGCTGCGGTTCTCGCTGATGGACTCCCTCTGAGCGCGCGCTCCGAAGTCGGCATCGACGCGCTCGAGTTGTTCGTCGAGGTGCTGTCGCAGTCCGAGGACGCCGCGTCGAACGGCGGCGGCTTCTACGATCGCCTGTGCGACGCGGTGTGTCGGCTGGCGCGGATGCGGCGAGCTCTGATCTTCCGCTACGACAGCGCGGTCCGGCGGGTGCGCGCCGCCGGCGCGCACGGCCTCAATCTCGAGCAGTTCGCCGGCGCCCATCTGACCGTCGAGTCGGCCCCGATCGCGGCCCAGTCGCTGCGCGAGGACCGCGTGATCGAGATCGAGGGAGACATGACCGGCCAGTTCCCGCCGGAGTACGCGAGCGTCTTCCCCGAGCCGGTCCGGCTCGTGTGCGCGCCGATGGCGGCGGCCGGCCGCGCCATGGGCGTGATTTTCGCCGACCGGTTGCTGACCGAGCCGCCGCTTGACGACGCGGAACGGTATCTGCTGTGGACGCTCGGCAAGGCCGCCGCGCTCGCCTCGGTCGCCCGTCTCGTGGCCAAGCACGCCGAGGAGGCAGACCAACTCGAGCAGCGGATCGATCTCGCGCGCGATATACACGAGGTCGTCATCCAACGGCTGTTCGGCGTCTCGATGGCGCTCGACGGCGACGGTGATCTGCCTGCGGAGGCCCGCCAGCGGTGCGCGGCCGAGACCCAGGAGGCGCTGTCGGATCTGCGCAGCGCGCTTCAGCGCCCGCTTGGTCGCACCCCGCGCGCGACGCAGACCACGTTCGTGGCCGAGGTCGAGCGGCTCGCGCGCGTGCACCCCGACCTGGGGGTCACGTTCGCCGTCGGCGGCGAGGGCGATGTCCCGCCGGGGCTCGAGCCGCTCGCTCAGTCGGTCCTCGCCGAGGCGGTCCGCAACGCGCACAAGCACGCCAATCCGACCCAGGTCAGGGTGCGGATCGGACGCGACGACGGCGCGTTCGTGCTCGAGGTGGCGAACGACGGCGTCAGCGGCACCCGCCGGCACCGCGCCGGCATGGGCTTGCGGCTGGCCGCGCTCGAGGCGCTCCAGAGCGGGGGCGTCGTCGAGTTCGGCGTGCGCGAGCCGGGCATGTGGCAGGTCCGGCTGGTGGTCCCCGATGAGCGCTGAATTGCCGCCGCGGCGCGGTTCCCGATGACGTCCGACACGGCGCTGCGGAGCCCCGAGAAGCTGAGCGTGCTCGTGGTCGACGATCACGACGTCGTCCACTGGGGCATCCGGCTGATGCTGACCCAGCAGCCGTGGGTCGACCGCTGCCTGAGCGCGCATTCGGGCGAGGAAGCGCTCGGTCTGGTGGTGCGCTACCGACCGCACGTGGCGCTGGTGGATCTGTTCATAGGCGAGGAATCCGGCGCGGAGATCTGCGAGCAGCTACGCAAGGCCGAGCCCCTGACGCGCGTGCTGTTGTTCTCGGGCGCCGGCGAGATCTCGCCGCACGCGGCGCGCGCCGCCGGCGCGTCGGGATTCGCGTACAAGGATTGGCCGGCGCGCAAGATCGCGAGCGCGGTGCGGATGGTCGGGCTTGGCAAGACCGTGTTCGATCATCAGGACCGACCGGTCGCGCTCGGCCTGTCCGACCGCGAGCGCGACGTGCTCAACCTGATGGCGTCGGGCGCCACCAACCCGGAGATCGCCGAGAAGCTCCACCTGTCCAAGCACACGGTCAAGGAGCACACCAGCGCGGTGTATCGAAAGCTCGGCGTTCGCAACCGGACCGAAGCGGTCCAGCGCAGCCAGCGACTCGGGTTGCTGTCGTAGTCTCGTTAGGTACATGTCTACCTCGACGACGAGGAGCTCCCGCTGGATGCGGCGCTGAGTGAGATCGCGCGCTTCCTGGCAGTGCGGGCGCCGTTCGATGCGCTGGCGCCCGAGGAGCTCGGGGAGGTCGCGGCGCAGACCGAGATCGAGTTCTACGTGTCGGGCACCGCGATCCTCACCGAGGACGGCGGGCCGGTCACGTTCCTGCGCGTGATCCACTCGGGCGCGGTCGACATCATCCACGACGGCCGGCTGCTCGACCTGCTGGGGACCGGCGACACGTTCGGCCACGCCGCGATGCTGTCCGGGCTTCCGCCCGGGTTCGAGGCCCGGGCCGCCGAGGACACGCTCTGCTACCGGATTCCGGTGAGCGTCGCGCGGCCGCTGCTCGACCGCGTTAACCGGCGCGAGATCGAGCTCGCGGCGGGGCCGCCGAACCACCGCCCGGTGACGAGAATGATCCGTCGGCCGACCGTGCGCTGCGAGCCGATGGAGAACATCCGCGAGGTCGCCCGGCGAATGACCGAGGTCGGCGCGAGCTCGGCGATCGTCGATCTGCGCGGCGGCGGCGTCGGGATCGTCACCGATCGCGACATCCGCACGAAGATCGTCGCGGCGGGCCTGCCGTTGAGCGCGCCGGTGTCGAGCGTGATGACCACGCCGGTGTTCTCGGTCACTCCCGATCGGCTTGGCGGCGACGTGCTGTTCGAGCTGCTCGAGCGCGGGATCCGGCATGCGCCGATCCTGTCCGAGACCGGCCAGCTGATCGGCGTGATCGAGGACGCCGACCTGTTCCCGGCCCAGTCGCAGTCGTGGTTCGGGGCGCGGCGCGCGATCTCGCGCGCGTCGTCGCCGGACGATCTCGCGGCGGTGGCCAAGCGGCTGCCCGAAGTCGTTGCCGAGTTGCACGCGGCGCGGCTGCGCGCTCCCGAGGTAGTGCGCGTGGTGTCGGCGCTCGTCGACGCGCTGACCACGCGCGCGCTGGAGTTGGTTGCACCGGCGCCGGGCGAGGGGGTTGTCTGGGTCGCAGTCGGCGCTCAAGCTCGGCGGGAGCTGACCCCTGCGTCGATCGCTCGCGGGGCCGTGGTCTGTCATGACCCACCGCCGGCTGAGTGGATGCGGTCGGTGGGCGAGATCCTCCGCGCGTGCGGTTTCCCCGGCGACGTGGTCGCCCGCAGTACCGAGGAGTGGACCCGCGCCGTCGGCGACGACGAGCTCGAGCTGTCGGTGGTGGTCGAGCGGCGGGCCCTGTGGGGGACGCCGATCGATCCGTTGCCGGCGCCCGAAGGCCCGGTGCGCGACGCAGTGGTGGCCGCGCTGGCGCGCCGGGCGCTCGCGACCGTACCGCCGACCGGGTTTGACGCCGACTTCGTGCTCGAGGCCGGGGGCGGGCGCAGCGACCGGCTCGACATCCGGCGCGACGCGGTGGCGCCGATCGTTGAACTCGCACGCTGGGGCTCGGCGGCGGCGGGCGTCGTCGAGGGATCGACGCCGGAGCGATTGCTGGCCGCGGCTTCGAGCGGCGTCCTGACCGAGGGCGAAGCGCGGACGCTCGCCGACGCGTTCGACCTCGCGCTCGAGCTCCGGATCGGTCATCACATGAGCCGGATCGGCGCGGGCCAGCCGCCCGACGACGAGATGGAACTCGCGGAGATCAGCCCGCTGATGCGCGACACCCTGCGGGACGTGTTCCGGGCAGTGACGTCGGTGCAACAGAGGCTGCGCGGATGAGGGTGCTCGCGTGAGGCTGCTCGCGTGAGGCTGCTCGCGTGAGGCTGCGGCGGTCCCCGGAGGGTGTCGCGGCGCAGTTCGCGGAGGCCGGGCGGCCGGCGGATGAGACCGCGTGGCGGGATGCCGGATGGTGCGCGCTCGACCTCGAGATGACCGGGCTCGATCCCCGCCGCGAGGAGATCATCGCGGTCGGCGCGGTGCCGATCGACGACGGCCGGATCGTGCTCGGCGGCAGCCTGTACACGCTCGTGCGCACGACCCGGCGCTCCCAGCACGGCGCCGTGCTCGTGCACAAGCTGCGAGTGCCAGACCTCGCCGACGCGCCACCGCTCGAGGACGCGCTCGATCGCATGCTCGAGTTGCTCGCCGGGCGCGTGCCCGTGTTCCACACCGCGGCGATCGAGCGGAGTTTCCTCGAGCGCCGGTTCGCGCGCCGGCACGTGCGGTTGCCGCCGGCTGCCGACACCGAGGCGCTGGGACGCTTGTGGCTGCGCCACCGCGACGGGTCCGCGCCCGAGGGGATCTCGCTCGGGCGGCTCGCCGGCGTGCTTGGGCAGACCGCCGAGACGCCCCACCACGCGCTCGGCGACGCGCTCACGACCGCCAAGGCGTTCATCGCGCTCGCGTCGCTGCTCGATACGGTGGCGCCGCAGACCGTCGGCTCGCTGGTGGAGGCCAGCCGGCCGGCCATGTCTGCCGCAGCCCGGCGGTTCGCCCCGGGATGACGCGGCGAGGGCCACTTGGGACGTACCTTCAGCATGCTGGTGCTTTCTGCCCAATAGGCTTTGCCACCGTGATCATCTGCGAGTCGTTCGTGGTCGCGGACTGGACCGACCCGGGCACGCATCCCGGACGCCCGATCGCCGGTCTGCATCTGCACCGCTCCGACGACGAGGCGTGGATCGTGCTGAGCGGCACTCTCGGGTTCCAGGTCGACGACGAGCGACGCCAAGTCCCCGCCGGCGGGTCGATCCTCGTCACCCGGGGCGTACGCCACTCGTTCTGGAACGCGACGTCCGAGCCGGCGCGCTACCTGCTCGTGATGACGCCACGGCTCCATCACCTGATCGAGGCGCTCCACAGTGGCGAGCGCACCGACTACGCCGCGATCTTCGAGGAGCACGACTCGGAGTTGCTCGCATAACGTGACGCACTTCGAGCCGCCCGACGCCACCGTCGCACCGCGCTACACCGGCGTGCGCACGTTCGCGAGGCTGCCGCACGTCGAGTTGCCGCGCGACGACGTCGACGCCGCGGTGATCGGCGTGCCGTTCGACACCGCGACCAGCTTCCGGAGCGGAGCGCGATTCGGGCCCGAGGCGATTCGCGCCGCCTCGATGCTGCTCCGCCCTTATCACCCGGTTCTCGACGTCGACGTGTTCGGCACGCTGTCGCTGGTCGACGGTGGCGACGTGAACGTCACCCCGGGCAACGCGCTGAAGACGACCGAGCAGATCGACGCGCAGCTCAGACCACTCATGCAAGCCGGCATCGTCCCCCTCGTGCTCGGTGGCGATCACTCGATCGTGCTCGGCGAACTGCGGGCCCAGCACGCCGTGCACGGCCCGGTGGCGCTGGTGCTGCTCGACGCCCACGCCGACACCTGGGATCAGTACTACGGCGAGCGGTACTTCCACGGCACGCCGTTTCGCCGCGCGGTCGAGGAGGGCCTGCTCGACCCGGCCCGTTCGCTGCTGGCGGGCATGCGCGGTCCGCTGTACGGGCCCGAGGACATGGATGTCCCGCGTGAGCTCGGGTTCGAGGTGATCCCCGGCCCCGACCTGGTCGCGATGACCCCGGAACAATACGGCGAGCGGGTCCGGACAAAAGTCGGGGAAGGACCGGCGTACCTGTCGTTCGATATCGACGTGCTCGACCCGGCCTCGGCCCCGGGAACGGGCACGCCCGAGGTGGCGGGCCTCCAACCGCGCGAGGCGCTCGGGTTCCTGCGCGCGCTCGCCGGCATGTCGTTCACGGGGTTCGACGTCGTCGAGGTTGCTCCCGCATACGACTCGCCCGGTCAGATCACCGCCCTGAACGCCGCCGCGGTCGCGTACGACCTGCTTGCGCTGCTCGCGGTGGCGCGCAGCCGCGGCTGCCCGGCGTAGGGTCAGAGAATTGCCGAACCTGGCGCCCGCGAGTCAGGGGACCGGGCGATGGTGCCGATGCAGCCGTGATGTCACGGGAGTCCGCGTCAGCCAGCCGCGCCCGGCGAGGCCGGTTGGTGGCGGCGTGCTCCGGTCAGCGGGTCGCGCTCTGGCTGCTCGCGCTGCTCAGCGCTTGGAGCGTCATATATGAGCTTGCCTTCACGGTGTTCCCAACTCTGCTCGGGACCGTCGTCTACCGGGGCATCGCCCCCGACATGGTCTTCCTCATCGCGGCGGCGCTGCTGATCTGGCGCGGTTTCCGAGGCGAGCGCGGGTGGATGCTCATCGGGGTTGGTGCGCTCGGCTGGGCCTCAGGCGACATCTACTGGACGCTCGTCCTAGGTAACCTCGCCAACCCGCCGGTGCCCTCCTTGGCGGATGCCGGATACCTGTCGTTCTGCCCGCTGGCGTTCGTCGGGATCCTGTCGCTCGTCAGACAGCGGATGAGCGCTGTTCCGAAAGCGCTCGCGGCCGACGCGGGCGCCGCCGTCTTCGCGGCCGGCGCCGTTGGCGCGGCGCTGGTGCTCCAGCCGGTGTTCGCGAACGCCGACGGAGGGACGTTGGCGGTCGCCACCAACCTCGCCTACCCGATCTGCGATCTCTTTCTCCTCGGGCTGATTGTCGGCGCGACCGCGCTGGGCAACTGGCGCCTGAACCGGACCTGGGTTTTGCTCGCCGCGGCGGTGTTGTCGTTTCTAGTCGCGGACAGCGTGTACGTCGTCGCCGACGCCACGGGCACCTACACCCAAGGCGACTGGTACAACGCGCTCTGGTACTGGTCGCCGGTAATCGCAGCGTGGGCGGCTTGGATCCCCCGTGCCCAACGAGTATCGATTCGGACCCGGACCGGCGCCCGAGGCATCGTGATGCCGGTCGCGTTCGCGTCGGTGGCGATCGCGATCCTCGTGTGGTCGAGCTTTGATCGGGTCGGCGTGGTCGCGATCATCCTGGCTACCAGCTCGCTGGCGGTCGTCATGGGTCGGCTCGTGCTGACCTGGCGGGACAACGCGCGCCTGCTCCGGGCGAGCCAGAACGAGGCGCTCGCCGATGCCCTGACCGGCCTCGGGAACCGGCGCGCGCTGCTGGCCGATCTGGAGCGCCGACTGTCTTCCGCTCGCGAAGACGTCCCGTTCACGCTGGTGCTGTTCGACCTCGACGGCTTCAAGCAATACAACGACAGCTTCGGGCACCCCTCGGGCGACGCCCTGCTCCGTCGGTTGGGAGGAAAGCTCGAGGCGCACCTCGGTGCCGGCGGGCGCGTGTACCGGATCGGGGGCGATGAGTTCTGCGCGCTGATCAACGCCCCGCGAGGCGCATGGGAGGCCGAGGTGCAGGCCGCGGCGCGGGCGCTGTCCGAGCAGGGCGACGGATTTGCGATCGAATGCTCGCACGGGTCGGTGCTGCTTCCGAGCGAGGCGCAGGACTCGAGCACCGCGCTCACCATCGCCGACCAGCGGATGTACGCAGACAAGCGCGCGGGGCGGGCGACCGCTGGGCAGCAGTGCAAGGACGTTCTGGTATCCGCCGTCGCCGAGCGAAATCCCGAGCTGGGCGCGCACGGCCACGACGTCGCCGAGCTGGCTGGGAGCGTGGCAATGGCGTTCTCGCTGCCGCAAGATGAGATAGAGGCGATCCGTCAGGCGGCCGAGCTCCACGACGTGGGCAAGGTGGCGATCCCGGATGCGATCCTCCAGAAACCGGCTGCGCTCGACGAGAGCGAATGGGTGTTCATGCGGCGCCATACGCTGATCGGCGAGCGGATCATTGCCACCGCGCCGGATCTCGCGCGGGCGGCGCGGTTGGTCCGCTCGAGCCACGAGAACTACGACGGGAGCGGGTACCCGGACGGGCTCGCGCGCAAGGAGATACCGCTCGGCGCGCGGATCATCGCGGTCTGCGACGCCTACGACGCGATGATCACCGACCGTCCCTACCGTGGCGCCATAGGTGAGCGGGACGCGGTTGCCGAGCTGCGCCGGTGCGCCGGCACTCAGTTCGACCCGCTCGTCGTCGATAGGTTCTGCGCGGTCGTCGCCGCCGCGTCGGACGGGATGTCGCGAGCGGCTTGATCGAATCCGCGGCTGCCACGGTCGTGTGCGGCGGCAAATTAGAGGACCGATGCTGACCTAAAAAGGGGATACGGTCGTGGGCACTGTTCAGCTCGTCGAAAAGGAGCGTCAATGCCCGAGCTAGATCGCTACATCCCCGGCGTGCCGTGCTGGATCGATACGAGCCAGCCGGACCCCGAGGCCGCAGTCGCCTTCTATGGCGACCTGTTCGGCTGGGACGTCGATGAGGTCTCGCCACCTGGGTCCGGGCTCAAGTACTTCATCGCCCAAATCCGCGGTGGCGACGTCGCCGGCATCAGCCCCCTGCCAGAGGGAGCGCCGCCCGCGGCGACGTGGAACACGTACGTGTGGGTGGACAGCGCTGACGACGCGGCGGTCCGGGTCAAGCAAGCCGGTGGCGCCGTGCTGATGGAACCGATGGACGTGTCGGACGCGGGGCGCACCGCGGTGTTCACCGACCCCGAGGGGGCGGCGTTCTCCGTCTGGGAGCCCAAGCGGCACCGGGGCGCGCTGATCGTCAACGAGGCCGGTTCGCTGAACTTCAACAACCTGAACACGCACGATGCAGCGAGCGCAAAAGCGTTCTACGCCGAGGTGTTCGGGTGGGGGACGATGCCGATGGGCGGTGGCGCCGAGGCGTGGACGCTGCCGGGGTACGGCGATCATCTCGAGCGCCTCAATCCGGGAACGCGCGAGCGCATGGCCGCGGTCGGCGCGCCGGCGGGGTTCATCGACGTTGTGGCGACCCTCACGCCGCTTCCGGACGACCACGGGGATGTCGCCCCGCACTGGGGCGTGACGTTCGCCACCGATGACGCCGACGCGACCGCGGACAAGGCGTTCGCGCTCGGCGGGAAGATCCTGGCGGCGCCGTTCGACGCTCCCTGGGTCCGGATGACGATCATCGCCGACCCGCAGGGCGCGTCGTTCATCGCGAGCCAGTTCGTCCCCGGGAATCGCGATGCCGCGACCCCCGGGAACGAATCGCTCAGCGCTGCCTAACCGAACTCAGAACAGCTGCAGGTAGCGGTCGAGCTCCCACTGGGTGATCTGCTCGTGCGCGGCCTGCCACTCGCGGCGCTTGACCTTCGCGAAATAGTCGACGTAGTCGCCGTCGCGGGTCTTGCCGAAAGCGGCCCGGAGCACGTCGTTCTTCTCGAGCTCGCGGACGGCATCGAGCAGGTTGGCCGGGAGTAGCTCGATACCGGCGGCGGTGCGCTCGTCGGGGTGCATCTCGTACAGGTTGGCCGAGTTCGGCTCGCCGGCGTCGAGCCCGCGCTCGATCCCGTCGAGACCGGCCGCGAGCATCGCGGTCGCCGCCAGGTACGGGTTGCACGAGCCGTCGACCGTCCGGTCCTCGATCCGGCCGCCGTCCGGGATGCGGAGCATCTGCGTGCGGTTGTTGTAGCCGTAGCTCACGTACGCCGGCGCCCAGGTCGCGCCGCTCGTCGGCGCGCCGACGACGAGGCGCTTGTATGAGTTCACGGTCGGTGCGGTGACCGCGATGTACGCCTTGGCGTTCGCCTTCAGCCCGCCGATGAACTGGTAGGCGAGCTCGGACAGGCCGAGGCCGCGCGGATCCTCGGCGGGGTCGCGCTCGAACACGTTGTCGCCGTTCGACCACAGGCTGACGTGGAAATGGCAGCCGTTTCCGGTCAAGTTGGCGAACGGCTTGGGCATGAACGTCGCGATCAGCCCGCGCTGCTGCGCGAGCGTCTCGACCATGTAGCGGAAGAACACAGCGCGATCGCACGTGGTCAGCGCGTCGGCGAACTGGAAATTCTGCTCGAACTGGCCGTTGGCGTCCTCGTGATCGGTCGCGTAGTTGTCCCACCCGAGTTCGGTCACCGCCTTGGAGACCTGCGAGACGAAGTCGAGGTTGCGGGTCAGCGCCCGCATGTCGTAACAGGGCAGCTCGAGCGTGTCGAGCTTGTCGGCGACCTCGATCCCGCCGTCCTCGGTGCGGCGCACGAGGAAGTACTCGAGCTCGGCGCCCATCTTCAGCTCGAACCCAAGCGCCTTCGCCCGCTCGATCTGGTTGCGCAGGATCGTGCGTGGGCAGAACGGCCACGGCTCGCCCTCGACGGTCACGTTGCACGCGAACCGCGCCACGTTCGGCTGCCAGGGCAGGATCGTGAGCGTGCTGGGGTCGGGCATCGCGATCATGTCCGGGTCGTGCGGCCCCTGACCGATGTCGCCGGCCGCGAACCCGGCGAAGCCGGCGCCGTCGGTGAGCAGGTCATCGATATGGTGCGCCGGAACGAGCTTCGCGCTCGGTTTGCCGTGCATGTCGACGAACTGGGCGAACAGAAACTCGATCTGCCGCTCGCTGATGATTCGCCGTACGTCGTCGGCGTCGCTGGCGTGCGGCGCGTCCTCGTTGCCATGCTCAGTTGTGATAGCCATGAGCGAGGTATATCCCCAGGCACAGGTATCCGGCAATGGCCACGGGCACTCGGTATCGGGGTCTAGGATGTGCGCTTCGCACATAGCGAGACGCGTATACGGAGGCATTTCCTGACGGCTACCTCTGAGGCCAGTGGGCTTCGCGAAGAGAACCGGACCCTGTACCGGGTGATCAACCTCGTCGGCTCGTCGATCGAGCTGGGGCCGATGCTGCAGGGGATCGTCGACCTGGCGACCGAGGCGACCGACTGCCACGCCTGCTTCATCTACCTGCTCGGCGACGGCGTGCTGACGATCCGCGCCGCCTCGCCGGTGTATGCGGCGGCGGTCGATGTCGTGCAGATGCGCCTCGACGAGGGCCTGACCGGCTGGGTAGCCCGCCACCGCCAGGCCGAGTTCATCCGCGACCACGCGATGGCGGATCCGCGGATGAAGTTCTTTCCGATCCTCGACGAGGAGCGCTTCCAGTCGATGGTGGCGGTCCCGATCGTCTCCCGCGCGAACGACACGATCGGCGTGATCGTGCTGCACACGGTGGCGCCGCGCGAGTTCACCGAGGACACGCTTAAGCTGCTCGTCCACATCGCCTCGCTGGTGTCGGGCGCGATCGAGAACGCGCAGCTGTACGACCAGCAGCGGCGCCGGGTCGATGCGCTCACGAGCCTGTCGGGGCTCGCCCAGGAGGTCGCGACCGCCGGCGACTCCGGCGAGATCGGGCGCGCGGTCACGCGCGGGATGCGGCGCCTGCTCGGGGCCGAGGTGTGCCAGCTGTACCGCATCGACCGCACCGGCTCCGGCCTGCAGCTGCTGTCCTCCTCGCCCGAGACGACCGCCGAGCCCGAGGCGCTGTCGGCGACCGCGCTGCTGCTGGCGGCGTTCGACGGGAGCGCGTCGCGGCTGCCGGCGCGCACGCTGTGGCCCGGGCTCGACGTCGCCGACCTGATGGTGACGCCGCTGATCTCGGGCGGCGAGCGGCTCGGGTTGCTGTGCGCGGGCGCCCCGCCGCGGCGGCCGTTCACCGGCGAGGACACCGAGATGGCGCGCGCGATCGCGCATCTGGCCGCGATCGCGATCAAGCGCGCCGAGCTGATCGAGGGGTTGACCAACGCGAACATCGTCAAGGATCTGTTCGAGGCGCTCGCCGCGGGGGCGACGGCCTTCGCGGTGGGGAAGGCGATGGAGGTCCGGTGCGATCTGACCAAGCCCTACCTGATGCTGTGTGCGGAGCCGGCCGCCGGTCGCGAGCAGGGCTCGGGCGAGTGGCGGGCGGCCGCCGAGGTGCTCGGGCGCGACCTGGCCGAGCTCGCGCCGCGGACCGCCGTCGAGGCGGGTCCGGGACCGGTCCGGGCGGTGCTGTCCCTGGGAGCCAGCGCCTCGCAGCGGGTCGAGGAGGTCGTGCGGGCATGCCGGGACCTCGGCCGGCGCCGCGAGGCCGCGATCGGGCTCAGCGAGCTGCACTCGTCCGCGGCCGACTCGGCCCGCGCCTACCGCCAGGCGCTCGACGCGACGATGATCGGGCGCGCGCTGCTAGGCGACGGTGGGGCGATCGGCTACGCCGAGGTCGGCGCGTATCGGTACCTCGTTCACATCGCCGCCGAGAACGCGCCGCACGACCGGATGCGGGCCGCCGTCGATCGCCTGATCGACTACGACGCCAGACGGCGCACCGCGCTGCTCGACACGCTCGAGCGGTATCTCGCCGAGCGCCGTAGCGTGATCGAATCGGCGCGCGAGCTGTTCATCCACCCGAACACGCTGCGTCAGCGGTTGGCCCGGATCGAGGACCTGACCGGGCTGAAGCTCGACGAGGACGATTTGCTGTCGCTCGAGCTGGCGATCAAGCTGGCGCGACTCCACGGGCGGCCGGCGGCCGCACGCGACGGCTAATCGTCTTCGTAAACCAGGAACACCGGGATCTTCTTCGCCTTGCGGCGGACCCGCTGCGGCTCCTGGGACCAGTCGAAGTCGCCGACCACTCGATTGCGGTCGGGGTCGGCGGCCATCACGATCGCATCGCAGCCGGCGAGCTTTGCCTCCTGGAGGATGCGCTGCGTGGTCTTGCGGGTACCCACGACGTGCCCGTCGGCCTCGATGCGCTTGCGCCCGAGGCGCTTGACCGCTTTGTCGACGATGTCGCGCTGCTCCTTCCACTCCGCCTTGGTTGGAAGCAGCCCGGGCATCTGCATCCCGAACGAGACGCCGTGTATCCGGGCGATCGTGAACACGCGGACGCTGGCGTCCGAGGCCTTGGCCAGCTCGACGACGCGGGCGATCACGGAGTCGGAGAACGGCCGACCCTCGGACGCGAGCAGGATCCGCTCGAACGGCCCCTCGGACGGGCTTCCCGGCTCCTGTTTGCTCAGCCTGGCCGTCGCGCTCACGGGTCGGACGCGCCCGCGATCGGGGCGGGCGTACCCGAGGCCACCATCTGCTCCGCCGGCGCCGGCCGTTTGTCCTCGACCCGCTTCCGATACGCGTAGAAGAGCAGGTAGGAGAGGAGTACCGCCCAGCCGATGAAGTAGTACGGCAGCGTCTTGCGGCCGGCCGCGTTGCACGTGCAGTTCGCGTACACGGGGCCGCCGTAGAAGTAGATGACCGCGTACACGGCTGCGATCAGCAGAGCCACGTACTTCATCCACTCGGGCAGCTTGAACGGCCGGCGCACGTTCGGCCGATGCTTGCGCAGCAGGAAGTAGCCGATCAGCACCGGGATGAACGAGGCCAGGTAGCCGACGTTCGAGAACGTGTAGATCTCGACCGCGCCACCCATGAACACGACCGCGATCGAGCAGGCGACGTTGAACCACATCGCACGGTTCGGCACGCCGTGGTTGTTGACCCGCTGGAAGAAGCGCGGGAACTGACCGTCGGTCGACATCTGGTGAAGCGACCGCGCGGTGCCCGTGATCGCGTTCAGCGCCGACAGGATCAGCGCCAGGATCAGCATGATCGCGATTAGCCACTCGAGGATGCTCGAGCCGGTCCCGGTTCCGAACACGGCGGCGGCGTAGTGGACGAAGATCGTCTTCGGATCGACGAGCGCTGCGTTGCCGAGCGCGGGCAGACCGAGCACGATGATGAACGCCACCGGGATCATCGTGTAGATGAACAGGCCGTACAGGCCCTCGAGGTTCATCGCGATCTTCGCGTCGCGGTCGGGGTTCTTGGTCTCGCCGATGTAGCACGCGGCGGCCTCCATCGCGATCACGTTCCAGGTCAGCAGGAACGAGAAAGCGATGTACAAGGTGAGCCATCCGTGCCCGAACAGCGGCGAGAAGAAGCCGGTTTCGTTGGTGTGGCGGAAGTGCCACAACCAGCTGAAGTCGACCGCGGAGGGATTGAAGATCCACGAGATCGCCAGGAACGTCAGCGGGATCATCGAGAGCAACGCAAGCGTCGTCGCAAACACGGTCCCGAACCGCAGCCCCCGCACCGCCGGAATCGCGAGCAGCAGCAGCCCGCCGATCGAGATGCCGAGCGTCCACCAGGCGATCGGGGTGTGGATCGGCGTGAACCCGGCGGTCGACAGCTTGAAACGGTCGACGATGTAGTACGACGCCAGGATCATGTTGAGCGGCGCGACCGGGAACCAGCCGAGCCAGTAGGCCCAGGCGGTAAATCCGTTCACGTGCTCGGCGAACCGCGGCCATCTGTCCTTGTACGCGGGGTACGCGTACGACGGCAGGCCGCCGGAGCGGTCGGGCATCATCGCGGACAGCTCAGCGAGCAGCAGGCAGACGATGTACCCAGTGATCGTGATCAGCACGATCACGGGCACGGACGAAGCGCCCAGCTCGGTCACCATCACCGGCGCGATGCCGGTAACGAGGATCGTGCCCGCGAGGCCGATTACGAACGCGCCCCACCAGTTTGTCGTCTTCGGTAACCCGGCAGACTCGTATACGAGTTCGTCGTGTCCCGCTGATGACCCGTCCGCCATATGTCCTCCAAGACGCGGTTGTACCTAGCCGCGGTTAGGCTCCCACTTGGCCGGTGCACGTCCCAGGCGCGATGCGCACACAATTGCGGGGTTCGACATGGAGCAGTTGGACACATTCCTCGCCCGTCACGCTCCGTTCGACGCGCTCGATCCGGACGAGCTGAGCGGACTCGCGGCCGGCGCGACCGAGCGGGCCTACGAGACAGGCGTGTCGGTTCTGGTCGAGGACGGACTGCCGACGCCGGGGCTGTGGGTGCTCCTCACCGGGTCGATGGACATCGTCCACGACGGGGAGCCGATTCAGGTGCTCGAGCCCGGCGAGTGCTTCGGGCACCCATCGCTGCTGACAGGAATGGCGCCCGCCTTCACCGTGCGCGCGCGCGAGCCCTCCACGTGCGCGCTGTTCAGCGCGGAGGCGGGACGCCGGATCCTCGGGACCGAGGCGGGCGCGGCCTACGTCGCGAACTCGATGCGAAAGCGCCTGACGATCGCGGGCCACACCGTGCACGGACTCCCCGATGTCGGCACCACGCCGGTGTCGTTGATCATGAGCCCCGCCCAGTTCTGCGAGCCAGACGAATCGCTCCGAACGGCTGCGGCGCGGCTCGGGCGCGACGGGGTGTCGGCGCTACTGGTCCGGACGGACGGCGGCGAGCTCGGGATCGTGACCGACGCCTCCGTACGGGCGGCGGTCCTCGAGGGGGTGCCACTCGACGCGCCGGCGCGCGCCGCTGCCCGGAGTCCGGTGCCGACGGTACCTCCGACCCAGCTCGCGGTCGAGGCGACCGTCGAGATGCTGGCCGCCGCCTCGGAGCACCTGGCCGTGGTCGACGGCGGGGAGATCTGTGGGCTCCTGTCGGCGCGCGACCTGCTCGGGCTCGACGCGCGCAGCCCGATCGCGCTCCGTCACACGCTCCTGGGCGCCCCCGACGAGGACGCGCTCGTGCGGGCCGCCGAGGAGATCCCGAAGCTGTTCCTGTTACTGAAGCGCGCAGGGGTGCTCCCGCGCGAGCTGGGCCAGGTGCTGAGCCTCCAGCAGGACACGGTGGTGGCTCGGCTGATCGACTTTTCGATCTGGAGCCGCGGGCCTGCCCCCGTGTCGTGGGCGTGGCTCGATCTCGGAAGCGCGGCGCGCAGAGAGTTCACGCTCGCCTCAGATCAGGACAACGCGCTCGCGTACGCCACGCCGCGGCCGGGAGACGAGGGGATCGACGACTACTTCGCGGGGCTCGGGGCGGACGTCAACGCCGGGCTGGTCAGGTGCGGCATCGGACTCGACAACAACGGCGTGCTCGCCGGCAACCGGTTGTGGCGAATGTCGAAGGACGGCTGGTTGCGGACGTTCGACGCGTGCCTGACCGAACCCGACGAGTCGCACCTGATCCGCGCCAGCGTGTCGTTCGACTTTCGCCCGACGGCGGGCGGGCTGGCGGTCACCGCCGAGCTGACCGCGCGCATCCGGGACGCGCGCCACCACGTCCAGTTCATGCGGCTGATGGCACGGACGGCGACGGGATACCCAGTGGCGCTCGGCTTCCGCGGCCAGCTCGCCACCGGACACGACGGCGATCCTCCCGGGAAGCTCGACCTCAAGCGCGGCGCGATCATCCCGCTCGTCAACCTGGTGCGTTTCTACGCGCTCGCGAATGGGGTCACGATCTCCCCGACTGTCGATCGGATCGAGGCGGTGGCCAGCGTCGGCGGTCTTGAGCGCTCGGACGCGGACGCGCTCCGCGAGGCGTTCGTGGTCATCTCCGGCATTCGCTTCGACCACCACGCGGCGCAGGTGCAGGCCGGGCTCCCGCCCGACAACCTCGTCGATCCCGAGGAGCTGGCGCCGATCGCGCGCACCGACCTGCGCGAGGCACTGCATGTGGTGCGCCGGGCTCAGAAGCGCGTCGGGGCATGGTCGCCACCGTGAGTTGGGATGTGCGATTCGCCCGTTGGCGGCGCTAAGAACGCGTAAAGAGGTAGAGCCCGCAACCACATTCACAGGTCAAAGTGTGCGCGTGCGGTCCATTGGACCGGTCATGCACAAGCTCTAGCCTGACCGCAACGTGTGTGGGATAGCAGGTCTTTACACGAAGTCGGCCACGCTTCGTGACCAGCTCGGCACGCATCTCGCGAGCATGCTCGAGCAGCTCTCGGATCGCGGGCCGGACAGCGCCGGCGTGGCGTTCTATCGGGACCCGGCGCCGCCGGGGTGGTGCAAGGTGTCACTGCACTCCCCGTCGCCGACTCCCGAATGGGAGAACCTGACCGCCGAGCTTCAGGTCGAGTTCGGAGAAGCGTCGCCTCCGCGGGTCCGAGCCACGCACGCCGTGTTCTCAGTCGGCGCGGAGGCGGAGGACGCTGAAGCCTGGCTGCTGGAGAATCACCCCGAGCTGACGCTGATGAGCGCCGGCCGCTCGATCGAGATCTACAAGGAAGCGGTTCTCCCGACGGAGTTCGTCAAGCGGTTCGCGCTGGGCGAGTTCGCCGGCAGTCACGCGCTCGGCCATACCCGAATGGCGACCGAAAGCCGGGTCACGACCGCGGGGTCGCATCCGTTCTCGACCGGCCTCGACCTGTGTCTGGTTCACAACGGCTCGCTCTCGAACCACAACCGCCTGCGCCGCACGCTTCAGCGCGAGGGCATGGTGTTCCGGACCGAGAACGACAGCGAGGTCGCCGCCGGTTATCTGACCTGGCGGCTGCGCGAGGGGGCGTCTCTGGAGCAGGCGCTCGAGGGATGTCTGGACGACCTCGACGGCTTCTACACGTTTGCGGTCGGGACGGCTGATGGGTTCGCGGTGCTGCGCGACCCGATCGCGTGCAAGCCGGCCGTGATGGCCGAGACCGATGAATGGGTGGCGATGGCGTCCGAGTACCGGGCGATTGCCGTGCTTCCGGGTGCGGAGGACGCCGTCACATGGGAGCCCGCCCCGGGGCACGTCTACAGCTGGGGCACCGCTTCGCTGGTGGCGTGATGGCCACACCGGAGGTCACGCGCGAGGCGCTCTGGTCGTTCGACCTGACCGAGCAGACGGTCCGGGACCTGAACGCGCGGCTGCACTCCGGATCGGTGTCGGATGCCGCGGGCGCGCGCGTGGTCGTGCGGAACCCCGGCGGGCGCCACGCGATCGCGGTCGGGCTCGACGCGCCGTACGACGTCGAGATCGAGGGGCACGTCGGCTACTACTGCGCCGGGATGAACAAGCTCGCTTCGGTTCGCGTCCGGGGGAACTGCGGCGTGGGCGTGGCCGAGAACATGATGTCGGGAGTGGTCGTGGTCGAGGGCAGCGCCTCGCAATCGGCCGGAGCGACGGCCCGCGGCGGCCTGCTGGTGATCCACGGCGACGCCTCGGCGCGGTGCGGGATCTCACTGAAGGGCGCCGAGATCGTCGTCCGCGGTTCGATCGGGCACATGGGCGCGTTCATGGGCCAGAAGGGCTGCCTCGTGGTGTGTGGCGACGCCGGCGAGTCGCTCGGGGATTCCATCTACGAGGCGCGACTGTACGTCCGCGGTTCAGTGGCCGGGCTCGGAGCGGATTGCATTGAGAAGGAGATGCGCCTCGAGCATGTGGCGCAGGTGCGGGAGCTCCTGGATCGGGCGGGTGTCGACGACGTGAACCCGGCCGACTTCCGCCGCTACGGGTCGGCGCGCCGCCTGTACAACTTCCACGTCGACAACCTCGGCTCGTACTGATGGCCGTCCCTGCGGGGTCTGCGTCGATGAACGGCGGGTGGCACCCGGGGCTGTACGAGTCGGCGACGTTCGACCGGAACGTGATCGCGGAGATCCAGCGGGCCGCGCGCGAGGGGATGTACGACATTCGCGGGTTCGGCGCCAAGCGTCGCGTTCCCCATTTCGACGACCTGCTGTTCCTGGGAGCGTCGGTGTCGAGGTATCCGCTCGAGGGTTACCGCGAGAGATGCGCCACCGACGTCGTCATTGGGACCCGTTATGCGCGCGAGCCGGTGAAGCTCGACATCCCGATCACGATCGCCGGCATGAGCTTCGGGGCGCTGTCGGGCCCGGCGAAAGAGGCGCTGGGCCGCGGCGCGAGCGAGGTGGGCACGTCGACGACGACCGGCGATGGGGGGATGACGCCCGAGGAGCGCGAGCACTCGCGCGTATTGGTGTACCAGTTGCTGCCCTCGCGATACGGCATGAATCCCGACGACCTGCGGCGCGCGGACGCGATCGAGGTGGTCATCGGGCAGGGCGCCAAGCCCGGCGGTGGCGGGATGCTGCTCGGCCACAAGATCTCCGATCGGGTGGCCGAGATGCGCGATCTGCCGGTCGGCATCGATCAGAGGAGCGCGTGCCGCCATCCGGACTGGACCGGGCCTGACGACCTCGAGATCAAGATCGAGGAGCTGCGCGAGATCACCGACTGGCGGATCCCGATCTACGTCAAGGTCGGCGCTTCCCGCACGTACTACGACGTGGCCCTGGCTGTCAAGGCCGGAGCCGACGCGGTCGTGCTCGACGGCATGCAGGGCGGCACCGCGGCGACCCAGGACGTGTTCATCGAGCACGTCGGGATCCCGATCCTCGCGGCGATCCCGCAGGCGGTCGAGTCGCTGATGGAGCTCGACATGCATCGCAAGGTGCAGCTGATCGTGTCTGGCGGGATCCGGACCGGCGCGGACGTGGCCAAGGCGCTGGCGCTGGGCGCGGACGCGGTCTCGATCGGCGTGGCGGCGCTGATCGCGCTCGGGGACAACGCCCCGGCTTTTGATGCCGAATATCGCGCGATCGGGTCGGCTGCGGGTTACTACGACGACTACCAGGCGGGGCTCGACCCTGCGGGAATCTCGACCCAGGATCCAGAGTTGGCGGCTCGGCTGGATCCGGTGGAGGGTGGGCGCCGGCTGGCCAATTACTTGCGGACTTTGACTCTGGAGGCCCAGACGCTCGCCCGCGCGTGCGGTAAGTCTCACCTGCACAACCTCGAGCCCGAGGACCTGGTGGCGCTGACGATCGAGGCGGCCGCGATGGCGCGGGTGCCGCTGGCCGGGACGTCCTGGATCCCGGGGCTGGTCGCGCAGGCTTAGGGCCCGTCGGCAGTTCGCACTGCTCGCTCGCACATTCTCCTGAACTGAAGTAAGCTCATGCGCTGTGAGCGCCAAGCTTACGTCAGTTCAAATTGAGGGAGCACAAGGAGTTCTTAGTGATGTCGGATTCAGATTCGACCGTCGACCTGCTCGTCTTCGGCGGTGGCATGGCGGGGATGAGCGCGGCGGCGCGCGCCTGCAGCGACGGCGCCAGCGTGGTGCTGGTGGAGAAAGGCCCGGCGATCGGTGGCTCGGCCGTTTACGCCGGTTTCATCTGGACGGCGCCGACGGTCGAGGTGATGCGAGAGGTCAACCCCGACGCCGATCCGGCGCTGTCGGCGAGAGTCGTCGAGCAGTACGGCGAGGCGCTCGATTGGGTCCGCTCGCTCGACGTCTCGGTCGCCGACCCGGTAACGGTTCTCGGCTACGGTCGCGGCTCCGCGACCGATATGGCCAATTACCTGCTCACGTGCGACCGCATCGTCCGTGAGCAAGGCGAGGTCCTGGTGGGCTCGTCCGCGACGAGGTTGCTGGTCGAGGACGGAGCCGTCGTCGGTGCCGAGATCGAGACCGGCTCCGGCGAGCAACGGGTGATCCGCGCTCGCTCGACGCTGCTCGCGACCGGTGGCTTCGGTGGCGATCCCGCGCTTCGCGCCGAGCACATCAGCCCGCTCGCCGCCGATCTGCCGTTGCGGGCGAACACGCACAGCGTCGGCGATGGGCTCAAGCTCGGCCTATCGGTAGGAGCCGCGTTCGGGCCTCCGAACTCCGGCTTCTACGGCCATCTGATCCCGTCGAAGGTCGCGTACAACAACCCTTACGAGTTCACCGATCTGACCTTCTATCACTCCGAGCACGGCGTCCTCTTGAACCTGGAGGGCAACCGCTTCTGCGACGAGACGATCGGCGATCACCTCAACACGCTGTATGTGCTCGACCAGCCTGAGGCGCGGGCGCTGCTCGTCTACGACCAGCGCGTTCACGACGAGTGGGAGATGGCGCCCTACGTCGAGGGCGTCGAGCCACTCGACAAGTTCCAGCTCGCCTACCGCCGCGGCGCCCGGGCGGCCGTGGCCGACGACATCGACGAGTTCGAGGCGCTCCCGGAGGAATGGGGCTATCCGGGTCCGGCTTCTCGAGACACCCTGTACGAGTTCAACCGCCAGTGCGAGGCCGGCGCCCCGACTCCTCCTCGCAAGCTCGACGCGGCCCCACTCGTCACGCCGCCGTACTACATCATCGAGGTCATCCCCGCGATCACGTTCACGTTCAGCGGGCTGAGGATCGACCCGCAGGCGCGGGTCCTCGACGAATCGGGGCAGGTGATTCCCGGACTGCTCGCCGCCGGGGCAGACGCGGGCGGCGTGTTCCACCGGGGCTACGCCGGCGGCCTCGCGTGCGCGCTCGTGTTCGGTTTGCAGGCGGCCGCCACCGCCACCGCCGAGCGCACCGCCTCGGCCTAGGTCTCGCGGCACGCGCGGTGGGGACCGGGGTGGTGGGCGCCGATCCCCTCCGGGTCGGGATCGTCCTGCGCGAGCAGGACCTCGGTGCCTGGTCCGGCCGGCTCGGGGAGCTGGCCTCACACGCGGTCGACGCCGGCATCGACCACCTGACCGTCGGCGATCACGTCAGCTTCGCCGACGGTCACGGCGCCGACGGCCTGATCCAGGCGACCGCGCTCCTGTCCGCGCACCCGCGTCTGTCCGTGCAGACCGGCGTGTACCTGATCGCGCTGCGTCACCCGGCGGTCGTGGCCCGCCAGCTCGCCACGATCGCGCTGCTCGCTCCCGGGCGGTTCACGTTCGGCGTCGGCGTCGGCGGTGACGATCCGAGCGAGCTCGAGCTCTGCGGGATCAACCCTCGCGAGCGCGGCGCCCGGACGACCGAGGCGCTCCGCTGCCTGCGGTTGTTCATGCGGGGAGAGCACGTCGAGTTCCGCGGGCGGTTCTTCGACCTCCGCGGAGCGATCCGTCCGACGCCGTCGGTGCCGATTCCGATCCTCGTGGGGGGTCGGTCGGACGCCGCGCTCGTGCGCACGGGCCAGCTTGGCGACGGATGGCTGGCGCTGTGGGTGTCGCCGCGGCGCTTTGGCGAGGCCGTCGACCGAGTGGACGCCGTCGCCGCGGAGGCGCGTCGCGGCGGCGTTCGTTGGCAGCACGCGCTTCAGCTCTGGGCCGGCTTCGGCACGTCACGCGAGGTTGCGAGGGAGCGGGTCAGCCGGACGATGTCGGCCTCCTACGCCCTCCCGTTCGAGCGGTTCGAGCGGTATGTGCCGTGCGGTCCGCCCGAGGCGGTGGCGGACGCGCTTGCGCCGTACCTCGAGGTCGGCGTCCGCCGGTTCAACTTCGTGCCCGAGGCGACGAGCCTCAGGGACGCAATCGAGGCCGTAGCTGAAGTGAAGGCGCTTCTGCCGACGGTACGAACTTAGCCGTCTAGCCGGGGCTTTCGGGGCTTGCTTAGTGCGGCTGGCAGCATGCCAGTACGTGCTTTTGCGGCCTAACGAAGTATCGACCTTGACTTCCGGGCGAAGCATGTTTAGGATCCCGACCTGAGTTCAATTCACCTCGAGGAGAGGGTGCTTCATGCGAGACGGTCCCGGCGCCGCGTTGGTGCGCGAATCAGATTGGTTTGAGTTCGGCGGAGCGCCTTCGACCCGCCCGATGAAGGGACGGGCCCGGTGGTAACCGTCAGCAAGCAGACTCCGGAGCACACGCGCCGGAAGTTCAACACCGGCTTTGACCGCTTCAGCGGTCTCTACCTGGGAGCCCTGTTCATCGTCGTGTTCGGGCTCTGGGTGCCGTCCCAGTTCCTGACGACCTCGACGCTGCACAGCGTTGCCGCGCAGCAGGCGGTGACGGGGATGATCGGCCTCGCCGTCCTGATCCCGCTCGCCGCCGGTCTTTACGACCTGTCCGTGGGGGCGACGGCGAACGTGTCGGGGATCTTCACGATCGTCCTCATGAATGGCAGCCATTGGGCGGTTCTCCCCGCGATCATCGCCGGGATCGCTCTCGCGGTCGCGATCGGCTTCACCAACTCGTTCATCGTGGTCAAGCTAGGCGTCAATTCGTTCATCGCGACGCTTGGCATGGGATCCGTCCTGGCCGCGGTCGAGGTGATCATCTCGTCGAACAGCCAGCCGATCCCGCCCACGTCGACGGCATGGAACAACCTCACGCAGACGACGGTCGGCGGATTCCAGATCGTGGTGCTGTACCTGCTGATCCTCGCGTTCATCCTGTGGTGGCTGACTGCGCACACGCCGGTCGGCCGCTACCTGTACGCGATCGGCGGCAACCCCGACGCGGCACGGCTGTCGGGCGTGCGCATCAACCGCTACACGACGTTCGCGCTCGTGACGTCCGCGACCATCGCCGGTTTCGCCGGGGTCATGTTCTCGTCGCTCAACGGCCCGTCGCTTGACTTCGGCTCGACGCTGCTTCTGCCGGCGTTCGCCGCCGCGTTCCTCGGTTCGACGCAGCTGATCCCCGGTCGTTTCAACGTGTGGGGGACGCTGCTCGCGATCTACGTGCTCGCCATCGGGGTCCAGGGGCTCCAACTCGTCTCGGGTGCCAGCTGGCTGAGTGACATGTTCAACGGCGTCGCTCTGATCATCGCGGTCGCACTGTCGATCAAGCGGTCGCCGTCGGCGCTCGGACAGCGGCTGAAGGGCGCGTTCCGCCGCGGCTCGGGAGGCGCGGCGGGTGGCCCGGAGCAGCCCGGCACGGGGGCGGATGCGTCTCTCGAAGAGGTCGCGGCCCCGGTTGGTTCCGAAGCCGCCAGACCTCACTGAAGTCAGGACGGCCTCTTATGAAACCGCGCGAAATGCCTGCTCAGATGGCGTCGCAATCAAATCGTGACCGTAGTCACATACGAAAGGAGACACACATGACAAAACTCGAACGCCGGAGGGGAGGCCGGCCGCTTGGATTGGTAGCGATCATCGGAACGCTGGTGCTCGCCCTCGCGGTCGCCGCTTGCGGCTCGTCCAGTTCCTCGACCACATCCGCTTCGTCGGGCTCGAGCGGCGGCAGTTCGACCGCCGCGTCGTCGGGCTCGGCGTCGACCTCTGCCGCCGCAGCGGCGCTCACCCCGTACAAGGCGCTGCCGACGACCATCAACATCACGACGCCACTCAAGTCCGCGCCCCCCAGTGGCAAGACGATCGTGATGCTCGGTACGAACAACCCCTCGAACGTGATCATCCAGCAGGGCTTGGCGAAGCTCGCTCAGATGGCCCATTGGAACTACTCGCTGGTCAGCTACGACCCGGCCAACCCGGGGACGTTCACCCAGGCCGAGACAACGGCACTCGCAAAGCATCCGCAGTACCTCGTCGAAGCGGGTCTTCCTCTGACAGCGTCGCAGCTCGCGATGGCCAAGAGTGCGGGCGCGAAGTGGATTCTCGACTCGGTCTACCCGGTCAGCGTCACCTCCCCGGTCATCGGCCAGGTGGACGCGTATGCCCAGGATGCCCTGATGGGCAAGATCACGGCGGACTACTTCGTTTCCGATTCCGGTGGTAAGGGCAACGCGGTGATCGAGCACGTGCCGGCGTATCCGATCCTTGACGGTTTCACGACCGGGTTCGCGAACGAGGTCAAGGCGCAGTGCCCGGGGTGCAAGCTCACGACCACGAACATCACGATCCCCGACCTGGTCGCGGGTAAGGTCTCAAGCGACTTGGTGTCGGCGCTCAGGTCGAACCCGTCGGCGAACTATCTCGTGTTCGACGACGGCCCGTTCGCGGACGGCGTCACGTCCGCCCTCTCGGCCGCCGGTCTGAATGGCAAGGTCAAGATCGTCGGCGAGGCCGCCGATCAAGCCGGCATCGCCGCGCTGAAGAACGGTTCTGAGGCCGCTTGGACCGGCTTCGACCCCGGCTACCAGGCCTACGAGGACATGGATATCGCGTTCCGCGACGCCGAGGGCGCGACGATTCCGCTGAGCCAGGAGGCCCAGCAGCCGACCCAGCTCCTGACCAAGGACACGATCGGCTCGACGACCAATTGGAGCGCTCCGACCGATGCCCAAGCGCAGTTCCTGAAGCTCTGGCATCTCAGCTCGTAACGGAATCACCCAGGTGACTAACTCCAGGAGGACATGATGAGTGCTGTGCTCGAAGTCGAGAGCGTGTCGAAGACATTCACGCGCACGAAGGCGCTGGCAGGCGTCAGCATGACGATCGAGCCCGGCGAGGTTCACGCCCTCCTGGGGCAGAACGGATCGGGGAAGTCGACCCTGATCAAGATCCTCTCCGGATACCACGCGCCTGACCCGGGCGGTGGTATCCGGGTGGAGGGCAATGAGCTGCCACTCGAGTCACCGGTGCAGTCCTACCGGCTCGGATGCCGGTTCGTGCAGCAGGACCTCGGGCTCGTCTCGACGCTGTCCGTCCTCGACAACATGGCGCTCGGGTCCGGCTTTCCCACGTCGTTCGGAACGATCAACGGAAAGGCGACTTACAAGCAGGCCAAGAACGACCTGGAGAGGCTCAGCCTCGACATCAACCCGAAGGCGCTCGTGGCTACGCTCAGCGCGTCGGAGCGCACCGGCGTGGCCATCGCCCGCGCTCTGCGAGAAGATCCGGAGTACCCGGCGTGTCTGCTCGTGCTCGACGAGCCGACGGCGACGCTTCCGGTAGACGAGGTGGACAATCTGCTCGACCGGGTGAGTGCGATGGCCGCGACCGGGGTGGGAGTGCTGTACGTCACCCATCACCTCGGCGAGGTCTTCCGGGTCGCCCACAAGGTCTCGGTGTTCCGGGACGGCAGGGTCGTGGGGGCTGGACCCGTCAAGGATTTCGACCACACCGGCATCGTCGAACTGCTCGCCGGCGAGGAGTTGCTCGCCGAGGAGAGCGAGTCCCGGCGCGAGAAGGCCGGCAGGGCGGCCGCGCGCGAGCACGAGACCGTCTTCGCAGTCAAGGATCTGCGCGCAGGAGCGCTTGCGGGCGTGTCCTTCAGGGTGGAACGCGGCGAGATCGTCGGGATCGCCGGCCTCGCGGGGTCCGGCCGGGACAGCATTCTGGGCGCGAGCTTCGGTGCTCTTCCCCGCGCCGCGGGCCACGTGACGGTCAAGGGTGGGCCGCTCCCGGCCGGCCGGCCCGATGTCGCCATCAGCCGCGGAGTCGCGTACCTGGCTCCCGACCGGAAGGTCGGCGGCGGCGTGATGACGATGAGCGCGCGCGAGAATCTCACGCTGCCGGACCTGAAGCCGTTCTGGAAGGGCGGGCTCCTGCGCCGACGGGCCGAGACGGCGAGGACCACGGAATGGTTCGAGCGGCTCTCGGTCAGACCGGCGCACGCCGTCAACGAGCCGCTCAGCATCTTCAGCGGCGGTAACCAGCAGAAAATCCTGTTCGGCAAGTGGTTGTCACAGCAGCCGTCGGTCTTCCTGCTCGACGAGCCGACCCAGGGCGTCGACGTCGGCGCCAAGGCCGATCTTCACCGCGAGCTCGTCACGGCCGCCCAGAACGGAGCCGCGGTTGTCGTCAGCTCGAGCGACCTCGAGGAGCTCGCCGACCTGTGCGATCGCGTGCTCGTGATCGTCGACGGTCAAATCAGCGCACAGCTCGTGGGCGCCGAGCTGACCGAAGGGAACATCACGCGCGGGTTCATGCCGATGTCCGCGGTGCCGGCTGAGGCCGCCGCCGCGAACGGCGGCGAGGCGCACTAGCGCCCGATGGGCAAGGTAATCGGGCGCTTCGACCCGACTCCGTCCCGGACGCCGGACGAGTGCGAGCGCCACTACACCCAGGTGCACGTTCGCATGGCCCAGGATCTCCTGAGGCCGATGCCTTCACTGCTCAGCTACTACACCAATCGTGCTGTCGCGCAGGCGGATGTAAACGGGGGGTGGAAGCAGCGGCCGCGCGCGTGGCGGTTCGTGGTGCTTCGCTTCACGCCCGGCGAGACGCTCGCGTTCACGGCCGATCAGAACGAGATGGTGGCGCAGGACCACGTCAACTGCCTCTACCGGTTGCGCTCCTGCGACGTCGACGAGAGCATGCTGCTCGACCGCGTCGATGGTCAGCTCGCCTTGACGAAGTTCATGCTCGAGGCCGATCGCACGCCGGGTGTGGATGCCGACAGCGCGTGGGACGCCTTCACCTCGTTGGCGGATGGGGTTCGCGCTGCGGTGGACGGGGCGTTCGGCGCGCGGCGCCTGATTCTCAATCGTGTGCTGAATGAGGTCGAGTGCGAGCCGCTCGACGTCGAAGGCCAGCGGCCGATCGGGCTGCTCGAGGACTCCACGCGGGTCGGGTACATCGAGGCGTATTTCGATCACGCCCGCTGGGGCGAGGAAGCCCTCGGCCCGGTGGTCGCGAGTGGCGCGCTGCGCGATCCCGCGCTTGTCGACGTCAACCTTCTGCGCGTCGAAGAGGTCGCGCCGCTCGATGCGAGCGGCAGTCTCTAGAGCGCGACGAAGCCGCCGTCAATCGGCAGCGTGACGCCGGTGATGTAGGACGACTCGTCCGAGGCCAGGAACACGACCGCCGCCGATATCTCCTCAGGCTGACCGTCGCGGCCCAACGGGATCCTCGCCTTCAGCGCGTCTACAGATCCGGACGATGCGCTCTGAGTCATCCCGGTGATGACGAGGCCGGGGCAGATTGCGTTGACGCGGATGTTGTCGCGTCCGTACGAGACGGCTGCTCCCCGGGTGAGTCCAAGGACGGCCGCCTTACTCGCTTGGTACGGGATCGATCCGGCCATGCCGACGATCGCCGCGACCGACGCGACGTTGACGATCGACCCTCCGCCGTTTGGGACCATGCCCGGGATCACCGCGCGCATGCCGAGGAACACACCACGCTGGTTCACCGCCGTGACCTTGGCCCACTCGTCGTCGTCGGCCTCGATGCCGACCGAGCGGACCTGGATGCCGGCGTTGTTCACAAGCACGTCGATCGGTCCGTGGGCCTTTTCGACGGCGGCGACGAGATTGGCCCAGGCGTCGGAGTCGGTGACGTCGTGATCGTGGTAGGAGCTCTTTGCGCCCCCAGTGGCCAGTTCGGCGGCGAGCCGTTCACCGGCGTCGGCGGCGATGTCGGCGATGGCGACGCTTGCCCCCTCGCGCGCAAGGGCGCGGGCGTGCGAGGCGCCCATGCCCTGGGCGGCGCCGGTGATCAAAGCGACCTTGCCGGCGACGCGGCCCTGGTCGCTCACGATGGGCCTTGCGGTCGCGCGATGGCGTTCCCGGGCGAAGTCGCGTTCCCGTTCATCGCCGATTAGTGTACCATTCTAACTGAGTTCAGTTCTGTTCCATCGAAACGTGGGAGCACCGTCATGAGCGCGACAACGATGCGGGCGGTACGCCTGACCGAGTGGCAATCGGACCCCGTCGTCGCCGAGGTCCCGCGCCCGGAGCCGCGCGGATCGGAAGTGCTCGTCGAGGTCGGCGCAGCGGGACTGTGCCGATCGGACATTCACATCATGAGCGCCCCGCCCGGCGCGTACCCCTACACGCTTCCGTTCACGCTCGGCCACGAGACCGCCGGACGGGTTGCCGCGCTCGGCCCGGGTGCGTCCGGCGTTGACGTGGGCGACGCCGTCGTCGTATACAGCCGGTGGGGCTGCGGAACGTGTTGGCAGTGCGCCAACGGGCGCGACAACGCCTGCGCCCGCACGCAATACGGCCCTCACGGTGGAGGGCTCGGCCGCGACGGCGGGCTCGCGGAGTACCTCCTCGTCCCATCCGCGCATTACCTGGTGCCGGCCCCCGGGCTCGATCCGGTCCCCGCCGCGCCGCTCACCGACGCCGCCCTTACCTCCTACCACGCGGCGAAGCTGTCGCTTCCACAGCTGCGGCACGGCAGCACGGCGCTCGTCCTGGGCGTGGGCGGGCTCGGGCACATGGCGGTCCAGGTCCTCAAGGCGATCAGTTCCGCGCGGATCGTCGCCGTCGATGTGCGCGACGCGGCGTTGGAGCTGGCGCGGACGGCCGGCGCCGACGCGGTCCTGCGGGCGGACGGCTTGACGCCGGACGACGTGCGCGCCGAGACCGGTCCCGACGGGGCGACCGTCGTGCTCGACTTCGTCGGCAACAACGCGACGCTCGCGCTGGCCGCCGGATCGGTGGCCCAGGGTGGCGACCTGACGTTCGTCGGCCGTGGCGGCGGCGAGCTTCGCGTGGCGCCCGGCCTGATCCCTTACGAGTCCACGGTCCGGATGCCGACGTGGGGTACCGTGCCCGAACTCGCCGAGGTCGTCGCCCTCGCCCGCTCCGGCGCGATCCACTCCGAGGCGGAGGTGTACGGGATGGACGATGTTCTCAGCGCGTACGGCAAGCTTCGGCAAGGCGACGTGCTCGGGCGCGCGGTCGTCGTCCCCGGCCGCGGTTAGCCGCCCGGCCCGGGCGCGATTGAACTGACCTCACTTCATGTGGTAGTGTGTCAGGCCGGTAGCGCCATTCGGCCGAAACCGCGGAAGGAGAGTTGAGAGAGATGGGACTCGTTGACGGGAAGGTCGCGCTGGTCACCGGCGCCGGCCGGGGACAGGGGCGCTCGCACGCGTTGCGGCTGGCGGCCGAGGGCGCGGACGTGATCGCGGTCGACGTCGCGGCGAACAGCGTCGAGACGATCTCTTACGCGTTGGCGAGCGAGGAGGATCTCGATTCGACCGTGAAAGAGGTCGAGTCGATGGGTCGGCGGGCGGTCAAGGCCGTCGCCGACGTCCGGTCGCTGTCAGAGCTTCAGCAGGCCGCCGACACCGGCCTGTCCGAGTTGGGGAAGATCGACATCGTGTGCGCCAACGCCGGCATCGGCTCATGGGCGGTCGCCTGGGAGATGACCGAGCAGCAGTGGAAGGACATGATCGACATCAACCTGACGGGTGTCTTCAACACCGTACGCGCGACGCTTCCCTCGATGGTCGAGCGCGGACAGGGCGGGAGCGTCGTGCTGACGAGCTCCACCGCCGGCCTGCGGGCGTACGCGAATACCGCGCACTACACGGCCGCCAAGCACGGCGTGATCGGGCTGATGAAGGTGCTCGCGCAAGAGGCCGGCCCGCACCGGATCCGCGTCAACGCCGTGTGCCCGACAACCGTCCGCACCCCGCTGGTCATCAACGACGCGACGTTCGAGCTGTTTGCGCCCCACCTCGAGCACCCGACCGAGGACGACGTTCGCGAGCCGTTCGAGTCGCTGAACATCCTTCCCGGGGTGGCCTGGGTCGAGCCCAGCGACGTGTCGGACGCCGTGTTGTTCCTGTGCTCGGACGCCGCCAAGTTCATCACCGGGGTCGCGCTTCCGATCGACGCCGGCAACATCGTGAAGTGACGGCGCGGCCGGTTCGCCTGGCGCCGGGCGTTTGCCGGCGCCGTTGTGGCCAAGTCCACACTCGTCCGCCGTCACCGAGCGACCGTGCCGTTAGCAACACGGTAGGTGGCTGAACCTGCATTCACCGCGAGGCGCGCGGCGATTGTGGAGTTGACCCCCCCGCGGGCTTAGATCGTGAGGACCGTGCAAGCGCTCACGCCGGGGGCGCCGTAGACCTGCGTGAACCCGACGCGGCAGTCCTTCGGGACCTGGTGATCGCCGGCCTCGCCGCGCAACTGAAGCGCCACCTCGTGGACCTGCCGCAAGCCTGAGGCTCCGATCGGCTCGCCGCACGCGAGGCAGCCGCCGTCGGTGTTGATCGGCAAGCGTCCGCCGATCTCGGTGGCGCCGCTCTGAATCAGCGCCTCCTGCTCGCCGTGCTCGCACAGCCCGGTCTCCGCGAGGTGCATGACCTCGGCTCCGGACTCCGTGTCCTGAATCTGCGCGACGTCGACGTCGCCGGGGCCGATCCCGGCTCCCTCGAACGCGGCCGCGGCCGCCTCGGTCGTCGCCGACGGCGCCGACTCGATCGGGATCGAAGGCGCGAACACCTCGAACGAGCCGAAGCGGCGAGTGCGGAACGTGACCGACCGCAGGTACACCGGCGTGCGCGTCAGGTCTCGGATGCGATCACCGCGGGCAAGCACGAGCGCCACCGCGCCCTCACCCGGAGAGCAGAACATGTACTGAGTGAGCGGGTTGTTGACCATCCGCGAGGACAGGATCTCGTCCTCGCTCAGCGGGGTCCGCCGCCACGCGTTCTCGTTGCGCGCGCCGTTGGTGAATGCCTTTGCCGCGACCTTGGCCAGGGTCGAGTCGGAGATGCCGTGATCGGCCATGTAGCGCTGGATCTTCATCGCGAAGAACTGCGTGGTGAGCATCAGGCCGGTCTCGCCGTACCACGACCCGATTCCCCAATCCTCGGGCAGAGGGTTGAACGCCCCCCGTGGGTGCTTGTCGAAGCCGACCACGAGCGCGACCTCGGCCGCGCCGGAGACGAGCATCGCGTGCGCGGTCGTCAGCGCCGACCCGCCGGTGGCGCACCCGTTCTTGACGTTGATGAACGGAACGCCTGTCAACCCGAGCATCGATACGGAGGTGTCCGCGTTGCCGGCGGCGTCGGACCCGCCGGCGGCGAAGTCGATGTCCTTCCACGCGATCCCAGCGCTCGCGAGCGCGCGACGGGCGGCGATCGCGCCCATCTCGAGTCCGGACACGCCGTCCTGGCGGCCGAACGCGTGGATGCCGAGGCCGACGATCGCGACGTCGTCGCTCATCGCTCGTCCTCCTCCTCGGGCACGGGTCGGAACGCGAACGTGAGCTTGTCGGCCGCCCCGGGGACAGGGATCAGCGTGAGCTCCATCTCCATCCCGATGCGCAACCGCGCCGGATCGCTCTCGGTCAGCCGGGCCTCCACCCGGACCTCGCCCGGCAACTCGATGTAGCCGACGCCGTAGGGCTCGAACTCGGCCACGCCGCCTTCGAGGTACGGTGGCGCCTTCGGCGCAAAGCACTGGATCGTCCACGTCCACAGCGCGCCGCGCGTGGCCAGCTCATGTGGGTGGACGTCCTCGGAGGTGCACCGCGGGCATGACCGCTGGCGCGGGAACGTCACCGTGCCGCACCGCTCACACTCCGAGCCGATCAGCCTGGGCTCGTCCTCGGTCCCCCCGAGCACATCCGGGTCGATCAGCTGTAGCTCGCGCGTGTCAGTCATCGGTCCGCGGGAATTCGAGCGCCTCGGTTCGCGGGAACGCGAGCGCGGGGGACCGCGCCACCATGTACCTGCGCATTCGACCGGCCTCGTCGAGTTCCGCGACCGCGAGGAACGTGCCGATATGTTCTCCAGTGTCCCAGCGCGTCTCGCCGAGCGCGAACTCGACATCGCCGCTGACACCGCTGTGCATTACATAGTGCGCCCAGCCCGACGTGTCACCCGCGTCGATGAACCCGCGCAGTTCCTCTCGGCCGCCGAGGAACTGACTGCTCTTGCGGGACTCATCGGCAGCCCACTGGATAGAGAACTCCAGGTCCTCGGCGACGAGCTCGAGTGAGCTGTGCGGATCCGGTCCGTCGAGGAGCTCGAAGTACCGCTCGAAGAACGTCTTCGTACCCAGTTCGCTCGATGGCGGCACGGTTTGCCGAGGTTGACCTGAACTCATTTCAATAAAATCATACAGAACGCTACGCGTGGACCGCCGGGCGTTCGAGTATCTGGGTCACGACGTCTCGCTTGACGACCTTAAGCGACGGCGTCCGGGGGAACTCGTCGAACACCTCGACCGACTCGGGCCAGGTGTACTTCGCCACGCCCTCCTGGTCGAGGAACTGCTGTAGCTCCTCGAGTGTCGGCGCCGGCTTGCCCTCGACCGCGATGATCGCGGCACACGCGCGCTCGCCGAGCCGCTCGTCCGGTAGCGGGACGATCGCCACCTCGTGGACGTTCGGGTGTCGCAGAATCACGGGCTCGACCTCTGAGGGCACGATCGTGACGCCCCCGCGCCGGATGATGTCCTTGCTGCGCCCTACGTACACGAACTGGCCGTCTTCGTCGAGATAGCCGAGGTCGCCGGTCCGGTAGCCGCCCCACTCGGTGAGCGAGTCGCGCGTCAGGTCGTCGTTCCCGAGGAAGCCGAGGAAGCGGCTCGGGCCGTTGACGATCACCGAGCCGACGGTGTTCGCCGGAACGGGCTCCCCGCTGTCGTCGACGATCCGGATCTCGGTGCCGTCGTACGGGCGGCCCTCGGTCAGGTCGATCTTCGCGTCGGGCTCGTGAAGCCCGTGGGCGGCGTGTCCCGGCACCTCGGAGAGGCCGTAGTCGCCGAGCGGCGGCACTCCGAACGCCTCCCTCATCGCGACACGGCGCTCGCGCGTCAAGCCCGGGCGCGGCGAGGACGCGCATCGACGGCAACTCGAGTCCGCTCTCCACCTTCGCGTCGATCAGGTCCGCCGAGTGCGTCGGCATCGACAGGACGTACGTGCACTGATGCTCGTCGATCAGCCGCAGGGCATCCTCGGCTCGCCACCGGTTGACGAGCACGCCCGTGGCGCCGTTGAACAGGGGCGGGAAGTAACCGAACACGAGGCCGCCGACGAAGCCGAACTCGCACACGACGAGGTAGACGTCATCACCGGTCAGCTCCCACCGCTTGCAGATGCCTTCGGTGGCGTAGCGCAGCGTGTTGTTCGAGTGCGAGATGCCCTTCGGGGTCGAAGTGGTCCCCGATGAGTGCAGCACCATCGCCAGGTCGTCGGCGGCGCGCGGGACGTGCTCGTCGGGAGGGTCTGCGCCGGCCAGGCGGTCGACGAGGTCGGGCTCGATCGGGAGGAACAGAGGAACCTGATCGGCGACCTGACGGCACTTGGCAAGCTCCTTCTCGCCGCCGAACCCGAGCAGTCCCTTGGCGCTCGTCTGCCCGATCAGCGCCGACAGCTGCGTCTCGTTGAACATCGGCGGCAATGGCGCGATCACCACGCCCCGGTGCATGCAGCCGAGCATCGCCACGGCGGCCTCGATCGAGTGGCGGCCGAGGAGAATCACGATGTCCCCGGGCTCGACGCCGCCGTCGGCGAGCATGCTCGAGACGCCGGCGGCCGCCCGCCGGAGCTGGTCGAACGTGAACACCCGGTCGTCGAGGATCAGCGCGGGCTTCTGCGGGGTCTCCGCCGCGCGGCGGGCGAAGTCGCTCCACAGATCTCCCTCACGCCAGTAACCCTCGGCGTAGTAGCGATCGGCCTCGGGCTGGAACGTCAGGGTAGGCATCAACTTCCTCCGGTGTTCATGTTGTCGAATCGCTCAGGCAACTGCCATTCCTCCGTCGACGCTGAGCACGGTTCCGGTGACGAAGCTACTGCCGCGGCCGAGCAGGAACAGGACTGCGTCGTCGAGCTCGCCGGTTCGGCCGCCCCGTCCGAGCGGTGTCCGGGACAGCAGGAAGTCGGGGAATTGCTCGGGGTCGTCGCCGAGCTCTGCGTTCATCTCGGTGGCGAAGAAGCCCGGCGCGACGGCGTTGACGCGAATGCCGTAGCGGCCCCACTGCGAGGCGAGCTCTCGGGTCAGGCCGATGATGCCCGCCTTGGAGGCAACGTAGGCCGCGTCCGGGATCTGGCCGATCGAGCGCACCCCAAGAACAGAGGCGATATTGACGATCGAGCGGCCGCCGCCGTTGCCGTTGCGCATCCGGTCCGCCGCCAGGCACGAGAGCGCGTACGGCGCTACGAGGTTGAGGTCGAGCACGCGGGCGAACGTCTCGGCGGAGGTACGCAGCGCCGGGGCGGTGGCGCCTGCGCCCGCGTTGTTGATCAGCCCGTCGAGCCTGCCGTGGCGTTCGAGCACGCCTTCGATCAGCCGCTCGCGGTCTGCCTCGTCGGTGACGTCGCAGGTGACGGCGTCAGCGCTCGGAATCTCCTCGGTGAGCGCGGACAGCCGCTCGGCGCGCCGCGCGGCGAGGACGGGAATGCCACCGGCGTCGCCGATCGCCTTCGCGAGCTGGGCGCCTAGTCCGGAGCTCGCTCCGGTGATGATCACGACATGTTCATCGAGCCGCTGCATCGAGTCCCTTCAAGTTGAAGTCAGTTCAATTCTATCGAGGCAAGCGCTTGAGCGCAACCGCGCATCGCCAATAGACACGGGGGAACCGAGAGATTTGCGCCGATCGACGGGTCGCGCCCGCACCCGCTGATAGAGTTGGGGTCACTTCAATAGAAAGAGACGAGGAACAGTGGCCAAGAACGCGGTAACCCGAGCGAGTCAGCGGGGAGTAAGTCCGCCGAGTTCGCGCAGCAAGCGCCAGGAGATCCTGACGACAGCGATCGATCACTTCGGCCGCAACGGCTACGAGTACACGAAATGGGCGGACATCGCCGCGGACGTCGGCCTCGGTTCGACCGCGCTGTACCACTACTTCGAGTCCAAGCTCCACTGCCTGTTCGAGATCCACGCCGAGGCACTCGAGGCCGAACAGGAGCGGTTCGAGCGACTTACGGCGGACCGGGGTGATTTCGCCCCAACGCTCGCGCGCGTGCTCAACGGGCTATTCGATCTCACCGAGCACGAGGTCCTCCGCAACCGGGTCCTGGTCGCCGAAGAGGGGCTGATCGCCGTCCCACGCAAGTCTCCGCGCGAGGAAGAGGCGCGCCGGCTCGCCCGCGCCCGGATGCGCGACATCGAGTTCGCCTGGGCATCGTTCCTGACCCGGGGGATGGAGCAGGGAGCGATCCCGGAGGCCGACCCACGGCTACTCACGCACGCGCTGCTTGGCTTGTACAAGAGCGTCTGGCACTGGTATCGGCCCGGCGGGAACCTTTCGCTCGACGACATCCGCGGGTTCTTCGTGGAGCGTTGCCTGGCCGTCGCCGGCTGCAGCGATGCCCCTTCGCTCCCCGCCCAGCCGGCGCAAACGCCAGGCGCCGCACGCAAGGCCGCCTGATCGCGACTACGTGATCCGTACGAGCGCCTTGCCGGTGGTGTCGCCGGACAGGACGCGCATGAGCGCCTCGGGCGCCCGCTCCAGACCGTCGATCACGGTCTCGGGATAACGGAGCCGCCCCTCCGCGAGCCAGCCGCCGAGCTCTCGGACCACGTCGGGGAGACGGTGCTGGTAGGCGCTTCCACGGAAGCCTCGAAGCGTCAGATTGTTCGCCGTGGCCTGGAACAGGTTGCTCGGGCCACGCGCCGGCCCGACCGACTCGTACTCGGAGATCGCCCCGCAGAGCGCGGCCCTTCCCCAGTTTCGCAGCGTGGCGAGCGCTGCCTCGAGGTGGTCACCGCCGACGTTGTCGAAATACACGTCGATGCCGTCCGGCGCGGCCTCGCGCAACAGGTCGAGGACGGGGCCATCGTGATAGTTGAACGCCGCATCGAGGCCGAGCTCGTCGAGCAGGAACCGGACCTTTGCCTCGGACCCGGCGCTGCCGATCACGCGGTGACCGCGGAGCTTGGCTATCTGGGCGGCGAGGCTGCCGACCGCCCCGGCGGCGGCCGAGACCCAAACGACGTCCCCGTCCCGTAGCTCCGCGGCGTCAATCAGGCCCGCGTACGCGGTCACGCCCATCGCTCCGAGCGGCCCAAGATACTTCTCCGCCGGCGCGACGGTCGTGTCGAGCCGGGCCAGCGTGGCGATGCCGGCGAGCGCCGGCTCGCCGGCGGTGACGATCGCGTAGTCGCGCCACCCCTTCGCGTGCCACACGGTATCCCCGGGCTCGAAACCCTCGGCGCGCGACTCGACCACCTCGCCCACGGCCCAGATGTCGTCCATCGCGGCATTCAGAGCGAACGAGTTGAAATAGCCTGCGGGACCGCTCTCCCGGAGGCGCAGCCGCATGCCGGGATCGACGGACGTGAACAGGTTCCGCACGAGCACCTGGCCAGGGCCGGGATCGGGAACGTCGACGTCGACGGTGACGAAGTGGTCCGGTGTCACCTCACCGACCGGGTACTCGACGAGGTGAACCTGGCGTGCGCGACCCGTCACCGCGCTACCTCCGCACCTGGTAACCGACCGATTCACGATCCCATACGCCGTCGGCCTCGATCCCTTCGGCCTTGAGCTCCTGCTTGAGGATCCGCTGAGCGTGGGACTTGGGCAGCGAATCGACGAAGCGGAGGTATCTGGGAACCGCGAAGTGCGGCATCTTGTCCTGGCAGAAATCGAGCACGTCCTCCGGGCCGAGAGCTGCGCCCGGCTTGAGCACGACCGCGGCCATCACCTCCTGGCCGCCCATCGGCGACGGGACTCCGTACACCGCGGACTCGAGCAATTCGTCATTGAGCGCCAGCACGCGCTCGACTTCCCACGCCGAGATGTTCTCGCCACGCCGGCGGATCGAGTCGGTCTCGCGGGCCCTGAAGAAGAAGAAGCCGTCGGCGTCCCGGTAGCCGTGGTCGCCGGTGTGGAACCACAGGTTCCGGATCGACTTGAGCGTCGCGGTGTCATTGTTCCAGTACCCGGCCATCATCACGTTCGGACGCGCCGGGCGGATGCAGATCTCACCCGGCTCGCCGACCGGAACCTCGAGGTCGTTCTCGTCGAGGACGCGGACCTCGTACCACGGCACCGGCACGCCCATCGAACCCGCGCGTCGCTGGTCGTACGTGCAGAACGTGACCGGGCCGGTTTCGGTCAGGCCGTAAACATCGAGGATCGCGAGGCCGTAGCGGTTCTCGAACTCGAGCACCTGGTCACGAGGCGCGGCGGCGCCGATCACCACCCGGACCGTGTTGTCGGTGTCATCCGTGCCCTCCGGCTGCTTCATGAGGATCCGCAGCATCTCGCCCATGCCGTTGAACGCGGTGACGCCCTCGCGCCGGCACTGGTCCCAGAAGCGGCTGGCCGAGAACCGGCGGTTGACGATCGATTTCGCGCCGGCGACCATCGCGGCGACGACCGTCATGTACTTGGCGTTCGCGTGGAACAGCGGGAACACCGACAGCAGCACGTCGTCCTCGGTGTAACCCGCGATCTCCGCAGTACTCGTCGCCAGGTTGATGTTGTGGTTGTGCGGGAGGACGACGCCCTTGGGCGGTCCGGTCGTTCCTCCGGTGAACAGGATCGACGCGGGCTGGTGCGGCTCGACCTCGACCGTGTCCACCGATCCCGGATTGGCGAGAACATCGGCAAAGTCGTGGAGAGGCCGCCCACCGTTGGCGTCACTCGACTGCTCGCCGACGACAACGACGTGCTCGACGCTCGGCGAGTCTCCGAGCCACGGCAGCACGTGCTCGAGAAACACGTCCTCGACGATTACCACCCGGGCCTCGGTGGTGTTGAGGATGTGGGAGATGCCCGGCCCCCTCGCGGCGTCATGGATCGGCACCTCGATCCCGCCGAGCTTGAGGATCCCGAACCACGCATACAGGAAGTCCGACCGGTTCCCCATCATGATCGCCACGCGGTCACCCTGGGCGACTCCCAGGTCGCGCAGTCCCGCGGCCACGTGCCCGGCGCGCTCGGCGACCTGCGCGTAGGTCACGGTGTCATCGTCGAAGATCGCGAGTACCCGGTCCCCGAACTGTGCCGCCTTCTGATCGACGAGCGTCGCTAGATTCATGTGTTCCTCGCGTTCACTGTGACTTTCGAACTACGTTCTCAGCAGCAGGCACGAGGCGAGGGGCCCCGCCCCGGCCGACACCGCTGACACCTTTGCGTCCGGTATCTGACGCTCGCCGGCCTGCCCGCGTAACTGGAGGCAAGCCTCGTAGAGATGGCCGAAGCTGTGCAACCGGCCGGCCGAGAGCTGACCGCCGCTGGTCGCCAGCGGTAGCTCGCCGGTCAGGCTGATGCGCTCGCCGCCCGCGACGAACGCGCCGCTCTCGCCCTTGCCGCAGAACTGGAGCCCCTCGAGCCAGTACAGGGTGAGGACGGTGAACCCGTCGTACAGCTGGGCGCAATCGACGTCGGCCGGCGTCATATCCGTCCGCGACCACAAATGCTTCCCGGCGCCCATCGCCGCTGTCGTCGTCATGTCCTCCCACTGGTCCCACGACGCGCGGCCGTGGAGCGCGCTCCCGACGGCCTCGAAGTGGACTGCCTGGTTAGGGGTGTCCGGCGCGTACGCGGCGTCCGAGATCACCACCGCGGTGGCGCCGTCGATCGCGATGTCGCAGTCGTACAGACACAGCGGATCGCTGATCATCGGCGAGGACAGGTACTCGTCGAGCGTGAGCGGCTTGGTCAGGACCGCCTTCGGGTTGAGCGCGGCGTTCCGCCGCGCGTTCAAGCTGATCTGGGCGATCTGCTCGCGGGTCGTGCCGTACTCGTGCATGTGGCGCCGCGCATATAGCGACATCCAGTTCGGCCCGGAAAACGCGCCGAACGGCAAAATCCACTGCATCATCCCGGTGACGCCGCCGGCGTCGGTAGCGACGCGTTCGGTGCTCTGGCGCCACGCCGTGTCCTCGTTGAGCGCGCGGTATACGAGCACGTGACGGCATAAGCCTGAGGCGACCGCCATGCAGCCGTGGATCACCGAGGCGAGCATCCCCGGCGTCTCCGGGCCGGCCGCGTGCCAGTTCGTGTTGAGGCGCAGCGCATCGATGACGGCATGCGGGCCGGGTCCGGACGAGCCGGGACCGGGGGGCGCGAGGCCCTCGGCCCGAGTCACAGCCCCGGGCCAGGAGATCACGCCGTCGATGTCCGCCGGCGTCAGGCCGGCGTCGCCGATCGCCTCGAGGCACGCGTCGAGCGTGAGCGCGAGCACGCCGCGCGACATGCGGCGCCCGACCTCGGACTGGCCGATGCCGGAGATGATGCAGCGGTCCTCGAAGCGCTCAGCCATGGTCACGCTGGCCTGAAGACCGGGGCGTAGACGTCGCCTTGTTCGCGAAACTCAACGAGCACCGGCATGTCGATCTTCACCTCGTCCGGATCGCAGCCGACGATGTTCGTCATCAGTCGCAGGTCCGGCTGCTCGTCGAGCCGGACGATCGCGATCACGTACGGGACCGCCACGCCCGGGGACCACTCGCGTCGGTTCACCGTGTACGTGTAGACGGCGCCCCGACCGCTGACCGGGTGCGGCTCGACGTCGTCGCCCAGACAGCGCGGGCACCTCGGCGACGGCGGGTGGATGTAGTACCCGCAGTCGTTGCAGCGGACGATCCGCAACTCGCCGTCGCGGCCGCCCGTCCAGAACGCTCGGTTGTCATCGTTGACCTGCGGGATCGGGAACACAGCGTCTCCGGTACTTTGACCTGAATTCGGGTCGAGAGACTACCAGATCGGCGCAAGGAAGCAACTCGGGAGAAAGGGCTTCAAAATAAGCGGGCGATGGGCGGCCCTTGACTCCAACGCGGGCTCCACTAAGATAAACGAACCGACTTCAGGTCAACCTCTCAAGCCGCCCAAGAACAGCCGAGACCAGGAGAGCTCTTCATGCTGCCACGCGAATATCCCAATCTCTACATCGACGGCCGCTGGCAGGAGCCGGACTCGAACGAGCGCCTCGAGGTCATTTCGCCGTCCACCGGCGAGAAGATCGGCTACGTCCCCGCGGGCAACGCGACCGACATCGACCGCGCCGTCGAAGCGGCGCGCAAGGCGTTCTACGAGACCGACTGGCCGACTCGCCCGGTCGAGGAGCGCGCCGAGATCATGGAGCGGCTCGCCGCCCTGATCGCCGAACATCAGCCGGAGTTCCGCGATCTCATCGTCGACGAGCTCGGACACACGAAGCTGACCGCCGAGGTCTACCACTCGGTGGCGCCGACGCTCCACTGGAACTACTACGCCCAGAAGGGCCGGGAGCACAAGTTCGCCGAGGTGCGCGAGGCCGACCTGTCGCCGCTGGCAGGCAACGCGGGCGGGCTGATCATGAAGTACGAGAGCAAGAGCCTGCTCGTGCGCGAGCCGGTCGGCGTCGTGGCCGCGATGACCGCGTTCAACTTCCCGATCTCCGGCATCGCCCAGAAGACCGCGCCCGCGCTCGTGGCCGGGTGCACCGTGGTGGTCAAGGCGCCGGATCCCGACCCGCTGTCACGCTGTTCGCGATGGCCGACCTGGTCACGGAGGCGGGCTTCCCGCCCGGCGTGATCAACATCGTCGCCGCGACCCGCGAGGGCTCCGAGCGCCTGGTGACGCACCCCGACGTCGACATGGTCAGCTTCACGGGCTCGGTTGAGGTCGGCAAGCAGATCGGCAAGGCGTGCGGCGAATTGATCAGGCCGTGCGTGCTCGAGCTCGGCGGGAAGTCGGCCGCGATCGTCCTCGACGATGCCGACGTCGACGCGGTGCTTCCGATCCTGGTCGGCGCGAGCGCCGGCACGAGCCAGGGGGAGAGCTGCGTGTGCATGAGCCGGATCCTGGCGCCGAAGTCGCAGTACGACGAGATCGCCTCGAAGCTCACCGAGGCGTTCAAGACGCTCAAGGTCGGGGACCCGCACGAGGACGACACGGTGATCGGCCCGCTCGTGACCGAGGCACACCGCGACCGCGTGCTCGGCTACATCAACACGGCCGTCGAGGAGGGCGCCACCGTCGCCGCAGGCGGCAAGGTACCTGAGCACCTCGACAAGGGGTGGTACGTCGAGGCCACGTTGCTGACCAACGTCACCAACGACATGACCGTCGCTCAGGAGGAGATCTTCGGACCGGTCATCGCCCTCATCCCCTACGAGGACGAGGAGGACGCTATCCGCATCGCCAACGACAGCCGGTTCGGCCTGTCAGGCTCGGTGTTCACCGGCGATCCCGTCCGCGGATTCGGCGTCGCCCGGCGCATACGTACCGGCACCTTCTCGGTCAACACGATGGCTGCCGACTTCAACTCGTCGTTCGGCGGATATAAGGAGTCCGGTGTCGGCCGCGAGCACGGTCCGTACGCGATCGACGAGTACCTCCTCGACAAGACGATCTCGATCGATCCGTCCCAGGACGTCCCCGAAGAGGTGCTCCAGTCGCTCCAGGCCACGCCGGCACACGCCTAGCCTTGTACAAGGCAATAGGCGTCTGGTCGTGGCCTCGCGACGAAGATCGCGCGGAGTTCGACGCGCATTACGAGAAGGTTCACTATCCGTTGGCGGAGAAGCTTCCGGGGGTTCGCCGCATCACGGTCCTGACCGGAGGTGAGAACGCGCGCGCCTCTGAGATGTTCCGTGTGGCGGAGGTGTACTGGGACGACCGCGCCGCGTTCGACCGCGCGGCCACTTCGCCGGAGTGGCAGGCGATGGCGGCGGACGCTCAGCACCTGATGGAGCGCTACGGGGTGACGTTGTCGGCGGCCGACGGCGACGAAGCGGATCGGGCGTACTGACGCGGGGTCGGGCGCTCAGGCCGGCGCCGACGCCGCCGCCGCCGCGCGAACGGCGTCGGAGAGCACCTTCATGCCTCCGTGCGCGGTCTGCCCGCCGTCGATGGGCACCTCGAGGCCGCTGAGGTAAGCGGCGTCGTCGCTGAGCAGGAAGCAGACCGTGGCCGCCACGTCCGCGGTCGTCGCGGCGCGGCCGAGCGGAACGCTGCCAAGCAACGCCTCCGACACCGGCTGGGGAACGTCGGTTGTCATCGCGGTTGCCATCAGCCCGGGCATGACCGCGTTGACGCGGATGCCGCGCGGACCGAGTTCGAGGCTGGCCGCACGCGACAGGCCACGGAGCGCCCATTTGCTGGCGGTGTAGGGGATCGCGAAGTGCCCGCTCAGCGCGGCGATCGACGCGATATTGACAATCGAGGCGCCGTCCGGCATCAGGTCCATGAGCGCCTGCATTCCGAGCATCGGCCCGGTGACGTTGATCGCCAGCGTGCGGTTCCAGTCCTCGAGTGTCACATTGCCGAGGCGAGTGCGCATGGTGATCCCGGCGTTGTTCACCAGTCCGTGGACCGCGCCGTGCTCGCGTCGCAGCCACTCGGTAAGCGCGTCCCACTGGGATTCGTCGGTCACGTCAAGCTCTCTCATGACGACGCGCTCGTCGGGCGGCGTCGGCACGAGGTCGGCTCCGACGACAGTGGCGCCGGCGTCGGCCGCCGACGTGGCGATCGCGGCACCCAGCCCCTGAGCCGCTCCCGTCACGACGATCACGTGGTCCCGAAGGGTCATGGTGCGCGCGCTCTCCTCAGCGAGCCGTGAAGGCTCCGTCGACGGGATAGAAGCCTCCGCTCACGAACGACGCCTCGTCACAGGACAGCCAGGCCACGAGTGCCGCGACCTCGTCGGGCTCGCCCAGCCGGTCGAACGGGTTCAGCGAGGCGAGGTAGTCGGCTCCCGCCTGGTCGAGGGAGGCGGCGAGCAGCGGTGTGCGGATCACGGCCGGCCCGACACAGTTGACCCGGACACCCCGCGTCGCGCAGTCGATCGCAGCGGCACGCGTGATCCCGAGCACGCCGTGCTTGGCCGCGACATACGCGACCATCGAATCGCGAGCCACCACGGAGAACATCGACGCCATGTTGACGATCGAACCGGCTCCGGCCGAGAGCATGTGCCGCAGCTCGGCGCGCAAGCTGTAGTAGACGCCGCTCAGGTTGATGTCGATCACCTGGCGCCAGTCATCGATCGGGTACTCCTCGGTGCTGATCAGAGGCCCGCCGACACCGGCGATGTTGGCGGCGACATGTAACCCGCCGTACGTCTGCACGGCATGGGCGACAGCTCGTTCTGACGTTTCCGGGTCGGTGACGTCGCCGGCGAAAGGGGTCGCTTCGGGCAGTTCGCCGGCCACTCGCTCCGCGGCCTGCGCGTTCACGTCCATGACGACGACGCTGGCACCCTCGGCCGCGAGCCGCCGCGCGATCGCCTCGCCGATCCCCGACGCCCCACCCGTGACCAGCGCCACCTTGCCTTCGAAACGCGAGTTCATGCGGCGTCCTTCCTGAGGTCGATCACGTAGTTCCCGGTGGGGTCGGGCTGTCCTCGCTGGCCGGGACGGATGACGATCACCGTGTCCGGCAGCTCGATCAGCGCCGGACCGGCAATCGACGCGGGTGGAATCTCCTGGTACACGGGGGTGTCGCGGAGACCGCGCAGCTCAGACCAGTAGACCGGGCGCGAGTTCCGGGCGGACTGCGCCGGCTCGTCGGACGCCAGATCCGCTCGGCCCGTCTTCGCCGTCGCGCGGACCTGGAACGCGGTGAAATCGATGCCGCCGCTCCGGTCGCCTGATCCGCGACCGAACAGCTGCTCGTGGACCTCTTCGAAGCGCCGATCGATCGACTCGACCGCGCCGTCATCGACCCGACCGGCCGGCACCGTTACCTCGACGTCGTGGATCTGCATCGAGAAGCGCATGCGCACGGAGCGCTCGAGCGTCACGCCGGCCGTATCGATGCCCTGGCTGGCGAACTTGTCGGAGGCCTCGTTCTCGAGCGTGGCGAAGATCTCCTCGACGTTGGCGCCGGGAACCGGCAGCTTGAGCACCCGCCATCGCTGGACGACGTGAACCACGTCGGACGTCGCGGCGCCGTAGGCGGAGAGGACCGAGGCGGCATGCGGGAGCGGGACGAGCACCTTGGCGATGGACGCCTGGGCGGCGACGGCCGGCGCATGGAGCGGGCCCCCGCCGCCGAACGCGGCGCACGCGAAGTTCCGCGGATCCAAGCCCCGGAGCAGGCTCATGCGCCGGACCAGGTCGGCCATCTTCGCGTCGACGACGGTGGCGATGCCGGCCGCGGTCTCATGGCGGCTCATGCCGAGGCGCTCTGCGAGGCGATCGATCGCCGCCTCCGCCAGTTCTCGATCGAGCCGCATACGTCCGCCCAGGTAGTTGTCCGGATTGACGAGGCCGAGGACGACGTCGGCGTCGGTCACCGTGGCCTCGGTTCCACCGAAGCCGTAGCAGGCGGGGCCGGGGCGGGCGCCGGCGCTGCGTGGTCCGACGTTCAGGCGTCCGACGTCATCGATCCAGGCGATACTGCCTCCGCCCGCGCCGATCGATTCGATGTCGAGCATCGGAAGCGCCATCGCGTAGCGCTCGAACACGGAGATGTCGCGCTGGAGCGGTCGGCCGTCGTGGATCACGCTGACGTCGAACGTCGTGCCGCCCATGTCGACCGCGATCACGTTTCGCAGCTGAGTCCGCTCGGCGATCCCGGCCATGGCGATGGTCCCCGCGACGGGCCCGGAATGCACGGTGCGGACCGGCGCATGGCGCGCCTCAGTGCTCGTGATCGCGCCGCCCGCGCACTGAGCGAACTGGACCGAGCCCTGAAAGCCGCGCTCCCGCGCGCCGTCCTGGATCCGGCCGACGTATTCGAGCATCAGCGGGCCGATGTACGAGTTCATCACCGCGGTCGTGGTCCGTTCGAACTCGCCCGTTCGGCTCGACAGGTCCGAGCTACACGAGATGAACAGATCGGGGGCAACCTGAGCGGCGATCGCCCGCGCCCGCTGCTCGTGGACTGGGTTCATCGTCGACCACAGGAAGCTGATCGTGAGCGCCCGTGCTCCGGCGGCGACGAGGTCACGGACCGCGTCGCCCACCTCGTCCTCGTCGAGCGGCACGATCACGTCGCCGTCGACGTCGATCCGCTCGGTGATCGGCCGGACCATCGCACGCGGCACGAGCGGCTCGGGCCGCCGCGTCGAGTGGACGTCGAGCGCCTCGTCGGGCGAGAGCCCCGACGTCCGCCCCTGTCCCTTCATCACGAACATCGCGTCTTCGTGCCCGCGCGTGGCCAGCAAGCCCGTCGCCGCTCCGCGCCGCTCGACGATCGCGTTCGTGCCGGTCGTCGTTCCATGGACGAGCAGGGCACAACGCTCCAGCACGGCCGCGAGCGTGGAGCCCATTTTCGTGGCGGCATCGGAGATCGCGTCGAAGAAGCCGCGGGATCGGTCGTCTGGAGTGGTGGGCGACTTGCCCGTCGTGATGTGACCGCCGTCGTGGACGATCGTGCAGTCGGTGAAGGTCCCGCCGATGTCGACGCCGATGGTCAGATCGCCGTCGCTCATGCCGGCACCTGGGCGCCCGCAGCGAGTTTCACGTCCAGCACCGGCGGATCGTCGGGCTTGCACAGCTCGGTCGCCAGGGTGACGCCGCAACCCGGGCAGAGGAACTGGCGCACGACGAACGCGTCGTCGCAGAACTCGCGCGGATCGAGGTACTGGTGGGGACTGATTGCCTGCGGCGCTCGCTCCAGCGACGCGGCGCCGTCCTTGTAGTTCTGGTCGACCTGACCGAGGGCATGCCCGCACTCGTGGCATCCCCAGTGCTCCTCGCCATCCGAGGCGGGGCCGAATACGACGGCGCCACCAGCCGATCCGGTGTAGCGATCGGGGTCGAGGCTGACGTCATCGGGAGCCGCCGGCGGACGCGCCGCAGCCAGTCGATCGGCCCGCATCTGACGACGGCGTTCGGCGGTCCGAGCCACGTCGGCTTCGCCCGTCCCGTCGAGGACGACGCCGTACAGACTCTCGGCATCGCCCGCCGTGATGGCCGCGCTACGGACGTCACCGGCGACGAGCTCGGGGATGCGCGTCAGCGGGTCGCCGAACCCGCCGCCGCCGCAGTACTGGGCGACGAATACGTCACCGGGGTGCATCACCGTGATCTCCTTGGCAAACAGGCGGGTCAGCTCACCGACGTCGCGTTCGAGCTCCGCTGGGCTACCGGGGAGGACGCCGGCGGCGAGCCGGTCGCGTCCCAGCACGTCCGCGCGGAAGCGGTAGTCGCCCGGGTGGGCCGGCAGGCCGCCACCGAGCCCGAGCGCGCAGTTGATCGCGTTGTCCAGGCTGACGAGCTGCACGATCATCTCGTCGGTCTTGTGGAGAACGATCGCCGTTTCGAGCGAGTTGCCGCCGCGCCAGCGCCCGGGTCCGCCGCTTCCCACGCGCTCGCGGCGATACAGGTAGAGCATGGGCAGTGCGTCCTCCCATTCCTCGGTGTTCCCCGAGGGGTTGTTCGGCCACCACCACGCGCCGCCGATGTCGACTCCGTCGCGATCGGGAAACGCTCCGAGGGCGCCGGCGACCACGTCGCCGGGCGGCTGCACGACAAAGCGTCCCTTGCGATCGGTGCCGGCGCCGAACCAGAAGCTCGGGATCGACTGGCCTCCGGCTCCGTTGGCTCGGCGGGCGAGGTCTTCGGGACCGGACATCAGCATCTTCGAGACCGTGAACGCGCTCAGGTACACAGCGGCCGTGTTTCCGCCCACGCCGGTGGTGGCGGCCGGATAAGTTGCGACGCTCAACGTGCCGGGCGTCGGCTCGAAGCTCACGTGATCGAGCGCGCCTGCATTGCACAGCAGCTGATCCCAGCCGAGGAAGCTGCCGACCGCCACGAGCACGCCCGAGCGCCACGATCCGTACGCGCTGCTGGCCGCCTTGTACTGAGGATCGGTGCCTTCGTTCGAGACGACGAGCCGATCCCCTTGCTTGCGGATGTGACAGGTGAACCGGTGGGCCGATCGGTCTTCCGCACCGAGACCCGCCATGTAAAAGCGCTCGGACCACTCGCCGTCCGGGATCCGCTCGAGGCGTTCGCCGATCGCCGCAGAGCAGTCACGGATCATGCGGCGCATCGCGCCCTTGACGGTGGCGGCGCCGTACTCGTCGAGGACCTCGGCCATGCGCGCCTGCACCGTGTGGATGCCGGCCGTCTGGCTGCGCATCTGGAGGGCGAGGTGGTCCGGAGTCCGGCTCTTGCGCGTGTGCATCTCGAGCACGTCGCGCTGGAGCTCGCCGCCCCGGACGAGCTTGATCGGTGGGACGAGTGCCGGCTCCTCGTACAGATCGTTCGCCAGCGGGTTGAAGCTGCCGGGGAACGGCCCGCCGACATCGCCGACGTGGCATTGGCTGAATATCCACGAGAAGATCCGCCCCTCGTGGAACACCGGCGCGAACATGCCGACATCCATGGCGTGGGTACAGCCGATCCACGGATCGTTGTGGAAGAAGACGTCGCCCTCCGCGATACCGGGATTCTGGCTCCGGTTCTCCATCGTCCACTTGATCGGCAGGTCGCCTAGCGCCGCGAACCACTGGATCGACGGTCCCGCCATCAGCAGGTCCGCAGTCTCGGTCAGGAGCGCGGTGTTGAAGTCGTCCATGTACACGATCACCGGAGATCCCGAGACACGACGGATCGTGTCCGAGTGGTCGAGGTTGATGCTCCAGAATCGGTTGCGGAGAACCTGGTAAGTCACCGGGTCGATGTCGAGATCGAACTCCGAGTGGAGGCGGACCTCGGCTGGGAGTCTGAGCTCCGCCGCGGGAGGCGGCACGTACGAGTAACCGAACCGCCCATCCCAGGTCCCGTCCTTCAAGAACTCAGGGTCGACCTCGGGCCGGCGCAGGATTCCATCGAGGGTGCTCGTCGATTCCGACAGCTCAGCGCGCATGAAAACCTCCGTCGATCGGCAACGTGTGTCCGGTGATCCAGCGCGCGTCGTCGGACGCCAGGAAGGCGACCACCGCGGCCACGTCCTCTGGCGTCGGCATCCCGGGTATGGGCGTCTGGGCCTCGAGGAGACGGCGCATCGCGTCCGGGTCCGGGGCTCGCGCGATGTGACCCGCGACGAGCTCGGTCATCACGGCTGTGGGCGCGACCGCGTTGACGCGGATCCCGTGCGCGGCGTACTCGATCGCCGCCGCGCGGGTCAGACCCACGAGCCCCGCCTTCGAGAAGCTGTACGGCGTCATGTTGGGCTTGCCGGCGAGACCGGTGGACGACGACGTGTTGACGATCGCGCCCCCGCGCCCGGCGAGCATCGCCGCGAGACCGCGGCGCAGGACATGAAACGCTCCATCCGCGTTGACGGCCATCACCTGCCGCCAGGCGTCGTCCGTGGTCTCGTGTAGTGGCATCTGCGGCCCGACGATGCCCGCGTTGTTGAAGATGACGTCGACCAGACCGAACGCGTCGAGCGCTGCGTCGAATGAGCGATCCACCGCTGCACCGTCGGCGGTGTCCACCTGAACCGCGAGCGCCTCCGGCAGGCTCGAGGCGACGTCTTGCGCCCTAGTGGGGTCGATGTCCGCGACGACCACCCTTGCTCCTTCGCGCGCGAACCTCTCGGCGGCGGCGCGCCCCAGGCCCGAGGCGCCGCCCGTCACGAACGCGACCTTGCCCTCGAAGCGCCGGCCGATCGCGCTAGCGGCCGGCGAGGCAACCGGCCCGTGCTCTGGCGCTTCGATCATCCGGCTGGGGAACGGCGCCCGATACCCCAAACTGAATTCATCTCATCACCGTACCAGCGGGCGCGCGAGCATGTCAAGGACTCGGCGCTTTGAGAGCTTTGGTCTTTGCGGCGGCGGAGGCTAGCGCAGAAACCGTCGTTGACACGCAGGCCTCGGATCGTTACCGTCTCATGAATTGACGTCAGTTGGAAGATGGGACACCTTAACTCAGGGTCCCGCAGGAGGTGAGCCATGACACCCGAGGGCCTGGACGGGCGCGGCGCGCTGGCGACCGGACGGGCGGTCGCAATCCCGTCATCCTGAGCGATGGACAGGCAAATCAACGACCAGATCCAGCAGCTGTTCGACAAGCAGTCGATCTACGAGGTCCTCGTCAGGTACTGCCGCGGTGTCGACCGGTGTGACGAGGATCTGATCCGCTCCGCATTTCATAGCGACTCGTACGACGACCACGGGTACTGGAGAGGGCCCGGGCACGAGCTCGCGACCTTTCTCGCCGACCGTCTGAGGAAAGCCAATTCCGCGACGACGCACTCGATCACGAACGTCTTGATCGAGCTCGACGGCGATCTCGCTGTATCCGAGTCGCAGGTCCATGCGACTTTGATCAGACGTGGGGAAGGTCCGGTCCAGGTGGACGTGGTCGGCGCCCGTTACCTCGATCGTTTCTCCCGGCGCGCGGATACCTGGCGAATTGACCACCGAACCGTGGTGTTGGACTGGCACAAGACAGAGGTGTGGGCGGAGTCGGCGCCACAGGTCCCAACGGACGGTTTCGCGCGCGGCGCCCGTGGTCCCGAAGATCCGAGTTATGCCGGCGGAGTTTCACTGGCTCGAAAGTGAGAGATATGAGTCTCGAAGACAAAGTAGTCATGGTGACCGGTGCCGGTACCGGCCTCGGCCACGCCGCAGCGCTACACGCGGCCCAAGACGGAGCGCGGCTTGCGCTCCTCGATGTGGACTCAGCAGCGCTCGAGCGCTCGGCGGCCGAGATCGGCGCAGCGGTCGCCGGCGCGGAGGTACTGACGGTGACTGCTGACATAGCCCAGGAAGACGAGGTGCGGGCGTTCGTCGAGCGGACGCTCGAGCGCTTCGGACGGATCGACGGGCTCTACAACAACGCCGGGATCGAGGGGGAGCAGAACCCGGTCGAGGCTTACACCAGCGAAGGCATGGACCAGGTGCTGTCGATCAATCTGAAGGGGGTGTTCTTCGGGATGAAGCACACGTTGCCGCATCTGAAGGCGCAAGGGTCCGGCGCGATCGTGAACGCCGCTTCTGTCGGCGGGATCAGGGCGGTGCCGAACCTGATCGGATATGGGGCGGCCAAGCACGCGGTGGCGGGGATGACGAAGCAGGCCGCGATCGAGTACGGGCAGTACGGCGTCAGAGTAAACGCGATCGCGCCCGGCGCGATCATGACCGACATGATCAAGGGCTCGCTGATCAAGATCGCCGGCGAAGACGGCTGGGAGGAGTTCGGTCAGGAGTTCGTGAGCGCGAACCCGATGAAGCGGTTCGGCCAGCCCGAGGAGGTGGCCAACCTCGTCGCGTTCCTCCTGTCCGACGGCGCGTCATTCATCAACGGTGCAGTGATCCCGATCGACGGCGGGCAATCGCAGGCTTACTGAAGCTGACCGAGATCGGGTCGGGGCATGAGCAGGATTCCTGAGCGGGCCTCCCAGCCGTTCGTACTCGGCCCTCTCACGCTGCGCAACCGGATCGTCGGCGCGCCCCATGGGCGGGGGATGCTTGACGACGGGCTGGCTCTCCCTGGGGACGCCGACTACTGGCGCCGTGTCGCGGCGGGCGGGGCGGCGATGGTCACCGTGGGCGGCACGACGACGGCCCCGGAATCGACGTGGCGCCGGCGGATCGTCACCGAGGCGTGGCGAGCAGACGGGATCCCCGGCTTGACTCTGCGCGCGGAGGCGATTCGGTCGGAGGGTGCGGTGGCCGCCCTCCAGATCGTCCATCTCGGGCGCGAGACCACGGGCGCTGAGATGTGGTTCGCGCCGGTGGCGCCGTCGTCGGTGCGCTCGCCGCGCGAGCCGACGCGCCCGGTGGCACTGTCGGACGCGGGCCTGGACGCGGTCGTGGAGGGATTTCGTATCTCGAGCGTGAACGCCGCCCAGGCCGGCTTCCAGGTCGTCGAGCTGCACGCGGCTCACGGCTATTTGCTTGCCCAGTTCCTATCGCGCTCGACGAATCTCCGTGCCGGCGCCGCCACGGTCGCCGAGCGGGTGCAGACCGTCAGCGGCATCGCGGGGGCGGTCCGCCAGTCGGCTCCGGAGCTGATCCTGGGCATCCGGCTGTCACTCGACGGAGAACTCGAGGGCGGCTTCTCGCTCGACGCCATGTGCGAGCTCCTGCCGGTGATCTCGCCGCTGTTCGACTACGTCAGCATGACGGTCGGAGTGCGGACGACATACGTCCGCGACATGGCGACGACCGAGCCGCCGCTGCTCGGCGCGATCGAACGGCTCCGCTCGCACGTCAATCGGCCGCTGCTGGTCTCGCAGGCGTTTCGTCGGCCCGAGTCGATCGAGGCTGCGCTCGTGGCCGGAGCCGATCTCGTCGGCGTGGCCCGGCCGCTGATCGCGGATCCACAATTCCCGTCCAAGGTGATCGCCGGCCGTGCCGAGGAGGTACGTCCGTGCGTCTCGTGCAACGAGGACTGCCGCGCATTCGACCCGGTGCTCCTGTGCTCGGTCAACCCCGACCTCGGACCGTCACCGGCTGGACCGCGTCCGGCAACGCAGCTCCCTGCCAGGCACGGCACCCGAGCGACCGGGCACAGCACTCGAGCGACTGCGCGCCGCGTCGCGATCGTCGGAGCGGGCCCCGCCGGGCTCGAGTGCGCAAGCTCGATCACGCGCGAGCACGAGGTGGTGCTGTTCGATGAGGCCGCCCGGCTCGGAGGACACCTGTCGATTGCCGCAACCGCGCCCAACCGCGCCGGTTGGTGGTCGCTGATCGACTATTACGAGAGCTCGATCGACCGCTCCGGCAACGTCGATGTGCGGTTGGAGACGGCGGCCGGCCCCGACCTCCTCGCGAGTTTCGATGAAGTTGTGGCCGCGATCGGGAGCGAAGAGGTGCTGCCGGAGTTGCCCGGGATATCGCGCGCCGTGAGCTCGTCGCACTTCATCGCTCACGGAGGCCGTGACGGGGGATCGGACCTCGTCGTCGTCGACGACGGCTTCGGCTGGTGGCCGTGCGCCAGCGCGGTCGAGACCGCCGTCGCCGCCGGTTGGGAGCACATCACGGTGCTCACGCCGGCGGACGCCTTCGGCGCGCGGCTCCCGCCGGAGGGCCACGTTCAGTTGCTGGCGCGGCTCCGCGGAGCGCCGCTCGAGATCCGCCCGCTGCGTCGAGTCGAGTCGATCGCCGGCGCGTCGGTGACGGCTCGCAACGTGATGTCCGGGGCCACCGACGAGCTACCGGCCGATCTGGTGGTCATCGTGGGCGAGCGGCGCGCGCGGGCGTGGGAGCCACTCGTGCCGGCGGGGCCGGCCGTCCATGTCATCGGTGACGCGGTGGTTCCGAGACGCGTCCACCACGCGATCGCGGAGGGGCGGGCGGTAGCGCGGAGCCTGTCGTAGGCCCCTGTATTTCGCAGCAAAGCTCCCGCCCCGGCGGCACCGGGGCCCGCGGACTCAGGGGCTGTAGGGAGTCTTCATCACGAGCGACAGGGTCTCGCGCTCGGCGGCCGCCGCGACCTCGGCCGCGGCCTGCACGAACTCCGGATCCTCGTAGGCCGCGGCGAAAGCGGCCGGCACCGTGTTCGCATCGTCGACCTCCCACATGTCATGCACCTCGTGGAGGTCGCCGATGACAGTGCTCCACGCCCCGACGAGCTTCCAGCCGTTCTCCTCCATCACCCGCTTGACTGTGACCATTGCCTCGTAGAAGGCAGGCAGCTGGCCATACTTCACCTTGACGTTCGCGTACACGTATGGCATCGACTCACTCCATGACTGGTGAGAACTGGTCGCCGTACGTCTCGCGCAGGCGACGCTTGAGGACCTTTCCACCGGCGTTGCGAGGCAGCTCGTCCACCACGATCACCGCCGAAGGCTTTTTGAACCCGGCGAGGTACTGCCGGCAGTGGGCGATCAGCTCGGCTTCGTCGGGCTCAGCACCATCGCCGGCGACGACGAACGCCACCGGCGTCTCCACCCAGCGTGGGTGGGGGACACCGATGACCGCCGCTTCCGCGACCGCCGGGTGATCCAGCAGCACCCGCTCGACCTCGGCGGGGTACACGTTCTCGCCACCGCTGACGATCATGTCCTTCTTGCGGTCGACGAGCCAGAGATAGCCCTCCTCGTCGAACCGGGCCAGATCGCCGCTATGGAACCAGCCACCGGCGAACGCCTCTCGCGTCGCCTCGGGCTGCTGGTGATAGCCCGCCATCACGATCGGGCCGCGGTACACGACCTCCCCGACACCACCGGCCGGCATGTCTTGCAGCGAGCCGTCGATTACCCGCAACTCGACCCCGAGCATCGGCTTGCCGACCGAGCCCATCTTGCGGGTCGAGTCCGGCCCCTTGAGGAGCGTCGTGGCGCCGGACGTCTCCGTCTGGCCGTAGGCGCTGACGATCGCCGCGCGCGGGAACGTCCGCTCCATCGCTTCGAGCGTCCGGCGCGGCGCCGGCGACGCGCCCCACATGGCAACGCGGAGCTGGTGCGGGTCGATCCGCGCCACGGCATCGCTCGCGCAGATCGCCGCCCACTGCGTCGGCACGAAGATGCACATGGTCGCGCCGTGTGCCTCGATCAGATGCAGCATCGCATCTGAGTCGAACGCCGTCGTCGGCGTGATGACGACGGTCGCTCCGAGCACCAGAAACGGCAGGAGCCCGTTGATGCCACCGATGTGAAACAGCGGTTGACCTGACAGCCACACGTCGTCCTGGCCGGCGCGCATCTCGTGGATCCAGCTGAGCGTGCTCGCGACAAGATTGCGATGCGTGAGCACCGATCCCTTCGGCCGGCCGGTCGTTCCCGACGTGTAACAAATCAGTGCGGGATCATCCTCGACGACGGGCGCCCCCTCACGGGGCGGAGCCGAGGCGATCGCGGCGTCGTAGACCGGCCCGACCTCGAGCACGATCGGCACATCGGCCGCACCCGGTGGCGGCGAATCGCAGATCAGGGCGACGGCACCCGAGTCGGCGAGGATGTACTCGACCTCATCCGCCGCCAGGCGGAAGTTGATCGGGACCGCGACCGCGGCGAGCCGGTGGCACGCGAGCAGCGATTCAACGAACTCGATCCGGTTGTGGAGAAGCAGGGCGACGCCGTCACCCGCCCGCACGCCGCCGGCCGCGAGCGCGGACGCGAGGCGCGCTGCGCGGTCGTGAAGCTCGGCGTGCGTCCGGACCTCGTCACCGAAGACGAGCGCGCGGTGGTGCGGGTGGGCCCGGCACGCCCGACCGGTGAGCTCCGGCAGGACCAGCCGGCGTGACTGCTCGAGGGCGAACGGCATGTGAGGCGCCTGCCTCAGGCCACGGGTGCACGGTCGGGTGGGACGCCGGCAACCGCGAGCATCCGGGCGCTGAAGAACTCGGCGATGGTCGGCAGGAGCAGGGTCTGGTCCGGGCGGTACCAGTGCCAGATGCTGTTGTACAGGCCGAGCAACGCGCGCGCCAGCATCCGAGCGTCGCGCTCCGGGATCGCCTCCTGGTCCATCGCGTTGGCGAGGAACCGAGTCCAGGCAAGTTCGAGTCCGCGCGTCTTCTCGCGGCCGGCCAGGCGAGCCTGCTCTTCACGCTGTGAGGAGCTTTCACCGCTCAAGAGGACCTGCTCGGCAACGAGGACGCGGTTGCGCATGACATCGCGCTCAGACAGATCGAAAGAGTCGGCGCAGAGCGCGCGCAGCGCGTCACGCGGCTCATCGTGGGCCGCCGTGATCGCGTCAAAGCGCTCGTGCAAATCGCCGAGTGCCTCGTCGAGGATCACGTACAGACAGTGCTGCTTGGAGTCAAAGTAGTGGTACAGCGCGGTGGGCCCGATGCCGACGTCATCGGCGATGTCCGCCCACTTCGTGTTCTCATACCCGTTGCGCCCGAATCGGTTGATCGCCGCGTTCAGGATCTCGGTCCTTCTGGCGCCGTCGTCGCGGGACCGGCCGTCACGAGACCGGCGGGGTGTCCGCGTGTGCCGCCCATTGGAGCCCTGATTCGAACTCACGTCAGGAACACCCTACCATGGGCTGGGGGCAAATGACAAACGCCGATTCGTGCGAAATATGGCTAGTAACGCGTACAACTAGATAGTGCCGATGACACGCGTTCCTGATACGATCTCAGTTCGATGCAACTCGCTGAGACCGCCTCTGAGCGCGCACTTGCGGACGAGGTCCGCGCATTCCTCGCGCGCGAGGATTTCCGTTTCGAGCAGCTGCCGCATGAACTCGACGAGCGGATGGCCGTGCTCAAACGCTGGCAGGCCGCCTGCTATGACGCCGGGTTCGTCGGACGGGCGTGGCCCGCGGAATTCGGTGGCGGAGGCCGCCCACCCGTCGAGCAGATCGTCGTCGACCAGGAACTGGCCGCCGCCGGCGCGCCCGAGTTCGTGAACGTCGTCGGACTCGGCGTTCTCGGTCCCTCGCTGCTCCGCTTCGGAAACGACGACCAGCGCCGGCGGTACATCCCGCCGATCCTGTCGGCGGAGGAGATCTGGTGTCAGGGGTTCTCCGAGCCGGAAGCCGGCTCGGACCTCGCCAGCCTGCGCACGCGCGCGGTGCAGGACGGTGACACGTTCGTCATCAGCGGCCAGAAGACGTGGGTGTCATGGGGTCAGTACGCGACGTTGTGCGGGGTTCTGGCGCGCACCGACGAGTCGGTGTCGCGTCACCGGGGGATCTCGATGCTGGTCGTCGATATGTCCTCGCCCGGCGTCGAGGTTCGGCCGATGACGCAGATCACCGGCCACGCCGAGTTCAGTGAGCTGTTTCTCGACGACGTCGTCGTCCCTCGCGAGAACCTGCTCGGCGAGCTAGGCGACGGGTGGAAGATCGCGATGTACACGCTCGGACACGAGCGAGGGACCGCCGCGCTGCCGCGGCAGGTCAAGCTGCGAACGTGGCTCGACCGCGCGGTGTCGGTCGCGGCCCGGCGCGAGATCGACGGTCGTCCGCTACTCGAGGACCCGGAGGCTCAGACCGCGCTCGCCCGCGCGCTGATCGGGATCGAGGTGCTCCGCCACCACGCCTACCGGACCGTCGGCGAGTTCCTCAGCGGTGGCGCCGTCGGCCCGGAGAGCTCGAGCGTCAAGCTGCTGATGTCGGAGGCCGAGCAACGACTCGCTGAGACCGTGCTCGAGGTGCTCGGACCGACGCTCGAGAGCGGCGATCGCGACGACGTTCCCGAGAACGACTTCTGGTACGAGACGTATCTGTACTCCCGCGCGGCCAGTGTCTATGGCGGCACTCGGCAGATCCAGCGGGACATCATCGCCGATCGAATCCTGGCGCTCCCCAAGGAGTAGGAAGAGCATGGACCTCGAGCTGAGCGACGAGCAGGTCTGGATCGAAGAGTCGATGAACACGCTGCTCGGCCGCCAGTGGCCGCCGGCTGAGGCCGCCTGGCAGGCTGGGGGCGCAGAGCGCACCAGGTTGTGGGAGAGCCTCGTCGAGTTCGGCCTCCTCGGGGGCAGCGCCGACGGTCAACTCGGCGCCATCGAGCTGTGTCTCGTGGCACGAGCGGTCGGCGCTCGCCTCGCCTCGGTCCCGCTGCTGGGCAGCGTCGCCGTCCGTTACGCGGCGGCGCCGGTCGCGGCCGAGTTGCCTGATGGCTTCGCCGCTGCGCTGGGTGGTGACTCGCGCGTGTCGGTCGCGCTGCTCGAGCCCGGCCGAAGCTGGTCGATTGCCGAAACCGGGGCAAGCGTGAATGCGACTCGGCTCACCGGGACCAAGGCGGCGGTGGAGCACGCGGACACGATCGACCATCTCGCGGTCGTCGCGGTCGCGGACGGCCAACCGGTACTGGCGCTCGTGGCGGCCGGCTCGCCCGGCATCGAGGTCACAGCGCAGTCGGCTCTCGATGACGGAGTGCCGCTCGGCCGGGTGACGTTCGCGGATGTCGAGGTCGAGTGTGTACTCGAGGGCGAACTCGCCGAGACCGTCATCGACAGGCTGACGACGATCGGCGGCTTGCTCGCCGCGGCCGAGGCCGTCGGCGCGGCCGGCGCGCTGTTCGAGCAGGCGCGTGAGTATGCCTCCGAGCGCCGGCAGTTCGGCCGCACGATTGCGAGCAACCAGGCGCTGCGTCACCTGATGGCCGACCTCCACGTGAGGCAGGCCAGCAGTTGGTCGACTACGTTGTTCGCCGCCGCCGCGCTCGATGACGGCATCCCGGGAGCGCACCAGACCGCGTCGGTGGCGAAGGCGTACGCCTCACGCGCGGCGCGCGAGGTCGCGCACGGTTCGATCCAGGTGTTCGGCGGGATTGCGTTCACCGAGGAACACCCGGCCCACCGGTTCCTGAGGCGGATCATCGTGCGGGAGCAGCAGTTCGGTGACGCCGCCCATCACGAGCGGCAGATCGGCCGGGCCCTGGCGGCAGCGGCGTCGCGGGTGGCGGTGTGACCTCCGCGGAGGAGCTCAACTTCAACGATCCGACGGCCCAGCGGCTGGAGCGGATCGCGACCGGCGCCGACGCGGACGTCGTCGGACCGATGCTCGCCGACATCCTCCACGATCCGCGCTGGCTCGGCTGCGACGTCGCGCTCATCTCGGGCGGCAAGTCGAATCTGACCTATCGCGTGGCGTGCGACGCCGGCGAGGTCATCCTGCGCCGGCCGCCCCTGGGCCACATTCTTCCGACCGCCCACGACATGGGTCGGGAATACCGCGTGATGACCGCGCTCGCCGATACCGGGGTGCCGGTTCCCCGCACCTTCCACCTGGGCGAGGCCGACAGTCCGCTCGGCGCGCCGTTCTACCTGATGGAGCGGGTCGTCGGGCACATCTGCCGAAACGCGCTCCCGCCCGGGTACGCCGAAACCCCGGACGATCGGCGCCGAGTGGGCGAGGCGCTCGTGGACGTCCTCGCCGACCTCCATGCGGTCGAGCCTGGGGTTGTCGGGCTCGGCGAGTTCGGCCGGCCCGCGGGCTTCATGGAGCGGCAGCTGCGACGCTGGTCCCAGCAATGGGAGGCCTCGAGGACGACTGAGTTGCCCGCGCTCGACGCGCTCCGTGACGATCTCGTGGCGACTCTGCCCGAGCAGCGGACGAGCGCCGTCGTACACGGCGACTACCGTCTCGACAACACGATCCTTCACCCGACCGCGGTGGGCACGATCGTCGCCGTGCTCGATTGGGAGATGAGTACGCTCGGCGACCCGCTGGCGGACCTCGGGGCGATGCTCGCGTACTGGAGTGAGGCCGGCGACAGCGAGGTCCTGCAGCGGGCGCGGGTCATGGCACCGCTCACCGCGCTTGACGGATTCCCGTCCCGCGGCGAGATCATCGAGCGGTACGCCAATCGGACCGGGATCGACCCGTCCGACATCGGCTGGTATCAGTCGTTCGCATATTTCAAGCTCGCCGTCGTATGCCAGGGCATCGCCGCGCGCGCCGCCGGGGGCTCGATGGTGGGAGAGGGATTCGACAACGCCGAGCGGCTCGTGGCGCCGCTGATCGAGGCGGGTCGCCAGCAGTTCAGCGCCGGTCCGACCGCCTGACTCCCGGCGACAGCGGCCGTCCATCCTGAATCTCGAAAACAGGTACGTACCAGTATCGAACTGGTACGTTTTCGTTTCCAAGAGCCAAGAGCCAAGAGCCAAGAGCCAAGAGCCACGAGCCAAGAGCCGGGAGCAGGCGGGCAGGCGGGCAGGCGGGCTTAGCTCGCGACGGGCTGGCGGTCGTAGCGAGCCGACTCGCGGCGAGCGATCGCCATGTGGTGCACCTCGTCGGGCCCGTCGGCGATCTGGAGGATCCGGGCGACCGCGTACAGCTCGGGCAGCAGGGTGTCCTGGGCGACGCCCGCCCCGCCGTGGGCCTGGATCGCCCGGTCGATGACCCAGGTGGCGACGTCGGGCGCGGCCACCTTGATCGCCGACACCTCGATCCGGGCACCGCGGTTTCCCACGGTGTCCATCAGCCAGGCCGTCTTCAGCACGAGCAGGCGCACCTGCTCGATGCGCACGCGTGACTCGGAGATCCAACGTTGGACGACCCCGTGCTCGATGATCGGACGCCCGAACGTCGACCGGCCCGCGGTGCGCTCGCACATCATCTCGAGAGCGCGCTCGGCCATCCCGATCGCACGCATGGCGTGGTGGATCCGCCCCGGCCCGAGGCGCTCCTGGGCGATCCGGAACCCGTCGCCCTCGTCCCCGAGGAGGTTCGACGCCGGGACGCGGACGTTGTCGTAGACGATCTCGGCGTGCCCGCCGTGCGGTCCGTCGTCGTAGCCGAACAGGCTCGTGGAGCGCTGAATGTTCACCCCAGGTGTGTCCTTTGGAACGAGGATCATGCTCTGGCGCCGGTGCCGGGTCGCCTCGGGGTCGGTGACGCCCATCACGATCAGCAACTCGCAGCGAGGTGACATCGCTCCGGACGTCCACCACTTGCGCCCGTTGATCACGTAGTCGTCGCCGTCGCGCTCGATCCGTGTAGCGATGTTGGTGGCGTCGGACGAGGCGACCTCGGGTTCGGTCATCGAGAACGCGGAGCGAATCTCGCCCTCGAGCAGCGGCTCCAGCCAGCGCTCCTTCTGCTCGTCGGTGCCGAACAACGAGAGCAGCTCCATGTTCCCGGTGTCCGGCGCCGAGCAGTTGATCGCCTCGGGGGCGATCCAGGGGTTTCGACCGGTGATCTCGGCGAGCGGCGCGTACTGCAGGTTCGTGAGCCCGGCGCCGTGTTCGTGCGTCCGCGGGAGGAACAGGTTCCACAACCGCCGTCGGCGTGCCTCTGCTTTCAGCTCCTCGATGACCGGCGGTGATTCCCCACCGGTCATCGAGTGAATGCGCTTCGTCTCTGAACCGAGCCTCGGCCGGGTACACGCATTCGTCCATGAATGCGAGCAGCCGCTGCTGCAGCTCGACGGTGGTGTCGTCGTAGGCGAAGTCCATGGGACTGTCGTGTCCGGACTAGCGGTGCTTCCAGACCGGATCGCGCTTCTCGAGGAACGCCTGCACGCCCTCTTTTGCGTCCTCGGACTGATGGGCGACGTTGCAGGTCATGCTCTCGAGCGCGAGCAGCGTCTCGGTGTCGCCGTCGAGGCCGCGGTTGGCGGCCATCTTCGTGATCCGCATCGTGAAGCTGCTCTTATCGATCATCGGCGCGGCGAAGTCGATGATCGCCTGGTCCATGTCCTCGGCCGGGACCGAGACGTTTGCGATACCCCACTCGTAGCACTCCTTGCCCGAGAGGAGCTTGCCCGTGAACAGGAGCTCCTTGGTCTTGCGGATGCCGATGTAGCGGGGGAGGCGGTAGATCGGACCGGCGCCGCCGAACAGGGCGCGCCGAATGTGGAAGTCCCCGATCTTCGCGTCGTCGGCCGCGATCAGGAAATCGCACGAGATCGACAGCTCGAAGCCGCCGGCCACCGCATAGCCCTCGACGGCGGCGATCGTCGGCTTGGCGAGATTGAACGCGCGGTCGAACGTGCGAGCGGAGACCTGCGCGATCTTGATCGAGTTGGCCGAGGTCTTCAGGAACTCCGAATCGAGCATATTCAGATCCGCGCCGGCGGAGAACGTGTGGCCGCGGCCTCGGATCACGACGACCCGCGCATCCTCATCCTCTTCGGCGCGCTCGAGGGCGGCGCCGAACGTGGTGAGCTGCTCCCAGTTGAAGCAGTTCCTGACGTGGGGTCGGTTCAGCCAGATCGTGGCGATGCCATCGCTGACCTCGTACTCCACGGCGCCCTCTCTCGTCGTCTGCTCCTGAACGGTCATCGGTCTCCTCCATCGGGTACGTTGTCTAAGCTGAATTCAGATCATATCTTCTAACCGTCGATTTGGCTAGCCCTGACTTGCCCACAGGCGGCGCTTCGTTTTTTCCCGCAACTGCAAGTGTTCTCGGGCAACGAGCGGGCGCCGGGGCGACGATTGATCCGGAATATGCCCACGACGGCGCCGGGTATGACATACTGAACTCGGTTCAATTATGTAGCTAGACGCCGTGAGCTGAGCCGGGACATGGAACGCACCGTTCGGATCCAAGCACCTCTGCCGCACATCAAGTCGGTCAACATCTGGCTGCTCCGCGGGGACCCGCTCACGCTGATCGATACGGGCCCCCGCACGGACGAGGCGCTGATTGCGCTCGAGGCCGGCCTGGAACGGGAAGGGCTGCGCCTTGAAGACATCGAACTTGTGATCCCCACTCACCACCACCTCGATCACTCGGGACTGATCGCGACGATCGTGGGTCGCTCCGGCGCGCGCGTGGCGGCGCTCGATCGCGCCGCCGAGTACGGAGCCAGGTACTTGGAGCGCTCCGCGGCCGATCGCTCGTTCTCGCTTGAGCTCCTGCGCCATCACGGCGTGCCCGAGTCGGCGATCGAGGCGAACGAAGGCTTCTGGGACTTCATCCGCGACACCTCCGAGGCGTACGAGACCGACGTCGTGCTCTCGGACGGCGATGTGATCACCGCCGGCGGGCGGGACCTGCGGATACTGGCTCGCCCCGGCCACAGCACCACCGATGCGCTGCTCGTCGACGAGGCGAGCGCGACCGCGTTCGTCGGCGATCACCTGCTTGCCGGGATCTCCTCGAACGCCGAGATCGTCCCGTCGGCCGAACCCACCGGCTCGCGACCGCAGGCGCGAATCGAATACCTCGCCAACCTCCGGCGGACCGCGTCGATGCCGCTCGACCGATTGCTGACCGGTCACGGGGATCCGGTCACCGATCATCGGGGACTGGTGCGCCGGCGCGTCAGCGAGCACCGGCGCCGCTGCCAACGCATCCTCACCGCCCTCGAGGAGGGGCCCGCGAACGCATACGCCATCGCCGGTCATCTGTGGTCGCCGCGCACGGTCGCCGAGCAGCCCGTGCTGGTCGTCTGGGAGGTCCTCGGACACCTCGACCTACTTCTCGACGAGACCCGGGTCTCCGAGCACAAGTTCGACGACGGCAGCCGTTACGGGAAGGCGTGGTTTTCGCTCCCCGAGCCGAAGGCGCGGGGCGACAACACGGGCGCCCCGACCTTGGGCGCCCGAGAAACATCCACCCTCTACTCAGGAGTTGATCGCTCTGCAGAATCCGAGTGACAGCCCCGATATGCCCGCCGGCTTCACCACGCGCGACCTGTTCGATCTGACCGGACGGATCGCGGTCGTGACCGGGGGCACGCGCGGTCTCGGACTGGCCATGGTCCGCGCGTTCGCATCCGCCGGCGCCGAGGTGATCGTGGTCAGCCGGAAGCCCGAAGCCTGTGACGAGGTCGTCGCGAGTCTTCGGTCGGCGGGACTGAAGGCCGCCGCTTGCGCGTGCCATGTCGGCCACTGGGACGAGCTCGAGCCGCTCGTCGAGCGCATCTACGGTGACTTCGGACGCATCGACGTACTGGTTAACAACGCGGGGATCTCACCCATGTATGGAAAGCTGTCGGACGTCACCGAGGACCTGTTCGACAAGGTGATCGGGGTCAACCTCAAGGGACCGTTTCGCCTCGCGGCGCTCGTCGGGGAGCGGATGGTGCAAGACGGTCGCGGCTCGATCATCAACGTCTCGAGCACCGGGGCGGCGCGTCCGACGCGCGACATCGTTCCGTACGCGGCGGCGAAGGCGGGGGTGAACGCGATGACGGTCGGTCTCGCGCACGCGTTCGGGCCGAGCGTGCGCGTGAACGCCGTCATGCCCGGGCCGTTCCTCACGACGATCTCCAAAGCCTGGGACATGGAGGTGTTCGCGGAGCGTGCCAAGACGTTTCCGATGCGGCGCGCCGGACAGGCGGACGAGATTGCCGGCGCGGCTCTTTACCTGGCCAGTGACGCCTCGACGTACACGACGGGGACGATCCTGACCGTCGACGGCGGTGCTCAGTGGAGCATGGCCGGCACCGGGGAAGGCGCTCCCGAGACTCAGCTCGAAGTCAACTCGTCGCCGACGTAGGCCGGTTCGATATGCCAGCAAATCAGCCGCTGTGGCTTCGAGTCGTTATTCGCGTGGAACGGGCAATCGGTGAGCCGATCGAATCGGCGGTCCGCTCCGACACGTACTTCGACATCGTCAGTACGACGACGCGCGTCCGGCGTAAGGTGACCGGGACCGCCGAGGGCGTCTCCCGGCGCTGCCTGCATCTGCTGAACCTGCCGGCCGGGTCCGACATTCGCGGCGTGCGCCAGCAGCTGGCACGAATGGAACGGCGGCTCGACGAACTGTCGCACGACGTCGCCGAGCTTGATGGCAACGAGCCACCGCCGGGTGTCACATGAGCCCGAGGGTGCCGTCAGCGTTGAACCCCGGCGATGTGCTCCAGCGCGTCAACCGCGACGTCGAGCGGTCGATCCTGCGCGCCCGAAACGGCATCCGGTATGTCAGGGGCACCAACCGGCCGGCGCTTGGCGCGACGCCCAAGGATGTCGTGTGGAAGAGCGGGAAGGCGGAACTCTGGCGATACAAGGGCGGCGATCGCCGGTACGGACCGCCGGTGGTAATCATCCACAGCCTCGTCAGCCGGAGCTACATCCTCGACCTGCGCCCGGGCAACAGCACCGTCGAATACCTGACCGGCGCGGGTCTCGACGTGTTCATGCTCGACTGGGGTGTTCCGGACGAGCTCGACGCCGACAACGACCTCGAGCGCTACGTCGACTGGTACATGCCGCGGGCGCTCGCGGAAGTGCGACGCGTGAGCGGCCACGACGAGGTCACGCTCGCGGGCTACTGCCTCGGCGGCGTGCTGGCGGCGCTGTATGCGGCCGGCCACGAGGATGCGCGCGTGCGCAATCTGATCCTGATGGCCACACCTATGGACTTCAACGAGATGGGAGCGATGGTCGCGCTGCTGCGCGAGGGGAGACTCAATCCCGATGAGATGATCGACGAGACCGGCAACGTCCCGGCCGACGCGCTCTACAGCGGGTTCTACATGCTCGCTCCGACGACCGAGGTCGCGCAGAAGGCCACCTTGCTCGAGAACCTGTGGAACGACGAATTCGTCGAGGGATTCCAGGCGATGGCGACGTGGTCGCGTGACCACGTGCCGTTCCCGGGGGCCGCCTTTCGCCAGCTCGTGGAGCTGCTCGTGCGTCAGAACATCCTGATGACGGGCGCGATGCCGCTCGGGGGACGGCAGGTCGATCTCGCGAATGTCCGCGGCAACGTGCTGAACGCGATGGCCGAGCGCGACAACGTCGTTCCCCCGGCCGCCGTCGAACCCGTCATGGAGCTAGTCGGCGACCCCACACGCCGCGAGGAGCTCCGGCTTCCGGGTGGCCACGTCACCTTTGGGACCGGTAGGTCGGCGTTCAAGCACACGATGCCGAAACTGACCGCCTGGATCATCGACCATAGCGACCCGTCGCCGTAACCGAGGAGCAGCATGGAGATCCGACCAACTGAAGCCGGCGATCGCCCGGCTCTATCGCGCTTCTTCGAGCGCATTCCCGAGAGCGATCGAACGTTCCTGAAGGAGGATGTGGGCGACCCGCGCGTGATCGAGGATTGGGTGAGGCCCGGTACGGGACGGACGGTCGCGATACAGGGCGGCGAGGTCGTCGGCTCGGTCGAGGTCGCGCGCCTGGTGGGCTGGTCGAGCCACGTCGGCGAAGTCCGGCTGGTCGTGGATCCCGAGCACCGCGGCCAGGGGATCGGCCGTCGCCTCGCGCAGCGCGCGGTGATCGACGCGGTCGAGATGGGGCTGAAGAAGCTCGTGGTCGAGGTGATCGCCGATCAGGCGGCGCTGATCGCTATGTTCCGCGGCCTGGGCTTCGAACCCGAGGCGCTTCTCACCGACCACGTCCGCGACCGATCGGGACAGACCAGGGACTTAATCGTGCTCGCCAATTCGGTCGATGAGCAGTTCGCCGCGCTGAGCGCCGCCGGCGTGGCCGACCAGCTGCAATGACCTGACACAGGAGGATCTCGAAGTGATGGCATTCATGGACGATGTGCTCGGGCGTGTGGTGGACGCGGCCGGGACGATCGGCAGGGCGGCCCTGATCCCGTGGGGGGGAGCCGAGGCATGCGTGGACGCGTATGAGACGGCGATCCGCGCTCTAAGCGATGCGCAGCTGACCATCGCTCGCGCGGTCGAGGTCGAGCCCGTGCGCGCGGTCCTCGCATCGTGTTCCGAGATGACACGCGACATCGGCGCCACGCACCTCTCGAGGGTGCGCTGGTTCCTGGACGTGTGAGCTCCGGGTCAGGCATCGTCAACCGGCTCGACGGGCGGACGCGGCTCTACTGGGAGAGCACCGGCACCGGCGATCCCGTGCTGCTGATCCATGGTCTCGGCCTGAGCGGGGGCGCGTGGTGGCGGACGGTCGACGCGCTCGCCGGCGCAATGCGCGTGATCACCTTCGACCATCGCGGGATCGGACAGTCGGAGTCGCTGACGTACGCCTACACCACCGAGGCGATGGCGGACGACGCCGTCTCGATCCTCGACGACCTCGAGATCGACCGCGTCCATCTCTACGGGTTCTCGCTCGGCGGCATGGTCGCCCAGCAGGTTGCACTCCGTCACCCGACACGGGTTCAGTCGCTCGTCCTCGGCGCGACCCATTCCGGTGGGCGACACGCGGCGTTTCCAGAGTCCGAAGTCGTCGCGTTCTTCCGTAGGCGCGCGACGATGCCCTCGCGGGAGGCGGCGTGGGCATCGGTTCCCTACAACTACGGTCCGCGGAGCCGCGCCGAACAGGTCGACCGCATCGCCGAGGACATCGAGCGGCGACTCGCGAATCCGTTCAACGAGGGGGCGTACCGGGCGCAATTGCTCGCGGCAGCACTGCATAACTGCTATCGCCGTCTCGAGCGGATCCACGCGCCTACGCTCATTGTCCACGGCGCACGTGATCGGATAATCCCGGCCGAAAACGCGTACATGACCGCCGAGCGGGTGCCGGGAGCGCAACTGAAAATCCTCGAGGACGCCGGGCATTTGTACCCCACCGAGGAGGCGGCGGTCGACGAGGCCGTCGGGGAGTTTTTCGCCGCGCACGGGTAACCCTCCCGTTCCTCTGATTGAATTGACCTCAGTGCAGGTTCTCGAACAACTCCGAGTCGCGAACGTCATCCGCGAGCATGCGTCGAGTCGAGGTGACGTCCTCGCGATCCGCTGTGGTCCGCGCACGCTCACGTACGCCGAGCTCCATGATCGGTCGAGCCGGCTGGCGCAGGTGCTGCTGTCAGCCGGCGTTCGTGCCGGGGATCGGGTCGCGCACCTCGACCGCACCGCGCCGGAGGTCGTTGAGCTCCTGTTCGCGACGAGCAAGATCGGGGCCGTCGCCGTCCCGCTCAACTGGCGGCTCGCTCGTGCCGAGCTCGAGACGATCGTCGCGGACGCGGGCTGCTCGGTGATGATCGCGGGACCCGAGTACCGCGAGACGGCCCGGGAGATCGCGGGCGGCGTCTCGCAGCAGCTCGAGGTGATCGACACCGGTGAGGACTACGAACGACGTTTGCAGAGGCACTCGCCGACCGATCCCGGCCACCGGGGCGGGGCGAGCGAGGTCGCGGTGCAGATGTACACGTCTGGAACCACCGGCCTCCCGAAGGGCGTCCTGACCACGCAGCGGAATCTCGCCGCCGCGTTTCTGAGCGCCGACGTGTGGCAGTTCGACTCGCAGACGATCAGTCTCACTCCGCTCCCGATGTTCCATATCGGCGGGATCGGCTGGGCGTATCTCGGGCTCGTCAACGGGGCGACGACGATTCTCGTACGCGACTTCGACGCCGCGGAGGTCCTTGACGTCCTCGAGCGCGAACGGGTCACGAACCCCGTGTTCGTTCCAACGATCTTGCAGATGCTCGCCGCGGTCCCAGGCGCGGCCGACCGCGACTACTCCAGCCTGCGTGCGATCGTCTACGGCGCTTCGCCGATCACCACTCCGGTCCTGCGCGCGGCGCTGCGCACGTTCCGGTGCCCGCTGTTCGGCGTATACGGCCTGACCGAGACCACCGGCGGCGTGATTCAGCTCCGCCCCGAGGACCACGACGCCGACGGCGACCGTCAGCACCTGCTGCGCTCGGCGGGGCGCCCACTGCCATGGGTCGAGATGCGCATCGTCGACCCGGCCAGCGGCGCCGATTGCGGCGCCGGAGAGGTGGGCGAAGTCTGGCTTCGGGCCCCGAACGTGATGGCCGGCTACTACAAGCGCGACGCTGAGACCGATGCCGCGCTGATGCCGGATGGATGGCTCCGGACGGGCGATGGCGGCTACTGCGACGAGGACGCGTATCTGTTCCTCACCGACCGGATCAAGGACATGATCGTCAGCGGCGGCGAGAACATCTATCCGATCGAGGTCGAGGAGGTGCTCTCGCAGCACCCCGGCGTGTCCGATGTCGCTGTGATCGGCGTTCCGGACGAGCGCTGGGGGGAGACCGTCATGGCGCTCGTGGTTCGCGCGCCCGCCTCGACCGTCGACGCCGACGAGCTGGTCGCGTTCGCCCGCGAGCGGCTGGCAGGGTACAAGCTGCCTCGCTCGGTGGAGTTCGTCGACGAGCTTCCCCGCAGCCCGGCGGGCAAGGTGCTCAAGCGCGACCTGCGCGCGCGTCACGGGCAGCCGGACGGCGCGCTCGCGGCTGCGAGTGCGGCTGCGAGTGGGCGAGCAGGAAGCTGACCAGGTCCCGGCCGGTCGCGGGCACATCGGTGGGGAACCCGTGGGCGCCGGTCGGAACGGGGATGAACTGTGCCCCCGAGATGGCGCCGGCCAGTAGTCGACCGTTGTCGAGCGGTAGGATCCGATCGTCTTCGCCATGGATCACGAGCGTGGGAGCGGTGATCGCGGCTAGTCGCGTGCTCGTGTCGTGCGCGCGGGCGATTTCGTGCTGGGCGCGGTAGGAGCGAGGATCGAGAGGCCGGGTCAGACGCCGCGCGATGTCTTCGCCGATCAGCGGCGCGCGGCGGCGGCACGTGGTGTCCGCGTAGAGATACGGCACGGTCGCCCACAGACCCTCCTCGGCCGGCAGGTCCGGCAGCCGCCACAGGAACTGGCGGATCGGCCGTTCCGGTGCGACGTAGAGGTTGCCGCCGGCCGTTGACGAGCCGAGCACGAGCGAACGGACACGTTTCGGATGCCGGATCGCGAGCTCCTGAGCGATCGCCGAGCCGAACGAAAGGCCGAGGATGTGAGCCTGCTCCACGCCGGCGCCGTCGAGCAGGGCCACCGCATCGTCGGCGGTGGTCGCGCCGAGAAGCGTCGGGAGTACGCGAAAAGGCTCCTCGAGCGCGGCGGCCGCCCGCAGAGCCACCGCCGCCGTGAGGCCGACGCCGGCCAGAAGCAGGACCGGCGGACGCGAACGCACGTCGACGGGTTCGCCATCGCTGATCACGTGGGAAGACTATCAGAAAACTGACTTGACATCACTTCAGTAGCTGTGCTAACTTGCGCGGAGCTAATTTGCAAGCACATCAGTGGAGGAAGCCATCGTGCCCACCCAGTCGAAGTCCGATCCGATCACCCATTCCGTCCAAGAGGCGACCCAGCGAGTCTCCGAGCTCCACGAGAAGGCGGTTGCTCAGAGCAAGAAGGCGAGCGAGACGTATCTGTCCTCATACGAGCAGGCCGTCGTAACCCTGGCCGACCAGTACGAGAAGGCGACCGGTGCGAGCAACATCGAGTGGGTCGTGAGCATCGGCAGCCTGCAGGCCGACGCGACCCGTGAGTTTGCCCGCGCCTACACCAGCGCCGTCCGCGAGTTCGTGTCCTGACGTTTCCCGGGTTGGCCGCGGCGCCACCGCATCGCGGTCATCCCGACCCACCCCCCATTGCGAGTGAGTCCCATGAACGATCACCATTTCAGCTATCCCGTCGTCGTACCGCTTCAGGGGGTGACAATCTCGGGCCACTCGAGTCTCCCGCCGGTGCCGGCCGTCTCGCTCCAGGCGATCAGGCCGCTGCAGGCGATCAGGCCGCTCGAGCCGCATGTACGTCCTGCTGTCGACGCCGCGCGCCTGCCTGGTCTCGCGGCGCATGCTCTCGCCTGGTGATCGCCATGAGGTTCTTACATTCACGGACCGAGCATCGTTCACCACGTCCGGCGGCCGAACCCGCACCGGAGGGCGTGAATACGCTCGTCGCCCTTGCGTACGAGTTGCTCGACGCGCACGCCGACACCGCGCGACTCACCGAAGAAGACGCAAGCGCCGCGGAGTGGCAGGACCACCTCGCTTACCTGCGCGATCTCCAACGCGTCGGGAGAGAGGCGCTGGCCCGGGCCGTGTGCTCCGGCGACCGCGCTCCAGCCGGTGGCCCTAGCGGGTCGGCTGTCGACGCCCGCGCGCGGCGCGGGTAGTCGAACCCGACTTCGCGGCTGACCCTGCCTTCGCGGCTGACCCGGCTGACCCGGCCTTCCCGGCTGACCCTGGCTTCCCGGCGGCGGCTCGAATCGCCGACCGATCACCGTCGGCGAACTCGGGCGGAAGGCCGAGTACTTCGAGCTGCCGGCGGAGGAAGAACTCCGTGACCTCTTCGAGGCTGACCTGACCGCGCGGGCGGTACCAGTGCCAGATGCTGTTGTACAAGCCGAGCAGTGCGCGAGTCAGCAAGCGCGGGTCGGCCTCCGGCAGCAGCCCCTGCTCCATCCCGCGCACTAGGAACGTCGCCCAGGTGAACTCGACATCGCGGATTCGGGCTCGAGCGAGCGCTCGGGCCTCCTCTTCTCGCGGGGAGGTCCGGCGGACCCCGACGAGCCCCTGCTCGGCGACTAGCACCCGGTTACGCAGCACGTCCTGGTCGCTGAGGTCGTAGGACCCACGAAGCACCGCCAGGAGCGCGTCCATGTAATCCTCGTGCTCGTTCGTGTGCCGGTCGAAGTCACTTCGAAAGATGCCGAGCGCGTCCGCCATGATCACGTACAGGCAGTGCAGCTTCGACTCGAAGTAGTGGTAGAGGGCGGTTGAACCGATTCCGACGGCGGCCGCGACGTCCGCGAGCTTCGTCGCCTCGTAACCGTTCTCGCCGAAATACCGTGTCGCCGTGCGCAAGATCTCGTCGCGCTTGCTGCGCGAAGACGCGACGGCGGCGCCGGTTTCTCGTCTCGCTCTAGGGCCCGGTGGGACCACAATCCTCCTCGCGGCGGCAGCTGATCGTCGGGCAATCATATGCACAGCCGCCGACGTCTCACCGATGGCTGCATTCGTTTGCGGGCCGGACGCGAGCCAGCGATCCCTGATAGCATGCCTATATGACTTCAGTTCAGTCCGGCTCGCCGACTTCGGACGGCGGCGCGGCGCGCGCGCTCGATGGAGTGCTCGCGCTCGTCGAGGGGTCGGGCGGACCCGCTCCGAGCTTGCTCGCGCGCGACGTGCAGACGTGGATCGCCAGTCCTGCGCAGGGGCTGAAAGCAAGTATCGACGCCGTACGGGGAGCGGGCGCGTCGGCCGCGGCGCTGGCGGATCTGTCGCCCTCAAGTCTCACGGTCGTCGCGGCCGCCGGGTCGAACCGCGCCTGCTGGGCCGAGGTCACCCGTCGCGCCGATGGTGAGGCCGACGAGACCTGCCTGGTCGGACTTTCCCACGATGCTGGCGGCGCCGTCTCACGATTGGTCTGGCTGCGCGCGCCGCTCGTCCCGGCGTCTTCGGAGGTTGACGACACCGGCGCAAGCCCGGATGGCAGACTGGTTCTGGAGCGGTATTTGGCCGCCCTGGCGCGCTCGATGTTTCGCGACGCGGCGTCCCACTTCACGGTCGACACGATCTACTCCCATCCGCCGTACGCCGGCGGAACCGAGCGCGTGCTGTTCCGTGGCCGTGAGGCGCTCTGCCGCGGGTTCGTCACCGAGCGCGGGCCGAGCCCCGTGCGTCAGATCGTCACCGCGTTCTGGCAGCGGGGTGCCCGCGTGTTCGTCGAAGGCGTGATCGAAGGGATCCCCAACGGTGGCACGTTCTTCTCGACGGGTCAGATGACTCCGGCGGGTGAGATCGCGCGGTACGTCGCGTTCTACAGCGCCACGCGCATTCCCACGTGACACAGGCCCCGGGCTTGCAACGCGAAATCGAATTGAGGTAAGTTCAAAAATGAACAGGTTCGAAGGCAAGGTGGCTGCGGTCACCGGAGGCGGATCGGGAATCGGCGCCGCGATCTGCCGGCGATTGGCGGCCGAGGGGGCAATCATCGCGGCGCTCGACCTGTCCGTGGACCGGGCACAGGAGATCGTCGCCGACCTGCCGCGAGCGGCCGCCATAGAGGCCGACGTCGCGAACAGCGACTCGGTCGAAGAGGCGCTGACGAAAGTCGAGAGCGATCTCGGTCCGTTGGCGGTTATGGTCAACAACGCCGGTGCGCTGGCGATGTCCCACGTCGCGCGGATCAACCCGATGATCGAACAGCAGCGGGCCGAGCAGGCGGCGGGGCCGATCACGACGCCGCTCGAGGCACTCGTGCGACTGACCGACGAAGAGTGGCGATTCGTCCTTTCGGTACATCTCGACGGAACCTTCTACGGCACGCGAGCCGCGGTCCGGCGGATGGCGGAGCGCCGCGCGGGGGCGATCGTCAACATGGCTTCGGTCTGCGGCATCGAGGGCTGCACGGGCCACCCGCACTACTCCGCCGCGAAGGCCGGCGTCCTCGGCTTCACCAGAGCCACCGCGAAGGAAGTGATCGTCCAGGGAATCAGGGTCAACGCGATCGCTCCCGGGTTCATCGACACGACGCGGACCAAGGCCCAGGTCGGGGTGGCGCGTGACGTCAATGTCGCGCGCACGCCGGCAGGCCGCCTCGGCACCCCCGAGGAGGTCGCGGCGGCAGTCGCCTTCCTCGCCTCCGACGATGCCTCGTTCTTCGTCGGCGCGACCATCAGCCCGAACGGCGGGCTCGTCACCGCCGTCTGACGTCGCGTCCGTCCTCGGCGCGACGAACGAGTTCGTCGATGTCGGCGGGCGATCTCGCCCCAGAGCTCGCGTGAGAGGTGATGCCCCATCCCGTCGAAGACGACGAGCTCGGCTCCGGGGATGGCTCGGGCGGTAGCTCGGCCGCCGCTGACATCGACGAGCGGGTCGTCCGCGCCGTGGAGCACGAGCGTGGGGACCGCGACCGACCGGAGCGCCTCGGTCCTGTCGCCGGACGCCGCGATCGCCACCAGTTGCCGGCCGACGCCGATCGGATCGTTGGAGCGGTCATAGGCGAGGCCGGTCCGCCACCGGATGTCCGCCTCGTCGAGCTCGAACGCCGGCGAGCCGATCACGCGGACGATCGAGACCGTCCTGTCGATCGCCTCCTCGCGCGTCGTGGCGGGCGGCGACAGCAGCGCCGTGAGCGCCCGTTGCGTCGCCTGGCCGACCGCGGGATCGCCGGTGCTCGACATGATCGACGTCAGTGACCGCACGCGAGCCGGAGATTCGATCGCCACCGTCTGGGCGATCATGCCGCCCATCGACGCGCCGACCAGATGCGCGCTGTCCAGTTCGAGGTGGTCGAGCAGCCCGACCGTGTCGGCGGCCATGTCCGAGAGCCGGTAGGACGCCGACGACGGGTCGCCGGTGAGCGCCGCCCGCACGTCGGGCATCGGCGCATCGGGGAGGTGGCTCGACAGGCCGATGTCGCGGTTGTCGAAACGGATCACGTGGAGGCCGCGGTGCGCGAGCGTGGTGCAGAACCCGTCGGGCCAGCCCAGCATCTGCGTTCCCAGGCCCATGATGAGGACGACCGGCGGTGCGATGGGGTCACCGAAGCGCTCGTAGGCGATGTCCAGGCGTGCCGGACCGACGGCGCGCGCGATCTCGACGGTCACGATCGTCCTCCGAGGATCCAGTAACGCTGGCGATTGTCGAAGCGGTACGTGCCGTCGTCCCGGCGCCACCGCGCGGCCGCCGCGATCACGCGTGGACCACCGGCGACTCCGGCCCGTGCGAGCGACGATTCGAGCGCCGTGTCGCCGGCGATCTCGATCGGAGCTGGGAGGTCGCCGGTCGCGAGCACGACGAGTCGCGTGGACCGGATCGCGTCCTCGACCGGATCGGACACCGCGGGGAGCATCGCCGCGGACGCCGCCGGCGCCGATCGAGGCGAGAAACGCGAAGAACTCGTTGCCGTCGGGAGGTCCCCATTTGCAGATCGCGATCCGTCCGTCGGCACGCAGCACACGCGCGAGGCCTCGATCAGCGCCATCTCGGGGTCCAGTGCGTACTGAAGCGAGTCGAACGCCGTCACCACGTCGAACGAGGCGTCGGCCCAGGGCAGGTTCTCCATCAACCCGAGCCGGAAGTCGGCGCCGGGCACGCCCTCGAGCGCGCACGCCACGGCGTCAGGCTCGACGTCGATGCCGTGCACCACGGCGCCACGGGCAGCCGCGAAAGCGCAGAACGCCCCGTCTCCGCATCCGAGATCGAGGAGCGATGTCCCGTCGCCGACTCCCGCGGCGTCGGCGACCACCTCCCACGCCGGGGCCACTACGCCTGCGCCGCGGTTTCCTCGATGCTCGCGAGCGGGCGATGCACGAGCACCGTGCCGAAGCCGGCCATCTGCGTCTCTTCCTCGGGCGTCGGGTTGCCGTAGTAGTGGAGCGGCGAAAGCTCGACGAGCTCGACCAGGCGTCCGGCCGCCTCGAGGTCGAGCTTGGCGTAGTGATCGAGCATGGCCTGCGGGCTCTCGTACCACTCGATGACGTGGATCGTCAGCGGGTCATCGTCGATGAAGTAGTGGTAGGCGAGCGTGCCGTGGTCGTTCTCCTGAACGTCCTTGATGAACTTCTCGAAGATGCCGACGACCTCGTCTAGGTCCTTCGGGTCCAGCGTCATGGTGCAAGCGGTTCGTACGATTGCCATGGTTTCTCCTCGAACGGTGGTTGTCAGCTTCGTGCCCAGATCTTGGGCCCGCGACCGCCGAGGCTCGCGATATAGCCCTCATCGGCCTTCGACTCGGCCCAGAGCAGCTCCATGATCCGCTTGCTGATCTTCCATCCCTCCGCCGTGCGCCGTAGCTCGTCGTGGTACCTCGCGACGAGGATGATCGCCGCGTCCGGGTTCTCCTTGAACACCTGATACGAGGTCAGATACGAAAGAGTCTTGGCCTGATCGCCGTCGATCGTGACGTGGTAGACGTTGAGCAGGTGGTGCTGCCAGATGACGGTCGCGGTCGCCTCGGCGATCCAGCCCGCCAGCTTGTCTGCACCCTCGACCGGGTCGCCGTTCCCGTACTGCGCCCAGATGTCGTCCGCCAGGACGCTGCGGAGCCCGTCGTAGTCGAACGAATCGACCGTCGAAGAGTATTTGTAGAGGACGTCGGCGACGTCAGTTCGGTCCTGAAGAGCGCGGAGGCTCGCGCTGTCGACGGTCGTTTCGGTGGTTGCACTCATGGATCCCTCTCGTGGTCGGCGCCGGCTGCGTTTGAGCTTACTTCGATTCAGTTTAAGCGGAGTGCTTGCACATCGTCAAGGCGATCCCGTCAGCGCGAGGTGTAGCCGGCGTCGACATTGAGGATGGCGCCGGTCACGTAGGAAGCCGCATCCGAGCACAGCCACAGACTGGCCTGCGCAACCTCCTCGGGCTTGCCGAACCGTCCGAACAGGCTCAACACCGGGGCGAACTCGGCTTCGGTCAAGCCGACGGTCTCGAGCGCGCCGCGGATCATCGGGGTATCGATCGCGCCCGGGCAGACGGTATTGACGCGGATTCCCTGCGGCGCATTCTCGAGGGAGGCCACCTTGGTCAGGCCGAGCACGCCGTGCTTGGCCGCGACGTACGCGGCGTTGTTCGGCTGCGGCCGGTGCGCGCTTACCGATCCGATGTTGACGATCGCGCCGCCGTCGCCCTGCTCGAGCATCTGCGCGACCTCGTACTTCAGGCTGAGCACGACGCCCTTCAGGTCCACGGCAACGACGCGGTCCCACTCCGCCTCGTCAAGCTCGGCGATCGGATGCGTGTCCGGAGTGACCGCGGCGTTGTTGACAGCGCAGTCGAGCCGCCCGTAGCGCTCGATGGCGGTGCGCACCATCGCCTCGACGTCGGCAGCCTTGGAGACGTCCGTCCGGCAGAACGAGGCCGTGCCGCCCTCGGACTCGATTCGGTCCACCGCCGCCTGGCCGTGTTTGGCGTCGATGTCGCTCACGAGCACGTGCGCTCCCGCGGCGGCGAACACACGCGCGGTCGCCTCGCCCATGCCCATCGCCGCGCCGGTGACGATCGCGACCTTGCCTTCGAGCGGTCCTCCGGCCATGGTTGCTGCACCTTCCTTTCGTGTCGAAGCGTCGCGGCGCCGCCGAGGGCGGGTCGCAAATCAAAGTGAAGTCAACTCAAGCAGACTACCCGGTGGACTTCGCGCGTGCCACCGGCCGCCTGGCGTTGACACGAACCGCTCGCCGCTGGTACCTTTTCCCGACCTGAAGTTAGTTCGATTCGACTGAGCGCGGAGAAGAGGAGAACCAATGGCCGACTACGACGTCATCGTGCTGGGCACCGGAGCCGCAGGACTGACGGCAGCGCTGACCGCCGCGGAACTGGGCGCGAACGTCGGCCTGTTCGAGAAGGGCGCGACGCTCGGCGGCACGACCGTCTATTCCGGCGGAATGATCTGGATCCCGCTCAACCAGCACGAGCCGGCCGAGAAGGGCGATACCCGCGAGCAGGCGATGGACTACCTGAAGGCGCTGTCGAACGACACGATCACCGACGAGATGGCCGAGACGTACATCGACGTCGGCCCCGAGATGGTGCGCTGGCTCGACGAGCGCACGCCGGTCAAGTTCCGTGCCGTTCCCGACTTCCCGGACTACCACCCCGAGCAGACCGGCGGGCTCCCGCAGGGCGGACGCTCGCTCGAGACCGCCATCTACCCTTACGGCGAGCTCGGCGAGTGGGGGGATCTGGTCCACATCTCGCCGTACTACCCGAGCTACCACCTGACGATCGGCGAGACGACGCTCGGCCAGGCGATCCCGGAGGAGCTCACCGCCGAGGAGATGCAGCGGCGCGCGGAGAACGACGAGCGGGGCATGGGCCTTGCGCTCGGCGGCCGACTGCTCAAGGGATGCCTGGACCGTGGCGTCGAGCCGCAGACCGAGCACCGCGGCGTCGAGCTGATCGTCGAGGACGGCGAGATCGCGGGCGTCGTGTTCGAGACTCCTGAGGGGCGCAAGGAGGTGCGCGCGCCGAACGTGGTCATCGCGACGGGCGGGTTCGAGCGCAACGCCGACCTCAAGCGCGCTTTCCTGCGCGGGCCGTGCACTCACACGGTCGCGGTGGAGACGAATGAAGGCGACGGCCTGAAGATGGCGATGCGCATCGGCGCGATGCTCGGAAACATGCGCGAGGCGTGGTGGATGCCGATGATCGAGTTGCCGACCGACATCGTTCCGACGGGTCAGCAGCTCCTGACCTACGAGCGGACGCTGCCCGGCGCGATCATGGTCAACCGCGAGGCCAAGCGCTTCACCAACGAGGCCGCGAACTACAACGCGTTCGGGGCGGCGTTCCACGAGCAGGACACGATCATGGGCACCTACCGCAACCTGCCGTGCTGGCTGGTCTTCGATCAGACGTGGCTCGACAAGTACGGCTTTGCCGGCGGTCTAGGCGGAACCGAGAAGGCGCGGACGGACTGGATCACGTCTTCGGACACGGTCAAGGACCTAGGCGAGAAGCTCGGGATCGACGGCGACGTGCTCGAGCAGACCGTCGAGCGCTTCAACGCGAACGCGCGCGATAACCACGACCCCGACTTCAAGCGGGGCTGGAGCGCGCAGGACCAGTGGTGGGGCGATCCGACGCTGCGCGACGGAACACCGAGGGCGTCGCTCGGTCCGCTCGAGACTGCTCCCTTCTACGCGATCCAGGTGTTCAGCGGTGCGCTCGGGACGAAGGGCGGGCCTTTGACCGATACCCATTCGCGCGTGATCGACGTCGACGGCGACGTCATCCCCGGGCTCTATGCCGCCGGCAACGCGATGTCCTCGCCGCTCGGCATGACCTACGGCGGCGCCGGTGGCACGCTCGGCCCGGCGATGGTGTTCGGCTTCCTCGCCGGGCGCGACATCGCCGAGCGAGTCGGAGCGAGCAAGCCGGCAGCGCTCGCCGGCGCGTGAGGAACGAAACCAGCTCTAGACGAGAGAAAGGTAACCCCGTCATGGAATCGAGCATCGCGGAGCGGCACGGGACCGAAGTCACGGGCTGCCCGGTCATGGGTCACGACTTCTCCAAGACCCGAGAGATGGGCGCGTACTGGGCGCTGGCCAACGAGCTACGCGAGAGCTGCCCGCACTTCTACAACAAATACGCCGATGGCGGCTACTGGGTGTTCACGCGGCATGAGGCTGTCAACGACATCTACAAGACGCCGGAGATCTTCTCGAGCGCGTCGATCACGCCGTGGGAGCCGGATCCGATCTACCGGTTTGTGCCGACCCAGGTCGACGCCCCCGATCACATCAAGTACCGACGGATCCTGAACCCGTGGTTCTCGCCCAAGGCGATGGAGGCCGCGGGGCCGATGATCAGGGAGACGTGCCGGGGCTTCATCGAGCCGATCGTGCCCAAGGGCGAGTGCGACTTCTTCGATGAGTTCGCGCTGCGATTCCCCACCGCTGCGTTCCTGAGCGTGATCGGGGTGCCGACTTCTTACACCGACGTGTTCGTGGGCTGGGTCGACGCGTTCTTCGGCGGTTTCGGCGGTGACCCCGAGGGCGCCGCGGGGATGGCCACCGCGCTCGCCGAGATGCGCGTGTTCTGGTCAGAGCAGCTCGACGATCGCCGCAGCGAGGGCCATCGGGAGGGCGACCTGTTCTCGTACCTGCTCGAGTCCCGTTCGACGACCAGCCCCTCGACGACGAGGTGCTGCTCGACATGTGCACCGTGCTCACGCTCGCCGGGCTCGACACCACGCGCGCCGAGCTCGCGTATATGTTCCACCACCTGGCGCAGCACCCGGAGCACCGGCGGAGGCTGGTCGAAGACCCGGAGATCATCCCGCTCGCGGTCGAGGAGACCCTTCGTTACTACACGATCATCTTCGGCGACGGGCGCAAGGTCACCCGCGACGTCGAGTTCCATGGCGTGCAGCTGAAGCAGGGCGACATGGTGTACGGGCTCGTATCCGGCGCGAACCGCGATCCCCGACACTGGGAGCAGGCCGACGAGTTCGTCATCGACCGCAAGAAGAACAACCACTTCGGCTTCGCGAGCGGCCCGCACCGCTGTCTCGGGATGCACCTGGCCCGCCGCGAGATGGCGATCGCCGTGGACGAGTGGCTCAAGGTGATCCCGGACTTCGAGCTCGCCACCGACGCGCAGCTGTTCGAGCGTGGCGGTGGCGCGATGATGTCGCTGAGCACGCTGCCGCTGCGGTGGGAGGTCAACTCGTGAAGCTCTGCGTGAGCGAGGCTTGCCAGGGACACGGGCGCTGTTACACGCTCGCCCCCCAGCTTCTGAGCAGCGACGACGAGGGCTTCGTGACGATCCGTGGCGGTGACCCGATCGATGTTCCCGACGATCTTCGCGAGCTCGCCGAAGAGGTCGAGGGCACCTGCCCGGAGAACGCGATCAGCCTGATCGAGTCCTGATGCGCCGGCTGGTCGTCGTCGGAGCGTCGCTGGCCGGGCTGCGCGCGGCGCAGGCCGCTCGCAAGGCCGGCTTCGACGGCGACCTCGTGATGATCGGCGACGAGCGCCACCGGCCCTACACGCGGCCACCGCTGTCCAAGGAGTTGCTCGCCGGCGAGCACGCGGTCGACAGCGTCCACCTGCCGAGCGACGAGCTGGGCGTGGAATGGCGCCTCGGCGTGCGGGCCGTAAGCCTCGACCGCGGGCGCCGGCGGGTCGTGCTAGCCGACGGCGACGATGTGCAGTACGACCGGGTGATCCTGGCCACGGGCTCGCGCCCACGACGGTGGCCCGGCGCCGGCGCCGAACTCGCTGGTGTCCACGTGCTGCGCAGTTTCGACGATGCGCTGGCGCTCCGCGCGGCGTTCGACGAGCGCCCGCGGGTTGCGATCGTGGGCGCGGGCTTCATCGGGTGCGAGGTAGCTCAGACCGCGCGCAAGGAGGACCTCGACGTGACGCTGATCGACATCGCCGCGACACCGATGCTCCCGCTCGGCCCGGACCTCGGAGAATGGTGCGCGCAGCTCCACCGGGACCGGGGAGTCGACGTGCGGCTGGGTACCGGGGTCGCCGGACTGATCGGCGACGGTCGCGTGGAGGCGGTCGAGCTCACGGGTGGCGAGCGCGTACCCGCCGACGTCGTGGTCGTCGGCCTCGGCGCCCTCCCGAACATCGAGTGGCTGGCCGGCAGCGGCCTCGAGGTCGAATCCGCGCTCGCGTGCGACGCGACGCTGACGGCCGCGGGCGATCCGGACGTCCTCGGCGCCGGCGACATCGTCGCCTGGCCGCATCCGCTCGCCGACGGCGACCCGATCCGGATCGAGCACTGGACCGTCGCGGCGGAGCAGGGGCAGCTCGCCGGTCGCAACGCCTTGCTGGCACCCGACGAGCGCAAGCCGTACGTGTCACCGCCTTACTTCTGGTCGGACCAGTACGACGTCAAGATCCAATCGCTTGGTCTGCCCGGCCGCGCCGAGTCGGTCGAGCTGCTCGAGTGCACGCCCGACCGCGTGCGGCTGGTGTACGGAGGCGAACGCGATGGACTCCTCGTCGGCATCATCGCGATCAACGCCGCCCGGCGCCTGGGGTCGTACCGGATGGCGCTGGAGGATCCGACCGGGTTCGACGAGCTCCGGGCCACGGTCGCGGCCGATCCGGGGGCGCTCGGCATCCCGGTCGCGGCAACGTGAGCGCCTAATCTGTGTCGATATGACCGACGACTCTCCTCTACGCGTCGCGATCGTCGGGGCCGGCCCCAGCGGCTTCTACGCGGCCGGCCAGCTGCTCGGCGTCGCAGAGCCCGAGTTCGCCGTCGACCTGTACGACCGTCTGCCGACGCCGTACGGGCTCGTGCGGTCGGGCGTGGCGCCGGACCATCCGAAGATCAAGTCGGTCACGAAGGCGTACGACAAGACCACCGAGCACGAGCGCTTTCGGTTCTTCGGACACGTCGAGCTGGGGACCGACGTCAGCCGCCGCCGGTTGCTGGAGCATTACCACGCGGTCGTGTACACGCTCGGCACCTCGATCGACAAACGGCTCGGGATCCCGGGCGAAGAGCTGCGCGGATCGCACCCGGCCACGGAGTTCGTGGCCTGGTACAACGGCCATCCCGACCACACCTGCCTGGAGGTCGATCTTCAGGCCAAGCATGCCGTGGTGGTTGGCGCGGGGAACGTCGCCATCGACGTGGCGCGAATGCTCGCGCTGGCGCCGGCGGAGCTGGCTGGGACCGACACCGCCGACCACGCGATGCACGTGCTCGAGGACAGCGGGATCGAGGAGATCACGATCCTCGCCCGCCGCGGCCCGCTGCAAGCCGCGTTCACTAATCCGGAGCTGCTGGAGATGGGCGAGCTCGAGCGCGGCGATGTCGAGGTCCTCGGGGGCGACCTGGACGAGCTGTCCGCGGTCGCGCTGGGGGAGGCGGACAAGACCCGCCGGCGCAACGTCGAGATCATCCAGGACTACGCGGCGCGGCCGAAGACCGGCAAGCCGATCACCGTCCGCTTTCGCTTTCTCGCCTCTCCCGTTGAGCTGCTCGGCGACGGCAACGGCCACGTGCGCGCGGTGAAGATCGAGAACAACGAGATCGTCTTGCGCGAGGATGGTTCGCTCGCCGCCCGGGGCACAGGCGCTTTCGAGGAGATCCCGGCGCAGCTGGTGTTCCGCTCGATCGGCTACACCGGTCAGCCCGTCGGCGATATCCCGTTCGACGAGCGGCGCGGGCTGATCCACAACGAGGGCGGACGCGTGACCGACCTGGACGGCGTGCACCAGGTCGGCGAGTACGTATCCGGCTGGATAAAGCGCGGTCCGTCCGGCGTGATCGGTACCAACAAGAAGGATTCCCAGGACACGGTCGCCAAGATCCTGGAAGACGCGGCGGCCGGCCGCCTCAACGAGCCGGTGTCGGACGACATCGAGGGTCTGATCGCGACGTGCCCCCACGCCGTGACGTGGGAAGGCTGGCAGGCGATCGACGCGATCGAAACCGCCGCCGGCGCCGCGTCGGGCACGGGACGTCCGCGGGTCAAGCTGACCGAGTGGGCGGCGCTGCGCGAAGCGGCCAAGGGAGTCCCCTCCGGGGCTCCTCGCTCCTGAGCCGAGCGCCGCGGCCTCGGCTGTCGGGGTAACCGGGCTTCGTGTGGGGTGGCACCATGGCCGGGTGGACGTCGACGATCTCTACGGGCTCCCGCTCGACCAGTTCATCCCGGAGCGGACGGCGATGGCGCGGGATCTCCGCAAGGCGGGGGAGCGCGAGCGTGCCGGCGAGGTCGCGGCGCTGCGCAAGCCCTCGGTGGCGGCGTGGGCCGTCAACCAGCTGGTCAGGACTCAGCGCCAGCCGGTCGCCGACCTGCTTGAGGCCGGCGATGCGTTGCGGATCGCGCAGGACGACGTGCTCGCGGGCCGTGGCGACGCGCAATCGCTGCGCGCCGCGGTCGAGCATGAGCGGGCCGCGGTCGACGCGCTGACCGACGCGGCCCGTGGGCTGCTCAGCTCGGATGGGAATGAGCTGAGCGAGACGATCATCGAGCGCGTTTCGGACACGCTGCACGCTGCCGCGCTCGACGACGAGGCGCGCTCGCAGGTGAGCGAGGGCCGGCTCGAGCGCGAGCTTCGCCACGTCGGGCTCGGGGGGTTCGGGGCGCTCGGCGCCGCGCCCCCGGCGCCCCGGGCCGAGAAGCGAGCTCCGAAGCGGTCCGCCACCAAGGAGACCGGCACGGACGAGAAGCAGAAGGCCCGCGAACGGGAACGCACGGCCCGCGAGGAGGCGAAGGCCCGGGAGGAGGCCCGCCGGGAGGCCCGCGCCACCGAGCGCGAGGCCAAGCGTCGCGAGGAACGGGCCGAGCGTGCCGCGAACCTGGCGCGCGAGCGTCGTGACAAGGCGGTCGAGGCGCTCCGCGAGGCCGAGGCGGGTCTCGAGGCAGCCGAGGCGCAACTACAGGATGCGGTGGCGGCGGTAAGCGCGGCCGAGGCCGTGTCGCGAAACACCGCGCGATAGCTCAATGCAGCAGCGCGATCACCAGCACCACGATCACGACGACGACCAGGGCCGCGCCGCCGAACGCGATCGGGCGCTGGCGCCACCAGAACTCGGGATCGGCGCGATCGCGGGAGTACCGGCCCTCGGGCGGTGTGCCCACCCAGTCATCGTCGTCGTCGTACCCGCTCATGCGGCCAGCTTAATTGACGCGGCGAGGTCCGGATGCTGATCGTCCGGTACGGCGTCGGCGCCGTGATGGTGCTCGGCGGGATCGTGTTGTTGATCGTCTCGCCGGCCGGGCTCGGGGTGGACGGCTTCGCGATGGCGGTCGGCGGCGGGCTGTCGGTGCTGCTGATCAACTTCCTGTTCCGACTCGGTGTCAGCGGCGACCGCGAACGGGAGGAGGAAGAACGCGCGCGAGAGTACTTCGACGAGCATGGGGTGTGGCCCGACGAGGTGGACGACCCTCCCCGCTAACGTGCCCGGCATGAACTATCGAACGCTTGGACGGACTGGAGTGAAGGTCAGTCCGCTCTGCCTCGGGGCGATGATGTTCGGCGCCTGGGGCAACCCCGACCACGACGACTGCATCAAGATCATCCATCGTGCACTCGACGCCGGGGTGAACTTCATCGACACCGCCGATGTCTACGGTCGCGGCGAGTCCGAGGAAATCGTCGGTAAGGCGCTCGCCGGTGGCAAGCGCGACAACGTGGTTCTCGCGACCAAGGTCCACGGGACGATGGGCGACGACCCCAATGAGTTCGGCAACACCCGGCGATGGATCGTCCGCGAGGTCGAGAACTCGCTCAAGCGGCTCAACACCGACTGGATCGACCTGTATCAGATCCACCGCCCGGAGGACGACACCGACATCGACGAGACGCTAGGGGCACTAACCGACCTGGTGCGCGCCGGGAAGGTGCGCTACATCGGCTCCTCGACGTTTCCCGCGAGCCAGATCGTCGAGGCGCAGTGGGTGGCCGAGCGCCGCGGCCGCGAGCGGTTCGTGTGCGAGCAGCCGCCGTACTCGATCCTGGTCCGGGGCGTGGAGAACGATGTGCTCCCGACCTGCAGGCGGCACGGCATGGCGGTGATCCCATGGAGCCCGCTCGCCGGCGGATGGCTGACCGGGCGCTACCGCAAGGACTCAGAGCCGCCGGAGTCGCACCGCGCGGAGCGGATCCCGGCTCGCTTTGACATGTCCCTGCCGGGTAACCAGCTCAAGCTCGAGGCCGCTGACGGCCTGGCCAAGCTCGCCGAGGAGGCGGGGATAACGCTGATCGAGATGGCGCTCGCGTTCGTCATGAACCATCCGGCCGTGACCGCGCCGATCATCGGGCCGAGGACGATGGAGCAGCTCGAGTCGCAGCTGCCCGCCGCCGAGGTCACGCTCAGCGCCGAGGTGCTCGACCGGATCGACGAGCTGGTTCCCCCGGGAGTGACGCTGAATCCGGCCGACGGCGGCTGGCAGAACCCCGCGCTTGCTCCCGAAGCCCGGCGTCGCGGTACCGGCCACTGAGCGCACAATCGTTCGAAATCTGGACTTTCGCGCAACTTTGACGTCCGGGCACACGTTCATCCTGTGACTACTGCTTTACGGAGGGCTGAGCGGTGTTGGACGCGAACGGGACTACGGTAACCACAGGCAGATACGTCACGGAGCTCTTGTACGAGCTGCTCGACGCTCACATCGACACGATGCGGATGGCGCGCGAGCTTGACGACGATCCGGCTTGGGCCGCGCACCTCGACTATCTGCGGGACCTGCAGCGAGTCGGGCGCGAGGCGCTGGCGCACGGGTCGGGCGCGCGCGCGTAGGACAAACTGAAGATTGGGCCGGGCGCGCGGGCTAGGGCGCTGCGGGAACCACCGCGCGCGGGCCGTTGTCCCCGGACAGCGAGTCCGTGTCGAAGCCGGTTTCGGACAGGCGTTCGACGGAGGGCATCTTCTCGAGGAAGGCGTCGGCCGGCTCGAGGAAGTTGATCCGGGCAGTGCGGTAGTGCATCGGCACGACCCACTTCGGCCCGAGACGGTGCGTGATCGCCGCGGCCTGCTCGGCGCCGATCGTCAGCCCGCCGCCCACCGGCAGGAACAGCAGATCGACATCACCGATCGCGTCGGCCTGCTCGTCGCGCAGGGAGCGCTGGCCAAAGTCGCCGAAGTGCGCGACGCGGAGTCCGCCGAGCTTGAAAGAGAAGATCACGTTGTGCCCGCGCTCGGTGCCGGCGGCTTCGTCGTGCTCGGATGAGATGGCGACGACCTCGCCGACGGGCGACTCGTGCCGCCCCGCGCTCGAGCGAATCACCGTCGGGTTTCCGGCGATGACCTCGACGCCGTTGTGATCGCCGTGCTCGTGGGTGACGAGCAGCAGGTCGGCCTCGACGCCCTCGATCGGCGGGTAGTTGAACTGCATGCCATGAGCGGCCGCCGCCGACATATCGCCAAACGGGTCGATGAACACAGTGCCGTCCTGTCCGCTCAGGCGGAACGCGGCCTGGCCATACCAATCAACGCGCATTTCGCTCCTCTCGTACCGTGTCCGCTGCCGTTCGGGCGCGCGCGCAGTGCGAGCGCCGCCGGAAGCTTACGCGGCCGGATCTGAAGCGCGTCGCGCTCCCTGGCCCATTTTCGGCGTGCTCGTTCTAGTGGAAGAGCAGGGCTTCTGTCGCGACGATCGCGAGGGCGACGACGATGCAAAGCGCGATGGTCACGATGATCCGCTGCGCTTCGCCGTTCTCGCCCGAGAGGATCTGCATCAGGCCTGGCCGGTCAGGATGGGTCTCCATCAGCGTTCCGGTGGTCTTTCCGCATGTTGGGCAACGTTCGAGCATTGCTCCCTCCTAAAGGGAGGCATCGGTGGGGCTTCGAAGTGACGGTACCCAGTGCCAGCGGCAATGTCCCAAAAAGCCCATTAAGGTGCGGTTGTGTGCCGACGGTCACGAGGGAACCGGTTACGCAAGTAATCGGCTGTCCGGGCTGACACTTGACCCAATCGCTGAGCCGCTAGGGTTCCGGCGATGCCAGACCGAGCGGCTATCGTGACCGGAGCCTCCCGCGGGATCGGGCTCGCGCTCGCGCAGACTCTTGGCGAGGAGGGGTTCGCCCTCACGATCACCGCGCGCAAGCCCGACACGCTCGAGCGTGCCGCCGGCGAGCTGCGGGACCGTGGCTTCGAGGTCGAGGGGATCGCCGCAAACCTCGCGGACGAGGAGGCGATTCGCGAGGTGGTCCGGCGCCATCGCGCGCGTTACGACCGTCTCGACGTGCTGGTCAACAACGCCGGCGTCGGCGTCGGCGCGGCGGCGACCGAGAACCAGGCGAAGTACGTCGACCTCCAACTCGACGTCAACGTGCGCGCGATCATCCTGTTCTATCGCGAGTGCGCGGAGCTCCTCCGCATCGCCGGGGCCGAGCACGGCAACGCGCTCGTCGTGAACATGGCGTCGATCGCGGGGAAGATGCCGGATCGTTGGCTGTCCGTGTATTCGGCGACCAAAGCCGCCGTCGCCGCTTATTCGATGGCGATGAACCGGGCGTTCGCGCGAGACGGCGTCAAGTCGGTCGCGTTCGCTCCGGGCTTCGTCGACACCGACATGACCGACTACGTCAAGGAGAAGGTGCCGGCCGAGCGGATGCTGCGCCCGAGCGACATCGCGGAAGGGTTGCGGTTCCTGCTTCGCCTGTCGCCGAACGCCATCGTGCCCGAGATCATGTTCCAGCGCCCCGACGAGTTCGCCTAGCGTCGACCGGCTCCGCTGCCGCCGTCGCGGGGTATCGTCCGCCACTCGATGACCTCTGATCTGTCCGGCCGGCGCGTTCTGATCACGGGTGCGGCTCGCGGAATCGGCGCCGCCACCGCCCGGCGGCTGCACGAGCGTGGCGCGCGGGTCGTGCTGGCCGGGATCGAGCCCGACGCGTTGGCGCGGACCGCGGCGCAGTGCGGCGATGCGCTCGCGGTCGTGTGCGACGTTCGCGACCGCGAACAGGTCGACGCCGCCGTCGAGGGGGCCGTCGAGCACCTCCGCGGGCTCGACGTCGTGGTCGCCAACGCCGGCGTAGCCGCGCAACTCCCGCTGATCGGCGGCGATCCAGAGGTGTTCGAGCGCACGATCGAGGTCAACCTGCTCGGGGTCTACTACACGCTGCGTGCGGTCGGCGAGCACATCGCGCACGAGCGTGGCTACGCGCTGGCGATCGCGTCGCTCGCGGCCGCGGTGCATCCTCCGTTGCTGGGCGCGTACAGCGCGTCGAAGGCCGGCGTCGAGGCGCTGGCCGACACGCTGCGGATCGAGCTCGCGCCGAGCGGCGCGCGGGTCGGCGTCGGTTACTTCGCCGAGCTCGACACCGACATGGTCCGCCACGGCTTCGGCACGGCGGCGGCGCGGCGGATGGCCGATGTTCGCCGTCCGGGCATGCGCGTGGCGCCGCTCGAAGCCGGGATCGACGCGATCGAGCGCGGGATCGCGCGTCGCTCGCGGCGGGTGGTGGCCCCGCGCTGGGTGGCGCCCGTGCTGCAGACGCGGATGCTCGCCCAGCGCCTGATCGAGCTGGCTACGCGTTCGTCGATCGAGGATGTGCTCGAGATCGCGCGGGGCGAGGACGCGCCGCTGACGACCCCCCAGCCGGATACGTTCACGCGCGCTCCTAAGTAACTCTTACGCGCCTCCTACCGAGGTCCGACGCCGGGCGAGGAACGTCCGCGGTGGACCAATAGAAAGGAGGTGAGCAGATGCGAAGGCTAAAGCCGCTGCTGGTGACGGTCGCCGCCACGGCGGCGATCGCGGGCGGCGGCGCGGCGATCGCGAACGCGGCCACGTCGACTAGTTCGACCACCGGCAGCGCCACCACGACCAGCACCGCGCCGGCGCGGACCACGCCCACGGCGCCCACGCCGGGCAGTCACGCCCCGCCGGCCCGGTCCGGCGGCAGCGGCTCCTCACACAACTGTCCCAACATGTGAGTCGCGGCCGCTGAACGCTGTGCAGACCGCGACGGCGCCCACACGGCACGACCCGGCCGGGGTCACCTGGCCGGGTCGTCCGGCGCCAATGAATCGCTGTCGCTCCAGAATCCGGTGTGCGTAGAGTAGGAGTATGGCCTCGATACGCAACGGACGGCGCGCGAGCAGCATCGCCCTGCGCCGCCCGGACCCTCGAGGCGAGAGCTACAAGTGGATCGCGCTGTCGAATTGCACGCTCGGCGTGCTGCTGGCCACGCTGGATGCGTCGATCACGCTTATCGCGATGCCGGACATCTTCCGCGGCATCCATCTCGACCCGCTCGTCCCGTCCAACAGCTTCTACCTGTTGTGGATGATCTTCGGGTTCCTGATCGTGACGAGCGTGCTGATCGTCAGCCTCGGGCGGCTCGGCGACATGTACGGGCGAGTGCGGATTTACAACCTGGGGTTCGTGATCTACACGGCGGCGTCGCTAGTCCTCACCATCGACTGGCTGGGCGGACAGGAAGGCGCCGCGTATCTGATCGGGTTCAGGATCGTGCAGGGAGTGGGCGCGGCGTGTCTGCTGGCCAACTCGGCCGCGATCATCACCGACGCGTTCCCCGCCAACCAGCGGGGGATGGCACTCGGGATCAACAACATCGTCGGGGTCAGCGGCATGTTCGTCGGCCTCGTGCTCGGCGGCATCCTCGCGCCGATCGACTGGCGGCTCGTGTTCCTGATCTCGGTTCCGGTCGGCCTGTTCGGGACAGTGTGGGCCTACCTCAAGCTCCAGGAGATCTCCACGCCGAAGCGCGCCAAGGTCGACTGGGGGGGCAACATCACGTTCGCCGTCGGGCTGATCCTGATCATGATCGCGGTCACGTACGGCATCCGTCCGTACGGGGACTCGGCGACCGGCTGGGGGAGTCCGCGCGTGCTGATCCTGGTCGCGTCCGGCGTCGTGTCGCTGGTCGCGTTCGTGGCGATCGAGCGGCGCGTCGCCGATCCGATGTTCCGGCTGCCGCTGTTCAAGATCCGCGCGTTCACGTTCGGGACGCTCTCGACGTTCCTCTCCGCGGTGGCGCGGGGCGGCCTGATGTTCATGCTGATCATCTGGCTCCAGGGCATCTGGCTGCCGCTCCACGGGTACGACTTCAGCGACACGCCGTTTTACGCGGGGATCTACATCCTCCCGCTGACGTTCGGGATGTTGATCGCCGGCCCGACATCGGGCTACCTGTCCGACCGGTTCGGGGCGAGGGGCTTCGCAACCGGCGGGATGATCGGCGCGGCGATCAGCTTCCTCCTGCTGGCGCTGCTCCCGATCGACTTTTCGTATCCCGTGTTCGCACTGTTCCTGTTCCTGAACGGCGTCTCGATGGGGATGTTCGCCTCGCCCAATCGCGCGGGCGTGATGAACAGCCTGCCGCCGGGCGATCGCGGGGCCGGCGGCGGGATGAACCAGACTTTCCAGAACTCCGCACAGGTGCTGTCGGTCGGCATCTTCTTCACGCTGATGATCCTCGGGCTGTCGGCGACCCTGCCGCACACGATGGCGAGCGGCCTCGAGGCGCACGGTGTCTCCGCCCATGCCGCGGAGCGTGCCGCCAACCTGCCCCCGGTCTCGATCCTGTTCGCGGCGTTCCTGGGGTATAACCCGATCCAGCATCTGCTCGGCTCGTCGGTCGTCAGCCACCTGCCGGCCCACACGCAGGCCGTGATCACCGGCCGCTCGTTCTTCCCGCAGCTCATCTCGGAGCCGTTCCGGAACGGACTGCACGAGGCGTTCGCGTTCGCGATCGTCGCGTGTCTGGTCGCCGCGGTCGCGTCATGGTCGCGGGGCCATCGCTATGTCGACGGCGACGTGCCCGTCGGAGCCGTGGCCGCGGGCAACGGTGCCGGCCACGCCGCAGCGCCGGTCCCGGCCCAGGGACGGGCGACGAGCCCGGGGTAGACCGGCTGGCCGGCCAAACACTAGGATCCGGACGGCGTGACATCGACACGCGATGATCCGGATCAGGTTCGAGTCGGCGAGCTCGAGCTGTGGCGCGACGGCCCGCCCCACGAGGTCTTCCGCCGACTGCGCCAAGAATGCCCGGTCCACTGGACGGACCAAATCAGCGGGTTCCCCAGCGAGGCCGGGTTCTGGTCGGTGACCCGCCCCGACGACATCCACACGGTCAGTCGCGACTGGCGCACGTACTCCTCTGAGCTCGGAGGGATCACGTCGACCGGCGTGTTCCCGCTCAAGCTGATCCGCTCGATGTTCATCGGGATGGATCCGCCCCGCCACGACCGGCTCAAGATGCTGTTCCAGGCCGGCTTCACGCCGAAGCGGATCGCCGCCCACGAACCCGCGATTCGGTCGATCGTGGTCGAGGTGCTCGATCGCCTCGACGGCCGCTCGGAATGTGATCTGGTATCCGACGTCGCGCAGCCGGTCGTCTCGCGCGTGATCGGGAGCTTCATGGGGATCCCACCCGAGGACGACGCGATCTGGGCCAGGCTGATGAACTCGACGCTCGCGGTCGCCGACCCGGACGTGAGCCCGCACGGGGTCGACTCGCTGCTCGACGAGAACATCCCCGAGATCTTCGAGCGCTGTCGGCGGCTGATCGACGAGCGTCGCGAGCGGCCGAGCGACGATCTGACGAGCGTGCTCGTCCACGCCGAGATCGAGGGAGAGAAGCTCGATGAGCAGGAGATCGTGATGGGCTTCTTCCTGCTGATGGCCGCTGGCAACGACAGCACCAAGGCGACGTTCTGCAGCGGAATGCGCGCGATACTCGAGCATCCCGATCAGCGCCGGCTGCTGCTCGACGATCCCGGGCTGATCCCGGGTGCGGTCGAGGAGTCGCTCCGCATGTTCCCGGCGTTCGCGCACTTCCGGCGCACGGCGACGTGCGACACCGAGCTCGCGGGCCAGACGATCCGCGAAGGCGAGAAGGTCGTCATGTGGTACGTGTCGTCGGGTCGCGACTGCGAACGCTACGAGGAGCCCGACCGCTTCGACGCGTGCCGCAACCCCGAGCATCAGGCGTTCGGTGCGGGCGGCCGGCATTTTTGCCTCGGGACCGCGCTGGCGCGACTCGAGCTGCGGGTGCTGTTCGAGGAGACGCTCGCGCGCTACCCGAATCTGGAGCTCGCCGGCGAGCCGACGTGGGTGGCGTCGACGTTCGTCAACCAGCTCAAGTCGTTGCCGGTCAGGCTCGCCGGCGCCGGCGCCGGCGCCGGCGCGTAGCTAGCGGGCGGGCAGCAGGGCCATCTTGTGGGCGATGCCCGCGGCGTCGACCCGGCGCTTGGCGCCGAGCTTGCGCAAGATATTCGAGACGTGGACGCCGGCGGTGCTCGCGCTGATGTACAGCGCGGCGGCGATCTCTCGGTTCGTGTGACCCACCGCCCCGATGACCCATGCCGCGGCGCTGTGGTGTCGAAACGTGGCGGTCCGCCTCCGGAAACAGACTGTTTTCAACAGGAGCGGGATGAAAATTGGGTCCGACCGGGTATACGGGGTCGTACATGTCCGCAAATAGCGGACGTTCAGGGAACGAAGGGGTCCAGACGTGAAGCTCAAACCGTTTCGCCACCGCACGCCTCGGTCGGTCCAGGTGCAATCCGGACCGCCGTCGCCGCCGGCTCTGTCCGCGCCGAGTCCGCCGCCCGTTGAGTCTCCACCGCGGATGTGGTCGCTGCTGCTGCCGCCCGCGTTCACCGACCGCAGGTAGCCCGGTCGCGGGTAGCGGTCAGCGCGCGGCGCGCCGCAACGACAGCCCGAGTAGAGCCAGCGCCGCCAGCGGCATGACCCACCATGCCGGAGCCCCCGCGCCTGCGATCAGCGCGGTGGCCCCGAGGGCGACCACGACGCCGAACGCGGTCAAGGGGTCGTCGCCGACGACAAACTCCCAGATCGCGCGTGCGGCGCGAACGATCCAGCTCACGCGGGCTCTCCCACCGTTCGATCCGCGGGCGCGCGTCGCAGCCACCTGACCATCGCCAGCGACGTGAGCGCCACGCCCGGTATGAGCACGAGCAGAGCGGCGTCGCCGCCGGGCCACGATGCGCCGGCGCCCTCGGCGCCCCAGAAGATGCCGAACGACGTGAGCATGACGCCGACGAAGAACTTCAACGTGTTCTCCGGCACGCGCGCGAGCGGCGCCCGCACGAGCACGCCCGCGAGGACGACGACGGCGATCGCGACGGCGGCAGCCACGGCCGCGAGGCCGATGTTGTGCTGGCTGGCGCCGAACGTGAGCACGATGAACGCGACCTCGAGTCCCTCGAGCAGCACGCCCTTGAACGCGATCGTGAACGAGTAGCCGTCGAACCCGCTGCCGGCGCGCGCCGCCGAGCGGGCGGCGTCGGTCTCTTCGGCGAACGCTTTGTCCTCGTCGTGCAGCGCCTTGAGTCCGGCGTAGCGAAGCACCGCCTTGCGGAGCCACTGGAGCCCGAACACGAGCAGCAACCCGCCGACGACCACGCGCAGGACATCGATCGGCAACTGCGTGAGTGCCGGCCCGAGCGCCGCGACGATCACCGCGAGCACGAGCGTCGCGGCGCCGACGCCCGTCAGGGCCGAGCGCCAGCTGCGAGTGACTCCGACCGCGAGCACGATCGTGAGCGCCTCGACGGCCTCGACCGCGCACGCGAAGAACACCGATAGAGCGAGGCCGATCTCCTGTCCGGACACGTCTGCGAGTATGGCCCGTCTCAGGCGTCTAAGACCGGTCTCACGCCTCGGAGGCCGGGCTCAACTCGAGGCCGAACTGTTCGCGGAGGCCATCGAACCCCTCGTCGCTCACGTGGACGGCCCGGCTGCGATCGGCCTTGCGGACCCAGCCGAGGTCGATCATCCGCGTCGTGAGCGCCGCTCCCAGCGATCCGGCCAGATGATGTCGCTGCTCACTCCAGTCGACGCAGTAGCGGATCAGCGGCCGCCGGGTCGGGAGCGAGTCGAAGTCGATGCCGAACGCCTTGAGTTCGCGCACGCCGTTCGGCGTGAGCCGGTAGTCAAGGTCGGATCCGGGTGAGGCGAGCCGGTCGTCGCGAGCGGTGTCGGGGTCGAATACGCCGTCGCCGCCGGTCAGCAAGTCGTGGTCGAGCATGGCCTCCATCAAGTGGGTGCCGAGCACCCCGGCGAGGTGGTCGTAGCAGGTGCGCGCGAAGCGGACCGCCTGTGCCTTGCTGCCCTGCTTGAGTGAGCGGACCGGGGCCGGCGGTGAGACGCGCGCCAGTGCCTCGATGAGCTCGCCCACCTGCGGCCCCGCGATGCGGAAGTAGCGGTGGCGCCCGTGGCGCTCGACGCGGAGCAGGCCGCCCGTGACGAGCTTGCCGAGATGGGCGCTGGCGGTGGAAGCGGCCACGCCGGCCTCGTCGGCGAGCACGCTCGCGGGTAGCGCACGGCCGTCGCCGAGCGCCAGCAGGATCTTCGCGCGGCCAGGGTCGGCAACGAGCGCACCTACGCTGGCAATGTCGGCGTCACCCTTCATGGCCTACACGGTAGCGCGTCGACATTTCGCTCCCGGACGAAGCGTGCGGCGGTGTCATTATGAGGGGTAGATGAGCTCTGGGAATCACGGTTTTGCGGCCTCGCAGGGCGCCGGCGGCAGCGGCGCGATGCGTTCGCTGCGCGGTCCCTCGCGCAAGCCACCGCCGCTGATGGATCCCACGCGCCAGCGCGACACCGCGCGGATCCTGGCGCTGTTCAAGCCCTACCGGATCCGGCTCACGGCTGTGCTCGTGCTGATCGTCGTCTCGTCCGGCATCGCGATCCTCCAGCCGTTCCTGCTCAGGGAAGCGCTCGACGTCGGGATCCTCCAGCACGACGAGACGGTGCTGACCGTAACCGTGCTGGCGATGATCGGGATCGCGATCTTCACCAACGCCACGAGCGTGTGGCAGACGTACATGTCGAACGTCGTCGGCCAGCGCGTGATGCACGATCTCCGCGCCGCCGTCTACCACCACCTGCAGAAGATGTCGCTGGCGTTCTTCACCCGGACTCGAACGGGCGAAGTGCAGTCGCGGATCGCCAACGACATCGGTGGGCTCGACAGCGTCGTCACCACGACCGCGACCACGATTGCACAGAACGCCACGACCGTGATCGCCTCGATCGTTGCGATGTGCCTTCTCGACTGGCGCCTGGCGATCATCTCGCTCGTGTTCGTGCCGCCGTCGGTGTACATGACGCGGCGCGTCGGGCAGATCCGCCGCAGGATCACGACCGAGCAGCAGCGCCGTCTGGCCGACATGTCGGCGTTGGTCGCCGAGTCTCTGTCGGTGTCGGGAATCATGCTCGGCAAGACGATGGGTCGCGGGGCGGACCTTGCGGGTCGCTTCACGGGCGAGTCGAAGGGCATCGCCGACCTCGAGGTCCGTTCGCGCATGGCCGGGCGCTGGGTGATGGCGACGATCCAGTTCACGTTTGCTGTGCAGCCGGCGATCATCTACTGGCTCGCCGGGCAGACCTTCATCGGCACCTCGATCTCGATCGGCACGGTGGTCGCGTTCACGACCCTCCAGGTGCGGCTGCTGTTCCCGATCCAATCGTTGCTCGGGGTCCAGGCCGACATGCAGACCTCGCTGGCGCTGTTCGATCGCATCTTCGAGTACCTCGACCTCCCGGTCGACATCGTCGAGGCTGAGCATCCGGTCGAGCTGCGGCCGAGCGAGCTGCTCGGCGAGGTCCGCTTCGAGAATGTCTCGTTCCGGTACGGCGGCCCGGCCCCGAGTTCGGCGCCGGCCGAACTCGCCAGCGAATCCGCGCCAGCGGATTCGCCATGGACGCTCCGCAACGTCGACCTGGTCGTCCCGGCCGGAACGCGGACGGCGGTCGTCGGCGAGACCGGCGCCGGCAAGACCACACTTGGCTATCTGGCCGCGCGGCTGTACGAACCCCAGGAGGGACGGGTCACGATCGACGGTGTCGACGTCCGCGACGCCTCGCTCGAATCGCTGGCGGCGACCGTCGGCGTGGTCTCGCAGGAGACCTACCTGTTCCACGCCAGCGTTCGCGAGAACCTCCGCTTCGCGCAACCGGACGCGACCGACGAGCAGATCGAGGACGCGGCCCGGACAGCCCGGATCCACAACCTGATCGCGTCGCTGCCCGACGGCTACGACACTGTCGTCGGCGAGCGCGGCTACCGCTTCTCGGGCGGGGAGAAGCAGCGGATGGCGATCGCGCGCACGGTCCTGCGCAACCCGCCGGTGCTGGTGCTCGACGAGGCCACGAGCTCGCTCGACACGCAGACCGAGGCGGCGGTCCAGGCCGAGCTCGAGCGGCTGGCCGAGGGCCGCACGACGATCACGATCGCGCACCGGCTCTCGACCGTGCGCGACGCCGACCAGATCGTCGTGATCGACAAGGGCCGGATCGTCGAGCGCGGCACGCACGATGAGCTGATGGAGCGGCGCGGGGCATACGCAGCGCTCGTGGCGCGCGACGTGACCGACCTGATCGACGAGATCGCCGGTGGCGAGATCGTCGATGCCTCGTGAGCGGGCGAGCGTCGAGCGAGCTGTTGCTCGTCGGGAGCCTGCCGGCATCGTCGACTGACGAAGCGTTCCGGGCCGGCGCGGAGCTGTTCGGCGACCTGGTGTTCGCGCTGCCCGACGGCGAGACCGGTCCGCGCGCGGCGTGGGTCGGCTATGAGCGCGAGCGGCTCGTCCGGCCGAACGCTGACGTCGAGGTCGTCTCGGAGACCGAATCGCCCACGGGCATTCCACGGCACGCATACGAGACGCCCGTGTTCAAGATCCGGGCGGGGGCCGGCGAGCTGCACTTCGACACATGGCCACGGATCGATGACGCTCTCCAGTCGTGGCGTGCGTTCGCTGCGTTGCGTGATCAGGGGTTGATTCCGGCGGGGCTGCGATTTCAGGTTGGCCTGCCGTTTCCCTCCAGTGCGTTGAACGGGTTCAAGGCGGACTTCGCGGGCGACTACCCAGTGGTCGAGCGAGCGTACGAGGACCTCGTCGGCCGCGAACTGGTGCGGCTGCTCGACTCGGTGCCGGCGGCGGATCTGGCGATCCAGTGGGACATGGCCTACGAGGTTCAGGACATCGAGGACGTGCTTGCTTGGACCCCGGAGGGAGCGTGGGAGCGCTTCGCCGGCCCGGTGGCGCGGCTTACGCCGCAGATCCCCGAAGACGTAATGGTCGGCTACCACCTCTGCTACGGGACCTTCCCGGAGTGGCCGATGTACGAGGCACGCGACTACGAGGTGCTCGTGCGGATGGCCAACTACGCGGTCGCGAATTCCGGTCGCACCGTCGATTGGGTTCACATGGCCGGGCCGCGCTACCTGCGGTCCGAGGACAAACGCTTCTTCCGGCCTTTGAGCGATCTCGACGTAGGGGACACACGCGTGTATCTCGGGATTGTGCTGCCGGTGGATGGGTTGCCGGGGCTCCGGCGCCGACATGCGACCGCGTCGCGGTACCTGAGCGACTTCGGCGTCGCGATGTACTGCGGGTTCGGGCGCCAGCCGGGGGCCGACGGGATGGAGACGATGCGCGAGCACGCGGCGGTGGTGCGGGCGCTTCGAGAAGCCGTTTCGTAGCCGGCAGCGCCCTGGGTCACCTGTACAAGGCCCGGAACCACGCTCGCCGCTGGGACCTCCGGGACATAAGCACGTGGGGAATGCTTATGTCCCGGGAGCGCGGATAGGGGCAGTGGTTACGGGACTTCTACAGGGTGGCGCCGGCGAGCCAGGTCGAGATCAGGTAGTTGCCGATGGTGCCTGGCGGCGGAAGGATGATCTCGTCGGCGCCGAGCGCGCGCGCGAGCTCGCCGCGCTCCCACCACCGCGCCTCGACCAGCTCGTCGGGCGCGGGCGTGAGGGTCGCGTCCTCGCCGGCGGGGCCGACGAACGCCCAGAAGCCGATCATCAGCGCCTGCGGGAACGGCCACGGCTGCGACGTGACGTACTCGACGCCGACGACCTCGACGCCGGTCTCCTCGCGCGCCTCGCGGATCACCGCCTCCTCGGGGGTCTCGCCCGGTTCGACGAACCCGGCGAGCGCCGACCACCGGTTCGCGGGCGCGCCCTGGCGGCGGCTCAGCAAGCAGCGATCGCCCGACTGCACGAGCATCGTGATCGCCGGGTCGGTCCGCGGAAAAACGACGAGCCCGCAGACGGGGCAGCGGCGACGGTGGCCGGCTGCCTCAACCACGGTGGTGTCACCGGACCGGCCGCAGTAGCGCTGGACCCGATGCCAGCCGATCATTGCGACCGCGTACGCCGCGAGCGCGGCGTCGGCGGGTTCGAGCTCGGCGGCGAGGCCGCGCAGTGGGGCGAACTCGAGAGCGTGCTGGGGGTTGCCGGCGCGGGCGTCGTAGGCGAACACCGCCACCCCCGTCTGATCTAGCCCGAGGAACGTGAGCTCCGCGTCGCCCGGAACGGCCCCCACCGGGACGAGCCCCAGCCCGCCGCCGTCGGCGCTCACGGCGACCGTCTGGCCGTCGCCGACGAGCACCACTCGCGAGCTCTCGAGGCTTCGCAGTCGATCCGCGCTGCCGTCGTCGCGCAGATGAGCGGCACGGTCGAGCGTGCCGCCGGCGAACGCGATCTTCCCCAGAGCCGACGCCATCGCCCCGTACGATCGCAAATGGGGAGGTTAGCCGCCGCTATGGCGGCTAACTGGCAACTCGACCCCGGCCGGCTGACGAGTTGGAAGCTAGCCGCCAAGCGGCGGCCGTGGGGGTGGGAGGTCTCAGTGAAGGTGTGGCGTCGCCTCGCACCGCGCCGCAGGCCCGTCAAGGGCCGCGGCGCGCGGTGCGGGCTCAAACGACCTGAACGTAGGTCATCACCACCGGCCCGATGCGGATGACGTCGCCGTCCGCGATGTTTGTGGCGATGATCTGGCGGCCGTTGACGAATGTGCCATTGGCACTGCGGTTGTCAAGTAGGCGCGTGTGGTGGCCATGGCGCACGAGGATCGCGTGGCTGCGCGACACGCGCTGCTCCTCGACGCGGACGTGGGAAGTGAGCCCGCGCCCGATGTGGGTCACCTTGGCGTCAAGCGGGACGAGCCAATCGGTGCCGTCGTCGCCGAACGCGAGGTAGTGGCCGAAGGGGGCGAGCCGCCGGCTGATCGCGCGGCTGCGGGTCCGGTGGTCGAGGAGACCCAGGGAGTCGAGAATCGGGGCGACGGGGCCGGCCTCGAGCGGGGTGGTCTCGCTTGCGGGGGGGAGGAGGGTCGTCTCTTCGCGCGGTAGGGCGCCCGGTTGCGTGTGATTGGGGGGCGCTTGAGTGGTCATGTCGGTCATCTCACCAGGGCTCCGGCAGGGCAACGTCAAGTCTTCTTAAGAGCTCTCGAAGACCCGCCTGACGGTAACGCGACACCGGTCACGTGGGCGTAACAAGGCGTTGGAGATCAGAGCGCGTGCGTCAGCCGGCGACCGGTGCGAGGTCCCGCTCGCGCTCATCCTGGAGTAGCTGGGCCAGCTTCGACGGCGTGTCCTGCTCGCACGCGGGCGAGTACATGATCAGGCGCTGATCGCCGGCTTCTCCATGGGTGAAGACCGCGTGGTCGAACACGAGGTGGCCGACCAGCGGATGCTTCAACTCCTTACGCCCGTCGCCGCTGCCGGCGACCTCGTGGCGCTTCCACAGCTTCCGGAATTCGGGGCTAGACGAGTTGAGCGCCGAGGTCAGCTCCTCGAATGCTGGATCGCCGATGTTCCTGGCGCTGTCGGCGCGGAACTTGGCCACGACCAGCCGGGCGCTGGTCGCCCAGTCACCCGAGTACAGCGTGCGCCACGCCGGATCCATGAACCACAGCCAGACGTGGTTGCGTGTCAGCGGGTCGGGGCCGGGCTCCCATCTGAACACGCGCTCGAAGGACTTGTTCCAGGCCAGATAGTCCCAGCGGCGACCGAGCAGATACACGGGACCAGGTCCGGTGTTCTCGACCAGCCGGCGCAGCGTCGGCGACACCTTCTCGGCCGGCGCCTTGCACGGCGGCGCCTGCTCGCCGCGGCCCAGCAGGATCAGGTGCGCGCGCTCGGCCGGCGTCAGCTGCAGCGCGCGGGCGACGGCCTCGAGCACGTCGAGTGACGCGCGCACGTCGCGGCCCTGCTCGAGCCACGTGTACCAGGTAGTCCCGACCCCGGCCAGCAGCGCGACCTCTTCGCGGCGGAGCCCAGGCGTGCGACGGCGGCTGCCGTCCGGGAGGCCGACGTCCTCGGGTTGGAGGCTCGAGCGCTTCGTGCGCAGGAAGTCCGCGAGCTCCTCGCGCCGCCGCTCTCCGTTGCCCGAGCTATGGGCCCCGTTCCTCACAGATCCGTCCCGCCGGCCGTTCTTCGACTGGTTGGGTGTCAACTCTACTACCAGGATAAACCCCTCTCTTGTACCTGGATAGGCATTATTGCACCATACCAAGCGTGACCGCCGCCGCCCCCATCTCCGCCCCCATGGAAACTGAATCCACGCGTTCCAAGAACGCGCTTCTGGCCGTCGTGTGCCTGGCCCAGTTCATGGTCATTCTCGACGTCGCCATCGTCAACGTGGCACTGCCGGCGATGCGCTCTGGACTGCATTTCTCGACCACCGGCCTGCAATGGGTCGTCAACGCCTACACGCTCACGTTCGCCGGTCTTCTGATGCTCGGCGGGCGCTCGGCCGACTTGCTCGGTCGCCGGCGCGTGTTCCTGACGGGCACGGCGCTGTTCGCGATCTCGTCGCTTGCATGCGCGCTCGCCGATTCGCGTGACCTGTTGATCGCCGCGCGCAGCGTGCAGGGAATCAGCGGCGCCGTGCTGTCGCCGGCGACGCTGTCGATCATCACCTCCTCGTTCGCCGAAGGCCGCGAGCGCAACCGCGGACTGGCCGCGTGGGGCGCCGTCGGCGGTCTCGGCGCGTCCTCGGGCGCGCTGCTCGGCGGGATCCTGACCCAGGCGTTCGGGTGGCAGGCGATCTTCGCCGTCAACGTGCCGCTCGGGTTCATCGTCGTCCTGCTCGGCACGCGCCTGATCCCCGCCTCGGCACCAGCCGAGGGGACTCGCCATTTCGACCTGGCCGGCGCGGTGCTCGTCACCGCGAGCCTCGTCAGCCTTACGTTCGGGATCGTCCGGACCGACACGCTCGGTTGGGGCGCCCCCGGCGTCCTCGTGCCACTGATCGGCGGCGTGGTCCTACTGTTGGCGTTCCTGCTGGTCGAGGCGCGGTTCGCGAGCCACCCGCTCGTGCCGCTGTCGATCTTCCGGATCGGCCACCTCCGCGCCGCGAACACGGTCGTGCTGTTGCTGTACGCGTCGCAGTTCCCGGCTTGGTTCTTCCTGACCCTGTACATGCAGCAGGTGCTCCACTACGACGCGATCGAAGCCGGACTGGGATTCCTGCCGATGACCCTCTCGATCTTCGTTGCGTCGACGCTGGCACCGCGGATCGTCGGCCGCTTTGGCGTACGGCGCGTGATCACCGTGGGGATGCTGACCTCGGCGGTCGGGCTGATGCTGCTGAGCGGCGTGACCCCGGGTGGGACGTACGTGCAGTCGATCCTGCTCGGGGCGGTGCTGTCCGCGCTCGGGATGGGCCTGACGCTCGTCCCGGCCACGATCGTCGCGATGCAGGGCGTCGAGCGCTCGCAGAGCGGCGTCGCCTCGGGCCTGCTCAACACCTCGCGGCTGGTCGGCGGGGCGCTCGGGCTCGCGGTGCTGTCGACGATCGCCAGCGCGCAGACGAGCTCCGCCGCCGGGTCTGCGATCGCCGTGACGAACGGGTTCGGGCTCGCCTACCACGTGGGCACTGGGTTCGCGCTTACCGGTGCCGTGATCGCCGCGTTCCTGCTGCGCGAACCTGCCGACACCGACGTGGTGCGGCTCCCGAGCACGACCGAGGAGGCTGAGCATGAGGCGCTGGCTGCTTGACGTGACCCGCCGGCCGGTGGTGATCGAGGCTCTGCCCGGACTCGACGCGGCAGGCCCGTTTAGCATGAGCCTCGATCATGCTTCCGACGCATCACCTGGTGGCGTTTCTGATCACGGTCTACGTCCTGATCCTGATCCCGGGTCCGAGCGTGCTGTTCGTGGTCAGCCGTGGGGTCGCGCTGGGGCGGCGGGCGGCGGTCGCGACGGCGCTCGGCAACGAGAGTGGCTTCCTGCTCCAGCTTGTACTGGTCTCGATCGGGGTCGGCTCGCTGGTGGCGCGCTCGGACGCGGTGTTCACGACGCTCAAGCTGCTCGGCGCCGCGTACCTCGTGTTCCTGGGGATCCGGAACATTCGCGACCGCAAGCAGCTGGCGACGCTGTTCGCGCCGGCTGTGGCGGCTGAGCCCAAGCCGCTGCGACGGATCTACCGGGAAGGGTTCTTCGTCGGCGCGACCAACCCCAAGGGCATCATCATCTTCACCGCCGTGCTGCCGCAGTTCGTCGAACGCTCGAGCGGCCACGTGACGCTCCAGATCGCAACGCTCGGAGCGATCTGCATCGCGATTGCGATGCTGTCGGACTTCACGTGGGCGATGGTCTCGGGGACGGCGCGGAACTGGCTCGGCCGCTCCTCGCGCCGGCTCGAGCGCATGACGGCCGCCGGCGGCGCGGCGCTGATCGCGCTCGGGTTCGGCCTCGCGCTGACGACGCGCAGGAATTGAGGGGCGGGTGACCGCGCGCAGCTCGCGGCGGAGCGCCGGGATCCTGCTGCATCGTGGCCGCGACGGCGCGCTCGAGGTGCTGCTCGTGCACCCGGGAGGTCCCGCCTGGTCCAAGCGCGACCTCGGCGCGTGGTCGATTCCGAAGGGCGAGATCGCCGAGGATGAGGATCCGCTCGCGGCCGCCCGGCGAGAGTTCGAGGAGGAGCTGGGGACCCCGCCACCCTCGGGCGAGGCCGATGACCTCGGAGAGATCCGCCAGCGGAGCGGCAAGCGGGTGCGCGCGTGGGCGCTCGCCGGCGACCTCGACGCGAGCCGGATCGTCAGCAACACGTTCATGTTCGAGTGGCCGCCCCGGTCGGGCACGATGATCGAGATCCCCGAGGTCGACCGGGCAGAGTGGTTCGGGATCGAGGTCGCGCGCGAGCGGATCAACTCAGGCCAGGTGCCGCTGCTGGATCGCCTCGAGGAGTTGCTCGGCAGCGACACCGGGTAGCAACGCCGCGTGCTCACTTCCCGCGAGCGAGTTGGGCCGACCGCCCACTACACCAGCTACGTCTGGGCTCGCAACGGGCTCTCGCACCCGGAGCTCGAGACCCGCGAGGGCCGGCTGCTGTTCGACTCGCTCCAGCCCGCGATGCTCGTCAGCCGGGCGGCCGGCGGCCCGACGCTCGAGGCCTACCTGCTCGCCCGCCACCGCGCGATCGACGCGTTGCTCGAACGCGCGATCGACGCCGGCCGGGTCAGCCAGGTGATCGAGGTGGCGGCCGGCCTGTCATCGACGGGCTCGCGATCGTCACCGAGGGGCTGCTGGGCTACCTGCCGACCGATGCTGCGCTCGGGTTGTGGCGCCGGTTGGCGCGGACGCTCGGCGGCTTTCCGGCCGGTTTGTACGTCTCCGATCTGCACCTGGGAGGCGCCGTGACACCGCCCGTCCGAGCGTTCAGGCTGGCGCTGTCGGCGTTCGTGCGCGGGCGGGTGTATCTCCATTTCTCGGACGCCGCCATGGCCGAGCACGAACTGGTCGTGGCCGGCTTCCGTGCGGCCAGCGTCCGTTCGGCCGTAGACGCCGCGGGCGACGATCGAGCCCCGGGAAGCGGACTCGCTAACATCCTTGAGGCGTCAACCACCTTACCTCCGGAGGCGTCAACGACATGATTTCGGCCACCCTGTACAGCGATCCGGCCTGCCCGTGGGCCTACTCCGAGAGCCCTGCGCTCCGCGTGATCGAGTGGCGATACGGTGACCAGCTCGACTGGCGGCTGGTGCTTGTGGGGCTGACCGAGGATGCCTCTCAGTACGCCAACCGTGGCTACACGCCGATCCGCGGCGCGCTCGGACAGGCACTCTTCCGGCGCCGCTACGGGATGCCGTTCTCGCCGGCGCCGAAGGCTCGGCTGAGCGCGACCTCACGTGCATGTCGGGCGGTCGTGGCCGCACGGATGACAAACCCCGGTAGCGAGTGGCGAGTGTTCCGCGCGATCCAGCTGGCGAACTTCAACACGCCGCTGATCCTCGACGACGACGCGAACCTGGCCGACGCCCTGCGCGGCATACCGGGCATCGACGCCGACCAGCTGGTCGCGATGATCGACGCTCCCGACGTCGTCGAGACCTATCGCGCCGACAAGGACGAGACCCGCAAGGCGGAGGGGTCGGCGGCAGAACTCCAGGGCAAGACCGCGACCACCGACGGTCCGGTCAGGTTCACGGCGCCGTCGATCGTGTTCGAACAGAACGGGACGAAGCTCGTGGCGGGCGGGTTCCAGCCGGTCGAGGCCTACGACATCCTGGTGGCAAACATCGATCCGACCGTTCATCGCGAGCCGCCGCCGGAGACTCCCGCGCCGTTGCTCGACCGGTTCAGTGACGGTCTGACCACGCAGGAGGTCGCGGCGCTGATGGCGGGCAACAACGAAGCGCCGGATCGCGCCGCGGCCGAGGCGGCACTGCTCGAGCTCGTGTTCGCCGGCGACGCGGTCCGTCATCCGCTCGGCGACGATGCCGTTTGGCAGTCGGCGACGGCGCATGAACCGATGAGCGTTCGGCTCGGCGCACGCGCTAGCCGTGAGCTGATCAGGGGCCGCCTGCGGCGGCGTCCCATGCCATGCGGGCGTGGTCGCTGATTCGGTGGCGGTCGTATGCCGGATGGGGGTTTTAACGGCGGGCACCTGGAGTGGGGTGGGGGCGGGTCGCCGGCGCCCGGCGGCTCGCGGATCATGCATAACGCGTCAATTGACGCGCTCGGCTCGAGCCTTGCCGTGTTGCGCGTGTCATGCGTGCGTAGTGCGGCACGGCCCCGCCGGAGGCGCTCCGTTGTCGTGCTATGCATGCTGGCGAGCCGCGACCCGTCCCCGGGATGGCCGCACGCTCCGTCGGCCCCCCGTCGTTATCCGCCAGGCGTCCGTGCCGGGCGGCCTGAACGCGATCACCCCGGCCAGGCATGGACGCCCGGCCGCACGGCCCCATGGATGCCGCCGCAGGCGGCCCATAATCCCCCGCCGTAGACTCGCCGTCACGTTCGACCTGACCCAACTCGAGCTGCCGATCGTCCAGGCGCCGATGGCCGGCGGGCCGTCGACGCCTGAGCTGGCGATCGCGGTGAGTGAGGCCGGCGGGCTCGGGTTCCTCGCTGCCGGATACGAGCGCGCGGACGCGGTGCACGCCGAGATCGAGGCCATCCGGGAATCCACAAACGCGCCGTTTGGGGTCAACCTGTTCGTGCCGGCGCCGGAGCGCGCGGACACCAAGAACCTCCAGGACTATCTCCGACGGCTGAAGCCCGAGGCCGACCGCCAGGGAGCCGAGCTCGGCGAGGCCAAGTTCGACGATGACGACTATCCGGCCAAGCTCGAGCTGATGTACGAGCAGCGGCCGGCGGTGACGTCGTTTACGTTCGGCTGTCCGGACCCGTCCGTCGTGAACCGCCTGCACGGGGTCAACACTGCCGTGTGGGTCACGGTCACGAACGTGGCCGAGGCGCTGGCGGCGCGCGAGGCTGGCGCGGACGGACTGGTCGCCCAGGGGAGCGAGGCCGGCGGGCACCGCGGCGGGTTCATCAACGACGGGTCGGACGAGGGCGGGATCGGGCTGCTGGCGCTCCTGCGGGTGATCACCCGAGCGACGACGCTGCCGCTGATCGCGTCCGGTGGGGTCGCCGACGGCGCCGGACTTGCCGCCGTGCTGTGCGCCGGCGCGAGCGCCGCCCAGATCGGTACCGCGCTGATGCTCGCCCCCGAGGCCGGAACCCCCGATGCCCAGCGAAAAGCCCTGGCCGAACGTCGTCCGACGCGTGTGACCCGAGCGTTCACGGGACGTCCGGCCCGGGGGATCGTCAACCGGTTCATGGATGAGCTCTCAGGCGCCGCGCCAGTCGCCTATCCGGAGATCCATTACGTCACGAGCCCGCTCCGGGCCGCTGCCCGGCGCGCCGGCGACGCGGACGCGTTCAACCTGTGGGCGGGTCAGGCCCACGAGTTGGCCCAAGCCCGGCCGGCGGGCGACATTGTGCGCGATATGGTCGCGGACGGACGAGAAACCCTCGATCGGGTCAGCGCGGCCCTGCGCGATCCAGGTACCAGTTCCGGCCGCCGCTGATCAACCGGCTCGCCTCGTCGGCGCCGTCGCTGGCGGTTCGGCACGAGCGTGAAGCGGGTGATCGTGCGCTGAGAGCCGATCTGGTCTGAGTACAGGAGCTCGATGGTGATCGGCTCCTGCTGGGAGATCGCGCGCGCGACCTCGTCGTGCACGGGATCGCTCGGTTCGCGGATCGCCCCCTGCCACAGGCCGATGTCGCCGGCTGGGATGTATAGGTCGCGCGTCTGGAGCCGGAGGTCGGCCTCGGGGAGATGGTCGACGTTGTTGCGCACGAGGCCGGTGCGCACGCCCCAGCCCTGACAGACGCCGATCCCCGCGCCGACATTGCGCAGGCTCATCACGAGGTAGATCCGCCCGTCCACGTTCTCGGCCATGGCGTGCCCGCCGCTGACATGGACCCAGTGCTCGTCGACGAACATGATCTTCTGCTCGGGGTCCACGCCGAGCCGCGACTGGACGAGCAGCGGCCGGCGCTGCTCCTGGAGCGCGATCTCGGCGATCCTCGCCGAGCGGTTCGACGATCGGACCGCGGCGAACGTCGCCACCGCGAGGACCAGCGTGCCCGCGCCGGTCGCGAGCGACGAGATCGTCTCCGGGCTCGCCATCAGCCGCCGGTGAATGCCGGCGCGCGCTTCTCGACGAACGCCGCGGTGCCCTCGAAGAAGTCCTGCGTGCGGCCGAGCGCGTGCTGAAGCTCGGCCTCGAGGTCGAGCTGGGCGTCGAGGTCGCCGTAGATGAATTGGTTGAGCGCGCGCTTGGACGCCGCGTACGAGCGGGTTGGCCCCGCGGCCATCCGCTCGACCAGGTCCTGCGCCTCGGCCATCAGCCGATCGTCGGGGTGGACCCAGTTGACGAGGCCCCACTCGAGCGCCTGCGGCGCCGGGATCCGCTCGCCGAGCATCGCCATCTGGAACGCCCGGGCGCGACCGACCGCCGGCGGGACGAATGCGGTCGAGCCGCCGTCTGGCATCAGCCCGATGTTCACGAACGCGAGCCCGAAGAACGCGGACTCGGCGGCCATGATCAGGTCGCACGCGAGCGCCAGCGAGCAGCCGATGCCGACCGCCGGGCCGTTGACCGCGGCGACCACGGGCTTCTCGATTCGCCGGACGCCGGTGATCACCGGGTGGTAGACGTCGTGTAGCTCACCGCCGAGGTCCGGCATGCCGTCATCGGCGGGCTCGAATCCGGCCTTCAGGTCGGCCCCCGAGGAGAATGCCCGGCCGGCGCCGGTGATCAGCACGGCTCGCACCGACTCGGACGCAGCCTCGCCCTCGAGCACCTGGCGCAGCTCACGCCCGAACTGGGGCGTCCACGCGTTCAGCGAATCGGGCCGGTTCAGGGTCAGCCGCCCGACGGCGCCCGACTGCTCCCAGATGATCGTCTCGTAGGGCAAGCGACTCCTCCTTCGTGTAACCGACTAGGCCAGGTCCAGCTTCAGCGGCAGCGTCTCGAGGCCGTAGATCCCCGATGGCGTGCCGAACTCGGGGTCGCCGTCGAGCGCCAGCGAGGACACTCGCTCGGCCAGGAACGCGAGCCCCTCCTGCATCTCCGCGCGCGCGAGGTTCGCGCCGACGCAGTAGTGGATCCCCGCGCCGAACGTCAGCAGGCGGGCGCCTCCGCGCCGAGCCGTCAGATCGAACCCGTCGGGCTCCACCTCCTCCCGGTTGGCGTGCCACGCGGACACGAGCACGATCGAGCCGGCCGGGAACGTCACGCCGCGGTGCTCGACATCGTCGATCAGGATCCGCGCGGTGAACGGCGTGATCGGCTCGAACCGGAGTGCCTCGTCGACGGCGGCCGATGCGAGGCCGCGCGGATCGGAGCGGAGCAGGTCCCACTGATCGGGGTGCGCCGCCAGCAGGCGGATCGCGTGGGCGAGCTGGCTCTGGCTGGTGTCGACGCCGCCGACGAGGATGTTCAGCACGAGGTTGCGGAGCTCGTCGTCGCTCAGCCGGTCGCCGGCCTCCTCGGCCTTGATCAGTGCCGAGATCAGGTCGTCGTCGGGAATTCGATCCCCGCCCGCCCGCCGGCGGGTGATCAGCTCGTCCTCGTAGGCGTAGAACTCGGCCACCGCCTGCTCGATCTCCGCGCGGTCGGTCATCAGCGAGGTCGGGTCGAACTGGCGTTGGATCAGGTTCGACCAATGGTGCAGGCGCGGGGCGTCCTCGAGCGGGGCTCCCATCACCTCGGCGATCACGAGCGACGGATACGGCTTGGCGAAGTCCCCGATGAACTCGGTCCGGCCGTCGGGGGGCAGGGCGTCGAACAGCTGCTCCATGAATCCGCGCATGGCCGGCCGGTAGCGGTCGACCGCCCTGGGTGAGAGCGCGGGGTTCACGAGATTCCGTAGCCGGCGATGATCGTCGCCGTTGACGTTGATGATGTTCTTGACGATCTCCTCGCGCAGGGGACCGTCGGTGATCTGGAACAGGTCGGCGATCGTCAGCCCCGGAAACACCGCGGCCTTGGTCCGCAAGAAGAACTCGCCGGCCTCGCGGTCGAGAACGATGTAGCCGAACGGGCTTGCCGCGAGCCAGCCGTCGTGGCCTTCGAGCGACGCCATCGCGGCGCGGTAGCGGTCGCCGCGGAGCTCGGCGTCGGTGTGGTCGAAGCTCGGAAGCTCGAGCTCGGCGGCAAGCGTCATCCGGGCCGAGGATAAAGACCGCGGCCGGGGACCGGCGGCCGCGCGCCTGGGAATGGCCGCGGCCGTTGGCAGGAACTCGGGGGGGTACGGGGAACCGACCGCCATGAGCCGTGGCGCCGCAATCGCGATTACGATCGGAGCGGGTCTGATCGTCGGCGTTCAGTCGCCCGCAAACGGGGCGCTGTCCCGGCACGTCGGCGACCTGGGTGCGGCATTCGTCAGCATCCTGGTGGCGTTCACGATCATCACGTTGCTGCTGCTGATCGCCGGGCATCCCGGCCGGCTCTCCGGTCTCAGCGCCGCGCGCCCCGAGCAGTTCCTGGGCGGCATCGGCGCCGTCGCGGTCGTCACGGCCGGGTTGATCGCGGTCCGCACGCTCGGCGCCGGCGCGGTCGTTGCGCTGCTCGTGTGCTCCCAGCTCGTGATCTCGATCCTCGCCGACCGGCTCGGGTGGTTCGGGCTGCACCACGTCGCGATCGGCGTCGGCCGGCTGGCCGGGCTCGCGCTCGTCGTCGCCGGAACCGTGCTGATCACGCGTACTTAGGACCCCGAGTTACAACTCGGCAATAAGTCGGTTACAAGTCGACAACTCCTGGCCGCCCGCGGATCGAAAGAGTGCTGTCGGCGGCGCACCGGGCGGCGGCGCCGGCGGAATGCAAAACGGAAAAGGAGACCTTCCATGGCGCGTAAGCGCGTCCTCTTGCTGCTAGTCGCAGCACTCGCAATCGCCGGGGCCAGCGTTGTCGCGGTGGCGCAGGCGTCGATAGGCGGCCGATCGCATAAACGACCTGACGGCGACTGGGGTGGTGGCGGTCCGGGCGGCGGGTCCGGGACCTCCACGCCGATCAAGCACGTCGTCGTGATCTTCCAGGAGAACGTGTCGTTCGATCACTACTTCGGGACCTATCCCAACGCGACCAACGCCGACGGCCAGCCGTTCGTCGCGGCACGGAACACGCCAGCGGTCGACGGCCTGCTTCCGGCGACGAGCCGTTCGCTGCCGCCGAACCTGCAGCACAGCAGCAACCTGCTGACCTCCAACCCCAATGAGGACCAGCCGCAGCGCCTCGATAGCAACCCGACCGGCCTCCCCGGTGACGCGGGCGGCCAGTTGACCTGCGACCAGGACCACGACTACACCGACGAGCAGACCGCGTTCGACGGCGGAGCGATGGACAAGTTCGTCCAGGCCACCGGTACCGCCAGCGGCACCTCCCCGTTCGGCACCCCCTGCAGCGCGGCAACCGTCATGGACTATTACGACGGCGACACGGTCACTGGGATGTGGAACTACGCCCAGAACTTCGCGATGAGCGACGACCAGTTCGGGACGACTTTCGGCCCCTCCGCGCCCGGCGCGATCAACCTCGCCTCCGGGGACACCGGCACCGTCGACGCCTCGCACGCGATCAACGGCGCACTGACTGGGGCGGGCACGCCGAACGCCGACCTCACCCCCAACGGCCAGGGCGGCTACTCGCTGACAAGCGATGCGCAGCCGTACTACGACGATTGCTCGACCCGCGACGCGGTCGCGCTCACCGGCACGAACATCGGCGACGAGCTGAACAAGGCCGGGCTGTCATGGGGCTGGTTCCAGGGCGGCTTCGACCCGACGACCACGTTCGCCGCGGCGTCGGCCGGGACCGGTCACAGTGGCCAGCCGACCTCGCAGTTCATCCCTGACGAGTTCTCGGGCAGCTTTACCGGCAAGAACGTGCCGGCACACGCGTCCAACCAGGCCCTGTGCGACGCGGTCCATCCGGTCGGCGTATGGCTCGGGGGCACCGGTCAGTGGGGCTACAAGGACGACTACATCCCGCACCACGAGCCGTTCCAGTACTACGCCTCGACGGCGAACCCGCATCACCTGACGATCCCGACGAATGCGCAGGGCCAGGACACGCCCGCCGGGCTCGAGGAGATCGGGACCGACACCCAGTCCTACGTCAACGGCGTGCCGCAGTTCAACACCCCCAACCACCAGTACGACACGAGCGACTTCGACCAGGTCGTGGCGGCGATCCACAACGGAGAGCTGCCGGCGTCGGCGCTGCCCGCCGTGTCGTTCCTCAAGGCTCCTGGCTACGAGGACGGGCACGCCGCCTACTCGGACCCGACCGATGAGCAGCACTTCGTCGCCAGCGAGATCGACGCGCTTGAGCAGACTCCGGACTGGCGCAGCACGGTCGTGATCGTCGACTGGGATGACTCGGACGGCTTTTACGATCACGTGTACAGCGGTGTCACGAATCCGTCGGCGTCCGGCGCCGACGACCTCACCGGCACCGGCAAGTGCGGGACCGAGAGCGCAGGCTCCCAGCCGCTCGGCGGCGACCAGGGGCGGTGCGGGTTCGGTCCGCGGATCCCGTTCCTGGTGATCTCGCCCTACGCCAAAGACAACTACGTCGATCACACGCTGATCGACCAGTCCTCGATCCTCAACTTCGTCGAGTACAACTGGCACCTCCCCGGGATCTCCGGATCGGCTGACCAGGTGCTGGCAAAACGGGATCGCTCGGAGGGCCTCCCGTTTGACATCGCGGGCATGTTCGACTTCCACGGTCGCACCAATCCGCCGCTGTTCCTGAACCCGGAGACCGGCCAGCCAATATTCGGCCGGCACGGTCACCAGTAGGGCCACTGATCCAAGCGGGAACACCGCGGGGCGGCCGGGTGACCGGCCGCCCCGCGCGTCGGCGGGAGGCCAAGGGTCGGCTTGATCGGCTGTGCGACGGCGCTAAGGGCCCGCGACTAACCGGTCGCCGGGAGCGCACGGCCGAGCCAGGAGGCCGTGCGCGGCAGGTCGTTCGGATCGACGTGGTGGGCCCCGTCGAACTCGCGGTAGTCGACGTCGAAGCCGGCCTGTTCGAGCACCTCGTGTGCGGTGCGCGCGAACGTGACCGGGATGACGGGATCGAGGCGGCCGTGGGCGATCAGGACCGCCGTGCCGGAGCGATCGCCGAGCGAAGGCTTCCAGCCCTCGACGGTCGGGATGAACCCCGACAGCGCGAGAATGCCCGCCGGCGCCGGCCGCGCGCCGTCGAGGCCGAGCGCGTAGCTCATCACGCAGCCCATCGAAAAGCCGCCGAGCACGGTCCGGTCGGGGCCGATCCCCGTCTGCACCCAGAGGTCGTCGTGGAACGCGGCGAGTTCGGCGGACGCCGAGCGGAAGCTGTCGGGGTCGGGGTAGCCGACCCGCGGAACCAGGTACCAGTGGTAGCCGGGCGAGCCCTGGAGGCGCAGCGGGGCCCGCGGGGTGACGACGTGCAGGCGGCGGTCAGGGTCGAGCACGGCCGCGAGCCCCATCAGGTCCTGCTCGTCGCTCCCGCGGCCGTGGTGGAGGACCAGCAGGCCCTGCGGGTCACCGGCGGCAGGTCGCTCGAGCGCGGTCAGGGCCATCCCGCGACAGAGTAGTCGGCGCGGCTTCGTACACTGGGTCACATGGCATCCAAGCTGCTCCTGGGCGCGCGCGCCATTCCGATGGCGAAGCTCCTCACCGCGGCCCAGGTCGTGATGCTCGCGCGCCGGCACTGGCTCCGCCTCGAGCCCCACGAGCGCCGCCGGATGTTCACCCTGGTGCGTATCGCCACCGGGCGGCGGGGCAGGCTCACCCCTGCCGAGCGCTTCGAGCTGGCGCGGCTGATCGCCAAGGCCGACCCGAAGCTGTTTGCCGGCCTTGTGGTGCAGAAGCTCTCGCCGGTCCCGTTTCCGAAGCGGATGGTTCGGGCAAAGCGCTGAAGCGGGCAGGGCTTGACTCTCACCTCGCGTGAGGGTCTACGGTCACTCGCATGAAGACGGTGGGCGAAGTCGCGGAGCTTGCGGGCGTCACCGTGCGCACGCTCCACCACTACGACGAGCTCGGGCTGCTCAGCCCGAGTGAGCGCTCCGGGGCCGGCTACCGGTTGTACTCGCACGATGACCTGGAGCGACTTCAGGAGATCCTGATCTGGCGCCAGCTCGGGTTCTCGCTGGTGGAGATCGTGTCGCTGCTCGACGATCCGGGCCACGATCGCCTGGCCGCGCTCGAGCGTCAGCGCGAGCTTGTCGGGCGCGAGATCGACCGGCTGGGAGCACTCGCCGCGGCCGTCGACGCGGCGATCGACGCGCAGAAGAACGGAACCGTGATCGAGGAGACGAGCATGTTCGAGGGATTCGACCCGACCGAGTACGAGGACGAGGTGCGCGACCGCTGGGGCGACACGGAGGCCTACCGCGAGTCGGCCCGGCGCACCGCACGCTACGGCGAGGCGGAGTGGAGCGAGATCCGGGACGAGTCGTCGGAGATCGTGCGCGGGCTGGCGGAGCTCATGCGTGCCGGCGCGCCGGCGGGAGGGGACGCGGCCCGGGCGCTCGCCGAGCGCCACCGCGAGCACATCTCGCGCTGGTTCTATCCGTGCTCGCCGCAGATGCACCGGGGACTCGGCGAGATGTACATCGCCGATGAGCGGTTCACGCGCGCGTACGAGCGCGAGGCTCCCGGGCTCGCGCAGTACTTCCACGACGCGATCGTGGCGGGCGCCGACGCGGCCGACTCCGACGAGCGGGCCGCGGTCAGTCGGTGATCAGGATGTGGCCCGGTTGCGCGGCAACGCGCTCGAGCCACGCGGTGATGCCCGGGTAGGCGTCGAGCTCGAACCCGGCCTCCAGCGCCACGTGGGTGTAGGCGTAAAGCGCGATGTCGGCGATCGTATAGCGCTCGCCGACGAGGTACTCGCGCTCGGCCAGCCGGCTTTCCATCGCTCTCAGCGCCGCGATGCCGCCGCGGCGCTTGGCCTCGGCGTCGGCTTCCGACGGCGTGATCCCGGCGATCACCCAGAACCGCGCCACCGCGATATTGGGCTCGTGGCTGTACTGCTCGAAGAACAGCCACTGGAGCACCTGCGCGCGCTCGAACCGGTCCTCCGGCAGGTACGGAGTGCCCTCGGCGAAGTAGAACATGATCGCGTCGGACTCGCCCATCGAGCGCCCGTCGTCGAACACGAGCGTGGGGACGCGGAGCGCCGGGTTGAGCGCGCCGAGCAGTTCGAGCCGGCCGGAGCGGTCGATCACGTCGACCTCGCGCCGCTCGTACTCGATCCCCAGGTGCGCGAATAGCTGGCGGACCTTGTAGCAGTTGCCCGACACGGCTGAGTCGTAGAGCAGCACGGTCGCTGGTGTGTAGCAGCCGCCGCCGCTCGTGACTACGGGCGACTTGCTTACGGGTCGCGTCGAGTTCGGCTTACGAATCCCAGCGGCGCCTAAGCAGCGTGCGACTGCTTCGCCGCGTCGCGGGCGCCCTCGAACAGCGCGCCGGCCGCGCCGTTGGCCCACATCAGCGCCTCGAGGTAAAGATCCCCGGCGCCGCGGACGAGTCTCTGGGCGCGATCGAAGTCGCCCGCCTCGAGCGCTGTCACGCTGTCGAGCAGGGCGCCCTTCTCGCCGGCGCGGTGGACAAGCGCGTCGCGCATGTCGGCTGGAAACGGGATCAGCGCGATCACGTCCTCGATCGGTGCGTCCATCAGCGCGTCGATCACCGAGAACAGGCCGAGCGTGAACAGCTCTCCCGGGCGCGGTCCCGGGAGTTGCTCGCCGGAAAGCTCGCAGAAGCGCGCGCGAATGAGCGCGGTGACGGTCAGCTCCGGCGTCTTGCCGTCGACGCTCGCCAGCACCGTAAGCGTGGCCCAGCGGCGGAGGTTGTCGACGCCGAGCAGCGCCAGGGCCTGACCGATCGAGCTGATCTCGAACCGGAGCCCGAAGAAGGCCGAGTTGATGTAGCGCAGCAGACGGAAGCTGAGCGCCACGTCGCGGCTGATCTTGCGCTCGAGGTGAACGAGTTGCACGCTCGGGTCTTGGAGCTCGGCGACGATCTCGAGCAGCGACGCGCGGTTGGCGACGATCCCGCGGTTGTGGACCAGCTCGGGCTGGCAGAAGAAGAAGCCCTGGAACAGCTCGCAGCCGAGCTCGACGCACCAGGCGTGGTCCTCGTGAGTCTCGACCTTCTCGGCGAGCAGCGTCACGCCGTAGGGCCGCAGGCGGGCGGCCTCGCGGGTCATGCCTTCGCGGCCCATCGCGAGCACGTCGAGCTTGACCACGTCGACGAGCCCGAGCACCCGCTCGGCGCTGACCGTGTACACGAAGTCGTCGAGCGCGAGCCGGTAGCCGAGGCGCTTGAGGTCGATCAGCGCGTGGACGAAGCGCTCGTCGAGCAATTCGTCTTCGAGGATCTCGAGCCCGACGATGCCGGGTGGCATTGTCCGCGCGAGGCCGCTGAGGACGAACTCGCGCGAGACGTTGACCCACGCCGGGTTGGCGCCGACGAGCCGCTCGAGCCCGATCTCGGTGAACGAGTTCAACACGACCGACGCGGTCGCGCCCTCGGAGTCGGCGACCAGCGCGCTGCTCGCTTCCGCGCCGCGGAACAGCAACTCGTAACCGGCGACGTGAAGGGCCCGGTTGAAGATCGGCTGTCGTGCGACGAATACCTCTGCCATGGGTGCGCGGTGGGTGGATCTACCGCATTACGACTAATCGACTCGGCGCGCCCAAAGCTGAACCCCGGCGGTTCGGATGCTGACCAACGTCGGGGATTACGCTTTACGTTGACGTGAGCGCTACGACGAAGAGCCGCCACGCGGTGGGGCGCGTGCGTCGCGTCCGGGTGCCGGCCCCCGTGCCCGTTCCGTTCTGGCGGTTGCGCGTGGTCGCGTTCTTCGTCGGCGCCGCCAGCCTCGGGGCCGAGATCGCCGCCGCACGTCTGCTCGCCCCGTATTTCGGGGCCTCGACGATCATCTGGGCGAACACGATCGCGACCGTGCTCGTCGCGCTGTCGGTCGGCTACACGGTGGGTGGCCGCCTCGCCGATCGCCGGGCGGACATGCGCGGCCTGTGCGCGATCGTCCTATGCGCGTCGATGCTGCTCGCGATCGTGCCGTTCGTGTCGGATCCGTTCCTACAGGAGGCGGTGAAGGCGCTCGGCGCGCTCTCGCTCGGCGGCTTCGCCGGGTCGCTCGCGGCGGTGCTGGCGCTGGTCGCGGTCCCGGTGCTGCTGCTCGGGATGGTCGCGCCGTACGCCAACCGGCTCGCGGTGGCACGCCTGTCGGACACCGGAACGGTCACCGGCAGGCTGTACGCGATCTCCACCGCGGGGTCTCTGTTCGGGACGTTCCTGGCCGCGCTGCTGCTGATCCCGCTGATCGGGACCCACCGGACGTTCCTCGTGTTCGCGGTGATGCTCGCGGCCGCAGCCGCGATCGGCGCCGGCTCGTGGCGGTTCCTGGCGGTCGCCGGCGCGATCGGCGCGCTGCTCGCGATCCCGCCCGCGGCGATCGGTGCCGGCGTCGTCGGCGCCCGCGTGATCTATTCGACCGAGACGCAGTACCAGTACGCACGCGTTCTCCAGTTCCCGGGCGGCGAGCGTTGGCTCGAGTTGAACGAAGGGGTTGCGGTCCACTCGGTGTACCGGCCGTGGAGCTATCTGAGCGGCGGCTACTGGGACAACTTCGTGGTCCTGCCGTTCGCGGTGTCTCCGACCGCCCCGCGGAGGATCGCGATCCTGGGCGACGCAGCGGGCACGCTGGCGCGCTCGTACGGCCACTACTTCCCGCGCACGCGCGTGGACGCGGTCGAGATCGACGGCGCGCTGAGCACTATCGGCAAGCGCTACTTCGGCCTGCGCGGGCCGAACCTGCACCTCTACACCGCCGACGCCCGGCCCTGGCTCGAGAGCACCAGTGCCCGGTACGACGCGATCTTCGTCGACGCCTACCGCCAGCCGTACATCCCGTTCTATCTGGTCACGCGAGAGTTCTTCCAGCTGGTCCGCGCGCACCTGAATCCGGGCGGCGTGGTGGTCGTCAACGTCGGGCACTTGCCGGGTTCGGACGCGCTCGAGAAGGTCGTCACGGCGACGCTGCGCGCGGTGTTCCCTGACGTCGCGCGCGACCTCGTCGACGACTCGAACTCGCTGGTGGTGGCGAGCACCCGCCCGGTGACGGCGTGGGGCATGGTCGCCGCGACCCCGGCGCTACCGCCCGGCCTGCGCCCGCTCGCCGAGGAGGTCGCCGGGCAGTTGGCGCCGCCGCTCCCGGGCGGCAGCGTCTACACCGACGACAAGGCGCCGGTCGAATGGCTGACCGACCTGTCGATCCTCCAGTACGCGATCGGAAAGCGATGACGCTGGTGGACGAGATCCCCCCGGGCGCGACCGTACTCGATGTCCGCTGGGAGCTTGGCGGACCGCCCGGGCTCGAGCTGTACTTGAACGGGCACATCCCGGATGCGGTGTTCGTCGATTTGGACACCGCGCTTGCCGGGCCACCTGGGGTCGGCGGTCGCCACCCGCTTCCCGACGCCGAGGCGTTCGCTCGGTCGATGCGCGCCGCGGGCGTGTCTTCGGATCGGCCGGTGGTCGTGTACGATTCGGGCAACTCGATCGCCGCGGCCCGGGCGTGGTGGCTGCTCCGGTACTTCGGTCACCCGGACGTGAGTGTTTTGGATGGGGGTTTCAGTGGCTGGTCGGCCGCGGGGAACGCCATCGAGCGCGCTGTTACCGTGCCCCAAGCCGGCGATTTCGTCGCGAGCGCCGGCGGGATGCCGTTGCTCGATGCCGAGTCCGCGGCGGCGGTGGCGCGGGCCGGCGTGCTGATCGACGCCCGCGCGCCCGAGCGGTTCCGCGGCGAGCGCGAGCCGGTCGACCCGGTCGCGGGCCACATTCCGGGAGCCGTGAACGTGCCGGCGGCCTCGCTGGTGAAGGCTGACGGGCGATTCCGGGATTCGGACGCGCTCCGGCGGGTGTTCGAGGACGCCGGCGTGCGCGATGGCGTTGCGGTCGGCGCCTATTGCGGCTCAGGGGTAGCGGCCTCGCACGAGGTGTTGGCGTTGTCGCTCGCAGGCATTCCGGCGGCGCTCTACGTCGGGTCCTGGAGCGACTGGATCACGGATCCGGGGCGACCGGTGGGGACAGGGGGCTCCTAGCGCGTCAGACCATGCCCGAGCGGACGGCTCGGACGGCGGCCTGAACGCGGTTTTCCACTTGCAACTTGATGAGGATGCTCGACACGTGGTTCTTGACCGTGTGCTGGCTGAGGTAGAGCACACCGGCGATCTCCGAGTTATCGAGTCCGCGCGCAAGCAGCTCGAGGACTTCCATCTCACGGGGCGTCAACTCGCGCCCGGTGAGCCTGGCCTCGACCGTCTCCGGCTCGCGAAGACGATGCACCAACCGGCTGGCTATCCGTGGCGAGATCATGGACTCCCCGCGACTGGCCGCCCGGATACCCTCGACGATCTCGTCGATCGTCGCATCCTTGACCACGTAGCCGCACGCTCCGGCCAGTAGCGCCTCGATGACGTGTTGATCGTCGGCGAGGACGGTGAGCGCCAGTGCCCTCGCCAGCGGCGCGGCGGCGGCGAGACGCTGCATGGCCTCGATCCCCGACATACCGGGCATGCTCAGATCCATTAAGACCACGCATTGGCCGATCTCCGCCGCCAGCCGAATCGCGTCCGCAGCGAGGGCTGCCTCACCGGCGACCTCGATCCCGCGCTCCTCGAGCAGCCCGATCAACCCACGCCGAAAAAGCTCGTGATCGTCGACCACGAGAACCTTGACGTCATTGCCTCGCGAGGCGTTCTGAGAGCTGATGGTTGAGATCACAGGCTGGGATCGGGGCGGTTAGGCGGTTACGAGACGAGCAGCTCGAGATCGGTGCCGCCGCCCGCCCTGGGGTGGGCGCTCAGCTGACCACCGAGCGAGTTAGCCCGGGCGCGCATGCTCCGTAGCCCAAACCCGGACACCTCGGTGTCACTGATCCCCCGCCCGTCATCGGATACGCGCATGAGCAGCGTCCCGGGCCGACGCAGCAGCACGACGTCCACGTGCCGAGCTGTGCCGTGCAAGGCCGCATTGACGATCGCCTCGCGAGCGATGCGGATGAGATGCTCGCGCCGGGTGGGCTCGAGCTCGTCGTCCGGGCTGAGAGCGGTGTCGGTTTCGACCCGTATGTGCACCTGCAGGTCGTAGCGATGCTCGAGCTCGTCCGCGACGATCCGAAGCGCCGCTTCGGTGGTGAGAGCGGCCGAGGCGGTCAGGTCCGCGATCACCCCGCGCGAAGCCGCAAGCGCGTGACGAGTGGCGACCATCAGGGGATGCTCGGGTCCAAGCTGGCTGTCGAGCCGCTGTCCCTGGACGGCGATGCATGCCAGGTCCTGTGCAAGGCCATCATGCAGGTCCCGGGCGATACGTTCACGCTCGGAAGCGATTGCCGCAGACGCCGCGTTGCGTTGGAGATTCGCGTGCCGGAGGTACGCGCCCGCTAGCAGCAAGCCATACGCCGCCAGCCGCAAGCCGTCCTTTGGCGTGACCCAGTCGATGCGTACCGAGGGAGCTGCGAGATAGCGCAGGTTTGCGGCGGCCAGCAGGAGACAAGCCGCCGCGAAAAGGACGGTTGGGCTGTCCGCGCGCGGGGATCGGGCGACGAACGCGATGGCCGCCGCAAACAGGATCGCGGCCGAGATCGTGTGTACGCTCAATGCGGCTGGGTCGTCGGCTGCCCCTCCGGTGCCCGTATGCAGAGTGCGCGCGCCGATGAGGATCGCGAGGAGCAGCCCGAGCACCACGATTCCGGCACCAACCCCGAGTTCGAAGCCGACGAGCTCACGACGAGACGCGCGAGCCGACTTGAGGCCTGCGATCCCAGCCGCAGCGATCGCCAGCGCCGCAACCAGCTCGCCGCCGAGCCGGAAGGCGCTGCTCGATTCCGTACGGCTCATCTCTTTGAGGGCGGGCAGGCCCAAGGACGCGAAGTCCGCGAGCGACATAGCCAGTAGGCCGGCCAGCAGCAGCAGGTCGGACAACTCGCGGCCGCGCCTCCAATTAGCGATAAGGAGCCACGACGTGACGATCGCGGACACCGCGATCGTCACCTCGAGCGCACCGCGGGCGTCGGGATCCACTGCATGGGCGGGAAGAAGCGCAAAGCCGCCGCTGATCGCCGCGATGACCGCCATCGCGACCGACCAGGAAACGATCGTTCGCGTCCTGGCGTCAGGACTGACGGCGATGCTGAGATTGAAATCGCCAGCACTCGCCAAGCTGGTGCTGGTTGCGCCGATTCGCCCCTCGGGCCATAAGTCGCCACCGGCGACGCGACGGAAGTACGACCGTCCACGCCCAATCATGACCAAAATGCCCCTAAATTGGCCCACGTAGAGTGGGATTGCGCCCCAAAAGTTACTGGAAGTTAGATAGATTGTAGCAATCTTGTGAATGGTTGTGGGTGGGGGGCCTCAGTAGTTACCCGCGGAGTTAGTCGGGAGCTCAATCCGGCTTGTTACGAGAGTTTGCTCCTGTAGCTCACCGGTTTCTTGAGCGATTCGCGCCGCGCTTTGTCAGCAGCGCAAATATCGCGGACGTCTGAATGCGGACGTCTGGATGCGGACGCTGTGGGCGCGACGTCGCAGCCGCTCGCGTCGGGTCGGCGCCCGCTCATGATCTCGATACTGAGCGCCCACCGCGAGCTCCGAGCGTCAGCGCTTCATCCGCTACGACCTCTCTCGGCTCGCTCATACCGTCTGAGAACGATCCGTTGTACTTTTCGAACGAATGATGGGTGGTGCGTCGGCGATGTGGCGGAGGAGCGGAAAGGAAATCGCGTGGTGAGTAGGCTGCGCCCCGTCCTGCTTGCGCTTGTCTTGGCCGGCTGCGGAGGAGCCGCAGCCACGTCGGCTACTTCCCCGGCTTCCTCTCGCCAGGACCATCGAGCCATTCGTCACGTGGTATGGATCCTCATGGAAAACAAGTCTCAGGACGTGGTGTATTCCCCCGGGGCCCCTTACCTGTCGGCGTTAGCGCGGACCTACGGGTACGCGACCGGCGACACGGCAATCGCGCATCCGTCGCTGCCGAATTACATCGCTTTGACCAGCGGCTCCACGCACGGAGTCAGTCACGACTGGAGTCCTGGCGCACCGGGACAGCCCATGACCTACGCGCTGGACGTCCCCTCGATCTTCACTCAGCTGCCCGGGGGACGGTCGCGTTCGCTGGCGGAAAGCATGTCCACGAACTGCGAACGCATGAACAGCTTCCCGTACCTCGTGCGCCACAATCCGGAGGTCTACTACACCAACCTCGGGTCGGATTGCACCAGCTACGACACCCCTTTCGCTCCGACGCCCGATGTCAGCGCGGCATTCACTCTGATCGCACCGAATGCGATCAACGACATGCACAACGGGACGATCCAGGACGGCGACAGGTTTCTCGCCTCCTTCGTACCGAAGCTGATGGCGACGCCGCAGTACCGGTCGGGGACGACCGTGATCTTCATCACGTGGGACGAAAGCGAGTCCGACACGGGCCCGAATCAAGTGCCGTTGATCGTGATATCGCCCTACACGCGTGGGATCGTCGACCACCACCATTACACCCACTATTCGCTGCTGCGTAAGACAGAGCAGCTGCTCGGACTGCCGCTCTTGAACAACGCCCGCACGGCGCCGTCGATGCTCGAGCGGTTCGGGTTCTAGGTCTCAGCAGCCGCGGCCCGGGATGGTCTTACCGACCGGGATGCACGTCTGGCCAACCACGGGCGCGGCGCCGGCGCGGATCGTGAACGAGAAGAACTTCCCGACCCAGTTCGGGTGCATGACCCGGACAGTGACGCGGGTCCCGGGCTTCAGTTTGCGGTGGGCGAACCGGGCCAGGAGGTTGAGCGACTGGCGCTTATGACCTGACGTGAGCGTGAGCTTAGCGAATGCACATCCATTGCCTTGGCACGTCATGATGATGGTCGTCCCGTTGGCGATCTGGGACACGACGAACTTCATCACCTGGGTGTAAGTGGGGTGGTAGAAGAAGGTCCAGGCAACGAGCGACTTGACGAAGCCACGCACGGTCTTCGCCCCGCTCTTGACGATCTGCACCGGGTTCGCAGACGAGGTCGACCCGGCGAAGTTGGCATCGCCGGTGTAGACGGCGGAGATCTGGTGCGTCCCCGTCGAGCTGTAGCTCTGCGTGCACGTCGCTCCCAGGTTGTTCAGAGGTTGGTTGCCACAGCCGGGGATTGGTTGACCACCGTCGAGGAACGCGATCGAACCGGTCGGCCCGATCGGCCCCGAGTTGCTGCTCGGGAGCACGAGCGCGGCACTGTAGGTCGCGGTCTTGTTGACGTCGACCTGCGACGTGACCGCGAGCGAGACGGACGTCGAATCACGGCCGATCGCGATCGATGTCGGTGCGCTCGTCGAGCCGTCGACGAGCGAGCCCGGGCCAGGCGTATAGACGGCGGTGATCTGCGGCGCGCCGGCCCCGAAGCCGGCGGGGCAGACCACGGTGACGGTCGGGCCGCCGTTGACGGGCTTGCCGCTGCAGCCGCCGATCGCGTTCGACCCGTTGAAGAACGTCACGGAGCCGGACGGGTTCGCGTTGCCCGAGCTCGAGTAGATGGTCGCGATGAGCGTGACGGTCTGATTCGTCTTCGGGGGGTTCGATGAGAAGGCCTGAACCGAGGTCGCGCTCGTGGCCACGATGACTCCGGTCGGAGCGGAGGCGGCCGTGCCGGGCGTCGGGTTGTCGTTCTTCGCGGTCTCCACCACCGCGATCGTATGCCCCACATCCCCGGGTCCAAGGGTGTAGGTTGGTCCGGTCTGACCGGGGATCGGCGTGCAGGCGGCGCCGAAGAGGTCGCACTGCTCCCACTGGTCGGTGATCGTGGGAATGATCGTGGCGGGAGTGTTTAGCCAGCGACCCTGGGTCAGGGTCAGAATCTGTCCTTGTTGTGCGGTACCCGAGATCGTCGGGGGAATCTGGTCGACGGGGATCGCCGGATACGCGACGGGTCCGACGGCCGCGGAGGTCACTACCACGGCGGGAGCGGCCGCGTAGGTGGCCGTCTCAGAGATGTGGATCGTGTGGCCGACGTCGGTGAGGGCCGGCTGGTAGGTCGAGCTGTTTACGGTCCCCACCGGACTGCAGACAGCGCCAAGGCAACTCTCCCACTGGTCGCTGACCATTGGCCCGCCCGACCAGGTGCCCCGGGTGAGGGTCAGCAGCTGCCCTTCCTGGGCGATGCCGGCGACTGTCGGTGCGGCAGTGTTGCCGGTTACGGTACCCGTTGTAGCCGTCGCGGTCGTGGTCCCGTCAGTAGCGGACGCGCTTTCAGCGATCTCGATCGTTCGTCCGACGTCGGTCGGGGCCACCGGGTAGCTCGAGGCGTTCGCGGTCCCTACCGGAGTACAGACAGCGGCAAGGCAACTCTCCCACTGGTCGCTGACCGTCACGGTGGTCGCGTCGGTGTAGGTCCCCGGGGTCATGTTGAGCGTTTGGCCTTCCTGAGCGGTCCCGCTAATGCTTGGTGCGGTGACCGGCGATGGCGCGGCCTCGGCCACGCCGGCAAGCAGCCACCAGCTGACCATGATCGCGAGCACGCAGATCCCAACCCGGATCACGCGCGTGCGCCCAGTGGCGGCAATGCCGCCTGCCCCCAAAAATCCATTCATTCGAGATATACCGTTCCTGCACCCCGTTCGACGAGCGCAGTGTGTTGCCTCACGAGCCGGCCGCCAATGGGCTTACTCGCCCCTCCTGCGTTCACACGTGAACGGTCTCGGAAACACTGGGTCGCCCGATACGTTCTTCGCTTTGGATGGGACCAGGAGTGGGGCCAACCCGAGGCGAACGTCCGGCCAAGCCGCAACCAGCGGCCACAGGCGGTAACGCCGCGCCGGCGGCCGCCCGCGAGCTAACGGTCTTGCTTGCGGATGATCAGATACCCGTCCGTGCCGGGATCAAGCGCGCTATAGAGCCTCATGGCATGCGCGTAGTGGCGGAGGGGGCGAACGCAGAAGAGGCCGTGCAGGCGGCGCTCGCGCATCAGCCGGATGTCTGCGTTGTCGCGGTTGAACTGCCGGGGAATGGAATCGAAGCCACGCGGCGGATCAAGCGGGCGCTCCCCGAGACGAAGATCGTGCTGATGACGGGGTTGGCGCGGGACGAAGAGCTGTTCGAGGCGTTGCGGGCCGGCGCCGATGGCTATCTGTTGATGAGCACTCCGGCCAGTCGACTGCCGCATGCAATCACCGGCGTGATGCGCGGCGAGGCCGCTCTGCCCCGCGCGATGACGGGACGTTTGGTCCTCGAGTTTCGCGAGCGCGGGACGCGGCGTCGCATGGTCCTGGCATCCGACCATGCGGAGGTCGAGCTGACCGCGCGCGAGTTCGAGGTCCTCCAGCGGTTGCGAAAACCCGAGAGAACCGCGGAGATCGCGAGACACCTGGGCATCTCACAGATAACCGTGCGGCGGCACGTCGCATCGGTGCTGCGAAAGCTTGGGGTGCCGGACCGCCGACGCGCGATCGAGATCGTCGAGCAGGCCGAGCAAGCCGAGCAAGCCGACCGCGAAGTCGAGTGACAACGGTTGCAAGATGCCCGCGGCCCGAAAGAAGAGCCGCGGGCGATCCTGCTAGCCCCCATGGTGAGTCCGGCTCGTCGTGAGCGCTTCACCGAAACCTCGCCGACGGTCGCATAGTGACGGATCCGCCGCGCAGATTCACCCCGATGACGTAAACGGTCGGTCGCGTCATCGACCAATCCGGCCGTCCGGGTCTTGATCTCGTCCGATCGCTGTAGATAATCGAAAGCGATCACACGACGATCACCAGAAACAGAGGGGGCCACATGCTTCAGGGGGACGGGCAGTTGATGTCATCGATGGAGCTCGAGCTGATTGACGACGTAACGCTTGAGGAAGCTCACATCCAGTTATCGCCCGAGTCGACGCTGCGTCAGCCGCTGCCGCGCTTCGCGCCGCTCGGCGTCGACGTGAGCGTCGTCATCGCCGCGATGAACGAAGAGAAGAACCTTCCGTACGTCTTCTCGCGTCTCCCGGAAGGGCTTCACGAGGTGATCCTGGTCGACGGCCATTCGGTCGACGATACGGTCGCCGTCGCGCGGAGCCTACGGCCAGACATACGGATCCTGACTCAGTCGGGACGAGGTAAGGGCAACGCCATGGCGGAGGGCTTTGCCGCCTGCACCGGAGAGATCATCGTCGCGCTCGACGCCGACGGATCGACCGACCCCGCGGAGATTCCGCGCTTCGTTTCTGCGCTCTGCAATGGCGCTGATTTCGTGAAGGGCTCGCGGTTCGCGCAGGGCGGCTTGAGCACCGACATCACTCGCGCTCGCAGCCTCGGGAACCGCCTGCTGGGAGCGTTCGTCAACACGCTCTACGGAACGCACTACACCGATCTCTGCTACGGCTATAACGCGTTCTGGACACGGTGCTTGCCGTACCTGCGGGTCGACTGCGACGGGTTTGAGGTCGAGACGCTGATCAACGTTCGAGTCGCGAAGGCCGGGCTGATCGTTCATGAGGTTCCCAGCTTCGAGCAGGTCCGCCTGCACGGAGAGAGCAACCTGAACACCGTCCGCGACGGCACTCGTGTCCTGCGCACGATCGTCCGGGAGCGACTCGCCATGGCGTCGGAAACGTCGCTGCTGCCGCGCCTCGCCTACCGCTTGCTCGGGTCATGAAAGTAGCGCTTGTCGCGTCGAGCTACCTGCCCGAGCGCGGCCGCCTGGAGCGTCGTATCGATGAGTTGGCGCGCGGTCTGGCGAAGCGTGGTGCCGAAGTCGAGATCCTGACCCAGGGTCCCGCGCAACTCGTGCCCGAACATCGGGAAGGCGTGATCATCCGGCGCTTTCCGACCGTGGCCGGCCCTTTGCGCTTCCCGAGTGCGCCGCGGCTGCGGGAACGCCTACGCGCAGCGAGCCCGCCGTTCGATGTCGTCGACGTGCATACCAGGCAGCTGTCGCTGGCTATGGCGGTCGCGAGCACTCGGGTACATCCGCTGGTCCTGACGCCCAGCGCCCCGTTGGACGCTTTCACGAACTGGCGCCACGCGGGGACCATGCGGGCGGTTGTCGGCGCGGCAGCCCAGATCGTTTGTCCATCTGAGTTCGAGCGGGATGTGGTCTGCAGAATCGTCCCCGATGCTCGCCACCGGACACAGGTTCTACCCGACGGAGTCGACGCGGCGGCGCTGCGCGCGGCTAAGCCATTCGACAGCGACGACGTCGTGGTACTCGCCGTCGACCGACTAGAGCACGCCACGGGTGTTGGACGTGCGATCGCGGCGATGCCGAGTCTCGATCCCGAGTTCCGGCTGGTCGTGGTCGGCGATGGACCGGCGCGAGCTCGCCTCTCCGCGTTCGCGGTTGACCTACGCATCTCTTCACGCGTGCGATTCGTGGGCGCTATTTCTGACGAGCTGCTGTTCCGCTGGCTGCGCACCGCGCGTGTTGTAGTCGCCCTTCCTTGCGACCGAGGATCTGGATCGCTCGTGACCGAAGCGCGGGTGGCCGGCGTCGCCGTGGTGGCATCCGACCTCCCGGTTCACCGGCAGGCCGCGGACCGGCCCGGCCTCGGGCCGGTCGTGTTCGTCGCGCCGAGAGGTTCTCCCCTCGACGTGGCCGACGCGATCGAGGAGGCAGCGCGGCTTCCGATGAGCTCCAGCGCCGCGTTGCTTCCGTCCTCGGCACGGTCTTGGGAATCGGTGATCGACTCGACGTGGAGGCTCTATCGAGGGCTGGTCGGACTCGCGGTCGATTCCGAGCCCGAGACGGCCATGAGCGAAGTCGTTGATCTCACGCCGCAACTGCCGGCTGGGCGCCCGTCCCGGGTTGAGGCGGTGATCTCCGGCGGGACACAGCCCGGGGCAGAGCAGGACAACGGACGGATGTGGTGGCACAGTCGCCGCCGGTTCGACGACCGGATCAACGGAGCGCGCAGGTGGCCCTGATCCCCGACGGCGGCAGGGTGACTGCGCATTCGGCTATGCGAGTTCTCCATCCCTCAGTCGGCGTCATCGTCAGCGTCCGGAATGACGTCCGCATGCTGGAGCGTTGTCTGCGCTCGATTCTGAGGAGCGACTACGACGACTTCGAGGTGATTGTCGTCGAGCGCCGCCCACGTTCCTTGGACATTCCCCGAATGCTCGTGAACGAATTTCCGAGTGACCTTCGGCTGCGTTACGTGGAGGAGTCGTCGTCATCTGTCTCGCTTGCCCGTAACACCGGTTTGGCTCGGGCCGAGGCCGACGTCGTCGTGTTCATCGACGACGACGTCGTCGTCGATCGCGACTGGCTCCGTTCGAGCGCTAAGGCGCTGGTCTGCGAGAGCGGGATAGCCTGTGTGACGAGCCTTTGCCTGCCAGGTGGCTTCGACAGTGAACTTCAGTTTCTGCTCGAGCCAGCGGGGTCGCCTGAGGAACCTGGGCCAAAGACTTATCGACCCCCATTCTCCGGGAGCCGGACTCCGGTTCTCGCCTGCGCCAGTGCCGCCCTCGGCGGGGGCGGCAGCCTGATGATTACGACGAAAGTCGCCCGCGAGATCGGTGGCTTTGATCCCGCCTTGGGTCCCTCTACGTTGGCGCACGGGGGTGAGAAGCTCGATCTCCTAGTTCGGTTGCTTCGGCAGGGATACGCGCTCTCATACGAGCCGGGGGCAGTGGTCTGGCGCGAGCCTCCGGGCAGCGCGGAACCCGCGCGGCGCCAGGCTTACCGCCAGGGGGTCGGCCTGGGCGCCATGGTCGGCAAGCACCTGATAGCGGGTCCTCATCGTCGCGAGTGGCTGCGAAGCATCCCTGTGGAGGTGCGCCACCGCCGGGATCTCAAGTCGAGCCAGAGCATCGAACGGTCGAGCAGGCGCCCGCGGCATCTCGAGTGGATCAAGTGGTTCGGGATGCTGCTCGGCCCGATTACCTATCTCGTAAGTGCGCTGATCGTGCGGGCGCGCGGTTTGATGGGTAAGCAGTCGCCGGGCCCGGCCCCGGTGCGGACGGTGAGACGGATGGTCGTAGGGGACGAGACGATCAACGTCGTCTGGTTCGGGGAGGCGCCGGCGCTGAAGGTTCGAACCGCTTGGCACCACGCTGCCGAGCATGACGCGGCCCTTCGCTTCGAGCAGCTCGTCCTTGGCGCCCCGGCGGCGATAGCCCCGCCCGCCCAGACGGCCACCGGGACGCTTCAGATCAGCGCGGTGGTGCCGGCTCGCAACGCCGAAGACTGGATCGAGTCGTGCCTGCGGGCGATTCGAGAGAACGATCCCGCAGAGATCATCCTCGTCGACGGTGGCTCGACCGACCGCACGGTCGAACTCGCTCAGCCGTGGGTCGACAAGGTCATCGACGATGGCGGCGCGGGCGTGGCAGCGGCACGGATGATGGGGGTCGCCTCAGCATCGCAGCCGTGGATCGCGCTGGTAGATGCCGACGTCGTGCTGCCGCCCACGGCGTTGCGCGATCTCGACCGGGAGCGGTGCGACCGCCAGCTGGTGGCGCTTCAGGCAGGGCTCCACAGCGTCGGGGCCGGCGACTACTGGAGTCAGTCGCTCGCCGATCATCACAATCGCGGCAACAGCAGGCAGTGGTTCGGTGTTTGCGCCAGCCTCATAGCCCGCGACCTGCTCTTGGCACATCCACTCGACGGGCAGCTTCGTTCTGGCGAGGACATCGATCTCCGGATCCGCCTCAATCGGGCAGGCTTCCGGATCGGGGTCTCCGAGGGCATGGTCGGGTTGCACCGGTTCGCCGATGGATTCGCATTTGCCGGCAAGCAATGGCTTGCCGACGGGGCCGGACTTGGCCGCATGGTGCGCAAGCACGGGCGCTCCGCGCTGATCAACGCGATGATCCCGTTCGCCGCCGCTGCGCTCGGCCTGGCCCGCGGCATGCGGGAGGCATTGCGGCCGTGGCCGTACTTCGCAGGCTTCGCCCTCGGGAACTACATCGGGCTATGGCGCGGGCTTACAGACCGCAGCGTCCCCGCGCGCGGTCGCGGCCGCAAGCTGCTCGTGGCAGGCACGCTGGTGGCACTGTTCGCACTGCCGGCGGCCGTGGTGGCCGCAACGATTGCACTGGTGCTGTTGTGCATCAGCCTCGCTCACGCCGCATACGATGGGAAACTGCTGCTTGTGACCTTGGCGATCCTCCTGATCGCTGTCCCGTTTGAGGTGGGGCGTGGTGCGGGGGGCGGGCGGTTCTCGGTCATCGCGAGGTACATCGCGCCATTCACCGCCTGGGCCGTGCTGCTCGGGCTGGTCCTGAGCGGACTCAGGCTGGCCAGGGTGATCGGACTGTGACACGGCGCGGCCGGTGCCGACAGCAGACAAGCTTCATCAGACTTTCCGTAGTTAGATCCAGTAAGTCAACCACCATTAGGGGGTACATTTCATGGGGCAAGCATCTGTAAACGAGGGCGCGCGGCGACGCCGCGGCTCGCCAGGTTTACCATTCATCTGGCTGCCGGCGCTCGCCGCAGTGCTGGCAGCCATCGCGTTCCCGGGGGCCGCCGGGGCGGCTCCGATGGCGGCGGCGGCGCCACCACCGGTTAACACTTCACCGCCGACGATCGTAATTCCGCCGAACGCGCCGCCGAACGAAATCAGCAGTCCGTCAGTCGGGAGGTACCTCGAGTCAACCGACGGTACCTGGACGGGTCAGTCCTACCTCAAGCGGCAGTGGGAGGACTGTAACCCCACCACGCTTGCCTGCACCGCGATCGCGGGCGCGATTAACACGACATACCAGATCGCGCAGTCGGACGTCGGGTCGACGCTGGTGTTCCTCGTTACCGCGTACGCATCCGGGAGCAGCACGCCGGCGAGCTCGTCGCCGACCGGTGTAGTCACCGCCGGAACGCCGATCAACCACCCGCCGGGGCCGAGGGTCACCGGCGTCACGCAGGATGGACAGACGCTGACCATTAGCCCCGGGACGTGGGACGGGACCCAGCCGATTACGTTTGGCTACCAGTGGCGCCGATGCGACGGCGCAGGGCTTCACTGCGGGGCGGCGTTCCCGGCCCCGCCGAGCACGTCGCCGACGTACGTCCTCCAGGACGCCGACCTCGGCCACACGATGGTGGCCTACGTCACGGCCACGAACTCGGCGGGGAGCACCTCTACGCATTCGCCAGTGACGACGACGGTCGTCACTCCGGGCAATACCGCGCTGCCGACCATCGGTGGGACCGCGCAAGAGGGTAAGACGCTGACCGAGTCGCACGGTTCCTGGATTCCCAAGAACCCGAGCGGTTACTCGTACCAGTGGCAGGACTGCGATGCTTCCGGCAACAACTGCTCCGCAATCGCCGGAGCGACGTCGCAGAACTACACGGCGACCGGCGCCGACGTCGGCCACACCCTGCGGGTGCTGGAGTCGGCGACGGCCGGTGGCATCACCAGCGCTCCGGCGAGCTCCGGCGCGACCGGTGTGGTCAAGGCGGGCACGCCCGCGCCCGGCGGCAACGGCGGCAACCCCGGCAACGGGGGCAACGGCGGCAACGGCGGCGGGAACGCCGGCGGGAATGCCGGCGGCAACGGCGGCCAGGGTACGTCGACCGGGCCCGTGACGATCAACAAGGCCCAGATCCGTCGACTGCTCCTGAAGGTGCTGGCTGCGAAGGGCAACGCGGGAACGATTCGCGGCGTGCTCAAGCACGGCGGCTACAAGTTCACATTCTCGGCGCCGTCACCGGGTCGTCTCGTGATCTCGTGGTACAGCAAGAACACGCTGGTCGCCACGGTCGCTCTGGTGTTCCACAGCTCAGGGCACGCGAACGCAGTGGTCTTCCTGACCTCTAGCGGCCGCAGCCTCCTCAGCGGCAACACGAGGATGCAACTACTCGCGAAGGGTGCCTTTACGCCTGCGGGCCACGGCACCATCCGCGCATCCAAGCGGATCACATTGAGGGCGTAGGCTTGCTCCATAGGCGCCGGCGGTGAGCCGCAAGGCAATCCGCCGGCGCCGCCATTGGGCAGGTCGGTGGCACGGCGACAGTCACCGTCGGCGCCTCCAAGCTTGTGTTACCCACATCCCCGGGCAAGTCACTGGCCGGCGCGGGGATGTGGCATCGGCGAACGAGGACACAAATGAAAGGCACAGGAAGGCACACGTGAACACCACCGAGTCGAAGTCGACGGTCGATGCTGCTAGCGCAACCGTGGTGGTGTGCGCGTTCGCGTCCCAGAGGGTCGAGCAAACGGTCGACTGCGTGAAGTCGGTCCTGAACCAGGACCCTCCTCCCGGCCAGATAATCGTAGTCGTCGATCACAATGAGCCGCTGCAAGCAGAGCTCCGACCCCGCCTTCCCGATGAGGTCGAGATCGTCGCCAACGAGCATGCGCGCGGCCTGTCGTCGGCTCGCAATACGGCGATCGCCCGCAGCCGCGGTGAGTACGTGGTGTTCATCGACGACGACGCGATCGCGCACGAGCGATGGCTAGCACGCTTGCTCAGTACGTTTGACGACCCGCAGGTGGTCGGAGTGGGCGGCCATGCACGACCGCTTTGGGAGACCGCGCATCCCGGGTGGCTGCCGCCTGAGTTCCTATGGGTGGTGGGATGCTCCTACGCGGGGCTTCCTGAGGCCGGCGAGGTGCGAAACCCGCTCGGCTGCAATATGGCGTTCCGCGCAGGGCTGTTCGAGGCGGTGGGAAACTTCAACCCGGCAGTCGGGCGTCTCGGAAGCCTCCCGCTGGGGTGCGAAGAGACAGAGTTCTGCCTGCGGGCTGCTCGCGCGATGCGCGGCGCGCGGATCGCGCTGACCGCTGGAGCGGAAATCGACCACCGGGTACCGGCCGCGCGAGCGACAGCAAGCTATCTGCTTCGCCGCTGTTACTTCGAGGGGATCTCCAAGGCGATGGTCCGCCGACTGGGCGACAGCCGTTCGCTGGACACGGAGCGCGCGTACGTTCGCCATGCGCTGGCCGCTCGCCTGGCGAGCAGCATCCGACGCGTGGCCAGCGGCCGCGGTGCCGGGGAGGCTGCGGGACAGTTTGCCGCGGTGATCGGCGCGGTAGGTGCGGCGGCGGTCGGCTATTTGGTCGGGGTGGTTGCCTTCCGCGTGCGGCGCCCGGCTGTGGTGGCGCCGCCCGCGGTAGACCCGGTCGCGTAGGCACCGGCACGCGCCGGCCTGGCTGCGGGGTGCACCCCATACGCGTTGGCGGTGGCCCGCCTCCGCCTGGGTGGCGGGGGCAACCAGCGGTAGATCGAGTAGTCGGGGGTGACGTACACGGCTTGGAAATGGGGGTTGTGCGCCACGAGGCGCCGCATTTCGCCGATCAGGTTAGGCTGGTTGTAAAACAGCGTCGACGCGGCGACGTCGCCGCGACTGAAGGCCACGTAGACATCTCCGGGCGCGGTTCCCCAGCGATGGGCGTTCGGTTCCAGGAAGTCGATCGGCACCGGAACGTGGTTTGCATTCGGGACGGTGCTGTTGCGCCATCGGAGCGTCGCTGACTTGAGGAAGCCGCCACCCGGAAAACCGCCGTAGATCTTCGCCGGTGCGAGGTGATCCGCGATGTAGTTGAACCCTGCGATTTCACCGGGCGAGACGTAGTCATAGAGCTCATTGCCGTAATGAGTGACGATGTGGAGCGGCGCCATGACGGTGAGGACGGCTGCGATCGCCGTGAGCACGCGGCGCCGGTCGGCCGCGGCGACGATCATCATCGCGAGCGGGGGGAGACTGAACAGCTCCGTGCGGATCAGCATTTCACCGCCGTAGATCGACACAGGCCCCACGAGGACGGTGGCAATCAGCAGCACGAGCGCGAACTGGACCTCTTCTGAGAGCGCCCGCCAGAGCGTCATCGGCCTCCACAGCCGGCGACGGCGTGGCCGCACCTGCAGGACAACTGTGAAGATAGCCAGCGCGAACACGATCGCCGTGACGGCCACACGCAGCCGGCCAACGGTCAAGTGGGCGCCACTCCCACTGATTCGTCCAGAGACGTTCGACTGCAGGAAGTCGCCCGCCGCGAACACCGTCTGGAGCAGGCGGTGGCCGTAGAACTGGTAGAACGGGGCCGCCGCATACGCCTGCCATACGACGAACACGAGCAGGCAGAGCAGGAGTAGGGTCGGTCGCTTCAACTGTCGCGTCAAGGTCAGCGCGGTGATCACGAACAGCGCGACGACCGCGCTCAGGACGTGAGTAGCGACGATGAGCGTGAACAGGATGACGGTGGCGGCGCCGCTCGCCCCGTTGAATACGCCATCCCGACGCATGGCCGTGTGTGCCAGGACGACCACGAGGCCGAGATAGAACAAGAATGCGAGCGCTTGTGGGCTGAAATAGTCCTGGTTCGTCCACTGGAAGATGACGAACACCCAGAGGCCGGCCACCCACCGAGCATCCACCCGAAGCGTCGCTTTCAGAGATGTCCGCCAGGGTCGTTCAGCCGGCCACGACCGGTCTGTCGCCATGAGCAGCAGCACGGACAGCGGCGCCATATACAGCACCGAGATCAGCGTCGGCCAGAAGTCCATCATCTTGAGCGGCGAGATCGAGGTCACGCTCTGAATCGCCGCCATCAGGAGTGGGAACAGCGGCCAGTTGTGGTAGACGAACAGGCGCGGGAGCAAGCCCTGCCCACGTACGACCGGATCCACGTAGCCGTAGCTCAGGTACCCGGTCCGGAACCTGGGGGTGCCCTCGAGCACATAGGGAGTGAGCCAGACAACCAGCAGGAAGGCGGTGACGTAGGCGAGCAACAACAGCGGCCGAGACTTCTCTCGGCGCCATTCGACCACCGACGCCAGGGGTAGACCGGCGAGCCCAACGTAATACGGCCAGGGGAGGCTGTGCACGAGGCCATAACCGTCAAGTTTCAGCCGGGCGCCAGCGAGTGAGACGACGCTTAGGAAGAGCGCGCCCGCGGCTATCGCAGGCGATACCGCAAGACTGCTCGTGCTCCGAGCGTTTCTCGGCAAAGTGATGACCACAGGCCGTTCCTTGGTCAGCATCGTGAGAAACTACTTTCGCTGATGGCGCGCATATTTGACTTGCATGGTCTGGCAAGCCTCACAATCGACGATGATCGAGAACGAGTACTCCGGTATGTCGACTCGCAGCTCGATCCGTATCAGCCGAGCGTTGGAGTCGATCCGGACACGACCGACGTGGTGCTTTGCCCCAACAACGAAATCCTACCTCGAACCTTCCGCGATGTCCACGGTCCGGCTGGAGATGGTCGCCGCACAGGTGTCGCCGACGGGCGCTGTTACCTCCTACATGGCGATTCGGGGTTCGAACTCCCTCGGCTGTCGTCACAAATCGATCAGGTTCGTCTCTCGTATGACCACGCTTTTCCGCTCTGGATTGCGTTCGCAGACCTGGTGCGACCACTACTTCAACTTGCTACAATTAACCGCGGAGCTGTTGTTGTGCACGGCGCGGCCGTTCAGCTCCGAGGGGGCGGCCTCGTGGTTTGTGGTTGGTCCGAGACCGGAAAGACCGAGACCGCGTTGGCCCTCGCCGAGTTAGGGGCACGTTTCATCTCGGATAAGTGGACGGTAATTGATAGCGACGCGCGTATCCACGCCTTTCCAGTTTCCGTCGGTATACGCGACTGGGTGCTTGACTATGTCCCGCGCCTGCGGGCGCGCCTGCGAACGTCACAGCGGGCGCGTCTGCGCGTCTCTCGAACGGCGCGCCGTGCGCTGCCGTTGCTCACCAGGGCGGGAGCAAGCCCTCTCGCCGGCGCCGCGGAGTCACAGCTCGAACGCGTGCTCACGCTCACGGGCCGGCTGTCGCTTCGTCAGACCGAAGTCGCGGCGATCTACGGCTCGGCGCAGGACCCAACGGCAACCCCGCCCTTGGTGACGCTCGCGATGCTGACGACGGTGCCCGGGGAAGAAGTAACCGTTCGCGAGGCGGAAGTGGGATGGACGGCGCAGCGCCTGGCGCAGTCTGCTGCGTATGAGCGTCGGTCGCTGTATGAGCTCGACGCTCGCGTTCGCTACGCGTCCGCGCAACCTGGCCCGTCGCCGCTGCTCGGCGTCGCCGGCCGCGAAGCAGAACTGCTTCGAAACTCTCTCGCCGGTGTCCGGCTGCTCGAGGTGGAGGCTCCGTTTCCGACGGACCCCAGGAAGGTCGCGGATGCGCTGGCGCAATGGTTTTGACGCGGGGCCGGGTCCCGCGGACCTCTACCGGTTTGGCCCTGACCTCGTCCTGTCCGTTCGGGGCGACCGCCGCGCCAGAGCCCACTTTCGCGCGGAGTACGCGTCAGCGGCGCTGGACAACGAACCCTCGGTCCCTGCTGTGGAGGCAACCGTGGGCAGTCATGTTCACAACGGTCGTGCTCGAGGGGGCACACATGCGGCGGAGTTGCGAGGCACGCACAAACTGGCGAGGTGGCGCGCGTCCGTACCGACCACACCCGATGCCGACTCAATGCGTGTGGCGGTCGACGTCCGCGGTCCGCTGGGACTCGCGCTCGTGCAGAGCTACATCCTCGAGCCGCTGGTTTCGCTTGCCGCCGTCCGGGCCGGCTACGTACTTCTGCCGAGCGCCGCGATTGCCCGCGACGGGAAGGCCCTCTTGCTGATCGGCCGCTCGCGAAGCGGAAAGAGCAGCCTGGCTGCGCTCGCGCTGGCCGCCGGGCGGCGGGTGCTGGGCGACGACCAGGTTCTCATCGTGCCAGGCCAGGACTGCCGGCCTTTCCCCCGCCGGCTGCGGCTTTACCCGGATCTCGCACGAACGGCACCAGCGGCATTTGCGGCCCTGCGCCCGTCCGCTCGTCGCACGCTCACCGGCCTGGGTCAGGTCAAGTCGCTAACCCGGGGTTTCGTTGCCCCGCCGCTGAGGATCAGTGCCTCGGCGCTCGGGGCGGGCGTGACTCCGCTGTGCCTTCACATCGGCGAAGTGGTCGTGATCCGGCGGGCCGCCGTCGACACGCTCAGGTCCGAGCCTCTCGAGCAGCGGGAGCTTGCGGCGGAAGCCAGCGATGTCCTGCTAAGCCAGCGCTCGGCGATCTTCAGTTTGGCCGGCGTCGAAGCTGCATTCGCCCAGGTGCTGACCGAGGAGCGGGAACTTATTGCTCTTGCTTTCGCGAGCGCTTCCGCTCGCCGTGTCTCGGTACCGGATTCCTGGCCGGCCGAGCGGGCCGTCGGAGCACTCGCGCACGAGTTCGGGCTGGCATAGATGAGTTACGTCGCGCGCCTTAACGATGTGCGCCGGGTGCCGTTGTACCGCAGCTCGTTCGCGCTGATGCTGACAACGGGGTTCAACGGCATTCTCGGGTTTGCGTACTGGGTGCTGGCGGCGCGGCTATATCCGGCAAAGGCGGTCGGGATCGGCGCGGGCGCGATCAGCGCCATGACGCTCGTCTCAAGCTTGGGGTGGATTGGGCTGCAGTACGTGCTCCTGCGGTTCGTTCCGGTAGCCGGCAGCGCTCAGACCCGGCTCGTACGGCTGACGTACGCGACGGCTATCGCGATCGGACTCGTGTCCGCCGGCGTCTTCCTGGTCGGATTTGCGCACCTCGCCGGGCTGGGCGTGCTGACCGACAGTCCGCTGACCGTGCTCCTGTTCGCCGCGTCGATCGTGCTGTGGATTGTGTTCTCGCTCCAGGACCCGGTTCTGATCAGCCTGCGCCGGGCAGGATGGGTCCCGATTGAGAATGCCGCGTTCGGCGCCATCAAGGCGGTTCTGCTGGTGGCGCTCGCTGCGTCAGCCAGTGCGTGGGCCATTTTCGGTGCCTGGGTGCTCGGGCTGATCGGACTCGTCCTTGTTATCAACGTGGCGTTGTTCGGCCGGTTCCTGAGACGGGAGCGTGAGGTGCCGTCGCGGCTCCCGGCTCGACGCCAACTGGTTCGCTTCGCCGCAGGCCATCATTTCGTCGCCGTCACGGCAGCCATACCGGACTCACTCGTGTCGCTCCTGGTACTGGCTTTGCTGCCCGGCGCCGCGAACGCGTATTACTACTCGGCGTGGGCGGTCGGCTTCTCGTTCAGGTTGCTGGCGGTGAACATGTCAAGCGCCCTCGTGGTCGAGGGAGCTCTGGCGGAGACCAAGGTGAGCTCGCTGGTGCGGCAGGTGAGCCGTCTGGCGCTCGTCGTGGTGATTCCGCTGGTCGTATTCGTGGTGTTGTTCGCCGGGCCGATCATGCGCGCCTTCGGCCCCGAGTACCAGCACGCAGCGAACCTGCTGCGACTGTTCGCGATCGCGCTTATTCCGTTCACGATCGTGAACTTCGTCATCGCCGTCGAGAGGATCCGCCAACGCGTGGGGCCGGCGCTGCTGATCGCGGGCGCTTCGACGGTTGCCACCATCGGGCTCGATCTCTGGCTGATACCGAGCGTCGGCCTGTCCGGCGCGGGCCTGGGGTGGCTGATCGGTCAGACCCTCGGCGCGGCCATCGCGATCTGGGTCGCGATGCGCGGTGACTCGGGGGCGTCGCCTGAGGGCACGGAAGGGCGGCGGTTCTCCGTGCGAGAGATCTGGCGACGCGCGGTCGGCGGCTCCGTCGCTTCGCCGGGCCGCCCCTCGAGCTGACGGACTCGGCCGCCGGCGGTCCCGACTCGGCGACGGGGTTCGACCTCGAGTCGTGATGCCGTTTCAGGAAAGAGTCCCGATCCAGACCCATTTCATATAGGCATGGCCGGTGTCGGCGTCGTTGGTGCCACCCACCGGTTCGACTTGCAACTGCCAGCGCTCGGGTCCTGACCAAACCTGGTTCGTGCTGGTTCCAACGAGCTGCCCGTCGACGTAGTAAGCCCGGAATCCCGGGCCCCAGGCCTGCGTGTAGACGTGCCACTCAGTCGGGTCGTAGCTCGGATCCACGGATCGGATCTCGAAAACGTCCTGCGATCCGGACCCGCCGTAATGCGCAAATCCAGAGAAGGTGAGCGCGTTGAGGGGCGCCTCCGGAAAGTCCGACTCCGCCGACGGGCCATTGCTGTCGTTTTGGGGCCAGAGCAGCGGAGCCTGCTTGAAGTCGTCGAGCCGATGGGAGTCGGACGGAGCCACCTGCTCGCAGAACGACCATACGCCGTAGGTCTGGTATCGGTTGCCACCGGGGACGGGTGAAGGATCGGCGCCGACGGGATTGCCGCCCGAGTCATTGTGCAGGTAGAAGTCGAGCACGCCACCGTGAACCGACAACACCGTCGAGGGCTGGTAGCCCTCGGCGCTGCCCGAGTAGGTCGACCGAGTGCCATCGGGATAGCCCGTCCAGCTCATCCCGTGATCGCCGGTGTAGACGATCTGGTTGTTCGTCGATTGCGCGAACGATCCCGTCGGCGCGTCCTTGGTGAATGTGTCCATGCCCTCGAGTGCATACGTGTTCCCTCCGAGCGACAGACTGCTCCCCGGAGGGCCACTCGGACAGGGTCCAGCGGCAGACGTACCGCTGCTAGGTGTTGGCGTGGGCGCCGATGTAGTGGAGCCGGTTGTGATCGGCTTGCTCGGGGCCGGGTGGTGCCGGTGCGGTGGTTTGCACTTCTTCTTCTTGTGACCGTGCCGGCGGTGGGTACTGCAGGTGCGGCGGGGGTGCTTACGGCGCGTGCGCTTGCGATGGCCGGCACGCTTCGGGTGAGCAGGTCGAACCGTGGGGGTCTTCTGCTGGCGCGCGGATACGGTGGCCGAGCCTACGAACAGTCCGCCGATCGCAAGGGCGACAAGGATCCAGAGGCGCAGTGGTGGTCTAGCGATCAACGTTCCGCTGGTCGGCCGTCGGGTCAAAGGCCGAAGTTAGCGACCATCGAGTTAGCCGTGGCCGCATTTCCGAGGAGCGGGAGCCCGAGCAGTTCCTCCGTTGTGCGCAGGAGGGAGTGATGGGTGTACTCGGTCGTGTCCTTGACACCATGCGTGTAGGGCGAGATCACCGCGGTGTAAACGTGGTTGTTCGGCGGACTGGTCGCGCCCTCGGTGTCGTTGACGTTCGATTCGTCGAACGTGACGAAGATCGCCATCCTGCCGGACTGGTACTGCGGGGTCGCCATAATCGCTGGGACCTCGCTGGAAAGCCAGGAGTCGCCAGTGCTCGCGCTGGTGTCGTGGTCGTCATCGGTGCGATTCGGCGAGATGAACACGAACTTCGGAGTGAACGCCGAGGACGAGAACGGTGCAGACGGCAGCGTCTGCTCGTAGTTGCCGCCACTCAGGTCGGTGTAGTACTCGGAAGGATTGTGATTGCTGTCCGTGTTGCCGGACTCGACATAGTTGACGGCGTTGCCGGCGCCGAGCTGGTGGAAGATGTTGTCCTGCGACTGCGGACAGCTCGAGGCAGAGCCGTCACCGCCGAGACAACTGTTCCAAGAAATGCCGCTAGTCGCCGCGACGTAGTTGTCAGCGGAGTAATGCCCTACGCCGTAGTAGTCCTCCGCGAGGCCGTAGGTATTCGCGACCTGGGTTTCGTAGGGCTGAGGGCCGTAGATGTTCGAGTAGTCGTTGTTCTCCATCATGATCCACACGACGTGCTGGATCGTTCCGCTCGACGGGGTGGGTAGGCCCGGCGTGGGTACGGGGGCGGGCACGACCGGGGTCCTTTGGCCGTTCTGGCGGCGGCGCTTGTGCTTCTTACCGTGCTTGTGATGCTTCTGGCACTTCTGGTGCTTCTTGTGCTTCTGGCACTTGGCGTGCTGAGCGCGGGCGCGGTGATGCCTTTGGCTTGAACGAGATGGACGCGTACCCTGACCCCGGGCCCAAACCGTTGCTGCGCATGCGAACAGCGCAGCCGTGATCAAGGCCAGACAAACCCAGAACCGTCTCACTGGTTTAGCTCCTTCGTCGTTGCCATTCGGCGCCTGGCGGCACCGTTCTCGATACGTCCTTGGCTACGACGCGCTAATGGCCCAGCCCATCACACGCGCACGTCTCAGCCCAGGCCAGCCCCTGGAATGAGTGCCGCTAGGCCACCACTTTCATACTCGGTCCCTTTCGCTCGGAATTGAGCGCCGCATCGGCGGCGCAGGTCCAACGGCGCCTCTATACCCGCTTGGAGCGGTTCTCAGACGCCGATTGATTAAATTTCGGCGTAGTTCGAGTCGGCAAGCTACCACAGGTCAACGCGACCCGTCGACCTCTGGGCGCCGGCGACCACGCCCTCCTCGGTCTGGTGTCCCCCGAATCGGGGCGCCGCCCAACCAGATCTGGCTGGGGCTGGAGCAATGAACCGCGCTCAGGAATCGCCGTCGGACCCTCGTGACGGCCTGGCGGTCAGGCGACGTGTTGGGCCGGCGACTCGGAGCTCCGGACCGACGCGGCCGTCGGCTCACCCGAACGGGGCCGGCGCTGCCTATGATCGTCGGCCGGTGTGCCGCTACCCGCCGCGCGAAACGGGTCGCCTCAACGGGCCTCTACCGATCCACACCCATTTCACATACACGTGACCGGAATCGCCGTCGGTCACGCCCGACGGTTCGATTTGAAGCTGCCACCGCTCGGGGCCTGACCATACCTGGCTGGTGCTCGTACCCACCAGCACTCCGTCGATGTAGTACGACCGGAATCCCGGGCCCCAGGTCTGCGTGTAGACATGCCACTGGGTGGGATCGAAGTTCCGCTCCACTGACTGAGCATCGAACACGTCCTGCGCTCCGGACCCGCCCCAATGCGAGAAGCTCGAGAAGTTGAGGGAGTTCAGGTCCGCCTCGGGATAGTCTGATTCCGCCGACGCCCATTTGTTGCTCTCGCGTGGCCACAGCAGCGGAGCCTGATGAAAGTCGTCGAGGTTATGGGAGTCAGCAGGGACCACTTTCTCACAGAATGACCATGCGCCGTACGTCTGGTATCGCCTTCCAGCGGGCAGCGGTGAGGGATCGGCGCCAACCGGGTTACCGTGGGGATCACTGTGCAGGTAGAAGTCGAGCACGCCGTTGTGAACCGACAGAACCGTCGAGGGCTGATAGCCCTCGGCACCCCCCGCAGAGTAGGTGGAAGGCCATCCGTCGGGATATTCCGTCCACGCCAGCCCATGATCACCTCGGTACACAACCTGATTCGGGCTCTTGGAGGCGAACGAGCCAAACGGCGCGGCTTTCGTGAACGTATCCAGTCCCTCGAGCCCGTAGGTCTTGCCACCGACCGACTGGGTACTCCCGGTCGCGGGCGTCGGGCATTGCCCGTACGTCGGCTTGGTGGCACGGGCCGGTGTCGTGGGTATCTTGCCCCAGAACATGCGCGAGCCTCCGATAAGCCCCGCCACGACGACGCCGACAATTACGGCCAACCGCTTCACAAGAAAACTGCCCCCAGATGAAGGACGGCCAGTCTCATAGGAGGTCAGCGCCGGCGATTCGCATCCGGGTTGAAGCCGCCACATCGAGGTCTGGGCGCCTGGTGACGCGCCCGGCGCAGGCGCGCGGGTCGGTGTCGTCCCGCGCCCTGCTCACCGGTTGCCGCGGCTCTCGATCTGAAGCTCGGGTGCAGAGCTAGGCTGATCGCGCCGGTAGCCCGCCGCGGCCTGGACGCTCGAGTGGCGCCACTTGGTACCCCCCCGCACGGTCGGCACCCCCTCCGCATTCAGCTGGTCGGCGATCGCCTGCAACGTCATCCCTTGAGCGCGCATGTGAGCGATTCGCTGGCTGAGGTCCGGATTGTCCGCGACCGCGGGACGCCCGGCAGACCGGCCGTTCATACGTGCGGCTCGGAGACCGTTGCGTGTCCGCTCACTGATCCGGGCCCGTTCCCATTTCGATACCTCGACCAGCAGAGCGCCAGCCAGACGACCGCCCTCGGAGGCGCTGTCGAAGGCGTCGGACGAGGCGATCAAGCGTGCCTCGAGGCCACCAAGCAACTCCATTATGGTGCCGAGCTCGCCCACTGACTGGGTGATTCGTGACAGCTCGACGACGAGCAGCCCGCTCGCCTCTCGAGCCTTGATCCGATCGAGCGCGTAGGAGAGTCCCGGCCGGCTCAGTCCCTTGCCGGTGGCAAGGGTCCGTTCACCCACAAGCTCGATCAGCTCAAAGCCGCGACGCTTGCACTCACCGGTTATCACCTCGGCCTGCTGTTTGAGCTCGAGCGCGGCCGTCGCCCCGGCGTCGACGCAGCTCGCGTAGCCGATGACCCGCACCGTGCAGCCGTCGCCGCCGTTTTCCGACAACGGATCGTGCGCAACCTCCGCTGCGCTGTTGAGATCAACCTCTAAGTTTCTGCCCATCATTGCCCCTTCTTACGTAAACCCCTGACGTGTACCCGATCGATCGCATTTGTCCGGGAATCCGGACGCTCGCTGGCGACCGACCAGCTTCATCTCGGCTGCTGCCGAGACTGTCGGTGCGGCGACCAAACGGTCGCCGGTGGGGTTAGCCGGGGCGCTCCAGGCGGTAGCCTTCGGCAGTCTGAAGATGGAGGGGCATCCCCCTGACGTGCCAGAACCAACGCGCCGCGATCAGCGCGATCGCCAGCATGATGATCAGGGTGCTGGGTGCGCCGGCTCCGCCGGCAAATGACCCTGCGCCGCCCTGAGGGCCCTTCGGACCGCGGGTTCCCATGGCCACTTCAGGTCGCGGTGGCTGAACAGCTAGTGGCGACGCAGCAGTGCGGCCGGAATCGGGTTTGGACCCGAGCCGTGAGGCCGCCGGCGGAACGACCGAGCGTCGCATAGACGAGGCGAGCGCGGTCAAGGCACGCTGTCGCGCCGGGCTGGCGGTAGCCGGTTCAAGGCCCGCGACGAAAGCTGCGATCGTCAGATTGGAAGAGTGTCTGGCGTCGGCGATACCCGGCAGGGGTGGCGAAGACGACCCGGGAGACTCGCAGCCGGCCTGGGGTCCCGTGCCGGCGCAGGTCGCGCCGACGGGGGCGGGCGCACCCTGGTAGCCCCCGGCGAGCATTGCGGCTATCCCGATCAAGCCCGTTGGGTCACTCGTCGCGGGGCCGCCGGAGTGAGTGCCGCTGGTTTCGGTTGATATCCGCGGCGGCCCCGGGTCACCCGGTCCGCTGCCGCTCGCTTCCACGTTCTGTCCGGCCGCGGATGGATCCGAGCCTCCCTGTTGGGTTCCGACGTTCGATGGGCTGGGCTGAGCACCCGCGGACGGTCCCTTCGTAGGAGATGGCTGCGGGTCCAGTGTGCCGACGGCCGTCACCAGCGATCCGGACCCAGCCGAGCTTCCCGTCGACGAAGGTCCCGCTGCACTTCCTGCCGATCCGAGTCCGGCGGCGCTGCCTGTCGTTCCTCCGCACGAGGCACCAGCCGTTGCGCTCGCCGACCCGGCCGCCGGAGCAGAGCCTCCGCAGGTTCCCGTGGTCGTCGTGGTTGTCGACGATGAGGCAGGCGATGGGGTCGGAGTGATGGGTGTGGCGGGCGGCGGTGTGGCGGCCGGCGGTGTCGCGGCCGGCGGTGTCGTGGCCGGCGGTGTCGTGGCCGGCGGCGTGGTGGCTGGCGGCGCCGTGGTCGGCGGTGACGTGGTGGTGGTGGTGGTGGTGGTGGTGGTGGTGGAGATCCAGCCGACGATGAGGTCGTGGTGGTTGTTGTCGTCGTCGATGGATCAGAGGCGGCGGCGGGCGTCGACGTCGATGCGCCGGTCGCGGCAGTGCCGGCCGATTGCAGTCCGTTATCCGCCCACGCCATCGGACACTGCAGGACGAGCAGAACCCAAAGAGCGGCCCAGGCTCCGAGCGCGGCGACGGACGGTCTACGCCTCATCCGAGCCTCACCCGTTCCCGAGAGAGACGTTTGTTGTTAGGACCCGGCGGTGTGCGGCCGAGTCAACGGCTAGGAACTTCAGAACGAGCGTGACGCCGCCGAGCGCGGCGAGTCGGCGCGCCGGCAGGTGCAGGAAGATTTCGCTGTCGGGCTTGGAGATCTGCGATTCGGTCTCGTAGAACGACGCGATCCGCTGCAGGTACGTTCCTCGACGCACGGACACGGTCACGGTGACGTCAGCGGCGCGGGACAGGTGCACCGCTACGGGAAGGCCACGCTTCAGGATCGAGGCCAGCGAGGAGCCAAGCGGGCGGGCGTCGAGCACCAGGGGTGGTGCACTGAATGCCAACACGCGGTGTGCCTTCGCCTCACGGGCGAGCGCGGCTGAAGCGCCGCTCCCCTTGGAGTTGCAGACCGTCGTGCCGCTGTCGAGGCTGTTCCCACTTGTGTTTACGAAGCTCCATGAATAGCTGCTGGCGTGCAAGGTCAGCGCGAGCACGCCGAACTGCGAGTCGGATGCCTGCGGCTGCGCACCCATCGAACTGAGCCCGTTCAGGCTCTCGCCGCCCGTTCCGACCACGAACTCTCGAATGCCGTTTGAGTCGAGGGGGGCGGTCGGCACGCCGTTCGCGTTCTGGGCGGCGAGACCTAGTTGCGCGTAGCGCTCGTAGAGGTGATCGTGCCCGTTAAGTACGACGTCCGCATGGGCGCTGTAGAGCGCGTTCCACAACGGGGCTACTCCGAAGCTACCGTAGGTCCACCCCGATGAAACCAGCGGGTGGTGCCACATCGCAAGCACGCAGGGGCGGGTGTTCTGTGCAAGGTCGGACTGCAACCACGTCAGTTGAGCCGTGGACGTCGAGCCGTAAGTCCCGTCCACGCATCCTGAGTCCGAGCAGTCGGAGTTGAGCGCGATGATGTGCCAGCTGCTGCCGACGTTGAATGAGTAATAACCGCCCGTGGGATTGCTCGCGACGCCGGTCGTTACGCCGTTGTTGCCGAAGTACTGAAAGTAGCCCGCCGCTCCGGATGTGCCGTATTCGTGGTTGCCCGGAACGGGATGCACGATCGGGTTGAACACTCCCCAAGTGGCGTTGTAGGCGAGGGGGCCCGTATATTCGCTATACGAGCCAGCGTCGTACTGGTTGTCGCCGAGTACCAAGACATCGCTTGGGTGCTGGCGCTCTGCCACCGCCTCGGTAGCCGATTGTTTGCACGGAGATCCGTCAGGGTTGGGAATAACGGGCGAGCAGGCGATATCCCCCACCGCGACCGCGACGGGGTCGCCCGACGACGCTCCGGACCCAACCGTCCCTGTGGCGGCCGAAGTTGCCGACCCGGAACCTGCCGCGTTGCTCGCGGTAACCGAGACGCGAATCGTCGAGCCGACATCGGCATTGGTAAGGGGATACGACGCAGTGGCTACGGCAGTCGGGGAGCAGGAGCCGCCGCTCGTGTTGCAGCGTTGCCATTGGTAGCCGTAGCTCGTCGGGCCGTTCGTCCAGGTGCCGGTTGACGCGCTCAGCGTGTCGCTCTCGGTCGCGGTGCCGCTGACGGTCGGCGGAGCGGTGTTTGCCGGCGCGCCCGGCGGCGGAGGCGGCGGTGGTGGTGGTGGAGACGAGAACGGCGGCGTGGAGCCGATCGGCGTGAACGGCGGGGTCAGAGTCGGCCAGGTCGTCGGCGTCGTCCCCGGACCGGGCTTTTTGACCTTCACGCAACGCTGGACGCGCGTGTAGACGATGAGGCCGTAAGTCCGGACGATCCGACCGTGCCTCCGCTCGGGCACCCAGACGGTGCGGCGCACGTAACCGGCGCGGCACTTCACGCGGTGGGGGGCGGTCTTCGCCTGCGATTCCCCGGCGAAGAGAAGTCCGACCGCCACCATTAGCGCGATGCCCCAGACACGCGTCATACGCCCCAAGCCTCGGCTAGGGTGAGGCCGGCCCAGGTCGTTCGCAACATCTGATGGTTGCCTGCTTGGCGCAGCCTGCTTTCGCCGAGGAGAGTCTCCACAACGGTAGGCTGAATGTCGCGGCCGGCTTGCCCACGTCGGTTAGTGTGTTGGCAGACGAGCGACGCGCCAATGGGGCTTCTCGCCCCTCCTGCGTTCACACCTGAACGACGGGTAGGTCATAGGCGGATTTCCCATAGGTAGTTCGAGTCCCTGCGGGATCGCCGGAGTCCAGCCAGCCGCGTCGGTTGTCGCCCGGCACGTTCACACCGTGAACGTTCTTTCCCCCGGTTGTCCTATTTACCTCAGCACGGCGCGCGGTCACCCTCGTTGTGCTGGGGCGATGCCACCACGCTCGACACGAGGACTTCGGCGATTCAACTTGACCCAATCTCGTCCGACCACGCCGATCGCGCAACGACGCCACCGTGACCCAGGACCGAAGTTCGGGGGTCCCCGCGACCGTGCAAACGATGCGCTCACGAACCTGAGCATGTATGCGTTGACCCTCGACGCCGAGTACCACCGGCTCGACGATCGCTTGCTCGAGCTCGCCAACACCGAGCCGTCCACGGCCGAGCTCGGCACGGTTCTCCGGGAACGTGACGAAATCGCGGCGGAACGGGAGGCGTTTCGGTACGCGGTGGTGGCGCTACGAGAGCAGCTCCCGCTCGGAACGACGCTTGGTCGCTGACTGTCGCGGTTCTGCCGCGACAGCTTGCGCCCCGGCTGATGCTGGCGCCGATCGCGGTGGTTCAGGGGTCAAGCTGATCACAGCATGAACGCGGGATGGCTCAGCCGGCCCCGTTGACCTGGTGAGCCGGCTCGTGGTTAATCAGCGATCCACTGATGGCTAACCAGCGGGCATGAAGGGCGGGAGCGGCGGGCGAGCCGGCAGTTCACTCTCCTGATCGTCTGCGCCCGAGATCAACTTGCAAGACATGCACCCGAATAAGTCAATCGTGGTCCTCGGTGGAGGTCGCGGTTTGGACGCAGTGCTACGCGCGCTTCGGGGCGCGGACATACGCTTGACCGTGATCGTGAGCATTGCCTACGACGGGGAGGAGGGTCGCGATCCTCAGGAGCGCCTCACCGGCGCGGGCGTCGATGAACTCCGACGCTCCTTGGAGGCACTTAGCGGCGAAGGTCCGCTCCTGCGCGCCATCCGTAGGCCACTGAAGGTCGAACAGCTCGGACGCCACCGGCTCGGAAACCTCGCCCTCGCCTCGGCGGCTGCGGCGTTCGGTGACTACAGCCGGGCGAGTATCTGGCTAGGCGAGCAACTCGGTATTGACGGTGCGGTGCTGCCCGCGACGATCGAGCCAACGCGGCCGAAGATCAAGGTCGTCGATCAGGTCGCGATGTTCAAGCCATCACGGGGACGTAGACCCAGAGTCCGGAAGCTGCGGTTCGCCGGCGAGCGGGCGCGGTCTCCCGACGCGGCGATCGCGGCGATCGAGGAGGCGGACTGGGTGCTGCTGGCTCCAGGCGCGCTCTACCGAAGCGTGTTGCCAACCGCCGCAGTCCCGGATGTGTCTGCCGCCCTCAAGAGCACCTCTGCCCGTGTGGTGTGGATCGCGAATCTGGAGCCTGACCCGTTCGAAGCGCCGAACCTATCCGCCATCGAACACCTCCTGGTGCTTCGAATGCATGGCGTCCGCGTCGACCTTGTCCTCCATGACGAGTCCGCGACGCTCACGTTCGACCCTGCTGAGCTGACAAGGAGTGGCACCGAGTCCGTGTCACACGGCTTACGCCGCCGCACCGACCCCACGTCGCACGACCCCGAGCAGCTGCGTATGGCGTTGAGCCCGTTGCTCAGCCTACGACCAGCCAACACGGTCCGCAGTCGATAACAGCGTCGGCTTAGCCGTGCCCGCTGGCGTTGCCGCTTCCCCCGCTACCGCTTCCGCCTGAGCCTCCGCCGATGGTGCCGCTGCTGGTGCCGCTGCCACCACCACCGCTGCCGCCCGTGCCGCCGCTTCCGGATGCGCTCCCGCCACCGCCGCTGACGATGCCGCTCCCGCCGCCGCCGGATCCACCGGATCCGCCGCCGCTCGAGATGCCGCTACCGCTCGAGGTCCCGCTGCTCGAACGGGTCGGGGCGGGGGAGACCGGATGTGTGGTTACAACCGGACGTGGGGTTGAAACCGGGTGTGTGGACGTAACGGGGCGCGACGGCGCGACGCTCCGCGTCGGCGAGACCGTGCGGCTCGGCGAGACGATCGCGCGCGAGCTGCTCGGGCTGGAGATATGGGGCGCGCTCACGTGGGCGGCTCGCGTGGAGGCCGAAGGCGCCCGCCGCGTCTGCCTCTGCGCCGACGAAGCGATCCGTACCGACTTCTGCCTCGGCTTCGACTGGGCCGTTGCGATGTCGTTGCGTGTAGCCGCCGGCTTGTGCAAAGGCACACGCGCAGGGGAGCTTGCCGGCGCCACCGCTTGATGCGGTGCGGCGGCGAGCGCGGAAGCGCGTACTGGCGGCTTCGACGAGGCGCCCGGCAGTGAGATCAGGACGACGGCTGTGGCGAGCGCGGTCGCCGGCACTGCGACGCCGAACGCAGCCACCCGTTTCGAAGGCCGGCGCTGACCACGGCCGAGGTCAGCATGCTGCTCTTCCACGCGCCGCCTGACGGCGCGCGCGGTATCGAAGTCACCTCGGGCCTCGAACAGCGCTACGAGCCGGATCGCCGCGTCAGGGTCGCCGCGCCAGCCCGCCCGCTCCAGCGCCGAGTCGGAACCCGCGATATCCCGGCTGGACGCAAGGAGCACGCCGAGGCGGAACGCCGCGGCTGGATGGCCGGCTGCGTCGGCGAGTGCGTAGGCGCGTTCTGCGCCGGCCACGTCACCGCGTCCTTCGAGCAGGCCACCGAGGTTGAACGTGCCGTTCGCGTCGCCGCGCTCGCCTGCGCGCTCGTAGCAGGACTCCGCCTCCTCGAGATTGCCGCGCTGTTCAAGGAGGATTCCGAGGTTGACCGCCGCGGCGGCATGTCCGAGCGCATCTGCCTGCCGATACGCGCGTTCGGCGGTGGTCAGATCACCGCCCTGCTCGAGCCGCATGCCGAGGCTGAACCGCTCCTCGGCGGGACGGGTCTCCTCAACAGTTGTGTTTGCGCCCCTGGCCATCCCCATAGCCGGTCAATGTCGTTCTTATCGATACGGCGATCTGGAATGATCGTCGAAAGTGAAGTTTACCCCCTATTTGCCCCGAACCGCGAACTCTGTTGCAGTTTGCGCGCTTTGGCATCTCCATAGGTAGATAACGATCACCCCGAGCCGGCATTTTCAGCGGTGGCGCGGCACCGATTCCTGCACGACTCGGACGCCGTCCTTAGGCGACAGCGTGATCCCGCGGAACTGAACCTTCGCCGGCTTCGTCTCGGCGGCCCGCAGACCACCGGCGCGCGCGAGCACGCGGGCGATGACGATCCGCATCTCCATCAGCGCGAAGCTCGCCCCGATGCAGCGGCGCGTCCCGCCGCCGAACGGGATCCAGGTGTACGTATCGGGCGGGTTCTCGACGAGGAAGCGCTCGGGGCGGAACGCGCTCGCATCTTGGTAGAGGTCCTCGCGACGATGAATCAGCCGGATCGATGGGTTGATCTCGATGCCCGGCGGGATCTCGTAGCCGTTCAGGCGGAAGGGCTCGCCACGGACCACCCGGCCGACGCCGGGAATCACGGGCCGAACTCGCAGCGACTCCTTGACCACCGCGTCGAGATACCGCTCATCGCCTTCACGGGCGCGCTCAAGCACGCCCGGGTGGTGCAGGAGCAGGTCAAAGCACCACGCGAGCCCGGTGGCGGTCGTCTCATGCCCCGCCAGCAGGAGCGTCACGAGCTCGTCGCGGACCTCGCGGTCAGACAGGCGCTGGCCGTCCTCGTCCTCGGCGAGGAGTAGCGCCGAGAAGATGTCGTCGCGTCCCTCGAGCCCGCCGGGGTCGGCGCGGCGGCGCGCGATCTCGGCGTACAGCACCTCGTCGACCGCCTTGCGCGCGGTCACGAACGGGGATGTCACCGCGGCGCGGTCGCCGCGGAAGAACGGCAGCGCCGCCAGCAGCATCATCGCCCGGGGTCGCGCCAGCGGCTCGAGCATCGCCCGCAGGCGCTGGCGGAGATCCTCCTCCTTGGGGCCGGGTTCGTATCCGAACACCGCGCTGAGAATCACCCGCAGGGTCAGCGACTGCATCGTCGGCAGCAGCGAAAACGGTTCGCCGACCGGCCACGAGTCGATCTCGATGTCGGTCGACCGGACGATCGTGTCCGCAAACGCCTGCATCCGCCGGCCGTGGAACGGAGCTCCCATCAAGCGCCGGTGGCGCAGGTGCTGCGCGCCGTCGAGCAGGAGCACCGAGCGCTCGCCGACGATCGGGCCGAGCATGACGTTGGCCTCGCCGGCGCGGAGTTGCTCGTGCGGTCCCTGGAACAGCTCCTTGATCAGCGCGGGATGGAACACCATCACGAACCGCTGGTCGAACAGCGTCCCGAACGTGACCGCGTCGCCGTACCGGCGCCGGCAGGCGTCGACGAACCGGGGCCCGGCGAACATGAACCCGATCGTCTGCACCGCCCGGGGCAGACGCGGTCCGGGCGGGAGTCCGTGATGCGTGGCGGACATCGTCACGCCCGATCGTTGCACACGGGTGAGCTCGGCTCAGGAGGCGGCGACGGGCGCCTGCGAGGCCGCGGCCTTGTCCCCGAGGTCGGCGAGCGTCAGCTGGCGCGCCGGCGGCTGGGTGAGCGCTTGCGTGATCGTGACGTTCAGGTCCGGGTCGACGTGCAGCAGGTCGCCCGATCCGAGCGCCCGCCACCCCGCGTCCTCGTCCATCCGCTCGCTGGCCACGACGACCGCTCGACGGCTCGCGAGGTCGCCGGAGCGGACGCGCATCGACCCGCGAGCGCTGGCGTGCTCAAGGTGGCGGCCGCCGGTCGGGCCGCCGGCCTCGCGCTCGAGGACGAACAGGTCGTGCACGTCGGGGTACCGGAGCGCCCACAGGTCGGTGGCGTTGATCAGGATCACGTTGAGCGCGAACACCGGGAGGTTGGCTGCGATCCAGGTCGCGGCACGCGCGATCGCGGCGCCGACGTCCCCGTCCTTTTCGATCTGGCGGGTGATCAGCGCGAAGAATCGCTCGGAGTCGGTCTCACCGCGGACGAGCCCCGCCGCATCGCCGAGCTCGGGCTCGATCCGTTCCGGCTCGCCGATCACGCCGTTGTGGGCGAACAGACGCCCGCGCTGCTCGAATGGATGCGTATTCTCGGGGCTGATCGCGCCCGTCGATGCGTACCTGACGTGCGCGACGAACGTGCGGGAGGAGACTTCGCGGGCCTCCTGCGCGAAAGCCTGGTCCTCGTAGGCGGCCAGCGGCTGTTTGGCCACGACTGGTTTTTCGCCCTCGAACCATCCCAGGCCGGTGCCATCCGGCTCGCGGCGGCTCTGCTGCGCGAGCGAGTCGGGCGCCTCGAGCAGCCAGAAGGTGGCGCTGACGGGCTCGCGCCCGCCGCTCATTCCGAACAGGCGGCACACGCTGGCGACCTTAGCGGCTCGATGGCGGTCCCGTTAGCCAGGCGCGGCCACTGTCAATGTAATTTCAAAATCGTGCCCTATCGTGACCGTCAGGCCACGAGAAAGGTCGTTTGTTATGAGGTTCCTTCGCACCGTTTCCACCCAACGTCTGCTGGCGATAGTCGCCGGTCTGGTCATCGCGATCGCCGGCGGGTCCGCGATCGCCCTCGCCGCCGCGGGCAGCGGGCACGTGCCGCCACGCGCGTCGCTCGCGCGGGCGCTCCATCAGGCCGCTGGCGCGCCGGCCGTGAGCGCGATCAGCGCCAGGATCAGCTTCACCGACAACCTGATCGACTCGACCGCGCTCCAGGGCTCGGATCCGATCCTGTCGGGCGCCACCGGGCGCCTGTGGCTGTCGACGGCAACGCACAAGCTCCGGCTCGAGCTCCAGGGCTCGAACGGCGATGCCCAGATCCTGGTCGACAACGGCGCGTTCTCGATCTACGACCCGATGTCGAACACCGTGTACAAGGGAACATTGCCGACGGGGAACTCGCAGACCGGCAAGGCCTCGACCGAACCGATCCCTTCGGTGGCGCAGATCCAGTCCCAGCTGAACCAGCTTTTGCAGAACGTTGACATCGGCGGCCCGTACCCCCGCAACGTTGCCGGCCAGCCGGCGTACAAGGTCGTGATGACCCCCAAGCATTCCGGTGGCCTGCTCGGGAGCGTGCAGCTCGCGTGGGATGCCACGCACGGCGTTCCGCTTGGCATCGCGATCTACTCGGTGAACAGCAGCACCCCAGTGCTCGAGCTCAAGGCGACGCACATCTCCTACGGCGCGGTCTCCGCCCACGTATTCAAGGTGAGCCCGCCGGCCGGCGCCAAGGTCGTCCGCATCGCGACGCCCGCCGGACACGCCGCCGCCAAGGTGGCGAAGGCTGCCGGCAAGGCCGGGCACGGCAACAATGCCGCCAAGCACCACGCCGAGATAACCGGCGTGGCTGCGGTCCGCGCCCATCTCCCGTTCAGGCTCGCCGCGCCGCACAAGCTCGACGGCCTGCCGCGGCAGTCGGCGCAGCTGCTCGACTGGGGTGGGAGCCCGGCGGCGATCGTCACGTACGGTCAGGGCCTCGGCGGGATCGCAGTGATCGAGCAGACCGCTTCCGCCCAGCCGTCGGCAAGCTCGCAGAGCGGCGGGAACCAGAGCGGGCTCAATCTCCCGACCATGTCGATCAACGGGAAGAGCGCGCAGGAGCTCCCGACCGCGCTCGGCACCGTCCTGCGCGTCAAGAGCGGCAGCGTCGAGTACACGCTGATCGGCTCGGTGCCGCCGGCAGCGGCGGAAATGGCAGCGAGGCAGTTGGTGCCCTGACCGACGTGGCGGACACCGCGCCCCCGGTTGAAGTCCGGGGACTTGTCAAACGCTACGGCGAACTCGAAGCGGTTGCCGGCGTGGACCTGACGGTCCACGCCGGCGACGTGTATGGGTACCTCGGTCCGAACGGCGCCGGTAAGACCACCTGCCTGCGGATGATGCTGGGGTTGATCCGCCCGACAGCGGGCACGGTGCGGCTCTGGGGTCGCGATCCGCTGCAGACGGTCCAGGCGCTCGACGGCGTCGCCGGGTTCGTCGAGGCACCGACGTTCTATCCGTACCTGAGCGGACGGCGCAACCTCGAGCTGCTGGCCGCGTTCGACGGCGGTGACGCCGGCGACCGGATCGAGATGGCGCTCGAGACCGTCGAGCTCACCGACCGGGCCCGCGACAAGATCGGTGGCTACTCGCACGGCATGCGGCAGCGGATCGGGATCGCCGCGGCGCTGCTCCGGGACCCCAAGCTGCTCCTGCTCGACGAGCCGGCGACGGGGCTCGACCCCGCCGGTATGCGCGACATGCGGCTGCTGATCCGCCGGCTGGCCGACCAGGGGATGACCGTGCTGCTCTCGAGCCACCTGCTCGCGGAGGTCGAGGAGCTGTGTAACCGGGTGGCGATCGTCCGCAAGGGGAAGATCGTCTACGAGGGCGCGATCGCCGATCTGAAGCGCGGCGCCGGCGCGACCTATCGCCTGTCGAGCACCGACGACGAGCGCGCCCTGGCGGTCTGCCGGGCCCAGCCCGGGATCGGCGAAGTTGGGATCGTGCACGGGAAGATCTCGTTCACCGCCGACGAGCCCGCAGTCGCCGACCTGTCGCAGGCGCTGATCGAGGCCGGGGCGCTGATCACGTCGCTCGCGCCGCAGTCGGTCACGCTCGAGGACCTGTTCTTCTCGCTGACCGAGGGCGACGGCGTGGGCGACGGGTTCGGCGCGGCGAATCGGCCCGCGGCAACCGCGGAGGCGCCTCGATGAGCTCGGGCGTCGGCACCGCCGACTCGCCCGGCCTGCGTTCGGGCGCGCGCGCGGCGGGACGCTCGCGATCGCGACCAGGCGTGGCGGTCGTCTACCGATGGGAGCTGTTCAAGCTCCGCTACCAGAAGCGAACCTACCTCGGGCTCGGGGCGGCGGCGATCGTCCCGATCCTGTTCGTCGTCGCGATCCACTTCCGCCACCACCGCGACAACGGCGGGGACTTCGCGTTCCAGTCGTATCTGACCAAGAGCGGCCTGGTCGTCCCGCTCGTGCTCCTGCTGTTCGGCGCGGTGTGGCTGTTCCCGCTGATCACCGCGCTCGTCGCGGGCGACATCTTCGCCTCCGAGGACCACAACGGGACGCTCAAGACCGTGCTTACGCGCTCGCTCGAGCGGTGGCAGATCTTCACCGGCAAGGCGCTCGCCGCCGCCACCTACGCGGTGGTCGCGATCTTCATCAGCGGGACGGTGGGGGTGGTCGCGGGCAGCATCCAGTCCGGCTTCAACTCGGTTCAGACGCTGTCGGGGTCGATCGTCTCCGCCCCGAAGGGACTCGAGCTCGTGTATCTCAGCCTGCTCGTCTACTTGATCCCGATCGCGACCGTCGTGTGCATCGGGCTCCTGCTCTCGACGATCACGCGCAACAGCGCGGCCGCCGTGGTCGGGACGCTGATGGTGTCGCTGCTGTTCCAGTTGATCGGCGTCCTGCCGGGACTGGGTGCGCTCCAGCCCTACCTCCTCAGCACCCAGTTCAACGCCTGGCAGGGATTGCTGCGCCAGCCGATCGATTGGTCGCCGATCGTCCGCGCGGCCTGGGTGTGCGCGATGTACGGCGTGCCGGCGCTCGCCACCGCATTCCTGGTGTTCCTGCGCCGCGACGTCGCCGGTGGCTGACACGGCGTCGACGGTTGGCGTGGGCCTCGGCGGCCGCGTGCTCGTCGTCGACGACGATCCGCCGCTGCGGCGGATGCTGGCGCGGACGCTCGCGGCCGAGGGGTACGACGTGACCGTCGCCGGCGACGGCGGCGGTGCGCTCGCGGAGGCCGAACGCGCGGCCCCAGACGTGATCGTGCTCGACGTCGCGATGCCCGTGCTCGACGGGCTGGCGGTGTGCCGGCGCCTTCGCAGCAAGGGTCTTTCGACCCCGATCCTGATGCTGACCGCGCGCGACGCCGTGCCCGACCGCGTCGCCGGGCTCGAGGCCGGCGCCGACGACTACCTGGTCAAGCCGTTTGCGATCCAGGAGCTGATCGCTCGGCTGCGCGCCCTGACCCGGCGGGGCAGCGACGCTCACGCCGGGGGGTTGCGGTCCTACGGCGACCTGACGCTCGAGGTCGAGGCGCGCCGGGCCGTACGCGGCGGCCGGCCGATCGAGCTCACCGGTCGCGAAGCGGACCTGCTCGAGTTGCTCGTGCGCGAAAGCGGGCGCGTGATCACGCGCGAGCGCGCACTCGAGGAGATCTGGGACGACGGGGCCGAGCCGAACGTCGTCGATCGGTACGTGACTCGCCTGCGCCGGAAGCTCGGGGAGCCTCCGCTGATCAGGACGGTCAGGGGGAGCGGGTTCACGCTGCGAGCGTGAGCGCTCGCTCCCGGGCGCGATCGTCGTTAGGCGACCTCGGCGCCCAGCAGCGCGTGAGTCTGCTCCTCGGTAGCCGGCGGTCCGATCAGCTGTCCCTGGGCGGCGTCGCAACCAAGCTCGCGCACCGACTCGAGCTGGGGCTCGGTCTCGACGCCGTCGGCGACGACGTCGAGCCCGAGCGCGTGGCCGAGCTCGAGCAGTGCGCCCGCGATCGACGCGTCCTCGTCGGACTCGCCGAGTGCGCGAATGAAGCTGCGGTGGATCTTCAGCGAGTCGATCGGCAGCTGCCTGAGCCGGGAGAAGGGCGCGGCGCCCGACCCGAAGTCGCTGAGCGCGAGCCTCACCCCGGTCGCCTTGAGCGTGCGGAGCGTCTCGGTGACCGCCTCGGGGTCCTCGCCGACGGCGCCCTCGGGGATCTCCAGGCAGACCGCGTCGGGGTCGATCCCGTTGGCGCGGATCGCGTCGCTGAGTACCGAGTCGAGGCTGTCGTCGCGGAGCTGCCGTGCGGACAGCCCGAGCGACAGCCGCATGTCCGGCCTGGCCGCGCGCCAGTGAGCGAGCTGGTGGAGCGCATGCTCGATCGCGAATCGCGCGATCGCGGTCGCGCTGCCGGTGGCATCGGCGACCGGCATGAACTCCTCCGGGCCAAGCAGTCCGCGGCGCGGATGCTGCCAGTGGACCTGGGCGTCGACCCAGAGCATGTCGGTGAGCTCGTCCAGCGCGATCCGCGGCTGGTACTGGAGGCGAAGCTGGTCGCGGTCGACGGCCTGCCGCAGTTCGGCCTCGAGCTCGATCCTGGCGATGGCGCGCCGGCGCGATTCCTCGTCGAACAGCTCGAAGCGGGAACGGCCGCGTTCCTTGGCCCGGTACATCGCGGCATCCGCCTCTCGGATAACGGTCTCGGGCGGCACCGAAGGATCGGCCACCATCGCGATCCCGACGCTGACGGTGATGGTCAACTCGGCGCCGTCGATGTCGATCGGCAGGCTTGCGGCCTGGCAGATCCGGTCGGCGATCAGCACCACCTCGCGCTCGGAGGTGAGGTCCTCGAACAGGAACGTGAACTCGTCGCCGCCGAAGCGGGCCACGGTGTCCATCGGGCGCAGCATCGCGCTCAGGCGTCCGCCCAAAGTGATCAGCAGCCGGTCGCCGACCGCGTGACCGCGGGAGTCGTTGATCTCTTTGAAGTTGTCGAAGTCGAGGAACATGACGGCCGTTTGGGTGCCCGAGCGGCGGGCGCGCTCGAGCGCGACTCCGAGCCGGTCGAGAAACAGGGCACGGTTCGGGAGGCCGGTCAGCTGGTCGTGGAGCGCCTGGTGGGCGAGGTCAGACTCCGATCGCTTGCGCTCGATCGCGTGCGTCAGCGCGCGGCGGAGCACGGTCGCCTCAAGCTCGGACTTGACCAGGCAATCCTGGGCGCCGGCCTTGACCGCCTCGAGCGCCAGCGCCTCGTCATCGCCCGCCAACACCAGCACGATCGGCGCGTCCGGAGCGGACAGCCGGACGTACTCGAGCAGGTCGAGCGCGGCGTCGTTCCCCCCGGCTGGTACGTCGAGCAGCACGCAGCACGACGGATGGTCGACGAGTGCCTGCGCGGCCGCGGCGTCCCACTCGGCGTGGGGCAGCAGCTGCACGCGACTCCAGTTCGCGTGCAGGAGTTCGTCGATCAACCGCGCGGTATGGAAATCGGTGGACAGCAGCAGGACCCGCACCGGGCCTGCGTGGACCGCATCCACCAACGATGAACCCCCTTTTCGAGCAACAGCTCTACGTCCTTGATCAAACTTGCTCACCTTAAATATGGGTCCTTACCCCCAAAACTTGTGAATCAGCCTAAAAATCGGGCGAGAACCCGGATGAACCTCGGGCGCTCACAAACGCTGCGATTTCGGCTCGTTCTCGCCGCTGCCGGATCAATCCTCGTCGCGCTCGTGCTGTTCGGCGTTAGCACCGTCCTGGTCGTCGGGCACGAACTGCGCAGCTCGCTCGACAGCGCCTTGCGCCAGCGGGCGGCGGAGGTGGCCGAACTCGCGGTCTCGGCGCCGGCCGTGCTGACCGATCCGGGCGCGCTCGAGAGCCCGGTGTCGGGCCGGGCGATAGCGGTGCAGGTAATCGACGCGCACGGCCGGATCCTGGCGCGCTCACTCACGCTTGGCGCCGCGTTGTTGCCCGAGGACAGCCTTGCGCGCGCCGCTCGTGTCTCGGGGGCCACCGGCTTCGAGAACATCTCGCTCGGCGGTCAGCCGTACAGGCTGTTCGCGGCGCCGATCGCGCTGAGCGGCCCCGCCGGCGGCGGCGCCGTGCTGGTCGCCTCGGACACATCGGACATCTCGCACACGACCGCCCATATCGGCTTGCTCGTCGTCCTGATCGGCGTCGGCGCGGCGCTGCTGGCGGCGCTGCTCGCCGCGGCGCTGACCCGGCGAGGCCTGCGTCCTTTGCGCAGGTTGGCGGCCGGCGCCGGCGAGATCGAGCGGACGGCCGATCCCTCGCAGCGGCTGCCTTCGCGAGGTGCGGCGGACGAGATCGGCCAGTTGACCGGCGTGCTTAACCGCATGCTGGCCTCGCTCGAGGCCGCCCGCGCCGGCGAGCGCCGGTTCCTGGCCGACGCCTCCCACGAGCTGAGGACGCCGGTTACCACGCTGCTCGGCAACGTCGAGTTCATGGTGCGACACGGCGCCGACCCCGAGGTGCTCGAGGAGTTGCAGCGTGACGCCCGCCGGCTGGCCCGGCTGGTCGACGATCTGTTGGCGCTCGAGCGGGGCGACGCCGGCGTTGCGCAGGAGGGTGAGGTCGACCTCGAGCAGGTGGTGCGTGGGGTCGCGGGCGCTCACGCTGCGTCCTCGGAAGAGGAAGGGGGCGGCCGTGTCGGGTTGGCCGGAGTCGATCATGCGCTCGTGCGCGGCGATCAGAATGCGCTGGCCCGTGCGCTCGAGAACCTGGTCGAGAATGCCCTGGTCCATGGGCCGGCCGGTGGGCGGGTCACGATCTCGCTCTCGCGCGTCGACGGATTGGCGCTGGTCACCGTGCGCGATGAGGGGCCGGGACCGGATCCGGCGGACCGCAACCGGCTGTTCGAGCGCTTCTGGCGTGGTGCTGGCGCGTCCGGTCGACCGGGGTCGGGGCTCGGGCTATCGATCGTCTCGGCGATCGTTGAGCGGCACGGCGGGAGGATCGTGGTGGACGGATCGGCGTTCACGCTGGAACTGCCGGCGGTCGAGGGGACTTGACGGCCGCCCGGGATTCTCATATTGGTCTTACTGAGCGCTGATTCTCTCTGTCGTCATGATTGGACGTGAACATCGGATGAGCACCAGCAACAAATCGTCTGCCGCGCTCGCTCGCGACGCTGCCATCGTGCGCGTGGGCCGCACGCGCCGCTGGGTGATCGCCGGCACGGCGGCGCTCACCGCCGGCTTGGCAGCACTCGTCTCAGCGGTGGCGCCCGGGAGGTCGCTGGCGTCGAAGACGTCGGCTCACACCGAGACCGCGACCGCTGCCGGAAAGGCCGCGTCCGGGGCGAACGCATCGTCCTCCGCGGTGCCGCAACTGCCGCCGGCCGCGAATCCGAGTTCGCTTGGCCTGCAGGGACCGAATCAGCCGCCCCAATCGGTGCCGAACCCGCCCAACACCCAGACCCAGACCCAGCCCCAGACGCAGACGCAGTCGGCGCCGCCGCAGAGTTCTGCGCCGACGCCCGCACCTCCGTCCTCGTCCGGGAGCTCCGGAGGCGGCGGAGTCGTGTCGGGGGGCTCGTGAGCTTGCGCCATGCGCCACGCCGAGGAACGCGCGACGCTGGAGGCGTTCGGAACCACCGCCCTTGTCGCGGTCACTGACGCCGGCTCGCTCGCCGCGGCCCGGGCCGTCGTCGAGCGCGTCGTCGCCGAGTTCGACCAAGCGTGCTCGCGGTTCCGCAACGACTCCGAGTTGTCGCGGGTGAACGCGGCGGCGGGCGCCGCCGTGCGGGTCGGGCCGGTGCTGCTCGAGGCCGTGACCGTCGCGCTCCGTGCGGCTCGGCTGACCGGTGGCGACGTCGACCCGACCATCGGACAGGCGCTGATCTCGCTCGGATACGACCGTGACTTCGCGGCGCTTTCGCTTGGTGAGGACGGGGCGGTGGCGTCACGCGGGGCGCGTCCGTTGGCATCGGTTCCGGGGTGGCGAACCGTGATCGTCGATCCAGAGCTAGGCACGATCCGCGTCGCCGGCGGAGTCAGCCTCGATCTTGGCGCCACCGCAAAGGCGCTGGCCGCGGATCACGCGGCGACGGAGGCGAGCGCCGCCGCCGGCTGCGGCGTGCTCGTGTCATTCGCCGGTGACCTGGCGATCGCCGGGCCCGCCCCGGCCGAGGGATGGCGGATCCGCGTCACCGACGACCATCGCTCGGGCTTCGACGCGCCTGGCCAGTGGATCTCGCTCAGCTCCGGCGGGCTCGCGACCTCGAGCACCATGGTCCGTCAGTGGCGGACGGATACCGGGACCGCCCACCATCTGATCGATCCGCTCACCGGGCGGTCCGTCGACAGCGTGTGGCGCACGGTCAGCGTGTCCGCGAGTTCGTGTGTGGACGCGAACATCGCGAGCACCGCGACGATAGTCCGTGGCGAGAAGGCGGCTCCGTGGCTCGAGGCGCTCGCGCTGCCGAGCCGGCTCGTACGCACGAACGGAACCGTGCTCCATGTCGGTGGCTGGCCTGCTGACGGCGATGACCTGCCGCTCGTGGGGTCCGGCCCGTCGGCGCTGAGCCTGGTCTCGGACGGTCAGATCTCGTGAGCCTCGCTGTTGGAGCGACGCTCTCACCGAGCGCCTACTGGTATCTCGCGCGGGGCACCGGCGCAGTTGCGCTCGTGCTGCTGACCGCGAGCGTGGTCATCGGGATCGTCGGTTCGGTGCGGGTCGTGACCGCGCGATGGCCGCGGTTCGCGATCGACGCAGTCCACCGTGACGTCTCGTTGCTCGTGGTCGTCGTGCTCGTGATCCACATCGTGACCAGCGTGCTCGACGGGTTCGCGCCGATCACCCTCCTCGACGGGGTTATCCCGTTTGTAACTCCCTATCGCCCGCTGTGGTTGGGTCTCGGCACGCTGGCGTTCGATCTGCTCTTGGCGATCGCCGTCACGAGCCTCGTCCGCCGGCGGCTCGGCTACCGCGCGTGGCGGACCGTGCACTGGCTCGCGTACGCCAGTTGGCCGGTCGCGGTGCTGCACGGGCTCGGGACCGGCAGCGACGTCAAGCAGTGGTGGATGCTCGCGCTGACCGTGATCTGCATCGTCGCCGTGCTGGCCGCGGTTTGGACGCGCATCGCCCACGTTTCCTCCGACCACGCCGGCATGCGCGCGCCGGCGACGGCGCTCGCGGTGATCACCCCCATCGGGTTGATGATCTTCACGGTCGCCGGGCCTCTCCAGAGTGGCTGGGCGCGGCGCGCGGGGACGCCGGCGTCGTTGCTCGGCAAGCGCTCTTCGTCTTCGTCTTCGTCTTCGTCTTCGTCTTCGTCTGCGTCGGCCGGCTCGGCGGCGGTTGCTGGGAACTCGGCGGCCGGGGGCGGGTCCGTCCCGGTGGCTTTGAACGGGCCTTTCCTCTCGACGGTCGCCGGCACGGTCCACGAAACGCCGGCGCCCGGCGGAGCGGTGGTCGAGCTGCTGCTGAGCGTCCGCGGCCACGTCCGCGGGGTGATGCGGGTGCGGATCGGCGGAACGCCGATCGGCGAGGGCCTGTCGATGACCGGGAGCCAGGTCGACCTGGCGCTCGCGGGTGTCCCGACCCCGCTCGAGGGATCGATCGGCTCGCTTCGCGGCAGCGAGTTCAACGCCCGGCTGACCGATAGCCAGGGATCGACCATCGACGTCCACGCCGCGCTCCAGATCGACGTCCAGAGCGACTCGGTGACCGGGACGCTGTCCGGCACGCCGGGGCACGGCTGATGAGCACCGGTAACGGTCACCACGGACTGCCACGGCTGCTCGCCGGCTTGGAGCCCGGCGGCGGCCCGATGGCGCTCGCCGCGCACACCCGCGTCCATGGCCCGCTCCCGGACGTGGCCCCGCACCAACTGATCGAGGAGGTAGAGCGCAGCGGCCTGCGCGGCCGCGGCGGCGCGGATTTCCCGACCGCGCGCAAGCTCCGGGCCGTGGCTGAGCGCCGGCGCGTCAGCGCGGTCATCGTCAACGGGTCAGAGACCGAGCCGGCGAGCGCGAAGGACCGGCTGCTGCTTGCGCGGCTCCCGCACCTCGTGCTCGACGGCGCGCTGCTTGCGGCCGGCGCCGTCGGCGCGCGACGGGTGATCGTCAAGGTCGGCTCGACTGCCCTGGACGCGGTCAGCGCGCTCGAGGGGGCCGTTTCGGTGCGCGAGCGGGACCCGGTGTCGTTCGAGGTGGTTGCGGGGCCCGAGGGGTACGTCGGCGGGGAAGAGAGTGCGGTCGTCCATTACCTGAACGGCGGCGCCGAGCTGCCGACTTTCGTCCCGCCGAGGCCCTACGAGCGCGGCTATAAAGGGCGCCCGACACTGATCCAGAATCCCGAGACGCTGGCGCAACTCGCGCTCGTCGCCCGCTTCGGCTCGCGCTGGTACCGCGAGCTCGGCACCGTCGCCGATCCGGGGTCGGCGCTGGTCACGATCACCGGCGCGGTCAGGGCGCCCGGTGTCTACGAGCTCGCGTTCGGGACCACGATGAGCGACTTGCTGGCGGCGGCTGGCGGCCCGTCCGAGCCGCTCCAGGCACTGCTCGTCGGCGGCTACTTCGGGACGTGGATGGAGGCGTCGGAGGCGACGTCGCTACGGCTCGCGCGCGAAGATCTGCGGTCGGTCGGCTGCTCGCTCGGATCGGGGGTCCTGATCGCCCTCGGCGAGAGTTCGTGCGGGCTGCACGAGAGCGCGCGCGTGATCTCCTACCTGGCGGCCCAGTCCGCCGGCCAATGCGGTCCGTGCGTGTACGGGCTGCGGGCGATCGCCGACTCCGTCGGCGCGCTCGCCGGCGGGGTCGCCCACCCGCGCGAGCGCGAGCGCGTGCTCCGCTGGACGAGCGAGGTCCGCGGGCGGGGCGCGTGCCATCACCCCGACGGCGCCGTGCGGTTCGTCGAGAGCGCGCTGAGGGTGTTTGGGGACGAGATCGACTGGCACGCCGGTGGTGTGTGCGACGCGAGGCCCGCGGGGCTGCCGCTCGGGGGGCCGACGCTCGCCGGAGGCCGGCTCCGATGAGCGCGCGGTCGCGAGGCGGGATCCGATGACCGCGCGGTTGCGGGTCAATCCGATCACATGCGAGGCGCACGGCCTGTGCGCCGAGCTTCTGCCCGAGCTGATCCGCCTCGACGACTGGGGCTATCCGATCCTGGATGAGTCCGAGGTGCCGCCCGACCTGATCGGGCTCGCCCGGCGCGCGGTCGACGCGTGCCCGACGCTGGCGCTGTTGCTCGACAACGACTAGTCCTGCGTCTCGAGGTCCTCGGAGCCGAGCTCGAGCTGCCACCAGCCGACATCCCACCAGTTGTCGAACTTGAAGCCGATCCGCCGGTACACCCCAACGAGCGTGAACCCGCACGCCTCGTGGAGCCCGACGCTCGCGTCGTTCGGGAGCGCGATCACCGCGAGCGCGGCCCGGTACTCCAGCTCGGCAAGCCGTTCGAGCAGCGCCGCGTACAGGGCCCTGCCGGCACCGCGGCGCTGGCGTTGCCGGTCGACGTACACGGTCACCTCGGCCGTCCACCGGTACGCGGCGCGCTCCCGGTGCGGGCACGCGTACGCGTAGCCGAGGATCTCGCCGGCCTCCTCGGCGACGAGCCAGGCATGGGTGCTCGTGAGTCGCTCGATCCGCGCCGCCATCTCGGCCGCGGTCGGCGGCACGTCCTCGAACGAGACCACGGTGTCGGTGACGAACGGCGCGTAGATCGCCGCGATCGCCTCGGCGTCGCCGACGCTGTTCGCGTCGCGGATGCGCATCCGGCTTAGTGGTCGCTTTCGCAAATACGACGACATTCGAGCGGCCCCCGGCGGCGCCTGGCGGCGTCCTCGCTCGCTCGTGTGGCAGAGCCACACCACGCTCGCTGCGTCCTTGCCACGCATCCGCCGGTGACCACTCTCGGTGTCGCCGTACTCACGAAAGAGACCACTTAGGCCGGCGCGCCCTGCTGCCAGACGCCGATCTCGTTGCCGGCGGGATCGCGGAACGTCGCGACGGTCAGGTTGCCCTCGGGGTAGGGGGCGGTGGCGATCTCGGCGCCGTTGGCGAGCGCGCGGTCGAGCGTCTGCGGCACGCTGTCGACGTAGACGTACGGCCGGACCCCAGCGTGGCCGGCGACGGGGAGGTCGGACATGAAGTGGCCGATCACGTGACCGCTGCCGTCGGCGAAGCTCGGACTCTTACGATCGTTGTCGACCGTCCAGCCAAACACCTCCGCGTAGAAGGTCGCCGCGCGTTGTGGGTCCGGGGCGGGGATCCGCAGATACGACACGCCGCCGGGCCTGAATACCGTGGACTCCGCCATGCGCCCGATTATCCCAGCGGTTCCCGCGCGCTGACGGGAATGTAGTCTCGGCCGGGACAGCATCGGCGCACCAGGAGGAACAGCAACTTGAACCTGACCGACGAGCAGCACGCGTTCGTCGAGGCGATCCGCGACTTCGCCCAGCGCGAGTGCGGGACCCGCGAGCAGCGCGACGCGCTCACCGACAACGGGCGCGAGCCCCACAACGCCGAGATCTACGCCAAGATCGCCGATCTGGGGTGGCTCGGCGCCGCGATCCCCGAGGAGTACGGCGGCACCGGCGGCGGCTCGGTCGACCTGTGCCTGCTATGCGAGGAGTTCTCGCGCGGCCAGATCCCGATGGGCTTCTTCCCGGTGACGATGATGTCGGCGCGTCCGGTCGAGCTGTTCGGAACCGACCAGCTCAAGGAGGAGATCCTGCCTGGGATCGTCGAAGGCACCGTGTACGCGATCGCGATGTCCGAGCCCGAGGCCGGCTCCGACGTCGGCAACCTGTCGTGCCGAGCCGAGCGCTCGAACGGCGGCTACATGATCAACGGCCAGAAGACCTGGATCACCGGCGCCCACGCCGCCGACCACATCCTGCTCGTGTGCCGCACCTCGCGGACCGAGGACAAGCATTTCGGCTTGACCATGATCTCGGTGCCACGAGACGCTGACGGTCTCGAGATCCGGGGGATCGACACGATGGGCGGGCGCGAGGTCAACGACATGTTCTTCACGGACTATTACGTGCCCGAGGAGCGCGTCGTCGGTCGCCCGGACCAGGCGTGGATGCAGCTCATGGCGGGGCTCAATAACGAGCGGCTGATCATCGCGGCGCAGGCGCTCGGGATGGCGGAGCGCGCGTTCGAGGAAACGCTCGCCTACGTCAAGGAGCGAAAGCAGTTCGGCAAGACGATCGGCAGCTTCCAGACGATCGCTCACCGACTCGCGGACCTCGCCACCGAGATCGAGTGCACCCGGCACCTCGTCTACGGGGTGGCAGAGGCCGTGCAGGCGAACCCGGGAAAGATGCTCCCGCGCGAGGCGTCGATGGCCAAGCTGAAGGCCACCGAGACGGCCAAGCGGACCGCGCTCGAGGGGATGCAGATGATGGGCGGGTACGGCTACGCGACCGAGTACGACATGGAGGGGCACGTCCGCCATACCATCGTCACCACGATCTACGGCGGCACCAGCGAGATCCAGCGCGAGATCATCTCCCGGTCGCTCGGGTTGTAACGGCGCCGCGAGTTAGAGGAGCTTCGCCAGGCGAACGTCGGCCGCGTGCTCCGGGTCCAGCAGCGCCTCGAGCGCCGAGTCATACAAGGGGAACGACAGGACGCCCCCGTCGTGCAGGACCATCAGGAACCGGTCCATCCGGCGCAGGAAGGCGCGGTCGTGAGACACCGCCACGACGGTTCCCTCGAAGCCGTCGAGCGCCTTCTCGAGCGCCTCCGAGGAGTCGGTGTCGAGGTTGTCGGTCGGTTCGTCGAGCAGCAGCAGGTTGTGGCCCTCGAGCTCGAGGATGAGGACCTCGAGTCGCGCCTTCTCCCCGCCGCTGAGCACGTCGTAGCGGCGGCGGGCGGCGTCGGCGAGCCCGTACCGCGCGAGCGCGCCCATCGCGGCCTGCATCTCGCCGCGTCGCGCCATCACGATGTCGAGGACGACGTGACCGGAGAAGTCGGCGCGCGACTGCATCTGGGTGAACAGCCCGGGCGAGACGCGCGGACCGGTTCGAAGCTCTCCGCTGTCGGCGACGCGGGCGCCGGCGAGCACGTGCAAGAGCGCGCTCTTGCCCGATCCGTTGGGACCGACGACACCGATGCGCTCACCGAAGTGAATCTCCTCCGAGAACGGCGCCACGAGTCCGGCTATCCCGACCGAGCGCAGATCGAGGACCACGCGGGCGGAGTCTCCGCCGCGGATGCGCACCGCGATCGCCTGGTCGGCGACCGGCGCCGGTGGCGGACCGCCGGCTCGGAACCGGCGCCACCGCGTCTCCATCGCGTCGGCTCGTTTGGCCCAATCGGGCGCGTAGCGGGCGCGCTCCTTGAACGTCTTCATCAGGCGGAACAGCCGGCGTTCCTCCTCGTTCCAGCGCTTCACCGCGTCCCCGAGCCGGCGCTGGCGATCCTCGCGTGCCTGGGCGTAGGTGGCGTATGAGCCGCCGTGCACCCACGCGCCGTTGCCCTCCAGGGTCACGATCGTCCCGACCGCGCCCGCCAGAACCTCACGGTCGTGGGAGATCATCACGATCGTCTTCTTCGACGCCCGCACCCGGCGCTCGAGCGCCAGCTTGGCCGGCACGTCGAGGAAGTTGTCGGGCTCATCGAGCAGCAGCACCTCGGCGTCCGAGGCGAACAGCACGTCGAGCACGAGTTGCTTTCGCTCACCGCCCGACAGCGTCCGCGCCAGCCTATCGGCGACCTCGGCAAACGAGGCGTGGATGATGCGCCGGCACGACGCGTCCCACTGGCCTTCGAGCTCGTAGCCGCCGAGCGTCGACCAGTCCGCGATCGCCTCGCCGAGCTTCATCCCCGCCGCCGTATCTCCGGCCTCGAGTTGGACCTCCAGCGCGAGCATGCTCTCGCCGGCATGGCGTACGGACCGTGGCGCCATCGACAGCAGCAGCGCCCGGACCGTTTGGTCGCCGTCGCTCACGCCCACGTCCTGCGGCATGTAGCCGAGCCGCCCGCCGACCGCGTACTCGCCCTCGTCGGGCGTCAACTCGCCCGCGAGGATCTTCAGCAGCGTGCTCTTGCCGACCCCGTTCGTCCCGACGAGCCCCACGTGCTGTCCCGGCGAGACCCGGAACGAGACCTCCGAGAACAAAAGGTCACCCCCCGGATGGGCGTACGCCAAGTTAGAGACCCCCACATGCGCCATCGCCTCATGTTCGCACCGCGCCGGTCGGCGCGACCGTCAGCGGGTCGGTCCCGCGCCCTCGCGCGTGTGGTCCAGGATCGCGCCGGTGACGAGTTCCCAGTCGGCCGGGTCGACACAGTGCCCGGCGCCGTCGAGCGCCAGCAGCCGTGCGCCGGGGATCTCGGCGGCCAGCGCCTCGCCGTGCGCGAGCGGGAACATGGGGTCGGCGGTGCCGTGGATGACGAGCGTCGGCGCGGTAATCGAACGCAGGGGCCCGCGCTCCGCCGACTCGTCGTCGTCATCGACGAGGCCGTGGTTCGGTGCCGCGGCCGGGTCATTAGCGCGCTCGACGTCGCGCTGCACGAGATCGAGGATGTGCGTCTCGTCGAACGTGCGCTCAGCGCCCCACAGCACGCGCCAGTAGTCGACGAGATAGTCGCGCACCGAGGCTTCATCGGCCCAGTCGACCTCGGCAGTGGCCAGGAATCGTCCGAGCGACGCGTCACTCCGGGGCAGGTCGCGCTCGCCGGGCACCGCCGGCGAGGTGCTCATGAGCACCAGCGAGAGCACACGGTCGGGGGAGTCGAGCACGAGTAGTTGCGCGAGCCCGCCGCCCATCGACATCCCAACCATGTGCGCGGCAGCGATGTCGTAGCCGTCGAGCACGGTCGCGGCATCGGCCACGAGATCGCTAACCGTGTATTCGGGGTGACCGGGCTCGTAGGTGCCAGCTCGTCGCGCTGCCCGATGCAACCAACGCCGAGCCGGTCTGCGAGGCGCTCAAGGCGAGCATCACTCGACGAGGTCGCCCGCAAGCTCAACGGCCGGCCCCGCCAGACACTCGGCTTCCGGACCCCCGCCGAGAAACTCACCGAGCTGATCGACGGGCTCCTCACGGGCGGCCCCGAGCGCTGATCTCGCTATTGATTGGCAGAGGGCGTGCGGTGGGAGCGCAGCTGCTCGTGCTCGCCAAGCTGCCGAGGCGCCCGGTCTCGATGGATTCCATCGCTCCGATCTCTGCGGCGGCAGGACGGGTGGCGGCGCGCTATGCGTCTGCTAGCGCATGGGCCGAAACGCGTTGCGCAAGCTTTGCGCCAAGAGCTCCGGCTCGGCGACCGCGGGAAAGTGCCCGCCGAGGTTGTGTTCAGCCCAAGAGGTGACGTTGTAGTAGCGGTCCGCGAGCTCACGAGGTGGCTTGGGAAACGGGACTCGTTCGCCGCCGAAGATGCTGATCGCTGTCGGAACCGGCGACACTTCTCCAGCCGGGAGCGCCGCGCCGGCGAGGTGACGATGAGCCCAGTAAGGCAGCAGGGACGTGGCGATCGTTTCGGTGGCCCAGTACAGCGTGAGGGTGGCGAGAAGCAGCTCGCGATCAAACGCCGGGCTGCCATCTGGGCGAGTGCTGCTCCACGCGACGATCTTCTCGCCAATCCACGCTGCCAGTCCGGCGGGACTGTCTGACAGGCCCGCCCCGAGCGTGCCCGGCTTGGTGGCGTGTTCGTGCATGTAGCCGCCCTCCTCCGCGGTCCAGTCCTGGACGGCGCGCGCGAACTCCTCCTCGTGCGGCGTCCGCGGCCCAGGTGCAACGGCCAAGCCGGGAGTCGCCAAGTGGATCGCCGCGACGGCGCCTGGTCGGTCGCGGGCGAGCCAAGCGGTCACGCCGGCCCCGAGGTCGCTGCCGTGCGCGACGAAGCGTTCATATCCGAGGCCGACGGACATCAGGTCGTACCAGAGCCGCGCCACTTGTCGTCCCGTCATTCCCGAAGGTGGGGGCGGTCCGCTGAACCCGTACCCGGGCAGCGACGGAACGACGACCGTGAACGCGTCGGCGGGGTCTGCGCCGTGCGCACCCGGGTCAGAAAGCAGAGCAAGGACTGGCAGGTACTCCAGAAAAGACCCGGGCCACCCGTGGGTGAGTAGCAGCGGCATCGGGCTCGGACCGCGACCTTCAACGTGCACCAGGTGCACGACGTGACCTCGGACTTCGACGCGCTGTTGGCGCAGAGCGTCGAGCCGGCGTTGAAGCGCTTCGGTGTCAAAGACGCCCCAATCCCCCAGCAGGGCGTCCAGCCAGTCGCCCGGGACGCCTCGCTCCCAGCCCTCCCCGAGGTCGACGGACTTTCGATAGCCGTCCAGGCGGTGGCTAAGCGCGCACAGCGCATCGGCGGGCAACCGACTGCGCTCCTCAACGACTCGCAGTCCGCTGTGATCATTCACGCTTCACGCGGCTGATCGTTAGGTAGGAGTGGCAGGTCGGTGGCAAGGAGGCCTGCGACGAAGATCCTGGCTTGCCGCCGGGCGAGTTGGTCCCAGTCGGCTGTGTTCGGGAGTGGTTGGGCGAGCATCGCTCCGGCGATGATGATGTCGATCGGGGTGGCGTCTGGCCGGATGGTCCGGTCGCGGCGTCCCCGGGCGAGGACCTGCTCGAGGAGTTGCCTGATCTCGGTTCGAAGCGCGACGATCTTGTCGTCATGGATGATGGGGCCACCGTGGAGCGGGAGGATGAATTCGTCGCGGGCCGCGATCGTCTGTTCGAAGAATTGCTCGAGTGCTGCGGGGGCCGGCTCGATGCTCAGAGCGGCAGCACGCGCGTGTTGCAGGACGAGCTTGAACGAGCGCAGCGTCAGCGCCGCTAGGAGCGCCGAGCGTGTTGGGTAGTGGCGGTAGAGGGTTCCGATCCCGACGCCCGCCTCGTCGGCGATCGTCGCCATCGGCACTCTCTCGCCATCGCGGCGGACCGCGATCGTCGCGGCAGTGAGGATCCGTTCACGATTGGCCGCGGCGTCACTTCGCAGTCGCTGCGAGACGGGCTGTGCCTTTGTCGGTGCTTTGGACATTCCCGGAGGTGATCGTGCCAGGTAGCGACACGGGGGTTTGCTTCTGTAGGCTCCCAGATCGCAAGCGGACGATTTCCACCGCTTAGCCCACGATAGAGGAGCGCCGATGAACAACAACCCGCCCGCCCAGTCGGAGCCGCCGGAACCGGTCCCCCCTGATGACCCTGGGCGGGTCCTGACGCACGTGAGCCCCGACACCGATGACTCGCTGCCTCACCTTGGCTTGGTTGGCGACACCTACACCATCCTTGTGTCCGGGGCCGACACCGCTGGGCGCTACACGTTGATCGACATGCACGTCCCGCCGGGCGGCGGGCCGCCGCCCCACCGTCACGACTTCGAGGAGATGTTCACCATCCTTGACGGCGAGATCGAGCTCACGTTCCGCGGCGTCAGCGCCATCGCAGCGGCCGGCGAAACGGTCAACGTGCCGGCCAACGCCCCGCACGTCTTTCGAAACGCCTCCGACCGGCCTGCGCGGCTGTTGTGTCTGTGCTCGCCGGCAGGTCAGGAGGAGTTCTTCAAGGAGGTCGGCGTTCCGGTCGCGCACCGAACCGAGGCTCCGCCGGCGCTCGACGATGCCGCCACCGCCGCGTTCATCGCCAGGGCGATGGCACTCGCCCCGAAGTACAAGACCGAGTTGCTGCTCGGCGAGCCGAAGCCCTGATTCGCGAAAAGCGAAAGACACGGCCGTGAGTCAGCACCAGCGCGAGGCCCTTGACCAGCTGCTGCGAGACGCTCCGCTCGATCTTGGCGGCGATGTAACGGAGCAGCGAGTCATCTTCGAGGAGATGATGGCGGCGATGCCGGTGCCCGCCGATGTCACGGCATCGTCCGGGAGCCTCGGCGGGATCGGTGTCGTCAACGTCGAGGCCGCGGGCACCGACCACGCAAAAGTCATCTTCTATCTGCACGGCGGGGCGTACGCGATCGGGACAGCGGCCTCGTCCGTCGGTCTCGCGTCGGACCTCGCGCGTCGCGCCGGAGCCCGGCTGGTGACGATCGACTACAGGCTGGCGCCCGAGCATCCGCATCCCGCTGCGATCGATGACGCCGTCATGGCCTACCGCGGACTGCTCGACAGCGGTGTCGCCGCGTCCGCGATCGCGATCGCTGGCGAGTCCGCGGGTGCGGGCCTAGCCACCGCGACTCTGATCGCGCTGAAACACGCTGGGCTACCACAACCGACCGGGGCGGTGCTGATGTCACCGTGGGTGGACCTGACCCTGTCCGGTGAGAGCATGAGCGCGAAGGCGACGGTCGATCCCGCGCTCACCCCCGGAGGTCTCCGCCGACGAGCCGTCGACTACGTGGCTGACGGCGACCGAACGGCGGAGCTCGTCAGTCCGATCTTCGCCGACCTGACTGGGCTCCCACCGCTGCTGATCCAGGCCGGCTCACACGAGATCCTCCTCGACGACGCGACCAGACTCGCCTGTCGTGCCGCGGCGGCCGATGTCGCCGTCAGGCTCGAAGTCACACCGGGCGTCCCGCACGTGTTCCAAGGATTCGCCACGATGCTCGACGAAGGCGACGCCGCCCTGACCAGCGCCGGCCAGTTCCTGCGCGCGCACGTCGCTGGTCCGCGTCCATGAGAGCTTAGGCAGACCTCCGCCGGCTTTTGCGTGAAGCAGCCCGATGACGGCGTCCGCCCTGCTCGTCGCCAATCTCGGGTTCCGCGGCATCGTCGACCGTCGGACGCTCTGGCCGGATCGGCCGACGGCCCGGCTTTGGCGCGGTTGCGGGAGCCGGGTCCCGCCGGGGGTTTCCCTGTGCGATGCCGGCCCGGACCCATGTTCTCGGCTAACTCGTGTTCCTCTGACTGCCGGAGGCCAGGGAGCCGCTCGACGGTCCCCTCATCGCTCATTGAGGCCTCTCATCATGCGCCATCGCCCGCCGGGTACGACCCTCGTCGCCCAGGCGGCGCGCCTCGCTCCGCTGCCTAGGCCCGGACGAGTGTCGTCGACCGGCTGACGTGCTCCCAGCCGTCGAGGTCGGCGCGCAGCTGGTCGTGCTTGGCGCGGATGGCATCGACGGCGTCGTCACCGAGGGCGAGCCGGAGCGGTGGGTCGTCGGCGTCGATGACGCCCAGGATCGCGGCCGCGGCTCGGTCGGGATCGCCGGGTTGGGAGCCGTCCATCTGATCGACCGCCGTGCGGGTTGGACCGGCGGTGTCCGCGTAGTCGTCGATGATCATCCGGCTGCGGTGCATCCGGTCGGCGCCGAACTCGGTACGGAACGCCCCGGGCTCCACGATCAGCACGCGGATCCCGAGGGGACCGACCTCGGCCGCGAGTGATTCCGACATCGCCTCGAGCGCGAACTTGGCCGAGCAGTACGCACCGAACCCGGGAGGCGCGAGCTGGCCTCCCATCGAGCTGATCTGGACGATGACTCCGGCGCGGCGCGCGCGCATGTGCGGGAGCACGGCCTTCATCAGCGCAAGCGGCCCGAGGAACATCGTGGCGTGGAGCTGTTCGAGCTCGGGCATGGCGATCTCCTCCACTGCGCCGACCGACCCGTAGCCGGCGTTGTTCACGAGGACGTCGATCGACCCGAAACGCTCGAGGCCGGTCGCCACGGCCGCGGTGATGTCGGTCGGCCTGGTCACATCCAGGCGGACGGCCGCCACGCGATCGGGCGCTTGGTGCACGAGTTCGTCGAGCGTCTCGGGGTGGCGAGCGGTGGCGATGACCCGGTCGCCGGCGGCCAGCGCCGTCTTCGCGAGGGCTAGGCCGAACCCCGAGGACGTGCCGGTGATCATCCAGGTGCGAGGTGAGCTGTGATCGGTCATGGGCCCACGGTAGGTCCTGTCCCCCGAGCGGGCCAACACGAGTGTCCGACCTGGGTACAGGCAGAGCCTGTATCTAGACTCGATCAAGTGGCATTCGAGCTGCGCCAGCTGCGCTATTTCCTCGCCGTCGCCGAGGAGGGCAGCATCAGCGCCGCCGCGGCGAGCATTCCGGTCGCCCAGCAGTCACTGTCCGAACAGATCCGATCGCTCGAGCGGCAGCTTGGGGCGCCGCTGTTCGTGCGCGGACCGCGTGGCGTGCGGCTCACGGCGGTCGGGGAGGAGCTCCAGGTCGAGGCTCGTTCGCTGATCAACCAGGCCGACCGGGCGTTCGACCACGTCCAGCGCGTGGCGGGCGGCGAGCGCCAGACGATCCACGTCGGTTACCTGCCGTCGGTCGGCAACTACATCGTCCCCCCGTTGGTACGGGCGTTCGCGCAGACCCACCCCGAGTTGATCCTGACGACCGAGGACTGCCCAATCGCCGCACTCGTCGGCGGACTGCGCGACGGCCGCCTGGATGCGGGCCTGACCCGTCCGCCGCTTCTCGATGACGTGGCGACCGAGCACGTCCTCACGGAACCCGTCGCGGCCGTGCTGCCCGCCGGCCATCCGTTGGCGGGAGCCGAAGTGCTCGACCTGTCCGACCTCGCCGGAGAGCCGTGGGTGCTTACGCCGCGGTCGTCCTGGGAGCCTTGGCACCGCAAGTACGACCAGGACTTCGCCGCTGCCGGCTTCGTGCCGAACGTCGTCCAGCGGGGCACCAGCGTCCAGAGCCTGCTGGCGCTCGTCGCTGCCGGCGTCGGCGTCACCCGCCTGCCGATGTCGGCTCGCACGCTGCGCGACACGGGCGTGACCTTCGTACCGCTGCGCGACGAATACGCCGACGTCGTGGTCGCGTGGATCGACGACCGCCCGCGGCCGGGGGTCCGGCTCCTGATCGACGTCATCCGGACCACCGCCCGGAGATCGAACCTCCTAAGGGCGGGTTGACGCCGGGTGAGGTCGTCACGCGGCGATCGCGCGTATCCGGATCCTGGGACGGGCGTTGTTGACGTAGCCCTTCGGGTTCCAGACCGTCGCCTCATCCTCGGGCTGGGTGGCCGCGGAGGAGTCCCAGGCGCGCACGAGCAGCTCGTGATCCCCGGGCGCGAGGTCGAGCCTGATGCGCCACTGCCGCCAGGCCCACCGGCCGAGATCCTCCAGCAGGTCGGCTTGGGTCCAGCTCGCGCCACCATCGACCGAGACGTCGACGCGTGCGACGTACCGGTCCCCGCCCGCGAACGCATAGCCGTGCATGTCGACCTGGCCGGCGGCGACGGTCTCGCCGTCGCGCGGATAGAGGACGTCGGAGTTGAGCGCCACGAGGCCGAGCGGCATCCCGACACCCGGTCCCGGGGTTCCGTCCGCGGGCACGAGCCGGTAGACGACGTGCTGGTAGTAGCCGCGCCACGGCTCGGGGCGCAGCTCGACGCGCTCGAGCCACTTGACGCTGCGCGCGCCGATATACCCGGGGACCACCACTCGGAGCGGCGCGCCGTGTACGGGTGCGAGCGGCTCGCCGTTCATCGCCCAGGCGAGCAGCACCTCCGATCGCCTGGCCTTATCGACCGGAATCGAGCCTCCGAACAGCTGTGTCGGCTTTGCCTCCGGACACTGGTCCGCTCCCTCGAAGCCCACGTCGGTCGCGTCTTCGAGCGGGCCCGCGAGCGCGAGCACGTCGCCCAGCGCGACCCCGGTCCAGGTCGCGGTACCGGTGGCTCCCGGACCCCACGGCGCCTCCCCGGGGATGTCGCGGATCGCGACCAGCCCGGCTCGCCGGTTGCCGGCGCACTGAAGCGTCGCGGTCACGGTCCGCTCGCGAAACGCCTCGCGCAATGTCTCCAACGAGAGGCTCAGCTCGGTCTCGACCATCCCGTGCACCCTTAGACGCCAGACCTCGGGGTCGATCTCCGGCACGGCGCCGTGACCACGGACGTAGAACGCATCGGTGGGCGTGACCGGATCGGTCAGTGACTGCAGGCACGTCTCCGCGTTGAACGGCTCGCGTTGATGCACCACCAGATCGTCGCGCTTGCCAAACCGGCCCATCGGGCCAGCTTAGGGCCACACGAGGCGTGGCGGCTAGGCTGCCATCGCCTCGGTCACGAACGCCCGCGCGAGCGCCGAGTCGTCGCGCGCGCGTGTGATCGCGACGAGCTCCGAGCGCGGCGCCCCGCTCACCGGCCGGTAGATGACCCCGTCGAGCGCCAGCCGGCTGACCGACGCCGGGACGAGCGACACGCCGGTTCCGGCGGCGACCAGCCCGATGATCGTGAGCATCTCGGGCGCGTACTGGACTACGCGCGGGCCGGCGCCGGTGCTACCTAGCGCTGCGATCAGCAGGTCGTGGAACCCGGGCGCCTGGTCGCGGGGGAACAGCACCAGCGGCTCCGCCGCCAGTCGCGCCAGCGGCACCCGGGCGAGCCTGGCCAGCGCGTGACCGGCTGGCAACGCGGCCACCGTCCGCTCGCGCAGCACGGTCTGCGCGCGGAGCTCGCCGTCGTCGTCGATCGGCGGGCGCACGAGGCCGACGTCGATGACGCCGGCGCTGACCGCGCGTAGCTGGTCGACCGTCGAGCGCTCGCGCAGCTCGATCGCGACGCCGGGTCGCGAGGCCCGGAACCGCTCCACGGTCCCGGGGACGATCGACAGCAGCGCCGAGCCGACGAACCCGATCCGCAGTCGCCCGGTCTGCCCGGCGTCGATCCGCCGCGCGGTGGCGACCGCGCCCTCGAGTTCGCCGAGCACCACGCGGGCGTCCCGAAGGAACGCCTCGCCGGCCGGCGTCAGCTGCACGCGCCGGCGCGAGCGCGTCAGCAGCTCGAATCCCAGCTCGTTCTCGAGCGCGCGGATCTGCTGGCTGAGCGGGGGCTGCGAGATGTGCAGCCGCTCGGCGGCGCGGCGGAAATGCAGCTCCTCCGCGACCGCCACGAAGTACCGAAGTTGGCGAAGTTCCATGATTCGTTTAGCGAATCAATAGCGCTTAATTCGATATTGGACAAGATCACAGGGTGGGGCGTACGTTTGCCAAGACAAGACGCGTCATGTCCTTCCTCCTTACGTGCCCAAACTGCGGCGTCCGCGAAGTCACCGACTTCGGCTACGGCGGCGAGATCTCAGCCCGCCCGAAGTCCCGCCCCACGATGAGGCAGCTCGGTGAGTACAACTACTTTCGCCGTAACCGTGCCGGCGTTCAGCGCGAGTGGTGGTTTCACCGCTCGGGGTGCCGCGCCTGGTTCATCGCCGAGCGCGACACGACGACCAACGAGGTGCTGCTGACCGAGTTGCCGGCCGACGGCGACGGGGGTGGCGCCGCATGAGCCGGCTCCCGAACCAGCCCGGCGAATTGATCAACCGCCTCAACGTGATCCGATTCACGTTCGACGGCAAGCCGGTCGAGGCGTACGAGGGCGACACCGTCGGATCGGCGCTCTACGCCGCCGGCCGGCGCACGTTCTCGCGGAGCTTCAAGTACCACCGCCGGCGCGGCCTCCTGTGCTGCGCCGGCCAGTGCCCCAACTGCATCGTCGCGGTCGACGGCGCGCCCGGCGTGCGCGCCTGCACCGAGCCGGTCCGCGAGGGCATGAAGGTCGAGCACCTGAACGCCCAGCCCGGGCTCGACCTGGACGTGATGCGGGCGACCGACCTTGTGGGGACGAAGTTCACCCCGCCCGGCTTCTACTACAAGACGTTCATCCGCCCCCGCAAGCTGTGGCCGGTGTACGAAAAGGTGCTCCGGCACGCCGCCGGCCTCGGCGTCCTGCGCAAGGAGCAGCCTGAGCGCGAGTGGCGCACCGAATACCGCCGGCGCCACGCGGACGTGCTGGTCGTCGGCGGCGGAGCGGCCGGACGCCAGGCCGCCGCGGACGCCGCCGGCAAGGGGGAGGACGTCGTGCTGGTCGACGAGGGGCCGCTCCCGATCGAGCCGATCGCGGGCGTCGAGATCCTCGCCCGGGCCAGCGCGCTCGGCTACTTCGACGGGATGGTCCCGGTGTGGCAGGGCGACACACTGCACCAGATCCGCGCCCGACGTCACGTGTTCGCGACCGGCGCGATCGAGCAGCCGCTGGTGTTCGCCGGCAACGACCTCCCCGGCGTGATGCTGTCCGGTGGCGCGCTACGTCTGACCGAGCTATATGCCGTGAGTCCCGGCGCCCGTGCCGTGGTGGCCACGACGTCTGACCGCGGACTCGAGGCCGCGGCGAAGCTCGCCGACGCCGGCGTTGAGATCGTCGCGGTCGCCGATCTGCGCACCGAGCGGACCGCCGCCGCCCGGCGGCTCGCCGAGCGCGGCATCGAGGTGCTCATCGACCACGCGATCGTCGCGGCGAAGGGCGGCAAGATGGTCGAGGGCGCGGTGCTCGCGCCGAACGGCGTCGAGGGCGCGTCGGTCGAGAGGACGTTCGACTGCGATCTCGTCGTCGTCTCGGGCGGCTTCGCGCCGGCAACCTCGTTGGTGCTCCAGGCCGGCGCACAGGCGCGCTATGACAGCGCCCGAGGATGCTTCGTGCTCGACGAGCTGCCGCCGAACGTGACCGCCGTAGGCGACGTGGCGGGCGTCGACAGGGCTGGTGCGGATGGCGACAGCGCCGCCGTTGCGGTTCCCCCACCGGTGTCCGGCGCCGGCCACGGCAAGTGCTTCGCATGCCTGTGCGAGGACGTGACCGCGAAGGACATCCACGTGAGCGTCGAGGAGGGCTACGACTCGATCGAGCTGTGCAAGCGCTACACGACGGTGACGATGGGGCCGTGCCAGGGCCGCATGTGCCAGCTGCCGGCGATCCGCCTGATGGCGAAGGAGACAGGCCAGAGCCTCGAGGAGGTCGGCACCACGACCGCGCGCCCGCCATGGGTGTCGGTACCGATGGGAGTCCTCGCCGGGCGGCCGTTCGAACCGGCCAAACGATCGTCGATCCACGGGCGCCACCGCGAACTAGGCGCGAACGTCAAGTGGGCGGGCGACTGGCGACGCGCATACGACTACGGCGACCCGCAGGCCGAGGCGCTCGCGGTGCACCGGGCGGCCGGGCTGATCGACGTCTCGACGCTCGGCAAGCTCCTCGTCCGCGGACCGGACGCCGGCGAGTTCCTCGACCTCCTGTATCCCAACCGGTTCAGCGACCTCAAGCCCGGGCGGATCCGCTACGGCGTGATCAGCTCCGACGCCGGCCGGATCGTCGACGACGGCACGATCTGCCGGATCGACGACGACACGTTCTACGTGACCACGACCTCGAGCGGCGCGGGCGCGGTCGAGGAATGGTTCTCGTGGTGGCTGGCCGACTGGCGGATGAACGTCCGCCTGACCGACCTCACCCAGGGTCTGAGCGCCGTCAACCTCGCCGGGCCGCGCGCGCGAGAGATCCTGAGCGAGCTGACCGATCTCGACTGCTCGCCCGAGGCGTTCAAGTACCTCGACGGCAAGCAGGCGCGGATCGCCGGCGTGAACTGCCTGATCCTCCGGATCGGGTTCGTCGGTGAGGTCGGGTACGAGATCCACTTCGCCGCCGCCCACGGCGAGCACGTGTGGGACGCGTTGATGCGCGCCGGCGCGGACAAGGGTCTGCGCCCGTTCGGGCTCGAGCCGCAGCGGATCCTGCGCCTGCAGAAGATGCACATCCTTGTCGGCCAGGACACCGACTCCGAGTCGACCCCGTTCGGCGCGGCGATGCCGTGGATCGTCAAGCTCGACAAGGAGCAGGACTTCATCGGGAAGTGGGCGCTCGAGCACTACGCGATCGAGGAGCCCGCGACCCGGCTCGTCGGGTTCACGCTGGCCAACGGCTACGTCCCGACCGAGGGGTCGGTGATCCTGGACGGGCTCGGCGACCCCGCCGGCCAGGTGACGTCCGCGCGCTTCTCGCCGGTGCTCGACCGCGTGATCGGAATGGCCTGGGTCCCGAGTCCGCTCGCTCGCGACGGCTCCACGATCACGATCTCGGACGAAGGCCGCACGCTCGAGGCGCAGATCCAGACCCGGCCGTTCTACGACCCGGATGGGGAGGTGCTCCGCTCGTGAGCACCCTCGCGTTCCTGAGCCCGGACGGCGCCGAGGACGTGGCGGTCGCGCGCAGCCCGATGGAGGGCAAGGCCAAGGCGGCCGGCGCGCGGTTCGAGGTTCAGGGCGGCTGGAACGTCGCCGTCGAGTACCCGGGGCAGGACAGGGTCGGACAGACCGCGGGCTTCACGGACGCCTCGCATCTGCGCAAGCTCGAGCTTCAGGGCGATGACGTCCCCGGCGAGCTCGGCGAGGCCAAGCGCGAAGGCGACGCGTGGATATGCCAGTTGACTCCTACGAGAGCACTCCTCCTCGGAGGCGACCACGCCGCGCCACCCTACGCCGTCGACGTCACGACCTGCTTCGCCGCGCTCACGATCTTTGGCCCCCAAGCCCGGGAGGTGATCGCGCGGTTCTGCGCGCTCGACCTTCGCCCCCAGGTCGCACCTCCCGGCAGCTTCCGTCCCGGCTCGATCGCGCGCCAGCCGGGGATGATCGTCGTCGAGGACGAACAGCGGTTTCTGCTGCTGTTCGGCTGGGCCGTCGCAGAGTACGTGTGGACGGTCGTGGACGACGCCGCGCGCTCGCTCGATGGCGGTCCCGTCGGTTGGGGAGCACTGCAAAACGATGCTTGACATCTTCCGAAAGCGGCGGATGTGGCGCCCGCGCGGGGAGCTCAAATCCGCCTACGACGTCGTGATCGTCGGCGGCGGCTCGCACGGGCTGGCGGCGGCGTACTACCTGCAGAAGGAGCACGGGATCCGCAGCGTCGCCGTGCTCGAGAAGCGCTACATCGGATCCGGCGCCGCCGGTCGCAACACGACGATCCTGCGCTCGAACTACAAGACTCCCGAGGGCGCGCGCTTCTACGACGCGAGCGTCAAGCTGTACGAGGGCCTGTCGCAGGAGCTGAACTTCAACCTGCTGTTCTCGCAGTGCGGGCATCTCACGCTGGCGCACTCGGATCGGGCGATGTTCGTGATGGCCAACCGCGCGGAGGTGAACCGCCTCCAGGGGATCGACTCGCGCGTGATCTATCCGGACGAGATCAAGCGGCTCGCGCCGGCGATGCAGGTCGACAACGCGCACGCGACGTATCCGATCATGGGCGCGCTGTACCACCCGCCCGGCGGGATCATCCGCCACGACGCGGTCGTGTGGGGGTTCGCGCGCGGCGCCGACCGCGGCGGGGTCGAGCTCCACCAGGACACCGAGGTGCTCGGGATGGAGCGCTCGAACGGCCGGGTGACCCGCGTCAAGACCAATCGCGGGACGATCAGCGCCGGGACCGTGCTCAATTGCACCGCCGGGTGGAGCACGCTGATCTGCGACATGGTCGGCGTGCCGCTGCCGATCACCACCCACATCCTCCAGGCGTGCGTGACCGAGCCGGTCAAGCCCCTGCTTGACGTGGTGATCGTGTCCTCGCAGATGCACGTGTACATCAGCCAGACCGATCGCGGCGAGTTCCTGATGGGCGCCGAGATCGAGCCGTGGACGACGTACCGGATGCAGGGGACGCTGAACTTCCTCCAGGAGGTGAGCCGGCACACGATCGAGCTGTTTCCGCAGCTCGAGCGCGCCCGCCTTCTGCGAAGCTGGGCGGGTCTGTGCGACCTCAGCCCCGACTACAGCCCGATACTCGGCAAGACCGAGGTCGAGAACTTCCACGTCAGCGCGGGCTGGGGCACGTACGGCTTCAAGGCGGCTCCGATCGTCGGCAAGACGCTGGCGGAGTTGGTCGCCACCGGTCGCACGCCCGAGCTGATCGCACCGTTCGAGGTAGAGCGGTTCTACCGAGACACGCTCGTATCAGAGCTTGCGGCCGCGGCCGTGAGCCACTAGAAGGGACCGGGACAGCATGGACACAAGCATTGAGGAGGCGACGACGATGAAAAGCAGCCTCGAGATCGCGCAGGAAGCCGAGCTCATTCCGATCGGGCAGATCGCCGAGCGCGCCGGACTCGATGCGGACGAGATCGAGCCGTACGGGCGCTACAAGGCGAAGATCGCTCTATCCGTGCTTGAGCGGCTCAAGGACCGACCCGACGGCAAGATCGTGTGCGTCACCGGCATGACGCCGACGAGGGCCGGAGAGGGCAAGACCACGACGCTCGTCGGGCTCACCCAGGGGCTCGGCGTGATCGGCAAGAACCCGGTGGCGTGCCTGCGGGAGGCGTCGCTCGGTCCGGTGTTCGGGATCAAGGGCGGCGCGGCCGGCGGCGGTCTCACTCAGGTCGTTCCGATGGAGGACCTGAACCTCCACTTCACCGGCGACATCCACGCGATCGGCGCGGCCAACAACCTGCTCGCGGCGATGATCGACGCGTCGATCCTGCACGGCAACCCGCACCAAATCGACGCTCTGCGGATTCCCTGGCGCCGCGCGGTCGACATGAACGACCGGGCGCTCCGCGACATCGCGGTCGGTCTCGGCGGCCGGGCCAACGGCTACCCGCGGGAGACCGGCTTCGACATCACCGCGGCGTCGGAGGTGATGGCGATCATGGCGGTCGCGCGTGACCTCCAGGACCTGCGCCGGCGAATGTCCCGGGTCACCGCCGCGTACTCATTCGACGGCGGCAAGGCGATCACCGCCGAGGACCTCGGCGCAGCGGGCGCCATGACCGTGCTGCTCAAGGACGCGATCAAGCCGAACCTCGTCCAGACGCTCGAGGGCCAGCCCGTGCTCATGCACTGCGGCCCGTTCGCGAACATCGCCCACGGCAACAACTCGCTGATCGCCGACCTGATCGGGATGAAGCTCGGCGACTATGTCGTAACCGAATCCGGGTTCGGAGCCGACATGGGCATGGAGAAGTTCTTCGACATCGTCTGCCGGTTCGGCAAGCTGACGCCGTCGGCCGCCGTGCTCGTCACCACCGTGCGCGCGATCAAGCACCACGCCGGGCTCGACGACGATCCCCGCGCCGAGCGGTCGGCGGCGTTGCAGGCGGTCGAGACGGGCTTCGCCAACGTTCGGCGCCACCTCAACACGATCGCCGCGTTCGGCGTGCCCGCGGTCGTAGCGGTCAACCGGCGGCCCGGTGACACCAACGAGGAGATCGAGTTGGTCAAGCGGCTCGCGCTCGAGGCCGGCGCGTTCGCGGCCGAGGCCAACGAGGGCTTCACCAAGGGCGGCGCCGGCGTCGCCGACCTCGCCTCGGCGGTCGTCGAGGCTTGCGAGCAGCCGAACAGCTTTCACCAGCTGTATCAGGACGACGAGCCGATCCAGGACAAGATCGAGGCCGTGGCCAAGCAGGTGTACGGCGCCAAGGACGTGTACTTCTATCCCGAGGCGGAGGCGAAGCTCACCCAGTTCACCCGCGAGGGTCATGGCCACTTCCCGGTGTGCATGGCCAAGACTCACCTGTCGCTGTCGGCGGACCCCTCGCTGCTGAACGCGCCGGAGAACTTCACGCTGCCGGTCCGGGACATCCGCGCCTACACGGGCGCCGGCTGGCTCGTGCCGTTGTGCGGCGACGTCATGCAGATGCCGGGGCTCGGCAAGACGCCGGCCGCGCTCAACATCGACATCGACTCCGAGGGCCGGACCGTCGGCCTTTTCTAACCGCTCATTCGGGGATCTGCTCGACGCGGTCGCGGCGCGGACGCCGGCTCCCGGCGGCGGGTCGAGCGCGGCGTGCGCGTGTGCGATCTCGGCGTCGCTGGTCGAGATGGCGGCGGCGTTCACCCGGGGTCGCGAATCGGTGGCGGTTCGTGCGCGTGAGCTTCGAGCGCGCGCGCTCGAGCTGGCCGAGATCGAGCTCCACGCGTACGAGCCGGTGCTCGAGGCGTTGCGGCTGCCGCGGGACGATCCGGATCGCGCCGGCCGCGTGCGGGCCGCTCAGGAAGTGGCCTCCGAGTCGCCGCTCGAGGTCGCGCGGGTTGCGGCCGAGCTGGCAGAGCTGTCTTGCGACCTCGCTCGCACCGGAAACCAGAACCTCGCCGGCGACGCGATCGCCGGCGCCCTGCTCGCGGAGGCGTCCTCGCAGGCCGCGGCGCGGCTGGTCGCGATCAACCTCACCGAGGGTCCTGTTGTCGGCGAAGCGGCAGAGCTGGCGCGGCGCGCAGCCGCCGCCCGGGAGACCGCACTCAGCTAAGGGCCTATCCGTAGGATGAGAGGCGTGGGGAAGCTACTACGCCGTATGACCCAGGGTGATGAGGTGCTCGCGGAATGGGACCCGTCCGACCTGGCGTCGGTCGAGCGCGCCGAGCGCGAGTACCGGCGCTGGCTCGAGCAGGAGCACGTGGCGGTCCGGAGCGACGACGGCGCGACGTATGAGCCTTTGAAGGGCGACCGGCTGCCCGTGGACGCGGCCGAGGTCATCCTCACGACCGCGATGGGTGGCGGCTGAGCTCACGCCGCATGCAGGCGGCGGGCCGGTGCGCGTCTGCGCGTCGCCGATCACTTGGAAGCGCCCTGATCAGGGTAAGCCAGCGCGCTCACCCAGGTTTCTCACGAACCGATAGCGCGTCTCGTTCGTACCCCCGACGAAAGCCAACAACTCTCGGGGGCAAGCACGATGACACCACCTCAGATCCGAATCCCCGCCGACCCGCTACTCGAGTGCCCGACCTGCGGTCTGCCGGCGGAGATCATTGACCGATTCACGTTCAACGGCGCGCCCGCGCCCATCGAGCACGTCAAGCTCGTTTGCGTCAACCGTCACTGGTACACGCTGCCGGTCGACCACCCCGCCGTAGCCGAGTCGGGACAACTCCAGCCGCTCGTCCGAAACGCACGAGAGCGGGGGTGATGATCGATGTCAAGGATCATTGTGTTGGGGGCCGGGGTGTGCGGGTCTGCGGCCGCGTTGTTACTGCGCCGCGACGGCCACGAGGTGACCGTACTCGAGCGCGACCCGCAGCCGGCGCCGGCCTCTGTCGACGACGCGTGGGCGAGCTGGGCCCGAGATGGAGTCACTCAGTTTTACCAGCCTCACTACTTGCAATCGCGCGGCCGGATAATCCTCGAGCAGGAGCTTCCGGACGTCATTCCAGCGCTCGAGGCGGCCGGCGGGATCCGGTTCGATCTGTTGAGCGTGATGCCTCCGACGATCGCTGACCGGGCACCCCGCGAGGGAGACGAACGCTTCAAGACAGTCACCGCACGCCGCCCGGTGCTCGAGCGAACCCTGCGACGCGCCGCCGAAGCCGAGGTCGAGATACGCCGCGGTGTCGCCGTCCGCGGCCTCGTCGTCACTCGGTACGACGGCACACCGCACGTCGCCGGCGTGCGGACCGATGAAGGTGAGGAGTTGTACGCGGACCTCGTCGTCGATGCGATGGGGAGGCGCTCCCAGCTTCCGCGCTGGCTCGAACAGGCGGGTGCAGGTCACGTTCAAGAGGAAGCCGAGGACTCCGGGTTCATCTACTACACGCGGTACTTTCGCTCGCGCAACGGAGCGCTCCCGCAGTTCATGGCCGCTCCGGTCACCCATATAGGGACGTTTTCACTTCTCACCCTGCCGGCCGACAATCACACCTGGTCGGTGACCGTGTTCGCCGACACCGGTGAGCGGCTGTTCAAGCGGTTGCGTGACCGCGAGGTGTGGACCGCGCTGGTGGCGGCATGTCCGCGACACGCGCACTGGCTCGACGGCGATCCAATCACCGACGTGTTGCCGATGGCCGGGATCGTCGACCGCTACCGCCGCTTCCGAGTAGGTGACAGGCCGGTGGCGACCGGAATCGCGGCGGTCGGCGACGCCTGCGCGTGCACGAACCCCTCCAATGGCCGCGGGATGAGCCTCGGCCTGATGCACGTCCAGCGTCTCCGCGATGTGATCCGGGACCACCTTGCCGACCCGCCCGAGTTCGCCGAGGTGTGGGACGCGGTCACCGAGACCGAGCTGCGGCCGTGGTACCAGGAGAACGTCGACGAGGATCGCGACCGGATCGCCGAGATCGCCAAGCTCAGACAAGGCCTTAAGCCGAAGTCTGAGCCAGGCTCGCGCGCGGCGCTCCACGCAGCGCTGCTGGCGGCGGTCCCGTACGACGCGGAAGCGTTTCGCGCCCACGTCGCCTGGCGCTCGTGCCTGACCCGGCTCGAAGAGACATTCGCGGACCAGGAGTTCGTCGAGCGGATCCTTAACCTCGCGCGCGACCGCGAGCGCTCGCCGCTGGCGGGCCCGAACCAGTCGCAACTGCTCGAACTGCTGGCCGCCTCGACCGGTCGTGGTCGCTACCGAATCCGGTGGCCCATCTCGGCGGTGTCGTAGCCGCCGAGCGCCTCGACCGCCGACCTGAACGCCGGGTCCGAGAGGAGCTCCCAGAACGGGGCAAGCACCGGGTGCTCGAGCGTGTCGCGCTCGAGCACCAGGTCGTAGGGCTCGCTCGTGACCGGGACGAAGTCGAGGCCGAACGCGCGCGCGGCGGCGAGCACGCCCATGCCGCAGTCGGCCCGGTCGGCCGCGATCGCGGCGGCCACGGCCAGGTGGGTTGGCTCCTCGCGTGTGTAGCCGACGATCCCGGCCGGGTTGATGCCCGCGCGCGCGAGCTCGTAGTCGAGCAAGACTCGCGTCCCGGCGCCGCGCTGGCGGTTGACGTAGCGCAGCTCGGGTCGGGCCAGGTCGGCGACGCCGGTCAGCGCCAGCGGATTGCCGGGCGCGACCAGCAGCCCCTGCTCGCGGTGGACGAGACGGACGATCGCGACGTCGCGACCGGCGAGAATCTGGTCGACGTAGGGGAGCGTGTACGCCCCGGTCTCCGGATCGAGAAGGTGCGAACCCGCCAGGTGGCACAGCCCGTCGCGGAGCGCGATCAGCCCGCCCATCGATCCGACGTTGCCCGACGCGAGCGTCACCCCGGGGTCGCTGGCACGGAGCTCCGAGGCGGCGAGGTCGAGAATCATGTCGTGCGAGCCGATCGCGACGATCGTCCGGTCGATCTGGTCGAGCGGGCGCAGCAGCTCGATCTCGACCTCCTCGCCCGCGTGGTGGCCCTCGACGCCGGACGGGACGATGAGCAACCCGTCGGCGCGGACCAGCGACGTGAGCACGCCCGCCCCGCGGGGGAGCGGCGACGCGACGAGCGCGCCGCCGACGCGCCCGAGGCGCACGCGAACCCAATCGTCCATCCCGATCGTCGAGGCGAGCTTGCGCGCCAACCGTGCGCGGGCGGATGCGCGCGGGGTGGGCGCGGCGCCCTCGAGCTCGGCCAGCATCGGCGCCGCGAAGATGTCGAACGTCAGTGAGGCCGACACGGGGTAACCGGGCGCGCCCAGCACGGGCGTTGCTTCGATCGCGCCGAGCACCACCGGGTGACCGGGCCGGACGGCGACGCCGTGGACGGCGAGCTCTCCGAGCCGGTCGACGAGCGCCGCCGTGTAGTCGTCGCGGCCCGCGCTCGAGCCGGCGATGACGATCAGCAGATCGCACTTCGGAACCGCCGCGCGGATCGCGTCCGCGATCCGTGCCTCGTCATCGGGCTCGATCGGGAGCACCACGGCCTCGCAGCCGGCCTCGCGGGCCTGGCCGGCGAGCATCAGCGAGTTGGTCTCGAGCAGCTCGCCGCGCTCGAGCTCCGAGCCGATCGGGCGCATCTCGTCGCCGGTCGGCAGGATCGCCACGACCGGCCGGCGGTGGACGCGGACCTCGGTGGCGCCCGCGGCGGCGGACGCCGCCGCGTCGACCGGTCGCAGCCGATGCCCCGCCGGCAGCAGCAACTCGGTGGCGCTGATGTCCTCGCCGATCGAGCGCGTGTGCTGGTAGGGCGCGACCGCCGCACGTAGCTCGGCCCGACCGTCGACGTAGTGGACGTGCTCGCGCATCACGACCGCGTCGAACCCGTCCGGCATCGGATCGCCGGTGTCGAGCACCACGAACTCGTCGGGCTCGAGCAGAAGCGGCTTGCTCTCGGCGGCCCCGATCGTCTGAGCCGCCCTGACCGCGATCCCGTCCATCGCGGCGGAGTCGAACGGCGGCGAGGACCGCGTCGCCCAGATCGGCTCGGCGGTGACGTGGCCGATGCATTCGCCGACCGGAACGACAACCGTCTCCACCCGCGCGGGGCAGCCGGCCGCGTCACAGCACTCGCGCCAGGCCGACCGGGCGCGGCCGAGCGGGACGTCGCGCAGAAACGGGGTGGTGCGGCTAGCCATACGGGATCACGTCGACGGGCTCGCCGGCGGATAGGCCGTTGGCGTCCTCGGGCACGACCAGGTAGCCGTCGGCCGCGGTCAGGACCGACAGCAGCGCCGAGGACCCGAAGATCGGCTCGGCCAGGCCCTCGCCTCGATCGAGGCGGACCTGGACGACGTCGAGGCGGCCGGCGGCGCTGGGCAGGTCGCGGGCCAGCCTCGCCCGGATCGTGCCGATCACCGGCTCGGCCGTCCAGCCGCCGGCGCGGCGGACGAGCGGCATCCCGACCAGGCGAAACACGACGAGCGCCGACCGCGGGTTGCCCGGCAGGCCGATGATCGGCTTCCCGTCGCTGCTCGCGAGCAGCGTCGGCTTCCCGGGCTTGATCGCGAGGCCGTGGCACCACGTCTCCGCCCTCGGCAGCGCGGCCACCGCGCCGGCGGTCTGGTCGCGCATTCCCACCGACGACCCCGCGCAGATGACGACCACGTCGCTCGCGCCGATGGCGGCGGTCAAGGCGCCGAGCAGCGCGCCGTCGTCGTCGGGGACGATCATCGGCGGTGACGCAGTGCCGCCGGCCTCGCGGATGAGCGCGCTGACCGAAACGCTGAGCGCGTCCCGGACCTGCCCCGGCGCGAGCGCGCGCGTCTCCGGTGGCAACACCTCGTCGCCGGTGGCGAGGATTGTGACCCGCGGGCGCGCATGGACGGCGACCTCAGCCACGCCGGCCGCCGCCAGCATCGCCACGTCCTGCGCCCGGAGCGGACGCTCGTGCGGCGCGAGCGGAGTGCCCGGAGCCGCGTCTTCGTCAAACCGGACCACGTTCTCCCCGGGCGCCACGGGGCGGACGACCTCGATCGTGTCCGCGGTCGCCTCGGCCGTGTGCTCGACCATCACGATCGCGTCGGCGCCCGAGGGCAGCATCCCCCCGGTCGGGATCGCAACGGCGGCGCCGGGGTCGACGATGTCGGACGCCGAAGCGCCCATCCGGACCGCGCCGACCACGCGCAGGTACCCCGGGATCGACTCGGACGCGCCGTAGGTGTCGGCCGCGCGGACCGCGTAGCCGTCGACGCTCGAGCGATCGAACCCGGGGAGCGCATCCCCGGCGACGATCACTGCGCCCGGGACCCGTCCGTGCGCGTCGCCCAGCGGCACGATCTCGGCCGGGGAAATATGGCCTGGGCGGAAGTCCGCCAACGCCTCGGACACGGTCTTGACCGTGAAGAATTCCCGCCCGGTCGCGGCCATCAGGCGGTTCAGCCCGAGGGCGTGCGCTGCAGCCGGAGCACGCTCATCACCGGTCCGAGCGCCACCTGCCCGAGCCCGCAGATCGACGTCAGCCGCAGCGTCTCCTCAAGCCGGTCGATGCGGTCGTCGATCGCGTCGGCGTCGGCGCCGCGTTCGAGCGCGTCGGTCAGGATGCGGTGGGCCTTGTGGGAGCCGACGCGGCACGGCACGCACTTGCCGCACGACTCGTTGCGGAAGAACCGGAGCACGTTGGTGGCGGCCGCGAGCAGGTTCGTTCGATCGCCGATCACGACCACGGCGCCGGAGCCGAGCATCGATCCGGCCTCGGCCAGTGGCTTGAAGTCGAGCGGGACGTCAAGCTGGTCGGGGCCGAGGAAGTTCGAGGACGCGCCGCCCGGCTGGAACCCGCCGAGCTCGACGCCTTCGGGCAGCCCGCCGGCGAGCTCGATCAGCTCGCGGGCGGTCGTGCCCATCGGAACGCAGTATACGTCCGGGCGGGCGATGTCGCCGGAGATCGCGAAGAACTTCAGGCCGGCGCCGCCGTTGACTCCCTGGTCCTTCCACCACTCCGCGCCACGCTGGAGGATGATCGGGATCGCGGCGAAGGTCTCGACCGAGTTCATCAGTGTCGGCTTGCCCCAGAGGCCGTAGGTGGCGGGAAACGGCGGCTTGTTGCGGGGCTCGCCGCGGTGGCCCTCCATGCACTCGAGCAGCGCCGATTCCTCGCCCAGGATGTAGCCGCCCGGGGAAGTGAAAACGTCGATGTTGAGGTTACGCCCCGACCCGAGCACATTCTCGCCGAGGATGCCCTGCGCGCGGGCGGAGTCGAGCTCCGCGCGCACCGCGGCCTCCTCCGGCCCGTATTCGTGGCGGATGAACACCCAGCCCTGCTCGGCGCCGATCGCGAGCATCCCCGCCAGCATCCCCTCGATCACCAGGTGGGGCTGCTCGGCGAGGATCTGGCGGTCCTTGAACGTGCCGGGCTCGGACTCGTCGGCGTTACAGATGACGTACTTGGGCTCGGCCTTTTGGCTGGCGACCATCTCCCACTTGGAGCCCGTGGGGAATCCGGCGCCCCCCATTCCCCGCAGCCCCGCTTCCCGGAGCGTCCCGACCGCGTGCTCGAGCACCCCGCCCAGGCCCACCAATCCGGATTCCTCGATCACCTCGATCGTCTCGTGACCGCCGAGCTTTCCGGCGATCAGCCGGCGCACGAGGGCGTAGCTCGGCATCTCAGGGTCCGCGGCGTACGGGTCGTTCGGCCACGATCGCGGCGGCGTCTTCGCGCGCGCGGGCGGCTCCTCACCGTCGAGCGCCTGCTGCACAGCCGAGGGAACGTCGGCTGCGCGGACCGGCCGCTCCTCGACGGTCGCGGCCGGGGCGATGTCACACCGCCCGATGCACGAGACCTCGCGGACCTCGATCTCGACGCCGTCGCCGTAGCGCTCGTGAATCTGAGCGATCTGCTCGTCCGCGCCGTGGAGCCAGCACGACAGGTCGCGACAGACGGTGACCTCGACCTTGGGCGGCGCGGCCGTGCGGAAGTGCGGATAGAACGTGACTAGTCCTTCGATCTCGTACAGCGGCCGGCGCGTCTCTCGGGACAGGCGGACCAGTTCCTCGCGCGGGAGCCAGCCGTGCTCGCGCTGGATCGCGTTCAGCGACGGGATCAGGCTCGGACCCGGGAACTTGCCGGCGCGCGCCTCCCGGCCGGGGACCCGGCCGTTCGTGACCGCCATCAGTCGGCTCCCGCGGAGCCGTTCCCGTTCGTGGCGGGTTCGATCTTCACCGCGCAGAACTTGAACTCGGGGATCTTCCCGACCGGATCGATCTCGTCGATCGTCAGCAGGTTCGCGGCCGCCTCGCGGAAGTGGAACGGGATGAAGCAGTTGCCCCGCGCCTCCTTGTGAGACACCTTGACCTCGAGCGCGATCGTCCCGCGACGCGAGCTCACACGCGCCATCGCGCCATCGGCCAGCCCGCACTCGGCTGCGTCCGCCGGGTGCATGTACACCTCTGGGCGGGGCTGGATGGCGTCGAGCGCGAACGACCGCCGCGTCATCGAGCCGGTGTGCCAGTGCTCGAGCAGTCTTCCGGTGTTCAGCACGAACGGGTACTCGTCGTTGGGCAACTCTTTGGCCGGGAGCCACTCGGCCGGCACGAGGTGGGCGAGTCCGTCGTCGGTGTTGAACCTCTCGGTGAACATCACGACGGTACCGTCGGAGTTCTCGGGATCCGGGTTCGGGTACAGCTTGCCGGTCAGCCCGAGGTTGTCGTAGCTGAGGTTCGCGTAGCTCGCCATCACCGAGACCATCTCCTCGAACACCTCTCGGGGCGAGCCGTAGTTCCAGTCCAGCCCGACCCGCTGCGCGATCTCCTGCACAATTTCGTAGTCCACGCGGGCATCGCCCGGGGGATCCAGCACCTTCCGTCCGAGCTGCACCCGGCGGTCGGTGTTCGTGTACGTGCCGTCCTTCTCCATGTAAGAGGAGGCGGGCAGGATCACGTCGGCGAACTCGGACGTCTCGGTCAGGAAGATGTCCTGCACGCAGAGGAACTCAAGCGCGGACAGCGCCTTGCGGACCTTGTTGATGTTCGGGTCCGACAGGAACGGGTTCTCGCCCATCATGTACATCCCGCGCACCCCGCCCTTCAGAGCCGATCCAATGATCTCGGTCACCGTCAGGCCCTTGACCGCGTCCAGGTCGGTCTCACCCCAGGCCTTCTCGAAGCGGGCCCGCGTCGCCTCGTCGGCGACGCCCTTGTAGTCCGGATAGAACATCGGGACCAGCCCGGAGTCAGAGGCGCCCTGGACGTTGTTCTGCCCCCGCAATGGGTGCAGCCCGGCGCCCTCGTGGCCGACGTTGCCGGTGATCGCGCACATCGCGATCAGGCATCGCGCATTGTCGGTGCCCGTCGTGTGCTGCGAGATCCCCATCCCCCAGAAGATGATCCCGGCGCTGGCCTCGCCCCAGGTTCGCGCGACCCGACGGATCTGCTCGGCGCTGACGCCGGTGATCTGCGCGCCGCGCTCGGGCGGATAGTCCTTGACGGTCTCCGCCAGCGCGTCGAAGTTCGAGGTTCTCATCCGGACGAACTCCTCGTCGACGAGCCCGAGGCGGATGATCTCGTGCATCACCGAGTTGTAGAAGGCGACGTCGGTGCCGGGCTTGAGCTGGCAGAAGATGTCGGAGTGGTCGGCGACCTTGTCCCCGCGCGGATCGACGTAGATGATCGTCGTGCCGGCGCGGCGCGCCTGCTTGAAGAACGACGAGGCGACCGGGTGGTTCGCGGTCGCATTCGAGCCGGCGATGATGATCACATCGGCGTTGGTGACGTCGCCGTACGTGGTCGAGACCGCGCCCGATCCGATCCCCTCGAACAGCGCGGCCACGCTCGACGCGTGGCAGAGGCGCGTGCAGTGGTCGACGTTGTTGGTGTGGAAGCCCGTGCGGATCAGCTTCTGGAAGAGGTACGCCTCCTCGTTGGAGCACTTCGCCGACCCGAACCCCGCGATCGCTCCCGGGCCGCCGTCGGCGTAGATCTCGCTGAGCCGGCGGGCGACGAGGTCGAGCGCCTCGTCCCAGGTGGCCTCGCGGAACGACGGCATCACCTGGTCGTAGTCGACGAGGCCGCCGGGCTTGCGCCGGCGCTCCGACCGTCCGCCGGCCTCATCGCCGCGCACGTCCATCGACAACGGGCCCTTCGGGTAAGCATCATCCACGCGGATCAGCGGCTTCGTCAGCCGCTGCGGGGAGGCCGCGTAGTCCCAGCCGTAGCGGCCCTTGACGCACAGGCGGCCCTTGGACCCGGGCTGCGCGCGGCCCTCCGCGAACGCGATCGCCTTGCGCTCGTCGTCGACGTTGTAGGTGAGCGCGCAGCCGACGCCGCAGTACGGGCACACCGTGTCGACCTGGCGGAGCTTCTCGCGCGGTTGGATCGGCACGCCCCGAATCGGCTTATTCGTGAGCGCGCCGGTCGGGCATGCCGCCACGCACTCGCCGCAGGTCACGCACGAAGAGTCGCCCATCGGCTGATTGAGGTCGAACGCGATCCGGGTCGTGTAGCCCTTGCCACTCCGGCCGATCACGTCGTTGCCCTGGATGTCGTCGCACGCGCGCACGCACCGGTCGCACAGGATGCACGCGTCGTGGTTGACCGAAATCACCGGATTCGAGTCGTCGACACCACGACCCCGCCCCTGCGGGACGGCGTCGCTCTTCTCGAGACCGTACTGACGCACGAGCACGAGCAGCTCGTTGTCGGCGGTCGTCGTCTCCTTCGGGTCGTGCTCGGGATCGGGCTGATCGGAAAGCAGCAGCTCGGTCAGCATCGAGCGCTGCGCGTCGATCCGGTCGCTCGTGGTCGTGACCTCCATGCCCTCCTCGCACGGCCGCACACACGCCGCGGCGAACACGCGCGCGCCGACGTCGACCACGCACATGCGGCACACCCCGACCGGGTCGTAGCGATCGTCGTGGCACAGCACCGGGATCTCGATGCCGAGCTGCTTCGCGGCGTTGATGATCGTCGTGCCCTCGGGAACCGTGACCTCGCGGCCGTCGATCGTCAGCGACACGTTCTTGGTTATCGCCGGGGTTATCGTCGTCGTCGCCATTCGGACCTCCACTATCCCACTTTTGCACCGATTGGTTCGGGTTCCACAAGTCCGTGCAGTGACAGCTCGCTGACCGTCTCCGGGCTGGGCACCCCCGTCTCGTCGAGCCCACGTCCGCGGTAGTACGAGTCGATCATCGTCTCGAGGCGGCTCGCGGTCAATGTCGCGGTCCGGCCCGACTCGAGCTCGAGCGATTCGGTCAGGAAGCGGTCGGGGAGCCAGTCCTCCTCGCGCGTCCACCCCTCGCGCAGGTTGAACAGGCGCTTGGCGAGCACGATCCGGCGTGCGGTGATCGCGAGCTCGTCCGCGTCGACTTCCCAGCCGGTCACGGTGCTCAGGAGGTTCGCCCATTCGCGGTAGGGCTCCATGAACACCCCGCGCAGGAACTTGCACAGGATCAGCGAGTCCATGATCGCGGCGCGGTTCTCCGTCTCGATCGCGCCGGCGACGTGCGGTTCGCCGCCATGCAGGCGGTCGTGGGCGCCGGACAGGTCGGCCTCGTAGGCGCCCGAGCGGTTGTGGTCGGCACCGCGGGCGTTGACGGCCAGGCCGAGCGCCATCGCCTGGAGGGTTCGCGGCTCGTATCCGGGCAGCTCGAGGCCTTTGACGTGCGCGGCGAACTTGTGCGAGTTGTTGCCGACCGTGCCTGCTGCGGAGCGTGATCCTTCGGCCAGGAGGTCCCCGAGGCCCTCGCGCGCGCCGATCTCCTCGATCGCTCTGAGCAGCGCCTGTGGATCGCCGAAGCGGAGCCACGGCGCGTCGATCAGGCCCTTCTCGACGCACTCCATCGCCCACGCGATCGTCCCGCCGGTGGAGATCGTGTCGAGCCCGAGCTCGTCGCAGCGGGAGCTGGCCGCGATCACCGCGTCGGCATCGCTCACGCCGCACAGCGGTCCGAGCGCGAACACGTTCTCGTATTCCATCCGGGTCTTCTTGCCGTCCGGTCCGCGGTAGATGTGCTCGCACCCGATCGAGCACGATGCGCACGAGTTGCGGGCGACCTGTTTGAGGTCCGCGATCTCCTCGGCCCCGAGTTTTGGGGCGTCGTCGAATCGCGCGGCGCTGAAGTTACGCGTGGGCAGCGTCGAGATCGCGTTGAACGCGAGCAGGTTCGCCATGGTGCCGAGCTCGCGGTACTTGGCGGTGGCGGCGCCGAACGATCGGGTGCGGAGATCCTTGGCCGCCTTGAGGACCGCTGCGGGGTCGGCGGAGGCGACCTTGGTGCCGGGGCGTACGAGGATCGCCTTGCACAGCTTCGAGCCCATCACGGCGCCGAGCCCGCCGCGGCCGGCGTGGCGCCCGTCGTGGGAGATCGTCGCGTAGCGCACGCCGCGCTCGCCGGCGGGTCCGATCGCTGCCACGCGGTATGCCGGGCCTTTTTGCTCCCGGAGGCGTGCCTCCGCCTCGGCGGCCGGCAGTCCCCACAGGTCGTGGGCGGGCTCGACGTGGATGTCGCCGCGATCGACGACGAGCACCGAGGGCTCGTCGCAGGCGCCGAGGAGCACGATCGCGTCGTGGCCGGTGAGCTTGCCGGCGATCGCGAAGTGGCTAGACGCGAGCGCGTCGGTCAGCCGACCGGTAAGCGGGGACTTGGCCACGACCGCGAACTTCGCGCTGGTCGTGAGCGGCGTGCCCACCAGCGGCGAGAACACGAACATCAACGGCGCCTGCGGGTCCAACGGTTCGACGCCGGCGGGGCAGTACCGGTGCATCAGCCACGTGCCGAGGCCGGCGCCCCCGATGTACGAGCGCAGGACCGAATCCTCGATCGGTGCCGTCTCGCCCGACCCGGTGCTCAAGTCCACGAGCAGCGCCTTCCCGAAATACCCGCCGGGTGGCATGGCAACGATGCTAGCTACCTAGCCACCTGCGTCCGCGACCATGAACGCAAGCGTGTCCCCGCTGACCAGCGGCACGCGCGGGTCGCGGGTGATCTTGTCGCCGTTCAGCGCGGCCACCACGTGCTCGTCCAGCGCGAGGTCGACGGCGACGGCGGCCTCGCCGAGCGACCAAGCCTGGACCGTCTGGCGGCGCGGCCCGGACCCGGCTCTTGCCAGCGGCCCGAACCGCTCGACGACGATCTGCGGCGCCGGTAGGGCGTGGGCGCGCTCGTAGTCGGCGGGTTCGTTGAGGTTGCTGACCGAATGCAGGTCGGGGTCGAGGCGGTTGAGGGCGCCGTTCTTCAGGAGGTCGGGTTCGGTGAGGTGCAGCACTCGCGATCGTTCGAACAGGAACGCCGGCCGCATCCGGTCGGCCGCGATCAGGTCATCAATGGTGCTGAGCAGATCGACGCGATAAGCGGCTGACAGGGGCTGGCGGTAGCCGCCGACCTCGGGCAGGACGACGTCGACGTCGTCGCCCAGCGCTTTGACAACCGCGCTGACGAACGCCGGGTGGAGCAGCGGCACGTCGGTCGAGGACACGTAAGCGACCGGCGCGCGGTCGCCGACCGCAGCGAGGCCCGCCGCGAGGCCCTGGAGCGGACCGCGTCCCTCGCGCTCGTCGGTCACGATCTCGACCGCGCCGTCGAGCGCCGGCAACGCCTGCCCGGGCGCCGAGACGACGATCACCGGCCCGTCGACCGACCGCGCGACGATCCCGGTGACCCGGCGCAGCAGCGTCGATCCGTGCCAGTCGAGGGCCGCCTTCGGCGAGCCCATCCGCGAGGATCGCCCACCCGCCAGCACGATCGCAGCCGCTTCGAGCATTGGGGCAAGAGTAGACCGCGGAGAAGGTTTGTCGGCGGCGCCTGGCGGCGGCGCCTTAGTATTCGTGCGATGGCGCGAACGGGCCGGATGGCGAGCCGAGAGGCCAGCGACATGACCGTCGGCGAGGTGATGATGTCCCGCCCGAAGACGATGCCGTCGGATGCGGTTGTCGCCGATGTGCGCCGCGCGTTCGAGATGCCGAGCGTCCGGACCGTGCTGCTGGCTGACGACGGCGTTTTCCGGGGTGCGATCGAGCGCGACGACCTGCCCTCCGAGGCGGCCGCCGACGAGCCCGCGGCTCGGTATGCCGATCTGCAGCCGGTGACGGCGACGCCGGCGATGCCGATCCCCGAGGCGATCAAGCTGCTCGACGATCAGCCCGAGCCGCGGCTTATCGTGCTCGACGAGGACGGCGCCACACTGGTCGGGCTGCTGTGCTTCAACCGCGGCTCTGACGAGTTCTGCGTTCGGTAGGTACGAATGCGGACAAGTTCCGCGTTCGTTAGCTACGCGAACACGGCGCGTTTGCACCTCTTGAGACAATAGGTTCAAAACCTGTGGGGAGGAGGGCGATCCGGTGGCCCGCGAAGACGTGGCGCCCCGATGGCGAAGGGCGGCAACCTCAAACGACGCTCGCGCGAACGAGCTGCGCAATCCGTCGCTCGTGGACAGCGCCGAGGAGGCGCTGCACATCTGGCTCGCCGGCGGTCGCTACCGCCAGGATGACCGTCTGCCGCCCGAGCACGAGGTCGCGACGATGCTCGGCGTGTCTCGCGGCACGCTGCGCAGCGCGCTCCGCCGCCTGGAGGACCGGGGCGAGATCGTGCGCCGGCAGGGGAGCGGCACGTTCGTCGGGCGCAGCGCCGTGCCCGCCGCCCTCGGTGAACGGCTCGAGCGCCTGGAGCCGTACTCGTCGCTGGCCGAGCGCCGGGGACTCTCGCTCTCGTCGGTTGATCTGAACATCGAGCGCCGCGCGGTCGGTGCCGAGGTCGGCGAGGCGCTCGGGCTGGCGCCGATCGCCCCGGCGCTCACGTTGTCGCGGACGCTCGTGGCCAACGATGCGCCGGTCGCGGTGATGTTCGACGTCGTCCACCCGAAGGTGTCGCTGCCCGAGGATGGCCCCCTCCGCGCCGCGCTGGCGCGCGGCCAGATGGTGCTCGATGTGTTGATCGACATCGGGGTACCGGTCACGTACGCGCGCACGCGCGTGATTCCGTCGCTGATCAGTCCCCGGGAGCGCGCCGGCAAGCTCCTTGGGGTCAAGCGGACGACCGCCGTGCTCGAGCTTGAGGAGCTGTACTACGCCGGCCGTGACGAGCGCGTCGCCTACTCGCGCGACCTGTTCGCCCCGGGTGGCCTCGACGTGACCGTGATGCGCTCGTTCGAGTCGACTCGCCCCACTCCGATCGCGAACGTCCGCGGCTCGCGGAACGCCCGCGACGGCGGCGGTCCGCGCCACCGCCGTACGTGAGCGCGGGATCCCGGCAACGGGTGGCGTCGGTGGCGCGCGCGCTCGCCCTGCTCGACGAGGTGGCGCGCAGCGACGCCGGCCTCGGCGTCAACGAACTGGCGCGGCGGATCGGGGTCAATGCGAGCACCGCGTCGCGGCTGCTGGCGACCCTCGAGGAGGGAGGCTTGGTCGAGCGCTCCGCGGACGGGCCCTACAGGCTCGGGCTGAAGCTGGTGGCGCTGTCGGACCGGGTGCTCGGCCAGCTCGACGTGCGCGAGCGCGCGCGGCCGTGGCTGACGTGGCTCGTCGAGGAGACCGGCGAGACCGCGACCCTGTCGGTGTCCGGGGGTGGCGAGGCGATCACCGTCGACTTCGTGCCGTCGTCGTCGAGCGTGGTCAGCATGGCGCGGGTGGGACGGCCCAGCGTCGCCCACGCCACCGCCGCCGGGAAGGTGATGCTTGCGTTCGGCGCTCGGCCAATTCCCGATGAGCTCATTTCGTTCACCGAGCGAACGATCACCGACCGGGTCTCGTTGGCGGCCGAGCTCGAGGCGGTGCGGACATCGGGCATCGCCGAGGCGGTCGGCGAGCGCGAGCCAGATCTGAACGCACTGGCGGCCCCGGTGATCGGCCGCGGGGAAGAGCTCGTCGCGATCCTTGGGCTTCAGGGTCCCGCGGCGCGGCTGCCGGCGAGCACCCGCCGCGCGCTCCACGCGCCACTGCGCCGAGCCGCGTCTGAGCTCGGCCGGTCGCTGGGAGGCCCCGGATAGGATTGGGCATCCGCTTTCGCCCGGGGGCCATGCGCAGCCTTGCCGACGAGGAGCTCATGCAGCTCGTCCACGACGGCGATGTGCGGGCGTTCGAGGTGGTCTTCGACCGCCACTCGCCCGCGGCATTCTCGCTCGCCTACCGGATGTGCGGTCGCCGGGCCACCGCCGAGGACATCGTCCAGGATGCGTTCCTATCGCTGTGGCGGAGCGAGAGCGGCTACGACCCCAGGCGGGGCAGCGTCAGATCGTGGGTCCTGAGCGTCGTCCACAATCGTGCCGTCGACGCGCTCCGGCGGCTCGGGGCGAAGGCCGGTCTCGACGTCCCCGACGAGGGCATGGCCGAGCGCCTGCCCGCGGTTGAGACGACCGATGCCGAGGTCGAGCGCCGCGAGGCCGCCCGTCAGGTGCGCACCGCCCTCGACGAGCTCCCTCCCGACCAGCGCCAGGTGCTCGAGCTCGCGTACTTCGGAGGGTTCACGCACAACCAGATCGCCGAGATGCTCGACCTGCCGCCCGGTACCGTGAAGGGGCGAATGCGGCTCGGCCTCACCAAGATGCGGTTCTTCCTCGGCGAGGGATCGAGGGTCACGGTATGAGTGGCGAGGATCAGATCGCCAACGGGCGCACGTGCGGTGAGGATGCGGCCGCATACGCTCTCGGGGCGCTCGAGCCCTCCGAGCTCGAGGCGTTCCGGCGTCATCTGCGCGACTGCGCCGCCTGCCAGAAGGACGTGGCTGAGTTCGAGCAGATCACGGGCGCGTTGCCCGACACGAGCGTCCGGTACGAGGTGCCGAAGGACCTGCGCCGGCGCGTCATGCAGGAGGTGCGTGCGACGCCGAAGGCGCAGGCGGCGTCTCGGCCGGCGCCGGCTTCGCTCGTGGCGTCCGGTCATTGCGTGGGGCGGCGGGTTCGCCGCGGTGGTGATCATCGCCGTGGTGCTCGTGGTCGCGCTGAGCTCGGGCGGGTCGAGCACGAGGACGATCCAGGCGTCGACCGGCAGCGCCGAGCTGCAGATCACGGGCGGCCGCGGCGACTTGATCGTCCACCGACTCCCGCAGCTGCCAGCCGGCCGGATCTACGAGATGTGGGTCCAGCGCGGCAACGCGACGCCGACGCCGACGGGCACGCTGTTCGGCGTGAGGGCGAACGGGTCGGCGGCGGTCGGCGTCCCCGGCAGCCTCAGCGGCGTCAGCGCGGTCATGGTCACGCAGGAGCCCGCCGGCGGTACTCCTGCGCCCACGACCGCGCCCGTGATCGTCGCGAGCCTGACCTGAGTCAGGCGGCCCGAAGCGGCTTGGTCTGATAGCCGCCCTGCGGAGTGCCGAGGTACGGGAAGTGCCGCAGGTACCGCGTGCTCGCGGCGGTCAGGCCGTCGGTCAAGAGCGACGCGGCGGCGTCGGGCGTGTAGCTCTTGTCGACCAGCGGATACGTGACGCCGGCGATCGCGCGGAGCTCGACCGTGACGACGTCGTCGAACACCCGGCGGCCGTTCGGGAAGCCGGCGGGGTCGCCGCCGATCAGCCCGAGCGCCTTCGGGTTGTGGCGCGTGGGCGGGATCGCCATGTTCAGCCGCAGCTGGTCGGCAGGAGTCGCGCCGGTGAAGTTCTGGAACCCCGGAACGATTCCGGCGGGAATGCCTGTGAGCAGAATCGCGGCCAGGTCGGCCCGCGGAGCGGTCAGCTTAGCCAGGTTCGGGAACACGCCCGGATACAGAACAGGTAGCAGCGACGCGAGCTCGGGATGCTGGACGTACTTCAGGAACTGCGCGTCGTCCTGCGCCGGCAGCGAGTTCCACCGGTCCTTGTCACCGAGCGGCACGATCACCTCGTTGAACAGCGGGTTGCCGAGGCGCGACACCTGCACCCAGTTGCCCGTCTCGTGGTTCGTTCCCGTGCCCGCCTCGCGGATCAGCGCGTGGCGCCGGCTGGCCGCGGTCCAGACGCCGACGACCGAGGTTTGGGACATCGGATTGTTTGGGGTGGAGCCGTCGCGGGTCAGCTCGCGCTTGGGGATCTTCAGCGCGATCGAGTGAACGCTGAAGTCGTTCGTGGCGTCGACGCCGTGAGCCGCCGCCATCGCCGCGAGGTGCAGGTTCTGGAACGGGCGCAGGTCGCCGAGGTCGAAGATCGCGCCGAGGTCGACGTAGAAGCCGTCGAGCCGCTGGCCGGCGAACACGGTGTGGCCGCCGGCGATCTTGTGGACCGCCTCGCCCGCGAGGCTCGCGTAGTTCGGTGTCGAGGCCGGACCGATGTTGCACGGCGGGCAGGGCAGGTTGGTCGCGAGCGACTGCCGGTGCCCGTGCTTGACGCGCGTGACCGAGTAGAACTGGCGGCGGTTCCAATCCGGGCTGGCGATCGAGTCGATCGGGCCGGTGTTGTAGAGGAACGTGTCCGAGTTGCGGACATCGGTGTGGAACTCGAACTCGTACGTGATCTCGGGCGCGCCGTCCGCGTCGTTGTCGATGTGGATCTCGTACAGGACGTCGTCGCCGAACTCGAAGAAGTTCGGGCCGCCGAACGGCGCTTCGAGCGGCAGGTAGTTCGAGATGATCGTGACCGTATCCGGGTCGTCGGGTGAGACGAACGCGTACGTGTCGGTGTTGTCGGCTACCGGGTCCTTGCTGATCGCCGGCGCCTCGCGGTGTGACGACATGGGCTCTCCTCGGGTGGTGGTTGAGCCCTATACGTCACGGTCCGCGAAACGGATCAATGGCTCGCGATCACGCCGCCGGGCACGGATGCGGGGAATTCGGCTCCGGTGGGTGTGCGCTGAACCAAGGGCGTCGAGCCGAATTCCCTTGGCGGAACTGGCCCCACGGACGCCAGGCGAAGCCTGGCCCCGGGGAATCCGGCTCGCCGCCCCACGGCTACGGCATCGCGACTGGCCGGATTCCCTTAAGGGAATCCGGCTCCATTACGGACGCTCGGCGAAGCGTCCCCGAGCCGGATTCCCCTAACTCCAGGGGTACGGACTGTGCGACACGGGGTGCAGGTCCCCGGTGGCGAACCGCTCGAACCGGAACGGGTGCAGCAGCGATGAGTGCTCGCCGGCGAGCACGCGCGCGATCTCGCGGCCGACGGCGATCATCTTGTAGCCGTGGTTCGAGTCGGCGGCGACGAACACGTTCGGGCGCATGTAGTCGAACACCGGGAAGTTGTCGACGGTGAACGCGCCGGCGCCGCCGCTGCGGGTCTGGCGGTACGTCGGGCGGACGCCCTCGAACCGGCCGAGGCAGTGCGACAGCGCGGCGCACCACATGTCGGGGAAGCCGGGCTCGACCGTGCCCGTCGGATACGGGTCGAGTTCGATCGCGTGGCCGAGGCGGAGCGGTTGCGCGCCGCCCTGCACGGTCTCGCGGTCGGGCTTGAAGTAGACGCCCCAGGGTTCGCTGGTGATCAGCCGGTTGGCGTCGTCCCGTAGCGTCTGATCGCTGTCTACGTGCAGCACCGGCGACTCCTTGCCATCGGCGGTGACGAACAGCGCGGGGTCGAACTCGATCTCGCCCTCCTGGAGGTACCAGTAGGTCCACATCGGGAGGTTGGTCTGAAGCTGGCCGTCGGGCTGGCGGACGTCGATCCGGTCGGGCAGGCCGAGCATCGCCCACACCTCGGTGACCCAGGGCCCGACCGCCACGACGACCTGGTCGGCGTGGATCGTTCCCTTGGTCGTGTGGACGGCGGTGACGGCGCCCGAGTTGTCCTGGCCAAAGCCGGTGACCTCGACGCCGGTGGCGATCTGGGCGCCGGCCTCCTCAGCCTTTGCGGCCAGGCCGAGCATTGATTCCTTGTTGAACGCGAACCCTCCGGCGCGCTCGTGGAGGCAGACGGTCAGGCCGGGGGCGCGCCAGTCGCCGTACAGCGAGCGCATGTGCTCCGCGACCTCCTCTTCACCCACGTACAGCTCGGACGGGTAGCCGATCCGCTGCTGGCGTCCGAAGACCTCGACCAGATCGCCCTCCTGCGCGGGCGGACCGAGCGCGATGTAGCCGCTGCCGTGGTAGTGGAGCGCCTCCGGATCCGATTCCCACACCTCGACACAAGCCGCCATCAGCTCGGACATCGCCGGCTGGAAGTAGTTGTTGCGGATCACCCCGCACGCGATCCCCGACGCGCCGGCGGCGACGTCGGTCTTGTCCACGACCAGCACGCGCTGCCCCTGCTTCGCGAGGTGCCAGGCGGTCGAGAGGCCGTGGACGCCGGCGCCGATGACGAGGACAGGGACTGACTCGGGAAGAGGTTCAGGCATTTGCTTGGCTTGTGCTCCCTCGGCTGTTGCGTTCTGCGCAATGGCATTGCGCGATGGACCCGGATCGAGCTTACGCCGCCGCGTCGACGCGGTCAAGGGCCAGGCGTCATACGGCCTAAAGTGCTCACTCGACACCACGGTCGGCTCGAGTGAGGCATTCGGTACGCCATACGCACCCGAATACGTATTCGGACCGCGCGCGACGTCGAGTGTGCGGTTGCGGCCGTGCCGCCGGCGCTTGCCTCGCGATTCGGCAACTGATATAACGGCCGATGTACGAATTTGTACAAGCGTCCGGCCGGCGCGCGCCGGCGGGCGCGTGGGAGCGTCCGTGGCATCGCTCGGTGGCGCGGCCGGCGAGGGTGCAAGAAAGGAGTGGAGGATGGCGGTAGCAGTCGACGGCGGCGACCCCAGTGCTGTGACGGTGCCGCTTGGTGGGACCGTTCAGACGGTGCTCGACAGCCCGCGGATCGCGCCGGCGCCGGCGACGCTCGAGGAGGCTCGGAACGCGCCCGGACGACGGGAGAAGATCGAGGAGATCACCAAGCGGATCGAGGCCCAGGGCATCAAGTACGTGTTCTTCCAGCAGGTGTCGGTCACCGGCAGGGTGATGGGTAAGGGCGTCGTGTCGACGTTCTTCCCGCAGGTCGCGGAGAAGGGCTACCAGCTCGTGTACGGCGCCACCGCCAACCTGTTCACCGATCGCCTCGGCAACTACATCGGGTTCGGACCCGAGGAGTCCGAGCTGGCGGCGGTGGCGGACCTCGACACGTTCGCCGTGCTGCCGTGGGACGAGCGGGTCGCGCGCGTGTACTGCGACTGCTACGACACCGAGACCGGAGACCTGCTCGACGCCGACTGCCGCCAGAACCTCAAGCGGGTCGCGCACGAGTTCGAGCAGGAGCTCGGCTACCAGTTCCTGATCGGGATCGAGCCCGAGACGATGTGGCTGAAGCAGCCCGAGGACGGCGCCGAGCTCGAGGGCGTGACCAAGCCGTACTGCTACCACATCCACCAGTTCGAGGAGCTCCGTCCGGTGCTGCTCGACGTAGTCGACTGGGGCCAGCGCCTCGGCCTCGACATGAGCTACGGCGACCACGAGGACGCGCCGGGCCAGCTCGAGTTGAACTTCCGCTTCGACCGGCCGGTGCGGACCGCCGACAACATCACAACGTACCGTCAGGTGTGCGCCGCGGTCGGGCGCAAGCACGGCGTCCTGCCCACCTGGATGCCGAAGCCGTTCACGGGCGTGTCGGCCAATGGCCACCACCACCACTTCACGCTCGTCGACGAGAACGGCGTCAACGTGTTCCACGACCCCGACGGGCCCGCGCAGCTCTCAGAGATCGCGCGCCACTTCCTCGGCGGGATGCTCGAGCACTTCGGGGCACTGATGTGCATCGGCAACCCGACCGTGAACTCGTACTGCCGCATGTGGGACACGGGCTTCTGGGCCCCGATCTACAAGAACTGGGGCTGGCAGAACCGAACCACGACCGTGCGCGTCGCGACCGGCGGGCGGTTCGAGTACCGCGGCGTCGACTCCTCGTGCAACCCGTACCTGACGACAGCCGCGCTGCTGCAGGCCGGACTCGACGGCGTCCGGCGCAAGCTCGACCCAGGGCCCCCGCAGCAGGGCAACACGTACGAGCTGCTCCAGCAGGGCGTCGAGATCGAGCGGGTCCCCGAGAGCCTCGGGGCCGCTTTGAACGCGCTCGCGGCCGATGAGCTGATCCAGGGCGCGATCCCGGGGCGGCTGTACAAGGTGTTCGACTGGTACAAGCGCGACGAGTGGGAGCGCTACCTGGCGGCGGTGACCGACTGGGAGCGCAACGAGTACCTCGAGGTACTCCCGTAGGCCGGCCCGGGGGAAACGTCCATGTGCGGAATCGCCGGAATCATCTATCGCAACGGCAACGGCGCCCATCGGCTGGGCGCGGACATGACGCGGATGCTCCAGTCGATGAAGCATCGCGGCCCCGACTCGACCGGATACGCGCTGTATCGCCGGCCGAGCGCCGACCTGATCATGCGGATCAAGCTCGCCGACGGCGCGGCGAACGGGGATATCGAGTACGCCGAGCGGCTCAGACACCGCCGGCGCGAGGTCGAAGCGCGGCTGCGGGCGGCGGGCGCTCGCGTCGATTCGATCGAGGACATCAACGAGTACACGATCGCGGCCGCGCTCGACTACGACGGTGAGCTCAAGCGGATCGCCGACTACGTCGAGTCGGTACCGGGGGCGGAGGTGCTGTCGGCGGGTTCGGCGCTCGAGATCATCAAGGACCTCGGCGATGCCCAGACCGTCGGGACGTCGTACAAGCTCGACGGCTACATCGGCACGCACGGGATCGGGCACGTGCGGATGGCGACCGAATCCGACGTCGACATCTCCAACGCGCACCCGTACTGGGCGTATCCGTTCTCGGACGTCGCCGTCGTCCACAACGGTCAGCTGACCAACTATCACCAGTGGCGCCGCCGGCTCGAGCGGATGGGGCACCGGTTCGCCTCAGACTGCGACTCCGAGATCATCGCGGTGTACCTCGCGCAGAAGATGGCCGAGGGCGCCGGGCTCGAGGACGCCATGCGGATGAGCCTCGAGGACCTCGACGGCGTGTTCACCTACATGTGCGTGTCCGACGACGCGCTCGGGATGGCCAAGGACGAGCTCGCAGCCAAGCCGCTGGTCCTTTATGAGGGGGACGACATGGTCGTGCTGGCATCCGAGGAAATGGCGATCCGCGCGGTGATCGACCGCGAGATCGAGACCTACGACCCGTACGAGAGCGAGGTGATGGTATGGACACGGTAGCCTCGGCCGGCGCCATCCCGGAGGCGCGCTTTGACCCGCGGGGTCTGGTCGAGCTCGACGAAACGATCCCTCACGTCGCTGAGATCGACGGCGGGCGCGCGAGCTTCGACGCACATCCGTTGACCACGCGGCAGATCAACCTCGAGCTGCGCCGGCTGATCTACGGCGAGGGCGTGCACGAGGTGACCGTCCGCAACCCGGGCGCCAAGCACTCGCTCGGCGTCGGCATCCTCCAACGCTGCAAGCTCACGTTCGAGGGCAGCCTCGGGTACTTCGCGTGCGGGCTGATCGACGGCCCCGAGGTTCACATCACCGGTCGCGTCGGCTGGTCGGCGTGCGAGAACATGATGTCGGGCGTGGTCGAGATCGACGGCAACGCCGGGTCGCTGACCGCGGCGGCGCTGCGCGGCGGCGACGTGGTCGTGCACGGCAAGGTCGGCGCGCGCACCGGGATCGACCAGAAGGGCGGGACGATCATCATCCTCGGCGACGTCGGCTCGATGACGGGGTTCATGATGCAGCGCGGCCGGCAGATCATCTGCGGGAACGCCGGACACGGGCTCGGCGACTCGATGTACGACGGCGTGCTGTACGTCGGCGGCAAGGTCGCCTCGCTCGGGATCGACTGCGTGCCGGGCGAATGGACCGAAGCCGACACCGAGTTCGTGACGCGCAAGTTCGGGATCTACGGCCTCGGTGACCCGCCCGAGTTGCAGAAGTTCGTGTGCGGCAAGAAGCTCTACAACTACGACTCGCTCGAGCCTTCGGAAAGGAAGCTGGTGCTGTAATGGCTGACGAGAACGCTCCGATGGCCCGGAACCGGCTCGGACGCAGCCGGATCTTCACCCCCGAGGTGATCGACGACATCCACGTCAAGGCCGAGCTCGGCCGCTACCGGATGCGCGGCTTCTCGATCTTCAAGCCGATCCCGCACTGGGACGAGTTGATGTTCCTGCCCGGGACGCTGACCCGGTTCGTGATCGAGGGCTACCGCGAGAAGTGCGTGACCAAGACCGTCCTCGGCGCGCGCTTTGCCAAGAAGCCGATCGAACTCGACATCCCGATCTACATCACCGGGATGAGCTTCGGCGCGCTGTCGCTCGAGGCGAAGATGGCGCTCGCCAAGGGCGCCTCGATGGCGGGCACGGCGACGTGCTCGGGCGAGGGCGGGATGATCCCGCCGGAACGCGACCTCTCGACCAAGTGGTACTACCAGGTGATCCAGAGCCGCTACGGGTTCAACCCGCATCACCTGATGCTGGCTGACGCGGTTGAGTTCTTCATCGGGCAAGGCTGCAAGGTCGGGCTCGGCGGGCATTTGATGGGCCAGAAGGTCACCGAGCAGGTCGCCGAGATGCGCTCGCTGCCGGTCGGGATCGACCAGCGCTCCCCGGCCCGCCACCCGGACTGGCTCGGCCCGGATGATCTGTCGCTGAAGATCCAGGAGATCCGTGAGGCCACCAACTACGAGATCCCGGTCCAGCTCAAGCTCGGCGCCGCGCGCGTGTACGACGACGTGCGGATGGCCGCCAAGTGCGGCCCGGACATCATCTACCTGGACGGTGCCGAGGGCTCGACCGGCGCGGGCCCGCACATCGCCACCGAGGAGACCGGGATCCCGCTGATGGCGGCGATCCCCGAGGCGCGCCGTGCGCTCGAGGACGTTGGCATGGCCGACGAGGTCGACCTGGTCGTGGCCGGCGGGATCCGCAACGGGGCCGACGTGGCCAAGGCGCTTGCGCTCGGCGCGACCGCGATCGCGATCGGCCACTCGTCCCTGATGGCTTTGAATTGCAACAAGGAAATCCCGGGCGTCACCGACTATGAGGGCACGGTCGGTGTACCTGCGGGTCAGTGCTACCACTGCCACACCGGGCGCTGCCCGGTCGGGGTGGCCACCCAGGACCCCGAGCTCCGCAAGCGCCTGGTCGTCGACGAGGCCGCGGAGCGCGTGTACAACTTCCTGCACACGATGACGCTCGAGTGCCAGATGCTCGCGCGGGCCTGCGGTAAGACCAACGTCCACAGCCTCGAGCCGGAGGACCTGGCCGCGCTGACGGTCGAGGCTTCGGCGATGGCGCGGGTGCCGCTCGCCGGCACGGACTACATTCCGGGCGTCTCAGAGGAGCGCACGCTGGCCCGGATCGAGCGGCTGCTCGAGCGGCACGTCGAGAACCCGATCGACTTCCTCGAGCCCCAGCGCGAGGAGGTGGGGTCATGAGCGAGACCGAGTACACGACCTCGATCGACGCGGAGTACCTGGCGGGCCGCCGGTTCCCCTACCAGGAGGACATGACGCTGGTGCAGGACGTCGACCTGCTCGCCGCCACCCCAGGCCAGGACATCAACTGGCTCGAGGACGTCGAGTTGCTCGAGGAGGACGGCGTACCGGCGGTGTTCGACCGCTACTCGAACTCGTTTCTGAAGATCTACTTCCCGATTCCTTCGGGCCGCGAGGACGATATTGCCCGCAAGGTGTTGATCAAGCATCTACAGTCGGGGAACTCGTACGGAATCGCGTTGAAGGAGCGCCATTGCAAGTTCGCCCAGCCGGAACTCGGGCCGTGGGTCGAGGGGTCGCGGACGGTGGGCGCGGACTACAAGCCGACGACGCTCGAGGGATGGGAGCCTCCGCAGCACTGACCCCGGTGGGCGGCGAGGCGGATCTGCCGCGCTCGATTCGGCGCGGGCCGCCGATCACGATCGGCTGCGAATGCGGCGAACGTCGCGACCTCCACTACGGTGAGCGGTGGACGTGCGAGAAGTGCGGGCGGACATGGGACACGCGCCGGATTCCGCTCGAGCAGTACGCGCAGCTGTGCCGGACCCAGGCGCGATTCCGGTGGCTGCCGCTTGCGGCCGCCGCGGTCGTGGTCGCGTCGCTGATCGCGCTGGTGGTGCTCGGGCGGGCGCTCAGCGGGATCCTGCTCGCGGCGGTTGCGGCGATGGCCTGGAGCACGTTCGGGCGGCCGCAGTGGAAGCGGCGCTACGTGAAGGCGATCGAGAACCGGCCGAGCTGGAACATCAAGCCCGAGTAGCGCCGGCATGCGGGTGATCGTCGTCGGCGCGGGTTTCGCGGGACTGACCGCGGCAGACGCGCTGGCTCGGGCCGGGGTCGAGGTCGACGTGCTCGAGGCGCGCGACCGGGTCGGGGGGCGCGTGTGGTCGGTGCCGTTCGCCGACGGTGTGGTCGAGCGCGGCGCCGAGTTCATCCTGCCGCACGATCGCACGGTGATCGCTGTCGCAGAACGCCTCGGGCTCGCCCTCGTCCGCAAGGGAACCCGGTACGGCAACCGCGAGCCCCGCGGCGGTGAGCCGGTGACGCGCGATCAGATCGCGGCGGCGCTCGAGCGGATCGGCTCGGCGCCGCCCGCGGCCGGCGCCGGACCGCTGAGCCGCGCGCTCGCCGCATACGGGCTCGAGCCCGGCGTCGCCGAGGCGATCCAGGCTCGCATCGAGGTGAGCTGCGGGTACCCGGCCGACGATCTCGACGCCGCCGCGCTCGAGGAGGGGGCCGCGTCATTCGGCGACTTCGACACGTGGACCGTCGATGGCGGCAACGACCGGATCGCCCGCGAGCTCGCGGCCGGGCTCGGGGGCGCGGTGCGGTGCTCAGCGGCCGTGTCGAGTGTGGAGTGGCTTGAGCGCGAGGTCAGGGTGATCGGCGGCGGGGAAGAGTGGGTCGCCGATGCCGCGGTGATCGCGGCGCCCGCGTCGGTGCTGGACGAGATCGCGTTCGATCCGCCGCTCGGGCCCGAGAAGGCGGCGGTCCGCTACGGCCAGGTCGCGAAGCTGTTCGTCGCGCTGCGGACGCCCGCGCCTCCGAGCGAGGTGCTGTCGGTCCCGGGGCGGTTCTGGAGCTACACGCAGCTGGACGCCGATGGGCGGCCGCGGCCGTTCGTCGCGGCGTTTGCGGGGACTCCGGGCGCCCTGGAGACGTTGGAGGTCGCCGCTGGGCCCGAAGGCTGGCTCGCGGCGCTCGCGCGGCTGCGGCCAGACCTGGATTTGGATTTGGACACGGTCATGCTCTCGACCTGGGCTGAGGACCCGTGGGTGCTCGGCGCCTACTCGGCGCGATCGGCGACGGTGCCGCTCGATACCGAGGCGCTCGCGCGGCCGGTCGGGCCGCTGTTCTTCGCCGGCGAGCACACCGCCGGGGTGTGGCACGGGCTGATGGAGGGCGCGCTCCGGAGCGGCACCCGTGCCGCGGCGGAGGTGCTGGCGAGCGCCGGCCGATGAGATTTTGACCCGGACCCCGCCCACCCGCCGTCTAACCTGCCGATGACCGTGTCTGGTGCTGCCAAGACGAGTGGGGTGGAACTCTCGGTCGACGGGAGAACCGTGAGGATCTCCAGTCCGGACCGGGTCTACTTCTCGGCCCGCGGCGAGACCAAGCTCGACCTCGCCCGCTACTACATGAGCGTCGGCGACGGCATCGTCCGCGCGCTACGCGAGCGACCGTGCATGCTCCACCGCTTCCCTGACGGGGTCGACGGCCAGAAGGTTCATCAGAAGCGGTTGCCGAAGGGCGCGCCGCCCTGGGTGCAGACCGTCGAGATCTACTTCCCCAGGTTCGGCCGGACCGCGGACGAGCTATGCGTCACCGAGCTCGGCAGCGTGATCTGGGCGGTGCAGATGGCGACAGTCGAGTTCCATCCCTGGAACTCGCGACGCGCCGATGTCGAGCGGCCCGACGAGTGGCGGATCGATCTCGACCCGATGCCCGAGGCTTCGTTTGAGGCGGTCTGTCGTGTGGCGGGGGTTGCGCGCGAGGTGCTCGACGAGATCGGGGCGGTCGGCTGGCCCAAGACCTCGGGTGGGAACGGGCTCCACATCTATGTCCGGATCGAGCCGCGCTGGGGATTCGGCGAGGTGCGCGAGGCGGCGCTGGCGTTCGCGCGCGAGGTCGAGCGGCGGATCCCGGATGATGCGACGACGACGTGGTGGCGCAAGGACCGCGATCCGCGCAAGGTGTTCGTCGACTACAACCAGAACGCGCGCGACCACACGATCGCGAGCGCGTATTCGGTGCGCGGAAACCGGGAGGGCACGGTGTCGACGCCGATCTCGTGGGACGAGCTCGGCGACGACTTGGATCCGCGGGACTTCACGATCGCGACCGTTCCGCCGCGATTCGCCGCGATCGGCGACCCGCACGCGGGCATCGACGACGCCGTCTTCTCACTCGAGCCGTTGCTCGAGTGGGCGGCGCGAGACGAGGCTGACGGCGCCGAGGGCTAGTCGTGCGGGGTGTGGACGATCAGCACGTCGCAGTGCGCGTGGTGTGAGACCGCGTCGCTGACGCTCGCGCCGAACAGGCGGTGCACGACCCCATGCTCGTGGCCGACGACGATCATGTCGGCGCCCCGCTCTTCGGCGAGTTGGACGATTGCGTCCGAGGGCTCGCCGATCGCGCCCTGATAGTCGGCCTCGATTCCCTGGCCTTCGAGATACGTGCGCGCCGTTTCAAGCTCCTTGGCGTGCTTCTCGGGCGGGTCGGTGGAGTCGATCGGACCGGCTGAGCGCCCGGCGCTCAGCATTATCGGCGTCACGCTCGTTACCACGAGCTTCGCGCCGAGTGCTTTGGCGAGCGTTGCGGCCCGTTCCAGCGCCTTCTGGGATCCGGCTGTGTCGTCGTATCCGACAACGATCGTGCTCATCGTCGCTCCTCAGTGGTTACGCGGGCAGTGAGGCTATACGGGCAGTGCGGCGTGCGGCTTCGGCTCTGCGCCGAGCATCGCCGCCTCCTCCTCGGGAGTCGCTGGAGTGTGCTCGCGGAAGTGCACGTGCTCCTTGTCCTGCACGATCCGCCGGAAGATGAACAGCAGCACCGAGGCGACCAGCACGCCGATGCCGATGCCGAAGTCAGTCCACGTGCCATAGCCGTTCAGGTGCGGGGCGCCGGCGCCGACCACCAGCAGGAAAGCAACGAACACCGTCATGAAGCCCGCGATCCACACCCATACGTTGCTCAGCTTGACAGGTCTCGGCCAGTTCGGGCGGTCCTTGCGCAACAGCAGGAAGCCGCTGACCGCGAGCAGGTGGCAAAGCACGTAACCGATGTTGCTCATGTACAGGATCGCCAGGTTGCTCGAGATGAACAGCACCAGCAAGACGTTGACGACGAGATCGACGGTCATCGCGCGACCGGGTACGTGGAAGCGGTTGAGCACCCCGAGTTGCTTGACGGTCATGCCCGCCTTCGAGATTCCGTATAGCGCGCGCCCGCCGTCGGCCGTCGAGGACGACATCGACAGCACGAGGCTAGCCAGTAGGCAGATCAGGAAGAAGGTCCCAACGGTGTGGCCTGCGATTGTCTGGAACGCGGCCGAGTAGAACTGGCCCTCCTGGGTGGCGGTCGCGGGAACGCCGGTGACGCCGCCGAGCGCGAACGGCACCAGGATGAATACGCCAACCACGAACGCCGCGGAACTTCGCAAAGCGATCTTGGCATCCTGCTTGGTCTTGTACTCCGGCGCGAACGTGGCGCACACCTCCGCCGCCCACGCCGACCAGGCGAGGATGAACAGGTAGACGAACGCCTGCTTGGTGCCGCCCCACGGGCCGGTGAACGTCGCCTTCACATTGCTCGAATGCCAGTGACCGGTCACGAACGGGAGGATGATCAGCCCGATTAGCGCGATCGTGAGCAGGCCGGCGGTCACGTACGTGAACCCCTTGAACGGGCGGATGCCGAAGATGTTGAACGCCCAGACCGCGATGATCACGCCGATCGCGATGAAGTTCGACAGGCTCAGGTGGACGACGCCGTCCCACACGGTGAACGTCGTGTGTGGGAACCAGCGGGCCTCGACGAGGTCGCCGATGATCTTGCCGAAGATCGACAGCACGACCGACCACCCGATCCAGTAGCCGAACGCGGCCACCGGCCCGACGAACGTCGTGTACTTGCGCCACGCCTCGTTGGCGTACACCGAGATCCCCCCGGACTTCTCGGGGAACATCATCGCCGGCTCGACGTAGATCCAGGTCAGGATCCATCCGAGGATGGCCGAGATCCCCCAGAGGATCACCGACCCCCAGACCCCGAAGATGCCCAGCGTGAAGCCGAGCGATCCGAACAGGAAGCCCGGGTTGCACATCGCGATCGTGAACCCATCCCACCAGCGGAGCGACTTCAGCAGCTGACGCTCCTCTACTACGGCTGTCGCCATTTCACTCTCCTGTGAAGTCGTTCCCCCGCTGTTGGCAGCCTTATACCAGTTTGTACAAAGGTGGTCAACCTGATCGGCCCGAGTTTTGGGGTAGGCGCTTGCCGGTGTTGCGGGGTTTTTGTGGCCGCGGCGTAGACTCGTTCGTGCGATGCGCCCACTGCTGGACCGCCGCAGGTCCCCCACAGCCGAGATGGGCGACCGGGGGTCGCCTTCGCGGCCGGTTCTGCTGGGGACGCTGTCGGTAAGGGTCGACCCGACTGCCGAGCGAATGGCGATCGACACGGCGCTCGAGGTGGGCACCAAGCTGATCCTGGCCAACATGGTGATGCTCCCGCCGTATCCGCTGACGGTCAGGATCGCGCCGGAGTACGTGACGCTGCCCCATGAGGAGGACCTGGACGCGGTCCGCGCAACCGCTGCCCGAGCGGCGGCGCTTGGGATCGCGACCGAGTTGCTGCGCGTCCGCAGTCCCCGCCCTCTGACCGCATTGATCGAATTGGCACACGATCGCGAGGTCGGGCTGCTCGTGTTCGGACCCGACCGATCGCGCATCTCGCGCCGGCGATTCCGCAGGGCGGCCAAGGTGGTTCGGCGCGACGCGCCGTGCCTGGTGTGGGTCGCGCCGACGGGCTAGCCGGGGTTGTCCTGGAGGTCGGCCATCGTCCCGAACCGGCCGGTGTAGAACAGCAGCGGCTCGTCGTCACGATGGTCTAGGTACTCGACCTCGCCGATCCACAGGACGTGATCGCCGGCGCGATGGACGTCGGCGACTCGGCAGACCAGGTGGGCGACCGCGCCGTCGAGCAGGGGGAGGCCGGCCTGCCAGGTGAACGTGGGCTCGACCGACGAGGGCTTCTGGGCGGCGAAGTGTGCGGCGAAGTGCCGTTGCTCGTGTGACAGGACGCTCACCCCGTAGCGGCCGCTGCGCGGGAGCATCTCGTTCATCCGGCAGCGGCCGAGCGAGACGAGTACCAGCGGCGGGCGGAGCGAAACCGACAGGAAGCCGTTCGCGGTCATCCCGTGAACGGCGTCCTTCTCGACCGTGGTGACCACGGTCACGCCGGTGGCGAACCGTCCCATTACCTGGCGGAAATCCCTGGCGGCCTGTTCGACGGCGGCCGCCTTCGGGGTCAGCCTGGCGACGCCGGTCGGCGGGAGGAGGTCGGCGCCGGACTTCGCCGGTGCGCGCCCGGCGGCCGGCCGCGGCGGCGGCATCAGCCCGCCGGAAGTCTCGGTCGGCCGCGCCACCCGGGTGAGGCGAGCTATTCCCTCGCGCTCGGTCACGGTCGTCACGATAGCTCTCCTGGGTGCCGCGTTCTCGTTGGCTTATGAACGCGGGCGCGTCTTGTCCGGGTCGTAGAACGGGATCCGCACGACCGTTGAGGAGATCCGCTTCTGGAGCCCGTCGAGCTTGCCGACCTCGACCTCGGTGCCGATGTCGGCGTACTGGACCGCCATGCGTGCGAGCGCGATCGAGCGCTTGAGCGTGGGGCTGCGGGTGCCGCTTGTGACCACGCCTACTCGCTGGCGTCCGACGTACACGTGGTCGCCGTGGCCGGCCGTTTCGTTGCTCGCGAGTTCGAGGCCGACGAGCCTTCTTTGTGGGTGCTCCTTGCGCTCCAGGAGCGCGTCGCGTCCGACGAAGTCCTCTTCGTTGTTCAGTGCCACGGTGAATCCGATTCCCGCTTCGAACGGATCGACCTGGTCGTCGAACTCGTAGCCGGCGAAGATCAGGCCGGACTCGATCCGCAGCATGTCGAGCGCCTCGAGCCCCAGGGGCTTGATGCCTCGTGGTTTGCCAGCTTCGAATATGGCGTCCCAGACGGCGGGACCGTCGCTCGGGTGGCAGAAGACCTCGTAGCCGAGCTCGCCCGTGTATCCGGTGCGCGAGACGATGATCGGGATCCCGTCGTGGGTGTTGATCCTTCCGATCAGGAAGCGGAACCACTTGAGCTCGTCGAGGCTCGGCTGCGTGGGCGGCGTCCAGACGATGTCCTTCAGGGTTTCCCGGCTGAGCGGTCCCTGGACGGCCAGGTTGTGGAGCTGGTCGGTGGTCGGTTTGACCCAGACGTTCAGGTTGTTGCGGTCGGCTATTTCGCGCAGCCAGACCCCGTCGTACTCGTCGCCGCCGATGAAACGGAAGTTGTCGTCGCCCAGGCGGAACACGGTGGCGTCGTCGATCATCCCGCCGGTCTCGTTGCAGACGGCGGTGTAGACGACCTGCCCGACCGACAGCTTGCGCGCGTCGCGCGTGATCGTCTTCTGGATGAGCGTCTCGGCGTCGGGTCCGAGCACTTCGAACTTACGCAGCGGAGAGAGGTCCATGACGACGACCTTCTCGCGGCAGGCCCAGTACTCGGCGATCCCGCCCTCGTTGTTGAAGCAGTGCGGCAGCCAGTAGCCGCGGTATTCGAGGAACGATTTGGTCAGGGCGCTGGTGCGCGGGTGGAATGCCGTCTCCTGCGTCAGGACCGGCGGAGCGTCGGCGGTCACTCGGTGGGCGATGGCCACCGAGAATCGGTTCTGCGGCGAGTAGACGCGTACGTGGACATCTGTCACCTCCCAGGCATTTGAAGGATCGATGTCGTCGGGGCAGGCCGACGACGCACACACCAGGTCGGTCATCGCGCGCAGCATCACGTAGTCGCCGGGGCGCGACCACGGCTCGTCGGAGACCAGTTGCATGTTGGAGTCGAACGCGGTGTTGTAGAAGAAGTTCAGCGCCTCCCAGCCCCTGCGGGGAGCGATCGCGAAGGGGTTCAGCGCTTGGTTGAAGTTGTCCGTGCAGTTGATATGGCCGGGGTAGCCGAGGTCCTCGTAGTACTTGGCCTGGCACGCGAGCGCGAACGTGTCGTGGCGGCCGACCGTGTCGCGGATGACCTCGACCAGAGGGTCGAAGTCGAGGTCGTAGAACTTCCCTTGGAGGCCCGGGGTCGGGTAGGCCTGACCCATCAGGGTTCGCGTGACGGTGGCGTCGAGGCCACGCTCGATGCCCTGTTGGAGCTTGGCGGCGTGGAACGCGAGGAAGTCCGAGCACTGGCGGCCCTGGACGTCGATCACCTGGATGTACTCGCCCTGCTTGACCTCGTAGCTGAGCGCGCTCGCCCGGTCGACCCGAAAGTCGAGCCGAGGCTCGGCGAGCGGCGGCGGCAGCTCCAGTTCCGCCCGGGTCTTTGGGGCTGCGCGTCTCACCTCGATAAGCAGCTCGGACGCCGGGACGTCGCCGTCGACGATCCGGCCTCCGGGGGCCTTTACGACCAGCGTCGTGGCTGACTGCGCCTGGATCGAGAGCTCGCTGCCCGGTCGGGAGTCACGGCCGAACACGGTGACGCCGCCGTTTTTCGTCTCACCTCCGAGCCCGAGCGCGGCCAGGCCCTCGCCCCCGCGCGCGGTGACCTCGGCGGTCTGGCCGCCGTGGCGGTCGATCAGCCGGACCAGATCGTCGCCCCGGATCGGCACCTCGGTCGCGCCGCCGGGAGCGACCCGATAGAACTCGAGCTCGGGCTCGGTTGGTCGCAGCCCGTTGACCAGGACCGCCATGGCCGTTCCGTTCCTAGGAGGCGGCCGGGGCGGACGCCTTTTCGACCTCGGCCAGCAGTTGCTCGGCGAGCTCGCGCTTTCCGTCGGCGTCGAGCTTCTTGATCTCGTTCTCGACCGCTCTGCGGTTGTAGTGCTGGTTCCAGTAGTCGAGGCTCTCGAACCCGAGCAGCACCGCCTTGCCGACGAACTGGCGCAGGACCTCGTTGGTCGGGCCCATCACCCAGCCGGCCTTGGCGTCGCGCAGGTAGCGCTCGAGCTCCATGTCGCGCTTGTAGCCCGTGCCGCCGCACGCATGGAGCATCTTGTCGACCACGTGGGCGGTGTTCTTGGCCGCGTTGAACTTGATCTGCCACGCCCAGTGCAGGAAGTTCGCGCGCGCGAACTCGCCTGGGGGCGGCTGGATCGTGTTGTGCTCGGTGACGTTGTCCATCGCCTGTGCGACCGAGTACACGAACAGGCGGGCGGCGTTCGTGTCCATCACGGCCTCGCCGATGTAGTCCTGGATCGTCGGGTAGTCGGCGACGCGCAGCCCGACGTCGACGTGGCGCTTGCGCGTGGTCTGGCGCTTGCCGATGTCGATCGCGCCCATGGCCAGCCCGTTCCAGACGCTGGAGGACCCGATCAGGAACCAGGGGTCGACGGCCTCGTCGTTGGAGGCGGCCCCGTCACCCTCGGGCCCGACGATCTGATCGCCGGGGATGTCGACGCTGTCAACCTCGATCGGCCCTGACTGGTTGCCTCTCAGGCCGAGGGCGTCCCAGGTCGAAGGCTGCGACTTCACGTACTCGCCATCGATGACAAACACGGACAGGTCGTCGTAGCCGGTGAAGTCGGGGCTCGTGGTCTGGACCACGTAGAAGTCGGCGAACCCGCCTGACGTGGTCCACGAAGCCTTCTTGCGCACGTTGTAGCCGCCGTTGGAGCGGGCGGCGCCCGAGGAGATCGGGTACCAGAAGTGCGAGCCGGTCTCGGGGTCGCTGTAGGAGAGGGTGCCGATCTTGCCGCTGTTGAGGGGCTTTATGTACTTCTCGATCAGCGCCTCGGTGGGCCGGAGCATGATCGTGTTGACCGCACCCATGTGCATCACGTAACACATCGCGGTCGAGGCGCAGCCGTAGCGCGCGATCGTCTCGCATGTCATCACGAAGGCGACGTGGTCCTGGCCGAGGCCGCCGTACTCGGTCGGCACCGTGAGCGCAAGGAACCCGTGCTCGCCGAGCAGCTCGAGGTTCCGCCGCGGAAACTTGAGCTCGTCGTCGGAGATCTTGGCGTTGGCGCGCATCTCCTTCTCGCACAGCTCAATGAGAGTGTCGCGAAGCTCCTTCTGGCGGTCGGTGAGCACCCACTCCGGGTCCCACTCGTAGCCCAGTCCCCAGAAGGGCTCGCCACCCCATGTCTTCTCGGCCATCTACACCCTCCACTCGCTCTGCACAAATATGTCCAATACAGTTCTACCTGAGAGGGTAATCGGTGTCTAGGGCCCGCCGGGGTTGGGCTCGCCGGCGGTGGCGTTTGCTGGCGGTGGCGTTTTGCTGGCGGTGGCGCTGGCGGCGCGTCTGGCTGCGGTCCGACTTCGGCGGGGCGCATGGACAACGCCCGAAGGTCCGTCTGTTCTGTGCGCCCCCCGGGACATAAGCAGATGAGGGATGCTTATGTCCCGGAGGCCGGTCGGCGAGGGGGACGTTCCGGGCGGTGTGCATAGTGGCGGCGCGGCGCGGGCGCGCGCGAACGGCGCCGGCGCCGGCGAATCGGGTGGCGGGTCGGGTTTTCCCCACCATCGAGGACGGGGGTTTGCAGCCGGCCAGACGCCCGGTCGCCCCAGCGATTTCGGGCGCCGGCGAAGGCAGGCTGCGGTGCATGCAAACCACACCTTCACCCACCGTCACATCCGGCAGTCCGAGCGGCTCGAGAGGGCCGGCCGGATCGCGCCCGCCGGGAGGCTCCGGCGTGCTCTCCCGCTTCGTCCACGCCGCGGCCCGGAGCGCGGCGCGTCGCCCCAAGACGACCGTCGCGCTCTGGCTCGCGCTGATCGTCGCGTGCGTCGCGCTCGGTTCGAGCGCCGGCATGCGCACGCTGTCGAACTCCGGCTCGGGCACCGGCGAATCCGCCCGTGCCGACGCACGGCTCACGATGTCGGGCCTGCAGGGCCCCGCGACCGAGAACGTCCTCATCCGCTCGAACAGCCGGCAGCGGACCGCGCACGCGGTGGCGGCGCTCGAGGCCGGCGTCATCCGCCTGTCCGCGGTGAAGTCGGTCGATGGCCCGGACCGCTCGCCCGAACTGTCTCGTGCGGGTGGCCGAACCGCGCTCGTCGTCGTGACGCTGCGCGGCGATCCCAACAACCCTGACACCCGCGCCGCCCAGGTGCAGCATTTTGTCAATCAACTGTCTGCAAACGAGCACGGCGTCACGTTCGACGAGGCCGGCAGCGGCTCGGAAGACAACGCGATCACGCAGCTGGTCAACAACGGGCTGCACCGCGCCGAGCTGATCTCGGTTCCGATCACGCTCGTGATCCTGGTGCTCGCGTTCGGCGCGCTGGTCGCCGCGTCGGTGCCGCTGCTGCTCGGTCTGACGTCGGTAGGAGCGGCGATCGGAGCGCTCGGGCTCGTGTCACACATCGCGCCCAACGGCTCCTCGACGGCTCCGGTCGTGGTCCTGATCGGTCTTGCCGTCGGCGTCGACTACTCGCTGTTCTACATCCGCCGCGAGCGGCTCGAGCGGCGCAACGGGGCGTCCGCCGACGCGGCGCTGGCTGCCACCTCGGCGACCGTCGGCCGCGCGATTCTGGTCGCGGGGATGACGGTTGTGATTGGACTCGCCGGACTGCTGTTCACCGGCTTCGGGGTGTTCACGTCGATGGCGCTCGGCGCGATCCTGGTCGTGTTGATCGCCGTCGTCGGGTCGCTGACCGTGCTTCCGGCGATGCTCGCGCTGCTCGGCAACCGGATCGACCGAGGGCGTATATGGCCGCGCCGGCGCCGGACGCGCTCCCGCCGCCGTAGAGGCATGTGGCAAGTGCTCGCGGCCGGGGTCACAAACCGTCCGCGCACCTCGCTGGCACTCGCCGTCGTCATCCTCGGAGCGCTCGCGGTGCCCGTGCTCTCGATCCAGACGGGCGAGCCCGGACAGAGCAACGTGTCGCCGAACACTCCGATCCGCGTCGCCTACACGGCGATCGAGCGGGCCTTCCCGGGATCCGAAGACACCGCCGACCTGGTCGTGAGCGGACACGGACTGGGCAGCAAGCAAGCGAGCTCGGAGCTGCGCAGGATCGGCCAGCAGGGTCAACAGATCACCGGCGGCCGGGGCGCGGTGGCTATGCAGGTCTCGCGGGATGGCCAGACCGCGCTGCTCCAGATCCCGATGCCGGACTCGAGCATCAGCATCGCCGACAACAAGGTGAGGACGCTGCGGAGCGAGCTCGAGCCGGCGGTCGCAAGTGCGATCCCGGGAGCGCGTGCGGATCTGACCGGTGACTACGCGGGCAACCTCGATTTCACGAGTCGCCTGTCGCACGTCACCCCCCTGGTGATCGCGTTCGTGCTCGGGCTCGCGTTCATCCTGCTGATCGCGACGTTCCGCTCGTGGCAGCTGGCCCTGTCGGTCATCGGGCTCAACCTGCTGTCGGTCGGTGCCGCCTTCGGCGTGCTGGTGGCGGTGTTCCAGCATCACTGGGCACAGTCGCTGCTCGGCTTCCAGTCAGACGGGCAGGTCGTCGACTGGCTGCCGCTGTTCGCGTTTGTGGTGCTGTTCGGCCTGTCGATGGACTACACCGTGCTGGTTCTCGAGCGTGCTCGGGAGGCGCGCCACCAGGGCGCGAGCGCGAAACAGGCCGCGGCCGAGGCGCTTGGCTCGACCGGCGGGACCATCACCAGCGCCGCGCTCGTGATGATCGCGGTGTTCTCCGTGTTCGCCACGCTCCCGCTGCTCGAGTTCAAGCAGCTCGGGGTCGGGCTCGCGGCGGCGATCGCGCTCGACGCGACGATCGTGCGCGGTCTGGCTCTGCCGGCGGCGCTCACGTTGTTGGGCGACCGCGGCCTCGCCGCAGCTCCCGCTCGCCCCTCCAGCACGCGAGCCCGGGGCTGGGATCATGAAGTCAATGTCGCCGCGATCGGATCGATCAATGACTAACTCAGGCGACCGCGAAATCGACTGGCGGTCGGTGGTGCGGGGGGTGGCGTTCACGCCGTCCCTCGTGCTCCTGACTGCGCTGATCGTGATCTGGGCGGCGACAGGAGCCGGGTACTTCTGGCCGAGGTGGCCGGCGCTCGGCCTCGCGATCCCGACCGCGCTGTGGTTCGCCGTCCGCCGCGCTCGGCTTCGGTATACCGGAGCGACTCGCTGGTACGCGATACAGGCGGGCGTCTCGCTCGTCCTTGTATCCACGTGCCTGGTGGTCTGGTGGTTTACCGGAGGCTTCTTCTGGCCGGTGTTCCCGTTCGTCGCCTTGTCCGTCCTGCTTGCCCTGAACCCGCTGGCCTTCCGGCCCGCTCAGCGGAGGCTCGAGCTTCGCGTCGACGAGCTGACCCGCACGCGCAGCGGCGCGCTCGATGTGCAGGCGTCCGAGCTCCGCCGGATCGAGCGCGATCTGCACGACGGAGCCCAGGCCAGGCTGGTCGCGCTCAGCATGCAGCTTGGCCGCGCCGAGGAGCGGCTGGCCGATCACCCCGACAGCGCGGCGCTCGTGCGCCAGGCTCGGGAAGAGGCGACCGCCGCGATCAGAGAGCTGCGGGACCTCGCGCGCGGGATCGCGCCGCCGGTGCTCGCGGACCGCGGCCTGGTCGCCGCGGCCGAGTCGCTCGCGAGCCGATCGACTTCGAAGGTCGAGGTGGTCGGACATCTCGACTACCGCCTTCCGCCGGTGGTCGAGACCGCGGCCTACTTCGTCATCGCCGAGTCGCTGACGAACGTCGCCAAGCATGCGCCGGGCGCCAGCGCGCGCGTGACGCTGAGTCTTGACGGCGCGATGCTCGTCGTCGAGATCGCCGACAACGGACCGGGCGGAGCGAACCCCGCGGGGAGCGGGCTGACGGGACTCAAGCAGCGTGTCGAGGCGCTCGACGGCCGGCTCGAGGTGCACAGCCTGGCCCGTGAGGGGACCGTCGTGTGGGCCGTGCTCCCGTGCGAGTAGTCGTGGTCGAGGATCAGGCGCTGCTGCGAGAAGGGATCGTGGCGCTGCTGGCCGAGAACGGGATCGAGGTCGTCGCGACAGCGGACGACGGTCCTGGGCTGCTGCGGATCGTCGACGGCCACAAGCCCGACCTGGCGATATGTGACGTGCGGTTGCCGCCGACTTTCACGGACGAAGGGATCCGCGCGGCACTGGAAGCGCGCCGCCGCTATCCCGAGCTCGCGATCCTGATCCTGTCCGCGTATGTCGAGCCCGTCTACACCGGTGAGCTGCTCGCGGCAGGGCAGAGCGGGGTCGGCTACCTGCTCAAGGAGCGCGTCAGCGAGGTACGGACGTTCGTCGACTCGGTCAAGCGCGTGGCCGCGGGCGGGACCGCGCTCGACCGCGAGGTGGTCAGCGCCCTGATCGCCGATCGCGACAGAACCGGCGACGGGGCGGACCTCGGTGCGCTGACCCCGCGTGAGCGCGAGACCTTGGAGTTGATCGCCCAGGGGCGAACCAACGCCGCCATCGCCCGCGAGATGGTGGTCACGCTCGGCGCGGTCGAGAAGCACGTATCGAACATCTTCGGCAAGCTCGACCTCCCCGCCGGTGACGATGATCACCGGCGGGTGCTTGCCGTGCTCAGGTATTTGCGCGCGACCGCTGGTCCATGAGGGAACGCCTTACGACGTCATCCCGCCGAACTGTCCGCCGCTGATCGTCAGTATCTGGCCGTTCACGTAGTTGGCCCACGGCGTGCACAGCAGGAACACGCCGCCGGCAGCCTCGCGCGGCGTGCCCGGGCGGCCCATCGGGATCAGCGCCGGCCCCATCGCACGGAGCTGCTCGGGAATCCCGAGCTGGACCTTCTCGCCGCGGATCTCGACGACGTTGGTGTCGTCCTTGGCGGCGGTCAGGCGCGTCTCGATGAACCCGAACGCCACCGCGTTGACGTTGATCTTGAACTGGCCCCACTCCTTGGCGAGCGTCTTGGTCAACCCGAGCACCGCGGACTTGCCAGAGGAGTAGTTGGCCTGGCCCGCGTTGCCCATCGTTCCCGAGATCGAGGACACGTTGACGATCTTGCGGAATACCTCGCGGCCCTCCTCGCGCTCGACCTTGGCCGGCTCGCGCATATGGGGCGCGACCGCGCGACACATGCGGAAGGGCACGACCGTGTGGATGTCGAGCATCTTCTGGAACCAGTCGTCGCTCATCTTGTGGATCGGCGCGTCGAGCGTGTAGCCGGCGTTGTTGACGAGGATGTCGACCCTGCCCCAGTTGTCGATCACGGCCTGGACGAGCTCGTCGGGAACCCCCGGCGCCGTGAGATCCCCTGCAAACACCATCGTTTCGCCGGCGATCTCGCTGGCGGTCTGCTCGGCGACGTCGCCGTCGAGATCGTTGATCAGGACCTTCGCGCCGTTTTCCGAGAGCAGCTCGGCGGTCGCGCGCCCAATCCCGCGCGCCGAGCCGGTGACGATCGCCACCTTGTCATCGAACATTGCCATGCGTCCGGACCTCCGTATTTTCGGATATGAGGCTGGGCATCATGCCAGTGCTTGGGCCAACGAGGCGCCACGCAACCCAGACTCGATCGCGCCATCGATGAACCCCGACCAGCCGTTCGCGAGGTCCGAACCGGCGAACACGACGCGACCCTCGGGACGACGCATCGCGGCGTGGTGGTGTTCGTACCAGCCCGGCCGGTGGATCGCCCAGGTGCCGCGGGAGAACTCGTCGCCGAGCCAGTCGTGCGCGGTGGCGTCGAGCACCTCGTAGCCGGGCAGGATCGCGTCGATCTGACGCTGCACCGCGGGCAGATCACCGGCGTCGCAGCGCTCAGCATCGATCCCGAAGCCGATCAGCAACTGGGAGCCGTCGCCGTTGACCGACTCGGTGCCGAGGTAGCCGAACGGATGGCCGGGTCGAATCGCGTTCTGAGCGATCGGGTCGCCGCGTGCACTGATGAAGATCTTGATCCCGCGCGAGGCCTGTCCGAGTGCGATCCCCCGCAGCTTGTCCTCGGGCAGCTCCGGCGAGAACTCGATGGCGCCGAGCGCGTTGAGCGGCACCGCGACGATCACCGCCCGCGCCGCAGCCCCCGAGCCGTCGCGGGTCTCGACCTCGACGCGGTCGTCCCGTTCGGTGATTGCGGAGACCGCGGTTCCGAGGCGGCGCTCGAACGGCGCCGCGGACGCGATCGCGTTGAGGAGGGCGCGGGTGCCGCCGACCATCGTCACGCGCCCGCCGGTGAACTGGGTGAGCTCGAGGCTGTATCCGGACAGCGCGTGCCAGCGCAGCACCGACACGGCGCCTGCCTGGTCGAGGGGGGCGTGGGCCAACGACTCGAGCTCTGCGGTCAGGACGTCGCGGTCCTCGGCTCCGAGCGCGAGTTCGTCGAGGTGTTCGGCGATCGTCTGGCGGTCGAACCGGGCGAGCGCGGAGAGCGCTCGAGTCGGGTCGTGGGGTACCGGTAGCGCCTCCCGCACGCCGTCGACGAACTGGTCCCAGCCGCGCTGGGCGATCTCGTCGCGCTCGTCGATCGACCCCGACCGGCGGTCGTCGCCGACGTACCAGCCGGCGACCGCGGCGCCGTCGCTGACGTTGACGCGAAGACCGGCACGGGTGATCTCGGACCACGTGTGAGGCTGGTGCCAGTGGACCCAGGCGCCGCCGTACTCGATCGGGTGGTCGCGCCAGTCGGCCGACCAGGTCCGGCCGCCGAGCCGGTCGCGAGCTTCGAGCAGCAACACCGAGCGGCCGCGCAGCGCAGCCTCGCGCGCGGCGGTGACGCCGGCGAAGCCACCGCCGACGACGATGACGTCGTTCATGGGACCGCCACGGCTTCGGATGCGACGCCGACGCGACGGCGAGCGATCGCGTCGACCGCAACCGCCCCTTCGGGACCGACGAACACCGGGTTGAGCTCGATCAGGTCGAGCGACTCCTCGACGAGGACCTCGCCGACCCGTTCGGCAAGCCGCGCCACAGCGTCCAGGTCGGCCGGAGCGGACCCCCGTGCGCCGGTTAACAGCGGCGCGCCGCGCAACGAGCGAACCGCGGTCAGGATCCGCGCCGCGCTCGCGGGCAACGGCACGATCGCGACGTCGCCGAGCATCTCGGTCCAGACGCCGCCGAGCCCGATCACAAGCGCCGGTACGACGGCATCCGCGCGGGCGGCGACGATCAGCTCGACCCCGGGCGCGGCCATCCGCTCGGCGAGCACCGACGCGGTCGGCCCGCCGTCGAGCGCGCGAAGGCGGGCGTATGCGTTCCGCACCTCGGCCTCGGCGCGCAGGCCGAGCTCGATCGCGCCGACCTCGGACTTGTGCAGTATCCCGGGCGCGCTCAGCTTCAGCGCGATGTGCCCGCCGAGGTCCCCGAGCGCGGCGACGGCATCGTCCGGATCGGATACGACCCGGCCCTCGACGACGCTCACGCCCGCGCCACGCAGCCGCTCCTTCGCGTCGTGCTCGGACAGCCATTCGCCTCCGGCCGTACTCACGCTTCGCGCTGCCCGGGCGATCTCGCGCAGCCGGTCCGGATCGCCCGCCGGCCGCTCGAGCGCGGCCGCGCACCGCAAGCCGGTGCGCAGGCCGGCGACCGCGGGGATGCCTTCCCGTATGAACCGCCACCCGGCGTCGTCGTCGAGCAGCTCGGGCAGCGTCGAGGAGACGATCGTGGCGGCCTCGCTCAGCGCGGCGCCGGCGGTGATTCCCTCGCGGACCGCATCCCAAGACTCCTTGATCGCGCCGTCGAGGTCTGGGGGCTGGTCGTAGAACACGAGCACACGGCCGATCGCGGGGTCGGCGCCGAGCGCCTGGACGAGTCCGGCGAGCGCGTCGGCGTCGCCCCAGATCATCGCGGTGTAGTCGAGGGGGTTCGCCGCGGTCGCCGCGGCAGGCAGCAGCTCGCGCAGCCGGTCGCACGTCGCCGGCGCGAGCTCCGGTAGCGCGAGGCCGAGCCGCTCGGCCTCGTCGGCGCCCTGAGCCGAGTCGCCGCCTGAGCAGGTCATGATCGCGAGGCCACCGCCGCCACGTGCCGGCGCGCGACGGCCCAGCATCGCCGCGCGGTGGCCGGGGACCGCAAGCGTCTTGGCGAGCTCGAGCAGGTCATGGACGTCGTCCGCCCACACCGCTCCGGCCTCCTCGATCAGCGCGTGGAAGATCCGCTGGTCACCGGCGAGGGCGCCGCTGTGAGCCGCGGCGGCGCTCGCGCCCGCCTTCGAACTACCCACCTTCAACACGACCACGCGCACGCCGGCCGACGCGCACGCGGCCAGGCCATCGCACAGACCGGGACCGCCGTCGTCCTCGAGGTAGAGCGCGATCGATCCGACGCCCTCGTCGAAGGCCAGGTACTCCAAGTAGTCGGCGGCGCGCAGCACCGCCTGGTTGCCGCTCGCCACGACCGTGTGGAACCGCAGGCCGCGACGTGTCACGAGCGCATTTACCGCGACGTTGCCGCTCTGCGAGATCAGCGCCACCGCGCCGGGCTCGCGTGGCGTCAGCGCGTCGCCCCAGAGCGCGGTCCGCGCGTGCGTCGCCACGATACCGTTGCAGTTGGGCCCGCACACCGGGAGGCCGTGGTGGCGGGCCGCCGCGACGAGGTCGGCCTGCAATCCGACTCCGCCCGAGAACTCGGCGAACCCGGCGCTGAACACGACCGCGCCACCGCATCCCCGGGCCCCCGCCTCCTCGAGGGCGGACGCGACTCCGGCCGCCGGGATCGCGACCACCACCGCATCGACCGCCTCGGGTAAGTCCGACACCGACGGCACGCACGGCCGTCCGAGCACGGACGCTCGCCGCGGATTCACGCCCCAAACCTCGCCCGGGTATCCGACCGCGTCGAGATTCAAGAGCGTCTGCGCTCCGTAGCTGCCCGGGCGATCGGTGGCGCCCACGACCGCGATCGACCGCGGGCGCATCAACCGGCTCAGATCCACGACAAAGCTCGGCTCAGTGGATGGTGGCCTCGACCCCGCGGCGCTCGAGCGCTCGCGTGATGATCAGCCGCTGCACCTCGCTGGTGCCCTCCCAGATACGGTCGACCCGCAGCTCACGATTGAAGCGCTCGGCGACGTTGCTTCGGAGATAGCCGCGCCCGCCGAACGCCTGGACGGCGCGATCGGCGCACCGGCCGGCGGCCTCGGAGACGAACAGCTTGGCCATCGACGCCTTGGCGTGGATCAGCTTCACGTCGGCGCCGGCGTCGATCATGCCCGCGACCTGCAGCGCGAGCAGACGGCCGAGCGCCGCGTCGGTCGCCGAATCGGCGAGCGGGAACGAGATCCCCTGGTAATCGAAGATCCGCGTGCCGCCCTGCCGACGCGAAAGCGCCCACGCCGTGGTCTCGTCGAGCAGCCGCCACATCGCTCCGAGCCCGTGGGTGGCGATGCCGAGGCGCTCCTCGGTGAACCACGCGCGCTGTAGCGACTCGCCGTTGCCGATGCCGCCGATCACCGCGTCCGGACCGACCTCGACGTCGGTGAAGCGGATCGTCGGATGGCCGTGCGGGTAGTTGTGGGTGAACCGCGGGTTGTCGACGAACTCGACTCCGGGGGCACCGGGCTCGACCAGGAACAGCGTCGGCAGCCGGTCGGGGCCGTCGGTGACGTTGGCCATCACGATTAGCACGCGGGCGACATCGCCCGAGGTCACGAACCACTTCTCGCCGTTGATCCGCCACCCGCCGGCGGTTGAGACGGCGGTCGAGGCGATGCCGCCGGGATCAGAGCCCGCCTCGGCCTCGGTGACCGCGTACGCGTCGCCGCCCTCCCCGCGCAGCGCGGGAATCAAATACCGCGCGACCTGGTCAGGCGTGCCCTGGATCAACACGTTGTAGGCGTTCGGTACGTGCCAGTGAAGGCCATTCGTCACGCGGCCAAACTGCTCGTTGACGAGGAACCACTCGAGCATCGACCATCCCTGGCCGCCGTACTCGGGCGCGAACCGGCCGCCGTTGAGCCTCGCGGCGATTGCCTCGCGCTTGACGACATCGATCGTCTCCTCGGGCAGTTGGCCGCCGAGCTGCTCGGCCTCGAGTTCGAGCGGCATCAGCACCGTCTCGACGAACGTCCGGGCTCGCTGCTGGAGCTCGAGCTGGTCGGATGTCAGCTCGTGGCCGGCGGACGTGGGGATCACGGTGGTGCTCATGTTGCTTGCTCCTCGTTACTCGTGGCGAGCAGCTCGTCGAGCCGCCGCCTATCTGTCTCGGTTCGTTGTGCGCCGCGCCCGGGGAGCGCCAGCAGCAAGTTGTGGTGGTTGGCGATCACGGCGATCGCGACCTCGCGGGCTCCCACCACCGCGGGATCGCCATCGCCGGCGCGGGCGTCGATCAGCTCGACGACCTCGTGGAGGTAGCGATCCCAGCGACGTTCGCTCCCGCGCAGGACCAGCCGCTCGACTGCGGCCGCCTCTTGGGCGACCGCAGCGTCGGTCGCCCGAGCGCCGCGGCGCAGCGTTGCCACCGCGGCCGGAAGCTCACGCTCGGGCTCAGGTGTGACGGACAGCCAGGGCGCGCGCTTGACCACGGGCGGTAGACTAACGCAAACTGATCACAAAGTCAGGATGGTCTTCAAATGGCAGCTGCCACCGATGTGCAAGCCCCGATCGCCGAGGCACTCGAGCCCCGGCTGTACCTCGATCCGGAGCTGATCGAGGCGGAGCAGGAGCGGATCTTCGAGCGCACGTGGCAGCTGATCGGCCACGTCTCGGCGGTTCCGCGCCCGGGCAGCTACACGACCGGGTTCGCCGGCTCGCAGCCGGTGCTCGTCGTGCGTGACGACGAGCACGCCTTGCGGGCGTACCGCAACGTCTGCCGCCACCGCGGCTCGTGCCTGCTCAGCGGCTCGGGCCAGTGCAAGGGCGCGATCCGCTGCCGCTACCACGGCTGGACGTACAAGTTCGACGGCACGCTGATCGGCGCGCCCGAGGCGCGGCAGTTCGGCGAACGCCTCAACAAGTCCGCGCTGGGCCTCATGGGGGCACGCGTCGAGGAGTTGTGCGGGCTCGTGTTCGTCAACCTCGATCCAGACGCGACACCGCTGGCCGACCTCGTCGGCGACCTGCCGGCGCGCCTCGAGCGCTACCGGATCCCGACGCTCGAGCCGTTCGCGCCCTCCGGCGGCCACCAGCCCGCGAACTGGAAGGTGGTCGCCGAGAACTACCTCGAGGGCTACCACATCCCGATCGCCCATCCCGCACTGATGCGGATGCTCGACTACAAGCATTACGACACCGAACTGCACGAGCACTACGCCTGGATCGAGGCGCCGCTCCGTGAGAAGCCAAGCAGCAACTGGCTCGAGCGCGCCTACGCGCAACTCGTGACGCCGATGCCGGGCCTCAGCGAGGAGGATCGGCGCACCTGGCGCTACGTGTTCATCTATCCGAACACCACGATCGACCTGTATCCCGACCAGATCAACACGTGGCAGATGCTCCCCGACGGTGTCGGGCGAACGCGCGATGTGTTCGCCGGCTACCGCGCGGCGAACAGCGGACCGCGGACCCGCGCCGTCCAACGGCTCAACAACTGGCTGAACGCGGTCGTCCTCAAAGAGGACATCGACCTCGTCGAGAACGTCCAGGTGGGGCTGAAGACGCGCGGGTATCGGTGCGGTCCGTTGTCCCGGCGGGAGAGCGCGGTGGCGTGGTTCGCGGACCGGATTCGAGCGGATTTGGATCCCGCCCACCCTGAGGCCGAGACCGCGTGAGCGAGGGCAAGCGCAGCGCCCGGGAGCGGATCCTCGCCGCGGCAGTCGGCCAGATCGCCCGGGAGGGGATCGACGGCGTGCGGATCGCCCGGATCGCGATGGAGGCGCGCGTCTCGAGTGCGCTCGTCCACTACCACTTCGAGACCCGCGACGCCCTGCTCGCAGAAGCGCTCGAATACTCCTACGCGCAGGCGGGCGAGGTGCGGATCGGCGGCGAGGACGAGTTGCCGGGTGCGTCGCACGCCGAGCGGCTGCAGTCGATGATCGACGGCTGCCTGCCCACGACCGCCGCGCTCACCGAGGATTGGGTGCTGTGGGTCGAGCTGTGGCTGCGCGCGGTGCGCGTCCCGGAGCTTCGACCGGTCGCCGAGGAGCTGTACGCGCGCCTTCATGCCTGGTTCCGCAACGAGATCGACGCCGGCGTCAAGGACGGCGAGTTCGCCCGGTGCGATCCCGATGAGGTAGCCGACGGCACGATGGCGCTGATCGACGGCTACGGGATTCGAAACTTGATCGGCGACAGCGCGATACCACTCGAACGAGCGCGCAGGGCGGTGTCGAGCGCGCTCGCGCGCGACCTCGGACTCGGAGAGACGCTGACGCCTCAGGCCGGCGAGCCGGCGCCGAGCGCCGCGCGTGCGGCGGCGCGGCCGGTCCGGACCGCGCCCTCCATGTAGCCCGCCACCCAATGGTCTGAGCCGGCGACGTAGAACGGCGGCTGGTGGGTGCCGTGCAGGGGCCCGACTCGGGTCAGGTCGCCGGGCGCCCAACTCGAGATGTAGCCCTGCGTGAACGGATCGACGCCCCAGGCACGCTCGAGCATCGCGACGGGGAACCGGGCGCCCTCGCCGTAAAGCGCCACCAGCCCGTCGACCACGGTGCTCGACCGAACCGCGTCCGGCGTGGCCAGGAACGCGGGCAGCCGCTCGGGTGGAACCAGCATCGAGAGCACCCCCGGGGCCTGCGGCCAGGTCGAGCCGAACAGCCACTCGGACTCGGCGAGTCCGTTCTGGCCCGCCGCCTGCCAGAACGGCGCCTCGTACACAGCGACGATCTTGGCCGCGAGCGCCTGGCGCTGTGAGCGCAGGGACCGCAGCCTCGCGTCGCTCAGGCCGGCGATCTCGACCGTCCGCAGCGGGCCGGCCGGGATTGTGCACACGACCGCGTCGGCGCCGATCGTCTCGCCGTCGGCGAGTGTCACGCGCGTCCGTCCGGCGCTGGCCTCGATCCGGCGGACCACGGCCCCGAACCGGATCGCCTCGGGGTCCAGCTCCTCCGCGCACGCCAGTCCGACCGCGGCGGAGCCGTCGGCGACCCGCAGACTCTCCCAGCGGTCGAGGTCGTAGAAGCCCTCGCCGCCGAGCGCGGCGTGCTTGCGCAACTCGGCGAGCAGCGACGTGCGTTCCGGGCTGTCGCACGCGAGCGACAGCGACGCCAACTCGTGGCGGCGGTGGACCGCCGGGAGCGCGCCCTCGTGGCGCATCCACTGCGCGAGGCTCATCGCGTCGAGCGCCACGGCGTCGGGGTGAGCCCACGGGTCCTCCGGGTCGACGGTCGCGGCGAGCTCGACGAAGGCACGCTCGATCCGCTCGTCGTCGCGCCGCTCGGGCTCGCTCATCCACGGCACGTCGTCGCCGACGTACACGCCGTCGACGAGGCCCCAGCTGATCTCACCCGGGTCGGCGACGTAACTCGGCTCGACGGCCAGCCCGAGCTCGTCGACGAGCTCGCGGTAGGCCCAGTGGCCGGGGCCGAACACCTCGCCGCCGGCCTGAACCGTGCGGCCGTCCGGGAGCGTGACCGCCTCGACGCGGCCGCCGACCCGGTCGCGCGCCTCAATCACGATCACGTCTGCTCCCGACCGCCTCAGGTCTCTCGCGGCGCTCAGTCCCGCCAAACCTGCCCCCAACACCGCCACGTCGAACACTTGGGTGACTCCTCTTGACAGCAATTACCCGACCGCTGTAGTTTTCTGAATCGCCATTCAGTTTACGGATTAGTCAAGGGTTGAGAAGGTCAGTTCCGTGGAGAGGCAGTTCGAGTCGAGAAGGGTCGCTGGGTGGAACTGAGGTGAGTCCGCGTCCCAAGGTCGAGCACCTGCGAAAGCCGCAGATCATTGCCGCGGCCGCAGAGGTGCTGTACGAGCGAGGCCTGTTCGACACCCGGATCGGCGACATCGCCGAGCGCGCCGGCACGAGCGCGCCGACGATCCTCTACTACTTCGAGTCCAAGGACCGGCTGCTCGAGGAGGCGGTCGACCTGACCGACCGCGACTTCTACGAACGTCTGACCGAGGGGCAGGCCAAGCGCGAGGGCGCGGTCGACAAGCTCGTTCACCTGATCGAAGAGACCAGCCTCGGTCCTGGCGGTCTCAGCGACTGGACGCTGTGGATGGAGATGTGGGTGCGGGCTCGCCGCGACCCGGTCGTGCGTGACGCGTACTTCCGCCTCGACCGCCGGCAGCGCAAGCTGATCGCCGACATCGTCCGCGAGGGCCAGGAATCGGGCGAGTTCGTCCGAGGCGCCGACCCCGACGAGTTCGCGCTGGCGCTCAGCGGGCTGATGGACGGGCTCGGCGTGCAGGTCACTCTCGGTCAACCGGACGTGACCGCCGACCGGATGGTCGAGCGCTGCCTGGCTCTCGCATCGAGCGAGCTCGGCTGCGAACTCCGCGAGTCTGGGAGCGTGCGTGCATCCACGTGAGGGATGGCTGGGCGACGGGATCCGGCGTCGTAGTCCCCTCGAAGGAGCGGCCATCTCCCGCCGCGACCTGCTGGGCGCGGGCGCCGGGCTCGCGCTCGCCGGATTGCTGGCCGGCTGTAGCTCCACGAACCCGGCCGGCGCGGCCAGCGCGGATCCCCCACTGCCACGAAAGGGAACGAACCTCAAGTGGCCGGTGTATGCAGACAACAAGCCGATCGCCTCGGGCCTCGCGCCCGAGCGGGGGGCGACCCTGCAGCTCTACAACTGGGTCGCGTACATCAACGAGGCGGTGGTCAAGAGCTTCTGCAAGAAGTACGACTGCAAGTACTCGATCACGACGTTCAACACGATCGAGGAGGCGCTCACCAAGCTGACGAGCGGGGAGCTCAAGTTCGACGTGTTCTTCCCGACCGTCCCCGTGCTCGGGCAGTTGGTCGCGGCCAAGCTGATCCGGCCGCTCAACCACAGCTACATCCCCAACATCGCCAACGCCTGGCCCGACTACCACGGCCCGAAGAGTCCGTTCTATGACGCGGGCTGGCAGTACACGACGCCGTATTCGATCTACACGACGGGCATCGCCTGGCGTAAGGACAAGGTGAATCTCGCGCCCTCGTGGGACATGCCCTGGCAGGGAGCGCCGTACAGGGGCAAGGTGGCCGTGCTGGACGACTACCGGGAGACGATCAGCCTGGCGCTCTTGCGGTCCGGCAATCTGGACCTGAACACGACGAGCCCGGCCCAGATCCACGCCGCCGGCAAGGCACTCTCGGAGCTATCGGCCCTCACCGGGGTGCGCATCGACAACAACGACTACACCGATGTGCCGACAGGGAAGACCTGGATTCACCACGCGTGGTCGGGTGACATGGCCACCGCGGCCGATTACCTACCCAAGGGCGTGTCCATCGACACGGTCGGCTACTGGTTCCCGGCCGACCGAAAGGGTCCGGTCGCCAACGACCTGATGGTGAATCTGACCGGCGGCTCGAATCCGGTGCTGTCTCACCTGTTCATCAACTACATGCTCGACGTGAACAACGCGCTGGAGAACTACAGCTACGTCGGTTACATGCAGCCCTTGACCGAGGTGACGCCGCACAAGCTGACCAAGGAGCAACTGCTCCCTCCGCAGCTGGCGTCGACCGTGGTACTACCGGATTACTTCCGCAACGGCCTGTTCCAGCTCGAGCTGCCTCCCGCCGCCGACGCGGTGTGGGAGTCGACCTGGAATTCATTCTCCAAGGGGCTCTAGGTACTTGTGATGACTGCCATCGGAAACAGCCGCGACCGGCGCAACCGCGGCGTGTGGATCGCGCTGGCGGCGCCCGGAGCCATCTGGCTGCTCGTTCTGTTCGTGGCGCCGTTCTACGTGATGCTCTCGGTGGCCGGCGGGGGGGTCAACGAGTTCTTCCAGACGGTTGTCCCGGTCTGGAATCCGCTGCACTGGTCGAGCTGGAACTTCAGCGCGGTATGGCACGACATCTTCGGGAGCGGCGCGTTCATCGGCGCGCCGGCGCTTCGGACGCTCATATACACCGCGATCGCCACTGTCATCTCGCTCGCCATCTCCTACCCGGTGGCCTATTTCGTCTCCCGCTATGCGGGCAAGCGCAAGACGCTCTACCTGGTCCTGCTGATCGCGCCGTTCTGGGTCAGTTACATGATGCGCATGCTGGCCTGGATCGACCTCCTCCAGCAGGGCGGCTTCTTCAACAGTGCCTTGTCGTTCGTCGGCCTCCCCGGCAATACCGATTGGCTCGGCGGTAAATCGGTGACGGTGATCCTGGGGCTCGTGTATGGATACATCCCCTATGTGATCCTGGTGCTCTACGCCTTCCTCGACCGTATCGACCAGAGCCTGATCGAGGCCGCCCGAGATCTCGGGCTCAGCAAGTGGCGGACGTTCTGGCACGTGACGATTCCCCTGAGCAAGCCGGCGCTCATCGCCGGCACGTTCATCACGGCGTTGCCGATGCTCGGCGACTATTACACGAATCAGCTGCTGTCGGCGGCACCGGGGACGACGATGATCGGGAACGTGATCGAGGGACAGCTCGACTCGCCGGGCGAGGTCGGACAGGGTGCCGTGCTGTCGCTGATGCTGCTCGTCGTGTTGCTGATCCCGATGATCTGGTACGTGGTCAGCACCGCCCGCGCCTCGTCGGAGAACGCGTGATGGCCAGCGTGGTCGGCGAATCGGCAACCACCGCCCCGCGGGACCCGGCGGAACTCTCGGGGCCTGGCCGGATGCGCGGCAACCCGTGGCGCCGCCCGTGGGCGATGGAGGGCTTCACCTGGCTGTACATCATCTGGTCGATCGTGCCGATCGCGATCGCCGTGCTGTTCTCGTTCAACAAGGGCGCTTCACAGGCGACTTGGCAGGGCTTCTCAACCAAGTGGTACGTCGGCAAGGGGGTCACCTCGGTGCTCCACAACCCGAGCCTCCATCACGCGGTGATCCAGACGCTCGTGCTGGCGGTCCTGACCACCGTGATCTGCGTGCCGATCGGAGTTTCGTTCGCGATCGGGATCGATCGCTGGCGCTCCCGGACTTCGACCTCGTTGAACTTCGTGATGATCTTCTCGTTCGTGATCCCGGAGCTGCTGCTCGCGGTGGCCCTGTTCCTGCTCGTGACCCAGGGCCTCACGTTCATCAAGTTGGGGACCCCGGCCGAGGTGGCCGGGTTGGTGGTATGGAACATCAGCTGGCCCGCGATCATCGTACGGGCGAGGCTTATCTCGATCGGGCGGACCTACGAAGAAGCGGCCGCGGATCTTGGGGCGTCCCGGCTGGGGGCGATCCGCCGGGTGCTGGTTCCGATGCTGATGCCGGCGATCTTCGCGAGCGCGGTCCTCGTGTTCGCCAGCACCGTCGACGATTTCGTGATCGTCGAGCAGCTGTCCTCGACCGCGAACACGCAACCGATGTCGGTGCTTATCTACTCCAACGTCCATGGGGGGCTTAGTGGGCCGGCACTCAACGCCTTGGCCACGATCATGCTGGTGATCTCGCTTCTCGCCGCGCTCATAGGGTTCGTCGGCTACAGGTGGCTGAGCCGGGGTGAACGGAACGAAGGCGGCACCGAGGCGCTGACCGCGGTCGCCGGAATCTGAGAGGTGAAAATGAGTGGCGGACATATCAAGCTCGAGTCACTGACGAAGCGGTTCGACGATGTCGCTGCCGTCGACGAGATCTCGGTCGAGATTCAGGCCGGCGAGTTCTTCTCGCTGCTCGGGCCGAGCGGATGCGGCAAGACGACCACGCTGCGGATGGTCGCGGGATTCGAGCCGCCGACGAGCGGAAAGATCATGCTCGACGGCACCGACGTCGGCCGCTGGGCGCCTCACCGCCGGAACGTGAACACGGTGTTCCAGAGTTACGCCCTGTTTCCGTTCCTGACCGTCGCCGAGAACGTCGGCTTCGGCCTGAAGTACAAGTCGGTACCGAAGTCCGAGCGCGACACCCGGGTGAAGGAGGCGCTCGAGCTTGTCCAGCTTTCGGGATACGAGAAGCGACGCACCAACCAGCTCTCGGGTGGCCAGCAACAGCGCGTCGCGCTGGCGCGGGCGCTCGTGCTGCGTCCGTCGGTTCTGCTGCTCGACGAGCCGCTCGGGGCGCTCGACGCCAAGCTCCGCCGCACGCTCCAGGTCGAGCTAGGCGCGCTGCAGAAGCAGGTCGGAATCACCTTCCTGTACGTCACCCACGACCAGGAAGAGGCACTCACGATGTCCGATCGCCTGGCCGTCATGAACCACGGGCGCATCGCCCAGCTCGGCACTCCGGAAGACGTCTACAACGAGCCCGCCGATGCCTACGTCGCCGACTTCCTGGGCGTGTCGAACCTGATGGACGCACAGGTGGAGTCAGGCGGAAACGGGCAGGCGCCCTGTCGCCTGCGCCTCGGTGATTTCACGCTCGAGGCGCGCGCGGGTCAGCTCGACGCCACCGGCGCGGTCAAGCTCGCGATCCGACCGGAGCGCATACACCTGCATCCGCAGGAGACCGCCGGCGTCAATCATCTGCCGGGAATGGTCGAGCGCCTGGTGTTCCTCGGCTCAACCACGCACGTCTACGTCCGCCTCGCAACGGGCTCGGCGCTCCAGGCGCTCGTGCGCAACGCGGGGGACCCTGTGCCGTATCGCCAGGGCACGCCCGTCAGCGTGGGCCTGCCGGCCGATGCTTTGCGCGTGCTGGCCGATCCGGGCGTCAGCGTGGCCGAGATCCGCGACGAGACGCTCGGCGAGCAGTTGCTGGACGTGACCAGAACCGCAACCTGATCACAGGCTCCGTCGCGCAAGCACCACCGCCACAAGCGTCGCCAGCATCACCGCGGCGAGGGCGGCCAGGGGCACGGCATCGCTCGTGGCGCGGGACACACTCGCCGCGACCGGTGCGCCGATCGTCTCGCCGGTCGCCCACGCCAGGTTGAACAGCATCGAGCCGAACGCGAGCGCGGCGCCGACCCGCTCGATCGCGTCGGTCATGATCGAGATCGCCGGCAGCCCGTAGGCGGTCAGCGGCCCGCCGAGGGTGAGCGCGGTCAGCGCCGCCAGCGGCAGGGGCGACCGCGGTATTGGCAGCAGCACCAGCAGAACCGCGGTCGCGGCGAGTCCGGCGATCAGCGGCAGCAGCACCCCGCGCCGATCGACGAGGCGCCCGACTCCGGGGTTCATCAGCAGGCTGAGCAGCGACGCGAGCACGAACGTCAGGCCGATCGCGATGGCCGAGGCGCCGAAGCGCGACAGGCGCAGTGGGAGCAGCGTTCCGGTTGCGCCGATCGTGCAGGCCTCGAGCAGGATCAGCCAGCACCCGAGCCTGATCCTGGGGTCTCTAGCGAGCAGGCGGAGCGGCGCCCCGGCGCCGAGAGCGGCACGAGGCGGCTCCGGGTGCTGGAGCGTCCACGCCGTCAGCGCGACCGACACGCCGCCGACGCACGCGAACACGACGGCGGTCCCGGTCGCCACCGCCAGCGTGCCGAGCATCGGGCCGATCAGGGTCCCGAAGATCGCCGAGGCGAACACCGATCCGAGCGCCTCGCCGCGTCGGTCTCGAGGTGAGATAGCGATCACCCACGCGAGGCCGCCTCCCCAGATGCAGCCGCACGCAATGCCCTGCACGAACCGCAGCCCGTCGAGCACCATGATGTTGGAGCCGAATCCGAACGGGACGATCGCGACGGTGAACAGGAGCAAGCCGACCACGGTGGTGCGCCGCACTCCCGTGCGTGTGGCGATCCACCCGCCGACGAGCGAGCCCGGGAGCATGCCCGCCGGGTAAGCGGCGGCGAGCACGCCGATCGCGGGCTTGGAGGCCCCGAACGCGTGCGCGTAGTGCGGCAGCAGCGGAGTTACGACCGAGTACAGGACCGACTCGAAGCCGAGCAGCACGCGGATCAGCACGATCGTGCGCCGATCGGGATCGACCTCGCGGCGTGCCAAGAGCGGCCGGGGGGTCCGCAGCGCGCTCATGCGTTCACCAGCGCGTCCGCAAGGTGTCGCAGCCGCGGAGCGAGGTCCGACTCGTCGCCGGTCGCGAGTTGGGTGACCAGCAGGCCGTCGGCAGCCGCGAGTATGAGTTCCGCGTGCGCCCGCGGATCCGCCGAGCCCGCCGCCGCGAACAGCGGCGAGAGCGCCTCCCAGTACGCGTCGGTCCAGCGCTTGGTGACTTCACGCAGCGCCGGCCGGCGCGCGGCCTCGAGCATCAGCGCGTAGGTCGCTAGAAGCAAGCTGCGGCTGGAATAAGTCGGATTGTCGGCAGCGCCTGACGGCGGCGCCTTACCCGCGTCCTCGATCGGGTCGAGAATCGCGCCGACGGCGCGCTCGAGCGGGTCGGCAGCGCCGGTCGGGTCCTCGCGGATAAAGGCTTGCAGCCGCTCGATGTCGCGCTCGGCGGCGCGCTCCAGCGCCGCCGTCAGCAGGTGCTCTTTGGACTCGAACCAGTACGTCGTCGAAGCCAGTGGCAGCCCTGCCACGTCGGCGACGCGCCGGTGAGTGACGGCATCGACCCCCTCGTCCGCGACCACCTGGAGGACCGCATCGAGCAGCGCCTCGCGGCGCGCCGCTCCACGGGGTCGAGTGCCGTTGGGAGCGCTCGCGACCATAGTGGTACAAATGTACCAATTGGAGAAACCATCTAGAGTCCGGGCGGCGATGAACGCGAACGAATGGCTGGCTGCGTTTGCCGAGCGACTCGGTACGGCGCCCCCCTCGACCGAGGAGTTCAAGCGGATCCTCGACCTCTCGGGCGTGGCCGCCCATGCCTCCGAACGGGTAGCGGCGCCGGCCTCGACCTGGGTCGCGGCGAAGGCCGGGGTCGATCTCGACGAGGCGATCCGGATCGCGCGTGAAATCGAGGCGGATGGCTGATCGCCCGGGCGATGGCTGATCGCCGCTTCGACATCGTCGTGTACGGCGCCACCGGGTTCACCGGAGCGCTGACCGCCGAGTACCTCGCACGCAACGCGCCGGCCGGGACTCGGTGGGCGCTGGCGGGACGCAGCGCGAGCAAGCTCGAGCAGGTGCGCGGGCGGCTGGCGGCGATCGATCCGGCGTGCGCGGACATGTCTCTGCTCCACGCGGACGCGGATGACGCGTCGTCGCTTCGGGCGGCGGCGGAGGCAACCAAGGTCGTGATCACGACCGTCGGCCCGTACATCCGCTACGGCGAGCCACTGGTTGCGGCCTGCGCCGACGCCGGCACGGACTACGTCGACTTGACAGGCGAGCCCGAGTTCGTCGATCGGATGTGGCTCCGCTACCACGAGCAGGCGGAGCGCAGCGGGGCGCGGCTCGTGCACTCTTGCGGCTTTGACTCGATCCCGTACGACCTCGGGGTGCAGTTCACCGTCGAGCAGCTCCCAGAGGGCGTGCCGATCTCGATCGACGGGTTCATGCGGACGAAGGCGTCCTTCTCGGGTGGCACGTACCAGTCGGCGATCGAGATCCTCGGCGGGCTGCGGTCGAGCGCGAAGCTCGCGCGCGAACGGCGCAGGCTCGAGGGGGACCCCCCGGGCAGGCGGGTCCGGGGCGTCGCCGGCAAGCCGCATGCCGACGAGTTCGCGCGCGGTTGGGTCGCCCCGTTCCCGACGATCGATCCCGTGACCGTGCTGCGCTCGGCGCGCGCACTCGATCGCTACGGGCCGGATTTCCGCTACAGCCACTACGTGGTGGTCGGGCCGCTGCCGGTGCTCGTCGGCCTCGGCGCCGTGACCGGTGTCGCGGTAGCGGTGGCGCAGATACCGCCGGCCCGCGACGCGCTACTGAAACTGAAGAGGTCGGGGGAGGGCCCGTCGGAGGCGCGGCGCGCGAAGTCGTGGTTCAGCGTCAAGTTCGCGGCGCGCGCCGGGAACGGCGACGGCACGGAGGTGCGAACCGAGGTGCGCGGGGGCGATCCCGGCTACGGCGAAACGTCGAAGATGCTCGCTGAGTCCGCGATGTGCCTCGCGTACGACGATCTCCCGCCGCGGGCGGGCCAGCTGACCCCGGCTGTCGCGATGGGCGCCGCGTTGCGGCAACGGCTGGTTGCCGCCGGGATCGAGTTCAAGGTGATCGATGGCGCCGTCTAAGTGGACCGCGGTCGACATCCCGGATCAGGCCGGGCGGGTTGCGGTCGTCACGGGCGCCAACAGCGGGCTCGGTTTCGTCACCGCGCGTGAGCTTGCCCGCGCCGGCGCTCGGGTCGTACTCGCTTCGCGGAGCGCTGAGAAGGGGCGCGACGCCGCGTCAAGGATCGTGTCCGCGGTGCCGGGCGTAGATGTTTCGGCCGCGATCCTCGATCTCGCCGATCTCGACTCCGTGCGGGCGTTCGTCGCGACCGCGCCCGACCGTCTCGACCTGCTGATCAACAATGCCGGCGTGATGGCGGCGCCGCGTCGCCTGACCAAGGACGGTTTCGAGAGCCAGTTCGGGACGAACCACCTCGGCCATTTCGCGCTGACGGGGTTGCTGCTCGGCCGGCTGTTGGCGGCGCCGGCGCCCCGAGTGGTGACGGTCTCGAGCACGATGCATCGCGGCGGAAAGATCGACTTAGACGATCTCCAGGGCGAGCGCAAGTACAGCCGCTGGGGTGCCTACAGCCAGTCGAAGCTCGCGAACCTGATGTTCTGCTTCGAGCTTCAGCGTCGCGCGGTGGCGGCCGATACGGCGCTGCTCAGCCTGGCCGCGCACCCCGGCTACGCCTCGACCAACCTCCAGGCCGCCGGAACCGACCGCTTCTACGAGCGGTGGTTCATGGCCATCGGCAACCGGCTGTTCGCCCAGAGCGCGGATATGGGCGCGCTGCCGACGCTGTACGCGGCCACGGTCCCGGACCTGCCGGGAGGCACGTACGTCGGTCCGGGCGGCCGCAGCGAGCAACGCGGATATCCGAAGGTCGTGACCGCCGCCGGCAAGGCCTATGACGAGGCCGCTTGGCGGCGGCTGTGGGAAGTCTCCGAACAGCTGACCGGCGTGCACTACGACTTCGCCGCGGCCGGAGCGACCGCGTGAGCGACTTCCGCGCCGACGGCCACGCCGCGGTCGAGTGGGCGGCGGATTACCTCGAGCGAGTTGGCGAGCTGCCGGTGCTCGCGCAGGTCGCGCCGGGGGAGATTCGCGCGCGGCTACCGTCGCACGCTCCGGAAGATCCCGAGCCGTTCTCCGCGGTGCTCCGCGACCTCGACGAGATCCTCCTGCCGGGCATCACCCACTGGCAGCACCCGCGCTACTTCGCCTACTTCGCCACGAGCGCGGCGGAGCCGGGAATCCTGGCCGAGCTGCTCGCGGCCACGCTCAACTCGATCGCGCTCCTGTGGCGTACCGCGCCGGCGGCGACCGAGCTCGAGGGCGTGGTGCTCGACTGGACTGCCGAGCTGCTCGGGCTACCGACAGGCTGGCACGGGCACATCGAGGACAGCGCCTCGACCTCGACGTTCGCGGCGTGCATCGCGGCCCGTGAGGCGACCGGTCGCGACCTGATCGTGTGTTCGGAGCAGGGCCACTCCTCGATCGAGAAGGCCGCGCGGATGGTCGGGATGCGTCTGCGGAAGATCCCGGTCGACGACCAGTTCCGGATGCGCGTCGACGCGCTCGGCGACCTGTCCGATGCCGCCGTCATCGTGGCCACCGTTGGTACGACGGCGACGACGGCGGTGGATCCGGTGCCGGCGATCGCCGATGCGTGCGCCGCGAGCGGCACCTGGATGCATGTCGACGCCGCGTACGCCGGCTCGGCGATGGTCTGCCCCGAGAACCGGTGGGCGTTCGCGGGGGTCGATCGCGCCGACTCGCTTGTCGTCAACCCGCACAAGTGGCTGCTTACGCCGATGGACTGCTCGTTGCTGTGGACCAAGCGGCGCGACGACTTCCGGCGCGCGTTCAGCGTGGTCCCCGAGTACCTGCGTACTCCCGACGCCGAGGACTCACTCAGCCTGAGCGAGTACGGGCCCGCGCTGGGGCGGCGCTTCCGCGCGCTCAAGCTGTGGGCGGTGCTCCGCTGCTACGGCCGCAGCGGCCTTCAGCGCCACATCCGCAACGGCATCGAACTCGCGTCGCAGTTCGAGGAGTGGGTGCGGGAGGCGGACGGATGGGAGCTGTGTGCGCCGCGGACGTTCTCGCTCGTTTGCTTCCGCCTCGAGGGCGACGACGATCGGAACCGGGCGCTGCTCGAGCGGGTGAACGCGAGCGGGGAGATGTTCATCTCCCACGCGGTGCTCGGCGGCCGCTACGTGCTGCGGCTCGCGATCGGGCAGGTGAGCACGACCGAGGACGATGTGCGTCGGGCATGGGACGTGCTTGTGCGCGAGGCGTCGCGGGTATGAAGTTGGCTTGGAACGCGGGAGGTTCCATCTCGTCGGCCTGACGCTGGCGGCCGCGCTGCCGCTGCTCGCGTGCGCGCCTGGGGGGGCGGACGTGGCGTCGCTCCCGCCGTTGCCCCCGCTCCCGTCGCTGACGGTCCCGGTCAATCCGGTCCCGGTCGGCCGGACGCCGATCCCGTCGGTCGCGGTGCCCCCGCCACCGTCGTACGAGGGCGCGCCGGCACACCCGCAGCCCGTGCTCGGTACCGGCACCGTCCCGCAAAATCCGTTTATGGCGCCGAACGGCGAATCGGAGATCCACGACGACGGCTGGCAGACCGACGCCTTCGCCTGGTCCGGGCCGCTCGGGCGCTCGCCCCAGACGCTCTCGTCGTATCTCGCGCCCGGCCGCGACTGCGGCTCGATCGCGTTCGACAGCAACGGGCACGCCGTGTCGATCTGCATCAGCACGTCGGGCCCCGAGCTTCTTCCAGGACTTCTCTAACGGCGGCTACTTCTACCTCGACAACCACGACCAGGTCGTCACCGCCACCACCACGCAGCACATCTACGTGATCGGGGAGACCGCGGCCGGTGACGGCTTTGCGCTCGTGCACGACTACGACCCTGTCCTCGGTGCTCACCTCTGAGGAGGAGATCACGTCGGCGCTACCGGACTCGAACGGCCTGCTGTGGTTCGTCGCCCGGCGCGACGGCGTGGTCGGGACGCTCGACCTGTCGACCGGTGACGTCCACGTGATCCGGCTCGGCAGCGGACGCGAAGGAGAGATCGAGAACTCGTTCGCCACCGATCAGCACGGCGGCGTGTACATCGCGACGAACCGCAAGCTCTACCGGTTCGGTGCCGGCGCCGGTGGCGCGCCCGAGATCGAGTGGCAGATCACGTATCCGAACAGCGGCGAGCACAAGCCCGGACAGGTCGACGACGGCACGGGCTCAACTCCCACGGTGATGCCGGGCGGCTTCGTGAACATCACCGACAACGCCGACCCGATGGACGTGATGGTTTACCGGACCCAGATTCACGCCCGGCGGCGGCAGGTCTGCCGGGTCCCGGTGTTCGATGCTGGCGCCAGCGCGAATGAGAATTCGCTAATCGGCGCCGGCCGCTCGATGATCGTCGAGAACAACTACGGCTACCAGAGCCCGGCCTCGGTCGAGGGCGGCCAGGTCACAACGGCGGGGTTCGCGCGGGTCGACCTGGATCGCGCCGGCACCGGTTGCCGGCTGGTCTGGACCAACTGGAGGGAGCGCGCGCCGACCGTTGTCTCCAAATTGTCGACCGCTGATGGTCTGATTTACACGTATACGAAAGATCCAGGGAATTCAGATCCGTGGTACTGGACCGCGATCGACTTCCGCACCGGCCGCACCGTCTACAAGCAGTTCGCCGGGACCGGTGTCGGCTACAACAACAACTACTCGGGGATCGCGTTCAGCCCGGCCGGAACCGAGTACGTGGGCACACTCGGCGGGATCATCGCGCTGCGCGACGGATAGCCGTTCGGCCGCGCCGGCGATGGCCGCACGTGAGGCTGTGGTGCGCGCACCCCTACACGGGCGGCCTCACCTGCCGACTACACGGCTGCAGGGCAACCTCGAAAGGCGGCAACCGGGAGCCGCAAAGGATGTGATGCTTCGATGATGTCAGGCATGTATGCCGCGATCAGCGGCCTGGATGCTCATCAAACGATGCTCGACGTGACCGCCAACAATCTGGCGAACGTCGACACCGTCGGATACAAGGCCCAAAGTACGGAGTTCGCTGACGAGCTCTCGCAACAGGTCGCGTCCGGGTCAGCAGCCAATGGCTTCAGCGCCGGGACGAATCCGGTGCAGGTCGGCCTCGGGACGCAGGTCGGCTCGATCGACAACGTGATGACCGCCGGCGGCGTCGAGTCGACCGGCAACGCGACCGATGTGGCGATCCAGGGCAACGGCTGGCTGCGCGTCGCCAACGGCAACGTGACCGCAGCCCCGCCGTCGTTCGACGCCACCCAGTACACACGGGCGGGTGACCTGACGTTCAACGCGTCGGGCTACCTGTGCACGCAGTCCGGGCAGTACGTGCTCGGCTATGGCGCGACCCAAAATGCCACCACCGGGACGTACTCGGCCAACACCGCCGGCGGTCCGAACAACGCGATCATCGTCCCGCCGGGATCGACGAACGTGACGCTCGGCCCCGACGGCAGCGTCAACTACCAGACGCCCACCGGTACCTCCGTGACGGCCGGGTACATCTCGCTGTCGTCGTTCCCCAACCAGGCCGGCATGCAGCGGAACGGTGGGTCGCTCTGGAGCGCCACCGCGGCGTCGGGCGCCGAGACGACCGGCCAGCCGGGTACGGGTACGTATGGGCAGACGATCAGCGGCGAGCTCGAGCAGTCCAACGTGGACATGGGTACCGAGTTCACCAACATGATCGAGGCCGAGCGCGGCTATCAGGCCAACGCGAGCACGATCACCACGGCCGACCAGATGATGCAGACGGCCGTCCAGATGAAGCAGTAGTGATGGCGCGGGGCGGCACCGAGGGAGGCCGCCCCCGTCACCTTGCCGGCCCGTCTCGCCGGCGGCCTGCGCCCCATCAGTCGGGCAGCGGGAACATCGTCAGGAATCGCACGGCCGCCTGCCGGTCACCGCTGATCGTCAGAGCGTCCGTCGTCAGCGGCTGCCCGTGCCAAAGGATGTGTTCGAGCGTCCCGGGGTCGGTGGCGATCGTCGCGTCGGGAGTCGTGGCGGCTCCGCGCGAGACGTCGAGCCGCCCTTCGGCCGGCCGGGCCTCAAAGCGCTGATCTTCGAGGCGGAGCTCGAAGCTCGTGCCGACCAGGTCGTCGGCAGCCCGCGCGTCGTACAACGTCTTGAGCGCGAGCACCATCGAGTCGACGCCTAGAGTGGCGTCGCCCGATGGAAACGGCGCCCGGCTACTCGCCCAGCGGCCGAGTCCGAGCAGCACCGGTTCGAGCTCGCGACCCCAGTCGGTGAGCTCATAGATGCGCGACCCCGCCGGCGCGGGCAGCGAGCCGCGGCGCACGACGCCGGCCTGCTCGAGCTCGCGCAAACGCTGCGACAGGACGTCCGGGCTCAGGTTTGGCATGCCGGCGCGCAGATCGGTGAATCGCTTGGGCCCGAGCAGCAGCTCGCGCACCACAAGCAACGCCCACCGCTCGCCGATCACGTCGAGGGCGCGCGCGATCCCGCACGGATCGCCGTAGGTCCGCTTGCCGGCCACCTGCGGAAGTCTACCACTTGACAGTTGGTATCACCAACTCTATGGTTGGTTTTCCCAACTAAGCGGATACGCGGAGGTGTGACGCATGTCTGTTCCCGAAGTTGTCTCGGAGGCTGAATGGCGGGCCGCCCGCGACCAGTTGCTGGCTAAGGAGAAGGAGGCCACACGCGCGCTGGACGCGCTCGCGGCTGAGCGCCGGCGACTGCCGATGGTGCTTGTCGAAAAGGACTACGAGCTTGTCGGACCCGACGGCAAGGTCCGGTTTGCCGACCTGTTCGACGGAGGCAGGCAACTGATCGTCTATCACTTCATGTTCGGTCCGGGAGAGGATCCGTGCACCGGCTGCTCGTCGTTCACCGACAACGTCGCGGATCTCAGCCATCTGCGCGCCCGCGACACGGCGTTTGTCCTCGTCTCCCGGGCCCCGTACGAGGAGATCCGCGCGTTTAAGGATCGGATGGGGTGGACCGTGCCGTGGTTCTCGTCGTTCGGAAGTGACTTCAACTACGACTTCGACGTGACCCGGAAGGGCGGCGAGATATTTGCGCTGAGCGTGTTCGTTCGGGATGGGGACAGGGTGTACCGCTCGTACGTCACATCCTCGCGGGGCGTCGACCGGCTCCGGCTCGACTTCAACCTGCTCGATCTGACGCCGTACGGGCGTCAGGAGGAGTGGGAGGACTCGCCCGAGGGCTGGCCCCAGACGCCGGCATACACCTGGTGGCGCAAGCACGACGAGTACGAGGCGGTGGGGCGATGAGCCAGCGTGACTCCTATCCGCCCGGCGTCCCGTGCTGGGTCGACAACCTCGTCCCCGACCCGGGGCGGGCGATGGACTTCTATCGCGGGCTCCTTGGATGGGAGTTCGACGGCCCCGGTCCCGGCGATTACTACGTGGCCAAGGTGCGCGGGCGCGACGTTGCCGGAGTGGGGCAGGCCCCATCCGGCGTGTCGCCTGGGTGGAACACGTACGTGTCGGTGGCGAGCGCGGACGACGCCGCGCGGGCCGCGGACCGGGTCATCGTCGAGCCGTTCGACGCATTGCCGGCCGGTCGCGTCGCGGCTCTCGCGGATCCCGGCGGCGCCATCATCGGGGTGTGGGAGCCGGCGGAGCGCCAGGGCTGCCAGCTGGTCAACGAGTCATCGGCGTACGCGATGAGCTCACTGCACACCGGCGACACCGACGCGGCGGCCCGCTTCTACCGCGACGCGTTCGGATGGGAGAGCGAGCAGTTCGCGCCGGGAATCAGCCTGTTTCGCCTACCGGGGTACATCGGTGGCGAGCCGTCGCAGCCCGTGCCGCGTGACGTGATCGCGGTCATGGCCAAGGACGACGGGCCGGCCCGGTGGAGCGTCGACTTCTGGGTGACGGACGCCGATGAGCTGGCGGCGCGGGCGCCGGAGCTCGGGGGAAGCGTCGTCGTCCCGCCCTTCGACAGCATCCCGAAGCGTCAAGCGGTGCTCGCGGATCCGTTCGGAGCGATCTTCTCGGTGTCTACCGCTCCCGGCGACTGATGCGCTAGCGATCGCTGCTACTTGAGTTCGGCTGACGTCTTCCCGAGTAACTGGCGCGCCACGATCAGCTGCTGGATCTGCTGAGTGCCCTCGAACAGGTCGAGGATCTTGACGTCGCGGGCCCACTTCTCGAGTAGCTCGCCCTCGCCGTAGCCGACCGATCCGCACAGCGCCACGCACCGCAGCGCGATGTCGGTGGCGGTGCGGCCGGCCTTGGCCTTGGCCATCGAGGCCTGGAGCGAGTTCGGCTTCTTGTTGTCCGCCATCCATGCCGCCTGCAGGGTCAGGAGGCGGGCGGCCTCCCAGTCGGACTCCATCGCGATGAACTCCGACGCGGCCGCGACCTGGGCGTGGGGCGGGAGGTCGTAGTCGATCTCGACGCCGGCCTCGGTGAGCAGCTCGCGCGTCCGCTCGAGGCACGCGCGCGCCACGCCGATCGCCATGCCGGCGACCAGCGGCCGGGTGTTGTCGAACGTCTGCATCACCCCGGCGAATCCGCGCTTGGGTTCGATCTCGGGGCTGCCGAGCAGGTTGTCCTTGGGGATGCGGCAATCCTCGAGGCGGAAGTCGGCGGTGTCGGACGCCCGGATTCCAAGCTTGTGCTCGAGCCGCTCGAGGATCAGTCCCGGGTTGTCGCGCTCGACCACGAACGACTTGATCGCCGCGCGTCCCTGCTTGCGGTCGAGCGTGGCCCAGACCACGATCAGCTCGGCGCGGTCGCCGGCGGTGACGAAGATCTTCTCGCCGTTCAGCACGTACTCGCCGGTCTTCTCGTCGAGCGTCGCGGTCGTGCGGATCGCGGCTGAGTCCGACCCGGCCTCGGGCTCGGTGATCGCCATCGCGGCCCACTTGCCGCCGAACCGCTTGAGCTGCTCCTCGTTGGCGACCGCGGCGATCGCGGCCTGGCCGAGGCCCTGGCGCGGCATCGTCAGCAGCAGCCCGACGTCGCCCCAGGACAGCTCGACCAAGCCGAGCAGGCTGGCCATGTTGCTGCCGTTGCGATTCCCGTCGCGGCCGGCCTTGGAACCGTTGCTCTCGCCCACGCCGCCGGCGCCGGCGCCGCTGAGCGCGCCGCCCTCGTTCATGCCGTCGATCACGGCGGCGAGCATGTCGAGCTCCTTCGGGTAGCTGTGCTCGTCGCCGTCGTACTTGCGTGAGTTCGAGCGGAAGATCTCGGTCGCGACCTGGTGGGCCTGGCTGACGAGGAACTCGAACTTCTTGGGGGTCTCGAGGTTGATCACACGACCAGCGCCCCTTCCATCACGCCAGCCGCGCGCAGGTCGCGATACCAGCGCTCGACGGGATGCTCCTTGGTGTAGCCGTGGCCGCCGAGCAGCTGCACGCCATCTGAGCCGATCGCCATCCCGCGCTCCGAGCACAGCCGCCGGGCGAGCGAGACCTCGCGCGCGAATGAGGCGCCTTGGTCGACGCGACTCGCCGCGCGATACGTCGCCAGCCGCATGCCGTCGAGCTCGATCGCGATGTTCGCGACCGTGAACGCCACCGCCTGACGCGAAGAGATCGGCTCGCCGAACGCCTTGCGCTCATTCACGTACGGAATCACATAGTCGAGCACGGCCTGGCCGGTCCCGACCGCGGACGCGCACCAACCGAGCCGCCCGAGCTGGACGCATTCGGCCATCAATTCGCGGCCGCCGTCGCCGAGCAGCGCGCCGGCGGGGAGCTTGACGCCCTCGAGGATCAGCCGGCCGGTCGCGGCGGCGCGAATCCCCATCGCCGGCTCGGGCTCGATGTCGAGGCCGGCGCCGCCGGACTCGACGATGAAGAGCGCCGGGCCCTCACCTTCCAGCTCGGCCGCGACGATGAACAGCTCGGCGTCGCCGGCGCGCGGAACGAGCGACTTGACCCCGTCGAGCACGAAACCGTCGCCGGCGCGGCGGGCGCGCGTCAGCAGCTCGAACGGGTTGAACAGTGGGCGCGGCTCGACGATCGCGAGCGCTGCGGCGGGCACGTTCTCGCCGACGAACTCGGGAAGGTACGTGGCCTGCTGGTCGGCGTCGCCCCACAGGCTGAGCGCGGTTGACACGCCGGCGGGCGCGAGGCATGCGACCGCGATGCCCATGTCGCCCTGCGCGAGCGCCTCTGCCATCAGCACGCTGGTCACGGCCGAGCGCCGCGCGACGGCACCGCCGAGCTCCTCGGGTACACCCACCATCGTCAGCCCGAGCTCGTTTGCCTGCGCGAGCAGCTCGCTCGGGGTGGCGCACGCGTCGTCGGCGGCCTGGGCCGCGGGGCGGAGCTTGGCGAGCCCGAAGTCGCGCACCGACTCGCGGAGCATCTGCTGCTCGTCGTCGGGCGTGAGGTCGAACAGATCGCTGCGGCCGCTCCGCGGCTGGCGGGCCGGCTTTGAAAGCTTCTGGGTGGCGGCGAACGTGCGGCCGGCGCGCGTGGCGGTTCGTACGGTCGCCTTCGACGCGCCGTGGAGGACGCGCTGCGCGGGGTCCCGCAGGCCGAAGCGATCGATCAGCGGGTTGCTGGCGAGGCGGTTCAGCGCGCGCAGCCCGACCGCCATTCCGCGCTCGGTGAGGTTTTGCTCGGCCATGGTCAGGTCTGCTCCATCATGCTCACGTGGACGATAACACGAAACGATGTAACGTCAGTCAATGTCGAACCGTGTGGTACCCACGGAGCACTCGCGCGAATCTTTCCGCGCGCGACTTCCGAATGCGCCAACTCGATGCTCGAGAGAGCGCGGGCTCGGTACCACAACGAGACGATCGAACATCGAGGGAGCGGCGCCGAACGCGACTCAGTGCGCCCCGGGGTAAGGCCTTCCTTGGCCCCCATCCAAGTCCGCGAGATTCCGTTCTCTGGTCCGGCGTCGCTCCCTGATGCGAGCCGCACCAAACCTGTCAAAAACTCACCACCGAGTCAATGCGTGCGGACAACGGTTGTACTGGACGCCTTCGGAGCTGTCATACGAACGTCCAGGCGCGATGGGCGACCCGACGCATTGAATCGGGGTTGTGTCCGGCAAGCGGGTGGATGCGATCCGAAACCTGTGCCATTTCGCCACCGCACTCATGCGCGCGGGCGCGCGGGCCCGACAATGAGCCTGGGAAGGAAACCGGAAGCCCCCGGAGAGCCCCAGTCCCGCATCGCACGGCGACAGCTGCAGCTTCCACGGGCGAGGGCATTGGCCGGAATTGCAACTGCCTCGGACAAGGATGTCCGGGGCTTAGTTGCTCCCGCGGGAACGACTTATGAGTTCCTTATGCCTCCGCCGTCATCCTGGGGAGTGCATTGCGCGTGCTGATCGCAGAGGACGAGCAACGACTGGCCGAGGCAATCGCGCGGGGGCTCCGCCGCGAGGGAATGGCGGTCGACCTGGCGCCCGACGGGACCGACGCGCTGGTCAAGGCGCGCGTGGTCCGCTACGACGTGCTCGTGCTCGACCGTGATCTGCCCGGGCTCCACGGCGACGACGTGTGCAAGGCGGTTCGTGGCGAGCGTCCCGAGACCGGGATCCTGATGCTGACCGCCGCCGGCGCGCTCGAGGACCTCGTCGAGGGCCTGTCGCTCGGCGCCGACGACTACCTTCCCAAGCCATTCCGGTTCGCCGAGCTGGTGGCGCGGATCCATGCGCTGGCACGGCGCGCCTCTCCGAGTCGTCCTCCGGTGCTCGAGCAGGGCGACATCGAGCTCGACCCAGCTCGCCGGCTGGTGAGCCGTGCTGGGGAGCCGGTCGAGCTGACGCGTAAGGAATTTGGCGTGCTCGAGGTGCTGATGGACGCCGACGGAGCTACCGTATCGGCGGAGGAGCTACTCGAGCGCGTCTGGGATGAGCACACCGATCCATTCACGAACGTGGTGCGCATGACGATCATGACGCTGCGCCGCAAGCTGGGTGATCCTCCGGTCGTCGAGACCGTGATCGGCGTCGGTTACCGGATGACCTGATGCGCGTCGGGTCGGCTCAGGTCCGCATGCCGGCGCCGACCATCCGCCTGCGGCTCACGCTGCTGTACGGGCTCGTGTTCCTGGTGACCGGGGCCGTTTTGCTGACGATCGGTTACGAGCTCGTTCGCCACAACCTGAACGGCCTGAGCGGCAACGGGGCGTATCGCGACGAGCTGCACAGGTTAGGGCTGCCCACGCCGCGACTCGGCCCTCCCGCCGGGTTCGGTGCGAGGGTCCTCGAAGCGATCCGCGCCCAGCTGCGCACCGACGCGCTGCACCGCCTGCTGATCGAGTACGTGTTCGCGCTCGGCGCGATGACGATGGTGTCGGTCGCCGCCGGGTGGCTGTTGGCCGGTCGCGCGCTCCGCCCGCTACGCGACATCACCGCGACCGCGCAGCGCGTGTCGGGCGAGAACCTGGGCGAGCGAATCAGCCTGAAGGGGCCGGCCGACGAGCTCAAGCAGCTGGCGGACACGTTCGACGGGATGCTCGGGCGGCTCGACGCGGCGTTCGGCAGCCAGCGGCACTTCGTCGCCAACGCCTCGCATGAGCTGCGGACGCCGCTGGCGATCATGCGGACCGAGGTCGACGTGTCACTCGCCGACCCTGATGCGAACGTCGAGGAGCTGCGGCGGATGGGGGAGGCCGTCCGCGAGACCGTCGACCGCTGCGAACGACTGATCGAGGGGCTGCTGATGCTCGCCCGAAGCGAGGCGGCGACCGGGCGTGAGGAGCCGGCCGACCTGTCGGCGCTGGCGGCCGACTGCATCACCGATTTGCGTGCGCGAGCGCGGGAGGCCGATGTCGACGTGCGGGACGACCTCGAGCCGGCCTGGACGCGGGGAGACCCGGCCCTGCTCGAGCGGATGATCGCGAACCTGGTCGACAACGGCATCCAGCACAACCTCCGCGGCGGGTTCCTGCGCGTCTCGACCCGCACCGAGAACGGCCGCGTCTTGCTGACCGTCTCCAACGGCGGGCTGCGGATTGATGCCGCCGATGCCCAGACGCTGACCGAGCCCTTCCGAAGGCTCGACCGCGCCGCCGGCGGGTTCGGCCTGGGGCTGTCGATCGTGCGCTCGGTCGTCGATGCCCACGGAGGAACGATCGAGCTCGTGGCGCCCGCGGCGGGCGGGCTCGAGGTCCGGATTGAGCTGCCCGCGCTGCCGCGCGTGACCGTTGCGGTCCTACCTAATAAGACCGCAAGAGTGCTTACGCAGAGCTGATGCCTACGGCGCTACAACGCTGAGGCATCGTGACGTCCGCACTCAAAGCCGTGCGCGGTCTGCCTGCCCTCCTTCCGGCAACGGATTGCCACTCCCATGAACAGCCGCCGGGATCGACCATCTAGGCCCTGGCTTCTGTACGCCCTGGGAGTCGTTGCGATCGTGATCGCGGCGCTCGCGGTGTCGGAAATCGGAGCGCCAGCGAGCTCGGCGCGCACCTCGAAGGAGGTCGTGACCGCGGCACAGGGCGTCGTCCAGTCGACCGTGACCGGGAGCGGCAACATCGCCGCCGGCACCGACTTGACCGTCAACTTCAACACGAGCGGGACGCTCCAGGACGTGTACGTGAAGGTCGGCCAGCACGTGAACGCCGGTCAGCTGCTCGCGGACCTCGACCCGACCTCTGCGAATCTCCAGCTGAGCCAGGCGCAGTCGCAGCTAACCGCGGCCGAGGATCAGCTCACCTGCCTCCAGGTTCAGACCACGGCGAACTGCGGCTCGAGCGGCTCCGGTGGCGGCGCGGGATCGAGCTCCGTGTCCTCGGGGTCCTCGGGTTCCGGGTCGTCGGGGTCGAGCAGCACCACCAGCTACACGCCGAGCTCAAGCGGCACGGTCGAGTTTGCCTCGTTCACGCCAGGAGCCGGCAAGGGCAAGAAGCCGACGACCGGAACCGGCGAGACGCCCACCAAGGGCTCGACGAAGATCACGAAGAAGACCCCGAGCGTGACCGTGACGGTGATCGTGCCGAGCACAAAGTCGCCCTCGAGCAGCGGCGGGTCGGCCGGGAAGACCAGTTCGACCGCTACGACCACCACGACCTCGACGCCGTCGCCGAGCAGCCTCGCCTCGGCCCAGGCGTCGGTCTACAGCGCGCAGGCGGCGGTACACACCGCCGAGACCGCGATCAACAACACCAAGCTTTACGCGCCCACGAGCGGCACGATCGCCTCGCTATCGAGCCTCACGCCCGGTGACAGCGTGTCCGCCGGGTCGTCGGGAAGCTCCTCGAGCTCGACGTCATCCTCCTCGAGCTCGTCGGGGAGCGGTGCATCCGCCACAGGCAGCGAGACCGCGGGCAGCCTCGGCGGGTCCTCGTCGTCGGGCAGCTCGAGCTCGGGGTTCGCGGAGATCGTCAACACGAACTCGCTGACGATGACGGTTGCCTTCAGCGAGTCGGACATCAGCAAGGTCGCGGTCGGCCAGCCGGCCACGGTGACCCTGGATGCCCTGCCCGGCGTCGAGCTCGCCGCCCACGTGAGCCAGATCTCCCTCGTCGGGACGACCAGCAGCAGCGTGGTCTCCTACGACGCGACGCTGTCGCTCGATCAGAACGACAACCGCATAAAGCCCGGGATGAGCGCTTCGGCGTCCGTGATCACCGGACAGGCGAGCGGCGTCACCGTCCCGAACGCTGCGGTGACCGGGACCGGCTCGCTTGGCACGGTCACGCTGGATAAGAACGGCAAGGACGTGACCCAGCAGGTCGTGGTCGGTCTGCGGGGCGACTCGCGGACGCAGATCATCAGCGGCGTAAGCGCCGGCGACCAACTCGTGATCACGATCGTGCTGCCCTCGGTCAGCTCGACGTCGACGAGCGGCAGCTCGGGGTCGGGGACGCTCGGCGGTGCCGGGCTCGGTGGTGGCGGCTTGGGCGGTGCCGGCGGGTTCGGCGGTGCCGGCGGCGGCGCGTTCTTCCGGCGCGCCGCAGGCGGCGGCTGATGCCCGACGGGTCTCGTCTCCCGCAGCAGCCGGCCCCCGCGCGGGCACCGGCGCTCATGGGCGGATCCCGGCACGCGCCGGTGATCGAACTGGTCGACGTGCACAAGACCTACTCGGTCGGCGACATCGCCGTGCACGCGCTCCGGGGCGTCAGCCTGCGGATCGAGCGCGGCGAGTACGTGGCGATCGTCGGCGCGTCGGGCAGCGGGAAGACCACGCTGATGAACATCCTCGGGTGCCTCGACACCCCGACCAGCGGGACGTATCACCTGAACGGAATCGACGTGCGCGGACTCGACGAGGACACGCTGGCCGACATCCGCAATCGCCACATCGGGTTTGTGTTCCAGAGCTTCAACCTGATCCCGCGCACGCGCGCGCTGCAGAACGTCGAGCTACCGCTGTCGTACGCCGGCGTGCACCGCTCGGCGCGGCACGACCGGGCGCTGACGGCGCTCCAGCAGGTCGGGCTCGGACCGCGTGTCCACCACATGCCCTCGGAGCTGTCCGGCGGGCAGCAGCAGCGCGTGGCGATCGCCCGTGCGCTGGTCACCAACCCGGCGATGATCCTGGCCGACGAGCCGACCGGCGCGCTCGACACGGTGTCATCGGCCGAAGTGCTCGGGATCTTCGAGCGGCTTAGCGACCAGGGGCGGACGATCATCCTGATCACCCACGAGCAGGATGTCGCCAAGCACGCGCGCCGGGTCATCCGGATCAGCGACGGGACGATCCTGTCCGACGAGGTCACCAACTCGGACGCCGCGGAGCGTGTGTCGTGATCGAAACGATCCGAGTGGCGCTCGCCGGCCTCGCCGCGAACAAGCTGCGCTCAGGGCTGACGATCCTCGGGCTGATGATCGGGGTCGGTTCGGTGATCGTGCTGATCGCCGTCGGGACCGGATCCTCGGCGGCGGTGACGAACCAGATCGATCAGCTCGGGAGCAATGTCCTGCTGGTGAGCGGCGCGCCTACGCTGGGCGGGCTGTTCCGCCGGGGCGGCGCCACTGCCAGCGCGAGCACCGGCCTGACCGTGGCCGACGCGAACGCGCTCGTGAACCCGTACCAGGCGCCGGACGTCGCCAGTTCCTCGCCGGTGGTGACCGCCAACGGGGTCACGTTGACCTCGGGTGAGACCACGTACTCGCCGTCGTCGTTCGTGGGCACGACAACGTCGTACGAGGCCGCGAGGAGCTACACGATGGCCGAGGGCTCGTGGTTCACGAACGCCGACGAGACGAACCACAGCCGTGTGATGGTCGTCGGCCCGACCGTCGTCAGCGAGCTGTTCAGCGGCCAGGACCCGGTCGGCCAGACGATCCAGGTCAACGGCACGAACTTCCAGATCATCGGTGTGACCGCGTCCAAGGGGTCCAACGGCACCTCCAATCAGGACGACGTCGCGATCGCGCCACTGACCGCGGTACAGGACACGCTGACGGGGTACGGGAACATCAGCCAGATCGTCGTCCAGGCGAAGTCGCGCGATCAGCTGAACGCCGCGCAGACCGAGGTCACGAGCATCCTGAACACGCTCGACCCGCCGTCGGCCGGGTCGCTCGGCACGAGCAACTTCAGCGTGATCAACCAGAGCTCGATCGTCCAGGCCTCGACCGCGAGCAGCAAAGTGTTCACGACGCTCCTCGGCGAAGTCGCGGCGATCTCCCTCCTCGTCGGCGGGATCGGCGTGATGAACATCATGCTCGTTTCCGTCACCGAGCGCACGCGCGAGATCGGGATCCGCAAGGCGGTCGGCGCCCGCCGCAGCGACATCCTCACCCAGTTCCTGGTCGAGGCCGTGCTCGTCTCGTTCTTCGGCGGCGTCGCGGGGGTGATCGCCGGAATCATCGGCAGCCAGTTCAAGATCGCCGGTGTGCAGCCGGTGATCGCGCCGTATTCGATCGCGCTGGCGTTCGGCGCAGCGGTTCTGACGGGACTCTTCTTCGGCACCTATCCGGCTGGGCGCGCCGCCGCGCTCCGGCCAATCGAGGCACTGCGCTTTGAGTGATCAGCCTGAACAACAAACCAGAGGTATCGAGATGAACGCCATCCCCTACGACCGGCCCCAGGAGGAGTGGGACAGCTACGAGGAGGGGACCCAGGAGGAGCAGGACGAGTTCGCGCTCCCCGGGCGTCCTCGACGGCAATGGTTTAACAAGAAGAGCGCGGCGCTGTTCGCGGTCGTGCTCGCCGCGGTCGGCTTCTACGCCGGCGTGCGCGTCGAGAAGAACCAGCTGTCGAACTCGAGCTCTACCGCAGGGGCGCTTGGAACCGGTGGTGGCGCGGCAGCGCGTCTTGCGGCGGCCGGGCGCAGCGGCGCCGGCGGTACGACCGGCGGTGCGACCGGCGCCACCGGATCCGGAGCGGCTTCGCGCACCGGCGCGAGCGGTGGCGGGCTCCGCAGCCTGTTCGGTGGCGGTGCCGGCGCGGGTGGGACCTTCGGAACGGTCAGCACGATCAGCGGCAACACCCTTTACATCACGGAAGCCACCGGCAACACGGTGAAGGTCACGCTCTCGAGCGCGACCAAGGTCACCAAGAACGTGTCGGTCGGCAAGAACGCCGTGCGACCCGGCGACACCGTCGTGGTCGCCGGCGCGAAGAACTCCAACGGCACCGTCGCGGCGACAACGCTAAGCGACACCGGTGCGAGCGCCGCAGCCGCATTGGGCGGCAGTGGCTCGGGCAGTACCAGCAGTAGCGGCTCTTCCGCGGTTAGCTCGCTATTCGGGGGCGGGGGCGGATGAGCAGCTTCATTTACGAAAGGAACCTTGAAAGTGTTTGACGTTCGATCCAGGCGAGTTGCAGTGGCGCTCGTCACCCTTGTGGCCAGTGGCGCACTGGCCGCGTGCGGCAGTGCCAGCTCGAGTAGCACCACGAGCACTGCGACGGCCTCGGCCTCAAGTTCCGGCTCGAGCTCCGGCTCGGCCTCAGGGACGGCGGGCAGCGGCCCCACCGGCGCGCGGCGCGCGCAACTCGTCTCCTGCCTGAAGGCCCACGGCGTGACCCTGCCGACGCGTCCCGCGGGCAGTCCGCCTCCGGGCGGTGCCGGCGGCGGTACTGGGACCGGTACGACCGGCACCGGCACGACTCCCCGTCGCGGCTTCTTCTTCGGTGGCGGCGGCGCTCGCAATATCTCGCCGAAGATGCAGGCCGCGTTCAAGGCCTGCGGTGCTCAGTTCGGCTTCGGCCGCGGCGGTGGGGCGTTCGGAGGGCGGCTCTCGCACACGGCGATCACAAGCTTCGTCACGTGCGTCAACCAACACGGCTACAAGCTGCCGGCGCCGAACTTCTCGGGCAAGGGCCCGATCTTCCCCCGGAGCATCGAGACTAACGCGAAGTTCCAGGCGGCGGCCAAGTCCTGCCAGCACCTGCTGATCCCGGCGCGACCGGGTGGCGGGTCAGGTGGGGGGACCAGTACGACATCGGGGGCCTGAGCCACGGGTTCGGGGAGTTGACATGAAGATCAAGTTGCCGTCGAACATGCGTGCCGGCGCCCCCATGGGCGCCGGTACCCCTGACCCAAGTGAGCCGGCGACGACTCCGCTCGGCGAGCCGGCTAGGGCGGTGGAGCCGGTTGTTCCGACGGGCGGATCGGCGCCGGCGGTGATCGGGCAGGTGCTCCCGATGTACTTCGTCGGCGACGAGTCGCACTCGATGTCGGGTGACCCGATTGCCGCCGTCAACCAGGGACTCATCGACCTGCGCGACGAGGTCGCCAAGCACCCGCTGATCGGCAAGAAGGTTCGGTTCGGGATCATCACGTTCGCCGAGAGCGCGCAGACGCGCCTCGAGCTCTCAGAGCTGAGCGAGGATCTGGTGCTTCCCACGCTGGCGCCGCGCGGGCGAGGGACCAGCTACGCCAGCGCGTTCGAGGCGCTGCGCCAGACGATCCCGGCCGACGTGGCCCTGCTCAAGTCAGGCGGCTACCAGGTCCACCGTCCGTCGGTGTTCTTCCTCAGCGACGGCCTCCCGACCGAGAAGGCTGAGAAGTGGCAGGCGCGCCTGACCGAGCTCAAGGATCCGAGCTTCCGGGAACGGCCGAACATCCTCGCGTTCGGCGTCGGCGACGCCGACCCGGAGGTCATCGGTCAGCTCGCGAGCTCGCCCCGCTATGGCTTCATGATGGCTTCGGGCGCGTCGACGGCGGGCGCGATCGCGGAGTTCGCGGCGTCGATGTTGAACTCGATGGTGGCGTCCGCGGAGCGGTTGGATCGCGGCGACCACACGATCGAATTCGAGAAGCCCGAGGGATTCGTCCAGCTCGACGCACCGCTCGTGTAGCTTCGAGCGATGAGTGCCGCCGGACGCCCCGCGCCGGTTAGCCGCCGCGTCCGGTTGGCGCGCGGGCCGGTGACGATCGGGGAGCCGGCGGCCGTGGTCGAGGCCCGACTCGCGGCGGCCGAGCCCTACCGCCCCGACACGGTCGCGGACGGCGGCAGCGCGTTTGGACTGACGGTCCGGGCGGCGTCGGTCAGGGGGTTGTACAAGCGGTACACCGGCGGTCCACGCCAGGACGACATCTGCCTGCGGCTGCACGCGGAATCGGGCACGCTGATCGCCGCGGTTGCGGACGGCGTGTCCGGGGCGTCCCGGTCGGACCTCGGCGCCGCGCTCGCGGTCCGTTACGCGACGGCCGGGGTCGCCCGCCAACTGGATACCGGCGGTGCGTCGATCGATTGGGGTGCGGTGTTCGAGCACGCCGCGTGGGCGCTGGTCGAGGAGCACCGGCGCACTTCAGGGGACGGTGACGCAGGGGTAGAGGAGGCGTCCCGGTCATTGGCCACGACGTTGCTGGTCGCGGCCGTTCGCGGCTCGGACGTCGAGGTTGCCGCGGTCGGCGACTCCCCGGCGTTTGTGCTTGTCGGCAAGGACTACGATGCGCTCGTGGGCGAACCAGAACGCTTCGACGGGTTGGTCGGGGGTGGGGTGGACGCGCTGCCGCGCTCGGCCGGCGCGGCTTCGGTCGCGCGGCGTTCGCTTGACGCGCGCGCCGTGCTGCTCCTGTGCACGGATGGGCTGGCGATGCCGCTCGCGGACGGGGGCGGGGAGGTCGGAGCCACGCTCGCGCGAGAGCTCGCGCGCCCACCGGACGTCGTCGACTTCGCGCGGCTGCTCGACTTCAGTCGGAGCACCTACGACGACGATCGCAGCCTGATCGCGGTGTGGCGGTCGGACGAGTCGTGAGCGCCCTGGTCGGGGCGCCGGTCGTGGCCGAGCGCCGCGCGATCGCGGTCGAGGAGCTCGGAGAGCTCGAGCCGATCTCGCGGTTCGGGGGCCAGGGCCGCGTGTACCGGCCGGCCGTCGTCCCGGCCGGGCTCGGCGACGGCTCCGTGGTCGTGAAGGTCTACCGCCGCGCGCCGCCGGCCGGCGCCGGGCGCGTCCTGACCGAGATGGTGGCTTGGAGCCATCTGCTCGAACCCGATCAGCGAGCCGCGCTCTTCGGAGTCGCGGCGTGGCCGCTGGCGGTCGTCCGCGCCGGAGAGGCCGCGGCCGGGATCGCGATGCGCGACGTCCGCGGGCGCTTCTCGGTGCCGTTCGCGATGCCGAGCGGCCGGCGCGAACGCGTGCTGCTGACCCTCGAGCACCTGCTCGGGTCCGACTCGTTCTTGCAGATGCGTGGGCTGGGCGTCACGCTCGACACGTTCACGCGGACCGAGGTGGCCGAGCGGATCTGCGATGCGCTGGCGTTCCTGCACCGGCACGCGATCGTCGCGAGCGACATCGCGCCCAACAACCTGCTGGTCGCGTTCGGCGCCGGCGACGAACCCGAGGTCTGCTTCATCGACTGCGACTCGATGGTGTTCCTCGGGCGCCAGGCGCTGACGTCGGTGCAGACCGCCGACTGGGAGATTCCAGCCGCGTTCGACGAGTCGCCGAACACGCGCGCTGCAGACGCCTACAAGCTCGGGCTCGTGGTTCTGCGGCTGTTCGCGCGGTCGCATGACGCGCGGTCGCTGGGCGCGCATGTCCCGCATGTGCCTTTCGAACTGCATGGATTGCTCGCCCGTGCGCTGGCCGGTGATGCCGTCAATCGGCCGCCGGCCGGCGAATGGCAGCGAGCGCTGCGGGGGCTGCTCGCCGACGGCCGCCTGAACGAGCGGTATCCCGGGCCGGCGCCGGGACCGAGGGTCGTTGTTCGCGCGGTGCCGCCGGGTGGGCCGCAGGGTGCCCTGCCGGGTGTTGCGGCGGCATCGCAGTTCGGAGGTCCCGTTGCCCGCGCCGTGCCACAGCCCCAGCTCACCGGATCGGTGTGGCTCCGGCGGGCGGTTGTGGTGGCGTGGATCGTCGCCGGCACGGCGGTGCTGCTGCTTCTGTTCTCGCGCCTGTTCGCGGGGGCGATCCCGGTCCCGCAGGGTGGGAACGCGGGCGCAGGCTCGACGTTCGGTCCGGGCGCGACCAGCGCGTACCAGTATCAGGGCTACCCGAGGGACCGCGCGGTCCTGCCGCAAGCTCCGGCGTTCAGCCAGGTTCCCTGATCGCTCGCGGACAGCTTCGCCGCTCACTTACGGAGATCTGACGAGCCGGGACATAGTCTGCGGGCGCGACGAAAGTGCGCCTCGTCGCTTGCGGACGGACTCCCCGAACCCCGCAGCTGGGGACCGGCGGCGGATCCGGGTCGTGACTCCCGTCCGGGTCCGCCAGCCGGTCCGCAGATTTCTTGAACGCGCTTGAACGCGTTACCAGGCGTCGATGTAGGGCCGATGCTTTATCGGCTGCGCAGGCGTGGCATGGTCGAACAGCGTCGCGATCCAGCGCCGACTGTCGGCCGGGTCGATCACGTCGTCGATCTCGAAGTACGCGGCCATGTTGAGGCCCTTGCCCTTTTCGTACGCGGCGGCAACGGCTTGGTCGAACGCTTGCGCGCGTTGGTCTGGATCGGCGATGGCATCAAGCTCGCGGCGCATCCCGAGGCGGACCGCGCCCTCGAGGCCCATTCCACCGAACTCAGCGGTCGGCCATGCGACGGTGAACAATGGCGCCTTGAAGCTACCGGCGGCCATCGCTTGGGCGCCGAGGCCGTAGCCCTTGCGCAGCACGATCGTGCCCGTCGGCGTTTCGAGGTTCGCGCCGGTGAGGAACAGGCGAGAGAAATGTCTGACGGTCGCGGTCTTCTCCGCGCTCGGCCCGACCATGAAGCCGGGCGTGTCGCACAGGAACAGCAGGGGCAGCCCGAACGCGTCGCACAGCTGCATGAAGCGGGCGGCCTTGTCTGCGCCGTCGGCGTCGATCGCGCCGCCGAGGTGCTGTGGGTTGTTCGCGATCACCCCGAGTGGCCTCCCGTTATCGGCCCGCGCGAGCGCCGTGACGATTCCCGCGCCGAAGCCGCTGCGGAGTTCGAGCACGTCGTCGAGCAGGGCGTCGATGACCGTGCGGACGTCGTAGACGCGCTTGCGGTTGGCGGGGATGAGGTCTCTGAGCGCGTCGGGGTCTTTGGGCGGTTGTACTGCGGGCTCGGCTGTGGTTCTCGCGAAGTACGACAGGTAACGCTTGGCGGCTGCGACGGCGGTCGGCTCGTCCGGGACCCGGAGGTCGACGACGCCGTTGGCGTCCTGCACATCGATCGGGCCGACCTCCCGCGGGTCGAACACGCCGAGGCCGCCGCCCTCGATCATCGCCGGACCGCCCATCCCGATGCTCGAGTCCTCGGTGGCGATCACTACGTCGCAGCAGCCGAGCAGCGCGGCGTTGCCGGCGAAGCAGTAGCCGGCAGCGATCCCGACGAGCGGCACCAGCCCGCTGAGCTTCGCGAACAGGTGGAACGCGCGGCAGTCCAGCCCGGCGACGTGCGGCCAGTCGACGTCGCCCGGCCGCCCGCCGCCACCCTCGGCGAACAGCACGACCGGCACGCGCCGTCGCTCGGCGAGCTCGAACAGCCGGTCCTTCTTCTGGTGGTTGCGCATGCCCTGCGTCCCCGCCAGCACGGTGTAGTCGTAGGACATGACGATTGCCGGCGCGCCGTCGATCGTCGCGGTCCCGCCGACGAGGCCATCGGCGGGCGTTCGCTCGATCAGCTCCTGGCGCGGGCGCCGGCGCTCCTGCGCAGCGAACATCAGCGGTCCGTACTCGACGAAGCTGCCGGGGTCGACGAGGTCCTTGAGGTTCTCGCGGGCGGTGCGCCGGCCCTGCTCGCGGCGCTTGGCGACGGCGTCGGGGCGGGCGGCGTCGAGGATCTGGTCGTGGCGAGCCTTGACGGCAGCCAGGTCGTTGCGGGCCGTGGATTGTTCGGGTTGGTGTCGGGGCGCCTCGCCGTCAGTTTTCTCACCGGGCGCGATCACCGCGAGCAATTGGCCCTCGTCGACGGTCTCGCCGACGGCGACCTCGACGCTCCGGACCGTGCCGTCGACCTCGGCCGCGATCTCGTGCTCCATCTTCATTGCCTCGATGACCACGAGCACCTGGCCGGCGGTCACCGAATCGTGGCCGTCGTGCCACACGGCGACGACGGTGCCCGCGAACGGGGCGTGCAGCGGGACGCTGTCTGACACGGCCGCTGAACGCTACGCGACGGCGTCGCGGATCGCGGCGAGGATCTCCTCGGGCGAGGCGTTGTCCCCGGCGTCGGCCGACATGTGCGCCCAGGGGACTGAGCCGCCAGGGAGGACCACGAGGGCGCCACCGAGTTGGGCGGCGTTGCCGATCGTGCGGGTCTGGATCGTCTTGTTGCGGACGCCGGTGAGGGCTCCCTTGGCGATCACCTTGGGGCCGAACAGATCGGTGACGCCGGCGACCTTGGCGCCGGCGGCCTCGTAGCTCACTCGGTCCTCGTCCGCGAGCACGGGCACCTGGATCCCCTGGCGCCGGCGGAACTGCGCTGCGTGGCGCGGCGTCGCCTGCCCGATCAGCACGAGCGAGGCGCCGGCGTCCTCGAACTCACTCCGAGCGCGATGCAACTGCATCGCGTGTGCCTTGCAATACAGTCATCCGTAGTGGCGGAGCCACACGAGCGCGACGGGGCGCTCGCTCCACAGGTCGCCGAGCCGCACCTCGTGTGCGTCGTGATCGGGCAGCACGATCTCCGCGAGTCCGTCGGCGCGTGACAGCGGGCTCGGTTTGCGGCCGGCGGGCATGCGGTGGCAAAGCTACTACGGGATACTGGTCAGCGTGCCGGAAGCCGAGCCCAAGCTGTTGTGGACTCCGTCGCCCGAGTGGATCGAGCGCACGACGCTGACGCGCTACCAGGCGTGGCTCGCGGAGGAGCGGGGTCTTCGTTTTGAGGACTACCACGACCTGTGGCGCTGGTCGGTGTCCGACCTCGAGGCGTTCTGGGGGTCGCTGGTCGAGTTCGCGGGCGTTCGGTTCGCCGATCCGCCGGAGCGCGTCCTTGGGGACGAGTCGATGCCGGGCGCGAAGTGGTTCCCGGGTGCGCGTCTGAGCTACGCCGAGCACATGTTCGCCGGCAAGGACCCCTCTTCGCTCGCGATTCAGCACGCGTCCGAGTCCCGGGAACTGTCGTCGATGACCTGGGGCGAGCTGCGGTCTTTGACGGCCGCGATCGCCGCGGGATTGCGCGCGTCGGGCGTGGGCGAGGGCGACCGGGTCGCCGCGTACATGCCGAACATCCCCGAGACGGTGGCGGCGCTGTTCGCGTGCGCCTCGATCGGAGCGGTGTGGTCATCGGCGGCGCCCGAGTTTGGGGCCCGGAGCGTGGTCGACCGCTTCTCGCAGATCGAGCCAAAGGTGCTGCTGGCCGTGGACGGCTACCGCTATGGCGGCAAGGACTTCGATCGGTCGGACGCGGTCTCGCGTGTCGCGGCCGAGATCCCTTCGCTTGCGCGAGTTGTTCGGCTTGGCTACCTGGATGGGTCTGGCTGGGAGCCCGGGTTCCTCGATGAGTCGGGGTCGCTGGAGCTCGAGTTCGCGCAGCTTCCGTTCGACCACCCGCTGTGGGTCCTGTACTCGTCGGGTACCACGGGGCTGCCCAAGCCGATCGTGCAAGGCCAGGGCGGGATCCTGGTCGAGCACCTCAAGAAGGCGCTGCTGCACCTCGACGCCCAGGCCGGAGACCGGATGTTCTGGTTCACGACGACCGGCTGGATGATGTGGAACTTCATCGTCGGGATGCTTTTGAGCGACGCCTCGATTGTCCTGTTCGATGGCAACCCGGGCTACCCGTCGCTCGGGACGTTGTGGGATCTGGCGGCGGACAGCGGGATGACGTGCTTCGGCACGAGCGCGGCGTTTATCGGCGCGTGCATGAAGGACGGCGTGACGCTGCGTTCTTCGGATCGCGATTTGAGCGCGTTGCGGTCGGTGGGGTCGACCGGATCGCCTTTGTCGCCGGAGGGATTCGAGTGGGTCTACGACGAGCTGGGGTCAGATACCTGGCTGTTCTCGACCTCGGGCGGCACCGACCTGTGCACGGCGTTCGTGGGCGGCGTGCCGACGCTCCCGGTGTACCTCGGCGAGTTGCAGGCCCGCGCGCTGGGCGCGTCGGTCGAGGCGTGGGACCCCGACGGAAACTCGCTGATCGACGAGGTCGGGGAGCTCGTGATCACCCGGCCGATGCCGTCGATGCCGATCTACTTCTGGGGCGACCCGTCCGGGGAGCGGTACCGCGAGAGCTACTTCGAGATGTACCCGGGGATCTGGCGCCACGGCGACTGGATTGAGATCACCTCGCGGGAGACGGCTGTGATCTATGGCCGATCCGATTCCACGATCAACCGTGGCGGCGTGCGAATGGGAACCTCGGAGATCTACCGGGCTGTCCTCGGAGTCGACGCGGTGACGGACGCGCTGGTCGTCGACGTGCCGCGTGAGGGTGGCGAGGCCTGGATGCCGTTGTTCGTCGTGCTCCGCGAGGGCGAGTCGCTCGACGACGAGCTTGTGTCGCAGATTCGACGCCGGGTCCGCGAGGACTGCTCGCCCCGGCACGTCCCGGACGAGATCCGCCAGATTGCCGAAGTCCCGCGAACGCTCTCCGGGAAGGTGCTGGAAGTCCCGGTGAAGCGAATCCTGATGGGGACGCCACCCGAGCAGGCCGCCTCTCGGGAGTCGCTGGCGAACCCGGCGGCGCTCGATTACTTCGTCGATCTCGCCCCCTAGGGGGGGAACTTCGACCCGCCCACGCCTCTTAAGAGGTGGCGTGCTGGAAAAGGCCCCACAGTGGGGCCAAATCCAGCACGCGGTGGTCGCGGTGGCGGAAAGAATCGACAAGGCGATTGCGGCGTTGGCCCGGAAGCAGCATGGGTATGTCACGCGGCGCCAGCTGCTCGACCTCGGCCTCGGACGACGGGCCATTCGGTACCGGATCGAGATCGGTCGGCTGATCGCCGTCTACGCCGGCGTGTACGCCGTCGGCCACATCCCGCTGGGACAGGAAGCCCGCGCCCACGCCGCCGTCCTCGCCTGCGGTGACGGCGCGGTCCTCAGCCACAGCTCGGCCGCGGCGCTCTGGAAATACGTAAAGCACTGGCCGACCCGCATCGAGGTCACCGCGCCCACCGACCGGAACCGAAAAGGCATAACCACCCACCGCACGAAGACGCTCACGCGCCGCGACATCGACCGCCAGCTCGGCGTTCCCGTCACGAGCCCCGCCCGCACGGTCTTCGACATGGCGCCACGCTACAAGACCGATGCCGCGCTCAGACGATTCGTCAACGACGCGCGCCTGACGTACACGCTCCACCTCTCAAGCCTCGCCGAACTGCTCGCCCGCCACCCGGGTCAACCGGCAACTAAGCGCCTGATGCCATTCGTCGACAAACCCACGGGTATGACGCGCTCCGAGCTCGAGGACCTGTTCGTGGACTTCGCGCGCCGCTACGGGCTGCCACAACCCACGATCAACAAGCGGCGGGGTCGGCGCGAACCGGACATCCTGTTTCCCGAGGAGGGTGTGATCGTCGAGATCGACAGCTGGAAGTTCCACGGCGACCGAGACAGCTTCGAGCGCGACCGGGACCGTGACGTGGATCATCTCGCCGAGGGCATCTTGACCGTTCGCATCACCGAGGAGCGGCTGACCGGCTCGCCAGACCGCGAGGCCGCCCGGCTCCACAAGATCCTCCGAGCGCGCCGCCGCGCCGCCTTACGCGCGCCGCCCAACTTCTTACGCTTCTCTCAAAATCGCCTGAAAGAGTGCCGCCCACGGGCGCACCGTTGACGGAGCGCCCGGCCATCTGAGGAGCGCACGTTGCACCGCAGTCTCAAGCGAAACGTCATCCTGGCTCTGGCAGCGCTGGCCGTGGCGGCGTTCGCCGGTGGCGCATATGCCGCCACCCAGAGTTCCGGCCCGAACACGCGACAGGCGTTCCTGAACGACGTCGCCAAGCGGCTCCACGTCTCGCCGCAGCAGCTCAGCTCCGCGCTGAACGGCGCGACGGCCGACCAGCTCCAGGCGCAGGTCAAGGCCGGCCAGATCACCCAGGCCCAGGCGAACGCGCTCGAGCAGCACCTGAAGAACGGCGGCGCCACGCCCTTCCTGCCCCTGACTCCGGGCCTCGCCGGGCCGCGCCCGTTCCTGCCAGGTCCCCCAGGCGCCAAGGGCTTCCCAGCCCGCCCACCCGGAGCATTCGGCTTCGGGCTCGGGTTCCGCGGCTTCGGCTTCGGGTTCGGCCTCAGCGGCGCCGCCAGCTATCTCGGACTCACCGACGCCCAGCTGATCCAGCAACTGCAAAGCGGTAAATCGCTGGCTCAGATCGCGAGCTCGAAGGGCAAGACCGTCGCCGGCCTCGAGCAGGCGATGACCGCCCCGATCAAGAAGGCGCTCGACGCGGCGGTCTCCAAGAAGGCGATCACCGCGGCGCAGGAGCAGCAGATCCTCAGCCGCCTGTCGTCCAATTTGAGCCGGCGGATCAACCAGAAGGGTCTTGTCACGCCCGCGCAGGGAGCGCTACGCGGCCTCTTCCGCGGCCAGGGCCCGAACGGAACCCGCCCCGGCGGACCCCCGGGCAAGCCGTACGGACCGCCCTTCGCGATGCCCGTCCCCGGCAACGGCACCGCCCCCGGCAAAGGCACCGCCCCCGCGACGCCGACGACCCCCAGCACGCCCGAGGGTGCGCCTCAGCCCGGCGCGCTCCCGCAGCTCTTCCAGCCTGCGCCCACGGCGTAGAGCGGCCACTCTTACGCCGCTCTCATAGATTTCTGACTGGTTTCTCATGGGTAGCTGCTGTACTGGGTGGACCGAAACACCAGCCACGCATTTGCTAGGAGAAACCCACCTATGAAAGGCCTGAGCCGCCTGCTTCCGATCATCGGCGGCGCTATTGCCGGGGGAGCAATCGCGCTCGCCGTCGCCAACGGGAGCACCACAACGCACTCGGTCACGACCACGACCGTCGTGCAGCCCTCGAACGCGCCGACGCTGCCGACCAGCTTCAGCGACGGACGCTCCCAGACGATCAACCAGATCTACCGCGCGGTCGATCCGGGAGTCGTCGACATCACCACCTCGTCCACCCAGAACAACGGCGGAGTGTTCGGCTTCGGTCAGACTCAGAAGACCCAGGGCGAGGGCGCCGGCGTCGTGTTCGACAAGAAGGGCGACATCATCACTGACGAGCACGTCGTGTCCGGCGCGTCGTCGATCACCGTCAACTTCCCCGACGGCACGAAGGCTCCCGCAACCGTCATCGGCTCGGATACCGGTGCCGACACGGCGGTCATCCGGGTCCACGGCGTCGCCGCCTCCGCGCTTCACCCGATCCCGTTCGGCGACTCGAGCGCGGTCCAGGTGGGCGACAGCGTGATCGCGATCGGCAGCCCGTTCGGCGAGGCGAACACGGTCACCGCCGGCATCATCAGCGCGGTCGGTCGCACGATCAACGCGCCCAACCAGTTCACGATCCCGAACGCGATCCAGACCGACGCGCCGATCAACCCCGGCAACTCGGGCGGCCCGCTGATCAACGGCGCCGGCCAGGTGATCGGTCTCAACGACCAGATCGAGACCAACAACACCAACGGCCAGGGCGAGGGCTCAAGCTCGGGCGTCGGATTCGCGACCCCCTCGAACAGCGACGCGCGGATCGCCCGCGAGATCATCGCGACCGGCCAGGCCCACAACGCCTGGGTCGGCGTGAGCCTTGACCCGAGCGTCGCCGGTGGCGCCGCGATCGCCAAGTCCTCCACCACGGGCGGTCTGGCACCGGTCCAGGCCGGATCGCCGGGAGCGAAGGCCGGCCTCCAGGCGGGCGATGTGATCACCGCCGTCAACGGCACGCCGGTCGCCTCGATCAATCAGTTCGTGGCGGCGATCGCCAACTACGCGCCCGGCGACACAGTGACCCTCACCGTGAATCGAGGCGGGTCGACCAAGACGATCAAGCTGACGCTCGGTTCTCAGCCCGCGAACGCGACCACTCAGACCCAAGGCCAGAACAACGGCTTCGGGATCCCCTAGCCAACGAGCCAACAAGCAAGCACAGCAGGCGAACAACTAGATACTGCCGCGGCCGGCCCGAGTGCCGGCCGCAGTGGTTAAAAAGACGGCTACGTGGCGAGCGACGCCGCCTGCTGCTGCAGCGTCCGTTCCATCAGCTCGCGATGGACGCTGCGGGTCCGCCCGGTCCGCCGGTTCCAGGCGCCCTGCGAATCGAGCGTCCATGAGAACGTGTCGTCGGCGAAGCAGCGCTCGAGCGTGTCGTCGAGCTCGGCCTGAAGCTCCTTGTCCTCGACCGGAGCCAGCAACTCGACGCGGGTATCCAGATTCCGAGGCATCAGGTCGGCCGAACCGATGTAGTACACGTGCTCATCGCCGTGGTGGAACGAGTAGATCCGCGAGTGCTCGAGGAACCGCCCGACCACCGAGACCACGTTGATGGTCGCGCTGACGCCGGGCACGCCCGGGAGCAGGCAGCAGATCCCGCGAACGTTGAGGTCGATCGGGACGCCCGCCTGCGAAGCCCGGTAGAGCGCCTCGATGCATTGCTGGTCGACGAGCGAGTTCATCTTCATCGCGATCCGCGCCGGTTCGCCAGCCTCATGCGCGGCGATCACCCGATCGATCTCCTCGATCAGCGGCCCGCGCATCGAGTTCGGCGCCACCAGCACCTTGCGCTCGCGAGCCGGATGGCCGTAACCGGTCAGCGTGTTGAACAGGTTCGCGACCTCCTGCCCGATCTCCCGATCGGTCGTGAACAGCCCGAAGTCCTCATACAGCCGGGCGTTCTTGGCGTGGAAGTTGCCGGTGCCGATCATCACGTAGTGGCGGACGCCGCCGCGCTCGCGGCGGACCACGAGGATCGCCTTGGCGTGCGTCTTCAGCCCGGGGATGCCGTGGACGACGTGCGCGCCCACTTCCTCGAGCGCGCGCGACCAACCGATGTTCTGGCGTTCGTCGAAGCGGGCCTTCAGCTCCACCATCGCCACGGCCTGCTTGCCCTTCTCAGCTGCCTCGATCAGCGAGGGGATCAGCGCGGAGTCGTCCGAGGTCCGGTACACGGTCATCTTGATCGCGAGCACGTTCGGGTCGTCGACCGCCTGCTTGACGAACCGCTCGACGCTGGTCGCGAACGACTGGTACGGATAGTGGACGAGCACGTCGCGGGTGCGCATCGGGGCGAACACGTCGGGCTGGTCGTCCTGGTCCCCGGGATTGGGGCCGAACGCCGGATTCGTGATCGGCGTCCACGGGACCTGGCGGATGTCCGAATGACCATCTAGTCCGGCGATCTGCCACAGGTCGCTGAGGTCGAGCAACCCCTCGACGTCGTACACCTGTACCTCGTCGACGCCAAGCCATTCGATCAGCCGCGCGCGCATCGCCGGGTCCATGCTGGCGCCGACCTCGAGCCGCACGACCTCGCCGAAGCGCCGGCGCCGAAGCTCGTCCTCGACCGCCTCGAGCAGGTCGTCCGCCTCGTCGGACACCTCGAAGTCGGCGTCGCGCGTGACCCGGAACATGTCGTAGCTGAGGATGTTCATCCCGGGGAACAGAGCGTCGAGGTGACGGGCGATGACCTGCTCGAGCGGGATGAGCGTGTCGGGCGAGATCTCGACGAAACGCGGCAGGACCTCCTTCGGGACCTTGACGCGCGCGTAGACCTCCTGGTCGAGATCGGGGTCGTGCAGCCGCACGATCAGGCTGAGCGACAAGTTCGAGATATAGGGGAACGGACGGCCGTGGCCGATCGCGAGCGGCGTCAGTACGGGAAAGATCTCCTCACGGAAATGACGCGCGATCAGGTTCTCGGGGGCGGCGGACTCCTCGCAGCTGACGATCCTGATCCCGTTCTGGGCGAGCTCGGGCCGCACGATCTCGGTGAACTCCCGGGCCTGCCGGCGGTCCATCTCCCGCACCTTCTCGGACATGCCCTGGAGCACCTGCGAGGGCGACAAACCGTCCGGTCCGCGCGCATCGATGCGTGCGTCGAGCTGATCGTGGACGCCCGCGACGCGCACCATGAAGAACTCGTCCAGGTTGGTCGTGAAGATCGCGAGGAACTTCAGCCGCTCCATCAGCGGCAGCGACTCGTCCTCGGCGAGCTGCAGCACACGATCGTTGAAGTCGAGCCACGAGAGCTCGCGGTTGATGTAGACCGCAGGGTCCGCGACCGCGGCAGCCGCAGCCTCCGCGCCGGCGTGTCCTTCCGCGGCTTCCTCGGTCGCCGTGGCCTCTTCCTCTTCCAACCGTGTCTCGCTCATGTCACTCCTAGGTTGGCCTTCGCGATCGCGCTCAGCTCGGACGGTCGCAGCAGCGTGACCAGCTCGCCCTTGGAGACGGCCGCGAGGCCGCCCTTCTTCATCCGCGCCTGCGTCCCCGTGAGATCGTGGAGGAGCAGCGAAAACGATGGGTCGTGTCCGACCAACAGCACGTCGCCGAGCCCGGCCGTCAGTGCCTCCACGTCGAACGGCTCGCCGGACAAGGCCCGCTCGACCGTCACCGGCACGCCGAGCGGTTCACACGCCCGCTCGGCGGTCTGCACCGCACGCAGCTTCGGACTGCTCAGGCATGCGTCGAGATGGACGCCGAGCACGGCCAGCGCCCTGCCCGCGGCGTCAGCTTGCATCGCGCCGCGCTCGGTGAGCGGGCGTTCGTCGTCCGGGAGGCCGTCTTCCGCTTCGGCGTGGCGCAGGAACCAGAGCATGCCCACAACTCTAGTGGGAGTTGAGACCGGCTTGTTAGCGCGGACGACCGCGTCGGCCGACGCCGATCCCGATCACCGAGACGGCCGTGCGGCGGGAGCTAGCCGATCAGCAGCCGCCGGCCGAACACGCGCTGGAACGCCTCGCCGTCGCCGTAGCGCTCGACGCTCCACCGCGGCAGCGTCAGATCGCCGGCGGCCTCGAGGTGGAGATCGACGCCGTGGCCGTTGGCGCGCAGTCGCGCTTCGCGGACCGATTGATCGCGGCCTCGCTCGAGGTGCTCGGCGAGGCGCAGGATCACCGAGCAGCGGTCGAGCAGGTCCTCGTCGCCGGCGTGCGTGAGCGCCGCCAGTTCGCCGAGCTTGGCGGTGCCCTTGCGGTGGTAGCGGGTGATCTGGGCGATCAGCGCGCGCTGGCGGGGGTCGAAGCCCGGAAGCTCGGCGCTGACGATCAGGTAGTACGAGTGCTTGTGGTGGTCGTCGTAGGAGATCGTCATCCCAACGTCGTGGAGCATCGCGGCGGCCCACAGCAACTCGCGCTCGCCGGGCTCGGGCTCGAACAGCCCGCCGGCGGCGAGCGAGTCGAACATCTGGAGCGAGAGCAGGGCGACGTGCTCGACGTGGGGGAGGTCCGACTCGTACTGGATCGCGAGATTGCGCACGCCCGCGACGCGGACGTCGTCGAACAGCGGCTCGGGCGCGTCGGCGAGCAGCTCACGCGCGATGAACACCCCGTCGCGAAGGCTGGCCTCGGTGACCTCGATGCCGGCGAATCCGCCCAGTTCGACGACGGTCTCGATCACGATCGCGGAGGCGAGGATGATGTCGCCGCGCCCGACCTTGATCCCGGGTACCTCGCCGCGCTCGGCCACCGGCAGCGCCGCCAGCGTCTGGACGAGGTCGCCGAGCATCTCTCGGGTGATCACGAGCCCCTGGACGCCGATGTCGGGCTGATCGGCCATGCGCTGTGCAGCGGCCGCGAGGTTGCGTACGGCACCGCCCATGCCGACGATCCGGTCGCCGCCGGCGGCGAGCGCGGGGAGCCCGGACAGCGCCTCTCGTACATGCGCGCGGAGCCGCTGGATGTCCCGCTTGCGGGCCGGGCCCGAACCGGGCAGGAACTGCTCGGTCATGCGCACTGCTCCGAGCGGGAACGATTGGAGCGACTTGGCGTGGCGGTCGGCGACCTCGATCACCTGGATGCTGCCGCCGCCGGTCTCGAGCACGATGCCGTCGGTCATCGTCGAGCTGTTGATCGCGGCCACGTAGCCGAAGCGCGCCTCGTCCTGGTCCGAGATCACCTCGATGTTCAGGCCGCTGGCGGCGCGGGCGGCCTTGAGGAACATCTCGCCGTTGGCGGCGTCGCGGATCGCGCTGGTGGCGACCGCGTGGACGGCGTCAGGACCGAGCCCGTGCGCGGCCAAGAAGCGCTCGAACACCGCGAGCGTCTCGAGCCCGCGCCCCATCGCCGCGTCGCCGAGGCGGCCGGTCTCCGCCAGGCCGGCGCCGATCCGGACGGTCTCGTAGATCTCATCGGTGAGCTTCCACCAGTCGCCCGGAACGAACATGTACACGACCAAACGCCACGAGTTCGAGCCAAGGTCGATAACGGCCACCCGGCGGACATCCTCGCCCGCCTGGCCGGTCGCTCGAGTCGATCGCCAGCTCACGTGAGCTAAATGATCCGTGCGGGGGCGGACGAAACCCCCTCGGCCGTGTCACGATGGCCGCTTGGACTCCGAAAAAGACCGGATGTTGCGGGGAGAGCCGTATCTCGCCAACGACCCGGCGCTGCTCGAAGAGCGCCGAGCGTGCCGGCTCGTGTGCGAGCGATTCAACGCGACGAGCTTCGGCCTGACCGTCGAGCGGCGGGCGATCCTAAGCGAGCTGGTCGGCGAGCTGGGTGAGGGTGCCGACGTGATGGCGCCGTTCGAGTGCGACTACGGCTACCACGTCACGATCGGAGCGAGGACGTTCATCAACTACGGGGCGGTGATCCTCGACGGCGCGAGGGTCGCGATCGGTCAAGATGTGCAGATCGGCCCGAACGTGCAGCTGCTGACCGCGACGCATCCGCTGGACCCAGTTGAGAGGCGGCGCGGCACCGAGACCGCCAAGCCGGTCACGATCGGACACGGCGCGTGGTTGGCCACCGGCGTGATCGTGTGCCCGGGCGTGACCGTCGGCGCCGACGCGGTGGTCGGGGCCGGCAGCGTGGTCACGAAGGACCTGCCGGGGCGCCATCTCTGCTTCGGCAATCCCTGCCGGGTAATCCGTGAAATCGCTTGAAAAGGTTCTGGTCTTGTACGAGCACAGCCGCGCCGGCGCGGCCGCGATCGATCACGCCCGTGAGCTGGCCGAGGAAGGCAGCCCCGGGCTCACGGTCGTCGCGATCGCTCCCCGGGCGCCGTCGGGGCCCCGCTGCGGCAACTCGGCGCTCGAGTACAACGAGGCGGTGGCGGACTCGGTGGCGCAAGACCTCGAGCAGGCGAAGGAGCGTCTCGGGGAGCATGGCGCGGCCGCGGGCGCCGTGTTCGTGCTCCTCGTCGAAGGGTCCGATCAAACGCTCGAGCAGTACGCGCGCAGCGGCGGCTTCGATCTCGTGCTGCTGCCGGCGCACCGCCGACCGCTCCGACGGGGCGCCTACCACCCCGAGGCGGCGCGGCTGCACACCGTCGCCGGCGCCGAGATCAGGATCGTCGACGGGCGCGCGGGCTCCGTTTCGGAGCGGCGGCAGCGATCGCCGCAGCCCGCCGCCGGCGCTGGTTGATCCGGATCGCGGCACCGATCGCCGCCCCGAAGAAAATCGCGCCGATCCAGAACGGGCTGACGAGCAGCACGGCCGCGATGCCGAGCATCGTCAGCCAGATCGCGGGCCTCCAGTCGCGCCAGTCTCCTCTCACAACAGCAGCGTACCTAGTGGACTGGCCTCATCGCACGCCCACCTTGAGCTCGGCCGCGACGCGCTTCTGGACCGCGGCGACGGCGCGGAACGCCTCTCGGAGGTAGCTGCGTGTCAGCCCGGTCAGGGTCGCCGGGTTGACGAAGTCGTCGGGCTCCTCTCCGGCTCGAAGCTGTTCCACCTGATGCTCGACTCGCAGGTCGGTGATCAGAGTGAGCGCGTCCTCGAGCGTCCGTGCCTGGGAGTCGGACAGGCTTCCAGCGGCCGCGCTGGCGCGCAGCCGCTGGCTGGTCGACGCGCTCGTCACGCCGGCTGCCATCCCGGCCCATCGAGCCAGGTCGACGATTGGGAGCATGCCCCCTTGCTTGAGATCAAGACGGCCGCGATGCTCGCCGGTCGATTCGACCACCAGTCCCCTGAAAAAGCCGGTGGGGGGACGGTGCGTCAGCGCAAACCTGGCCATGAGGCGGAGCAGCGCCGGATTGCTCGGTGCGAGCCGGAAGCTGTCGGCGACCGCCGTACCGCTGTGGATGCCCCACACCGGCCGGCTGTCGACGAGCACCGAGACCAGGATGAGGGCCTTCTCCTGTGTCGGGTCGTCGATCCAGCTCCGGACCACGCGCTGCCAGGACTCGAGCGAGCGAACGAACCGCATATCGGAGGCGGTCGCACCGTGCTCGTCGGCATGGAGCCCGCATTCCTGGAGCTGGTCCACCACGGCCTGCCCGATCGCGTGCAGCCGCCGCCGGATGTCCTCGTCGTCATGCGAGCCGAACCACACGATCGCGCTGTCTATATCCGAGCTCGGTAACGCCTCGCGCCGGGCCTGGCTGCCGAGGGCGAGCCACGTGAAGTCGACCCCGAGGCCAGGCGCGCCGGCAACCGCGAGGTCGAGCATCCGGCGCGTCAGCGCGTCGACGACGACCGAATACACCGCGGCGACGTTGGCCGGCGAGACCCGTGCGTCGTGCAGCGCGATCACCATCGGGCGCAGTTCGCGTGCGGCGTCGATCAGCTCGTCGACGGACCCAGCCTGGGCGATTCGCCAGCGCAGGAAGAAGGGCGAGCGCGTTTGCGCCGCGACGAGGTCGATCTCTTCGACTACCCCGAGGACCTGGCCGGTGGCCGACACGACCGGGAAATGGCGAAAGCCCCGATCGAGCATGTCGAGGAGGACGTCGGTGCCGAGCCGGTCGGGTGAGCACGTATAAGCGGGAGACGACATCGCCACCGACACCGGGGCGTCGCCGGTGAGGCCGCTCGCGACCACGCGCGTCCGGAGGTCACGGTCGGTGAGGATCCCGAGCGACCCGTCGCCGAGGTCGACGATCGCCGAGGTCGAGTGAGCCGCGGTCATCTTCTCCGCGGCCTCGCGGATCGACGTCTCTGGACCGCACAGCACCGGCACGCTGCGGATCAGGCCGCCGACCGGCTGCAGCGGCGGGTCCAGATGAGGCTCGGAAACGGTGGTGCCGGCGCCCTCCGCCCACGGCTCGAGCAGCGAGCGTGCGATGAACCGCAAGCCGGCCGGCCGGGACAGCGGCTCCTGCGCGACCTCCGCCGGGATCCGATAGCAGACCGTCTCCTCGCCCGCACGGGCCTCGAACCCCGTCGGCAATCCGGACAACATCGAGGCATGACCGAACAGCTCGCCCTCGCCGAGCAGGTCGAGCACCCGCCCATCGAACACGATCTCGACGGCGCCGGTCCGCACGACGCGCAGATGCGCGACGGGCTCCGCGCCCTGGGAGAAGATCGTCGTGCCGGCGCGATGAAACTCGACCTCCGCCGCCGCGGCCACACGATCGACCTCGCCCGCCTCGAGCGAGTCGAACGGCGGATGCGCACGGAGGAACTCGGTTACTTCGGGCGCCGCGGTCGCGGTCATCCTCGCGACCCTAAACGACTAACCGACGGCTGCGGGAGCCTGGAGTCCAGCTCCCCGCGCAGCGTCCTCCTTGAGCATGTCAGCGCATTTCTCGCCGATCATCATCGTCGTGATGCACGGGTTGATCGCCGGCAGGAACGGGAGGATCGACCCGTCCGCGATCCGCAGCGATCGCACGCCACGGACTCGCAGGCGCGAGTCGACGACCGCGAGCGGGTCCGAGTCCGGGCCCATGTGACAGCTGCACGCCGGGTGGTAGACCGTGTTGTGGGTCTTGTGCATGTAGTCGATGAGCTCGTCGTCGGTCTGCGCTTCAGGCCCGGGCGCCAGCTCGGCGCCCGCCCACTCGGCCATCGCCGGCTGTGAGACGATCTTCCGCGCCAGCCGCATGCCATACGCCATCACGCGCTCGTCGTGACCCTCGGGGTCGGTGAAGTAGCGCGGATCGACGCGGGCACGGTCCCGGTAGTCGGACGAGCGCAACCGCACGGTCCCGCGCGAGCGGCCACGGCACACGTTCGGCGTCAGGCAGAAGCCGTTCTCGGTCGTCGGGTAGCCCCAGCGCGCCGTGTTCATGTCGAACGGCACCGAGCCGTAGTGCATCATCAGGTCCGGCCGGTCCAGGCCGGGCTCGGACCTCGAGAACAGCCCGATCTCCCACCACTGGGTCGAGGTGCGGATCATCGGCTTCTTCGAGTCCCACTGGACGATCCCCTCGACATGGTCGTCGAGGTTGGCGCCGACGCCGGGCGAGTGGACGAGCGTCTCGATCCCGAACTCGTGGAGGTGCTCGCCGGGGCCGATGCCCGACAGCATCAGCAGCTTCGGCGTGTCGATCGCGCCGGCGCTCAGGATCACCTCGCGCCGCGCCCTGACCGACGCCTGCGTGAGCAGATCGGGGGTCAGGTACTCGACCGCGGTCGCGCGTTTGTCCTGCGTGGCCACCCGTTTGACCCAACACGCGGTCCGGATCTCGAGGTTCGGCCGCGAGTCCAGGATCGGATGCAGGTACGCGTGCGAGGACGACATCCGCGTGTTGTCGGCCGACGAGTTGACCTGGAACCAGCCCGCCCCGTCCGTGACGGTGTGGCCCTCGTTGAAGCGGCTCGTCGGCAGGCCGGCCTGGGCGGCCGCCGCGAGGAGCGCGACGCCGCACGGATCGTCGGGCGGCACCGTCCGGATGTTGACCGGGCCGTCGCGCCCGTGGTGGTCGCCGGGCCCGTCGTTTGTCTCCAGCCGCTTGATCAGCGGCCAGCAATCCGCCGAGCTCCAGCCTTCACACCCCGTCGCGGCCCACTCGTCGAGGTCCTCCTTCGGCGTCCAGAACGCGATGCAGGAGTTGTGCGACGAGCATCCGCCGAGCACCTTCGCGCGAGCGTGGCGCAGGAAGCTGTTCCCGCGCGCCTGGGGCTCGATCAGGTAATCCCAGTCGTAGCCCGAGTCGAGCAGGTACATCCAGTCCTCGAGCCGCAGGACGCGCGGGTCATCGACGTCCGACGGGCCCGCTTCCAAAACGCAAACGGTGACGTTTGGATCCTCGGACAGCCTGGCGGCAACCACACATCCCGCGGTCCCACCGCCGGCGATCACATAGTCGAACTCGCCGGCGTCGATCATGGGAACGCGTCTCCCAGCGGCGCCGGGACCGGGATGTCCGCGTTGGCCCGGTGTTCCTCCAGCACGTCGCCACCCTTCTTGACCTGCACCGTGAAGTAGTAGATCGTGCCGATGATCACGATCCCGCCGATGAACAGGAGCGGCGACCACTGCCAGTACCAGTGCGGCGTGCCGAGCGAGTTGTAGATCGCGTTGCGCGGCCAGGCGATGTTGATCGCCACCAGCGTGCCGTAGGCCACGGCCGCGATGTTCACCGGGAGCCCCCAACGTCCGAGGGAGAAGTACGGGCCGTGATCGGGCTTTGGCCACTCGCCTCTCAGGCGCTTGACCAGCATCGGGGCGGTAACCCCGAGGTACGCGATGTAGAACATGATGATCGCGAGCGAGGTGAGCACGAGGAACGCGCTCTGGTTGCCGATGTTGATCAGCAGCAGTGCCAGTGTCAGGCCCCCCGTCACGAGCGCCGGCACGATCGGCACTTTGCGATGACCCGAGACGCGTGCGACCGCGGAGCCGGCCGGCAGCCGGTTGTCGCGCGCCATCGAGAAAATCATCCGGATCGTCGCCGTCTGCACGGCCAGGCAGCAGACGAAGATCGCGATCGCGCAGTCGATCAGGAACAGGTTTCCGACGGTGTTTCCGAACGCCTGCTTCATCACATAGGGAAGGCCGAGGAGACCGACGTTCTTGTCGAGGATGTGCTTGTTCGCCATCGATGCGAACAGGATCACGAGGCCGCCGATGATCGCGGCCGCCGCGATCGCGCGGATGATCGCCGGCGGCGCGTGCTTGCGCGGGTTGTTGGTTTCCTCGGCGAGCGTCCCCGCTGTGTCGAACCCGTACATCACGTACGCGCTCAGCAGGCCGCCGACGAGCAGCGCTCCGAAGTAGCCCCAGGGATGGCCGGCGCCGAACCCGTAGGAGTGGAAGATGATCTGCGGCCCGTGGTGCGCGTTGAACAGCAGCAGGATCACGAGGATGGTCGAGCCGATCAGCTCGCACGTGACGCCCACGTTGTTGATCCGCGACATCAGCTTGACGCCGAGCATGTTGATCGTGGTCGTGATCGCGACCAGGATCGCTCCGAGCAGCAGAGCGTTCTGAGCCCCGTGCTTGGTCAGGTACGTACCCGCGTCGGCGGACGTTCCAAAGAACTGGAGCTTGGTCGTGACCTGGGGCAGAACGATCTGCCAGTCGACCGCGACCGCAGCGATCGTCACGATCGCGCCGACGATGTAGATCCAGCCGGTCATCCACGACGTGTAACCGCTCGAGATCTGCTTGGACCACTGGTACACCGACCCGGCGATCGGGTACTGACCCGCCATCTCCATGAAGCACAGCGCGACCAGGATCTGCCCGAGCACCACCGCCGGCCATGTCCACCACACACCCGGCCCGGCGTTCAGATAACCGAACCCGTACAGCGCCGTGACGCCGGTCAGGATCGAGATGTAGCTGAAGCCCGCCGCGAACGCGGAGAAGCTGCCCAGCGAACGATCCAGTTCCTGCTTGTAGCCGAAGCCTGCGAGCTCGTTGCTGTCCGACGAAACGCCGCTCGCCTGCGGGGCCTCTCCCACAGCTGCCATCGATCAACCTCCCCGGCGCGCGCAGTGCTGCGCGGCCATCGAACACAACACGAATGCCCGCAAACTGAGGCGGGCGCGCACCCTCGAATCCATTGACCCGGGCCTGATCGGGCGGTTATATATCAGTTGTCGACGTGTGTCAACGAGACCGTGGCCCCGGCCAAGAGGGTGAAAATGGCGACGCAGACCGTGCAGCAGATGTTCGTGGGTGGAAGCTGGCAGGCGAGCGCCAGCGGCGAGACGTTCGACGCGACGAGCCCGGCGACCGGTGAGCTGATCGCCACCGTCCCGCAGGGCGATCGGGGCGACGCCCAGCGCGCGATCGACGCCGCGCGAGGGGCGGCTGACGGCTGGGCGCGGCTGACCGCGTTCGAGCGCGCGGCCAAGATGCACGTGATCGGCGACCTGATCGAGGCGCGCCGCGACGGCCTCGCACGGACGCTCACGCTCGACCAGGGCAAGCCGCTGCGCGCCGAGGCGTTCGACGAGGTCGCCGAGCTCGTCGAGTACTGGCGGATGGCGGCCGAGGACGCAAAGCGCCTGGGCGGCGAGCTGCCGAACTCATTCTCGCCGGGCAAGCGCGTGATGCTGGTGCGCCGCCCGCGCGGCGTGGTCGGCGTGATCAGCCCTTGGAACTGGCCGTACACGATGCCGGCCGAGCTGATCGCGCCGACGCTCGCGTGCGGGAATCCGGTGGTGTGGACGCCGGCGCCGTCGACCGCGGTATGCGCGGTGGCGCTGGCGCAGTGCATCGCCGACGCCGACCTGCCCCCGGGAGTGTTCAACCTCGTGACCGGGCCCGGACCCGTGGTCGGCGACGAGATCGCGCGCAACCCCGGGACCGACGGGGTCGCGTTCATCGGCTCGACCGCGACTGGGCGACTGGTCGCCCAGGCGGCCGCCGGCAAGGCCGCGCTGCTCGAGATGGGCGGCAACGGTCCGCTGGTCGTGATGGATGGCGCCAATATCGACGCGGCCGTCGATGCGACGCTGACCGCGTGTTACCTGTGCGCCGGCCAGAGCTGCACCGCCGGCGAGCGGATCCTCGTCCACCGAGCGGTCCGCGACGAGTTCGTCGAGAAGCTGGCGCGACGCGTCACCGAACGGATCCTGCTGGGCGACCCGTTCGACGACGCGACGACGATGGGCCCGGTGAACAACGAGCCGGTCGCGGCCAAGATGGATGAGCACGTGCAGGACGCCCTCGCCCGCGGCGCGAGTGTGGTCACCGGCGGCGCGCGCGCCGGCGAGTTCGCCACCCCGCTGTACTGGCAGCCCACGGTCCTTACCGACGTCCCGGCCGACGCCCGCGTCGCGGTCGAGGAGACGTTCGGGCCGATCGCCCCGGTGGTCGCGATCGACTCGCTCGAGCAGGCGATCGAGCTCACCAACGCCTCGCCCTACGGCCTGCTCTCGGCGATCTTCACCGCCGATCTCCAGGATGGACTCGAGTTCGCCGACCGGGTCCACACGGGCTGGGTCAACATCAACGAGTCGAGCAACTACTGGGAGGCGCACCTCCCGTTCGGCGGCCGCGCGGGCACCGACAGCGGGATCGGTCGCGTCGGCGGCTCGCACGTGATGCAGTCGTTCACCGAGCTACAGACGGTGGTGCTGAGCCCACACGTACCCGGGGCGTAAGAAAGCTGACCGACGCGGGAGAAGGCTGGCAGACCTCCTGAGGATCGGCACCGAAGCCCGAGTCTGTAGCTGAAAACCCAATAGTCCGTAATCCGTCCAGTCGATCTCCAGACGGGCATCGCGCGGGTCGATGCCCTCGAATATGGAACCGCGAAAGAACTTCGAGGACGTCCTGCGGCGCGGTCCTGGACGTCTGCGTGGAGAAGTCCCGACGGCGGTTGTGGAGAACCCGCTCCGCATCCTGTTCGTGACGTCCGCGCATAACAGCCTGAGCCAGCGCGCATACATCGCCCTCACCGAGATGGGGCACGACGTCACCGTCCAGGTCGTCGACTCCCCCGAGATCATCGAGGCCTCGGTCGAGGCGCACAAGCCCGACCTGGTCATGTGCCCGATGCTCAAGCAGTTCATCCCCGAGTCGGTGTGGAGCAACTACACCTGCCTCGTCGTGCACCCGGGACCCCACGGGGACCGGGGACCGAGTTCGCTCGATTGGGCGATCGAGCTCGGCATGGACGAGTGGGGCGTGACCGTGATCGAGGCCGTCGAGGAGGCAGACGCGGGCGACATCTGGGAGACCCGCAAGTTCCGCATGCGCCCGGTCGGCAAGAGCAGCATCTACCGCCACGAGGTGCGTCGCGCCGCGGTCGAGATGCTCGTGTTCGCGGTCCACAACTTCGCGCGGGGCGACTTCGAGCCGCTTTCGCTGAACTACGACGACCCGTCGGTGACCGGGCGCCTGCGCCCGCTGATCAAGCAGGCCGACCGCGCGATCGACTGGCGCTGTGACTCGACCGCCGCAGTCGTGCGCAAGATCCGCGCCGCCGAGGGTCATCCCGGCGTCCTCGACACGATCGCCGGCGCCGAGTACTTCTTGTTCAACGTCCATCCCGAGCGCGGGCTTCGCGGCCGTCCGGGCGACATCATCGCCACCCGCAACGGCGCGATCTGCCGCGCCACAGTGGACGGGGCGGTGTGGGTCACCCACCTCAAGGCGAAGGACCGGCCGGCTCCGTTCAAGCTCCCGGCGCTCCGGGCGCTCGAGCTCAGGGGCCACACGCCCGATGCTCCGGAGATCCCGGTGGCGCTTCACGCCCCGATCCCGCCGGGCCACACCTACCGTGAGATCTCCTACGAGGAGAAGGCGGGCGTCGGCTATCTGAACTTCGACTTCTACAACGGCGCCATGAGCACCGAGCAGTGCCGCCGTCTGCGCGAGGCGTACCTGTACGCGCGCAGCCGCCGCACGACCAAGGTGATCGTGCTCGCCGGCGGGTCGGACTTCTTCTCCAACGGCATCCACCTCAACGTGATCGAGGCGGCTGAAAATCAGGGCGAGGAGTCCTGGTACAACCTCCACGCGATCGACGACGTCGTACGCGAGATCCTCGACACCGACTCGCACATCACGATCTCGGCGCTTTCGGGCGACGCCGCCGCCGGTGGCGTCCCGTTCGCGGTCGCGGCCGACCACGTTGTCGCACGCGAGGACGTGGTGCTGAATCCCTACTACCAGCACATGGGCGGGCTGTACGGGTCGGAGTACTGGACCTACCTGCTCCCGCGCCGCGTCGGTCATGAGCTGAGCCGCGAGCTCACAAGCGCGCCGTTCAACCCGATCGGAACCCGTCGCGGAGTCGAGATCGGACTGCTCGACGCCGCCTTCGGCGACTCGAGCGCGAGCTTCCGGGCCCAGGTGCAGGGCCTGGCCGAGCGTCTGGCCCGCCATCCCGACGTGCCGCACTGGCTCGAGACCAAGCGTCGCGAGCGCGCCCGCGACGAGCAGGTCAAGCCGCTGGCCGCCTACCGCACCGAGGAGATGGCCAAGTCGCACGAGTGCTTCTTCGGCGAGGATCGCAGCTACCACGAGGCACGCAAGCTGTTCGTCTACAAGACTGGCGCCCCCTGCAAGGTGGCGCTGCCGGCCGCCGAGCGCACGCTCACTGAGTCCCAGCGCGCGGTGACGAAGGTCCGTCAAGCGAAGCAGTCCGCCGCCTGATGAGCGCGGTGACCGAGGCTCCAGTAGCCGACCGGGGCGCGGGCACCGTCGTCGGCGGTACGGTCGACGGTCACTTCGACCGCACCCGCGGCGCGCAGTCCCGCAGCCTCGGCGCGTGGCTCGGCAGCACGTGGCTCGACCTGAAGCACTGGCTGCCGAAGGGGCAGCTGCTGCCCGAACACGTGCTTCGCCGGCGCCACCGCTCGATCGTCATCCTGCTCTGGCTCCACGTGCCGGCCCTGTTCGCGTTCGGCATCCTGATGGGCAACTCGGTCCTGCACACGGGCATCGACGTGAGCATGGTCGCACTGTGTGGCGTCGGCGCGACGCTCGAGCGCTTCCGGCTGAAGGCCCGGATCATCGCCGCGTCGTTCGGCCTGGTGACCTGCTCGGCGGTGCTGGTCGACCTGTGGGGCGGCATCACCGAGGCCCACTTCCACTTCTTCGTGATGATCGGCGTGCTCACGCTGTACCAGGACTGGACCCCATTCCTGGTCGCGATCGCGTTCGTGGTCGTCCACCACGGCGTCGGCGGCGTGCTCGACCCGAAGGCGGTCTTCGGCGACAACCCGCAGGCGGACAAGAACCCGTGGCTGTGGGCGCTGATCCACGGCGGGTTCGTGCTTGCCGCGAGCGTTGCTCACGTCGTCGCCTGGCGCACGAATGAGAACCAGTTGCTGCGCGACCCGCTCACCGGCCTGCCCAGCCGCCTGCTCTACCTCAACAACTTGAAGCTGGCGCTCGAACGGCTCGGCCGGGGGCCGACCCGCTCGGTGGCGGTCCTGTTCCTGGACCTCGATCGCTTCAAGGTGATCAACGACAGCCTCGGCCACGGCGAGGGCGACGAGCTGCTGGTCGCGGTCGCCGAGCGCGTCGGCCACTCGCTGCGCCGGCACGAGACGCTCGCCCGGTTCGGCGGCGACGAGTTCGTGATCCTGTGCGAGGACCTGTTCGACGACGAGGACGCGGTCGCGGTCGCCGAGCGCGTGCTGAAGGCGTTCAGCCTGCCTTTCCAGCTCGCCCACGGCGAGACGATGGCAGCGGCCAGCATCGGCATCTCGGTGACCTCGGATCCCCGTCAGGACCCCGATGACCTGATCCGCGACGCCGACGCCGCGATGTACCGGGCCAAGGGCGCAGGCGGCGCGCGCGTCGTGCTGTTCGACGAGGTCACGCGCGAGCGGGCGCTGGCGCGCCTGCACAACGAGAACGCGATCCGCAAGGCGATCGACCGCGAGGAGTTCCGGGTGTTCTTTCAGCCGGAGGTTTCGATCGACGGCGACCGCATCACCGGGCTCGAGGCGCTCGTCCGCTGGCAGCATCCCGACCGCGGGCTGCTCGGCCCCGGCGAGTTCATCTCGCTGGCCGAGGAGACCGGGCTGATCGTCCCGCTCGGCACCTGGGTCCTGCGCGACGCCTGCAAGCGCGCGGTCGTCTGGCAGAGGAGCCGCTCGAGCGAGCAGCCGCTGATGCTCCGGGTCAACGTCTCGGCCCGTCAGCTCGTCCAGGAGTCATTCCGGCAGATCGTGTCGCGGATCATCAAGGAGACCGGGATCCAGCCCGCCTGGCTTTGCCTCGAAGTCACCGAGAGCGTCCTGATCGAGGATCCCGAGTCGTCGATCCGCGTGCTCACCGAGCTCAAGGAGCTCGGGATCAAGATCGCGATCGACGACTTCGGCACGGGCTACTCGTCGCTCGAGTACCTGCGCCGGCTTCCCGTCGACTGCGTCAAGGTCGACCGGTCGTTCGTGCGCGGCGTGCCGGACAACGAGGAGGACGTGGCGATCGTCAACGCGGTGATCGAGCTCGGCCACGCGCTCAAGCTGTCGGTCACGGCCGAGGGCGTCGAGACGGTCGAGCAGCTCGGCAACCTGCAGGGGGCCGGTTGTGACACCGCCCAGGGCTTTCTGTTCTATCGCCCCGAACCACCGGAGGTCATCGAGCAACTGTTCGCGGACGCCTCGGCCCCGTCCGGGGAGGCGCCGAGCGCCGCCGTCGAGGTATCCGCGAACGGCTCGGGTCCGGCGGGCGCGGGCCCGGTCGACCATGGACCGGCCGTCGCCCCCCAGCGTCGCCTGATCCCGCCGGCCGGTGTCCGCGGCCGCCGCCGGCGTCTGGCCCGGCATTCGCTGGTGGCCGGCGTCAAGGCCATGACCCACACGTGGGTCAGCGGCGACGCGGCGCCCGACTCAAGCGCGGGTTGACGGCGCCGATCACCAGGCTATGGAGTCGTCCGTCGCTTCTCTGTCCGCCGTTCGCGATCGCCGCAAGACCCGGCGTCGCGCACTGCGCCTCGTTGTGTTCGCGGCGCTTCTGGAGATCACGCTGATCCTGCCGTTCGTCGATCACCTCGCCGACGCCCACCCGATGATCCACTTCACCCAGCACGGGTTCATCTTTGCCGGAGGCGTGCTGATGGGACTCGCGATCCGCGACGTGCAGCGCGCCTCCCGGTCCTGAGCCGGGGAGCCTGTCGTGAGCGAGATCCTCGCGGCGCACTGGCCACACCTGATCTTCGTGGCCATCGGCGTCGTCGCGTTCCTGTGGGTCGCCTACCGGCCTGAACGCGAGTCTGCTGAGCGCTCGGGCAGGGCCCTCGCGCTCGAGACGGTCGAGCCCGCCTCGCCGGCGCCGAAGGCGGCCGCCGTGCGCCGGTCGGCCGCGCGCCGCGGCCTGCTAGCGCTCGGGCCGTTACTCGGCACCGTCGCCACCGGGGCGATCCTGTACGGCCTCGACGTCGGCGGGGCCTCCGTTCCCGGCGCGGTCATCTGGATCCACTCGGGGATCTCGGCGCTCGCGCTGCTGCTCGTCCTCTACAAGGTGAGCGATCTCGGGATCGCCCGGATCCGCCGCGCGTTCAGCCGCGACCGCCTCCCGGAGCTCGTCTCCATGATCCTCGGGATCCTGTCCGTGCCGCTGATCGTCACCGGCGTCGCGCTCCTGTTCGCACCGAGCACGAGCTCGTTCTTCCCGTACGCGCATCTGATCTCGGCGGCGTGGTGGACCGGATTGCTCGTCTGGCACCTGCGGCGCTACGTCGGCGCCTCGCTGCGAGCCGCGTTCAAACGGCAGAGCGTCGCGGCGCCGGTCAAGTCGGTCTCGCCGATGGACGTCCGCGGCGACCGGGTCCGCTGGCGTACCTCTGACTGACCAGTCAGTCGAGGTCTACCGGCCGGTCCCTCACAGGACCGAGCGGATCTCCTGCTCGAACGTGTCGATGTGACCGACGAGGGTGTCGCGCGCCGTCGCCGGCTCGCCGGCGGAGATCGCGAGC